>CAZEPI010000008.1:0-188996 GCA_964514115.1 uncultured Pirellulales bacterium | reverse complement strand
CCTTCGTGCCAGCAAACTTCGGCGGACAAGAATGCAAAAATCAAAATGACATATCGAAATTCAAAATTGAGACCCTTCGACGGTTCGACAGTGCTCACTTCGACAAGCTCAGTACAGGCACCGCAGGCCTCGCTCAGGGTTCGTGCCTCATCAAAGAAGCACCTCTGGGTATAAGGCACGAATCCCCACGGGGGCTGCGCTCGGCGGGGGGCTACCCTTCGACTCGTCCCTTCGGGACTTGCTCAGGGTTCGTGCCTCATCAAAGAAGCACCTCTCCGTATAAGGCACGAACTTGCGCGTTTGGTCCGATTTTTCGGCTATTTTCGGGAAGTGCGAGGTATGTAAGTCGTTGTGAGGAAGGGGTTAAAGAAAATTTGGGAAATTGCGATTTTGGGTCTGCGCTATATGCGCGTTTGGCTCAAACGCGCGTTTGAAACAAATGTATGAAAGAGGTCGGCGGTTCGACTCTTTCGACAACGCTCAAGACAGGTGTGCTCAGGGCAGGACAGGGGTCGATAAATGATTATTGAGCGTCTTCTGGAAAGTTGGTTGATGCGAAGTCGGCGTGGTCAACGATGTCAAGCTTGTTCCGGATAGCAGCCTTATGCGCGAAAGCGCCTTAAAAATGAGTCATCACGAGAAAAGACGGCGCTTGACAAACTGGCCGGCTATCGTGTATCATATATTCTATTGATTATCGTTGAGCAGCTTACGAATATCGCCCTCGGGGGCGCTGTTCGCAATCTGCTCACGGGCCGATTGACCCCGGGAACGATTAAATGGAACAGGAAACCGTCCGCAAGATTGAGCAGATTATCGGATACAAATTCTCTGACGCTACACTGCTGCAAAAGGCCTTCACCCACTCGTCGGCCGTCGGTAACCGCACGCTCAGCAACGAACGTCTCGAGTTTCTCGGCGATTCCGTTCTGGCTCTGGCAATCTGCAGCACGCTCTTCGACCGCTCGCCCAATTACCTCGAAGGCGACCTGACCAAGATGAAGAGTATGCTTGTCTCGCGAAGGACCTGCGCCCGCGTCGCACGAGGTCTCGGCCTGCATAAACAACTTGTGGTAGGAAAAGGAATGACGGCAAGCCCCTCCGTGTCCGGCTCGCTCGCCGCCGGACTTCTCGAAGCACTCATAGCGGCCATTTACCTCGACGGCGGGCTCGAAAAGGCCGAGCAATTCATTCTCGAGAGCTTCGGCCCGCTGATACAACAGGCCGACGCCGCACAGGCTCACGGCAACTTCAAGTCCGTGCTCCAGCAATACGCCCAGCAAAGACTAAACACAACGCCCGTTTACGAGATGCTTGACGAAAAGGGTCCCGACCACAACAAGTGCTTCGAGGTCCAGGCCGTCGTTGACAAAAGGCATTTTCCCAGCGCGTGGGGGACGAACAAAAAACAGGCCGAACAAAGGGCCGCGCTAAATGCCCTGGTAGAACTCGACCTAATCGACCCTAATTCTGCCGAGTCTGACTCCGAGGCCGATTAGCCCCCATCGCCGCCCCCGCCCCAATTTCGGACGCCGGGCGCTGCGCCAGGTTGACCACCCGAGCAGCTCGGGTCCTGCGTCTGGCCGAAAGACCCGCGAGCCGAAATTGGGGCGGGGTGCTCTTTAGCTCGTTGTCAGCCACGCCACTACGCACAACACAAGAGCCGTCACCAAAATGAAACCCATTATCGACCCGAACAAGAGCACCGATTCGGTAATAAACGTCTTTGCTTTTATCTGTGAGACCTTCGTTGCCTTGTAGACTATCGATATCGACGCGACCAGTGGAATCAGCAGCAGCAGGGCTTGAGGATTTGTCCCTATACTCTCGGGTGCCGTAAAGCTCGCCATCAGAAACATCGCTGTGGTCATTTTATTTTTCCTATGTCCTGCTACATTGAATGTGGGCCAGATGAACGCAGTTGACGACACACAGCAGATTCATCAGTCCCGCTATGCTGGTGTATATCTGTCCCACTTCACCTGGCCTGCCATAGACCGGGTAAGCGCCACCGGCCGTGATGTGACCCACAATTGCAACCGCAGGCGACGTCATAATCTGTGCGGCGTACCAAAACTTTTGCTCGACCGGGTCCACCACACCTATCGAGCCGATATAAATCCCCGTCAGAAACGTAGCAGCTATCGTCACTAATATGATTGTTGCCCTCTTCCACTGGCCTAACACAAAATACCCTCCGCCCGGCACGGCCCATCCAGCCAGCCCAGCAGTGACCATAGCAATAGCGCGGTTCTCGGTATTTACTGCCTCCATCACATCTCCTGCGATTCAGCAAGGTCATTCGGTTCAATTGGCAAGCTCGCCTCTTCCGGCACCGGCTCCGGGACTGTGGACTGCTCTGCCTGCGCCAGCCGGAAACCCGAGCGCTTCAATATATTCTGCGGATTATAATGCTGCACGGCCAGCACCTGTGCCTCGCCGAAGCTCGCCCTGTACGCCTCCATTGCCTTGCCGCTGTGGTACTGTTGCTCGTAAAGCCGATTTACGCTCAAGCTCTTGACGCTGTAGCAGGCCATTGCCGCCCTGGATTCCACGACGAGTGGTTCGGCTATCGCATTACTGTCGGCCGGTATCAGTGAATACAACTGCTCCAGAAGCTCGCTCTCTACGGTCGCCTGCTTGGTCATCAGCCCACCGGCCGGGTTGCCCTCGTTGCGAACGTCCAGTGTCAGCAATGCCACCGGCGATATTCTCTGCAAACCGGTCCTTTGCTCGATGCTGAACCGCTCTGCCTGCTCTGTTTCGTCATCGGCGAGTTGGGCGTATAGCTCATTGAATCCGGCAACCGCGGTTTCCCAGCCCTGTTCGGTCGCCAGCTCGACAAGCTCCTGGGCCTTTGCCTTTACGACCTCCATCGCCGCCAGCTTTTTGAGGTCTTCGAGCACGTGCTCTCTGACCGAGTAAATCATCTCCTGTTCATCTTCGCCGGCTTGTTCACCGAGGCGTATTGTCTCGGTGCTGTAACTTTCGTCCAGGCTGTCCGGCACGGCTTGCGGCTTTGCACCAATCACTCGGATGAGCATCATAGCTTTGCCTTGGTATCCCTCCATTGCCTCTCGCATATCCCGGACGGGGGCGATATTTTCATACATTCTCGGCTTGGGCGAATCGAAAGGCCCGAGTTCGCTGGTCCCAAGCTCGTCGACAGCAAAGACCAACTGCACCAACCCCGTTCCTCCAACATTGCCTCTGGTTACGTAGAGCATTCCGAGCTGTTCGTCGCCCTGCATATTTGTTGCGCTGAGCCATCCGGTAGAGCCGGAGTACACAGGAACAGCGTATTTTTCGCTTGTCTGCTTTGCGGCCTGGCCGTAGTCGCCCGCCAATTCCTTCAGTTGTTCGTCGGTCGGCTGGCCCTCTGGGCTGTACGCTTCCGAGAGCCCGGCCTCTGTCAGTTCACGAGCATCTGCGAGCATGCGTCCGGCCTGCTCATCCACCCTTCTGTGCAGAAGCTCGGCCATAATCATGTCCGCCACCTCTGCAAATGGCCGTACCCTTTCCTCAGGGAGCGAATTGGGGTCATTCGGGTCTGAAGGGACCTGCTCGGTGAATCTGGCCTGCTGTCTCTGGTAGTATTCTTCGGCTTCCTCCTGGGTCGTCTCGTCCACCTTCTCCGCCACATCGTCGAGCGTGACGGCTACGTACTCCAACTGCGCCCGCGCCGGCAGCTTATATCCGAAACCGTACGGATTTTCTTCGCTTATCCGGCCTGGCGAAGACTCCTTGTACTTCTCGAAATGCTCGCCTATCTGCTCTTCGCCCGGCTCGTCAATTTCCTCCGTCCAGTCGCTCGCCAAAAAGCGCACGTACTCGACATCCATTGTCTCCTGCCGCCAGCTCGACCGCTTCCGAAGCTCGTTATCGGTAAAGTTCTCGCCTGAGCAGGTCAGTTTCGCATACTCACTAATCGCCACAAGCGCTGCGAAGCTGTCTAATATCTGCTCCTCTGATATCCCCTGCCAGTCCATTATCGAACTCATTACGTCGGAGTAGGTGGCCCCTCTGCTTAACTGCGGAATTATGTCTGCGAGCTGGCTGCGACTTTCGTCGGTCGGTATCGTGATACCAGACCTTTGGGCCTCATCTTTGAGCAAGAGCCAGTACACCTCAGTCGGCATTGCCTTGCGGTATATATCGTCTATTTGTTTGTCGCTTATTCTGAACTTATCGCGCCTTACAATCTGGTTGATTATGCTGCTCGTGAACACGGCATTTTGCTGGTCCGAAAACAGAAGCTCGCCAAGCAGCACAACCCGAAAATCCTGCGTGGGCATATACCGCAGGTCTCGCGGACGAAACAGGACCTCGACGCCAAGCATGCGCAGGACTTCAAGCTCCTGACGAGCGACCGCCAGGTCGTAGTTCGTGACTTTCTTCCTGTCACCGTAGTTCTGGCCGTGATACGCCGCCACCTTGTCCCGTCCCGAGCTGCGTGCCTGACTCATTCGCGAAAGGTAAGAACTTCCCACGAATACAAACATCAGTACAATAACCACAACGGCCATCATCTTCTTGTTATTCTTGCGAAACCATCTCATCAAGCTCATATCTGTGCTCCCAGTGCGTTTTTCCTGTCCCGCTCCGGCTCTGGCCTTCGGCGAGACGAGTCGAATTTTAGCCCACTAAACTATAGCACCGGCCTGGATTTTGCAAGTCCCAAGGACTCCTGCCGGAGAAAATAAGGGCTGCCGCCTGTAGTGGCAATCGAGATGGCTTGCTGTTTGCCGTTTTGCCCCGAGTCTGCATTATCCGCAGGGTAAAATCATTTGAACTGGAAGGTTGGCGTTCTTATGATATCGTGGCGATGACTGCACAGCCGAAAAGGAACGCAAAATCCGCCGATGCCTTCCAAAAAGCCGGCAAATTCCTCCCCGGCGGCGTCAACTCTCCCGTCCGCGCGTTCGGCGGCGTGGGCCGCTGTCCGCTTTTCATAGCAAGTGCTGCCGGCTCCAAAATCTATGACATCGACGGAAACGAATATATCGACTACGTATGTTCGTGGGGGCCGATGATACTCGGCCACGCTCACCCTGCTGTCGTAAAGGCCGTCCGGCTCGCCGCCGAAAACGGAACCTCCTTCGGTGCACCGACGCTGGCCGAGACCGCATTGGCCGAGAAGATAATCGCCGCCTTTGCCTCAATTGAGAAGCTGCGCTTAGTAAGCAGCGGGACCGAGGCCGTGATGACCGCCATCCGTCTGGCACGGGCTTATACCCAAAAAGAGGTCATTGTCAAGATGGCCGGCTGCTACCACGGCCACAGCGATTGTCTGCTCGTTTCCGCCGGTTCCGGGTTGGCCGAACGGTCCACCCCGTCAAGCGCCGGCGTGCCCGCAGACCTGGCAAAGCTCACCATCGTAGTTCCCTACAATGACGTCGAGGCCGTCAAGTCCGCCTTTGATACATACAAGCAGAAAATCGCTGCCGTTCTTGTCGAGCCGGTTGCCGCGAATATGGGTGTTGTGCCTCCTGTCGATGGTTATCTAAAATCCCTCCGCGAAATATGCTCGAATGAGAACGCGCTTCTCATCTTCGACGAAGTGATAACCGGATTTCGCGTTGCATACGGCGGTGCTCAGCAGCTCTACAATGTAGGCGCCGACATCACGTGCCTTGGCAAGATTATAGGCGGCGGCCTGCCGTTAGCTGCGCTCGGCGGGAGTACCGGGATTATGGAGCTGCTCGCCCCCACAGGCCCGGTCTATCAGGCCGGCACGCTCAGCGGAAACCCCATCGCCACCGCCGCTGCAAACGCTACGCTGGACCTGCTGAAAAAGGCCGGCACCTACCAGAAGCTCGAATCGACCGCCGCCGAGTTGCAGAACGGCCTTACAGCCGCTGCAAAGAACGCAAACGTCTCGCTTGTAATTAATCGCGTCGGCTCGCTGCTAAGCTGCTTTTTCACCGACAAACCTGTTCGTAATTTCGCAGATGTCCAGTCCACCAACATCGCCCGGTTCAAGAAATTCTTCTCTTGTTTGCTCGACCGCGGCATCTACATCGCCCCGAGTGCCTACGAGGCAATGTTCGTCTCCCTCGCCCACAGCCAAGAGGACATCAAAAAGACCATTGACGCCGCCGGCCAAAGCTTTCTTGCCCTTAAATAGACCCCGCCCCTGCCGCAGGAGCGGGGCCCGAGGCCATCCAGCAAAAGCAATTGTCTCTTGTCCAGCCAAACCGCTGCGTTTATAATCGACTCTGCTTTTGTAACCCAAACGGACGGATGTAATGAATAAGCCGAAACCCGGATTGATAACGATACTTTGTGCCTTGCTTTTTCTGGCCGGTTGTGCCCGGCCGGAACACGTTAAGACCATCGACCGGCTCTGTGTCGTCGAGCCAGACAGACAACAGGCGCTCAGTGCTGCTGAAGATGTCCTTGCCCGTATGCATTTTACCATCGAAAAATTCGACACCGATGCCGGCTACATAAGAACTCGGCCGCTTCCTGCCGCTCAGTCCTTCGAATTCTGGCGCTCCGACAACGTCGGGGCGTTCAACTCCTCCGAAGCCGACCTTCATACAATCCGAAGGAGCGTCGAGATTACCGCAGGCAGCAGCGACAATCAGCTCTGCCTCGAGTGCACGGCCCGTGTCCAGCGGCTTTCCCTGCCCGAAAGAGATGTCACCACGGGACAGGCCTACGCAATGTTCTCCCAAAGCCGGCACTCCCTGCAAAGTATGAAGCTTTCGCCCGAACAAAAAAGCGGCTTTGCCTGGATAGAGCTCGGCAGGGACAATCAGCTCGAGACTGAGATACTCAAACAAATCCGCTTTAGACTTCAAGCCGACAACGGGGCATAGGAAAAATGAGAATACTCGTCGCAGGAGGCGCCGGCTACATCGGGAGCAACATGGTTGCTATGCTCTCTGGCCACGGTCATACTCCAATTGTCATAGACAATCTTTCCATGGGCCATAAGGCCGCAATAAAAAGTGCTGAATTTATCGAAGGCGACCTCGCCGACTACGACCTCCTGCTCGATACCTTGCGCGGCAGAAAAATCGATGCTGTTATGCACTTCGCCGCGTTTATCGAGGCCGGCGAATCCGTCCGGCAGCCGCTGAAATACTTCCGGAACAACACGGCCAATACGTGCGTTTTGCTCTCTGCGATGCAGGAAGCCGGTGTCGAGAAATTTGTTTTCAGCAGCACGGCCGCCGTCTATGGCGTGCCGGACCAAATCCCCATAACAGAAGACTGCCCGACCAGGCCCATCAACCCTTACGGCGAATCGAAATTAGCTGCAGAGCGGATATGTCACCACCAGGCGCAGGCCGACAGACTACGATATGCCTCGCTTAGATACTTCAACGCCTGCGGTGCGGGAAACGACAGCTCGCTCGGCGAAGACCACCGGCCTGAGTCACATCTGATACCGCTGGCCATCGGCGCCGCTATGGGCAAACTGCCCGATATCAAGATATTCGGCACCGATTACCCCACGCCCGACGGCACGTGCATTCGCGACTACATTCACGTTGAGGACCTCTGCTCGGCGCACCTGCTTGCCCTTGAGCGGCTTAACGGCGCGGGCGAGCTTGTCTATAACCTCGGCAACGGCACGGGTTACTCCGTGCGACAGGTAATCGAAGCCGTCAAGAAAGTCACCGGCAGCGACTTCAAGGTAACAGAGGCCGACCGAAGGCCCGGCGATGCTACCATACTGACGTCGGATGCGACCAAGGCCAAAAGCGAGCTCGGCTGGGAAACGAGGTTCGAGCAGCTCGAAGATATAGTGCGGTCGGCCTACGAATTCCACAAAAACTACCCGAACGGTTATGACCATTAGCCGTATCTGCATCCCCGGCGCATCGGGACGGCAACCGAAAGGAGCGAAGGTACACAAGATGAAATCAAAGGTGGTTGATTTCCTCAAGAACTGCGGGATGGATTTCGAGGACATCGACATCGAGACGAACGTAAAGGCGTTCCTGGAGGATATGGAGCGCGGACTTAAGGGTGAGCAGAGCACACTGGAGATGATACCGACATATATCGAGGCCGACAAAGAGATCCCTGTAAACAAGTCGGTGCTTGCGATTGATGCGGGCGGTACGAACTTTCGTGCAGCCAGGGTGAGTTTCGACGAGCACAAGCGGGCTGTCATCGAGGAGATGAAGACAGAAGCGATGCCGGGCGTGAAGCAGGAGGTGGGCAAGGAAGAATTCTTCAATGTGTTGGCCGGGTACATCAAAGACATGGTGGACGCCGAAGAGAGCATAGGATTTTGCTTTTCGTATCCGACGGAGATTTTCCCGAATAAGGACGGCCGGGCCATACTGCTTTGCAAGGAAGTCAAAGCCAAGGCCGTTGAAGGCGAGATAGTCGGCGAGAACCTGAATCTCGCGCTTAGCTCGATGGGGGGCAAGGCAGCAAGGCGAATAGTGATACTGAACGACACCGTCGCGACGCTTCTGGCAGGCAAGGGCTCTTCGGACCGGCTCTTCGGTGGCTATGTGGGTTTTATCTTAGGCACGGGGACAAACTGCTGCTATGTTGAGAAGAACAGCAACATCACCAAAACGGCCGGCCTCGACCCGAGGAAGAGCCAGATTATCAACTGCGAGTCGGGGGGATACGGGTTGTGTGAGCGGGGCAGCATTGATATTGCTTTCGACAAACTGACTGTGGACCCTGGTGTGCACATGTTCGAGAAGATGATATCCGGCGCCTACCTTGGCCCTATAACGCTGCGAACGATTCGCAAGGCCTGCGAACGGGGCCTGTTCTCGAAAGAACTGTCTGCGCAGCTCGGGCAAATGGATGAGCTCACGACAAAAGACCTCAACAAGTTCCTAAACTATCCATACGCAGACAACCCCTTTGCGAAGCTGTGCGCTGCCGGCCAAAAAGCGGACGTAGCGGTAATGTACATTCTGGCTGACAGGATAGTAGAGCGGGCTGCAAAGCTAACGGCGATAAATCTCAGCGCTACGGCGATTAAGTCTGATGCAGGAACCGACCCGAGCCGGCCGATATGCATCGTAGCCGAGGGGACAACATTTCACCACCTCAAAGGCCTCAAGCCCAAAGTCCAGTTCTACCTGACCGAGTATCTTGAGAAGAAGCGCGGCATATACACTGATATTGTCAGCGTAGATAACGCAGCGATAATTGGTGCTGCGACAGCCGGCCTGACGAACTAAGTTACATCCGAGGTCACAATCAAGGCAACTGTCCGGTCCACTTGACCAGGTTAACGAAAAGGGTTGCATACCAGTTGCCGACTTCTATGGGGTTTGCTCCAGGCGCGTGGGCTTCGAGCCGTTGGTCACCCCAATCGACCAGCCCGCCTACCCAGTGAGGGGCAACGTCACTTGCGAACGCACAGACCCTTGCCTTGTCGAATGAGCCGGTGACCAGCAGCGGATCTGCCTGTGCCAATGGGGTGAATATGAAGCTGCCTTGGCTGAGTGAAACTTCGAAACTGCGGGCAAGCAGGATTGTTTCTGCATCCGGCTTTGCGGTGAAACGGTTGAATCCTCCAATGCCGGGCGTGCAATCCTTGAGGGGCAGTGAGCCGAGTATTTCATGGTCCTTTACCTTTTCTATCAGGCACGGCTGGGCGCAGTTGACCCGGTCGTCGTCGGCCTGCATGATAACCGGCAGAACGTCTTTGAGCACCGTATCGGTGTATTCGCGGGCTGGGCCCGTAAATGATTCCCATCCGCCAATCATCAGCAGACCCATTCCCTCAGCCACCTTCTCGACGAGCAAGCTGAGCCCTTGTGTCGAGAAATTCTTAGCCGGATAATCGCTCAGTATGATGACGCTGTGTGCCGAGCCAAGCAGTGACGACGAAAATTTTTCGTCGGATGCCAAATAGTCAAAGCCGATATTGTGCGCGTGCATCACACCGGCCAAGTATGACGCGGCACCGGTTAATCTCGTATCCCCTAAATAGAGAACCGAATTTGACATGGCGATGACTATATGGGGGATTATTGTGGGATTCAAGCATCTCCGGCAAAAAACCCTGGACAGCCGGTCGTTGACGCTGGTAGCATCTCCATTCCGGATTTTCTGATACAGCAAGCTGGTTAGTGAAGGACGACTAAAAAATGTTGAAAGGAAGCGCAATCGTCGGACAATCGGGTGGGCCCACCTCCGTAATCAACTCTTCATTAGTGGGAATAATTGATGCGGCAAATGAATTTGAAGGCATTGACAAAATTCTCGGTATGCGATTCGGCATCGAGGGCTTTCTGGCAGGGGATGTAGTTGATTTTGCCAAGGAGTCGCCCGCGACCATCAGGCAGCTCAGACAGACGCCTTCCAGCGCCCTGGGAAGCTGCCGTCACAAGCTCGCCGATGACGAGCTGGGCCAGGTCCTCGATATGCTCAAGCAGTTCAACATCCGCTACTTCTTCCTGATTGGCGGCAACGATACGATGGACACAATCCATCGCGTCGAGATGTATGCAAAGGAGAGACGCTACGACCTTATTGGCGTTGGTGTCCCAAAGACGGTCGATAACGACCTTTTCGGCACCGACCACACACCGGGTTTTCCCAGTGCCGCGCGGTATATTGCTCTTTCGGTTCAGCAGGCCGGCATTCTTGCACGCGATATGCAGAAGGTTGACCAGTTCGTGGTTTTCCAGGCAATCGGCCGGGACGCGGGATGGGTGACGGCGTCCGGCGCCGCAGGCAAAAAGTCGCAGGCCGATGCACCGCACATTTTGTGTCTGCCTGAGAGAAACTTCGACAGGGGCAGTTTCCTGAATAAGGTCAAACGCTGCCACGAGGAGTTCGGCTGGGTCTCGATAGTATGCGGAGAAGGCATAACGTTCGCCGACGGCTCGCCCGTCTCGGCATCACAGGTGACGGACAAGTTCAGCAACGTGGAGTTCGGTGCGATGGGTGGTGTCAGTGTTGGTATGGCGCTGCACAGGATGATATCGGATGAGTTTGGTTTCCGCGGCGAGTTCCAGATTACCGAGTCGCTGCCGATGAGCGCCGCCGACCGAGCTGTCCCTCTCGACTTGGACGAGGCGTATATGTGTGGCCGGGCGGCCGTAGCTCTTGTCGGACAGGGCAGGACGGGGCTGATGGTGACACTTGAGCGCAAGCCGGGCAGCACGTACAAGTGCGATACCGGCACGATAGCGCTGGAGGAGGTGGCTATCAAGGCCAAGCCGATGCCCGATGAATACATTAGTAAGGAAGGTGATTTCGTAACCGATGCGTTTATGGATTACTTAAAACCGCTCATCGGGAAGTTGCCCGATTATGCGAAGTTGTCATGTAACCCGTAGGCAGAATTCAGAAAGGTATTGAGGAGAATTTTTTTACCATGAGAAACGAAGAGAAATACACAAAATTCGCTCTGGTTCGTGAGATGATGGAGACGTCCGGGATACTGAGACAGTTCAAGCTGGAGGGCGCCGACGATGCTGCCGGGCAGATTAAGCAGGCGGGCAAGCTCTTTCTCACCGGAGAAGGTTCGAGCAGGATATTCCCCGCGAAGAACATCATGGCGCAGGCGATGCGGGACGGCGTTGACATCAGCATATCAACCGATGGGTCGCTGCAGGCGACCGAGTACGACCTGAGCAGTTTCGCCGTTTTCGCCGCCTCGAACAGCGGTCAGACGAAGGAGATTATATGGCTTGTCAAGGGGCTAAAGGATGCAGGGCACGACAAGGTCTTCGGTCTGACTGCGAACAAGGGTACGAAGCTTGAGTCGCTTGCGGACCAGACGTTTGTGCTGAGCTGCGGGAAGGAAGATGCGGTGGCGGCCACCAAGAGCGTGGCCGAGCAGGCCATATTTTATCAATCGCTGATTGGTAGCTTGCAGGGTAAATCGCTCGACCTTGAAGCGCTGGGCGATGCCTATGAAGATGCACTCACGCAGACAATCGATGCCTCGATTACCGAGGCGGTGTCGAACGCGGGCACGATATACTTTGCGGGCCGAAACGACGGCGTGGCTGAAGAGCTTACGCTCAAGACGAACGAGATAACTCGCAAGAAGAGCGATTTCCTGGAGGGGACGTACCTGCTGCACGGCGTTGAGGAGGTTATGGATGCCGGCGACGCGGTCATCCTCATAGACCCCTATAGGTCGGAGCTGGAGATTATCAAGAAGCTCATCGCCGACGGTGTCGGCGCCAATGTAATAGCCGTCGCTACCGAAGACACGATTTTCCCGACCATCAAGGTTGCCGACGTCGATGAGTTGACGACATACGTTTACTTAGCGGCCGGCTGGAATCTGCTCGTCGAGGTTGGTATTGCTCTCGGCATCAATCTCGATAAGCCGCAGCGCGCCCGCAAAATCGGAAACGTCTTTACAGAGTAACTGTTGCGCCGGCCACTCCGCTCTCAGCGCTGGACCGGTGTTCTTGAGAGTATGTGAATATGGCCGATATGGACGCTGAGACCAAAGCCAAACGACGAAGGGTCATTAGCTGGATCCTCGCAGGACTCGTCGCCGCGATGGGATTATGGTCGCTTCTTGTGTTCTTGCTCGAACCCGGATGGCGGTTCATCGCAGAGGGCAATTACTGGGCCATCTTCTTTGTGCTGGTTTTTCCTGTTGCCCTCCTTGTGTGGTTCTCATGCTATTGTTTGTACGTCGCATATAGGATACGCAATGCCGCAGCTCCGGAGGATTTGCGGCGGGTGTCGTTCATATGTGGCCTGGTTGTATTCTGGGTTGTTTCCATAGGCCTACGTAGGGGCTTTACACATACACATGTTGCGCTGTTGCTCAATCTGATAAACACTGTCGCCTTGATACTGGCTGGACTGGCCTATTTGCTTGCCTTCAAGGCCTTGACGCGGGTTCTTGGTCTCGACGCGCCGATAGACTGGCAGCGCCGAGCCCGGGCGGCTAAGCGGTACTTTGGGTTGATGGCATTCTTTGTGTTTGGCCTGTTCATGAGTGTTGGCGTGACCATCCACGAGCGCGTGGAGAACCTGGACGTCAGCACACCCTGGGACTTTGTGTTGTTGCCTCTTGGAGTTGTGGTTGCGTGGTCGGTCTATCGAACAGGTGTATTCTTTGCGATGCGGGGCAAACCCGCCGGTAGCCTCCCTGTGGCGCAAGGCCCGGCGCATTCGGACGCGACCGACCAGGAACAAGGTCACAAAGCCGCGAACGGAGATAATGGCTGAATGTGTGGACGGCTACCTTCCCTGGAGATAGCCGAACCAGCGCAGAAAGTGAGGATGCCGGTGAGACGTCGAGAATTTCTGAAATTCGCTGGTGGGACGATGGGGGCGGCGGTTTTTGGGGCCAGGCCGATGCTCGGCGCTGCCCATGCCACTGCCTCAAAGGAGGCGGCGCTGATGGACCAAAGCAAACTCGAGTTCCGCAATCAGAATCGTTCCACGGTTGTCTGTCAGGAGGGGATAGTCTGCGCCAGTCAGCCGTTGGCGAGCATTGCGGGGGTCGATATTCTAAAGGGCGGCGGCAATGCGATTGATGCCGCTGTCTGTGCCAATGCCGTCCTTGGCGTTGTCGAGCCGATGAGTTGCGGACCCGGCGGCGATTTGTTCGCCATCGTCTGGATTGAAAAGGAAAGAAAGCTCTACGGCCTCAACGCCAGCGGCAGGTCGCCATACGACTGGCGGCTCGAAGATGCAAGACAGATGGGCCTTGAACAGATTCCACTCTACAGCCCGCTTTCGTGGTCTGTACCGGGCTGTGTGAGCGGCTGGGGTGCTCTACTGGACAGGTTCGGTAAATCGAGTATGGCGAGGGCTCTGGAGGCAGCGATACATTACGCACGGGAGGGCTTTGCGCTTTCGCCGATAATTGCCTGGGGCCGGATTGACGCTGGGAAGTACCCAACACTTGGAAAGACGTTCATGCCCGACGGCAAGCCTGTTAGGTATGGCGACATATTCAAAAATGCGGATATGGCAGAGTTCTTCGAAGTCATCGCTAAAGGCGGGGCCGACGCATTTTACGAAGGCCAAATAGCTGAGCGGATAGTCAAATTCTCCGATGAGCATGGCGGCCGATTCTCCCTGCGCGACTTTCGTGACCATACGGTGACG
This sequence comes from uncultured Pirellulales bacterium, assembly GCA_964514115.1. Classification (GTDB taxonomy): domain Bacteria; phylum Planctomycetota; class Phycisphaerae; order Sedimentisphaerales; family Anaerobacaceae; genus CAZEPI01. Next base: position 174,962 of record CAZEPI010000008.1, on the reverse strand, counting down.
TGGGTTGACCCGGTCGGTTCGAGTTATCGCGGCTACGACGTCTGGGAGCTGCCACCCAACGGCCAGGGCATCGCCGCTCTGCAGATACTGAATCTGCTCGAGCACTTCGACATCGCCGAGCTTATGCCGAACTCAGCCGAGCATCTGCACCTGTTTATCGAGGCCAAAAAGCTCGCCTTCGAGGATAGGGCCGTCTATTACGCGGATATGGATTTTGCCGATGTCCCGGTCGGACGGCTTATCTCGAAAGAATACGCAGCCGAGCGCGTCAAACTCATCGACCCGAAGCGCGCAGCAAAGCAGGTCAAGTGCGGACGGCTCACCGGCCCATCCGACACGGTCTATCTAACGACGGCTGATAAAGACGGTAATATGGTCTCGCTGATTCAAAGCATTTATTATCATTGGGGTTCGTGCTACGTCCCCGACCGGCTCGGCTTCTGTCTGCAGAACCGCGGGCAGTTGTTTTCGCTCGACCCGACCCACTTCAACAAGCTCGAGCCGCACAAACGTCCCTTCCACACCATTATTCCCGCCTTTCTCACAAGGGAGGGCAATCCGGTATTCTCTTTCGGCGTGATGGGCGGCGACTTTCAGCCGCAGGGACACGCGCAGGTCCTGATGAATATCATCGACTTTGGAATGTCTATCCAGCAGGCCGGCGAACAGCCCAGAGCGCAGCACGCCGATAGCTCGACGCCCACGGGCCTGAAAATGGTCGACGGCGGAAGCGTTGACCTCGAGCGAGGAATCGGTGACGATGTCAGGCAGAAGCTGGCCGAGATGGGGCACAAAGTTAACCCCGGCGTCGGCTCATTCGGCGGATACCAGGGTATCTGGCGAAAGGAAAACCCTCGACGCTACTTCGGCGGCTCCGACCCGCGAAAAGACGGCTGCGCCATCGGCTACTGAGGGTTGTTTGTCACCGTAGTCACTCTCTACGCCGCATGAACATGGCTGACAGACCAATAGCAAATACGAATTTGAAAATCCCCTTGCCTTACGCGACAATTCACACAATAATATACCTGACACAAGCCATTCAATCTTTGATGTTTGGAAAGTCGGCTCGAAGGGGAAAATGCGATGACCGGGAAAGAATTCGTTAATCGGGTGGCAAACGGGAAATCCGACATTATCCAGATTCTTCTGGACATTCTTTCCGAGACCGGCTCGCGGTATTGCCTGATTGGAGGACTGTCCGTTAATGCCTATGTTGAGCCGGTCGTTAGCCTGGATTTGGACGTCGTCTCGGCAGTTAAAGATGTCGGGGCTATCTGCGCAGCAGCCAAGGAGCACGGCTTAAAGGTTGAGGAATTCGAGCATAGCACAAACATCAGCAGCACCGACTCCGACCTGCGGATTCAAATCCAGACAGACCCGCGATACCAGAAGTTCGTTTCAAATGCGGAAGAAAAAACAGTGCTGGGTTACACAATGAAAGTCGCAAGAATTGAAGACGTCTTACAGGGCAAAGTCTGGGCATATATGGATAAGACACGGCGGAAGAGCAAACGGCAAAAAGACCTGGCCGACATCTTTCGCCTCGTTGAAAAATTTCCCCACCTCGAAACATTACTGCCGCAGACCATTCGCGAAGAACTGAACAGGTAAATAGAAGATCGTCTTTTCCTTTTCACTTGTTGCGATTCTGTTTTTCCTCTTCCGACAGCATCTCATTTAGTGAGCCGGAGCGGAAGCCCTGCAGGTCGATGGTGACGTATTTGAAGCCGAGAGATTTTAGCTTATTGATAATTTTTGCGCGGTTCAGCTCGGCGGTGACCTTCTCGAAATCCTCTTTATGGACTTCGATTCGGGCGACCGTGTCGTGGTGGCGAACGCGAAACTCCACCAATCCGAACGTCCGCAGAAAATTCTCCGCCTCGTCGATTTGTCTGAGCCGCTGGGTGGTAATTTCTAGGCCGTAGCTTATCCGCGAGGCGAGACACGGTGAGGCCGGGATATCGGCCGTCGGCAAATTTAACTGTCTGCTGAGCGTGCGGATATCCTGTTTGGTCAAGTGAGCTTCTACAAGTGGCGAGCGTATGCCGAATTTTTTCATTGCACGGTTGCCGGGTCGGAAATCGTCAAGGTCGTCAAAGTTCGCGCCGAAAATGACGTGGTTCAGGCCGCGGTCTTTGGCGATGTCGAGGAGGGTTTGGCAGATGTGCGCTTTACAGTGAAAGCATCGGTCGGCCTTGTTGGCGACGAACTTCGGGTCCGAAAGCTCGTCGGTATCGACGACCTGCAGTTCTGCGCCAATCTGCTTTGCTGTTTCTGTAGCTCGAGATAGCTGATGGGTTGGCTCAGCAGCGCCGGCGCTTATGCAAGCCAGGACGTTCTTAGCGCCTAATGTATCCACCGCCGCCTTTAGCAAAAACGTGCTATCCACCCCACCGGAGTACGCAACCACCACGCTGTCGAGCTCCTTGAGGATGCCTTTGAGCTTATCGTATTTTTCGTTAAGGTCTTCGGCCATAGCGTTTAGAGAATCTCGTCGAGGATTTTGGCGGCGTCGGCTGTAAAATCTACGCACAGCGTCCTAAAGACGTTCTTTTCTTTCGCTTCTGCCATACCTTCGGCTGTTATACTGCGCCCGTGCCTCAAGCTATGGTCGGCTGAAGAAAGCGCCGCCGGTTCTTCCTCCCAAATATCAACAGCCGATGGAGGGATTTGAACCCTCAACCCCGGCTTTACGAAAGCCGTGCTCATCTGATTGGGATACTTTCGCTGAAGGTCTTAAGCGCCTTGGCAAGCCGGGGATGCTCGAATATCGTAACATTAATGAGAGCTGAGATTGCGGCCTTGGCATCCAGGATTTCGGAGATTGTCCCTTCCGGGCCGGACCAGATCTCCTTTATTTCCTCGACAACCTGCCTTTTCATCTCTTCGGAAGAGAGGTTTTTTAGCTCCTGGCGGACGGAATCGATTATTTGCTGCAGCTCATTGCGGTCAAGCCATACACCGTGACACTTTGGGCACCAATCCAGCATGATTTTCGAATCGCCGAAGCACGTCGCGACCATCATTGCGCGTCCATCGCCGCTGCATTTGGGGCACGAGCGATTTGAGGGCATTGCGCGGGACTTCTCGATAGCGTCAACTTCGTCATCCATCCATCTCAGCGTCCGCCAAGAACCTTTGTCCGCCGCGTCTTTGAGCTTGCGCAGTTCGTCTTTGTCCAGAAAGACTCCCTTACACTTCGGACAGCCTTCGAATTTGGTCTTGTAGATTGAGTAAACGCTGAGGTTCGATTTGCAGGCCGGGCAAACGTACTCAGTAGCTCTGACAAGCTCGGCCCCTTTGATAGGCGGAACCTCAACGGCAAAATCCGTCTCGCTGCTTTTTCGTCTAACCCGCTTGTGCCAATACGGCAGATGTACGTTGTTCACGAACTCAGAGAAACCCTTGCCGCGTATGGGCATTACATCTTCAAGCTCCCTATTTATTAAATCGAGCTCCCCGCCGTCCAGCCAGAATCCTCCGCAGTTGCTGCACCGGTCTAAGACAATGTCTTGGCATCCAATGAAGTAAACCTGCTCCAGCTTTGTATCATCACACCTCGGACAGTCCTTTTGGCGAGCTCCAGCACCTTGCGTCTTGTCCCTGGAGGAATATTCAATACTTCCGTCCACCTCAAACGCCATCTTATCCAGCTCGCCCGCGTCCAGCCAGAGACTGCCGCACGCTTCACAGATGTCATAGGCAATCTGCTTCTGCCTGGTCTGAACAAGATTGTTCATCATCTCTTGACCACAATTCAGGCACTTCACCGGCTTTCTCCTTTTAGCGTTTACCCATAGGCATTAAGAGGCGCAAGTAGCGCGAAGACATCAACAGCCGATGGAGGGATTTGAACCCTCAACCCCGGCTTTACGAAAGCCGTGCTCTGCCGTTGAGCTACATCGGCACGAGGCAGATATCGTACATAGTCGGCGGTGATTTGTAAAGATTATTGGGTATGAGCGGGCGGTGCGGGGCAGAGGTTGCGAGTTGACGGGTCGATGATGTTGCGATATGCTGCACCGGTTGGATTGTGGCCTTTCGATAAGGAGAGTAAGGATGAATTGGCTGAAAAAGAGATGCCTGAGCAGATGTGGATGGTCTGTTGTAGTGATGTTGCTGCCAGTCTTGACTGTTGCGGTGAGCTGTGCCGCTGACGCAGCGCCAAAACCGTTTGTCGAGGGCGCAAAGTACGACAAACAAGTGCCGTCCCCTGCAGCGGTAATCGGCCATGAGGTGGGTGAAAGGGCGGTGCGATACGATGCGCTCGCAGAGTACCTTAAAGACCTCGCCCAGGCGAGTGATAAGGTGCTGTTGACTTCTTACGGAAAGAGCCACGAAGGACGAGAGCTTTATTATCTGACGATTACGAGCAAGGCCAATCACAAACGCCTGGAGAAGATACGCGAAGATAATGCAAAGCTTGCGGACCCGCGCAAATTGAGCGACGGCGAGGAGCAGAAGCTCATCGAGAATATGCCTGCCGTGGCATGGATGAACTACTCGATTCACGGCGACGAGCTATCGAGTACGGACGCGGCGCTTTATGTGGCGTATCATCTGGCTGCGGCAAAGGACGCCGAGACGGGCAAGCTCTTGGACGAGATTGTGATTCATATAAACCCATTGGTGAACCCTGACGGCCGTGAGCGGTATCTTAGTTACTTAGAGCAGCTCACCGGCGTGGTATCCAGCCCGGATTATCAGTCGATGCAGCACCAGGCATTGTGGTCGAGGGGACGAGGTAATCACTATCTTTTTGACCTGAACCGTGACTGGCTTGTTCAGCGTCAGCCGGAGGTGAAGAGTCTTGCAGCGCAGATTCTGAAGTGGTGCCCACATCTGCTGGTCGATTCGCACGAGCAGGGTCCGTTCGATACATATTTGTTTGACCCGCCGCGCGAGCCGATTACCGCTCAGCAATCGCAGAAGGTTATGCAGTGGCGGGAGCGTTTCGGCAGGGACCAGGCGGAGGCCTTCAACCGCTATGGGTGGAGCTACTATACGAAGGAATGGTACTCCGACTGGGGACCTATGTACACAAACTCGTGGGCGAGTGTGCTCGGGTCTATCGGCTTGTTGTACGAACAGGCGAGGGTGGACCAGGCGTCGGTGAAGCACCCGACGGGAGAGGAAATCAGCTACCGGGAGACGGTGCATCATCACATCGTCAGTTCACTGGCCAACCTCGAAACACTGCGGTCGAATCACAAGGTGATTCTGAGTGACTTTCTGTCCGACCGCAAGTGGGCTATAGATGAGCAGTCGCAATACGCGGGGATATTTCTCCTGCCGCCGGGTCAGGACAAAGCGAGATTCGATGCGCTCGTCGAGTTAATGCAGCGGCAGGGCATCGAGGTCGAATACGCGATGGGCGACTTCGAGGCGACCGAGTTAACCGACGTATGGGGGGACAATTTGCCGGTCAGGAAATTTGCAGCGGGGACGGTCGTGGTGAAGTCGGCGCAGCCCAATCGGCGGATGCTGCACGCGCTGTTTGATTTCGACGCTCGGATGCCGGAGAGCTTTCTGCTGACCGAGCGGAAGGAATTGGAGAATCGCCGGCCAAGCAAGATATATGACGTGACGACGTGGAATCTGCCCATGGCTTTCGGGCTGGAGTGTTACCGGGCGGCGGGGATATCCGATGTGGAGCTAAGGGCAAAGCCGCCGGCAAAAAAGGGGCAGGCGTCAAAATTATCCGAAGCCGGTTACGGGTATCTGATTGATTTTGACAGCTCACAGCTTTATGCCGTTTTGGTCCGTCTGTTCGAGAGCGGCTGTGCCGTTCGCATTGCGAACAAACCCTTCGATATTGGAGGCAGGAAATATAAGGCGGGGACATGTTTGCTGCGGGGACATGAGAACCCGGAGAATCTGTACGAGGCGGTTCGAGAGATTGCGCGGGAGTATGAGGTTGTGGTGTCGGCTGTTGACGGCGCACTTTCGAGCGACGGACCTGACCTCGGCGGCAGGGAGTTTGTGCTGCTGGCCGAGCCGAAGGTGGCGATAGCATCGCAGTGGCCTGTGTCTGGTGTGTCGTTCGGCTCGGTGTGGCACGCGCTCGACAACCAGATTCAACTTCGGTGCTCGCCCATCAACGTTCAAAGCATCGGCCGGTTGGACCTGCGCAAATACAACGTGCTGGTGCTTCCTGATTCGCAGGGGCTCGAACGTGTCATCGCGGAGGAGGATACGGAAAAGATGAAGGAATGGGTCGAGGGCGGCGGCACGCTGATTTGCATTGACGGCTCGGCGATGTTTGCATCGGGCGAGGAGCGGGGGCTTTCGTCGGTTCGGCTGCGCCGGGACGTGCTTGACAAACTGGAAGAATACGCCGAGGCGACGAGGCACGAGAAGGATGCGAGGCAAATCAAGATTGATGTAAATGAGATATGGTCGGGCCGGACAGAGGCAGAGCCGGATGCCGCACGTGATGAGGAGGATAGCGATAAGGGTGAAAAGGCCGAGGCAGCCGACAACATAGAGAAACTCAAGCGGTCCGACGAATGGCAGAGGATATTCAGTCCGCAGGGGACATTCCTGAGAGGTATAGTTGATACGGAGTACTGGCTGGCGTTCGGGCTTGGCGAACAACTGCCGGTGATGTTTGCGGGCGAGAGCGTGTATATGTCACAACACCCGGTTTCAACGCCCGTCAGGATGGCAGAGAAAGAGCGGCTGCGTTTGAGTGGATTGTTGTGGCCTGAGGCGAAGGGGCGGATTGCCGATAGCGCCTATGCTACGGTGGAGCGAGTTGGCCGGGGGCAAATAATACTGTTTGCGACGGACCCGACGTTTCGCTGCTGGCTGGCCGGCTCGCAGCGGCTGTTTCTTAACGCGGTGCTGCTTGGGCCGGGAATGGGGGCAGATCAGCCGATGCCCTGGTGATTTTGCTTTGGGACGGAGGCGGCGGATTTGCGGCGGCGTGTAATGAGCAGGAACAGAGCTGTTATTGTGATAGCCGCCAGGAACAGGCAATAGCGGGATTTGAATCCGAGGGCGGCAGGGAGATATGCACACACGAGGGCAATTGCCGCGACGAACAGAGAGTATGGAAGCTGTGTTCGGACGTGGTCCATCAGGGGGCAGGCCGAGGCAGTCGAGGATAAGATAGTAGTGTCTGAGATTGGTGAGCAGTGGTCGCCGAAGATAGCGCCGTCGAGGACTGCGCCGAGTGAGATGATGGTGATGATTCCGTAGCCGCCGTCGAGGGCGTGGGCGACGGGGATTGCGGTCGGGATGAGGATAGCCATCGTTCCATAACTCGTGCCGGTGGCGAAGGAGATGAGCGAGGCGATGACGAAGACGGCCGGCGGAAAGAAAAACGGAGGGATACGGTGCTGGAGCACGGATACGAGGAATGGTCCGGTGGCGAGGTCGTCGCAGCAATTTTTTAGCGACCATGCCAGCGGCAGTATGACGAGGGGGACCAGGGCGCGTTTGAGGCCTTCGCCGATGCAGGGCGGGATTTGTGAGAGGCGCAGAGACCGAGCAGCGAGCGCAGAGACAAGCGCGAGGGTTAGGCCGAACACCGCCGCCATCGCCAGGACCAACGGCGTATCGTCGGCCCTTGAGATTACGGTGCGCCAGTGCGTGAGCGCAAACAGTGAGCCACCCGCCTGGAGGAGCTTGTAACCATCACCGTCGAGCCAGACGCCGGTGATGTGCAGCAGGAGCAGCCCTGTGATGGGGACAATCGCCACGAATGCACGTGGGTGACGTGGGACGGGGGGCGGTGAACGGCGGTCGGTGTTTGCGGGGTGGGGCTTGTCGCCGGCGTTGCGAGATGGTGCGTTTCGGGCGTTGGCTTCGGCGAGGGTCATCCGGCCGAACTCACGGCCCCTGCGGATGTTCACGAAGAGGAACAGAATCATAAGGATGCAGTAGAAGCGAAAAGGCAGGGCGTCGAAGAACATGGCGTAGCCGTTCTTGTTGAGAGCGAGCTGTGCGGAGATATCCGAGAAAAGGCCGACTTCGTAGGCAATCCAGGTGCTGATGACGGCCAGGCCGGCTATGGGTGCGCTGGTGGCATCGACGAGGAAGGCGAGCTTTTCGCGGCTGACGCGGAATCGGTCGGTGATGGGCTGGGCGAGGGTGCCGACGACAACGGCGTTGGTGTAGTCATCGATGAAGCAGAGGATGCCGAGACAAGCGGTGGCCGCCTGTGCGGATTTCGGTCCTTTGATGCACTTGAGCAGCCAGGGAATAAGGCCGGCGAAACCCCCTGCGGCCTGTATGACCGCGACCATAATGAACATCGGGGGCAGAAAGGCAAGAATCTGAAGATGGGTGGTGTCGGTAAGTGCGCCCAGGGCATAGTTGCCGGCGGTTTGCAGTCCCGCCAGCCAGGTGGCAGGGCTTGTGAAGGGGTCGGGAATTTGTGAGAGCAATCCGCCGGTGAGTATGGCCAGTCCGAGACTGATGAGCACGCGGCGGGTGTTGAAGGCCAGGAGGATGGCGAGGAGCGGCGGGACGATGCTGTACCAGGGGCCTGTAGGCGCATCGGGGGCGGGGGCGACGATGTTTGCAGCGAGCAGAGATACTGCTGCGAAGATGACTGTAGCGATTATGATTCTGATGAAGATTTTCAATTGCTGCTCTCTCGTGACGGCTGGGCGTGTGGTCGGTTCTGTCGTCCGGGTCGGACTATGTATGGTAGTACGGTGCAGACGGGCTGTAAAGTGTTATGGCGACAGCGATTGTTAGATAAGTGCAGGTGCAGGGTTGCAAAGAAGGGCCGATGTGATTAAAATTATAGTAGTATCAAGGGTCGGTGCCCGAGTGGCTAAAGGGGATGGGCTGTAAACCCATTGGCGTAAGCCTACGCTGGTTCGAATCCAGCCCGGCCCATTGGGGTTCCGCTCAGAAGCAAAAGCGCTCCCGTCCGACTCAAAGATTCCCCCCCTCGCTTTTTGGCAAGCGATATTGGAGGGTGCTTTTGTCCGTGCGGTCCGGGGCGGGTTGGTCAGTCTTTGTAGTGTTTTTTTGTATCGGAGGCCAGTCCCCTTCCGACGGCGGCGAGGAGCAAGAGTTCTGCGGCGATTACGAGAAAGACGGGGCCCAGAAAAATACTGCAGAGCAGTGCTATTTCTTTAGTGGACCTGTCCCACCCCATTCTGCCGCAGCACAGGCAGGCCGCCTCGGCGAGGTAGTACGCTGTTACGGACGTCAAAGCCCATATAAGCAGCCCTGCCCACCACATAATCCGTACCCTCCGGGAACACTTAGTCAGGATTTTCGGCGGTCCTTCGAGGTATCTCCTTAGCACTGGTATTATACCATATCCGGCAGCACTTTTTTCAAAAAATTTGGGCCGGACCCAGGGCGAGTGACATTTGCTCAGGGCGGTTTGGGGAGATTTTGCGAACAATTTTCCCATGCAGGAGATACCAACAAGTAGAGAGAAATGCTGAACAGATTGCTCTGTCCGAATGGTGAAGCTTTAAGTTCTTGTCGAAAAAGGGGTTAGGGCGATAGGGGGTCAGAAGGTGCCTTAGCGTATGGGTAGGGATAACAACCTGTCCGAACGTCTAAAATGGCCGTTTTTACGCTGCGCGGCTGAAAAACATTGACACAAATGCTTGTTTTCGGTACACTAAAATTGCAGGAGCCCCATGCCCGGTTGCGCGTGGGGTTTTTTTGTCGATACCCTGCGGTGTTTCTGCTGCATCGCGGAGGAGGGGTGCTAACTGCCGAGGCAGACGGCCAAAAACCTTGGAGGTATTAGTATGTCGTCCGTACGAGGCCAGGGCCAGCCGAAGGTTTGCCCGAAAACCGGTAGAATCATCAGAACAAAAAGCAAACTTCACTTTCTGAAATGGCTCTTTCCGATTACGGGGCTATTTGCCTTAATCTGGTTTTTGATTAGGGTGATACCCAAGCCGTCGCGGGCGACGTATCCGTGCCAGCGGGTGGCGTTTCCGGTTGCGTCGAGCTTTATAGTCTGGCTGTTAGGGGCGCTGGGCAGCATCGCGGCCTTTCATAAGGCCAAGCGTTCACTTGCCAAGGCAAGGTATGCGGTCGCTATCCTCTGCATCGTCGCCAGTATCGGTTTTGTGTGGCTTGCGATGAGCGCCGCCTCAAGCAAGGAGGCAAAGGCGGTTGTCCGCGCTGCGCAGACGGCAAACGACCCGAACGGCGTTGCCAGAGGTATCAACCCGGGAAGAGTCGCATGGATTCATGACGCAAACGCAACCAACTGGGCATATGTGGATAAAGACCAAACCGAGCACTGGTATGAGAACGCGCACACGGACCAGGGGGTTGTGAACAAGATGATGTCCGAGGCGCTTCGCTCGCTGACAGGTGAAGAAAGCGATGCAGCCGCATGGGATGCAATATTCAGATACTTCAATCAGCAGCAGGGCAAAGGGGATGTCGGTTATCAGGCCGGCGAAAAGATTGGAATCAAGACCAATAATACGCTTTGTTTTGGGTCAGATCCATGCGTGATGGACAAGAGCGATGGGACCTACTGGCACGAGGACCCGCCTTTTGACCAGTGCATCGACAACTCACCGCAGTTGACAATCGCGTTGCTCAAACAGCTCACCGATGTCGTAGGGGTAGCGCCCGGCGACATATCGATAGGCGATCCGGGCAGGATTATGCCGAACTACTGGTATGATATGGTCGAGGCGAACTGCCCGGGTGTTGTGTATATTGCGGCAGTCGGCGGCAAGGGCAGGACGCAGAGTCAGTTTTCTGACGTGGAGTTCCACTGGAGCGACCCCTGCGTCAATCCCATAGCACAGGACTATATCCCGACTTGTTTCGCAGAAGCCGACTATTTCATCAACTTTCCCCTAATGAAAGACCATACGAGCGGCGGCATCACCGCCTGCGGCAAGAACCTTTATGGTTCTCTTATACGCAACCCAACCGGCGCATTGAATCACCCCGGGTATCAATCGTATCCAGACCCGGATTGGGAGCAGGATGACTACTATCCCATGCACGCCAGTTTGCCGGGACCAGCGGACCCATTTCCCGGAGTATCTGATATGGGTAGTTATCGCTGCCTTGTTGACCTGATGTCACATCCGCAGCTCGGCGGCAAGACGGTGCTCTACCTTGCTGATGCACTGTTTGCGGCAAGGGGCTGGGACGGGGTCCCGTACGAGTGGCTTATGCCTCCCTTTGGTGACGGGGCAAGTCAGACGGACTGGCCCAACAGCATCTTTTTGTCGCAGGACGGCGTCGCTATCGATTCCGTATGCTTCGACTTCATGCTGGAAGAGTGGCCGTATGAGAGCGGAGTCAACATGGAGGGTTCGGATGACTACCTGCATGAGTTGGCTTTGATTCCGGACCCATGTTCCGGTACGAATTATGACCCTAATGATGACGGAGGATTAACGGAAAGCCAGGGGGTTCACGAGCACTGGAACAACGCTACCGATAAGCAATACACGAGGAACTTAGGAACGGGCGACGGCATTGAGCTTTCAACCGAGGTGCCTGCATCGGGAGATTTCGACGACAGCAACGACGTGGACTTTTATGACTTCGCGGCGTTCGCGGCCACGTGGGGCGCCGTCAAAGGCGACGGCAACTTCGACCCGAACTGCGATATTTCCACGCCGTCTGATGGTGTGATTGATATCTTTGATATGTTGAGGCTCAGTCAGAGCTGGTGTATGGGCAAGTAATCGGCGGAGACAAGACGCGGCGGGCAGGTTATCGGGGCAGAACTGAGTTTTTTCGCGGCAGGTGGCCAAGGCACGTGCCGCTTTCTATGCGCGTGGGCTGGACTTTAAGCGGAATCTACGTCCCTTCTGCAATTTCGCACCCACCGCTGAACTGTATCTCCTGCGGCAGATGGGCATCAATTCACTGTGTTTCGGCACGGGCGAGAGCGATACGGGGTCATAGCGGCCGATAAGTCGCCAATGAAAGGCTTGACAATCAGGCGGGTTTCGGCTATAGTGATATCATCGTTTGTGCTATCAGAAATGGGGCTGCCGATGTAGCCGCAGGGTCTTCCACACGGTTTCTGCTTCGTTGTGGAGGAGAAATAATACTTGCCGTAGCAGGCGTCTAACATGGTGGAGGTGGGTTCATGTGGTATTCAAAGCGGGCGAAAGCACCCAGAGTCTGTCCGGAGACAGGTGAAACATCAAGAACTAAGAACAAACTTCATTTTCTGAAGTGGCTTTTCCCCGTCACGGGGCTATTTGCCTTAATCTGGTTTTTGATTAGGGTCATCCCGAAGCCGTCTCGGGCGACATATCCATGCCAGCGAGTGGCGTTTCCGATTGCGTCGAGCTTTATTGTGTGGCTGCTCGGTGCTCTGGGCAGCATCGCTGCCTTTCGCAAAGCAAAGCTCTCTATTGCCCGTGCTCGATACGTATTGGCAGCGGTATGCATCCTCATCAGCGTGGGTCTCATCTGGGCCGCTGTCAGTACCACGTTTGAGCAGTGGGCCTTCGCGTGGGTGGCCGGCGACTGCAATCCTCGCGTTGCCCAGCCCGCCAATCAGCCAATGGGGGTTGCAAGAGGCGTTAATCCCGGCAGGGTCGCCTGGGTTCACGACCCAAATTCCACAGACTGGAATTACGTCGCGTTCGGCAGCGAGCACTGGTTTGAGTCCGACCATACCGACCAGAGCGTTGTAACCGAGATGATGTCAAAGGGTATCCGTGCGCTCAGCGGCGGCGGCTCCGACTACGCTTCGTGGGACGCGTTGTTCAGGCATTTCAATCAGGAGCAGGACAAGGGTAATGCCGGCTATCAGCCAGGTGAGAAGATAGGGATAAAAGTAAACTTTACTACCTGCTATAATGCCGACCCGTGCGTGATGGACAAACCGAGCGACCCGTGGTGGCAGGACGGCTATAACTGGGTGGACAATTCACCCCAGCTCGCGATTGCCCTCATCGGCCAGCTCGTCAGCACCATCGGCGTCGCTGAAAGCGATATCACCATCGGCGACCCGGGCAGGATAATGCCGAACTACTGGTACGATATGGTAAGCGCCGAATTTCCGGACGTGGTCTATCTTACCCGTGAGGGGTACAGCGGCTGTGGCCGAACAAATGCGACCTGGGATACAAGTGCACCATTTGACTGGTCCGATCCCTGCGCAGCGCACTGGTCCAGCGTCGTCGAGCAGGACTACATACCCACTCATTTCGCTCAGGCCGATTATTTCATCAACTTCGCCATTCTAAAGACCCACAGCCATTCAGGCATCACGCTTTGCGGTAAGAACCTCTACGGCGCTCTGATAAGGAATCCCGATGCCCACGAGATGCCTGATCCCAACGACTGGTACAATATGCACCATTCAAGAATACTGCCGGATGAATCACCCGGGATGAACAGGTACCGCGCGATAATAGATTTGATGGGGCATCCGAATCTGGGCGGTAAGACCGTTCTGTACCTGATTGACGGTCTGTTCGCAGGTGAATGGTGGAATGCGGTCCCGGTCGAGTGGGATATGGCACCGTTCAACGGCGACTGGCCATCGAGCATATTCTTATCTCAGGATGGTATGGCAGTTGATTCGGTGGGATTTGACTTCATGCTTGCCGAATGGCCCAAGAACGGCCAAGACGGTGAGCCCGCCGGCGCCAATACGGATGGTGCCGACGACTATCTTCATGAGGGTGCTCTTGCGGATGACCCCTGCTCGGGGACATTCTACGACCCGAACAACGACGGTGTAGCCCTGGCAAGTCTCGGCGTTCATGAGCACTGGAACAACTCTACCGACAAGCAGTACACCCGTAACCTGGAAACGGGTGACGGCGTTGAGCTTTCGACCGAGGTGCCTGGTTCAGGTGATATTGACGATAATGATGTGGACCTCGTTGATTTTGCGACTTTTGCCGCTGCCTGGGGCAGTAAGCGAGGCGATGGTAATTATGACCCCAACTGTGACTTCTCTATTCCCAGCGATGGTGTTATCGATGTCGAGGACCTTGAGAGGTTCTGTGATTCCTGGCTTGACGGAGTGGTAGGCGCCCTCATTGAACCGGGCGCCTCGCTTGAGCAGGTTTACTACGATTCAGGGGTCTATTTTGAGGGCCCCACCTGGGATACTGCCGGTCAAAAGCTTTTTTTTTTCCAAGAGGACCGGAACAAAACAAATCTTACGGCTTGATTCACCGGGCAGTGTAACGGTCTGGTTGAATAGCGCTCCCGGCACGAACGGGACGTTTCTGTCGCTCGACGGGCGTCTGCTGACGGCCGACGAGGACACGCAACAGATTCGAAGTCATCGCATCGGCGCAAGCGGACCGGAGGACACCCGCGTGCTCGCAGGCCCGGCCGAGGGAATCGACAAAAAGCCAAACGACCTGTGCCAGTTGAAAAACGGCAACATTTACTTCACGGGTCCCGACTGGGGCACCGGCCCTGCCGACCAGGGCGTTTATCTGCTTCGCCCCGATGGGACGGTCACCCGCGTCGTCTCAGGTCTGTATCAGCCAAACGGAATCATCGCCTCGAAAAACGGCTCAAAGCTCTACGTCGGCGAAAGCTCCTCCAGCGACAACAGCAAGAAGCGCTGGTGGGTCTTCCCTATACAGGCCGACGGCTCTGTCGGTTCCGGCTCAGTATTTTTCCAGCCGGTGAGCCCTCCGAGCTACAACGACCCGGACGGTATGACTATCGACCAGTGGGGCAATCTCTACTTCTGCGGTATGGGGGGTGTCTGGATTGTCTCGCCGCAGGGCGAGCAGCTCGAATTCATTTCGGTGCCGGAGTTTTGCTCGAATGTTACTTTCGGCGGGTCGGACGGCAAGACACTCTACATTACCTGTCAGGACAAGGTGTATTCGCTGCAGATGCGCGTCCGCGGCGGGACGTGGGCCGGTTATCTTCCTTCTTCAGATGCCCTCATACCCAAGACCACAACCCCGCCAACAATCGACGGGACCGCTGATACGATGTGGTCGGCTGCTTATGCCTACTCGATGGATAACGTCCTTCTCGGCTCGGTCTCCGGCGACGCGGACCTTTCCGGCACGTGGCAGGGACTCTGGGACGAAGACAACCTATACTTCCTCGTCAGGATTACTGACGATGCCCAGTACAACGACTCCCCAAATAGCACACCCTGGGAGGATGACGCCGTCGAGCTATACATCGATGCCAATCACAGTCTGGGCTCGACCTATGACGGTATCGATGACTTCGAGCTTATCTTCCGGTGGAACGACCCCTGCGTTGTTCACGTCGGTGTCTTATCCGTGACCGATACCACCGGGATGGTCTTCGAGATAGTCCCTGTCTCGGGCGGCTATATCTACGAAGGTGCACTACCCTGGTCCACACTCGGTGTCACACCGACGGGAAACAACTACATTGGCCTCGACGTCCACGTCTGCGATGACGACAATGGCGGAAACCGCGAGGCAAAAAAGGCGTGGTGGACACTGACCGATGACTCCTGGCAGTATCCGTATCTTTTCGCCTCAGCACTGCTTATCGGTGAAGGCACTGCCCCACCGCCGCCTCCGCCACCACCTGAGGGTATCGTGTTCGACGCTGTTGGTTCTGCCGGGAGCACCGACTTCGGCTCAACGCTAAGCTGGTCGCACACAATCGGCTCCGGTGACGACCGACTCCTTGTGGTCGGCGTCCAGGCCGAGTGCGAGGACGGAAATGAGGCGCGTTTGCCGGTTCAGTCCATTAAGTACAACGACGTGGACCTCACCAAGGCCGATAGTGCCATAATCGATACCGGTTATGCACTAAGCAGTGAGCTCTGGTATCTGCTCGATGCCGGCCTGCCCGCCGCCGGCACATACACCATCCAGGTTACTTACTCCGGTGTGATTCGCGCCCGAACGGGCGGTTCGGTCTCCGTTTCCGGCGCCACACAGGCCGCCCCTGAAGACACCGCAACGGCAACTGCAACCGCCAATCCCATCTCCGCCACCGTAACCGCCAGCGAGGGCGCCTGGGTCTTCGACTCGGTCGGCTGCGGTAACGATGCCGGAACATTTACCCCGCAGACAGCCGGCATGACCAAGCGATATGAAAGGCAGGGCTCGCCCGGGGAGCCACTCTGGGGTTGTGTGGGAGCAGGAAGTACCATCGAGGCAAGCTCACCAGGGACAATCTCTCCACAGTGGAGTTGCTCATCCGTCAACAGAATGGCGCAGGTCGCCGCTTCGTTCGCACCTGCACCGTAGCGGTTTTCTTGTTCTCATAAAGTACAGACAAGACCGATAAGAGCGGGCATTGCAGCCATAGAAGCCGCAGTGCCCGCCAAACTGAGCAACAGGTCTTAAAGGCCCTTGACTTTGGAGTGATTTTCGACTACAATATCGCTATTGAAATCCCACACCATCAAACAGGTCCGACAAGGGCCGTTTATTCCCCGTGATGTCACTGTTGCATCACGGAGGGGGGCTGCTAACTGCAAAGTACATAATCGGTACTTACGGAGGGGTTGAAATGGTGTTTTTTAGTCCTAAACGGACACCGTACGTCCGTCCGAAAACAGGCAAAACAATTCGACCGAGAGCCAAATGTCACTACCTCAGATGGCTCTTTCCCATCACCGGATTATTTGCTCTGATCTGGTTTCTGATTCGAGTCATTCCCAAGCCGTCTCGGGCGACGTATCCGTGCCAGAGAGTGATGTTCCCAATTGCTTCGGGCTTTATCGTCTGGCTGCTGGGGATTTTCGGTTCGCTGACCGCATACCATAAAGCCAGGCGCTACCTTGGCCAGGCGCGTTACATCATCGCTGCTGTCTGCATAGCCGTAAGCGTCGCGTTCATCTTCGCCGCCGTCAGCACCACAGACGAAAGAATTATCTACGCCCACGAGCCGCAGGTTGCCAACGACCCGCTGGGTACCGCAATAGGCGTCAATCCCGGCAGAGTTGCCTGGATTCACGACCCCGATGCCACCGACTGGGTCTACACGGATGTGGAGCAGACCGAGCACTGGTACGAGCACGAGCACAGCGACCAGGCAGTAGTCAGCCGGATGTTCTCAAAGGCCATCCGTGCCCTTACAGGCGAGAAGACCGACACAGCCGCCTGGGATGCGATATTTAGAGAATTCAATCAGCGACACGGAAGAGGCGACGTCGGCTACAGGGCCGGCGAAAAGATCGGCATCAAAATCAACCACACCCTGAGCTGCGGCGCAGACGCGGAAATAATGGATAAGAACCCCTGGTGGGGCAGCAACTACATGAATTTTATCGACAATTCGCCGCAGTTGACGATTGCGCTTCTAAGACAGCTTATAGACAACGCCGGAGTCGCCCCCAACGACATATCGATAGGCGACCCGGGCAGGATAATGCCGAACTACTGGTACGACATGGTTGAGCCGAATTGCCCCGGAGTCGTATATATCGCCAGAGCGGGCGGCAAAGGGCGAACACAGTCACAGTGGTCGGCCGTTGAGTTTGACTGGTCCGACCCCTGCTCGGCGCGGACATCGCACGTAACCGAACAGGACCACATACCCGTGTGTTTCGCCGGGTCCGATTATTTTATCAACTTTCCCGTCTTAAAGAGTCACGGCATGGGTGGTGTCACCATCTGCGGCAAGAACTCCTATGGCTCGCTCATAAGAAACCCCGATGCAAACGACCAGCCGACCGCAACAGACTGGTACGACATGCACGACACCCTTCCGGGAAGGATTCCGGGGATGCAGCAGTACCGCTGTCTCGTTGACTTGATGGGGCATCCGGAGCTTGGGGGAAAGACCCTGCTCTGCCTCGTCGATGCGCTCTTTGCCGGTATCGGCTGGGATGGCCAGCCCGTCGAGTGGGAAATGGCGCCGTTCAACGGCGACTGGCCTTCGAGCATCTTTGTCTCTATGGACCAGGTTGCCGTCGATTCGGTCGGCTTCGACTTCCTTTACGAAGAGTGGAGCAATTATCCCCATATGTCCGGAGCCGATGACTACCTCCACGAGGCCGCCCTCGCCAACGACCCTTGCTCCGGCGCTACCTACGACCCCAACAACGACGGTGGACCTATCGAAAGTCTTGGAGTTCACGAGCACTGGAACAACGCTACCGACAAACAGTACACAAGAGACCTCGACCCCGAAAACGGCACCGGTATCGAGCTTTCGACCGAGGTGCCTGCCTCAGGTGATTTCGATGACAGCAACGGCGTCGATTTCCCTGACTTCGCCACATTTGCCGCCGCCTGGGGCACTGTTAAGGGCGAGGGCAACTTCGACCCCAACTGCGATATCTCCATTCCCTCCGACGGCGTCATCGACGTACTCGACCTCGCCGAGTTCTCCAAATACTGGCTAAATGGAATCGTCGGTGCACTTATCGAACATACTACTTTGCTCGAGCAGACGTACGCTGGCAGCGCCAGCTATGATTTGGCATTTGTCCCATCATACGAAGCTGTCTCTACCGCAGACCGACTGCTCGCTGCCGCCGTGCAGTTGCAGGACGACGTCGGCGATGTGTTGATTTCTCAGGCGTCGACATCTTCGACGGACAACAGTACTCCTGCCCAACAGACCGCCACACCATCGGCGAGTGTCCTCAACAGGCAGCCAGGCGGGACACCTCTTACGGAATTGCGGCCCGGCATCACCAGAACCAGTGGGGTTCTGGCTGTTGATACTATCGCCGATTCCGTCAATCCCGCAACTGACAGTGTTTCACCGGCAACTTCACCTTCGCGCACTACGGGCGAAGTCGGCATCATGGTTGAGACCACAACAACGTCCAACGGCGCCCGCGTCTATAATGTCCGAGACTATGGGGCGGCGGGCGACGGCGCGAGCGATGATACGACGGAGATTCAGTCGGCCATCGATACTGCCGAGGCCGCCGGTGGTGGAATCGTCTATTTTCCCGCCGGGCGGTACATAGTGACCAGCCAGCTTACGGTGCAGGCCAGCAACGTTCGCTTATTGGGTGACGGCCTGGGTGTTTCCGAGATTATAGCCCGCTGGAGCCCCGGTGACTTGAGCGCGGTATTGTATATCCGGCATCCCTCCGCGGGCGCCTATGAACAACTAAGCAACAGCTTAGAGGCACTTACGATTTGCGGAGACGGCACAAATACGCGAGTCGGAGTTGAGATGCACTACATTACGTCGAGCATCGGCGCCGCCTATATCCGCGATTGCTGGATAACCAACTTTACCGATAAGCAGGTGTACCTGAACAACTGCTGGTCTATGCACATGGAGAACTGTGTTATAGGCAGAAATGCGAAAGGCAATTACGGGATTTATGCAGAAAACGGCAACAACATCTACATCGAGCACTGCCGCATAAGCCGAATGGCACCAGCAGCAGTGGGAATCTATCTGACCGATGCCGAGGGCAGTATCATCGCCAACTGTGACATTGAGCAGGTCGGCACATGCATTAAGATTCCACGTTCACCCAACGGCACCATTCACATACTGGGCGGCTACTACGAGCTTATGCCGGCACTCGGCTTTGGTGCCGACGGCTGCAGGGCATTTGACCTCGGCAGTGACACCGGCTCTTCGACCGAAAGCATCATCATTCAAGGCGGCAAAATTGACTGGGGCAAAATCGGCTGGACTACCCACATCGTCTATTGTGATAAGGTTGATAACGTTGTTATCGACGGCCTGACCCATCAGGCGAGCGGCGGGATGTGCTATTTCGTCACCACGACACCCAACAGCAGCAGGGTGTTCCTGCGAGACTCCTGCTATATGAACGACGGCTCGCTCCAGGTCAACGACCTCGGTCGCGCCATCGTCTATGAAAAGCATAATTCATCGATTTATGTTCCGGCCAGCCAAATGTATCCGCTCGCCGGCTCACCGGAGCTCACGACCAAGATGAGCATTCGCAGCAGCGCCTTTGCCTGGGCGCCGGCAGCCAATGACGCCAACGCATTCTATTTCCAAACCGCCGGCGGCACGGACCCGCAAATTCCCATTCGACCTTCTGCTGTCTATGAGAACGGCGAGCCGCTTGCTCCGGGTACCCTCGGCTCTCTCGACCCAAACCAGTATGCCTTCAGCGACGATGACTCGCTGGGCTATAACACAATGTATGTCCAACTGGCCGGCGGCAAAGACCCCGATGCAAACTCCGTTGATTGGGTCGAGTACGAATCGGCACCCGGCAATTTCCAGGCATACGCAATGAAAGATGGTGCCGACAGAGAAGTCGGGTTCGACATCAAGCTGCCCGCCAACTGGGGTGGAAGCGGCAACCAGGTTCAGCTCTGGCTGCTCTATACAAGCCCCGCCGACACCAACAACTTCGTCCTTGGAATGGGCGTCAACCCCGTCGGCGAGGGACAGGACTTAAGGAGCGCCGCCATTAGCTCCAGGGCTACCGCCACCCCCTCCGAACACTATCACTTAAAGCTGATGGACTTCAAGAACTGGAAGGGCAGCTTCACGCAAAACGATTTGCTTCGCTGCACCGTCAGACGTGACGGCGACGCAGGCAAGGACGATTCAGCGCAGACCTGCTACCTGCTCGGCGTTGAAATCCGGCTCGTAAACGAGAATTTTGACTAAGAGCAGGCAGTAAAGACAATGTCATCGCAAGGGCCGTTCAGCGCCTCTGCCTGTTTCTCTGTGTATGCACTTATCGCTTGCATTTCAACGCTGCTTGGATTACATTACTCTGGCAAGCTCGGAGAGGTGGCCGAGCGGCTTAAGGCAACGATTTGCTAAACCGTCGTAGGGGTATAAACCCCTACCGCGGGTTCGAGCATGGTGTGCCGGGGGTTTGCTCTTTACCCGCCTTCGCAGAAAGCCACGGGTTCTACCCGTGGATGAATGCAAAAAGGGTATCCGCCGAAGCTGCCTACTTCGCCTACGGCTACGAAGGCTGAATTAGCGCAGGTGGATGCTTCGTGGGAAAAGCGTAATCCCCCACATCGTATTTGACCTTGATTTTTTGCGTTGCGTGTGGAATATGGCTGGCGGGGAAGGTAGAATTGAGTGAGATTGTGCGCGGAAGAATGAGTGAAAGGTCGTCAGGTCCAGGAAAAGCACAATGAAGAAGAATCTGATTGCAGGGCTCTTTCTTCATCCAGCCCCGGTGCGGTACGCAGCAAGAACGCTGATCCGAAAACTCCATCTTGGCAGCTATAAGCAGCGGCTCCGAATCGGCGCTGTAGAGCGGGCGCATTATGCCTACTGCGTTCACAACGCGGCAATTCTGGCCAGCAAACTCGGCTATGAGCGCATAAGCGTCCTTGAGTTCGGAGTCGCAGGCGGTAAGGGCCTAGTGAATCTTGAAAAACACGCGCAGAAGATACAAAAACTGCTTTCGGTCAATATAGAGGTCTACGGATTCGACACGGGCGAGGGTCTGCCGGAGCCCTTGGACTATCGAGATATCCCGTATCACTGGAAAAAGGGCTCCTACAAGATGGACCTGCCAAAGCTAAAAGCCAAACTTAAATACGCCAAATTGGTCCTGGGAGATATCAGGGACACAGCAGCCCGGTTTTTCGACGAATTTAATCCTGCTCCTGTCGGGGCAGCCATATTCGACCTTGATTTCTACTCGTCTACGGTCACCGCTTTGAAAATGTTTGATGCAGACGAGAAATACCATTTGCCGCGGGCGTATTGTTTTTTCGATGACCTGGTCGGCACGGAACTGCATCTCTATTGCGACCATACCGGGGAGCGTCTGGCGATTAACGAATTCAATGCAAGAAACGAGGACAGGAAGTTCGAGCCTGCATACCATTTGCTACCGCGCCAAGCCGCAGACCCCTGGTGTCACGGCATCCGGATATTTCACAATTTCAGGCACAGTCGATATAACGACTTTGCAAGTGTCCCCGACCAGGCGCTGCCGCTCGATTAGCGAGCCGCCAAAACCCCCTGTCTCGCCTTTCCCTTCTTATTCGCCCATATCGGGCCCCGGGACCCGTGCCCACCGGCTTTTCCCTCTTGTATCCGCTGCGGCGATTTCTTAACATTATCTGCCAGTCTTATTCGTGCCCTGAATGTAGTTCATTTACCAGCCGTAAGCAGGGAGTTAGTTATCAATGCGTATAGCTTTGGGCCAATTCAATCCCATCGTCGGCGACCTGGCCGGTAACACCGACAAGGTCCGCTCCATCTACAAAGACGCCCTGAAAGCAGGTGCTGATTTGCTTCTATTGCCGGAGCTGGCCATCTGTGGCTACCCGCCCGAAGACCTGCTGCTGAAAAAGCACTTCCTCGAAGACAATAAGCGCACCGTCGAAGCCGTCGCCGCCGACTGTGCGGACCTGATTATCGTCCTTGGCTTTGCCGAGCGCTGCAAAGACGCCATCTATAACTCCGCCGCCGTTATCCAAAAGGGGCGAATAACCAAAATTTACCGAAAGGCCCTGCTCCCAAACTACGGCGTCTTCGACGAAAGAAGATACTTCCACCCCGGCACAGAACCCACCCTGCTTGCTATTGACGGTCTGACCACCGCAGTTAGCATTTGCAGGGACATCTGGCAAATCCCCTGGCTCACAAAGTTCCTCTCCGGCCCCGATAAAATCGATGTAATCCTCAACCTCTCGGCGTCCCCATTCCATCTTGGCAAAATCGAAACAAGAAAACAAATCATCACCCGCTGTGCCGTACAGCTCAATGCCGCCGTTTGCTACTGCAACCTCGTCGGCGGGCAGGATGAGCTCGTCTTCGACGGCAGAAGCATCATCGCAACTCCCTCCGGCGACATAGCCGCCACCGCAAAGGCTTTTGATGAGGACCTGCTCATCGCCGACATCAATCGCGCCGCCGACGGCTCGCTTGCCATCACCCCCGCCGGCCCTGCGGCCCCTCAGCCCAGCGACCTGCTCGACGAACTTTACCACGCGCTCGTCCTCGGCACTGGCGACTATGTCCGAAAAAACGGTTTCGAAAAGGTCCTGATTGGCCTTTCCGGCGGCATCGACTCCTCACTCGTCACCGCCATTGCCGCTGCCGCACTCGGCCCACAAAACGTCATCGGCGTTACTATGCCCTCGAAATTCAACAGACCCGAAACCATATCCGACGCCGAGAAACTCGCAAAAAACCTCAGCATCGAATTTCACACCATCGGCATTGCACCCGTTCTCGAACAGTTCAACACCTCGCTGCACAAAATTCCCAAATGGGACGATAAAGGCATCGCATACGAAAATCTCCAGGCAAGAATCCGAGGAATTTTGCTGATGTCACTGAGCAACCAGCTCGGCGCACTGGTCCTGACCACCGGCAACAAAAGCGAAACCGCCGTCGGTTACGCAACTCTCTACGGGGACACCGCAGGCGGATTCGCCGTCATCAAAGACGTCTTCAAGACTATGGTCTATAAACTCGCGGAATACATAAACCAAATCAACAGCCGCGAAATCATCCCTCCCGACGTCATCACAAGAGCACCATCGGCCGAGCTAAAACCCGACCAGAAAGACACCGACTCTCTGCCCGAATACGACCTGCTCGACAAAATCCTCGCCGGCTACGTCGAACAGGACCTCTCGGCAAAACAGCTAATCGACTCCGGCCTGCCCGAAGATACCGTCCGCAAGGTCATCCGTATGGTCGATAAGAACGAATACAAAAGAAGACAATGTCCCCCCGGCGTCAAAATCACCCCAAAGGCCTTCGGCAGAGACAGGCGACTGCCAATCACAAACCGCTACAACCCCTTCGGCTCTGAAACCTAACCGGCCAACATGCACCCTGCGTCAGCGGCTACTGTCGCGAACGAGTTGGCGCTCTTGCACCTTCCTGGCGAAGCGCTTGCACTATTGCCTGACCAAACGGGACAACCGCCAAAGGCCCGCTGGCCGTTACGAAATATCCATCTCGCTCCACCGGTGCACCCGTGTAATGCGCCCCGGCCCTGACTAACCGCTCCTGCTCCGAGACAAACCCCGTCACCCGCACACCACGCAGCAGGGCCGCGTTCGCCAGTACCGTCGGACCTGTCTCTATCGCACCCACCACCTTCCTCTGCCGTGCCGCCTCGCGTGCAAGATTCAGCACATCGGCATTAACAACATACTCGGCCACCCCCGGCCCACCGATGAACACTATCGCATCGTAATCCCCCACATCCAGATTGCTAACCAGGACCTCCGACGCCGCCAATCCCCCAAGCACCCCTCGGATAGGCCCCACCGTTGTACTCGCAACAACCGTCTCTACTCCCGCCTCGTTCAATATACGCCGTGTCTCAAATAGCTCCTCATCCCGGAAATTCCGACTCGCCGCCACCAGCACCGCCTTCTTGCCCGCCGCTGCCTCCACGCGCTTTGCCTGCTCGAGCTGCCCGGCCTGCTCCTTTGCCAATCCCCCTACCGGCTGACCCACGCACACTATCATCAGCGGCTCAAGGTCGCCCGTCATCCTGCAAACCTTCGCAACGTTCTTTATCTCAAACGCACCCACCGGAACCGCTGCCAGGGCCATGCTCACCGCCTGAAGCAGGATATTCTGAGAAACGTGACCCGCCTCGAGAAGCATATACCTCTGTGCCCGGTTGCCGTACTTGCCCGCCAGCTTCCTCGCCGAGCCGGCAATGACTATGTCGCACGCCGCCTGAGCCACCCACTCCTGATTCAAAGCCGCAGCAGACAACCTCCCTCGCAAGTCCTGCCCCACCACCTCCTGCAAGCTGTGCTTGGCCGGCTGATATACAAACAGCCCCTCGTTCGTCACAAAGTAAAGCTGTATCGGATAAAGCGCCCCCGCCGATGGCGCCGTCCGAAGCCCGCGCTGCGGCTCGGTTATTCCCTGACCGGCCCAGGCAAGCTGACCTATCTGGACATAGCCAAGGTCTCCGGCTCCAAACTGACGGACGCTCCTGCGTTCGCTCAACGCCTGCTCAACACTAAAAGACCCCTTCGTCTTCGGCTCCGGGAGCTGAATCACTCGAACAGTCCCTCCGCGAGGCCGACGCTGAGCATATAGCACTACCGGCACACTCACAGCCGCCAAAAGCAAAACCACAAATACCCCCGCCCACCTCTTATCACTTTTCCATAATCTCTTAATATCTCTCATCTAAATTCGCCCTCCAAAAAAACCAAGCGATTTACTCTTTATACCGCACCTATTTCGGATTTCGGTGGCTATGCCGAGCGCATCACCCGTACCGCTCGGGTCTTGCGCCTTGCCGGAAAACTCGCAGACCGAAATAGGTGCGGCACCTTAATCCTCGCCCGACTCTATCACCGTTGCCACACCACGTTTACTGTGTTGATGAATCAAATGAAGATTTCGAATGTAAATCAGCGTGTTGATGGAAAATCCTAACATAAAAATGGGATTCTTGATATGTATCGAATAGCTGAGCAAAATCAAGCTGCCCGCCAGCGATATGTACCAGAACGCCACCGGCACATGGGACTTCTTTCTATACTCGCTCACTATCCACTGCAGGACGAACCTGCCCCCGAATACCGCCTGCCCGATAAGTGCTATCGTCGCCCAGACAGGGTCGCCCACTATCTGCTCGGCCACTGCGCTTCTGATAAATTCAATCGCCGAATCGAACATAACCTTTCTCCAATTCTAACTGGTTTTCTCGTTACATATTAAACCAATTCCTGATAAAATCAAATCCCGGTGCGCCGGGACCACCGCTGCTGTCTGACAAACCGCCTGATAAAGACCGTTTCAGCCGATGCTATGCCCTTGATGTCGCGAAAAAAAATTACCACTATATTGCTTATCGCCTACTGGCTTTTAGTCTGTGCCCTTGCACGCATCCCCATACCCGGCGTCGTGTATCAAGCCCGTGTCTCAGACAAGACCCTGCATTTCACCGCCTATCTGATTCTGACTCTCCTGTTTTGGTTCTCCGTAAGACCCGACCGAAAAGTAAACTGGCGCAAAGCGACGCCCTGGTGGGTCTTCATTGTGATTGTCCTCTACTCGCTGCTCGATGAACTTTCGCAGTCCTGGGTGGGAAGAACCTGTGATATGGTGGATTTTGCTGCGAACTTAGCCGGCTCTGTCGCCGGCTTGCTTACCTTCACCTTCCTGACGTTCTGGCCCGCACTGCTCGCCGTCACCGCCGCCGCCGTCTTTGCACTCTCAAACCTCGCACGCGCAAATATCGCCGAGCTGCTTCCCGTCACCAACCTGCTCTTTCACTTCCTCGTTTATGGCTTCGTCACCTGCGTCTGGGTAAAGCTGCTCAGCTTCCACTCGCTGCTAAAGTGCCCCCAACCAAAATGGTTCGCCGCAGCCGCCACCTTCCCAATCGCCCTGCTCGCTCTCGTCAAAACCACCTCGACAATCCTCGGCAGATACTGGCATACGCTCGATATCGCCGTTGCCCTTGCCGCAATCGCGCTGGTCATTACTGCGAATTACCTTGCTTCTCTTTATCGAAAGTCCCCTTGAAAGGTCTGTACAGCGGGTCTCCTATCAGAACAAGCTGCCACGAATTGAACGGCTTGCTCCTGTAATACGCCTCAGCAAGACACCACCCGTCGAACAGCTCCAAGAAAAACTCCTTCGGCTCAGGAATCGAATGAAGATACGGCTCGGCAACCGGACCTAATGTCGCCGCAATTCCGTCCGCCAGCATCGACGCACACCACTGCCCGCTGTTTACGTCCCGAAGATTTACCGCCTCTAAGCTTGCAATATGATACCCAATCGCCCCATCCACAAAATCAAACGCATCAACATATTTCCTCAAACTGTACCACCCACAGTACAAAGCCGCCTCCGGACAACTGCCCGGCTCAAACAGCTTCTCCGTCCGCTCCTCCTTTACTTCCAAATCCGTCCGAAGCCGCACCAGCGTCGCCAGCTCCCTCAGCGACTGGTCGAAATGTCCCGGCGAATGCCTCTTCCCGTCGCCGGCCTTGCCCCGCGAATCGATATACGCAGTCCCCCTTAGCCCCTGCTCCCCCGCTCCAATTGCCTTGTCCACAAGCCCCTTCGCAACACCTGCGCTCGGCCCGTCAAGTCGGCAAACCATAACCATCCAGGTATCGGCCCCGTTCGACTTCGACGAGGACATTCGGCTGAGCTCAGTCGAAGCCCCGGGTCGAGTCGCGTCTTTCCTGAGCCGATTCTCCTGCCATCGATACAGTTCATAATCCCCGAACAGCACCATCGATAACTCACTATCGACACTCGCGCTGGTTTCGGTGCCCTCAATCCTGTCGATGCGCGATTGCAGCCACCTCAGTCGCAGCTTCGTTCGTCCGGCCTTCTTTTCTCGCTCCTTTTCCTCCTGGCCAGCCGTGAGCTGCTCTATCTTCTTCAGGTACCCCCGTTGTATCTCCGCAAGCCCCTCAAGCTCCTTTAGCTTGGCCTCCTTGCCCTCTAAACTCCCGCGACCTCCAACCTTGTAAGGCATCCCGTATGTCGTCACCACACACCTAATCTTGCCTGCAAAATCATCACCAAGCAGCCGTGCCCGTATCGGCCCTGCAATCAATTGCTCATAATCTTCTCTGCTTATCTGCTCACTACGCTGGGCCCCTATCGCCAACTCCACAATATTTTCTACCGGCACCCCTCGCCTCTGACAGTAATACCTCGCAACCTCAACCGACTCGGCGACATCCCTGTTGGCAGCTACAAGTACCTCATCCGGCTCTAAGCAGAACCCCGGGCCACACAATGAAACGCTTGCCAAGACAGCGATGCTGAAAACTCTCACCATATTTTCAATGTCCCCTGCTCACCACTGCACCAATAACCAACCCCCGGCGTGAAACAATCCCAAAAACCGTAAAAACGATGCTACTCCGGCCCGTACACCCTATAGGGCATACTGACGGGGTAATCCGCAAGAACCTCGTCGTAGTCGTCAAACCAGCACGCCCCCGGATTGCACGTAAAAACCATGAACCTGCCGCTGTCCTCATCCTCTGCAGCACGGTGATACTTGAAAAAAACAAACTTGTCGCTCTTGCCCACTATCTCAATCTTGCCCGTCGAATGAGATATCACATAACGCACACGCTTCGCAAGACCCGATACAAGCGCCTTGGCGCGCTCAACTATCTCGTACCCCTGCTCTATCGGAACCGTGTACGCCTTGTTTCCCAAGGCAGGGCGGCACTGGAATATGTAGTACGGTATCGCACCTATAAACGACAGCTTACCGAGAAGCTCCGCCAAAACCTCCGCATCATCATTCACCCCTCTTATCAGAGGCATCTGGTTTGCTACCATTGCCCCGGCTCGCTGAAGTATCTCAACCGACTCAACCGCCAAATCCGTCAGCTCGCGTGGGTGAATGAAATGCGTCATCACATATATCTTCTTCTTCGCCGTGCTATACCTGCTTATCATCTCTGCTAAGCTCGCGTCCTCCACTATCCTTGCCGGATTGAACGCCGGTATCTTCGTCCCTACCCGAATTATCTGCACATGCTCAATCTCCCGAAGCCGCCCAATAATCTCCTCAAGCTTCGACGTCGCAAGAACAAGCGGATCGCCCCCCGTCAGCAGTACATTAGTCACCTCCTTGTGGCGCCATATATATTCCAGTGCCCCTGCAATATCTCTCAGACACTCCCGCTGCGAATCAACAAAAACCCACTTGCGAAAACAATACCGGCATATCCCGTCGCACACATTGCTCACCAGCAGAAGCACCGTCGAGTTGTATTTGTGCTCCAGCCCCGGCATCACCGTATATGTCTGCTCGTCCGAGGGGTCGAGACGCCCCCACTGCTCCAGCTCCTCCACATTCGGCACCACCACCCGACGTATCGGGTCTGCCGAGTCATCCCAGTCAATTAGCGAGAGGTAATAATCGTTGCTGCGAAACGCAAAATGCTCCGTCACAGTGCGCAGGGCCGCTCGCTGCTGCTCGCTCAACCGCCCCAACTGCCCCACGTCTGTCACGTAACTGACTTTAATATCTTCTCTCATTTTCTCACTAAAATTCGCTGTTCTCACTTACTCTCTGCTTGCTCTGTCTATCCCGTGGCTCGCTTTCTTCTCACAGTCGCGTCGTCCACCCGCCCACACCTGAGTCGCCATACTGTCTCGGCAGCTCTCGGTCACTTCCTGACTGTTATGCCCGATTATACCGCCCGTCGTGGTCCCCTCGCCTTTAGCTTGGACAATCCGGCCTTCTGCTGATAGACTGCCCCTTATTATACGCTGAAAAACTAACTTCGGTAAAGAAAAAAATGGCGCTCGATAACCTTTTAGCCGCCGGCTCGTCCGCTTCCATAACGTCTCTCTGGCCCGTTCTCTGTATCTCTCTGACCGTCGCCCTGGTCTCCACCTGGTTCGTCAGAAAACTCGCACTTAAGTTCAACGTCGTTGACAAACCCGACAACCTCGTCAAGACCCACACCCGACCCGTCCCCTACCTCGGCGGCGTCGCCATCTTCCTTGGCTTCACCGCAGGTGTCGTCACCGCCGCAATATCACTGTCCAATAGGCCCGATTCCCAAATCGCCTTGCGATACCTGCTCGCCGTCTTCGCACCGGCACTGGTTATCTCAGCCGTCGGCCTGGCAGATGATGTCCTCAACATCTCCCCACGCAACAAAATCATCGGACAGTTCGCTGCAGCACTGGTCCTGGTCCTCATCGCGAATCCTCAGAACAATTATCTCGCCGAACCTCTCGGCATAAAGCTGCCCGCCTCTCTTGGCTTGGTCATTACAGCCGCTATCGCTCTAATCTTTGTCCTCGGTGCCACCAACTCGGTGAACCTGCTCGACGGCATCGACGGCCTCTGTGGCGCAGTTACCGCCGTGATGGCCGCCGCTATGATCGCCCTCGCCGCCATTATGCATCACCACATCCCCGACCACCAGAGCCCCTTCGCAGTTGCCGCACTTGCCGCTGCCCTGCTCGGCGGCATAGCCGGCTTTCTCCCTTTTAACAAACATCCCGCCTCAATCTTCATGGGCGACGCCGGAAGTCTCTTCATCGGCTTCGTCTTTGCCGCTATGATGACGCTGCTTGCTGCTGTGCATCCCAAATGGGCTCTTTCGGCAATCATCATCTTCGCTGTGCCTATCCTTGACACTGCTGTTGCCTTTGCAAGAAGATGGCTAAATAAAAGACCCCTGTTCGTCTCCGACAGAGGCCATATTTACGACCAGATGATGGACCGGGGTATACCGCTGAAAAGAACGGTGCTGCTTTGCTGTGTGCTGGCCGGTGTGTATTCCGCCGTCGGCCTTGCAATCAGCCGGCTGGATGCGGGCTGGGCTGTAGCCGCCTGCGTGCTTGTGGTGGTCATATCAGCAGTCGTCGTCTGGAAGAGAGGATTTTTGAAAATGACCGGCCTGCGAGGTACGGTCCCGCAGAACCGGGTGGCCCGGGACCCGTGACCCGCCGGCAGGGACACAATCGATGCTTATCGCACCATACCCTCGGTCACCGGATTCACAGAGCCTCCCCACTTAACAAACCGGATGAGATAATCAACAGACTCAAGAAGAATCGGCAGGGGATCCGCCAGGCTGAAATCGTCATAGTAACATCGCCATTCCGGCCTGAATATCCCCAGCGCCTTCAAAAACCGTCCTCTCCTCAGCGACTCAATCAGCCCGATACAATCACCGAGAATCCATCTGCATCTTACCTTCCTGACAGCGTCTACCCACGTCGGACCAAGCTTGTCTAATGCAACCAGATACCACAAGTACGGTATATCAACTCCTGAGCAAACGGGGACTACTATTGAGCCCCACGGCCTGGCATTAATCTCGGTCAATACGAATTCGCCGGCTTTATTTCTCATAAACTCCAACTGCGCCATCCCATGCCATTTCAGCGCATCCATCAGAGAAATCGACATCTTTACCAAATCGTCATAATCACCGGTTTCTCTCAGCGTCGCATTGCCCTCAACATCCAGCTCTTTGTGTCGTAATGGCCGGCAGGAGGTTGCCGCAACACACCGGCCTTTGTCGTAAAGCACGCTCGCCCACGCAATCTCTCCAGGTAAATGCTCCTGCACAATCGGCCATCTATGTGATGGAAGATTGTACGTTTGAATAAGTCCTGTGAATTTCTCAACTAAACCTTCGTACGAATAGACCTTGCTGAACCCTTTGGAACCGTTGCTCAAGCGCGGCTTGACAACTAACGGCCAGTCGTGCCCCTTTCTGAAACCTTCCAAATCCGAGAACGACGATATCCTGAAGGTCTGCGCTGCCGGACAGCCGTGCTTACGCGCGAGCTCTACGCAGTCAAGCTTGTCCTCAACAAGCTCGTATGTCCGGGCGTCCGGCAGAGCCACCGTCACGTCACCCGGCAGTTCATTGCGGCGCCTACAAAAAATGCCGATGTCTTCATGACATGGCAACAAGACTTTGGCCCCGCTACGCTCCAAGGCCTTACACGTCTGCTCGAAGTAAGACTCTGCCTCCGCAAAGAGATTCGGCAGTTTTGTAAATGATTTACAGTACCGCGAACCACGGGACATTGCCAAAGGTGAAGAATCCCCTACATGTACCTCGACGCCCATTCTCCCGAGCGAGCGCACAACCACATAGCCATTGCGGCACCAGCCGTATGTAACAAAGACAGGAGGATAGTTCTTGTCTCTCATCGATGCCCTCTGAATTCAGAGCCCGGTTGCTCCCGGGCTCCTCAGCTACCTACGCTCTGCACACCGAGTCTCTCCACTCTTTTTCTTGTCCGTCCTTCAACAACACACACCTGAAGCTTCAGGGATAATCCGCAGGACGGTCAATCCAGACTGCAATCCATTCATCCGATACCTCCTTTTCGCTCCAGCCGAGCTTCCTGAACAACTTCAGACTTGCCAGATTATCCGGCGCTATGCCCCCTGCACCCTTGCTGCGAGCCAGCTGAATACAAGAATCTTCAACAGTCTGCCCTCAGCCGCCCCATCAACTCAGCTTATCCGCGTGCTCACTTCAGCCTGGCCAATTCTCCGTCTCTGTATAGAAACGCATTGTCGGAGATATCTACCAGCGCCTGGTCGTTATCGCTGTCGGTGTAGAAATTGGCAACTCGAATGTCGTCCGTTCCAAGATAAGCTTTAATATTATCCACTTTGCCCTCTCGAAAATTCAGGGGACAAGGCAGAGGGTAGCCCGGCATCAAAGAGCTTATTACTACAACCTTTCTTCCGAAGGGCATGCGAGACGTATAAGCATAAGGTGACGCGGTGGTAATGAGGCAGTTGTCCGCCTTAAGCATCAAGTCGAAAACAGGTTTATTGATGTTGTTAACAAATACATCGTTTACAATTCTCTGCCTGTCGGCCTCCTTCAGAGCTCTTTCAAAAATGCGCACCACTTTCCTCTTGAATGACAGATGGGACACAAGCCGCGCCTTTCTCAGGCAACACCATGTCGTCAGAGGCAAAAGCGTCCACAGATTATGATTCCGTAACAGTACACCCATCATGACCTTTGTTACTTCAACGAAACTGTCAACCGCGATTAGCGTTCCGTCAAGGTCGAAGACGCTTAGATTGTTCGGGGATAAGTTGTGTTGATTTGCCAATGTCACTTCTGAGCGCAATCACTAAAGATAACTTATATCCTTGAGGCGTTTTTCAATCATGGCTTGCTCGTCGCCTTAAGCTAATCTCCACGTTTCGACTGCTCGGGCGTGATTTGCGTTGTCCTGACTCGCAACACGACATTTTGCAGAAACTCTGCGGCCGGCAATACCCGGTCGCAATGTTCAGCGATAGCATGGTCCGACAGTGCCGGTATTGCTTGCCGCCGCCCTTGTCAGCCGAGATGGCCCCGGTCAAGCGGATTGGTCGAACGGTATTTCAAGAACCTCTCAAAATACGAAATAAACTCCGCAGCGGTGGCCCACTTGTCCCCTTTTATCAGGTCGTCGTAAACATCCTCGCTGCCCGGCAACAGTACCTTCAGCGCAGCGGCGGGACGGCACCGCGCAAGGTAGTTAACGCTCAGTATTATGTCGCCAAGATACCAGCGGGCAACGATGCCGTCTTCATAGTCTCGATCCATCCTCCGAGCTTTTTCCGCCCCGCGGGTCGCTGCAAAATATATCATTGCCGGAAAATCAATCCCACACGCCACCGCTAGCGCTATGCTCCCCCACAAACGCGGATTTATCTCCATCAACCATCCCTGATTTCTTTGACTGTCCCACTTAAACTCCACCATCGCAAGTCCGTGCCAGCAAAGACCATCGAGAAGCGCATACGCATACTTTTCCAACGTTTCGTTGTGCGCTGATTCGCGCAGAGTGCTCGTCCCTCCGCTGATGACTTTCTCGCGCAGACGCCGATGTGTAAACGAAGTTACTCGCATTCCTTGATGATAAAGACACGAAACGCCCCACCCCTCGCCATTGACCTTCTCCTGTATGACCGGATACCGGTCCGGCCTGAGGTTGAACTGCCTGATTAACCTGTTAACCGTCGAAACAGTCTGTTCGGCGTCATCAGCATAGAAGACGCCTTTGGCGCCTGAGGTGCGCCGAAGCTTGATGACGACCGGTCCGGCGGCCTCTTTAATCTTTTCTCTAAGTTCAGCAGTATTGCTCCAGCGTATGATGCCCGGCACGGGCACGCCCAGTTCGATAGCCGCCTCGGTGGTTCTCATCTTGTCGTTTGCGAGAGCCAAGGTGGAATAATCCGGAAGAGGAACGACGACATCTTCAGGCAGGCGCTTGCGGTACTTTGCCACCACCTCGCCTTCATCATGCCCCGGCAAATAAAATTTCGCCCCGCAATCGTCCAAAATAGCAGCTATGTCTTCGATGAACTTCTCGGGTTCACCGGCCGGATTTGCGTGGACGTAACGCGCTGCTGCATACCTCGAACACTGGCCCATGCCAAACTTAGTGACATCAGCCGCCGCTACGCGAAGCCCCAGGCGACACAAGCTGCGAATCGCCACGTAGCTCGAACGGCACCAGGCGTAACCCACTAATGCATCACAACGCACAAACTACTCCCGCATGAACACACATCTGCAGTCCTACACTTGCGCCCTGCCTACAATGAAACACACGTTTGTTGTTGCGGTGCCACCTATGTTAAGCGTGGCGACTTTTCTGGCGCCGGGCACCTGGTAGTCACCCGCTGTACCGGCAACCTGCTTGTATGCATCGAGAAGCTGCCGAGCACCGGTCGCGCCAACAGGATGACCGCAGCCGATAAGCCCCCCCGACGGGTTAACGGGGAGCTTACCGCCCATCTCGATTACGCCTTCTTCGATTGCCCGCCGGCATTCGCCCGGCTCAGTCAACCCGAAATGGTCTATCGCCATATACTCTGAGGTCGTGAAACAATCGTGCGTTTCTATTACGTCCAAATCCCAGCAATCCTTTATCCCCGCCCGCCTGTACGCATCCGTTATCGCTTTTCGTGTCATTGGAAGTACGTACCTGTCGTCCGTGGAATCAGAAACCTTCTTCGCAAATTCGATCGGAGCGGTTGTATGTCCCCATCCCTCTATCCGCGCAAGCTCGTCAATTTTCCTGCCTCTGCGCTTTGCATATCCACGCGCATATTCTTGCGACGCCAGGTATATACATATTGCCCCATCGGTAATCTGCGAACAGTCCGTCACCTTTATCCTCCCGCTAACTGGCGCGTTGTATTTGCCCGTTCTGCTCGCATGCTCAAAGCTCATAAACCAGCTCCGCGTCTGCGCCTTCGGATTCCTCTTCGCATTGGCGTAGTTTATCGTTGCTATCCGAGCAAGATACCTGTCGTCCAGACCGTACCGCCTGTCGTACTCGTCGCCCAATTTGCCGAACAGCTTCGGAAAGGGAAACTCTATTCCGGCGCACTCGCGCTCATACCACGCCGCCGTCCCCAAAAAGTCCCCTCCCTTATCCGCCGGCACCGTCTTCATCTGCTCAACGCCGACTAAACACACCAAATCGTAAATCCCCGCCTGTATATAGGCCATTGCCGAAAGCGCCGCCACCGCGCTCGACGCACACGCATTCTCAAATCGAATCGTCGGTATCCCCGCCAACCGCCGGTCAAAATCAATAAAAAATGCACTCAAGTGACCCTGCATGCAGTAAAGCTCGCCGGCAAAATTCCCCACAAACACTGCATCAATGTCACTTGGCTCCACATCGGTAACTATTACGCTCCCTTCGTATGCCTCTCGCATCATCGCAGCTATATGCTTGCTCTCCCGCCCCCAGTTCCGCGCAAAGTCCGTCTGATACCCGCCCAAGATGTAAACATTGCCTTCTTTCATTGAGTTACTCTCGTCAAATCTTACTTCGCCACAAAATACCTGCCCGCCTCTAACAATTCCAGAGAATCCATAGCCCGCGGACCAATCGCATCAGGCACTTTAATCCCACTCCGCTCCGCCAGCTCCACGAAAGAATCCTTTCCCCCAAGCATCTCCAAAATCACGCTCGGCGGCGCCCAGTGAAACCCGAAACTCATCACCCTGTCTATTCCCCCTATCCCCTCCGCTTCTTCCGTCACCTCGCCAATTAGCGAATACGCATAAGCTGCATACGTGCACAATATCTCCCTGACTATCTGGGCCTCCTTACCCCGTGCTTCTCTTATAACCTCGAATGCGTCTCGATACATACCCATGTGAATAAAATGCTTGGCCTTTTCGACAAACCGAATGTGCGGCCCTATCGCCTCGGTATAATCTCCGCTCGATGGCTCAATAAACATATACCTGCCGCTCTGGTGCCTCCTGTAAAATCCCCCGCCTGCCTTGTTGCCTAACAGTCCATTCCCAATCATCCGATTCAAATACTCCGGCAACATGAGCCAGTCGTGTAAGTAGTCGTCCGTGTGTCGATGCAGACTGTCTATTATGGCCTTGTGTATGTCCAGCCCCACCAAATCAAGTGTCGCCAACGGCGCCATCACCCGGCCTGTGTAAGGCCCTATCAGATAGTCCATCAGCTCCACACCGTGCTCCTCTGCAAGAGCTGTTATTCTCCCAAATAACACAAACGCTATCCGATTCCCCGCGAAGCCGGTTGTATTCTTAACCCGTACAACCTCCCGACCGAGACGCTCCGCCAGAAAATCGCTCATAAACTCCACCACCTCCGGCGCCGTATCCTCCGTCCCCGTCACCTCACACGCGAGCATCCGCCCCGGTGGGTTATAGAAATGCGTCGAAAGAAATCGCCTCCGAAAGCCCTCGCTACGCCCCTCTACAAGCTCTTCCAAGGGCAGACTCGACGTCGTTGAGCTTACTATTGCCTCATCCCCCTTTAGTTTCTCAACCTTCTCGTAAAGCCCACGTTTTATCCCCGCATCCTCTGCTACCGCCTCAACAATCCAGTCGGCTTCAGCCAGCGCCTCGGCCAGCCGACTATCGTAGTTGCCACAAATTATATTCTTCCCTATCACCTCCGAACGCGCCTGGCCTATCGCCCTTGCCATCCCCCGCTGCGACCTCTCTTCACTTCGGCTCAGGAAATATACCTTAATCCCTTCCTGAGCGATAAGTCCCCCCACTAAGCTACCCACCGTCCCGCTGGCACCTAATACCGCTACGCTTCGTATCTCATCCACTTTTTCTTCTGCCTTATTTAATTATGTCCCTGACTGACTCTTCTCTTTAAGCTCCGGATGTAGCTCATAAAACTCATCACGCAGCAACCCTATCCTAACCACGTCAATCCGCTCACCGCCAATCACCCTGTCCTTCCTCAACGTCCCTTCTACCTTAAAACCCAGCCGCTCAACCACCTTGATAATCGCAGCGTTCTGTGCCCTTATATCAGCCCATATTTTGTAAAGCCCAAGCTCCTTAAAACCCCAGTCAATTAGCAGCGTATGCACCTCGGTCCCTATTCCCCTACCCCAGTAGGTCTTATCACCGATAACGCAATAGCATTCCGCTGTCTCGTGAACCTTGTTGATATGCAGAAAACCTGTAATCCCAATTGCCTTGGCTTCCGGCGTCTCTATCACAAAGTCCCGCCGACTCTTATCGTCTTTTGCCGTCTCAAACCACTTCAGCGACCTGTCAAGCTCAAACTTTTCTTCAAGCAGCAGTGTCTTGTTCACCTCAGGGTCGTTGTACCACCTGACTTTGTTCGCCAAATCGCTTTTTTCCATCGTCCGCAAATCTATCTGCCTGCCTGAAATCCGCATGCATAACCTCCGCTTGAGAAGTGGGCCTTAATCGAAATCAAAACTGTAGCAGCCGAACATGTCATCAAAATTCTGCCTTCTTCTAACGGCAAGCCAGTCCGTGCCTTTGCTGACAACGATTGCCGGTGACAGGTGTATGAAGTCGGGTGACAGGACGACGGTATATGCGCCGACGCTGTCGATTTTTATATAATCGCCACGGCGAGGCACAACATCGACAACATCGGCAAGAAGGTAATCCTTTTCCATGCAGGTAGAGCCGACGACACTGAATGTTTGCCGATTGTCGGTCGATTGAGCGCTTATGATGTAATGCGGCTGATTTATCTTGTGAAACGTCGGCTTGACATGAAAGGCGCTGCCGTCCACCGTTACAAACAGCTTACCCCTGACAGTCTTGGTGCTGACCACCTTTGTTACGAAGCTAAGCGCATTAGCGACCATCGCTACGCCCGGCTCGAGCACCAGCCAAGGCCTCCTCTCCTTCACCCACCCACTTCGCTCCAGCACTCCACACACCGCGCCGGCATAGTCGTCAAAGGTCGGCACTTTACCAAACCCCATCTCCTCCGGAACATAGCCCAAAATCCCCCCGCCAACGTCTACATATTCAACGCTTTGCGTAAAATACCGCTCGGCTACGTCACAAAGCGTTCGTGCTATCACCTCATAGCACTTCACGCTCCTGCCCGGCGTGGTGCTATGCCCGTGCAGACTGTTAATCACAATGTTTTCACTCGCAGTAAGTCTCGAAGCGGCTTGTTCTATGTCCTCCAGGTCAAAACCGAAACGCCCGACCCTGAACTCTTCCTGAATTTGTGATGAGCTTGCCTCGTCCGACAAGTCAATGTTAATCCGCAACCCCGCGCGCACCTGCTCGCCCGGATGCTCTTTCGCATACTTAGTGACGTAATCAACCTCATACATGGCGTCGAGGTTGACAATGCTCTTGTTGGCAAGCGCAAGCTCGACGTCCTCATAGCATTTCACGGGGCCGTTAAAAATTATCTTCGCCGGGTCCTGCCCGATTTTCATCGCAAGGTCATATTCAAGTCGTGAAACCACCTCCGCCCAGCCGCCCTTGTTTCTGATAATCCTGCACAGGTACGGTATGTAGTTGGTCTTGTAAGAATACGCTAATATGAACTTGTCGTACCTGCTCGAAAAGGCCGTGACAATATCATCGTAGTTCTTCCTGAACGCTTCCTCATCAATGACGTAAAAAGGCGAGCCGAACTGCGACTCAATATCTTTTACCTGCTCGCAGGTTAACACTCAGGCGCCTCCCTGCTATTCGTTTTTTCCTTCGCCTGAGCCGTCCCCATAAACTCATCCATCGTTACTCTGCCCTGCTGGGTTATATCTTCTCTCTTGACCACCATCCAAACGGTCTTCAACAGTATCTTCAGGTCGAGCCACAAGCTCCAATTGTCAACATACCACACATCCAGCTTAAACCTGTCTTCCCAGCAGACAGCGTTTCGACCGTTTACTTGCGCCCAGCCGGTTATGCCCGGCCTGACTTCGTGTCGCCTTGCCTGCTCGGGCGTATATCGATCCAGGTACTTCATCATCAAGGGCCGAGGGCCGACAATGCTCATGTCGCCCTTGAGCACATTGAACAGTTCCGGCAGCTCATCCAAACTCGCGCTCCGCAAGAACCGCCCGAACGCCGGCAACCGCTCGGCGTCAGGCAAGAGCTTGCCGTCATCGTCACGCGCGTCCGTCATGGTGCGAAACTTGTAAATGAAAAATCCTTTACCCCCCAGCCCGGGCCGCCCTTGTCTGAACAAAACCGGCGAGCCAAACTTCATGTGGATAATCATCGCCAGAATCAGCAGAACCGGACCAAGCAAAACCAAACTCAGGGAGCTGACAACGATATCAATCAGACGTTTGACCACAGGTTGAATTGTGCGACGCCGTGAAATTGTTCTCACCTTACAGGAATTATTCCGATTGCATCTCGTGTATAGCCCGCCCCGGGAGCACCTATTTCTTGGGCACACGCCAGATTTTGATGGTTCCGCCTTGTCGCATATCCGATGTCGCTATGTAACGTGAATCCGGTGAAAATGCAATACCGCTTATGACCTTGTGCCCCGAACCCCCGCTACAAACCAGCTTATCGTTACGACAATCCCACACGTATACGCAGTTACCGATGGTGGCCGCTACAAAACGCCCGTCCGGACTGGTCGTGGTCGTCTGCACCGCCTGGACGCGGAGAGTGCTTCTGTTCTCTTTTACCGGCAGCAGCCGAGCCAGTATCTGTCCGGACTCTGTGTCAATCTTGAGAAGCGTGCTGTCGCTGCCCCGGGCATACAAAATCCGTCCGTCAACGGAGAATGCGCAACTTTGCATTTCCGGCATATCCGACAGCTCCTTGTTCCAGACCAGCCGTCCTTGCCTATAGTCGATGACCACAAGCCAGCCGTGCTTGTCGTGATATCCGGCCATCGCAATGAATGCCCCATCGTCCGACATGGTTGCCTTCTTGACTCGCGAGCGCTGCGGCGCATCTATGCTCACAATCGTATCAGTCGTCTGTCCTTCAGCGTCCACCCCCAATACCTCATAGAGCTGCGTGGGAGGTTCGGTTGGATCGGTCCTGCTCAGGACAATGGCTGCAAGGTTCCGGTTTCGGCTGACTGCCAAAACCGCCCGACTATTTCCCGGCCTGAGGTCAATTTCTCTGTGCTTCTTGCTGTCATCCAGCCCTGTGAGCACGACGGCCTTGGGATTGCCCCTTGCGACCGAAAGCAACACATCGCCGGCAAGAAGAACCGCCTGGTCGCAATCGGCCTGGGCCGCCTGGGGGCTTTTCGAGAGACTCCACCAGTCCCACAGGTATATCTTGCTGTCGTTGCACACCGCCATCAGGCGGTCATCACACGTCGACAGATTAGCCACACCGTTGTTTAACCGAAAATGCAGTTCCTCGGCAACGGGGCTTCGGAGGTTGGCAACAAGAGTTACGGTGGCAATGATGGCAAGAGCAGCAACGAAGAAAAGTATTGGCGAGCCGGTCTTTTCTTGTGATTTATCCACGAGAATCGCTTAACTCCTGTTTTGAGTTAATTTCTGTTATTGCCATTTATCCCTTGCGCTGTGCCCGCCGAACCGCCGTCTCAAGCTCTTTTAGCAGATGTTTCGCCCCAACTGCCAAAGACATCCTCTCCTGATAGAATTTTCTCCCGTTCTCTCCCATTGCATCCAATTCCTGCGGCGACATCTTGAGAAATCTGCGCACGCCTTCTGCTATGCTCTCAGCGTTCTCAGGAGCGCAGAGAAGCCCGGCATTTGCGCTCACAACCAGGTCTGCTGCATCACCTCGCATTCCTGCGAGAATCGGTCGCCCCACGGCCAGATAGGCTTGTATCTTTGACGGCACTGTTATCCTGAATAACGGGTCATCTTTCAAATGGACGAGTAATACATCCGCCAAAACCAGGATTGCTCCGATTTCAGACATCGGCTGCTTGGGGAGGAACAGGACATTTTGCAGCTCCATATCCCGGGTTCTTCTTTTAAGATTCTCTGCCTCAACCCCTGTTCCTATAAGCACAAACTGCACACGTGACGATTCTTTTTGCAGAATGGCGGCAGCGTCGAGTACTGATTCCAAAGCTTGTGCCTTTCCGATATTACCAGCGAACACAACATTGAACTTCCCGGATAAACCGAGCTTTGCCGCCAAAGCCGGGTTTTTGGCAATTGGCTTTACCGTTGTGTCATCCACCCAGTTATAGATAACCCTGATCTTCTCGCTTTGTACCCCGCGTTCAAGCAGCATTTTCTTAAATCCCGGGGAAAGAACTACAATTCTGCTTGCAGCCCTGTAAATAAGAAGGCACCATTTTTCGACGAGCCAAAGCCCCAGTTTGTTTTT
Organism: uncultured Pirellulales bacterium; assembly: GCA_964514115.1. Taxonomy (GTDB): domain Bacteria; phylum Planctomycetota; class Phycisphaerae; order Sedimentisphaerales; family Anaerobacaceae; genus CAZEPI01. Next base: position 134,097 of record CAZEPI010000008.1, on the reverse strand, counting down.
GAACATTCCTGTTGCGGCCAGTGTGTCAGGCCATAAGTCCTCGACGTCATAGACAAAGGGTGTCCTGCGCAGCAGTCGAAGTATCATCGCAGGAAGTCCTATTGTCGCCGGCGGATGATACACGTAGGCAACATCCGCCTTTCTCACTACCCACGGGCCTATTATTGCAGCCGAAAATGCAAAGCTCGCATAATTCATGAAACGCAGGAAACCGCTTTTGCCGTGGCTTGGATAAAGCGGGACTCGGATTACGGATATGCCGTCAATGGTCTCCCTTTGCAACCATCTGACTTTATATTCCTTATAGATTTTCCCCTCGGGATAATTTGGAAACCCCGTCAAGACTTCGACCTCATGCCCAAGATTCGCCAGTTTTTTGGCAAGAGGTAACCCCTTGAATATCGGCTCGGGCTGAAACCATTGAGTGACAAACAGGATCCGCATACTCAGGCAAGGTCGTTAAGCTTGATGTTGTCCCATATATGGCTGAGTTTGGATGTCCCCATTATCAACTTAACCACACGATAGGACGTATTTTCGATTTCGTAGTCGCCGGGCGGGCGGCGAGGCATTTTCTTATTGTCTTCCGAAATCTGCATTCTTATGGCTGAGACCACAACTTCCGGCTCAAGGCCTGTTATTATTATTGTCCCTGCGTCCATTGCTTCTGGTCGTTCCATCGCGTTGCGTATTGTAATAGCCGGAAAATCCAGAATTGCCGATTCTTCACAGATTGTGCCGCTGTCACTGATTACGCAGCAGGCGTTCATCTGGAGCCAGTTGTAATCAAAAAAACCGAAAGGATTGAGGAATTTTATGCCTTCTGCGATATTTGCCTTGCCGAGCGTTGCCAGCCGTTTGCGCGTACGTGGATGCGTGGATACAATCACCGGCAAATTAAACTCAGTGTGTATCGTTTGCAGCGCCGCAAGAATCTTCTGAAGGTTTTCTCTGTTATCAACGTTTTCTTCCCTATGCGTACTGACCAGAAAGTAACGCCTCTTTTCCAGACCAAGCTCACCAAGGGCATTCGATGCCTTGATTGCTGCCAGATGCGTCATAAGCACCTCTCTCATAGGTGAGCCGGTCAGGTAAATCCGGCGGTGCGGTATGCCTTCAGAAAGCAGGTGTCGCCGTGCATGCTCGGTATAGACGAGATTGAAGTCGCTGATATGGTCAATGATGCGGCGATTGATTTCTTCGGCCACGTTGAAATCGAAGCAGCGATTGCCAGCCTCCATATGGTAAATGGGAATTTTCATCCGCCTCGCAATTATGCCTGCGATGGAGCTGTTGGTATCACCGAGAATCAGAACGGCGTCAGGCCGTTCCTTTTTGAGGATCGGCTCGACGGCGATAAGGATGTTGCCGTAAACCTGTCCGAGGCTGGAGGTATTGATGTTGAGAAAATAATCGGGCTTGCGGACCTGCAAGTCCTTAAAGAAGACCTCGCTGAGCTCGTAATCATAGTTCTGGCCGGTGTGGATGATTTTGTGGTCAACGTGCTTATCCAGCAGCACCATAGTGCAAGCGAGCCGGATAATCTCAGGCCGCGTTCCCAGAATCGTCATGATCTTGATTCTTGACATCGTCCTCATACTTTCTCAAAAAACGTGTCGCTGTCGTTTGGAACAAACAGTTCATTCGTCCAGAAAATCGTACACAGTTCGCCCGTGCCGACGTTTTCTATGTTATGCGTGTAGAAAATGGGCACTTCCACCACCACGGGTTTTTTGTCGGATACTCTGTATTCAATGATTTCGTCCGTGCCGATACGCCGAAGACGGATAATCGCCTCACCTTTAGCCACGCAGAATTTTTCCTGCTTGCGGGTATGATAGTGGTTGCCTCTGACGATGCCGGGCCTGGTGGTCGAAAAGAAAATCTGACCGCCTTTCTCCTCCTTGACAACTTCAAAAAGACTGCCCCTGGCGTCGGTGCGCAGCGCCAGCGGCTGTTCGTAATCAACATGTTCGGCATACGACAGATATGTATTGTAAAGATTTTTCTCAAAGTTGTCAGCGAGTGCCGGAACGATTTTCTTGACGTAGAAACAATCCTTGAAATGGTTAAGCATCGCCAGTATGTCTGTCACCTTTGCGGTTGCAGTCGCCTTGACATCGACGCGTGCAAATCCTGCGGGAGGATTTTTAATCTTGTCCCAAAAGATTTCCGACAGTTCGTTAATGTAAATGAGGTTTAGTTCCTTATCGACCTGTACTTGCGGCTGACCACCGTGGGTAAGCAGGTGGCAGAATGTCGCGACAACGGAATTATAGAAGGGCCGGCCTCCGTCGCCGAAAACGTTTGGAATAATCAGCACGGTGACGGGGGTATTACTCTTCTTAGACCATTCCTCGAGTATCCGCTCTCCTTCTTTTTTCGAGCGGCCGTAGGCATTGTCAAGATAGGCCTGCGTGGATGAAGAAAATATCACATGCGGCCGGGTATCGAGTTCGTCGAGCGCCTCGACAAGCTTGTTTACAAGTTCAATGTTGGTTGTGTAAATCTCTTTCTCGTCGCCGCGATTCATCGCCGCAAGGTGCACGACAGTGTCACTGCCTGCCAGAACCTCGCGCAGCTTTTGCGGCTGGGAAAAATAGGCATCCTCAAAGGATGGCACCTCTATATCCTGTTCGCAGCTGAGTCGGTCTCGCAGGTGAGAACCCATAAATCCGACCACGCCGGTAATAACGATTCTTCTTTTCATAATCTGTGTCGATGTGTTTTATCTGTCGCTACCCACGCCAATCCTTCAGTTCGACCTGTACCTCCGGCAAACTCAGCAGCAGTTCTTCCACTTCCTCGACGTTGAGCCGTTTGGTATTGTGCGAGGTGTAATCTTCTACCACCGCTTCCTTCAAATCGCCTTCAGTAAAATATGTCGCATAATTCAAATCGCGTTCGTCGAGCCTTACTCGGTAATAATCGCCCATATCCTCGGCACGCCGCAATTCCTCGCGTGTGAGAAGCGTTTCATAAATCTTCTCGCCGTGGCGCATACCGATTGTTTTTTCCGGGATGTCGGAATTGAAGATATTTTTGATTGCCTTTGCCAAGTCGATAATTGTGCACGCAGGCGCCTTTTTCACAAACAAGTCACCTGGCTGGGCGTGTTGAAATGCAAATAGCACCAGCGACACCGAATCTCGCAGCGGCAGAAGAAACCGCGTCATTTCCGGCACGGTGATGGTGAGCGGCTTGTTATGCTTTACCTGCTGGATAAACAGCGGTATCACCGACCCTCGCGAGCACATTACGTTGCCGTAGCGGACGCAGGACACGACGGTATTTTTCGTGATTTTTGCACGGGCAGCCGCCTGCGCGACCTTTTCCATCAGCGATTTTGTCATACCCATCGCGTTGACCGGATATACAGCCTTGTCTGTACTCAGGCATACCACGCTCGAGACACCATAATGAATGGCCGATTCTACTACGTTATGTCCACCGATGATATTGGTCAGCACCGCCTGCATTGGGAAAAACTCGCACGACGGCACCTGCTTGAGCGCAGCGGCGTGAAAGACAAGGTCAACGCCTTCCATCACGTTGTCCACGCTGTTCCTGTCACGCACGTCACCGATGTAGAACTTGACTTTCAGGTTATTGAGTTCAATCCGCATCTGCTCCTGTTTGCATTCGTCCCGGCTGAACACGCGTAACTCCTTTGCATCGGTCGAGGCCAGAAGGTGTGTGACAACTGTGTTGCCGAACGAGCCTGTGCCGCCGGTTATAAGAACCGTTTTACCGGACAACTTCGTCATATTTTTCTCTCCGATTTGTTCTTACCAATAAAAATCTCAGTAGCTTACGTGGCCCATAAAACAGCGCCTAACATTCTGCCCCATCCAGCATATGAGAAATACTTCATTTTATCGCCGCCTGATACATATGTATATAGCAGAATAAGATTCTCTTTCTGTTTATCCCATGTAAAATAATCTTCATAGGTCCTTCGCGCGTTTTTCGCTGCTGACTCGATTTTCCCAGGACAGGCAAGCAAATCCGATACAAGTTCGATAAGGGCTTGAGAACTCCCATAAGGAATCGCCCAACCCAGGTCGTATCTTTCAGCTATAATGCCAGGAAACCCTTTTTCGCTCGCCACGTAAGGACGCGACAGCATCATTGCCTCGAACATTTTGTTGGCGCTGGAAACGACAGCAACTTCTGTACTGGTATCATACATAACGGAAACAAGATTTGCCTGTTGGAGCAGTTCCATTGCCTGATTGAAGGGAAGAAGGCCATATAACCTGATATTGGCAAGAGCCACCAAAGATGAGCGGAGTTTCTCGTCGCGAATTTCTCCGACAACATCCACCTGTACTTCCGGTTTTCCCTTCGCAAGTTCGATGATTGCCTGAGCATTGCGAGCATAGGAGATGTGGCCGCTGAAATTGATGCGAATCCCGCTGGTATTCGGTGGACGGAATACTCCTGCTGTGTCCCTGTCGGGCACATTAAGAACCTGAACGCTTGGTATCCGTCTGCATACTTTTTTGCCAAAGTAAAGTCCGGTTCTGTCCAAGATTCCCTGACTTAAGACAATCCCGTCAACATGTGCTGCAGCCCATCTTTCTACTGCTTTGAATGTCCGCATCAAAAGGCTGCGTGGATTTGCACTATTCATGCCCCATGGGTCGCGAACGTCGTAAATCAGCTTAAACCGTCGAAAAGGTTTCGCCAGCACGCATGGAATAACTGATTCCAAATTTAATGCTTGAACCAAGCCATAATGCTGGCTGAAAATCCTGCGAATCACGCATACCCACCAGCATATCCACATCCACAAGAAAGATAATTTGGCTCTGGACTTGTATGTGCGATGATACCAGAATATCTGCCACCCGTTGACACTTTTACTGTCTGGTTTATCCCCATATCTGTCCAAGGACAGGATTGTTATATCATATCCCATTTCCTGCAAAGTGGATGCTGCCCGAGGAATTGCCCGGGTCGCATCGTAAGACCCCATGCGAATTAGGAGAGCGTTTCGTTTAGAAATCGTATATAACCTCCACGCCCAAATCTATTTCTCAAAGATTAGTTGTGTTTGGCAGGTCAATTCCTCGCCATTCTTGTTCTGATTCTGATAGAGGTGATTCCTCATATTCTGTCTCTCCTTCCAGGACCGCTTTTGTGTTCCGAAAGAAGGTCCATCCCATGAATATGTATATCAATATCACGGACGCGTTTACTTCTAGGAAGCCCGTCCGCAGCAATAGGTAGATATAGAAAGAAAGCATACCAACTACAAAGGCTTTGAAAAGACTATTGGACGAAAGCATATATAAGTAGAGTTTGTAGCAGAACAAGGCCCAGATAATCCCGTATGCGAAGGGGCCTAACCTGCCGAAGATCATATGCGCTTCAGCCATACAACCAAATGTAGATGTGTGATAATAAATGGCCTTGGGTTCGAACACCGGATGGAAATACCGTGCATAAAGACCTACAAAAGGCTTGCCTTTCCAAACTGCTCGTGGAATAGGAGCGATAAATGTGTCTCGTATTTGTCCAATCGTATATCCAGAAGACCAGGGGAAATACTCAATTACTATAGGCAAATAGTATGCCTCTTTATGGTAGTGAACGGCACGAAGGGCAGCATCTTTCAGGCCAGCAACCCTTTCTTCGCGGCCCGGCATCGCTATGAATCCAGCAAGAACAAGTAATGTGGCAATCAAGCCAATCTGAAAGGTGCGTTCTATCCTCACGAATATGCTTTTCAACTCCCAACTCATCTTTTGCCAGATAACCGAAAACATGATGAGGGGCAGAACAAATGAGGCCTTGGAGCCACCTATGACTGTCACAAACGCCGCTGCGAGAAAGAAGACAATAGAACGAAGCCTTTTCCCCGATAGATAAATCATAGCGGCGGCAGGCGCCAGCAATACGAACTTCATCCCACCATAGAGATGTGTGAGAGGCCCGACTCCCGCCCGTATATATGTGTATTTCCTAGGATGCAGCATGCGATCTAACATCGCTCCCGGTGAAAAACCAACGCCAACGCCCTGCTGGACAATCAATATCAGGCAAAAAACAATGAATATGAACATAGCCTTGAACATGATTTGCCTGCGGTCCAGTATCATAACAACTGCCCGTTTCTTCGCAAGCCGATATAGTAGTGGGATAATTATAATACAGTATGTATAAAGGAAGAAACGCAGAGTATTGAATGCCAGCTTAAACTGTTGATACGAAAGCAGGCCCAGACGCCAGTCCCAGGAAAAGTAGAAATGTGATATATAAGGGATGATATATAAGACAATTATACCAAAGAAGAACATTGTCACAGGAGACAAAACTCTGTAATTCCCTCGCAGGATGGCAACCTCCAAAACAGGAACAGCCACTACGATGAGAACAAGGTCCCAAAAGAACGGATGCTCAGCCATATCGCTTCTTCCAAAAACTTTACTATTGGCCGGGTATGGGCCAATCTACATCCCAGCGAAGTATTTCATTACCCCCTTGCGACTCAACCAGACCTTTCAATTCCACCGGGCCTATAAGCCGATTGTTATGATAGCTCGTTAAAGTAATACCGGGCCCTTGGTATAATCCAAATAGAGGCTGGCCACCGTCTTTGTATATTTCATTATTTTCAATCGTGGCAAGTCCTACTCCTGTCAGAAAGATGCCGCATCGTTTATAAGCATCGCCGGTTGTGATATGCACTGCATCCCTTATTACATTGCCCTCGATATCAACTTTCAAATCATCCATTACCTTACAGCAGATGCCGGACCACCTTGCAGTAGTTATAGTGTTGTCGCGTATGCCTCCACTATACGAACCAACAAGAACGCCGTAGACGGTATCGGTAAGCTCGTTATGAATTATATTCGCATCTACAACATATTCAGCCGAAACGCCATAGCCTGCTCTTCTCACATGGTTGTTCTCGATATGAACATTTTTCCAAACCACCCCCTTTGCAGGCCCCTCAGGCCTAGCTGCTCCAACAGCGATTCCCGCCTGCCCCAAATAATTCGGGTCCTCCACCATGCAAGTATTATCATTAATATAAACGTCCTTTTCGCTTTGGTTGTGCCCATTGTTCATTTGTAGCTTGATAGCGACTCCGCGAACGTTCCTAAGCGTGTTGCGACTAATGTTGACATACGAGGACGCGTTTAGATACATGCCATGTTGGCCCCGTATGTCCGTGAAATGATTGTCATGTATATTAAGGGCATCATGGCCTAAATAGAATCCAACGCCGATGGCCAGTTTTTCAAAAGTGCATGCGGCTACTTCCCAGTTTGCGCACTGCGTACCATAGCTGCATATGCCGGAATTATAGACATCCCCGGGTTTCACGTTCACAGCAGCCGACCTGAATCTGCATTTGCTGAAGAAAATATGTGAAACATCAACGCCCATAAAGCCAGCACATCCGTGATCGAGGAACTTCACGTTGTACACCACATGTCGACCTGCACAACGCCGCATTCGCACACCTATCCCATACGTTCTCTCGAACGGTTTGTAAGATGAAGGTTCGCCTACTAACACGACATCCTTCATGGTAATATTGCTGCAATCAAGGATATCTATTGTCACGGTGTCGTGCTTTCGCTGCGTGATAGTCTCGCCATGCCCATCAATCGTGATATTTGACTTATTCTTGAATATCAAGGTGCCGCTGATTTGTGACGACTCTGACAAGGAAAACGTTCCGCCATCGGCGAGAGCATTTGCGCGTTTCTGTAACTGCTGGAGGCTCGCTGCGGCAACACCGCGGCATGCAAAGCAGAACAAAACAGAAACCGAGAACAGAATGGCGAACGTTTTCTTCATTGACTAATCGACCATGAGTTCACTGCTTTTCGTAAACCTAAGCCCTAACCAAGACCTTTCTGTGCTCTGCCACTGAGAATCCTTATCCGCATCATAGGGAGCTATATCCCCAACTTCTCGGCCTCATTTAATATATCACTTGTAAGTCCTGATAGCGGATTCGGTTCACCATTACGAATTCAATCAGCTATCATCGTCTTATCGTCCCGATAGCGTTAAGGAAATTAGTCAATAGCACTCTTTCGCCGATCGCGTGTTCCAGTGCATCATATCGAGCATCAGCATATTGGTTCAGAAAGAGCTTGTCCTCGAGCAGAGACTCCAGTGTTTTCACGATTTCGTTGACGTCGGTCGAACTACATGTTCGTCCGACGTGATATGCTTCGAGAAAACGGGCCGCAGACGAATCCGTCGGGCCGTGCAAGAAAACGGGCGTCCCCGCTGCAATGTAGCTTGAGAGCTTGGAGGGGAATGACGTCTGCACATCAAGCCGATACATAGCAGACAAGTGATACGGCAAATATGCTATGTGTGCCCCCTTTATAAACTGAATTGTCTCATCCAGCGGCTTAGTTGGATATCTTTGAATCCAGGAACGTAATTCCGCTTGCCGACGAGGAAAGTGCCCGATAAAATCAAGCTGGATAAGGCGTCTTCGAGATGCGTTCCATCTATCAATCGCTTTCAAAAAGGCATTCCACTCATGAATCGCATATAACGTGCCCGCAAAAACAATGCGAACAGTGGTGCGGTCTGAACGTGGGACATCGTTCACGAGAACCTTCTTGCCGCAATAGTCCGAGATTGCGGGATACATAATTACGGTTCTTGAAGCTCCTAAATCCCGAACATGTTGCTCCATTCCTTGGGACACAACACTTACACATTTCGAATGCCGCATAACATTCGAAAACTCACTCATTAGGTCCACTCTAAGTGACTGCGAAAGACTGGGAGACAGAGACAAAATACGCTCCGGAGTGTCCCACACCATGGAAAAGAAAGGAAGGGATGTTCGATAGCGAAGCCGATCCGCGATACGAATTATTTGAGCCAAATTCAAGACAAACCACAGCACTTCCGGCTTGAATCGCTCAATATGCTCCTCTATCTGACGCAGAATGCCGCCTATGCGCATCTGAAAGAGCTGAAATGACAATATGCTCAATACAGGCAGGTTCACATGCGGCGAAGCGAGCACAACACCATTGGGTTTCACCCATGATGTCGATTGCCCTCGTTTAAGTCCCGTGCAAATACAAACCCTAAACAAATCATCCTTTTTCAAGCACTTCAATAGAGGCGCCAGATATGCTTGACTCGAAAGAGACGCACCCAGCCTGCTGGTGCCAAGCAACAGCATTGTCCTCGGAAATGTTGTATCTGTGTGTCCATTGTGACTCATCATATATTCTCTTCTAGACACAATCACATCATCTGTTGCTGGCCTGCTCTTCGATGACAAAGACACGTGTTCTAAGACCACGAGTGATTACACAAATACTACTAATCCCGCAGGGGTGTTTTTCATCATCAGCACAGTAAGCTGCGGATTAACAGACGATCATTCCTCCTCACCTATTTGACTGCTTTGCGGCCTATTGTGCCTGAGAAGCCATGCAACTTCTGTGGTAATACCTATGCAACGCAAGACCTCGCCCACTAGTACAATGGTCCATGTCGCTCCTGCCACACCATGGTGAGGAGCTATGTAGTAACCGAAAGTGAGGCCTAAAATACCGAAAAGGGTTCCGTAAATTGCCTGGCCCAACATATGATTCAGGCCGTTGAGAAGTGTGCAACATACTGTGTTCCACCCTCTAATCAGCATCCAGACTGAAAAGGCCATCAATAATGGCCAAGACGGCACTACTTCCGGGTGCTGTGTCCATACTCGGATTATCCATCGACCAGCCAGAGAAATCACTATGAACGTCGGGACAAGAACGATCATGCCCAATCTAACCGTACGCGCAAAAGTGCGCCGAACCCATGCCCAATCGCCACGAGCAGAGGCCTCGGAGTAAGCCGGCCATAGCGGCATAATACCCATTGTCAGAACAATCATCATCACGCCAACCAGTTGTTGAGTGATAGCAAAGGACGTAACGGCGCTTGTACCTATGCGGTTGGCGATCACCAATGGCGGTCCACTGATCATTATCAAGGCGGCGGCCTGGGCTCCAGCTGCCTTTAAACCTATGCCAAGAATATGCTTGACGGAATCCCACCGAATGGATGGCAAAGTCGGTCGAAGCCACTCATACTTCCAAAACAACACAACACTGCCACACAACAGAACGAAGAACGGTGTCCCCATGAAAATGAAGGCCAGTGCAGGCAGTCCAAAGCCAAAATGGACGCAAGCCAACACCCCCACCAAGCTAAGAATATTGCCTACCGCAAGCTGTATGTTGCCCCAATATCCGTATTGGTAAGCATTCAATATTCGCTGAATCATGCCCGCAGGAAGCCCGAAACCGAAAGCCATGAGCATGGCTTGTGCAGTGGGGGACAAATCTCTCGCAGCAGCCTCGCTTTGAACAGTCACTACCCTGCCCAGATCAAAACAAGGCAACACGAAGATCGCACCGAAGACAAATACAAGGCAAAATACCGTCATTGTGAACAGACCGGACGAAACGTAAAACCGAGGATTGTCCCGGTCATTGCGACCATAGCACCTTGCCAAAGCATTTTGCAGGCCAATGCCAAAACCCATATCTGTGAAGATCAAAAATGTCACGAAGCTGGCCAGCGTCATCCAAAGGCCGTAGCGGTCTTGCCCGAGGTAGGAAAGAGTCAAGGGGACGGTAATCAAGCCTGTTCCCATACGGACGCACTTCGCAAAAATAGCGCTCAAAGCCGTTCTGCCAGCTCGGCGATATCTTTCTTTGCTTCTATCCGCGGAAGTGGAAGTGCCCCGACTTCTGCAAAAGATCAGTACAACCAGTTGATAAAGCCTGCTAAGCATGTACATCGGTCATCTGCGTATCGAGTCTATGTTACACAAGCTCTGAATGCGACCAGTTAGCTCGCTGCTACAACACTGTTATGATGTGCCGCCACGGTCTGTGTGATTCTTTCAGCGGCTCTGCCGTCCCAGAGTTTCGGCACTCGTGCGGAAAAAGAATCCCGCTTGTTCATAATACTGCGATAGTTTTCCATGATGCTCTCGGTCGAAAGCTCCACGAGCCGGTTTGTACCCTGTTCTATTGTAACCGGCCGCTCCGTATTCTCTCGCAGCGTCATGCACGGCACGCCGAGAATCGTCGTCTCTTCCTGAATCCCCCCTGAATCCGTAATCACCAGCGCTGCGTCACTCATCAGGCACAGGAAGTCCAGATAACCCACTGGCTCCAGCAACAGAAGACCCTTCATTTGCCCCATGCGCTTCTCAAGGTCTGTCCCCCTGATATTGTCTCGGGTGCGAGGATGAATCGGAAAGACCAGCTTCATCTCCTTCTGAATCTGCGCAAACGCTGAAACTATCTGCTCAAACCTGGCCATGTCGTCAACATTGGTGGGTCTGTGCAGTGTAATGACACAGTATTGCTTCTTCTTCAGCCCGAGCCGCCCAAGTACATTGGACTCCTCGGCCTTCTTGCGATTGGCCATCAGCGTATCTATCATAACGTTGCCCACAAAATGGACCTTCCCTGAGTCAATTCCTTCCTTGAGCAGATTGTCCACTCCCGATTGCTCGGTGACAAACAGAAGGTCGCTGATACAGTCGGTCAGCACTCGGTTAATCTCTTCCGGCATAGTCCGGTCGAAGCTGCGAAGCCCCGCCTCGACGTGTATCAGCTTGATACCCAGCTTCACCGCCACCAACCCGCACGCTATCGTGCTGTTGACATCACCCACCACCAGGACGTAATCCGGCTTTCGCTCAAGGACAATTGGCTCGAACCGCTTCATAATCTCCGCCGTCTGCTCGGCGTGACTACCTGAGCCGACCTCAAGGTTCACGTCGGGTCTGGGTATCTCTAATTCATCAAAGAACTGCCGGCTCATATTCTCATCATAGTGCTGTCCCGTGTGAACCAGGAATGTCTCGAAGCTGCCGCTTTTCTCAAATGCCCTCATCAGCGGTGCTATCTTCATGAAGTTTGGCCGAGCGCCGCAGACGCATACCACCTTTATCATCTAACCGAATCCTTAGAATGAATCAGAACCAATGCCACGATGCGTCGTTAGACTTCGAAAGCGACAGATATAACACTTCATGCTGTCTATACGCCTTCAACGCTGTCTATGATGCTCTGCAATGCCTTCTCCAGATTGCGCCTGGGCAGCCAGCCGATGGTGTCCTTTATTCGATGCAGACAGGGAACGCGCCGCAACATGTCGTCTATTGCCTTGCCGTAGGCCTCTTCGTAAGGGACAAATCGCTTCTTGCTCTTGCTTTTGGTCAGCTCTATCACCCGATCCGCAAGCTGTTCAATTGTCACTTCCTCGGTCGAGCCGACGTTGAAAACAGCCCCGGATGTGGTGCTGCTGTCCATAAGCCCAACCAGTGCTTCAACGACATCACCCACATAACAAAAACACCGGCTCTGCTTGCCGGTGCCATAAATCGTTACAGGTTCGTTGTTCAGCGCCTGCCGGATAAAGCGCGGCACAACCATCCCATACTGACCCGTCTGCCTCGGGCCTATCGTGTTGAACAAACGCGCTATAACAACATCCAGGCCGTACTGGTCATAATATGCCAGCGCAAGAAACTCGTCTATCGCCTTACTGCACGCATAAGACCATCGCGAAAAACGCGTACTGCCAAGAACCGTATCATCATCCTCCTTGAACGGAACCTTCTCACTTTTGCCGTAAACTTCGCTCGTCGAGGCAAGCAGCACCTTCCTGCCGAACTTGTTCGCCGTCTCGAGAACCACCTCCGAGCCATGTATGTTCGTCTCTATCGTATGCACCGGCCTGTCAACTATAAGCTGAACACCAACCGCCGCCGCCAAGTGATAAACAACGTCACATCGCTGAATCAAAATGTGCATCGTCTCACTGTTGCGTACGCTATCCCGCACAAACTCGACCTTTCCCGCCTTGACCGGCTCGGCAATGTTCTCGAACCTGCCCGTACTCAGGTCATCGACGACAACGACATCATGGCCGTCGCCCGCCAGCCGCTCGGCTAAATGCGACCCGATAAACCCCGCCCCGCCTGTCACCAATGCCCTCATGTTTCTCCCGCGTTAGACTCTTTGTGAACAAGCACCCAAATACTCAATAGTAAATAATCCATCATCGATTTCGGACAGACTCCGTCCCCGTCGGCTGCGCAAAAAACAACCGCCGCCTCCCTGCTCTCCCTACATCCATCGCTTCTGCCCTTCTGCCATCCCTGAAACGCCCTGCACACCACCTGCACACATCTCTCTCTTCCGCAACAAAAAAGAAATGCCGGCAACAGCGGGCCGTGCCACGCGGGATGACCATTATCTTATACTACATAAGTATCGGCAGTTAAAGAACATAGCTTTAGCAATACCACTTCGCCGAACCCCGGCGCCGCCGATGCCAACTATACGTCAAATTCGTCCCATAAGTTCACCCTAACACCTCACTTCCTGCCGCCTCCGCAAGCCCCCAAATCCCTCCTACCCAAAGCCACCAAAACCCCATCTCACGCACCTCTGCCTCGCCTTTTATCGGCCTTTTGCAATCCTTCTGTGGACTTGACGTTTCTGCTCAACTACTATAATATCATCCTGTGTTTCTGGAGGATCACAGAGGTGCCACCGTGCGCCGGGAAAGGATGTAGAAAAAAATGGCAAGACCAGACACCGCAATAATGTGGTTTCTGCTGTATGCTGTCGCCTGCATTCTCGCAGCAGCACTTACTGCCGGGGCCCTTCCCGCGGGCGGCAAGGCCGATATCGACGCCATCTCGACAGACATAATCGCCTGTATTCAGGCCGAGGATTTCCAGAAGGCCCAGAGCCAGTGTATCCAGATGATAACTCGCTTCGCCGCAAGCCTCGCCCTTCCCCAAGCTTTGTACAACGTCGCTGATGAGTACGGCAACGCCGGAAAATATGAAGACGCCAACCAAATGTATGAAATCGTTTTCCGAACCGTACCCGGCACCGCACTTGAGGCAAGAGCACAACTCGGCGCTCAGACCGCATATCTACTACAGCTCATCCAGTCAAAGGAGTATTGGCCCGCCGAACTGCAACTGCGGTCACTCAGGCAAACGTGGTACGAACACCCCGACTGGTCCGAACGCCTCTACTCCGTTGCGCGACGATATGCCTGGTGCAGACAGTACAAACAGGCCAAAGAACTTTTCGCAGAGCTTCTTGTCACCTATCCTCAAAGTGCCTATTGCGACGACTGGGAGTTGTGGAGCCGCAGAGTGGATATCTGCCTGCTCATAAACGATGCTCGGGACGCCCAAATACCGCCTGCTTTCGACGGTTTTCTCAAAGACTTCGCACAAAGAGGCGACTTGGCCGAAATGTTCTACTGGATCTGCAAGGAATACGAGTGGGCTCGTTCCCGATTGGAAGACAGACGTACCCGCTATGACGTCTGTCTTGACTGCTATCGACAGCTCGCCGACAGATTCCCTGCAAGTCCGTTCGCAGAAAAAGCTGCCCACGACGTGACCCGTCTCTCTCACCGGGCACGCATCTTCACCCTTATTGAGGACGGAAATGACGCACAAGTGGATGCCGCAGTTGACGCCATGGTTGCCGATATGAACGGCCAAGCGGGCGGCGCCTCTGAGCTTTACTGGGCCGCAATCGAGTATGAGCTCTATCAGGGAGGCCAGAGGCCCGCTAAACGACTCATGCAGCAAATCTCCGATGAATGCCCCGACAGCGACGAGGCACGCAACTGCCGGATTGGAGTGCTCAGAATGGATATCCTCGATTTCATCGACGCCGAGGACATCAACGGCGCCGAGCGCGCCATCGACGCAATGATTACAGACTTTGCCGGTCACCCGCACCTTCAGGAGAATCTCCACAGAATCGCAAAAGCATACTACGAAATCGCGGACGGCTGCAGGACCGCCAGGCGGACGACACCACCCGACCAAAGCAAGGAACTGGAGGCCAGAGAGAGAAAATACTTTGCTCTCGCGCGGAATCTCTATCAGAAAGCCATTGACCACCTTGCACCCGTCCCTCCCTATACCCCTGCTGAGTACTATTTTGCCGGCGTTTGTGAAAAAAGACTCGGCAACTACCAAAGAGCCGTAGATTATTTCAATGTTGTCGTGAATGACTGGCCTGATTACGAGCATGCCGGCGGCGCTCAGTGCGAGATTGCCTGGTCCTACGAGGCGATGGCCCGAAACGGAGAACTCTCGGAAAGTCAATGCAGGATCCTGCGTGAGCAAGCCTATAAGAAAGCAGCCGACGAGTTCAGAGGCACCTCCTGGGCCGCATACGCCGCGAAGCGGCTCGGCGACATGTATTTCGATGAAAGTAACACACAAGAGGCCCTTCGGTACTACAACGTCTTCCTCAAGGAGGCAGAGCCCGAAGACTCACGGATCCGCTATGTAAAAACCCGGATTGATATGCTTCAGTCGGGTGAAAGTGCGGCCCCATAACACCCCGTTGCTGCGGACAGAACTGGCGGGATGTGTCTTGCCGCACCCTCACCGGACCTGTATCCGCTACCTCCCGATCACATCCGCCCGGAGCTTCCCAACCCACTGAGCTAATCTCGCTGCTCGCGTACGCAGTCTATCATCGCCAGGTAACTTTCCCACGGCACATACTCCGGCACACTATTGCCCGTCCCCAAAGCATACCCGCCCCGCTTCTCAGTCCTCTCCAGTATTGCCTCGCACCGCCGCCTAATCTTCTCAGGCCGTGACCGACACACAAAATCAACGTCAATCCCTCCTAATATCGCTATCCGCCCGCCCCACTTCTCATACGCTTGCTCAACCGGACATATCGTATCCTCAAACGAATGCTTCGCATCGTATTTTATGTCATCGATGATATCGTCCATCACCTCGCCCAAGTTTCCGCACGAATGCAGTATTGCCGGTTTGCCCGCCGCGTGAATCACCTCTGCAATCCTCTTATGCCACGGTAAAATGTATTGCCGCATCTGAGCAGGCGACAGCATCGTCGCAGTTTTAAATCCCCAGTCGTCGTTCGATATAACGGCTCCGACGCTCTCGTACGGCGCGCAAATCTCATAGTAGCGCACAAGCCGCTGTCCCACCGCATCAAAAATGTCTTTCACTAAATCGGGGGCATCCACCAGCATCATACAAAGCCGCTCGAACCCGACCAGCAAGACGACGTTCTCCAACAGCCCGTAAGGACCATAAATTATCAGCTTCATTCCATCAGGCAAAACCTCACCCGCTTGCTCGAGCCGAGAATAGTCATATTCCTCCGGCTCAGGCCAATTGTATGACTCAAAGCTCGCACGGTCTTGTATGGTGCGACCCGCGTTAAGCGATATTGTATTCTTCTTCTCTCTCTGCTCTAAAGCAAACTCCATATCCGAACCAAGCACAGTCACGTAATCGTAGCCCGCCTCCGCAAACGCCTCCGTCACAATCGCATCCACCGACCCCCACTTCCAGTCCTTCCCCTCCTCGCCAAGCTTTTTGCCCGTCAACTTCTCATAGAACGGCTGATTCAAAAAGAACTCAAACAGCGTGGCCCGCTCAGGCCGCTCTCTCCGCAGCACCGCCAAAAGATTCCCAAAATCAGGTCCACTCATCTACCCAGCCCTCCCTTCAGGCCCATAGTAACTGCAAAACGTCTTCTCCGTCTCCCAGACCGTTACGCAGCTAAGCTCTGCCTGGCTGAATTTGCCCGCTAACTTCTCCCACACAAATACCGCTATATTCTCCACCGTCGGATTCACCTTCCCGAACTCAGCCACGTCCACGTTCAAATTCTTATGGTCAACCACCTCAATCACTTCTTCATTCACCACCTGTTCAAACTGACCCACACGCACCCCGTCGGCTGCTTCGGCCTTTACCGTCACCTCAACAACGTAATTATGCCCGTGCCCCGTCCGATGTGCACACTTGCCGAATACCTCCAGATTCTCCCGCTCACTCAATCGCTCGTTCCACAACGTGTGCGTCGCCGCAAACTCAAACTTCTCACCAAAGTAAACCATATCCCCGCTTCTTTCTTTTATCGCTATCTTGCGAAAAGGATTCACCTTCAAACTAAGTTCTGTTACCCTCGCTCCTCCGAATTTGTCTGCCAGCTTTGCCCAGCTCTCTCTCAAAAGCTCCGCCAGCTCCGAAAAACCAACAGCCCTACCCGCGCGATATTCCTCTCGCACCCGCCCCGCAAATACCGGTACCGCATAAGTCCGTACCGCCTCGTCTATCTCGCTCACGTTGACAACAAATCCGGTCCTCTCGTCAACCTGGCCGCAAAGCTCCACAACAAGCTCCAAAAACACCGCCAGCCCCTCCCCGCAAGGCTCCGAAGCAAACGAATTAAATCCCCATACCTCATCGGCCAAAAAAGGATTCAACGAAAACCGCACCGCTCGACCTAACCTGTGCATAACAGCTTACTCTTCTCCTCTTCCCCCTTCTCATTTCGACGTTCCTTGTTCGACGTTCGGCGTTGGACGTTTTTCTGTCCTTCTTGCTTCTGACTTCTGTCTTCCACCCTCTGATTTCCTACTTCCCATTGCCGTGCATCAAGCTCATTATCTCATTTCTGCTCCGCGGGTCCTTCCTGAATATCCCCAGGAGCGCCGATGTCACCATCACCGAACCCGGCTTCTTTATCCCGCGTATCGTCATGCAACTGTGCGACGCCTCCATCACCACGGCCACCCCCAGCGGTTTGAGATTCTCCATCAAAAACTTCGCTATCTGGTTTGTAAGCCGTTCCTGTGTCTGAAGCCGACGCGCAAAACTGTCAACTATCCTCGCTAACTTGCTCACCCCAAGCACCTTCCCCGCCGGCAGATACGCCACGTGCGCCTTGCCTATAAACGGCATCAAATGATGTTCGCATATACTGTAAAATGGTATATCACGCAGCAGAACTATCTCATCCTGGTCCTCCGTGAACACACTTCGCAAATGCGCCTTCGGCTCCTCGCGCATCCCCGCCAGCAGCTCCGAATACATCCTCGCCACTCGCTTGGGCGTATCTCTTAACCCCTCTCGCCCGACATCCTCCCCTACCGCCAGCAGAATCTCCTTTACCGCCTTCTCTACTCGCCCTTCATCTACCTGTTTGCTCTTTTTGGCCATCTTCCCCTCTCAACTATTCGCCACATTCATAACATAGCTCGTCATCAGCCGCACACCATATCCGGTCGCTCCCACCGCCGCCCACTCCTTCGCCTTATCTATCGCATCCATCCCTGCCATATCTATATGTGCCCACTTCTTCTCGCCTGCAAACTGCCGCAAAAACGCCGCCGCCGTACACGCCCCGCCCCACTTGCCGCCGACGTTCTTCAAGTCCGCTATCTTGCTCTTCATCTCCTCCGCATACTCGTCCCCGCAAGGCAGCCCCCACACCCGCTCGCCGCTGTCGGCCGCCGCCCGCTCTAAATCCCTCCGCAGCGGCTCGTCGTTGGCCATAAGCCCCGCCATATGCCTGCCCAGTGCAACCATACACGAACCCGTCAGCGTCGCTATGTCAATCACCACATCGCAGCCCTGCTTGACCGCATAATGTATCGCGTCGCACAGTATCATTCGCCCCTCCGCATCCGTATTCTGCACCTCGACCGTCTTGCCGCTGTACGTCGTCACAATATCCCCCGGCCGCCAGCTCGAGCCGCTCGGCATGTTCTCCGCCGAAGGTATTATCCCGTAAACCGCAACCGGCACTTTCAGCTCCGCAATCGCCTTAATCGCCCCCATCACCGCCAAGCCACCGCTCTTATCCAACTTCATATTCTCCATATTCGCCGATGGCTTAATGCTTATCCCTCCCGAATCAAACGTTATCGCCTTGCCCACCAGGCCCACGACTGTCTTCCTCGACGGCCCCTTCCTGGCGTGAGCCTGTCGAACCGTGCTCCTCAGCTGATATTTCAAAACAATAAACCGAGGCGGACTCTTCGAGCCGCTCCCAACTGCTAATATCCCTCCCATCCCCTTTTGCTCAAGCTGCTTTTCATCAAACACCGTACAGCTAAGCCCCGCCGTCTCTTTCGCCAATCTCTTCGCCTCCTCGGCAAGCGATACTGGATTTATCACATTGCCGGGCCGATTCGCCACTGTCCTCGCATAACTCTGCGCCGCACCGATTATCGAGCCCCGGCACACCCCCTTCTCAATCTTCCTCAACCTCTCCCCGTCCGGCTCCACCACCTCGGCATCCAGACGCCTCAAACGCCCGTCTTCACTCTCCGCGACATACTCATCATACTGGTAACTGCCGTAATATACCCCCTCGGCCATTGCCTGGCCCATCAAGCCCGAATCAAACCTCCCCCCAAATGCACGATGAAGTCCAAGCGACAACCTCTCTGCCTTCATCCCCACCGCCCTTTTCGCCGCAAGAGCCGCCGCCTTGCGCAGCGTGTCGAGCTTGGCCTTCTTCCTCTCCCCTAAGCCAACCAGCAAAACCCGCTTTGCCCCTATCCGCCCATCGGTGTAAATCACCTCGCTGGTCCCCTCCTTGCCCTTAAAATCGCCAAGCTCTAAAAGTTGCCCAATCGCTCCGCCTAACCTGCTGTCTATTTCCCTGCAAACGCCATCCAGCCGCTTCGAGCCCGAAAAGTGTCCCACAGCGACCAAATCCGCCTCACAATCCAGTATCCCCGCTTTCCTCACCTTCACCGAAACATCAATTATCACCTTCATCAGTCCCTTACCCTTTCCTGGACTTCTTGCTTTTCCCTACACTCGCCTTGTTCTTGTCCTTTGCGCGGTGCCTCAGATAACTCTCAATGAAGCAGTCTATGTCCCCATCCAGCACCGCATCCACGTTGCCCACCTGAAAATCCGTCCGATGGTCCTTGACCATCTGATATGGCTGCAAAACATAACTGCGTATCTGATTGCCCCACGCTATCTCACCCTTCTCGCCGTAAAGCTTCGCTAACTCCGCGTCTCGCCTCTGCTGCCCCAACATGTACAACCTCCCCTTCAAAACACGCATTGCCTCCGCCCGATTCTTGTGCTGGCTCCGCTCGTTCTGACACTGCACCACTACTCCCGTCGGCAAATGTGTTATCCGCACCGCGCTGCTTACCTTATTGACGTGCTGGCCCCCTGCGCCGCTGGCGCGATAAAAATCTATCCTCAAATCGTCCCCTTTTATCTCGACCTCGATATCCTCATCGAACTCGGGCACACAATCCACCGCCGCAAAGCTCGTATGCCGCCGCTTGTTCGAATCAAACGGACTTATCCGCACTAACCGATGCACACCAACCTCGCACGACAGCTTGCCGTATGCAAAAGGCCCCCGAACACCCAACGTCACCGAACGTATCCCTGCCTCCTCGCCCGGCGTTATATCGAGCTGGCGATACGTAAACCCGTGCGAATCAAAGTACCGCGTGTACATCCGCAAAAGCATATTCGCCCAGTCGCAGCTCTCCGTACCACCCGCCCCCGCGTGTATGCTGAAAAAACAGCCCTTCGTATCGTGCGGCCTGCTGAGAAGCCCCGAAAGCTCTATCTGCTCACATCGCTTCACCAGCACCCTCAGGTCGTCGGCCAACTGAGCTAATTCATCCTCATCCGATTCAGCTAATTCAAACAGTTCGGCTAAGTCACCAACCTCCTTGCAAAGCTCCTCTGCCGGCTCTACTACGCTCTTCAACGCGCTCAGCCGCGACACCACCGGCTGCGCACGCTCCTGATTTTCCCAAAAATCAGGCAACGACATACGCTCTTCTAATCTCGAAAGCTCCTCCCGCTTACCCGCCAAGTCAAAGCCACTCCCGGATTCTTCCCACCCGGGCCTCAAGCTCACCTATCGCATTCCTTAGCTCCGCAACTTCCATATCCAATTCCCCAAAAACAGCCCCTGCAAAACCTTACTCTTACCACATCCTGCCCTACTATGCAACCAAATCACACTTCTGGCCTGAAGGCCAGGTTTCTTCCAGCCAATTTTCCATTGAAGAATCATTGACCTGCCGCGTCTGTTACTATAGAAGCATCACCGTCGCCGGATTTATGAAAGCGTAACCCGAATGCCCGAAGGAGAGAAAAAAATGGCAAACCCGCTCATCCCAACAATCAAAATCGTGCTAATCCTCGCAGTCCTGATGCTCGCCGTCATCGCCTCGCTATACGTCCTCGATGTCTTCACCACCGAAGCCGCAAGACAAATCGCCACAAAGGCAATGACCGTCCTCGGCATCTGGACCGCTGCATCCCTCGTTGTCCTCATCGTCGCTTACGTCGGCCGACCTACCCCACCGCCATCCAAACCCGCCCCGTAAACTCAAGGCGACTGAAAACGGCAAACCGAGAATTCCAATCCCCCTCAGCCGCCCTTCATTGACTGCCGCAGAATCTTAACGTGGTTCTTCTCTTCGGCAATTATCTTATTGACCATACTCCGCACGGACGGCTTGCCCACCGCTCGTTTGACCTCCTTATAAAACGCAATGCTCGACCGTTCCAGCTCGACCGCCTTGGTCAGTATCTCCGCCCTGTCCTCCCTGCCCGTAAGTTCACTCGCCTCCTCAGCACGTATCACCGACCCGGCGAATCGCTGCACCACTCTCGGGTCCGCCGACTCAAAGTGCTCTGCGTCCACCTCACGCCGCTCGCCCAACTCCGCCGTATATTCCTTCCTCATCTGCGAAAACATCTTCTCGTGCACCTCCTCCCACTCAGCAAGCCGCCCCAACAACCCCACCACCTCGCTGCCCGCCAGAATCTCTGCCGCCTTGCGGTAAAAAGCCGCCCCGTTATGCTCTATCTGCTCGGCCGTCTGCAAGACCTGAAATAGATTAAGCTCTGTCCCCATCGCTGACTCCGGAACATAAATCCACTTCTACCCGCTACCGCCCTGCTTATCCCTGCCCTTACGCGACTCGGCCTCTCGTTGTATCTGCTCTAACTCCTGCTCTAATTTTTGCATCTGCTCCTTGACTTGCCGCGACGATCGTCTGCTCCGAGCAAGATAGCGAGCTACTATAAACACCAGGCCCATCACCGCCACAAAAATAAACCCATAGACCATAACCCCAACAGGCCCTGCCACATCAAGCGTGTCCATCGTCCGATTCCTTAACCCCTTGCGACCGCCTTCACCTTCCAACCAAAGCCGCCCGTTACCGCTCTAACTCAACTATCACCCCCCCGCCGCGAGCAATCTGAAACGCCTTATCCGCCAACTTCTTCTGCGTCTCCTTCGTTATACCGAAAACCTGTGTCTTGCCCGTCTCCGTATTCGTCACCGCCAGATAGCAGTTCCCTTCCGCCGACACCCCCGATAGCGCCGGCTGATATATCCCTACCTTCTCAAACTCCCCGCTCAACGTCACATGGTAACGCTCCACCGCCGCTCCCATCACCAGCAACACACACATCCCTAATACGAATCCCGCTAAAAACCTCACCGCACCGCCCTTTCAAAAACCTTATTTCCCATTCAAATCGTTCATCCGCCGCCCCCCAGCCCAATCTCATCCGCCACCTCGCGCATCCCCATTATCGCATCGGCAATCAGCTCGCTCACATCCACGCCCAGCATCTGAGCCCCCTTCTCAATCACCCCCCTGTTCACCCCCGCCGCAAATGCCTTATCCTTCCACTTCTTCTTCACGCTCTTTACCTTCATATCCATCACGCTCCTGCTTGGCCGAACAAGAGCCGTCGCCACTATCAATCCCGTCAGCTCGTCCACCGCATACAAAACCTTCTCCATCTCGCTCTCAGGCCGAACCTCCGTGCATATCCCCCAGCCGTGCGACACCGCCGCCCGGATATACTCCTGGTCCCAACCCTCTGCCCGCAATATCTCCTCCGTCTTCCTGCAGTGCTCCTCCGGATACTGCTCGTAATCCAAATCGTGAACCAGACCGACCACCCCCCACTTCTCCTCGTCCGCCCCGCGCTTCCGCGCACAATACCGCATCACCCCTTCCACCGCCAGCGCATGCTTTATCAGCCCCTCGCTGCTGTTATACGTCTTCAAAAGCTCAAGTGCCTCTTGGCGCGTCGGCCGCTTGCCCGCCATCTCACTGCCCCTTATTCACTTGACCACATCCGTCCTCGGTTCCACCTCCTTGCTCTTGCCCTCTGCCGATACCGCTTTGTGCTGTCCGCAGTCCTGCAATGCCGAAGGCCTCTCCCGCTTAAACTCTATCCCCCTTCCAGTCACTATCTCCTGCCCCTCCCGAACAAAATCCACATATTGCAGCAGCGCCCACGCCGTATTACCCCAGCTCATCTGATAACCACGCTGATGCGCCTGCTTCTCCATTATCAGCCGGCGCTTCTTGTGAAACACCACATAATCCAGCCCCGCCCCTATCTGCTCCACCGACTCGGCCCCCGCGTCCACCAATATCCCCCGCGCAAAACGACCCACCACAAGACCCGCGGGACATCGCTTGTTCGAATGTATCAACTCACGCGCATAACGAAACTTCGTCGTTATCGCCACCCTGCCCGAACCCAAAGTGTCCGCAAGTATCCCGCTCGATATCTGCTGCATATTCAAATACGGCAAGACCATCACGTTCGTCGCCCCGTACAACCTCAAAAGCGTCCCCTCGTCAATAAACGCGTCGTACAACACCACGTCATAGTCGTCGAAATTCGTCTCCCCAAGCTCATTCACCCTGCACCATCGCACCTTCGCACGCTCAAGCGCATCAAGAAGCGACGCCTGATACTCCGCGTAAGGCCGACCCCCATCCACCTGAACAAAATCAGGATGACATTGCCCCGCCACTAAATACACTATTCTCTTCCTCTGCCCGGCCGTAAGTGACTCGTTCACAAAACGACCGTACCCCCGTATCCCGTACTCAATCCCCTTGTCCGGCGAAAGCAATCCTAGCGTCGTCACTAAAAAACGGTTCTCAAGTCCGTACTCCTGCTTTATCGAAAGCCGGTCAAAATGTGACGGATGGTGCATACGTATCCCGTGGTCAATATGATTCAGCTTGGTGTGCTCAATCCCGTATGCTTCCGACTCTAATATCTCTATCGCGCTCTCTGTCGTCACCACCAACCCATCACAGCACCCCGCTAACTCCCGAACCACCTGCCTTTGATGCTCGTCCGGCTCGTCTAATACCGTATGCAGATACGTTATCGTCGTAAGTCCCGCCTCCTTCAACTGCCTCGCTAACTCCACATAGTGCGTCCCTCGCGCATCTTCCCCGTCGTCCGCCGGGTCAAGCCCGTACTCATGCTGCAGCAATACCACCGTCGGATTCGTCCCCTCCTTCGACCTGGCGATTATATCCCGCGCTCCGTACCGCCACGACTCTGCATTGTACTGGTCTATCACCAAATCCACCGGTATATCGTAAGGCCCGCTGCCGTTGTCTATCGCCAACACGCGTATATGACCTACCTCACCCGTAAAATGCGACAACGCATTCGCAAGATTCCGCGAAAAAGTCCCTATCCCGCACTGCCTCGGCGGATACGTGCTCACTATGCGTATGTTATATGGCATGACTCGCTCCTTGCCTTCATCATACTGCCCACTCCCTCTCAAGAAACGGCACTTAGCTCCCTCCGGCTTGCCAAATCAATCCGTGCCCGTCCCTGGCCGAAACCGCCCCTCCATTAAACCACCCTCACCCCAAATTGTCAACGCACCACTCACAGCGAAGCCGGACCGTCCTCACTCACCAAATCCCCCGCACGAATTGCCCGAACTGCTCGTCACTGCCGACGAAGCTGTCGGGCAATATCAGATAAAGGCCCGCCTTCGGCAGCTTCTTGAGCACACCCGCCAGCTCATCGAAGTATCCCTCCACATACAGAATCAACCGCGATGACTCAGCCACCTCCCGCAAAAGCTCCAGAAGCTCCATCAGCGAAGGCCCGTTCTTCTCCACCGTTATCTCCAATCCACCCAAACCCGGTATCGAGACAACATCCCGCCAGTGTCCCATCCCCGTCGAATGCAAATGAAACAAAACATAATCCCCCAGATGCTTCACCACATCCGCGTTGTACTGCCGAAAAATCTCCCGATACTTCTCAGGCCCCGCCATCCCCATCGCATCTTCCTGAATCACTATCGTCTTCTCCGGCGCCCAGTACCCGAATATATGCCCATACCCCCCCAGCTTCGGCCCGACCATCGAAAAATGCTCGTCCAAAATATCCAGCAGCAGCTTATTGACCCGACCTGCCGCCTCAGCCAGCAAATCCGCAGAGTCAATCAAATCACAATAAAAATTCGTCAGCCCCCGCATCGCCGCCAAAACATCCGACGGCCCACGCAATATCGTCGGCGACAAGAAGCAATCCTCCGCAAGATTTGTACCCAGCCGCTCAAGCTCACTCCTCATACTCCCCAGCCACGCCCTGTTCGCAGGCATCGGCAAATCACCAAGCGATTCTGCCGATTCCGCCACCGGCCTCGCAGCAAACGACCCCGTTGCATACCGCACACCACACCCGCATATCGCCTCAAGCCACGGCACCGCTCGCCACGGCGTACAAAACGGCATAAAATCATCACAGCTCACATGCCTCTGCGAAAAGCAATACTCATAGTCACTCGCCGTAATCTCCCCCGTGATGTCACTCGCCCGAAGCTCCCGCCTGCCCAAAGACCTCCGCATATACTTAACAGGCAGCCAGAGGTCGGCCGAAACCACCCCAACACAAGGCCGGTCCACCTCACCCTTCTGCCAAAAACCCTCCCGAAAACGACCAATACTTTCCTCTATCTGCTCTGGACTCTTCATTGCCCGAATAGAACCTGCGGCATCTGGAATATGCAAAAATACGAAAAAACAACAAACGCCGCCGCAAGCCCCACACCATAAAGCCAGTGAGCACGCAATAGCCCACGCGCCTCCGCCGAAACCACCCGCGGCAGAACGTAAAACAACCCGACAAAACAGCACAACGCCTGAAGCGGCGTCAGCAAAAGCCCGTCTAAAATCGACCCCAATTTCACCAGCGCTACCGGCTTAAGCCCAAACGTATAGATTATCACCATGCTCGAAAAGAAAAACACCACTAAAAAAAATCGATACATCACCTTCCATGAATACCGTTTCGCTGCCCCCGGAAAACATATCCGAACCGAGTCCGCGAACAACCGAGGCCAGCCCGCCAACTGACCTACCTGCGAACCCGTCAAAGCCGCAGCACCTGCTAACATAAATAGCACCGCGCCCAGCTTCCCCCAGTTCGCACCAAACACCTCCGACAACGTCACCGCAACCGTCGCACCATCCGGCGCAAGCTCCAAAGGCCGCAGCACACCCGCCCCCGCAATCAAAAAAGCACCCGTCACTACCACCGCTATCACCATCGCCAATGTCGCGTCCGTCCACAATACCCTGAACCATCCGCGTATCCGCTCGGCCGTCGCCCGCGTCATCGTCCGAAGCCCCTCCACATCTGCCGCCCTGCCCTCGCCCCGCCCCGCCGCCGCTCCATATCCCGCACCCAGCACCCAGTATGTATACCACACCTGAGACGCAAAACCACCCGCTCCCCATCCAAGCAAAGGCAGTATCTCACCCCACGCATCCTTCGAAAGACCACCCTGCGACGCCCACTCCGGCACCGCAGGAACATTCGGAACAAGCGACCGCACAAGCTCCCCCGCTCCCGGAAACACCCGCACCGCCACGTACACCGTCCCCACCACTATAAGCAAAACGAATACCGACATAACAATCTTAAGAACCTCGAACACGCCCGACCACACCACAACCCCCGCGAACAGCGACACCCCCCACCCGCAAACTATCTGAACCCACCGCCCCTCGCTTCCCATCAACCCCGCAAAAAATACCCCTGCCGCGTTCGCCAGCGCCGCTATCGCTACCATCGCCGCCACAAACTGCGCCACCAAAACCACCCACACCACCCAGTGCCTCGGCCCCGGTATCCGGTCGAACATATCTATCATCCCTTCGCCCGTGCATACCGTATATCGCGCACCCGCCAAGCCAATCACATACTTCAAAAATATCCCCGCCACCACCACCCAGAGTATCGTCGGACCAAGTATCGCACCCGTCCGCGTCGCTAATATCACCTCGCCGGAACCAATATACTCCGAGCACCACACAAACGACGGCCCCAGCAATGCCAAAACCATCAGGCCCCGCGGCGCAACTGGTATCCTTTTCTCGTCCATAATATTAACCAATCGCTACCTCTCCGTGTCGCCCGTGTGCTCTGCGGCCTCAGCGTCCTCCGTGGTAGACAAATCCTCACCCCGGCAGAATCACAATCGACCGAATCCTCCTTCGCTGGCACCGCATCAGATACGCAATAAAATCCCCCGTAATCCGGTCGGCCGTGTGCTTGCCTTTGGTGACCGCACGCGCCATGAGCGTCTTCGTCGCCGGGTCCCACTCTAAGTTTATCGCACCATAAACCTGCGGCTCCGTGCTGTGCAGCTTCGCCCAGCCGGGATTGCGACCCGATATCTTCTGCCTCGATATCGCAAGGGCGTACTTCTCCAACCGCCTGTCGTTCGCTATCTGCTCCCGCAAGCTCCCGCCCCTGTAACAGACCACCTGTATCACACTCTGCATATATTAGACTCCGACGCCTTGCCCCTGCGCGCCAGACACTGCCCTGCGCTGCTCAAGAATGCTCATGCTCAGGTCCGTGAATTGCTTCATCATAATTATAAGCAGAATCATAGTAACTATCGATATCAAAATCCCAACATACGGCACAATCGACACCAGACTCAGTATATACCACGTCAGCGCCAGCCCCTCATTCACTCGCGCCCCGGGTATCTGCCGCTCGTCACAATAGGCATTCACATCTTTGGAGAGCCCAACATACGCCACGTAAATCCAGTATATATTGAAAAACGGAATGAAGCAGAATCCAACCGCCTTGCCCGGACTCGTCCGAACGTTCCCGTCCTGAATGATTCCCCAGAACCGATAAAGCAGCACATAGTCGATTACAACAGCCGCAATCAGCGCTGGAATACCCACAAATACGAACGTCAGCGGAGTACCCAGAGCCATCAACCACGCAAACCACAGCCACAGTACTCGAAGTGAAGCCGGCTCATACGTTGCCGCCGCTGTACCCATGGCCGCGACAGGACGCACCGCTATTTCCGACCGCACCGGAACCGGAGGCGGTACAACGCCCAACATGCTCGACAGCTCCGTCTTATCGGCACGCTCCCAGTCCGCCATCCCCTCCTTCCAAACCGGCGTGCCTGCTGCAATCGTACCGTTGCGAATCAAATCGACGATTGTATTCTCATCGACAGGCCCAATCTGCTTATTGTTTCTGATGTAATGCCACATCTCCTCTTCTCCTAATTCAGGTAGTTACTCACAGTGCTCGGCATACCCAAACAGCTCATCGGCTCACAGATGTCACTCCCGCTTCGCGCCCCTAATATCCCCGACGCCACCGCCAAAAGCAAGAAAAAAACACTAAGAACCTCTGCGACCTCTGTGGCAAAAGAAAATCTCTGTGTTCTTCGCGGTTAAAGCCGTGAGTCTATTCAATCACGTGGATATTCTTCTTTTTGCACATATCTTTGAGTATCTTCGGCCAGACCGTCGCGCTCACCTCGCCGATATGCGCCTTGCCCAAAAGCAGCATGAACGTCCGCGACTGTCCTATCCCGCCGCCGATACTCAAAGGTATCTCGTCGTTGATTATCGCCTTGTGGTAGGGCATATTCAAAAGCTCAAGCTGCCCGCTCAGCTCCAACTGCTTTTTAAGCGTCTCGGCATTTACACGAATCCCCATCGACGTAAGCTCATGCCGACGCTTCGTCACAGGATTCCAAACCAAAATGTCCCCGTTAAGCCCGTGCATAGGCCGACCGTCCTCACTCGTCGTCTCCGTCACCCAGTCGTCGTAGTCCGCTGCCCGCATCTCATGCGGGAATCCATCCTCCAGAACCCAGCCAATCCCGTATATGAATATCGCAGGGTACTCCTGTACGATAGTCGTCTCGCGCTGCTTCCGCGGCAAATCCGGAAACCTCTCCAGTATCTCTTCCGCGTGGATAAACGTAAGCTCGTCCGGTAAATCCGGGTACTTATCCGTCTTAAGCTGCGGGAAAAGCTCCTGGACGTGCTGTTCGGCGCCCTTGATAACCTTCCACAGCTTTTCCACCACCTGCCTTAAGAATTTCAGATTCCGCTGCTCTTTCGTTATCGCCAATTCCCAGTCCCACTGGTCCACATAAGCGCTGTGGTCGTGGTCCAGAAAATAGTCCTTCCTCACCGCCCGCATATCGGTAAGCAGCCCCTCGCCGACCTCCATCCCGAACTGCTTCAAAGCCATTCGCTTCCACTTCGTCGCCGCCTGAACCACCTGTGCATCTATCGGATTCTTCTCATGGTCGTTCGGGATATGAAACTGTATCGGCGTCCGCGAGCCGTCCCGGTCCAGCATATCATTGACCCCGCTATCGGCGTCCACTATCAGCGGCACCGTAACGCGAATTAGATTCAGCTCCTTGCACAAATTCTCTTCAATGTAGTCCTTGGCCGCATACGTTGCCAACTGCGTCTCCTTCGATGTCAGCAGTGACCTGTAATCTGCCGGAAGCATCTTCTCCAATTCTGCGTAGTCACCTATCCCCGGCCCAGCCAAGTCCGCCTTCTTGTCTGCCATATCTTTTTCTCCTATAAGTTTTCAAGAAGTCCCCTCTATAAGCTCATTCCCAAAAATTGTCAACCTCTATGTCTCCGTACCTCCCACGCAGGCCGGCCCTGGCCCCACAAACCACCTATGAAAAACCTCTGTACTTTCTGCAAACTCTGTGGCCAAAAAGTCGCAAGGTGTGCTCCGCACACCAAAGCTCTGTTCCATGTTGGCCTCTCCTGGTTACCTGGTCTCCTGCCCTTTACTCTTAACATCAACAAAGCTCACGCTGACCGGCAGTTCAACTCGCACACTCTGCCCGGGCCCCGATAAAAGCCCCTCGACCCTGTACGGTATCCGCATCTCTTTTCTGCCCGAAACCGTCTCGAGTTTCCCTTGAACGGGCAACAACACCGTCTTGTCCCCATAAAGCGTCAGCCGTGCCGGGACCACAACCTCTTCCAACGCTCCCTCCGCAATCAATTCGAAGTCCAGCTCGGATTCGTTATGGACCCGGATATTGGTCTTGTCTTTGCCCTTTATCACCACCTCCGGATTCAACACCTTGACCGACTCATCGAATATCGCCCTCAGATACTCTTCTTCACCGATAACCCTGTCCCTGTAGTAAACCGCCGTCCGCCGTGCCGCCAGCGCCTCTTTGATGGCTTCTTCATTTCTTTCCTTTGCAAACACGAGTGTCATAGTCCTGTGCTCGCCCTTCGCAAAGTCGTAATCCAGCCCGGTTGGATTGTGGACATCGGAATTGCCGATTATTGTCAGCTTCTTCTCCAAAGCCCACCCGTGCGCCAGCGGGTAATACGAGTCCCCGTTCACAACCTCAATGCCGTGCATCAATCCTTCTTCATAAAGCCACGTATGCTCCGGATACCACCGCGACTTGCCGTCCGGCTGCTGTCCGGTCCAGCCCGGATGGTTCCAGAAAATAAAGGCACCCTGCTCGAGAGCAATTTTCAGCGCATCCCTCCAGTCATTTGTATCCAGCACGTCGGCGTCTTTCAGGAAGGTAGCGTTGATATGCCCGGGCGGCATGTCCCGCGTAATCTCAGCGCCCCTGATTAATATCAGCCCTACACCCTTCGCCGCCGGCAGAGCTATCTCATAAGGCCTGTTGCAGCTCGGCCGAACATCCTTCCTATGCGGCTTGTACTCCACGTGGTCCGTTATCGCAATCGCATCCAGACCTTCCCGCCATGCCTCTTCCACCCGCACCGTCGGCCACACACGACCATCCGAAAATACCGTATGCATATGAAAGTCACACTTCAGCGTCAAATACCCCGGGATATCCGGTATCCTGACCTCGCTCCTCGCTGCGCCAAGACACTCGCTCCCACACAAACCGCCAACCGCCACAATGCAGCACACCCACAACACTATTAAGCGACGCTTTACAAGTCCGCATTCCATAACCTACCCCTTTCCTTACTTTGCCGGGCCTCCGCCGGCTACCTCACCTTCACTAAGACCAATTAATCGAAGTGGATTGTAATATCCCACCGCCGCCAGCTCTTCATCGCTCAACAAATCAAGCGAAGTTAAGTAATTCATGCAGTCAACCATCGTCGCCGACGAGCCCCCCAGATACCCCGTGTCGGGATTATAAATCCGCCCCGTCTCATCCAGAACGACCCTGCCGCCGAACATCTCATACTCACCCGGCTCCATCCCACCAAGCGCTGTTGTGTCACTCGTGACAATACATCTGGCCGCTCCCTTCGTCCTGATAAATGTCTTGATAACCGCCGGCGGCAAATGATGTCCGTCCGTAATAATCATCGCACTAAGCTCTTCGTTGGCCAGACCGGCGAATATCGGATTCTCATGGCGCGATATCTGCAGCGGCACCCCGTTACCAAGATGTGTCAGTGCCCGCGCACCTGCACCCACTAACCGCTCGATATCCGCTTGGCCCGCCAACTGATGCCCTAATGATACCGAAATGCCGTTCTCCACGGCACACCGCGCAACTTCCTCTGCCCCTTCCAGCTCTGCCGCAACCGTAATCAATCGCACCGTCCCCTCTGCCAAATCCACAAGCTGCTTAAAATACTCAACGTCAGGGCGGCGAACCCACTGGCGATTGTGCGCCCCTCTCGCTCCGTCTTCCGCCGAGATGAAAGGCCCCTCCAAATGAATCCCCAGAACGCGCCCCTTCAGCCGCTCGGCCTTAATCGCCCGCGCCATTATCGGCAGGTTACGCCTGTACGACTCAGCCGAGCACGTAACCACCGTCGCCACAAACGCTGCCGTCCCCGAACCCAACACCGCCTCGCACGTCTGAACAAAATCCGCTTCCGTCAGCTTCGGGGCCGAAAAATCCACCCCCCTATAGCCGTTGACTTGCAAGTCTACAAATCCCGTCACTTTCATCGTCTTTCTCCATTACTTCCGTGATAGCAGTGATGCGGCGCGCTCGTCCAGAAACACCTTGCATTGCGGATGCTCCTGCAAAATCGAAGCCGGACACTGCGGCCCGACCGGTCCTTCCAACGCACACTTGACCGCCTTCGCCTTCCTCTCGTCCGGCACAGATATAATCAAAAGCTCACTCTTCATAATCTGTCTTATACTCATCGATATCGCTTGTTGTGGAACGTCATCCAAGCTCGCAAACCACCCCTCCCCCAACTGCTGTCTGCGACAACCCTCATCCAGCTCAACAACAATATACGGCTCTTGCGTCTCGAAATCAGCAGGCGGGTCATTAAACGCAAGGTGCCCGTTCTCACCAATGCCCGCCAGCGTCACATCTATCGAATGCCGTTCAATCAATTCACCCAGCCGCTCGCACTCGCCCTGCGGCTCATCCGCCTCACCATCGACCAGATATACCGCCTTCAAAGCCCCCACCTTATCAACAAACCGCTCCTTTAGATACCGCCTGAAACTGGCGCGGTGGTCGGCCGAAAGCCCGATATACTCATCAAGATGAAACATCACCACCTTCGACCAGTCGATACCGTCAGCAGCAACCAGATTCTCAAGTACCTCAAACTGACTTGCACCCGTCGCAAGGATAATGTTCGCCGACCCCTTCGCTGCAATTGCATTCTTGACTGCCTCGCCGGCTGCCAACGCCGCCGCCTTGCCCATCTCCTGTTTCGTTCCAAAAACCTCTCTTTTTATCATCACACCCTTGTAATCAAATAAATCGTAAGAATCAATACCGCCGCCGCTAACAATCCGACGCCGAAACCTGCCGCCGCTCTCAGCGACGGTACGGGCAGCTCAATATTCCTGCTCGGCAATAAATTCCGCCTCGGCGGGACAACCGCATCCGCAGGCAAAGTACACGGGGCAGGAACCACCTCACCCGGCTTAACCGGAGTCCGAACCAGCGAATAAAAGGCATCCAGCTTCGCCGACGCCACCGGCCTGCTCAAAAAACTCACAACTATCCCGGCTAATGTCCCTGCACTGAGGTAAAACACCATCTCCCACGGAAGATACATCGCCGCCGCGGCGCCCTTGACAACAACAAACCCCAGCGACTCATTCACGGAAAGATTTCCGAGAAACTCCACGAAGAATCTCGTAGTGCTGAGCCACCACGCCCCCACCGCAACCAATGTCGCCGCCCATGCACCTGCCACCGTCGTCCGCCGCCAGAACAAACCCAGCCAAAACGCAATCCCAACCAAAGGCGGTATCCTCCAGAATATTTCAAGACCCTTGACCACACTCGGCAGCCAGTACGCAAACCCGACTCCTCCCGCCACAATCCCAATCGCCGCAAGCCGTCCCACCAGGACATAATGACCTTCGGCCCTGCCCCTGATTATTCGGCGATAAATATTCTCCGTAAAAAGCGCGCTCGATGAAATCATAAACGCATCGCACGAGCTCATCACCGACGCCAGCAGCGCCGCTATGAATACCCCCACAAGGCCCGGCAAAAGATTCGGAAGAAACTCACCCGCTATCGCCCCGAACACATGGTCCGGTTCTATCTCTCTGCCCGCAAAATACACAATCCCCGCAATCCCCGTCAGACACCACGGTATGGTACAGATGCGTTTTAGAATCATCCCCCCCATAAAGCCGACCTGCCCCTCCATTTCCGTCTTACCCGCTGCGCAATTCGCCAGGGTATGCGGCTGCGTCACTATCCCTACCAGACCGTTAAACGCAATCACCGCCACGTAAAACAAAGTGATATCCGTCTCCGCCAACAGCGACAGCATATTCGGATTATCAATCGACTGGCGAATCCCATCCAGCCAGCCCACAGCGTTCATCACAAGAGGAAGCAAAAGAAACGAAAACACAACCGTCAAAATACCCTGAATGAAATCCGTAATAATCGCCGCGGCAAGCCCGCCCGCCACCCCGTAACAAACAAACATCACCGTCATTATCACAATAACCACGTCCGGCCTGATACTGCCGCCCGTACACGCCGATATCACCGCGCCCGAACCCTTCAGCATCACCCCGATACTCACCATCAGGTTCAACACGCCGACAATCGCATAAAGCACCGAAACGCTCGGACTAAAACGCGCCTCAAAGATGTCCGCTGTCGTAATCGCCCTGAAGCGACGAAGCACCGGCGCAATCAGCCAGTAAAAAGGCGTCACCGGAAGCCACAGCCACTGATACCATATCCCCGAAAGTCCGTTCGTAAAACTCTTCGCCGCCACACTCACCGCCTGGTCCGAATGCGTCCCCGCACCGAAAGAAAAGAATACCATCATCGCCTTGCCGAACTTCCTCGGCATGAAAAAATCCCCGCTGCTCTTTATCTTCCTGCTCGTCCAGAAACCTATCCACGCAACCACGCCCAGATAAACAACCAAAACAAAAATATCCGCTGTGTGTAGCCCCATCCTATCACTTCCCTTGACTTGCTAATGCCTTTTCTAAAAAACGACTGCCACACTGCCTCATCCCCACATAGCTCGCAGTTCGTGCGTTGGACTCCGCCCGCTACCCCCTGTCTTGGTCAATTCCCTCAGCTGAGTTTCCTTTTAAAGAAGTCCGCCATGTTCTTGTATTGATGGTTTTTGTAGCCCGGGTACTGCAGCGCACATTCGATGTCGAGCGCCTTCATTTCCTTCTCCAGCATAATCCCGAATCTCGGATGATGCACCCATTCTGGTCGCGGCGTATCGTCAGTAACCTCTTCATTGGCCACTCTGTACTCAAGAAAAACCGGCGGGTCGTCTTTGCTGAGGTGATTCATCGCCGACGCTTCTTCCATCAGCTTCAGCACCTCTTGCTTTTCCAGGTCCTCTTCTCTATCAACCCCATAGAATGGCAACATAGCTTGATGGTCCTCTGCCGCCGGGCCGAACAGCTTCCGCCACACTCGCAAATCGTAGCTCGTCTGTCCGCCCATCGCACCCGCGCAGGTAAGCCGTGTGGATTCCCGTCTGATTGGCTCATCACTTTCCGGCTCAGCTAAATCATCGTGAAATGCAAGCCACATCGATATGCCCGCGCCCGCCGAACCGCCAAAGGCGGCAAAACGCCCTTTGTCGAAGTTCCATTTGGCCGCATTGCTCTTCAAAAACTGAATCGCTCGTGCCGCATCGTGCATCTGCGCAGGAAACGACGCAGCGTTCGTCAGCCGATAGTTCACCGCCGCCACCGATATCCCCGCCTCCAGCAGCTCGTTCAGCATTGCAGAGTGAAGCTGGGACTTGTCCCCTGCCCTAAAGCCCCCACCGTGAAAGAACACCACCACCGGCGCAGGCCTCTCACTTTTGGCCAGCCACACATCGAGCACATTTCTCTCGTCCGGACCATAACTCACCTCTCTGTATTCGGCTTTGACCAGTTCCGGCTTTGCCCTTACCGCCCGCATCGGCCGCTGCCCCCCCAAACCACACGCACACAATGACACGCAAATCCAAATCACTACCACCCGTCTTGTCATTTTCACAAACTCCTCACATAGCCCCCAAAACCTTGTCGCAATGACGCTCATCCGTGCCGTAACCCCGCATTCTCCAAACACGAGATACGGACGCCTGTCCCGAGTGAAGTCGAGGCAACGACATACGCGCGGCGACTATACCGACCTTGCCGCTATCCACGTCCCTGCCACCCATGTCCCTATCACCGAACCAAGATTCGCAAGAGCAACCACCAGTAGTATCTTCGTCACAGGATTCATCCAGAACCCCTTCACCGTCGAAATCGCCTCGCCCAGATTCTCAAAATCCGTCACCATAGGCCGACGTACCCACGCCTGAACAAGACCAGCAACCCAACCCGCGGCTATCGTCGGATTCAAACTCGTCACCGGCGCCGCAAAAAACGCTGATACCACCGTCAAAGGATGCCCCAACGCCGCCGCTGCTCCCGCTGCCGAAAACAAACCGTTCACAAGTATCCAGATATATATGCTCTCCGCCGTCTCCGCTGCACCCTGCCTGAA
The DNA here is from genome assembly GCA_964514115.1 of uncultured Pirellulales bacterium. GTDB lineage: Bacteria > Planctomycetota > Phycisphaerae > Sedimentisphaerales > Anaerobacaceae > CAZEPI01. The sequence goes on along the minus strand of CAZEPI010000008.1, from coordinate 98,152 downwards.
AAAACCATACACCACTATCCCGATTATCAACGCCGGCAAGCCCCACTTCAAAATCTTGGGCCACACCGACCCGCGTGGTACCGAAAGAAGCTCCTCAACCGGCTCGCTGCCCATTATGTGCCTCGATATCCCCTCAACGTGACCAGCACCCACCACCGCGACCACCTTCTTGCCGCCTGCCTGGCGTATCTTCTGCGATATGTAAATGTCACGCTCATCTATCAGACGCTTCTTTATCTCAGGGAATTTGTCCGTAAATTCCGACATCACCGCCTCAAGCTGGTCCTTCTTCTTCAGATTCTCAACCAGTTCCGCACTTATCTCCTCGCCGGCAAACAGCCCCGCAAGAAGATGCGTCGCCAGCTTCAGCTTGTTCCAAAACGACAGATACCCATACACTCGCTTCAGCGTTATCCGGATATCCCGGTCGGCCAAGACTATCTTTGCCCCCCTCCCCTCTGCAAGCTTGACCGCCTCTAACATCTCCGTACCCGGCTGAACCCCGAGCTTGTCCCCAAGCCGGCGATAGAAAGACGTTAGTATCAACTGCGCAAGAAGCAGAACCGATTTCTTCTCTCGCACTATCTTGAAGATGTCCATCTGCCTCCACACCTCCCGCCGAACCAGCGCCTCATACCGCGCCTCGCAAAGCTCCACCGCCACCGTGTCAGGCCCAATTTGCTCTATCGTCGCACGCACGTCCGCCACACTCTCCCTCGATACGTGCGCCGTCCCCACAAGATATACCTCCCTGCCCTCCACCTGCACGTGTGCGACACTGGCCGCTAAATTTTCCGCTCCCGTCATCGAATATTCCCTACTCAAAAGATATCATCATACCCCTACCCCCCAAACCCCCATATACATATTCTTTAATACTACTATGTACCCGCATACGTTGCGTATGACAAACCCCGTGGCAATTCTGATCCGTGCGTCTTGCGGCTATGTGCAACCCCAGAGGGGACGCCCTACGGCGGACCCGAGCGGCACGGGTGGTGCGCTCGGCGCAACCACCAGAGACCGAAATTGCGGCGGGGTCAGGGCATGCCTTGCTCGGAGCCGGCTTTCGCACCTCCGGCCGCCGGGGCTCGCTTAAAACTTTCAGCATCCACACCCCCGGGAACCACCACCACGCTGACCATCGCCGTCAGGTCAGCGGAAAACCGCAGCTTGACCTGATGTGTCCCTACCTGCTTTATATTCTCCGTAAGCTCAACTACATCTGTCGGCACCTCAAACCCCTGCGCCCGCAGATTCTCCGCAATCGCCTCCCTGCCGACAGAGCCAAAAAGATGTCCCTGCTCATTCGCCGCCGCAGCTATAACCACCTCAGCACCATCAACGGACTCTGCCACCTTCTCCATCTGCTCTTGCTCCAGATGCCTCTGCTCGGCGCCTTTGACCTTTGCCTCTGCGATCGCCTTTATGCTCGCCTCGGTCGCCGGCTGGGCAAGACCCTGTGGCAGCAGATAGTTTCTCGCGTACCCGTCCGCCACCTCAACGACATCACCAAGCCAGCCAAGTTTGCTGACATCAGCCGTAAGTAACACCTTCATAACTCATCCCTCAGATCTCATACTGTGTACCGCGTATTGCGTCCTGTGTTCTGTCTTCCGTCCTCTGGCTTGTGTGCTCTGTTACGAACAGAACGGCAACAACGCCATAAAGCGAGCACGCTTGATGGCCTTCTTCACCTTCCGCTGACAGCCCGCACAATTGCCGCTCCGCTTCCTGCTGTATATCTTGCCGCGATGTGTCAACAGCTTCGCCAGCGTCTCCACATCCTTATAGTCAACGTACTTTTCACCCCTTCGACAAAAACGACACTGCGTCTGTCCCCTGCCCCCGGGGGACTGCCGTGTGTCTGCTCTGCGACCGCCGGGCGACCCTCCCCGCGCATCTCGTCGTGCGTACTGCGTATCGCGCATTCTGTCTTGCGTTCCACGTTCTCCGTAAGAAGTCCCCACCGCTGCCCTTTGTCTTCTGTCTTCTGCCATAAATCATCCCTCATATCTCGTAGTGCGTACTGCGTTCTGTCTTCTGTATTATCTAAAACGGAATATCATCTCCTTCTGCCCCAATTCCTTCGCCCTGTGGCAAATCGGACGCGCCTTTCGCCTCGTCGCGACCTGCCGATACCCCGCCAGGTGCGGGGCCGGAACCCCCGGATGGAGCACCGAGAAACTGAAAGTTCTCCACCGTCACACGGTGTCGGCTTCGTTTGCTGCCGTCCTGAGCTGTCCACGTATCAAAGGTAAGTCGACCCTCAACAAACAGCGGCCGACCCTTCTGCATATACTTGTTTATGTTCTCCGCAACCCGACCAAACGCCCGACAATCCACAAAACACGTCTCCTCACGACTGTCGCCCTCCCTGCTCTTCCACCTGCGATTCACCGCCAGCCCGAAATCAACCACCGGCGTCTGGCTCGGAAGATACGACAACTGCGGGTCACGTGTCAGATTACCCATCAGCAATATCTTGTTATAATTAGCCATAACAGTGTCCCCTGTTATATAACTTCCCAAACCACAACCAGTAAACTACGTTTCGCTTGCCTTCTGCTCCGACTTATCCCCAGCCCCTGGCTCCGGCGAACTCGGCCCCTCGACTTCGGCCTGCGATGCTGGACCTTGCTCGCCAACCGGCTGGTCATCGCCGGTCTCTGCATGCTTGTCTGCAACATTCGCAGACCCCACAGGGCTCATCTGGGAATCCTCTCCCGGAGCCATTGCAGCTCCTGACTGTTCATCCCTCTCATCACTTTGCTCACCTTCAGCAGTCCCCTTTAGGGCTTGCTGCTTGTCATCCTCATTGCCTGAGGGCTTCTCCGACGATCCCTGCACCTCTGGCTCCTGGCGGGGCTCCTCCTTGGCCTTTTCCTCCTGCTTGCGTCTCCTTTCCTCGGTCTCGCGGGCCTCGCGCTCGCCGCGCATCGCAGGTGTCTCTTCGGCTATATCCTCTTGGGTCAGATGGTCGGCCACCAGCACCAACGCACGCATAATTACCTCCGAAAGCTGAACCTCACGCTCGATTTCGCGCACCTTTCGCCCATCAGCCCTGAAATAAGTCAGTATATATGTACCCCGGCTGACCTTCTTAATCTCATAGGCCAACTGCCTCTCGTACCACTTCCTTATTGAGATGATATCAGCGTCGGCCCGCTCCAGAATCTGCCGTATCGCCCCCAGCACACCGTCCCAGTCACGGGCCGCCTGGGCCGAGTCAACCAAAAACATCCCTTCGTACAATCTCTTCGTCGCCGTTTCCAATGCATAACCTCCAGCTAAAATTACTTCCGACTACAAAGCTAATTCTCACAACAATTAAACCGGCTCATCGCCGCCTCTACCCCCTCCGTCACCCAGCAAAGCACCGCCTCTTTCGCACGTCCCTTCGCCTGGGCCAGCACCGGCCTCTGCTCTTGCGACGGCTCACTCAGTACATAATCATAAGCTTCCACTTTTTCGCTTTGTCCTATACCCACCCGCAATCTGCTAATCCGGCTGCTCCCAAGCTTCTCGATAACGTCCTCAAGGCCGTTATGTCCTCCCGCCGACCCCGCAGGGCGAACCCGTATCCCGCCCGGCTCAAGCCACATATCGTCCAAAACCACAAGCAAGTCGCTCAGCGGCAGCTTGTAGAACCCGACCGCCTTCGCCACCGCTCGTCCACTACAGTTCATATATTCCCACGGCTTCAGCAGCATCACCTTCCTGCCCGCATATTCGCCTTCACCAAAACGACCACCGAACTTCCTTCTCTTCACATCAATTCCCAACTCACCGGCGAGCATATCCACAATCGCAAACCCCACATTGTGTCTCGTCCGTCTGTATGCCTTTCCGGGGTTTCCAAGCCCGACTATCATCCTGTTCTCCGACATGCCGGTCGTTCTTGACGCCTCACATTACTTCTGCTCTTTCTCAGCAGGCCCTTCTTCCTTCGCTGCCTCTTCGGCTTCGCCTATAACCTCGGGCGCCGCAGGTGCTTCTTCCTCAAGCTCCTCGGTAGTTTTCACAGCCACAACCACGCGACACGTTACCAAGAGTGTATCGGCAGAACTAATCAGCTTGACCCCGGCGGGCAGCTCGACTTCCCCTGCGTGTATCGAATCGCCGACGTTCATTTCCTTAACGGTCACCACAATACTCTCCGGAATCTCGGTCACCAGACACTCGACCTCAAGGTGATCCGTATGCTCCTCGATAATCCCGCCTTGATGAGCCCCCTTTGCAGTGCCTTTCAGTTCGACCGGCACCTCAACCCTCACCCGCTCGGTCACATCCACCCTCATCAAGTCCGCGTGAATGATATCCTTGCCCAGGTGGTCGTACTGCAAATCTTTAACAATAACCTTCTGCTTCTTGCTGCCTATCTGAATATCCATCAACCGCTGCCCGTGATGCAGCCCCTCAACAAATGCGTGCGCGTCCACGGCAACAGTTAGCGGCTTTTCCCTATGCCCATACACGACCACCGGAATGCGCCCTTCGCATCGAATCCTCTGCGCATCCTTTGAACCAACGTGCTCTCTAACCCGCACCTTCAAGACCAACGTCTTACCCATAACCTGCCTTTCTCCGAACCTGCCCTTTCCCCGTCAGCTACATACCTCTACCGCCCTGTAAACAACCTGCTGACCGATTCATTCCTGTGTATCCGCTTAATCGCCTCGCCCATCATATCCGCCACGGTCAGCACCCTGACCTTGCCAGCCCTCCTGGTGTCTTCGCTTAGCGGTATCGTGTCCGTGACCACAATCTCATCAATAGGGGCTTTTGCCAGCTTCTCAAGCGCCTCGCCTGCAAAGACGCCGTGCGTCGCCCCCACAAACACCTTCTGCGCCCCACGGTCAATCACCAGCTCCGCAGCGCTGCATACCGTCCCGGCAGTCGCTATCATGTCGTCACACATCAGGACATTGCGCCCCGCAACATCTCCGATAAGCTCCTGCGCCTCAACCTCACTGCCGCTCACGCGCTTCTTGTGAACTATCGCCAGTTGCCCTCCCAGATGAGATGCGTACCGTGCAGCTATCTTGATATTCCCAACGTCGGGTGAAACAACCGTCACGTTGTCTATCTTCTTGCTCAGAAAATATCGACTCAAAACCAGCTCGCCCGTCAGATGGTCAACCGGTATATCAAAGAAACCCTGAAGCTGCGGGGCATGCAAATCAATCGCCAGCACCCGGTCTGCGCCTGCGGTCGTAATCAAATTCGCCACCAGCTTTGCCGTTATCGGCACCCTGCCTTCATCTTTCCTATCCTGCCTGGCATAACCAAAATAGGGAACCACTGCCGTTACACGCATCGCACTGGCACGTCTGAGACAATCCAGATAAATCAAAAGCTCGACCAAATGCTCGTCCACAGGCCTGCACGTCGATTGAATCACAAAGCAGTCCTTGCCGCGGACGTCATCCTCAACACGAATCATCTTCTCCCCGTCGGGAAACCTCTCTATCTCCGCCCCGCCCAGAGGAAGACCCAGATGTTTGCACACCGCCGCCGCCAGCGGCTCATTGCTGGTTCCCGCAAATATCTTTATGTTGTCGCTAAGAAACATCGCTCCATCCCTTCTCAGCCATTGTTCGAGTTGTCACCACCTAACTGGTTCACCCGGTCCTGTGACACCACCGCCCCGGCCTCAATATGAGCACCCTGCTCTAAAACAAGCGGCGCTATCAATACCGAACCGCTGCCGATATAACAGCCGTCCCCAATCTCAGTCCGGTGAATCTGCTTGCCGTCATAGTTGGCAGTAATAGAACCGGCCCCAACGTTTACGTCCCTGCCTATTACAGCATCACCTATGTAACTGTGGTGCCGGGCACGAACCCCGTCGGCCAAAGCCGAATTCTTCACCTCTGTAAAGACACCCAAAACAACATCATCGCCGAGAACCGTCCCGCTCCGCAGGAAGGCAAACGGGCCAACCCGACAGTTCTGCCCAATCTTCACCTCACCGTGGATATACGTAAACGGCTCAATCACCGTATCCTGCCCGATTTCGGCCCTCGCGTCAATCCACGTGTTCGGCGGGTCGACGATTGTCACGCCGTTCTCCATCAGCCGTCCCTGTATCCGTTGCTGCATTATCTTGCCCGCCTCGCTGAGCTGCTGTCGGCTGTTTACCCCCATCGCCTCCTCAGGCCTGACCGCGGTCACCGCGATAACCTTGTGTCCCGCGGCTATAATCAACGCAAGTGCATCCGTCAGGTAGTACTCACCCTTGACGTTATCCGGCTTCACGTCCTCCAGCGCCTTATACAATACCCTGTTGTTAAACAAATAGTAGCTCGGATTGACCTCTCTAATCCTTTGCTGCTCGCTGCTGCAGTCGCTGTCCTCCACAATCCCCTGAATGTTGCCGTAAGCATCCCTGAGTATCCGACCGTAACCCGTCGGGTCTTCCAGAACGGCTGTCGCCAATGTTGCCGCAGGATTCTCCGCCTCGTGTTTCTCAATCAACGTCCGCAGAATCTGTGGGCGAATCAAAGGCCCATCCCCACACAAAACAAGGGTCTGCCCGTCGAAATCTTTGAGATACTCCCCGCAGCACATCACGGCATCAGCCGTGCCTTTCTGCTCTTTCTGTTCAACCCAGACAATATCCTGCTCGCCGGCAAAACGTTCTTTTACCTGCTCGGCGCTATACCCCACCACAACATATATCTTATCGACCCCAACACCGCGACAGGCTTCCAGCACATACCACAGCATAGGCCGACCACATACCTCGTGCAGCACCTTCGCTAACTTAGTGTTCATCCTGCTGCTCACGCCCGCCGCCAGAACTATCGCAACTCTGTTCGCCATTTTCCCATTTTTGATATTTGATTTTTGCTCTTTGACTTCTCTAACTACCCGGCCAGGACTCGAACCTGGAATATGGGCACCAAAAGCCCATGTGTTACCTATTACACCACCGGGTAGCTACGAACCAAAACACAACCACCCAATGAGCCAATTGACCATAATCCAAATCGCTGTCACGGAGGCCGTCTCGGAACGACCTGAACTGACACCGTCGGAGGCTTGAATCAACCATGCCGTGATCCTGTTGACTCCACGCCGCCACACGCGACCATCACTACCCCTTGCGACGGAGCTTATCAAACCGTGAAAATATACCCCATCTACTTCAGTTAATCAACCTTTTTCTAAAAAATAATACACCTAAGGCGCCTGTTTAGCCGTCCTCGGGCCCAAGGTCGCCGTTCCGGCGACGCATTGTTTAACCCCCACGCTCACCCCGTTTTCTCGGGGTTTCACATGGGATCCGGACACCACCAACTTTATATTGGAGAGTACGTTCAGCCCCGGCACCCCATTCTGTCTCAATACAGCCCTCTGCCCAGCATGATTTCAACTCCTGCTTTTGATGCCGAGCCTAATCGGCCCCGCCGCATCAGCCATCACAGGCCTAATAAACGCTCTTTCGCAGATGCCAGGGACCGCGCATCGGTCGACTCAACATCCGGTTGGCTTGCTTATCACCCACAAACCGTTCCTTTACCGGATCCCACCTCAAAGGCCGACCAAGCTCGTACGCAATATTGCCCAGATGACAAATGGTTATTGAACGCCGTCCAATGTCCATATCAGTAATTGTCCTCTTGCGTGTCTTGACACATTCAAGAAAGTTATCCTGATGGTTTTTGCTCTGATACAAATGTATGTCATTTACACCAAGTTTGGTTCTAATCAAGCTATCAGGCCAGGTCTTCACCGAATATCGCCAAACTGTCACTTTGCCCTCTGTTCCCGTGAACATAACACCGTTGTCCGTGCCCGCTGCCTTTACCAATTTTTCCGGATCGCGAGTCATAATAGTGCCGTTTGCATAGCGATACGTAAGCACCCTGAAGTCCTTATCGTCGGTCGGCGGAATAATCTCAACTGGCCCGCTATCATCCATACCCAAGCCCCACTGGGCAATATCAAAATGATGCGCTCCCCAGTTGGTCATTTCTCCTCCTGAACAATCACGATAGGCCATCCAGCTATTAACAAAGTCTTTGTTATAGGGCCTCCAGCGTATAGGTCCAAGCCACATATTATAATCCAGATAAGGTGGAATCAGCTCAGCAGGTAAATTGTGTTCCGCATACGTCCAGGTCCCGCCGACACCTACAGTTACCTCTTTAACCTCTCCGATGTAACCATTGCGAACCAACTCACAGGCAAAACGAAAGGCCCAGCTCGAACGCTGTTGTGTCCCAACCTGATACACCCGGTGATAATTCCGTACAACATCAGCCATCGCTATCGCTTCTTCCATCGTGACCGACGACGGCTTCTCACAATAAGCATCCTTGCCCGCCCTCGCCGCGGCTATGGAAATCAAAGGATGCCACCTGTCACCAGTTGCTATAAGTACAGCATCAATATCATCCCTCACCAGTAACTCTCGAAAATCTCCGTACTCCTTGCAGTCCTGGTTGCCATAATACTGATTAACTATTTTCCTCGCCTGTTGACGGCGCTTGGCATTGACATCACAAACCGCAACAAACTGCACCTGTGGTTTACTAAGAAAACCTCCCCCCTGAACCCAGATACCGCCAGCTATATGGCGAGTCCCCTGGCCACCGGTGCCGATTGCACCCATCACAATACGCTCACTCGCAGGGACCGCCCCGTCTTTTCCTAAAGCCGCGCCGCTGACGAGATACGGAAAACCAACAGCCCCGACAGCAACACGGCTGGCTCTTCTCAAAAACTGACGACGATCGATCCTGTAAGACTTCATAATAAAGATTCCTAAACTATCCAGCTTTTGCCCACTGCTCGTTAATAAACTTCACACCCTGAGTATAGACTTCCTCTGGGCTGCTGAAAAAGTCGCGCCAGACTCGAGTCGCCGCAGCAAGGTCTGGAAGCGCGCGACCGAATGCCTCGATAACCAACCAACTGTCATAACCCGACGACCGCAGCGCCTTGAAAGTCCCGGGCCAGTCGATATGTCCCTTACCCACCACACCCCTATCATTTTCGGAGATGTGAACGTGCCTGATTTGCTCGATATTACGCCCGATACAAGCAATTGGATCCCGCTCTTCAATACTCGCATGGAACGTGTCGAAAAGAACTCCAAAATTCTCCCGTCCAACACGCTTAGCATATTCCGCTGCATCATCGGTCAGATTTAAAAAATAAGCTTCAAAACGATTGAGGGCTTCAACCGCAAGAACGATATCCGCACGCGAAGCATACTCAGCTACCTGCCGATGTACTTCAGTGCCTCGCTGCTTTTCCTCTTCTGTCGGGCCCTGGCCTGTAAATACACCTAACGGCTGATATATCGGCCCGCAAATCACCTCAGCCCCGAGGGCACTTGCACAATCAATCGACCATTTAAGATAATCGACCGCTGCCTTACGGTGCTTCGCTTCGGCGCTGACCGGATTATGTCGCTCATCCGGAATGACAGTTACCACAGTGCTATCCAGGCCGTTATCGCCAAGCACCTTAGAGACCTTCTCAAAATGTGCCGTATCTCCCTTAAATACAGGCACCTCAACACCATCATAACCCGATTCTTTGAGCTTCTCAAACAGTCCAAAAACATCTTCGGTCACGTGTGTTGTCCAAAGCAACATATTAAAGCCAATTTTCATCGCTCATTCCTTTACTATCCAAATTCAAAACAGAAAAACCAAATAAATCTGATGTTTACACAGCCTCGTCCTCAAGACAGGGCTTTCGTTATATTAAGAAATCTGTCTTTCGCACCATCATACCTTGAAAGCAGGGTTCTCTTTGATTTTCACAATAGCTGGCGTTACAATGCGTGTCAAACAATTTGCGGCGCTGTAAAGATAGTGCCAAGACTTATATCCAATGGAGCCAAAAATGTACAAAATAAAACTCTCGACGTACCTCGTATTCACACTCTATCTTTCAACAACTGTCTTCGCACAGAAAACGCTGCAGTTTGAACGAGTCAAAATCGGCAATGTCACTTATGAAGCTGCCTCTGTCTTTGATGTCAACAACGATGGTCATCTCGACATAATCTCAGGTGAATACTGGTTCGCGGGTCCAGACTTCAAGAATCAGCACAAAATCTGCGACATCCCGCCTAATGAAGATTACTTCGATGATTTTGCCGATTATCCCATGGATGTAGATGGTGATGGATACACAGATGTTGTCAGTGGTGGCTGGTGGGGAAAAACCCTGCGCTGGCGCCGGAATCCAAAAGGAAAACCAGCTCTCTGGAAAGTCCACGATATCCACAAATGCGGCAACATAGAAACCCTCCGTTGCTGGGACATCGACGGTGACGGCATAGTTGAAGTAGTTCCCAATCTACCGGGCAACCACTTGCTTATCTATAAACTCATAACAGACCAAGAAGGCAAGGGGGCCGGTAAATTCTCAAGGCACCTGATACATAATCAAAACCAAGGGCATGGCCTGGGTTACGGTGACATCAACGGTGACAACAGGGGCGATCTTATTCTTGCCGGAGGATGGCTCGAAGCGCCAAAAGACAATCCGCTTACCAACAGATGGCAGTTGCATCCTGAATTCAACCTCGGCCCCGCAAGCATCCCCATACTCGTTTATGACGTAAACCGTGATGGGCTGGCAGACTTAATCGTCGGACAGGGACACGACTATGGCCTGTTCTGGATGGAGCAAAAACAAACTGACGGAAAAAGGACCTGGGTAAGACATGACATCGACCCAGACCGCTCACAATATCACGACCTGCAACTGCACGACATTGATAATGACGGGGACCTTGAGCTTATCACCGGAAAACGATACCGAGCACACCAGGGCAGAGACCCCGGCTCATCCGACCCGATTGGAATTTACTACTTTGAAATCAACAACGGCAAATTTGACAGAGTGACTCTCGACTTCGGCCCACCATCCCAGACAAGCGGCGCAGGGATCTATTTTTGGGTATCGGATGTGGACAATAACGGCTACAAAGACATAATCGCACCGGGAAAAGAGGGGCTGTACCTATTCAAAAACCTCGGCTTGACAAAATCGAAAAAATAAACATTAACGCTGTGTACAGGTTTTCCAAAATGTGATTTTTAACGCAAAAGCAAAGTTGCTTTTTACGTTCTTGACAAAAGACGATTGTACAATTCCACTTTATGAAACAAAAATCAAGGTTGACCTAAGAAACTTGTACGCGGCGTTAAACATTACAAGCCCTTCACGCGCTCTGCCACAGCGGCTAATGGCGGCAGGTTGCTTACCGGCTTGTTCAGGTAAAAATACGCACAACAGGACCAGTCGTCTTGTCGCTCAAAGAGGCCGTATTCAGACGGATTGGCCTCGTCGGAAATGTCAACTTCAACCAGACCAGGGCCGTTACTGTATAGGGGCTTGCCAAGCTCGGCCATCTGCTCACGATTACCCGGGCCCCAGCAGCCGATCTGGTGAATCGTCGCCCTGATATCTTTCCGGAAATAAATCGGGTCAAGTATGTGCCAGCGATAGAAGCAATACTGCATCTTCTCATGGTCTGCAAGGTGACAACCCTGATACCAGTTGGCGTATTGCCCCTGTCCCCACGCACTGCCGATGTAATCCTCTGTGCCCGTCCCGCACAGCGTCGGCAGTTCCTTATCGCCGTCCAGATATACCTTGACCTCGCCCTCGCCCCACCAGCTCTTGAAATAGAGCTCCTGATTGGCGATGACCCCGACATTAGCGCCGATAAACCTGCCCGCGCCTTCCACCTTCGGCAAGATCTCGAAGTCCTTCTGCATCGTCGTCGGATTCTCTCGCCTCCAGTGTGCGTGGAAATACAGCATATCATCGGCAAAGTTGTCACCGATTGTAAAATCGACATCGTAGAAAACCATGGCAACATCCCGCGGCGTCTCGTTCGTCAGCACTATCTTCATACCTGTCTTAAAGGGCATAGGGATATTGCAGTTGAAGCTGCGTCCCTCCGGGCTTGAAAACAGCACCGACTCGAACGTCGACATCCTGCCGATACCGTGGCAAAAGAAATCACCGAACGGAGCCGAAACCGCCGGCTTATCCGAGCCGTCCCAGTACATATCAAGCCGCAGCCCCCGCAACATCACTGCGTCACGATCGCTGATAGTCACCCACATCCTGCGAACCATGCCGCTCCGGCCTTTGACCTCGGCAAGCACCTTGCTTTCACCGGCCTTGAGAGGAAAACTGGGCGAACCCTTCCTTCCTGCATTGACTTGCCCCGCAGCTGCGCGTTCTGCGCCCCAGTTCTCAGGACTTGCCCACCGTGTCTCAACACCTTCAGGCAAAACATAAAGCGTGCCCGCCGCATCACCGCTCAATGTTATCCTCGCCTCCGAACACACCGCGCTCTCCACAAAGCTCACCAAAACCACTGACACCACGCACAACCTAACCATAATCGTTCTCATGACATATCTCCATAACATAAATTCAACAATTCTTGACGTGAATCCGGACCGCTATTCTAACAGAAAAAGCTTCCGATTCAATCCCCCCGAACCGCGAAACAGAAGCTACGAATTACAATCCCTTCATCCGCTCTTCCACGGGCGCCAGTGCCGACAGATTGCTCACCGGCTTATCCAGGTAAAAATAAGCACAGCTCGACCAGTCATCCTGCCTCTCGAAAAGCGGCACGTCCTTCTGCGTCTCCCAGTCAATCTCAACAAGCCCCGGCCCGGTCTTGTGAAGCACCTGCTTGCGAGCCTTGAACTTCTCGAACGTACCACTGTCCGCCGCCCCTATCTGCTGAATCGTCACCCGTATATCGTTGCCGAAATAAACCGGGTCGGGAATGTGCAACCGATAAAAACAGAACTGCATATTCTCGTGGTCGGCCAGGTGACAACCCTCATAGGGCTGTGAATACCATCCCTGTCCCCAGCCCGTACCGATGTAATCCTCCGTCCCCGTCCCGCAAAGCGTCGGGTAATCCGTGTCGCCGTCAAGATATATCTTCACCTCTCCCTCCCCCCACCACGAGTTCAGGTATTTCTCCGTATCGGCAATTATTCCGACGTTCACACCGAGGAACCTGCCCGCGCCCTCTACCTTCGGCAAAAACTCATAATCCTTCTGCAGCGTCGTCGGATTCTCACGCCGCCAGTAAGCATGAAAATACATAACGTCGTCGCCGAGCTTGTCCCCCACGGTATAATCAACCTCGAAAAATAACGCCCACAAACCGTATTCGGTCTCGTTCGTTATCTCAATCTTCATCCCCTTCTTAAACGGCATCGGAATACTGCAGTTAAAGCTCCGCCCCTCCGGGCTTGAAAATAGCGCCGAGTTGAACTTAGACATCTTACCCAGCCCGTGGCAGAAAAAATCCCCCAACGGCGCAGACACCGCCGCTTTCTCCTCTCCATCCCAGTACATATCAATCCGCGCTCCACGCAGCATCTTACCCAGCCGCTCCCTTTCCTCTTTCGGCCCCCACTCCCAGCAGCCGATTATCGTCCCCCACATCCGCCGAACCATCCCGCTCTGCCCCTTAACCTCCGCGACAACCTGGCTTTTGCCCGGCTCCAGACCATAACACGGCGACCCCTTCCTGCCTCCCTTTGTCTTTCCACCCGCTCCCCTCTCTGCCTTTGGATTCTCCGCCGTCGCCCATCGAGTCTGCACCCCTTTCGGCAATACATAAAGAGGCGTCGAATCCCCCGCCAATACCGACTCATCCGCTCCCATAACGTACCCCGCACTGCAAACAACAACCAATGTCACAAAGGCCAAATAACTCTTCACAACCAATTCTCCTTATCAAAAAGGAAATTACAAATGCCACGGGCTACGCATCGACCGGGACAACATCTTGTTCGCATCCTCATCGCCGACAAAACGCTCCTTCACGGGATCCCACCTTAGCTTCCGCCCCGCCTTCATCGCGATTATCCCCAACTGACCGATCGACATCGACCGATGCCCAACTTCGGACGGCGCTATCGCCTGTCTGCGCGTACGAACACAATCGACAAAATTCCTCTTATGATTATCGCTTCGGTAAAGGTGAACCTCATCAGGCCCGATCCGCTCCCTGGCAAGAGAACGCGGACACACATCCAGTCCCCCGCGGTTAACGTGGATCCAACCTGCTTCGCCTTCAAAAAGCACACCGCCCGAACCCTGCGAAAACTCAATCCCGTCCCTGCCGCTCGGACGACGTCCCGTATCCTCCACTACCATCGTAAAACCTTCCTTGTACCTGCACTCGTAATGATAGCTGGTCAGCGTGTCCCAGAACCCGCCCTTCAAAAACTCCCCTTCCCCTTCAACCTCGACCGGCCCCGTCAGTTCTGTCCCCATCCCCCACTGCGCAATGTCGCAGTGATGACCCGCCCAGTCCGTTATCGAACCGCCCGCGTAATCGCTCTTCCAGCGGAAATTCCCGTGAACCGTCCACTTACAATAAGGCCTCCACGGCGCAGGACCTAACCACATATCGTAATCAAGCTCCTCGGGCACCGGCTCAGGAACCAGAGGCCCCGTCCATCCACCACCCATAGGAAGCCAGACACGAACCGTTGCGACCTTGCCGATTCTCCCGTTCCTCACCAGCTCACACGCAAACCGAAATATACTCCAGGACCTCTGCTGGCTGCCCACCTGAAAAACCGCACCGTGCCTTCGCACCGCCTCGACCACCGCTCGCCCCTCCGCAATACTGTAAGCAAGCGGCTTCTCACAATAAACATCCTTGCCTGCCTCCACCGCAGCAACAGATATCAACGCGTGCCAATGGTCAGGCGTAGCAACCATAACCGCATCAATATCATCCCGCGCCAGAAGCTCGCGATAATCTCCATACCCCGCACAGTCTTTGTTCCCATACTTGTCGTTCACAACGTCAATCAACCGCTGCCGGTTGTTCGCATCCACATCGCAGGACGCCACTATCTGAACATCCGGCTGCCCCAAAAACCCGCCCGAAGGCGTCCCCGAATAATCGTTCCCCACCATATTGCCGTACCCCTGGCTGCCCACTCCAATCCCAGCCATCACAACCCGCTCACTCGCCGCAACAGCACCATCCTTGCCCAGCGCAGAGCCGGCCACCACGAACGGAAATCCCACCGCCGCCGTTACACCTCGCGCCGCCTTGCTCAAGAACTGTCTGCGACTAAGTACATTACTCCGCACTGTTCAAGTCTCCACAAAAAGCCTATTACAACCGCTTCAAAACAATATCCTTATACCAAACCTCGCTCGGCCCCCCGCCGTGTATCTGCAGTCCAATCACCCCATCCTGCACGATACTCCCATCGCTCTCAACATAATCCACCGTCTTATATCCGTTCAGCCACAACCGAATTCTCTTACCCTCACACCTTATCTGATAATCGTTCCACTCACCCCTTTTCAATACCTTCTCCAGTTCTTCCGCGTCCGGCCGAACAAGCACCACATTCCTCCGCGACTCGTCATACAGGCAACCCCAGTACCCCTCCGCTATGTCCGCCTGATACCCGACCATCTCACGACTTCCCTCCAGCCGACTGCTGCGAATCTGTATCCCCCCATTGCCGTCCCCAATAAGCTTGACACTCAGCCGCAACTCAAAGTCGCCGTACTGCTCCCGCGTACACAAAAACTCATTCCGAGGTATGGCCTTGACCAGCGACCCGCCCACAATTGCCCCATCCTCTATCCGGAACCATTCAAGGTTACCCTCCCATCCGGCAAAGCTCTCGCCGTCGAACAGCCGCTCGCCCCCCTCTACCTCCCGCGCTCCATACGGGCAATGCGATACGTCCCCGCACCCGCAAACCACCAATACCGACAAAACAAAGCTCACAAACCTGCTCATAACAAGTGCTCCTCAAACAAATTCTCCTTGGCTGAATACATCCCTGCCCGTGCCCACATAAGCCACCCTGTTTGTCGTATCCGCCACCAAATTACCGAATGCAACGCCGTTTGGCCAGCAAAACCATCCCGGACGTTGGTTCTCGGCAGTGGCGCAAGGGCTCTGAGGCCCCTCCAGCGACACATAGAATGGAGTATAAGCGCCCCGCCATCCCCGTATCGCCCCCCTACCCCCGAAATACCCCGGGAAAACTCAAAACTAATCCGCTACCTCCTCTGCGTCTTGCTCATCCTCTCTTTCGGACATCTCAAATATCTCTAAACGATGCGTCTTGACTGGCTCTGGCTGCCGCCGCCTCAGCACCGCACCTCGTGAAACAATCTCCGTCTGCTCCACCATATCCTGCCCAATCTCACTGCGGACTATCCAGCCGTTCGGCTCACTTATCTCTATCCGTCCGTGCCCCAGGCCCGAAATCTTGCGAATCACTTTCTGCCCGTCCACTTCCACCGGCTCGATGTCCTCGCTCGGCTTGATGTCTATCGCTACCTCAATCACCGCGCCGTCCTCCCTGAGCTCCTTCAATGTGAATTCCCTCTCCACAACCACTTCCGCCCCTTCCGATGTCTCTTCCAACTCGCCCCAGCTCTGGCCCGGCTCTTTCGCCTCGCTGGGATAAATCGCCAGCTTCCTCTCAATCTCCATCCGAATGGCCTGCTCACTGAGCTGTTGTCTCAGGCCCTCTGCCATTTGCACTTTGTTCGGCACATCCGGCATTGATGCCTTAACATACCCCATCAGTTCATCCAATCCGTTTATGCGTTCTATCTTCCCGACCGGGCTAATCTTGACGTAGAACGCCTGATTGAGCAACAGGACCAGCGACAGCGCCTGAATCGGGACCTGCTTATCCTTTGTCGAATCAAACTCTACATCTACACCTGGCCCCTTAATCTTCACACCGGCACTCCTGTAGGTTTGTTTTATCCAGGCACCCCCATCCTCTTCGATCTGTTCGACGTCCCAATCACACCCTACCCACGTATTCTGCACTAATGTCCGCTCCTGCTGGCCTATCTGCCTTATCACGTTCTGCTCAACGGCGGTCCGCACAAACAGCTTCTGCCCCTTCTCGAATCTCAGCCTTCCCAGCCATTTCTCCTGTCCCCTGGCCCCCTGGGGCCAAGCCCCTCCGCACGCTGCGAAAACTAACAGGACAATTCCCCACACCTTCGCCTTACCCATCATCCATCTCCACACTCACACCGCGTTTGTCTTAACATTTTCGCACCTGCCCCGCACTCCACTTTGCACATCCATCCACTTTCTGTCCTCCGTCCAGCCCATCGCTCGAGCCGTGGCGACCTTTATTGCTCTTTCCAATGCCGTCTTCACATCGCCGCCCCGCACCATCCCACTTAAGAAACCCGCCAACAGATAATCGCCGCAACCCACGGTCGAGAGCACCTCATCACCGCCGCCCCGGCGCGCCGGGGCTCTGCCACTGCAGGCACAGTCGCGCGTCACAATCACCGCTCCGGCCCGCCCGCGACTGACAATGACCACCTCCACCTCGTCAAGCAGCCCGCGACACGCGTCCACAATAGCCCCAACATTATTCCTGACCACATCCCCAACCAAAGCCCCCAGCTCCTCAACGTTCGGCTTCACCACCCACAAACCGCCTCGCGAGACCACCTTCCGCAGCTCAGGCCCTGACGTGTCAACCACCACCCTCGCCCCATGCTTAACACAATTTCTAACCATAGCCATCGCGCCAGAAAGCAATCGCCCCTCAGGCATCCGGCCGGCAAACACACACACATCACCAGCCCCAACAATGCTACCCAAGTCCTCCCGCAGTCTTCGCAGCGAGCTGCTCGTCGCAAGTCGGCCGGCGTCCCGAAGATGCATATCCCGCTGCTTAGCCGTATCCACCACAGTTATATTATGTCGAGTCGCCCCATCCGCAACCGTCATCGCAATCTTCACATAGCTGCTCAAAGGACGCATTGCTTCCCGCATCTGCTCGTAATCACCCCGCCCCCACAATCCGGCAGCCGTGCTTTTCTCACCCAGCCAGGCAAGCGCCCGCGAAATATTCAGCGCCTTTCCCGCAGGTCGCCACGTTATATTCTCTACGCGTACATGTGCCCCCCAGTTCAACCCCGCCGCCTTGCACGTGATATCCCACGCCGGAGCAAAACCCACCGTTATGACCCTTGTTGTTCGTCGCATAATCCACCAGCCCAATCCATACAAATAATATAAGCGCAAATCACCTCTAAATCAATGAGATAACCAGAGTAGGCCCATCGAAAACACAGCCCACGGCCCGCAGAAATGGCTTGCTATTGCTCACTGTCCGCGGACACGTACCCCCGCTGGCCCTCGCTCACATACGCAGGTTCGGGCTGCTTTTCATCGTCGGCCTCGGTCCCAGATTCCGCCTCCATCTGCTCGCGCATCTGTTCATATTCCTCAGGCGTGATTATCACCTCCCTGGCCTGACTGCCCTTGTATTCACCCAGTACCCCCATCCCCGCCATCATCTCAATCATTCTTGAAGCCCTGGCGTAGCCGACACTCAGCCGTCGCTGCAGCAGCGACACGCTCCCGCGTCCACTGTCCAAAATAATCCGCACCGCCTCATCAAACAATTCGTCCAGTACCATGTCCGCCGCGTCCGGCCGGCCAAGCTGAGCCAGCTCCGGATGATACTGCGGCTCGGCAACATCCTTCAGGTGCTTGACTATCCGCCGCACCTCCACCTCATCAACAAACGTCCCCTGCGCCCGCACTAAGTCGCTGGTCCCGGGCTTCAAAAACAACATGTCCCCCTGCCCAAGCAGAGTCTCCGCCCCGTTCTGGTCAAGGATAATCCTGCTGTCCATCCGCGCCGCCACCCTGAAGCCAATCCGTGTCGGCATATTTGACTTAATCAGCCCCGTCACCACCGTCGCCTGAGGCCTCTGCGTCGCCAGGACAATATGTATCCCCACAGCCCGGCTCTTCTGGGCCAGACGCACTATATACGCCTCGATCTCCTTGGCGGCCGTCATCATCAGGTCCGCAAGCTCATCAATTACAATGACAATATACGGCAGCTTTTTCGGTATCATGGCCTCTTCGTCCTTGTTGGTAGGCTTGAACCGATTGATAATCTCCTCCGGCCCAATTGCATTGTACTCGGCGACATTCTTGACCCGGGCCTCAGCCAGCAACGAATACCGCTCATCCATCTTAACCGTCGCCCACTCTAAAATCTGCACCGCTCTTTTGGTCTCGGTTACGATGGGAGTCATCAGGTGCGGTATCGTATTGAACGCAGCCATCTCAACCATTTTCGGGTCAATCAAAATCATCTTGACCTGGTCGGGGCGTCTGGTCAGCAGTATTCCGGAGATAATGCTGAAGATACAGACACTTTTTCCGGAGCCGGTAGTGCCGGCGATGAGCAGATGCGGCATTGTCGTCAAATCCGAGACAAGCGCTTCACCGGCCGAGTCCTTGCCCAGAAACAACGGAATCGCCATCCTCTCCGGCCTTCTTCCCGCCAACAGCATCATGTCCTTCATCCGCACCTTCTCTTTTTCGCTGTTCGGGACCTCGACGCCAATGGTGTGCTTTCCGGTCAACGGCGCTACCACCCTCACCGCGGCTACCCCCAAGGCCCTGGCGATATCGTTAGCCAGCGAGCTTATCTGGCTGACCTTGACCCCCGCGGCGAGCTTCAGCTCAAACATAGTTACAACCGGCCCCGTTTCCGCGGCCACCACTCGAGCGCTAACATTAAACTCCGAAAGCAGCCGCTCCAGAGCACTTGCCTTGGCTTTGACAACCTTCTCCTGAACTGAAGCAAAACTGTACTCCGCCTCATCAAGCAAATCCAGCGATGGAAGCGCGTAATCCTGATAACTCGGCGGCACATATGCCTTCTGAGGCCTGGCCGCAGCAGGCGACTGGACTCTGACCCCAGCTGTCGTCTCTTCCGCCAGCTCCGGTGCCGACTCCACCGCTCGTCTTCGCTGCTCACCGCCCCTCGCCTCCACCGGCTGCGCCGAAAGCCCGCAGGACGCCTTGCGGCGCTCTCGCTGCTTGGCGCTCAACTTTTGCCATATCTCCGATAAGACACCTGACTGTTCCTTCGCCGCCGCCCACGTCGGTGCCGCAATCCCCATAGCCCTGCGCAGACCTGCGCCAATCCAACCGAACAACCCCGTTACCATACTGTCCACAACAAGCAAGAACCCAACTAACCACACAGCCGACAGCAATATCACCGTCCCCAGAACACCAAAGTGACTGCCCAAGAAGTGCACAGCACTGACTCCCAATACACCGCCCGACCCGATTGGAAAGCCATAAACACTGTGAGGCAAAAAGCTATAAAACGTGCTTGACCCTGCAAACGTCAACAGCCCCAGCCCTACCAGCCGCAGTATCGGCTGATTAACCTCTTTGCCCGCAAGCCGCGCTGTCACATAGCAAATCCCCCCCGCCAAAAACAAGAACACCCCCGGCCCCACATAATACAGCAGGTAATATGAAAACAAAGCACCAACCACCCCGCACCAGTTCGCTGCCGGTTTGTTATGAGGATACACAAAGCTGCTCGGCCAGTCGCCAATATCAAAACTCAGACAACTGCACACAAGCACCAACAACACCGCCAACGCCAGGCATTCAACCGCCTTTACTTTCACCTGCTTTTCACGCTTTTGCCGACCCATTCATCAAACGTCCGATAAAAACAGTATTCTTAGAAAAATACCGCTTCCCGTACGCAAAACGGTTAATTACTTATCGGCATCAACTAAACCCCTTCTGCACAATTACAGCACTCACACAAAAGCCTCTGAACCCCAAAAAATCTTGCAAACACCACAATCCCGTAACAAAACTGTAATATGATATCCGTACAATCGTCCCAAAAGCATGGAAGAATTAACGCCCACCCTGAACGTCAGATTGAAAGGACTAACGATGATCCGAACCAGAATCGTCCTCGGCCTTTTGGCCTGCATCATACTGCTGCCCTGGTGCCGTACCCTGATGGCCGGTGACCGAGCAGAACGAAAAGCAAACATCCTCCTCCTCGGAACATTCCACTTCAAAGACCACGATTTCAGAAAATACCCACAGGACCTTGATCCCATCATAACCAAGGTGGTGAAATTCAAGCCGGGCACAATCTGTGTGGAATGGCTGCCCTCATCAGAAAAAAACGATTTCTATAACGATGGGTACACAAAGAACATCGCTGAATTTTCCCAGTTAACCGGCATTGCGCCCGGCGAGGCCAAGAAAATCACAGAACAGCTCCGCAGGAAAATCAACAATCAGCCGGATAACCTTGCCCTCAGGGCTAACCTGGCAAACGCCCTTTTCATATCAAGGGACTACCTTAATGCATGCTACCAGTGGTATCTGATTGATGCGGAACTTCAGACGCAGACGCCCGCAGTGCAGGAAAAGGTCAAAGAGATCCTTCCTGAGAAGCTCAAGGATTACACGAGCAAGATGCGAGGCGAAATAAAAGAGATCGCGTTTCCGCTGGCCCGGCGAACAGGTCTTGAGGAGCTGTGCGCCATCGACTACAGGGGCGACGACACGGCCAAGGGCGAAGCCAATGGCAGATTCGTTGAGAGGTACAAAGCCAAGAATGGCAGCGACCCGTTCCAGCCGAAAGTCGCACCGGTCTTTGCAAAAATGAATGGATGGCTGGAGGAAGACAAGGCAAACGGTACATCCACATACTACGATAAACTCAACAGCGACGCCTTTCGCGATATAGTCATACGTTTGGATGAAGACCTTTACAGCAGTTATAGCTCCGATCCGGATTTCAAGACGTGGTTCGAACTGGAAGTCGTCAAGAGAAACCGCTGCATATTTGACAACATCGTCGAAGTGGTTGAGCAGAACGCCGGCAGGAAGACGCTTGTCCTGATCGGCGCCTCTCACAAGGTCTATCTGGACAACCACTTCAGAGTATATTCAGAAGCGAATCTCGTTCAATTGGCGGATCTCTGAGTCAAGACTGTTGCGTTGAAGGAAGACTGGATTATGAGCGCAAAGCAAATGGCCAAAATGTTTTTGCTGCTTCTTGAAGTGTTGGGAATACTTGCTCTGCTTGAGCTGTATGCAGAGACGATGAACCCAGTCTTCTTGCGAGCATGGAACACGCCGGGGAACATTCTATTTTGGATTTCAGAGGGTCTATTAGCTGGGCTGCTGGCTTACACACTCCGGAAGATGGGTGCAGGCTGGTCATGGAAAGACCTGGGATTTATGGTTCACAGGAGCTGGGCAAAGGATATGAGGTTCGGGCTGGCGACATTCAGCCTTTTCTATTTCGTACAGATGCTGTTCTCACTCGCGCTGCTGGGCACACATGCCGAGATGCTGGCCGGATTCAGTGACGCGCCGCTGCCTATGGCTTTGCTGAAGCTGACGGGCGTGATCTTCGCGATCGGATTCGCTACGGGCGCATTTCATGAAGAGATCAGGTATCGCGGTTATATTCAGAGTTTGTTTGCCAAAGAGTCTGCACCTATTGTTGGTTTGCTTGTTTCGGTGGTTACGTTCTCGCTAACACATCGTGTGGTCCATCCCCAGTGGAATCTGCTGCAGATACTCAACACCGTCGCTGCCGGGGTGATGCTCTGTCTTGCGTATCACGCGACGGGCTCGCTTGTTGTCACTATCACCGCTCATGCAATCGGCAATCTGGTTCCGCTATACGCGCCGTTTCTTTATGCAAGAGGCTACACGTCTGCCGCGTATGTTGTCATATTTGCCCTGGCTGTCGTGTTCATACCGGTAATCATATGGGCAAGAGAGGATGTGAAATACCTAGTGCACAAATCGGCAGAGCTTTTCGCAGGCGCCACCGTTAAGACAACACTGCTGGGGCTGGCATTGGCGGCGGTACTACTTTTTGCCTCGGCGGAACTGAGCCTTATCGAATCTCAATTCAGTCTGGAGAAGGAAGCATACTCGGCGGCGTTGTTGATAATCTCGCTGGCCTGCCTGATACTATCGTTGCTTGGAATCCGTTGGCTTCGGAAGCCTTCGTGCAGGAGCGTCAAACAAGACTTGTAGTGCCGTGAACGTGGGCAGACACGTCTGAAACAGGAATGAAACCACTGAAATTCCGGGAGTAAGCCTAATGTGGAAGAGACTCAAGGAGTGGGCAATAAACATGTGGCAGGCATTGCACCCGGGTCATGCTGTCAGGGTTGGTATGAGTGTGGGGGCTCTGGTTGCCCTGGTAATCATTTGTGCCGTGTACGGCATGTCCATACGTCCAGGCCTGCCGGGTGTGTGGGATGTTGTTGTTCCGGCGATCTTTTGGCTGGGTTACAGCGTGTTGATCGGTCTTGCGACTGTGCTGGTGCTGCGGATGCTGATGCATGTGCCTGCCTTTATAACATGGGTGGTGATCGCAGTTGTTGTAGCAGCGCGAGTTCCCATGGACTGGGACATCCTTTTTCCAGACGAGTACACATGGAGAACAGCCGCTGTGATCGTCCTTACCCAGGCATTCCTGTTCGGTGCGATAGCTATCCTTGCAGCAGCCAGGCGCCGCAAAGTCTACTGGTTCAAGAAGACTCTTGCCGGTATGGTCATTGTGATGTGTGTGGCGTGCAACATGATGCTCGTGTACTACGCGGTGACGCCGGGGACAGATGATTACCTCGTCGAGTTCAGCGATCAGTCAGTTGATGTACAACCTCTGGCCATCGGGAATCCGGCAGAAGCCGGTTCTTATGAAGTCGGATACCTGACCTACGGTTCAGGCACCGACAAACGCAGGGTGGAATTTGGTGCGGATGTAAATATAGTTACGGAGACGATCGATGTGACGAGATTTGCGAACGCCTGGGGGAGGCAGAAGAAGCTGCGCGACTGGTACTGGGGGTTTGATCTCGAGCATGCACCGTTAAATGCGCGCGTGTGGTATCCACAGGGCGAGGGCCCATTTCCTCTGGCGCTCATTGTCCACGGCAACCATAGGATGGAACATCACTCTGATCCGGGATACGAATACCTCGGTCGGCTGCTTGCGAGTCGAGGTTTCATTCTCGCATCGGTGGACGAGAACTTTCTGAATGCTTCATGGCATGCTGACTTCACCGGCGAAAACGACGCGAGAGCGTGGTTGCTGCTGAAACATCTTGAGCTTTTTCATGAGTGGAACCGGGAGGAGGGCAATCCATTCAGCGGTCAGGTCGATACCGAGAATATCGCATTGATAGGGCATTCGCGCGGAGGCGAGGCGGCGGCGGTTGCTGCCACGTTTAATAAACTGAGTCACTATTCCGAGGATGCTACCATCGAATTCGACTTCAACTTCAATATCAAGTCAGTGGTTGGTATCGCACCGGTTGATGGTCAGTATAGACCTGCAGGCTATCGAAATCCGCTTGAGAATATCAACTACCTCATTCTGCAGGGGGGACATGACGCCCAGGCATTCTTCTTTCTAGGCAGCCGTCAATACAATCGTGTCAAGTTTACGGGCGAGGACTACCACTTCAAGGCAAGTGTTTACAACTATCGCTCAAATCACAGCCAGTTCAATACGGTATGGGGACGATATGACTTTTGGTTCCCGACCAAGGCCCTTATCAATGCGAAACCGCTGCTCGAAGGCCACGAGCAGCGACAGATAGGTAAAGTCTATATATCGGCGTTTCTTGAAACAACGCTTCGCGGCAACAGTGAGTATCTGCCGTTATTTGAAGATCACCGCAGGGCGGCCACCTGGCTGCCGGACGACATCTACATCACGCGTTTCGAAGACTCCACATTCAAAATGGTAGCCGGCTTTGACGAAGACCCTGATGTCACTACATCAACTGCCGAAGGTGGGCGGATATCGGCCGATGGCCTGGCGACTTGGCGTGAAGGGAATATGATGCTGCGTCACCAGTGGGAGAGCCAGGAAAACAACGCGGTGTGGCTCGGCTGGCATCGGGTGGAGGCAGAGACGGCGAGCTATGAGTTCGAACTGCCGGCGGACGCGGCTGGAGAGTGGAATATCACGAAGGACTCGACTCTCTGCTTTGAAATCGCTGCGACAGAGGAGCAACCACCGGCGCCGCAGATCGATGAACCAAACGATGCCAAGGCTGCTGTGACTGCTAAGGACACCTCCGGTGCAGAAGATGAGCTGCTTGATTTCAGCATTGAATTTGTTACGACCGACGGCGTGACTGCAAAGCTGGCGCTAAGTGATTTCAGAGCGATACCTCCTGTACTGAAATCACGGTTCAGTAAACTGCCGGAGGACACACGGCTATTTGTCTCAGATACTGAGATCACGCTTCAGAGTTTCGAATTGCCACTGGCTGAGTTTGCGGGAGCAGTTGAGATGCCGGAATTTGACCCAGCCAGGATAACGCGAATCCGGTTCGTGTTCGACCGAGCGCAAAGAGGGGTCATCATCTTAGACCGCATCGGATTCGCGAAACAAAGGGCCTTACAATAAGAGAAGATAAGGATGGGAATTAACATTTACAAAACACATTTGCTCGTTTCATTGGTCATTGTGTTGGCTCTTGCCGCGGCACCTAAAGGTCTTGCGGCAACACAGCAAAAGAGCGGCATCGAAGGAATCTGGTATGGTACGCTGACATTACCAGACGGCGCCACACTGAAGATGGCCATCGAGTTCGAAAGGGGTAAGGGCCGGACAATGAAGGCTACTATCGTCAGCCTCGACCAGGGGGCTGTGGGAATCGCTGCTGACGAAGTGAAAATCCAGGGCAACAAAATCTACCTGACAATCGAGGAGGACGATGTCACAATCGAAGGCGCCCTCGACAAGACCACATCCACAATCAGCGCCCAGTGGAAGCAGGGGCCTAATAAGTTCCCGCTCGAGCTTAAACTCGTCAAGGAAGTCCCCGGCTTCAACCGGCCGCAAACACCTGAAAGACCCTTGCCCTACTACGAAAAAGAGGTCGCGTTCCTCAACAGCTCGGCCAAAGTCAAACTGGCGGGCACACTGACCCTGCCCCGCTCAAAAGGGCTGCATCCAGCCGCAATCCTCCTCCAGGGCTCAGGCCCTCACGGACGCGACGAAATGGTCGGCTACCATCGCCCCTTCCTTGTCCTCGCAGACTATCTCACACGAAACGGAATCGCCGTCCTCCGCTACGACAAGAGAGGAACAAACCACTCGACCGGTGATTACGACAAAGCCACCATTTATGATTTCGCTTCTGACGCCAACGCTGCTGTAGAGTATCTCAAAACCCGCCGCGAGATCGACTCCACCCATATAGGCCTCATAGGCCACAGCGAAGGCGGTATCGTCGCACCGATTGTTGCTGCAGAATCCGCGGACGTTGCTTTCCTCGTCAGCATCGCAGGCCCTGGTCTAACCGGATGCGACACCATCATTCTGCAGGACCTCGCCTCCGCAAGATCAAAGGGCGCCACCGACGAAGAACTCGAACTAATCCGCCAGGTAATCGAACCATACTACCGCGTTCCCCTCGATGAGAAGGACAACGGCATCGCAAAGGCCAAAATGCAAAAGATCTATGACGAGATGACGGATAAGCAGCGGCATGCCTACAGGTATCTCAAAGACGGCTGGAGCAACCAGATTGAGAACTGCCTCTCTCGCGGTTGCCGTACAGCTCATGAATTCGATCCAAGGCCGAGATGGAGGAAGGTCAGATGCCCTGTCCTTGCCATCAACGGCTCCCTCGATGTGCAGGTTACCCCGAAAGAGAACCTTGCCGCAATTGAAGAAGCTCTCAAAGCAGGCGGAAACACCGACTTCACCGTCAAAGAACTGCCCGGCCTGAATCACATGCTCCAGACAGCAAATACCGGAGCTATCGGCGAATATAACAATATCGAAGAAACCATCGCGCCTACAGCGCTGGAAATGGTCGCTGAATGGATAAAGGAGCATGTACAATGATTCGGCATTCGAAAAGCAGACAAGTCATTTTGACAGGCATTGCCATAATCATGATGGCCAGTAATCTCAGCAGCGCGCAATCGCCGGCTGCGCAAAGAATCGAGACGTTGGACAACCTCAAGGCCGCAATCAACTCGCCGTCATCTTTCGAAACCATAAGAGATATGGACTCATGGCTGCCAGGGATCATCTCTTCTCTGGATTGGCAGACGCACATGTCTGATCACTTCATCATGCACTACCACATCGACGTGCATGACGAAGATGATGCCATGTTCGACTCCTTCGGCGCAGAGTCGGAGGAAGTCTATCGTCAACTGGAGAAGTTCTTCCAGATCGAGCCAACGTCCAAGCGGGACGTTACCGCCATGCTTACGAAGCTGTCATGCTTTATCGTCAAAACGCGATCGGATAGAACATTTGGGTCATTTACAAATCCGCACGTGCTGTTCTATATGATGGACCCCACGGACGACCCCAATTACATGGTGCGATTCCGTCACGAATATGCGCACTGGGTATGGTCGCGTATGTACGGCTCGGCGCCGTCACTGTTCCACGAGGGCCTGGCTGTATACGCAGAAAAGATGTCCTCACCCGACGCAAATGTGTCTGAATTTCTCGCTAACGGCGTGGACGCTGCCGATATCCCACCGTTGGAGGAAATAGCGGTCAATGAAAACTTCTGGAAACACGACCAGGGTAAAATGTACACCGCTGCCAGTCTGCTTGTCCACTTTCTGGTTGAGAATTACGGTTGGGACCGGCTTAAGAAATTCTGTCTGCTGACCGACTTTCAGGACCCTGACGTGCTCGAACACTTCGAGCAGGCTTACGGTCGTAGTTTAGAGAGCATTGACGCTGAGTGGAGAAAATTCCTCAAATCTCATTCGAGCCAATAAGCCGCCTCCGCACAAATAGAATAGGGCGCCCGGCGGGATGCACGCAGAAAAAAGCCCCGCGGCGCATCCGTGCGCCACAGGGCACAAAAAACCACAACCAATCCCGCACTAATTCCGGGTTGTCAACCGCCGACTATCCCGAAAGCTCCTGTGTATTACAGAATCTCTAAATATATTTCGACGCCAAAACCCCAAAATCAGTGCGGGACTACTGACTCGGCTTGTCCGCCTGGTCAATAATCCTGTCCAGCTTCTTCGGGTTCGTCTGTGTCTGATGCGGGATCTGCACCGCCACACCAAGCCGACCAAGCTCGCCCGCCACGTCCGGCTGATTCGAATCCAACTGAAAGCTCCGCGCCAGATACTCCTTGGCCAGCTCCAAATTCTTCTTCGCCAGATAATAATACCCTATCTGCCTGTTGACCTTGGCAGAATTCGGGGACATTGCCAACGCCTGCTTGTAGCAGGTAAGTGCATAATCATCCAGCGTCTGCTTCTGAAACCCCAGGCCAAGCAGCAATAGTTGGTCCGCCGAGCTTGACGCCTGTTTCATATACATATCGGCGGCCCACTGGCCCTTCGTCTTCTCTCCCCTGTCAAACATCAGCTTCACCATCCCCGCCTGCGCATCCCTTTGCACGGGGTCGTAACCCAAAGCGATGTTGTAATGATACTCGGCCTTCGACCAGAGCCCGTCGGCGTGATACAATTGGCCCAGCTCAAAGTGTGCATCGGGGTTCTCCCACTTGCGGTCAAGCCGGCTTAGAAGCTCGGCCTTGCGGATATCCGACGGAGTCCTCATGTCCCCGCCCGCGGCTGCCCCGCCCGACTGCGTGTTCTGACACCCACAAGCCAAGAAAGACAACACTAAAAAAACCGATAGAACAAACCCTGCCTTAACGCCCATCGTCTCGCCTCCATTCTGAAGTCCTCATCACAGCAGCACCGCACTGGCTCGACGAAAACCATAGACGACACTGACTGCAATGCTTTCCCATCACGCCTATTTTTATCCGCCACAAACAGCTTTGCAAGTAAAATTTTTGCGCTTTTTCTAATAAAACCACACTCGCCGGCGAGGCCTCTTTTTACCGCAGAGAACGCAGGGCTCGCAGAGGTAGTACGCCCATCCTAGCCGTGCCTGCACGGGCTTCCAGCCCGTGCTGCGGTTTTTTTCTCCGCGGTCTCTGCGTGCCACAGCACCGACTGGTGCATGGCGTGCTCGGCGGTGGCTCAGACGTCCAGGTTCTGCACCTCAAGAGCATGCTCCTGAATAAACGCACGCCGCTTCTCCACATCGTCCCCCATTAAAATACTGAACAGCCGATCCGCCTCCCCCGCATCGTCCAGCTTCACGCTCAAAAGAGTCCGCGTCTCGGGATTCATCGTCGTCTCCCACAACTCGTCGGCGTTCATCTCCCCCAGACCCTTGAACCGCTTTATTTCGACTCCCTTGCCGCCGATTTTCCTTATCCCTGCATAGACCTCCCCCAGTGAAGCTACATCAAAAACCTCTTCGCCGCTGCTCAACGCAAACTTGGTCTGCCCCTCCTGGCCTCCTTCGGCCTTGGCCGCCTTGAGTAAAAAGCCACCAATATCAAGCCCGAACTCTCGTCTAAGCCGCTGCGCCGTCTCATTTATCCTGCCTACTTCGTGAAGCTCCTCAGCCAAAACCCCCTCGTCAAGCTCACCTTCTCCGGCGCCGCTGCCACTCTGTTTTAACTGGTCAACGCGCCGCTCGTAATCATCGCGGTCGGCGTATATCTCATCCTGGCCGCGAACCCGCACGCGAAACATCGGAAGGTCGCCACCGTCGTAGTACCGCTGCATAAAGTCCGCAAACCTGATTCCCCGGCTGCCCAACACGGCGATACCCCGCTCTATATCAGCCAGACACTTGACAAGCTCAGCAAGTGGCTGGCCGCCAATCTTCTGCGCCTTGCCGCCCTTGCCCCTGCTTTTGCCATTGCGAACCGTCAGCTCCGCCCCCTCGAGCCCGCGTCTGACCAGCCACCTGCGCATTTCTCCCTCAGTAAGAACGTGTTCTGCCTTCTTCCGACCCTTCACCTTAACCTCGTACAGCGGCGGCTGCGCAATGTACACAAGCCCGTGACTGAAAAGCTCCTGCATCTGCCGAAAGAAAAACGTCAGCAGTAGCGTCCTTATGTGCGCTCCATCAATGTCAGCGTCGGTCATCAATACCACCTTGCCGTATCTACACTTTTCGATGTCAAACTCGTCGGCACCTATTCCCGTCCCCAAAGCGCTAATCAGCGTCCGAATCTCCTCGTGGCCGAGCATCTTCTCCAGCCGGGCCTTCTCAACATTCAGTATCTTGCCCCTTAATGGCAAAATCGCCTGAATGTTCCTGTCCCTGCCGGCCTTAGCCGAGCCGCCCGCGGAATCCCCCTCTACAACAAACAGCTCCGTCGTTTTTTTGTCCCTGCTTGAGCAGTCCCACAGCTTGCCCGGCAGGTTGCCGCTGCTCAGCGCCCCCTTGCGCCGGGTCAGCTCACGCGCCTTTCGGGCCGCCTCCCTCGCCGCAGCCGCCTGAATCGCCTTGTTCAATATCCGCTTCGACTCCGCCGGATGCTCCTCAAGATAGTGACCCAACTGCTCATTCACCGTCGTCTCCACAAAGCTTCCCACCTCCGGATTCGTCAGCCGCACCTTCGTCTGCGCCTCAAACTGCGGATTCGCCAGCTTCACCGCAACCACCGCCGTCAGCCCCTCCCTCAAATCGTCCCCCGTAGTCGCCTGCCCATTCTTCAGCAGATTGTTGTTCCTCGCGTAGTAGTTCATCGTTCTTGTAAGAGCGGTTTTGAAACCCGATAGATGAGTCCCCCCGTCGATGTTCCTGATGTTATTCGCAAAGACCAGCACACTCTCCGCGTAGCCGGTGTTGTACTGCAATCCAATCTCACAGCTCAACATCAGCACAGAGTCCTCTTTTGCGATATAGACTACGTCCCCGTGCAGGACCTCTTTCCCTTCGTTGAGGTGCTTTACGAAAGCTCTTAGCCCCTCATCGAACTTGAACACCACCTTTTTTTTATTTCTGTCATCCTTGAGGGTTATCAGCAGCCCGGCATTCAAGTATGCCATCTCCCGAATCCGTTTTACTACGGTGTCATAGTTGAACTCATTGTCGCCGAAGATTCCCTCGTCCGGCATGAAAGTAATTTTCGTACCCTGTTTGTCGGTCTTTCCAACCTGCCTGACTCCACTCTTGGTTTTTCCCTTCATGCACTCTAAGTGGTAGTGCTTTCCGTCGCGAAAGACATCGGCCTCTAACCACCCGCTTAGGGCGTTTACCACGCTGACCCCTACGCCATGCAGCCCGCCGGCAACCTTGTAGCTTTTTCCATCGAACTTTCCGCCCGCGTGGAGTGTCGTCAGGACAACCTCGAGCGCGCTCTTCTTTGCTTGCTTATGCTGCTCGACCGGTATCCCCCTGCCGTTGTCTTCGATGGTACAACTGCCGTCGGCCTGTATCCGAACGCTTATCTTGTCGCAGAATCCCGCCAGCGCCTCATCTATCGAATTGTCCAGCACCTCATACATAAGGTGGTGCAGCCCACCGGCTCCCCGATCCCCAATATACATGTCGGGACGCTTGCGTACCGCTTCCAGCCCCCCAAGTATTTTGATCTTGCTGGCATCGTAGCTATGGTCCTTCATATCCGTCCCCTCAACCTAAACGGCACTAACTATCGAGCACAAACTTGATTCTCTTAACCCCGGCGCCCGGACACAGCCGCGCGAGCTCTGCCAGCAGCCTTGCTCTGCACAACCGCATCTCATACATATACGAGGGCGAATCTACCCCAACCCTCAACTCATTGCCCCCCAGCTCCAGTACCTTCGCATGCTCAGCCAACGCGGCAGGCAGCAGCCGCTGCCACACCTCAACAACCCTCGCGAGACGGCTGTAACCCGGCGCCAACCCGCCCTCCATAAAATCCCGCAACACCTCGCCAAGCCGCACTGCATCACGACGACCTGCCTTGCCCTGCGATGCGCCAGTCCTGTACACTTCGCGCGCCTCTGCCATAAACCTACTAAACGTCATAAATTTGGAGCCACAGGAGGCCGAAATTCGGGCGGGCTACCCTAAATTTATCGGCATTAGCACGTAGAGAAGATTAGTGCCGCTCTTAATCACTCCCGGCGTGTCCGCTTCACCCAACTCTAACTCGAATTCGGACGCCTTGATCACTCGCAGAACATCCGTCAGAAACTGAGGGTTGAATCCTATCTCCATCGGCTCGCCCGTGTAATCCGTCGGTACGTCTACCTCGGCATCGCCCGCCTCGGGAGCCCGACCCGAGAACACCAAATGCTCCTTCCCGACCGACAGCTTTATCCCTCTCGATTCCTCGCTTGTTAGAAGAGCCGCGCGCCTCACCGCGCTCAAAACCACGTCCGTTTGAAGCTTTAATTTCGTCTTGCCGTCCGTCGGAATAATGTCTTCGTACTTCGGAAAATTCCCCTCAACCAGATTGGAGCTTATAACCACGTTGCTGCACCTAATTAACACCTGATTGTCCATAAGCGCAACGGCAATGCTCTCTTTGCCACCTCCCGGCAGGCGCTCAAGTAAGCTCATCGTCTTCGCCGGAATAATCACTTTAACGGCCTTGTCCTTCGGCGCCGAAGTCAGAGTCACTCTGCTACGGGCCAATCGCCGCCCGTCTGTCGCAACAAGGGTCAGCTTCTTGCCCGTGACCTCCCACAGCACGCCGTTAATCGCGTAACGAGTACTCTCCTTGGCCGCCGCAAACAGACATTGCTGAACGCCCGCCTGGAGCTGCTCCAAACCAACCGTCATGTCGCCGTCAACCTCAAAGTCGGGTACTATCGGATACTGTTCCGACTCTTGACCGTAAATTGTGAAATGGCTGTCAGCCCCGCGCAGCTCACTGGTCGTGCCTTGCGCCTCAAGCTGCAGCACCTCGTCGCCGCTCTCTCGTACTATTGCCGCAAGCCGTGCCGCGGGTACTACTGCCTCGCCCTCGGCCTGCACCTGAACTGCCGACAGAAGATGGTTAATCCCCACCTCTAAGTCCGTTCCATAGATACGAACCTCATCTTTCTTAGCGCTTATCCTCACACAGCGCAGAATGGGCTTCGGCGTTCGATCTGGAACAACACTGGTAAGCAAACCCAACGCCTCAGAAAGCGCCTCCCTGTCAAATTGTACCTTCATACCAGACTCCTGTCCTTTCTTGGACCTTGTAATACTGCTATGGACTTGGCCATCCCTAACAGAACCAACTAAAATTGCGCACGAGCAGCTTACTCGAAAAACCACCCGGCGGCAACACTTTTTTAGCAAAATCAGGCCCTCTCGGGCCCTCCACTAACTCGCTCCCCCAAAGGAATAACTCTAAGACTCACCTGTACTTGACTCGATTGGAATAACGCGGGTCGGTGGGGGCCATTCTGCTTGAGGTTGGCTATGTCGGACAGGGGGCTACTATAATTATTAGTTTAGGTGTACTCACTAGTAGTATCTATAATAAGCCCTGTAAAAATGTGGTATCTTCGAGAGGGGTAGTCTGTAACTCGTTATTCAGACGGCCCTTGTGTGGACGACAACCATAGTGGCTGTTGTGGATAAGCGGTTACTTATGCTGTTTGGCGGCGGTGCCTTGCTCACAGACACAGGTACCGGACCATAGGCGGCTTGCGATGCTAACCTGTTTCTAACAGGCACGCCCTGCACTTGCTTTGATGCTGTGGTGCGGTGACGACTATGTGGTTGGCGCTTTAATGTCAAAGTAGGCCCGGGGCGATTACTTGTTCAGCTTCACCATGTTTTCAGCCACCTGGCGGACTCTCTTGCAAAGCTGCCTTGGCGCGAGCACCTGGACTTGGTCGCCATAGCCGAGGACCCACCAGCTTATCTCGCCCAGGCCGTCAACTCGGAAATCCAGAATCGCTGAACCGTCTTGCTGCCAGCTTACCCTCTGCGTGCCGTGCCACTGCACCTCCGCCACATTTGCCGCCACCTTTGGCAGGAAGCGCAACCTGACATTGTATATGCGGCCCTCGGGAATCATCGACCAGGCCCTGCCTAAGTAGTCATACACGTCAAAACCATCACCATCACAGAAGCGCTGCGTTAAGACCTTCAGTTGTTTTATGCGACTAACCTTAAACGTGCGAACGCTCTTGTGAAAGCTTGAGTGCCCGAGAACATACCACGCCCGCTGGTTATAGAGCAAGTGATATGGCCACAGTTCTGTATTGACCTCCTTTTGCTCAAAGAAGGAATTGTACCGAATTCGCACGCGACGCTTTTGTGATATCGCCTGCTGAAGCGGGGCAAACCTCTTATCCAGAAGCTCGGTCCGCGCCTGAGGCGCCGGCCTTGTCGATATCTGTCGAAGCGCAGTATTGCAGTAGCGTCTAATCCTCGCCGGCAGGTTGTTCTCAATCTTCAACGCCCCAAGTAGCGCCCATCTGCCGAATGGCAACTGAACTTGATTGCGGACTTTGTGCACCAGCAGGAGCAAGCTCAAGGCCTCTTGCATGTTAAGGTTGATTGGAGGCAGGAAGAACTCAGGGTCTATCCTGTAGCCCCTCGTCTTGACGTGATATCGATACGGCACGCCGATACTCTCAAGCTCTTTTAGGTCTCGGAAAATCGTCCGCCTGCTCTTGCCGAACATCATTGACAGGTCCTTGGCCGTGTAGTCCTCGCCCGACTGAAGTGCCGTTAGAATCCGCACGACCCTGCTGACCCTGCTTGTCTTCATCGCACATCCCTTTTCGCTTGTGTGTCTGGTCGTCCCCTAAGATAAGCTATAAGAGGCGATTATAACCGTCTCGCCGAGCGGCGTCAAGCCCCGCCCAGGTTCGGCCCGCTAGTCTTCCGCATAGGTGTAATCCCAGAGGGGGTGCCCTACGGCGGGCCCGAGCGGCACGGGTGGGACGTCGGGCCTCGGCTCCGAAATTGTCCGCAGGACACCTTGCGGCGGGGCGGGGCCGTCTTTATGGGCGATATGACCCCGATACTCAAGTCCATCATTTTTGAATTGACATAGGGTTATCTACCTGCTATAATGTTATAAGTCTGTGGGGCGACGTGTTGTTTGCGAACATTGATTACGCTGGCTATGCAATCCCATTAGGGATGGCCAAATCCATGACTCGTTACACCGGCGGGCCTTCAGCCGGCCTGTGAAGTGCAAGAAGGGAAGAATAATG
This sequence comes from uncultured Pirellulales bacterium, assembly GCA_964514115.1. Classification (GTDB taxonomy): domain Bacteria; phylum Planctomycetota; class Phycisphaerae; order Sedimentisphaerales; family Anaerobacaceae; genus CAZEPI01. The sequence goes on along the minus strand of CAZEPI010000008.1, from coordinate 63,285 downwards.
AAAAGAGTTTCTGTTGTGACAGTCCTGCTCGTCTTGCTGCTTGGTGCAATCTGCCTGTCCTGGGGCTGTGCATTCTTCGATCAGCCCGGCGAAACCGCCGCCGAGGGACACAGAAACCATCTCAGGATGCTCAACGTGAACCGACAGGAAATGATGGCGGACATCGACAAAGCACTGCTCCTTGATAGGCCGAGCAAGCTCACCGACAAGAGAATTCCCTGAGGTAATGGATTAAACGCCCGGCTTAGTCTGCCGCGGGCTTCTCTTAAACTCAAAAGGATTTGATTCGTGGAAACGCTCATCGACTACTTCTACCGGGTTGCGCAGTATAACTGGTGGGTAGTCGCCGTTGAGCTTTTCCTCATCGGCCTGGTAGTCTATTGGGCCGTCGATTTCCTTGAAGGAACGCGCGGCGAGCGACTGTTCCGAGGCGTGCTCTTCATCCTTATTGCCGGCGTCCTCATCCTCAACCTCATCTCGGAATATTACCGCTTTGAGCGACTCGAATACCTCTATAAGGGCTTCCTTATCGCGGTGCTTATCATCGCCGTAGCTGCCTTTCAGCCCGAAGTCCGACGCGCCTTCATCCGTATTGGTCAGCCGAGGTTCCTCTCCGGCTCCTCCCAGCACCTCGCCAGGACCGTCGAGGAAATAATCGCCGCCGTAAACTCACTTGCTACCGCCAAAGTCGGCGCCATAATCGTCATCGAAAACAGAGTCGCTCTCGGTGAGCTCATCGAAACAGGCGTCAGAATCGACGCCGCCGTCTCGGCAGAATTGCTTAGAACCATATTCTTCCCTGGGACCGCCTTGCACGATATGGCCGTCGTTATTCGCGCCGATAGAGTCGTTGCTGCAAACGTCCAGCTCCCACTTGCCGAAGCGGGCACCGTAGAAGGTACGGAGCTTGGCTCCAGGCACCGCGCGGCTATCGGAATTACCGGCGGCTCCGATGCGACCTGTATTGTCGTCAGCGAAGAAACCGGAAGCATCTCGATAGCAAAAAACGCCCGACTTACCAGAGGCGTCGATGAGTCGCAGCTTAGAAGAATCCTGATAACGACCATGCATCAAAGTACAAACCCCGCCATTGGAACAGTTGTTGAAAAGCTGTGGAAACACAAAACGTAAATGCGGCGCAAAGCCGGCTCGGCCGCCCGCTTCTATCGGCGGGCCTTGCCTGACACCTGGTGCGACCGCTCGATTTGTCGGCATCTCTGCTGTTTGAGAGGCCTTGAGTTGTATGGTTAGACGCATCAACGTCGGAAAAATTGTAATCACAGTCTTCCTCACCGCCCTGATATGGGTCTGGGCCGACCTCGCTCTCGACGACGAGTTTGCCGTATCAAACGCCGCCATCCATATTACCACCTCCGTCGATCCCTCGCTCTGGGTAAGCTTCGACGGCCGCTCCACCGTCCCTCTTAAAAAACTTGTCCTCCGCGGTTCCGCTCGCAAAGTTGCCGACGCAAGAAGAAGAATCAACGACGGCTCCGTCGTCCCCGAATTTTTCTTCGATCCACAGCACGAGCAGATAACCAAGGCGGGAACCTACTCCCTCAACGCCGCCGATTTCCTCAGGACAACCGATACCCTGAGACAGCTCACCCTGATAGCCGCCTCCTGCGAACCCAATTCCCTGACGGTTGACGTCGTCGAGCTCCAGAAGAAAAACCTTACCGTCAAGTGCTTCGACCAGAGCCAAAACCTTGTAAAGGCCGAAAGTATCGACCCGGCTCAGGTCGCAATGTTTGTCCCCGCCGACTGGAGCGGCGACGCCTTGACCGCCGAAGTTATTCTTACAAGAAGTGAAATCGAACAGGCGCGTCTCGCCCCGGTCCAGAAAGCCCCTTTCATCGAGCTCTCGGAAGGCGCGATACGCCAGGCCGCCACTCCTGTAAAAATAACGACCCCCCCGCAGCAGGAGCGCCTCCAGACCTATACCATCACAAACGTCCGCCTCGGCTTCTCGTTCAGTGCAAACCTGCAGGGAAAGTACAGAGTCGAGCTCGTAAACCCCGATGTCGTTATGAGCGCCGTAACCATAAAGGCCACACCCGAAGCCAAGGCAATGTACGACAACATGACGTATCACGTCATACTCGAAATAAACGATACTGACAGGGATGTGACATCCGCCGACCTCAGAAGACAGCTCGTCTATAACCTCCCGCAGGAATTTGTCCGAAAGGATGAGATAGTTCTTGCCAAACCGCCCGACCAGGCCCGCTTCCGGCTCGTTCCCATCAGTCCTGAGCAGCCGCAGTCCGCCCAGCCGCACGAGCCGTAAACAGCGCGATGCCCCCTTCCGCCGTCATCCACAATGCAAGCACAAATATACCCGCCCCGATAACGACCAGCAGCCAGTTATCCTGCGAAATAAACATCGTCTCGTTCTTCCCCATCGACCATGTTGTTATCACTAACATAACCGCGCAGGGAACCGCGGTGAGCAGATATTTTGCACCACCCCTGTACCTCAGATAAAGCGTCACCACCAGCAACGCCAAAGACGCCAGAAGCTGGTTTGCGTTTCCGAACAAAGGCCACAATATCATAGCACCCTTGCCGTCTGCGCCGGTTATAAACGCCAGGGCCGCGGCTGTTACTACCGCAAAACTCGTCGCCGTCCATCGATTGGTCATGACTTTGATTCGCAGGTCCGTCGCCAGCTCGCTTATCACATATCGCTGAATTCGCACCGACGTATCCAGCGTCGTTCCCGCAAATGATGCTATGAACACGCCCATAAGTGCGATGCCGACCTTCTCCGGCACCCCGACCGCTCCCATCATATTTGCCGCCCCGATTACTACCGCTCTGACCTTCACTACAAGGCCCGATGCCCCTACCCACGAGCTGTAGTGCGTTGCCCACGCCGCTCGCCCGACCAGCACCTCTCCGCTGCCCGTCTTGTACGCCATTCCTATTCCCGCCCCAACGCACAGAAGCACCAGCACCGCCAGAAAACCTTCGAGCAGCATTGAGCCATAACCGACGAATTGGCAGTCCTGCTCGTTGGATATCTGCTTTGGACTGGTACCGCTTGCAACTAACGAGTGAAACCCGCTTATGGCGCCACATGCAATAGTCACGAACATCAGGGGCCAGAGCGACGGCACGTCAGGCCCCGGCTTGTTTATCGCAGGCGCCACTAACTCCAGCCTGCCCGTCAATGCCGCGACGGCCACACCGCCGGTAAGTAAGCCCATCATGATGAATAGCTGCCAGGCATTGATATAGTCCCGCGGTTGAAGCAGCGTTGTCACCGGCAGCGTCGACGCAACCCACGCATAAATCAAAAGTATAACCGTCCACACCCCCGTAGCCGGCAAAGCCGCAAAGCCCTCTAAGTCAAACAACCCCGGCCAACGCTGCTCAACCGCCGCCCCCAGCCAAATTGTCAGATACATTGTGCCCACCGCAATCGCAGTTGCCAACACCACGCCCGCCCCCTTCTTGTAAACGGCATATCCAAGCCCAACCGCTATCGGTATCTGAAACCACACTGGAATCACCGCGCTGGGAAACTCGGCAAACACAACCGCTATCACAACACCAAAAACGGCTATTACAAGCAAAAGGGCCAGGAAAACTATCACGAAAAATATGAATCTCACCCGCTTGTTTATGAACTTCGCAGCCACCTCCGATATACTCTTGCCCTCGTTTCGCATCGACACTACCAGCGCCCCTAAGTCGTGCACCGCACCCATTAGGATACAACCCAGTGTCACCCATAATATGGCCGGCAGCCAGCCCCAGATAATTCCTATAGCCGGCCCTACTATAGGCCCCGTTCCGGCTATCGATGTGAAGTGATGGCCGAATATTATCCCCCTCCTTGCAGGAACATAATCGATTCCGTCCCGCAGCTCTTTGCTCGGCACCTTGGCATCTCTGTTCAGCTTGAATATCTTGCGAGCTAAGAACCGCCCGTATGTATGATACGCCAGCAGATACCCACCCCCGCAAACCAACATCAGCAGTAGAGCATCCATCCTTGCTCCTTCCAAAGATTAACCTCGGTGCGACCTCACCAGAAGTCGTATCGGCACCTCATCTGTCGGCAAAAGCTCCCGCAATTTGCCCACAATAAACCTGCGGTATTTCTCGTCAAACAACACCGGCCTGTTCACCGACAGCACTATCGTGATAGGATTCACCGCTACCTGCGTTGCGTAATATATCTTCGCATGCCCCTTCCCCCCGCGCTGCTCCATCTTCACAACCTCGAACGCCTTGTTCAAACGCCCCGTCGGTATCCGCGTATTCGCCTGCTTGAATAGCTCCACCGCCAAATCCAGCACCGACTGGACGTTCTTGCGCTTGGTCGCCGTTGTGAACGCTATCGGGGCATGTCTCAGGCCCGGCAGCACCTTCGTCAAATAGTCTCTGTAGTCATCAGTCACTGCAACGCCTTTGGCAAGGTCCCATTTGTTTACGACGAATATACAGCTCTTGTATTGCTCTGCAATGAACTTCGCCACCTTCTTGTCCACCTGCGATACCGGTACCGTTGCGTCTATCATAAAAAGCACTACGTCCGCCCGGCGTATTGAGCGTGTCGCCCGAACGTAACTGTAGAACTCCACGCTGTCGCGCATCTTACTCTTCTTGCGCAGCCCTGCCGTGTCAATCACCACAAAGGGCTGCCCGTCTTTCTCAAACCGAACATCGACCGCATCCCTCGTTGTCCCCGGTGTCTCGCTGACAATCACCCGCTCGCTGCCCACCATCGCGTTGACTAGTGTGCTCTTGCCTGTGTTGCGCTTGCCGATTACCGCTATCTTCATCACCGGCTCCCGCGGCCTGGCTGAGTCAAGACCATCTGTCTTTTCGAGAATCTTGTCCACAAGAACCGCCTTGTTCATATTGTTCTTGGCTGAAACGCACATAAACTCACCAAACCCCAATCTTGAAAACTCCACCGCCCCGGCAAAGAGCTTCGCTGTGTCGGCCTTGTTCGCTACCCCGATTACAGCAAGCCCGCTCTTTCGCAGCCGGCTTGCGATTACTCCGTCGAGAGGCACCAACCCGTCGCGGATATCCACCATGAATATCACCAGATTCGCTGACTCTATCGCCTGCTTTATTTGTGCCTCGACGTGCTCCTCCAGATGGTCGCTGTCGACTATCCCATAGCCCCCGGTGTCCACAAGCTCAAAATAACGGTCGTTCTTGCCTGCTGGGCTTGGCCCGATGATTGCGCTGACCCTGTCCCGCGTCACGCCCGGCTGCGGCTCGACGATGCTTATCATCTCCCCGGCAAGCGCATTTAATAGACTGCTCTTGCCTACATTAGGCCGACCAATTATCGCCACTACCGGCAATCCCATACGCGCACCCTTCGCCACACTTTTTGTTAAGTAATGACAGACGCCTGCGATGATTATAGCACCTCCTTCGACGCCTTTGAAGCCCCATGCCGTTTAGTAACCGTCCCGAAGATCCCCCCCGCAATCTTCGGGACGGTTACGCCCCGCATCTGCTTCTTGACAACCCTCCATTCGTATCGTAACCTCAAGCTTCCCTGATGCTTATCGCAATCGAAAGGTGCTCCGATTTATGTCTGAAAAGGTCGTAACACGTTTTGCGCCCTCGCCCACCGGCTATCTGCATGTAGGCGGGGCAAGGACTGCTCTGTTTAACTGGTTATTGGCAAGGAAGACCGGCGGGCTGTTTATCCTGCGCATTGAAGATACCGACCTGAAGCGAAATACCCCGACGGCAACACAGCAGGTGATAGACGACCTGCGATGGCTCGGTATCGACTGGGACGAAGGGCCGCAAGTCGATGGCCCGAATGGGCCATACTTCCAATCCCAGCGAAAAGACCTCTACGACAAATACACAAAAAAGCTCCTCGACGAGAAAAAGGCCTACTACTGCTTCGAGACCACCCAACAGCTCGACGAAATGCGCAAACAGGCCGAAGCCGAGAAGACCGGCTTCATTTATCCTCGGCCCGACGCCTTCCCGACTGAGTCCGATGCCGACAAAGCCCGCGCAGAAGGCAAGCCCGTCACCGTTCGCTTTGCAATGCCCGCCGAACAGATAATCGTAAACGACGTCGTCCGCGGCCAGGTCACCTTCGACGGCGCAGAGCTCGGCGACTTCATCATCCGGAAAAGCGACGGCTTTCCCACATATAACTTCGCCTGCGTTATCGACGATAAGCTGATGGGCGTAACCCACATCATCCGAGGCCAGGAACACCTGATGAATACCCCCGCCCAGCAGGCGCTCTGGAACGCCCTTGATTTCGGGCCCCTCCCGCAGTATGCGCACATGTCCGTCACCATAAGCGAAACAGGCGGAAAACTCTCGAAACGTGAAAGACCGCAGGCGCTTCGAAAAGCCATAAAACAACAAGGCGATATCGACCTTGCAGCCCTTGCCGACATCGGCGGCATCAGCACCGATGAATTGAACAGCTTTCTAAAAGGCAAGACCACCCCCGATATGCCCGCCATTGAAGCTATGGCAGACCACCTCGGCGTCGAGCTGCCCGAAATAAACGTCGTCAATTTCTTCAGGAGCGGCTATTTGCCAGAGGCGCTCGTAAACTTCATTGCTCTTCTTGGCTGGAGCCCGGGGAATAAACGCGAGATTATGCCGGCGGACGAGCTTATCGGAAGCTTCGACCTGGCGCGTCTGACCAAATCCAACAGCTTATTCGACCGGGCCAAGCTCATCGCCTTCAACACCGAGCATATTAAAATGTGCCCGCCCGCCCGGCTCCGCCGACATCTGCGCAACTATCTGATGACAGTCGAATCGCCCGTAGCGGCCGCTGATGACAAACTGCTCGACCGACTTTTGAAAATCTGCGAGGGCGCAAGGACCCTGGCCGATATCGAGCGAAAGTGCAGATTTCTCTTCATCGAAAACGAGAAAATCGAATATGATGACAAGGCCGTTAAGAAAGTCCTTCTAAAAGGCGACGGTCTTTCGATGCTGAAAGTCGTCAGAGATAAGCTGGCGGCGATGGACGAGTTCACGCAAGAGGGTATCGAGAATATGCTTCGCTCCCTGGCAGAAGAAAAACAGGTTGGCCTGGGCAAAGTCGCCCAGCCGCTCCGCGTCGCCATCACCGGCTCAACTATCAGCCCGCCCATCTTCGACTCCGTCCAACTCTTAGGCAAAGAAAATACATTAGCAAGGGTAGATACTATACTGAAGAAGTTCGGGGGGAAGCAAAAATGACTGTTAAGAATAAACTCTTACTATCCTATTTCGTCAGTTTGGTTTTTCTCATAGCAATGGTCGGAGCATTTGTTTTGTCGCGGTTTGGGCTTGGCCTTCTATTTTACCTTCTATTAATATCAGCAAGGTGGGGTGTTAACCCAGTTCGCACAGCCTATAAAAAAGTTTGGCGTAGTCAGGTTGGAAAAGTATGTGGCTTAGTTTTTGGCATAGGGGTGCTTGGTTTGGCGAGTATTATACTTATTCAAAACTATAGCGCCACAAAGTTGCCCGTGTGGTTGATGAGGTTCTGGTGTTATGGATTTATGGTACCAACTTGTATTGCCCTCCTTGGTGTAACAATAAGAGAGGAAATCAGGGCTGCAAACGCGGCGGATAATGAAAACGAAAGTTGTGAGGCAATAGGCTAAAATGACATTATTAGTAACAGGCTCAATAGGAATTGACACGGTCAAAACCCCACACGGTACCAGCGAAAACTGCCTCGGCGGCTCCGCTGTTTATTTTAGCTTGGCCGCTGGCTTCTTTGCCCCCGTCCGTTTCCTCGGCGCCGTCGGCGCCGACTGCCCCTTCGACCTGGCAAAGGTCTTTGAGGGCAGAGACATCGACCTGGCGGGACTCGAGATAAGAAAGCAGAGCAAAACCTTCCGCTGGACCGGTTCATACAAAGGGAAAATGAACGAGGCAACCACCGAAGCCGTTGAGTTCAACGTCCTTGCCGAGGACCCTCCGGATGTCCCGCAAAAGTTCAAAGACAGCGAATTCGTCTTTCTCGCCAATACCGCACCGGCCCTGCAAATGAAGCTGCTCGAACAGCTCGATGGGCCCGAATTCGTCGCCGCCGACACTATGAACTGCTGGATTCAAAACAACCTCGACGAACTCAAAGAGCTGCTTCTTAGAGTTGACTGCCTTATAATAAATGAGGAGGAAGCACGAGCACTCGCCCGCGAAGATAATCTTATCAAGGCCGGCGAACTCATACTCGATATGGGGCCAAGAGTTGCGGTCATCAAGAAAGGTGAATCCGGCTCAATACTCTGCAGTAACGAAGGCGAAAGATTCGTTCTGCCCGCATATCCAGCAGCCGAATTGAAAGACCCCACCGGAGCAGGCGACAGCTTCGCAGGCGGCCTTATGGGCTATCTCGCCCGAAAACGAAAGACAGACTTTGCCACTCTCAGAAGGGCGATAGCATACGGCACGGTCGTCGCGTCATTTACCGTCTCCGATTTCTCGATTCAGGGTCTGCTTGCGGCAAACGGCGACTACATCGACAGCCGACTCGAAGCCCTGCGAGAAATCACCACCTTTTAGCCTGTGAGAATCCAATGCGGTGTTTCATAGCGATTGACATCGACCGGGAAACCAGAACTGCTCTGGCAAATCTCCAGCAGGAAATCGCCGCCAAGGCCGACGTCGGCAAAAGAGACGCCAAGTGGGTCGAACTCGAAAACGTACACCTTACACTCAAGTTCCTCGGCGAAATCAAAGACCAGCAGGTCCTCCAGGCCTGCGATATAACCGAACAGGTCGCAGCACGACACACCGGTTTCGATATCGACATCGAGAAAGTCGGCTGTTTTGGCGGCAGAACCGCGAGAGTCGTTTGGGTCGGCACCGGCCAGGGAAGCGACAAGCTCGCTGACCTGCAAAAGGACCTCGACCAACACCTGGCACAGGCCGGATTCGCTGAGGATAATCGTGCCTTCTCCGCACATCTGACCCTCTGCAGAATCAAAAACGCAGCCGCTGGCAAAAGACTCGCCCGGCTCGCCGAGCTTCACAAAGATTTCAAGGCCGGCTCGGTTGCCGCCGATTCCCTCTGCGTTTACCAAAGCCAGTTGACACCGAAAGGCCCTGTTTATACTCTTATAGGAAAATACAACCTAAGATAGCTAACTTAAGCCACGTTGGAGACTACAAAGAAATGGCTAAAAAGAAAAAGGTCGAGACCACAAGCCAGGGAACCGCTCTGGAGCGTGTTATAGCCCAGATAGAAAAACAATACGGCAGCGGTGCTATCATGCAGATGGATGAGCACAACTATGCAAGAATCGAAGGGATTCCCACCGGCTCGCTCTCACTCGATATAGCCCTCGGCGGCGCTGGTATACCCAGAGGCAGGGTGGCCGAGCTGTTCGGACCGGAATCCTCCGGAAAAACCACCCTCGCACTGCACATAATCGCAAGCGCCCAGAAGACAGGCGGTGTAGCCGCATTCATCGATGCGGAACACGCCCTCGATACCACCTGGGCTAAACGACTCGGCGTCGATGTCGGCTCCCTGCTCGTAAGCCAGCCCGACACCGGCGAACAGGCGCTCGACATAACCGAAATGCTCATAAGATCAAATTCCGTTGACGTAATTGTCATCGACTCGGTGGCGGCCCTGACACCAAAAGCTGAAATCGAAGGCGAAATGGGAGATACCCACGTAGGTCTGCAGGCCCGACTGATGAGCCAGGCAATGAGAAAACTCACCAGCGTCATTAATAAAAGCAGAACCTCCCTTGTCTTCATAAATCAAATCCGTATGAAAATCGGCGTTATGTTCGGCAACCCCGAAACCACCCCGGGCGGAAGGGCCCTGAAGTTCTACAGCTCCGTTCGCATTGACTTGAGACGAATCGCCACCATAAGGGAAGGCGGAAACGCCCTCGGAAACAGAGTCCGCGCAAGAGTCGTCAAAAACAAAATCGCCCCCCCCTTCCGAGATTCCGAATTCGATATTATGTTCGATAGCGGTATAAGCTACGAAGGCGACCTGATTGACCTCGGCATTACCACAAGCATAGTCGAAAAAAGCGGCGCCTGGCTCAACTACGGTGATGTCCGACTCGGGCAGGGCCGAGAAAAAGCAAAACAGTACCTCGCCGAAAACAAAGACCTCTGCGAAGAAATAAAAAACAAAGTCCTCACCGCAAAAGGGCTGGTCCAGGCCGACTCAAAGCCCTGATTGCTGAAAACGACAACATTCTCCCGAATACTATATGACGCCGACCGCTGAGCAGATACGAACCGGATTCATAGACTTCTTCAAAGAAAAAGGCCACAAGTTCGTCCCCAGCTCGCCCATCGTCCCAATTGGTGACCAGACCCTGCTTTTTGCCAATGCAGGAATGAATCAGTTCAAGGATATCTTCCTCGGCCTTGCGCCGCCTGACTGCCCACGAGCCGCCAACAGCCAGAAATGCCTCCGCGTCAGCGGCAAACACAACGACCTCGAAGAAGTCGGCAAAGACAGCTACCACCATACCTTCTTCGAGATGCTCGGAAACTGGTCGTTCGATGACTATTTCAAAAAAGAAGCGATTCGATGGGCCTGGCAGCTCCTCACCGAAGTGTGGAACATAAACCCCGACCAGCTCTGGGCCACCGTCTTCGCCGGTGACGAATCCGAGGGCCTGCCCGAAGACGGTGAAGCAGCCAAGCTCTGGATCAGAGTTACACCCATACCCGCCGACCGCGTGCTGAGGTTCGGCAGAAAAGATAATTTCTGGGAAATGGGTGACGTCGGCCCCTGCGGACCCTGCAGCGAGATACACATAGACCTCGGCCCGGACGCCTGTGATAAAAAAGATGTCCCCGGCCATAAATGCGCCGTAAATGTCGGCTGCGCACGATTCATCGAGCTCTGGAACCTCGTCTTCATTCAGTACAATCGCGGCGATGACGGCAAGCTAAGCCCACTCGGCGCAAAATACGTCGATACCGGCGCAGGCCTCGAAAGAATTGCCGCCGTCCTTCAAAATAAAAAAACCAACTACGACACCGACCTCTTTATGCCCATCATCACCCGCACAGGCGAACTGACAGGCCGAAAGTACTCCGCAATACCCCACGACAAAACCGACAACGCTTTTAGGGTCATCGCCGACCACGTCCGCGCACTTGTCTTCGCAATAACTGACGGCGCTACCCCTTCCAATGAAGGCCGCGGCTACGTCGTCCGCCGTATCCTTCGCCGGGCGTCGCGGTTTGGCAGGCAGTTCGATATGCACGAGCCGTTCATTTATAAGCTCGTCCCTACCGTCACAGACTGTCTCGGCGACGCCTTTCCCGAAATAGAGCAGCGGGCCGATTACGTCTCAACTGTAATCGAGGCCGAAGAAGCGAGCTTCGGCCGAACCCTCGACCGAGGCCTTGAAATATTCAACGAAGCCGCCGAAAAAGCAAAAGCCGCTAGAGACAAAATCATTACCGGCGAAGATGCCTTCCAACTCTACGATACATACGGCTTCCCCGTTGACCTTACACGACTTATGGCAGACGAACGAGGCCTGAAAGTCGATGAAACCGGCTTTGAAAAACTTATGAACCAGCAGCGAAAGCGAGCACGGGCCGCTCAGAAAACCGCTTCCCTCACGCTCGACCTCGGCCAAGCCGAATTGCCCACTACCGAAGACCTCCACAAATACGAAACCGACACCTGCAAGGCCACCGTCGTTGGCTTCATTCACGAAGGTGCCTTCCGAAACGCCGGCGAGCTCGACGCAGGCGCCGAAGCTGGAATCATCCTCGACAAAACCTGCTTCTATGCCGAAGCAGGCGGCCAGGTCGGCGACTGCGGCACCGTAAAATCCGATTCCGCCAACTTCGTCGTCGAAACCACTACCAGAATCGCCAACTCCGTGGTTCACCGAGGCAAAGTCGTCGAAGGTTGCTTCGCTGTCGGCGACAAGGTCACCGCTGCGGTCAGCAAAGACCGTAACTCCGTCCGCAAAAATCACACAGCTACACACCTGCTCCAGTGGGCCCTGCGCGAAGTCCTTGGTAGTGCCGCCGCCCAGCAGGGCTCTCTCGTCGGCCCCGATTATCTCCGCTTCGATTTCACCTACCCAAAGGCAATGACTGCAAAACAAATCAGCAAGGTCGAGCAGCTTGTTAGAGAAAAAGTCGCCGAAGACTTGCCTGTAACGTGCACCGTGCTGCCTCGGGCCGAGGCCGAAAAACTCGGCGCAATGGCGCTGTTCGGCGAAAAATACGGCGACGAAGTCCGCGTAGTTGCAATCGGTACTGATTCCGACGACCGGCTGCAGCAGGCCTTTAGCAAAGAGTTCTGCGGCGGCACGCACGTTGACAATATCAGTTCCATAGGCAGCTTCAAGATAATCAGGGAAGAGAGCATATCAGCCGGCGTCAGACGTATCACCGCCCTTACCGGCGCCGGCCTCACTGCGTTCCTCGAAAACCGAAGCCGCATTATCGACCAGCTTTCAGAAATGCTGAAGGTCCCTGCCGAAGATATCCCCAGCCGCGTCAAACGCCTGCTTGACGACAACAAAAAACTCGCCAAACAGTTGAAATCCGCAGCTAAGCAGGGCGGCGCCGATGTTATGGCCGAGGCCCGAAAACTGCTCGAAAAAGCCGACAAGGTCGGCGAGAGCTTAATAATAGTCGGTAAGCTCTCTCCCACCGGCGCCGAGCAGGCAAGGACAGCAGTCGATATGCTAAAAAAGAAGGCGAAATCCGCCGTCATCGTCCTCGGTTTCGCCGAAGAGGATAAAGCAACCCTCATTGCCGGCGTCACCGACGACCTCGTGAAAAAACACATAAAAGCAGGTGACATCATTAAGACCATTGCTCCTATCGTCGAAGGTGGCGGCGGCGGCAGACCGCAAATGGCTCAGGCGGGCGGAAAAAAGCCGCAGAAAATACCCGAAGCCCTCGAAAAAGCCGCCGAGATAATCAAACAAAAGCTCACCTGACGCCTGATTATCAGAATGTGCCTGTGCCGCAGGGCTTGTGATTTTATCTGCCGCCTTCTTTAATAAAGCTCCTCCTCGTGCGTCTTATATACTGTATCGTTTTGAAATAGAGACCGAGGATAGCAAGTGGACGGTTCGCAAGCTTCTGAAAACCGGGCTAATAACACAATCCGCTTCCGGTGTAGCTTCTGCGGCCAGAAAATCCGTATTTCCAAAGGCCAAGCTGGAGCCAAAGCAAAATGCCCGAAGTGTGGCAGCATCGTCCTTGTCCCTCAAGCCGATACACCGCAAACCACGCCAAATGAAGACCAGCCCATTAGATTGGAACGCCAACCCGCCTTGCCCCACACCGACGACGCCCGCCCTTATGCCCCTGCCCAGCCGCAAACTCCCACTCTGGCCACCGATGATATTCAGCTCTTCCGAGGTGCTCCACGGATAGGCGCCTCACAGCCAGAAGCGCCTCCGCAGAGAAAACTTCCCTGGCTGGTTGATATATTTCTTTACCCGACCAACGCTGCGGGTCTGACGGTGCTTGGCATAATCATCGGAATCCCCCTGATTATACGGGCCTTCGCCTGGTTCTTTCGGCTTGCAATGACCCAGTTCCCGCCTTTTCTCGTTTTTTTCGCCATCTTTATCTTCTTCGGCTGGGTAATCAGATTCATAATCTGGGCGTACGCCTATTGGTACTTCTGTGAGTGTATCCAGGATAGCGCTTTCGGTGCCATCCGCGCACCCGAGACGCTGAGCAAAACGCCCGGCCTTGGCGAAATGTTCTGGCAGCTTGTTCGAGTTATGGCGTGCCTCGGTCTGTGCATCGGCCCCGCCGTACTCTACTCCTGCCTCACGTGGAGACAGGACCTAACCTTCTGGATTCTGCTCGGCTGCGGTATCTTCTATTATCCTATGGCACTGTTGGCAATTGTTGTCTTCGACTCCTTCTACGGCCTTAATCCCCTCCTCGTCATCCCCTCCATATTCAGCACATTTCTGCAATACTGCGCCTTGCTTGTGTTCTATTGTCTGCTCTTCTTGGGAGTTGCCTATGCAATCAGAGCATTGTGGCCGGGCCGACCCTCCTTCTTTACGTATGAGCCGTTTGCCATTTACCTCTTTATCGTCGCGGCTCACCTGCTCGGCAGATTCTTCTTCCGATACAAAGACAAACTCAACTGGGAAGTCTAATCTCCCTGGGCTGGCCCTCACCCCTCCTGCCGTATCCGAACGCTCCTTGCGTGCGCATCCAGCCCTTCCGCCTCGGCTAATCGAATTATATCCGCCGCGCTCTTCGCTAACTTTTCCTTATCGTACTCGATGATGCTCGTTGACTTGATAAAGTCGTTGGCGCTCAGTGGGCTGAAGAACTTCGCCGTCGTTCCGGTCGGCAGCGTGTGACTCGGCCCAGCCCAGTAGTCACCCACTGCTACGGGTGAGTATTCACCTATGAATATCGCCCCCGCATTGTTTATCTTTCCCGCTATCTCCCTGCTCTTGTCCCCGCACTGAATCTGTAGATGTTCCGCCGCAAATTCGTTGGCTCGCTCAATCAAATCGTGCATGTGTTCAAAAACAACTACTCCGCTTGACCTTTTGAGACAGGCAATTGTTTCATCCTTTCGTTTCAATTGTTCAACCTGTTTCTTGAGTGCTTCGAGAACTTCTTCTGCGATTTTTCGTGAAACAGTGAATAAATACGCACACCCCGGAGCATGTTCCGCCTGGCTTAGCATATCCGCAGCCACCCACGCCGGATTCGCCTTGTCATCTGCAATTATCAAAACCTCACTCGGCCCCGCTATCGAGTCAATTGCAACGTCACCAAAAACCAACTTTTTAGCTGTTTGAACCCATTGATTACCCGGACCAACGATCTTATCAACACGCCTAATCGTTTCAGTCCCAAAGGTTAGAGCTGCAACAGCTTGAGCTCCACCAATTCGGTAGACTTCAATTTGACAAGTGTGATAATCCTCGTCTATCGACAGCTCATGGCAAACTGCCAGCGTTACCGGATGAATACCCCCATTATACCTCGGCGGCGACACTACCGCTATTTCCTTAACGCCCGCTACCTGAGCAGGAACCACAGTCATTATCACTGTTGAAGGCAGAGGGGCCGACGCACCTGGTACGCATACACCCACCCTCCTTATTGGTGTATACTTTATTCCGGTCCCATCGGGGCATCTTACATCGTTTCCTACGAAGATTTCTTTCTGATACCTTTTTACATTTGCGATCGACCTTTGAATCGAACTCAAAAGTTCTTGGGCAGTTTGCCCGTGTGCCTTTTTTAAGTCGTCATGGTTAACTCTAAACTGTTCTGGCGTTAATTCGACACCATCAAATTTCTTTGTGTGTTCTACAACTGCTTCATCTTTAAGTTTGACAACACTTTTCAATATCTCTTCAACTTTGCTCCGGTTTTCAACATGCCTTGGCCCCAAACCAAAATGCGACATATCTGCCTTAGAAAGATAAACATCCTTAACGAGTCTTTCCCAAAAATCTGGTTCCTCATACGAAACCAAGGGGATATCGAGTTCGGAGCTCATAGTCTTTCCTTAAATTTTGTTTCTTTGCATGCTCTGGCCAAAGTTACCGTTGAAGTCCGTACCCCACTTTTTAGGCAGGTTTTTCTCGAGTGTACCTGACACGGATATCCCCTTGTTAGCTCACCTAAGCATAGGCCCCATCTCAAGGTCGCCGTACGGGTTTGGATTAAGACCCTTCTCGGCCTCGCGCCACCAGGGGTCGATACCGTTGGGCCAGCGAAGCCGATTGAAGTCACCACCCTTGTGCTGGCTTGCGTCACGGTCGTTGTACCCAAGGCAAACGCCCAGCCGATTGCCCGTCGCCGGCTCGTCAAAACTCGGCCCAAAACCTACATAGTCCCACGGAATGAACAGCTCCATGACCTTGGTGTCTTCATCAGGCGTAATGATATCAACAATGATACCATGCCTATCTTTCGCGTATTCGAATGTATCTTCGGCACGACGTGAATCCCACGGGTCGGGGAAGTTCCGCTTGACAAGATTCGCCGGCTTCTCATCAGTGCCGAAGTTTATTTGAAATTGCCTCCACGAAAGTGTGATGCACCAGTTCATCATCTTCATGAACATATCTTTCGGTTCAGCCGATGCAATCTGCTCCGAGCTGTCGCGGCAGAAGTGCAAATCCACCGCATCAAACAGGTCCTCCGGCTCCGACCATTCATCGTCGGATGCCTCGAAGTACAGATACAATCCCGCCCTGCTTCTGGTCGCCTTGATGAGAATTTCGGCATCACCGCTCGCCTCAGCCGACTCGTAGGAATCCCCCCGCTCACCGATATGCTCGGAAACATTGAGTCTGACATAATCACGGTCTTCACCAATCATGTCCCAAAATGGTGTGGCCTTATCATCGGCGGCGAATTGCCGCTCCTGTTCGGCGGTCAGACCGTAGGCAATCAGCACCTTGTCACTCGGGTCCGCCTTGCTCCCCGATTCGCCGCTTGCAGATGAACCGTATTGGGGCCTGGGTCTTCGCAAAAATACCCTTTCAGTCGATTCACGCTGAACGGCCAGGGCCTCGGAAACCTCCGGGTCGCGCACGAGAAGGTGTGTCGGCGTCGCAGTTCGAATGGCCCCCTTGTCGTCATAGCCGACCGCCGTCAGCGCATACACCGTATGCCCCGGCCCGACCACGAGCTCGCATTTCGGCTCCTGACCTCTGCTGACTTCACCGATTTTCTCCCCCGCGTTGTAGAACTCGATTCGCTGCCATTCGGCAAAACCTGAAGCGTCGCATTCGAGAATTATCTTGCTGCCGGGGTCAACAACATTACCTCCAACTGAGCGAAGCAAAGCCCCGCTTTCGTATGGGTTGTCCACAGGGCCGAGGTCCTTTATGCTGACCTTGAGAGGATTGTCATGAGTCGCAACACCGCGGTACAGGTATGCGATATCTCTGTTAGGCACCCAGCCCGCCTTGGTCTTGTCGCCCTTGTATTCATCATAAGGTGCGATATATGTGATGCCCGATGCCCACGATGATAGGTCCACAAGCCACCCGGATTCTTCCGGCAATTCGTTCAGTTTAACCGGGCCCTTCCGCGGGTCTGCATCCGCCGGCAGACGAAGCGAAATACATGTTTCATAAAACTTCATATCGACGTCGTCGATGTGGCCTATCTCGTGTCCCTTGTCCTTCTCTGCATCCCATGCCCACAGGGCGCCGCGAGGCCGAATATCTTCGAACAGCTCCGTCGTCCGCTCCACACCGCCTCGCACAAGTGGGTCCTCCGGCCCGATGTGCAATAGAGCTGGTACCTTCAAAGCCGCGTCCGGAGGTGACTCTGGGTTGTACCTCGGCCCAACGTTCGGCGTAAAACATATCATCCGCTCAGGCACACAGCACACGAGGCCGTAGGCGGTCATTCCGGCATTGCTGCTGCCACGCGCGATTATCGGCAGATTGGCGATTTCAGGATGTACGCCAAGTTTGGCCCAGTCATTCATCGCCTCAACTATTATCTTGCCGAGATCAGGATATATCCTTGTGCCGAAAAATGAAGTGACACCAATAATTGCAAAATCGTGTCGGGCGGCAAACTCCTGAAGCTTTTCATCACGAGGAATCTCACGCGTGTCACCATGTCCGCCCGGATTGCCGTGAAAAAATACGCCTCTTATGGGGTCGGTATTCGGCGGCACCCACATCTTTATCATCTGAATGCCATTGGCGGCACGGAAATCATAAAACACCCCGTCGAAACGCACTTGCCCGCCGTCGAAAGCTCTGCCTGTAACCGGCTCATCCAGCGTCATGTTCTTTGGTTTGGCTATAGCGTTGCAGCAGCCGATCAGAAAAAACAAAACCGCTCCAATAACAGCACAGTACCTGCGTGATGAGTTCTTCATGAATTCTCCTTGTCATCTTGCAAAGTTTCCGTGGCTGTAGCTTCGTACCGCCCTTTGCAGCAGCAGATACCTTTGGCCCTTGTATTTCGTAATGCTGCCTGCCACCTTGAATCGCACCGGCTCCGGCGATGCCGCCCGCACACGCAAAGCTCGCTCCAGCGCCTCGCTCGGCAAAATATTAAACGCACCCCACTCTATCCCAAGTCCCAACGCATCGAGCTCAAACAAAAACTCCCCCTTGCCGCGCTCTGCTATAAAACCCGTTCTGTTAAATAATACTCCCTCTCGCCCCCCTCGTCCCTCCCCGCCTGCTTCAATCGGGCGGGCAACCTTCTTGCTCTGAAGCTGTGCCAGTATCTCCGCCGGTATGTCCAACACGTCGTTCGGCTCACTCATTGCCGCCTCATTTGCCTCACCTTGCCCCGCCTCGCCGCCGACTTTGCTGAGCGGCAAGAAGTACACAGGGAAAATAAAGTTCTCTTCTCCGTACTTTGTTACTTTACCCCACAAGCGACAGCTTCTGCTGACCCTCTTCCCCGCATCACTCGCTATTTTCTCCAAAGTCAACGATGGCAAAAGCTCTAAGCTGTCCCCCGCCTTGACCTGCCCCTTGCCGTCGCTCACCGCGCTCTCAAATTCAAAGAACCATCCCTCCTCACCTCCGACAAGCTCACCGTCTATCCCCGCCAACACAAAGTCCTCTCTCAATAGCTGTTTCTCAGGCGCCTCTGGCTGTCCGATTGAATCGCCCGCTGTCCACACAACCACTAATGCCAATACCGCTGTACTTCGTAATATCGCTCGCATCCGCTATGCCCCTTGCCCGGTCGAATTCCTCAAAATCTCGATAACCTCTCTTGGGTCGTTGGCCCGGAATACATACTCCCTGCTTGCGGCATCCTCATTCGCAATCAACTCCACCAACGGCTCCCAATAATCACCAACAAGTATAATCGGTTTGTCGCCCTTCAAAAAGCCCTTGTTCTTCAGCTCCCAAACCATCGCCAGCTCCAGCAGCGTCCCCGTCCCGCCCGGCAGAACCACATACCCCTCTCCCAATTCGATAAGCTTGCCAAGCCGCTCGTCAAGTGTCCCGGCCACAATGTCCTTCGTTACGTATTTGTTCGCTGCGCTGCTCTTAAAGCTCGCGCAGGTCACCCCGATTACCCGCCCCCCAACCTCTGCCGCTCCCTTCGCAGCAGCTAACATCGTCCCTCCGTAACCGCCGTTGGCAATAGTAAAGCCCGCCTCGCCAAGCTGTCTGCCGATTTCATACGCTATCTCGAATACACCGTCTCCTTCCTGCGCCCTGCCTGTGCCGAATACCGATATCACCGTCTCATTCATTGGTCCTGCTGACCGTGTAATTCAAAAGACCAGCCGATAGCAATATCGCCCGCTCTCGCTTTGAAAGGTTCAGCTTGCCCGCGAACTCATACTTGCCGCTCTTGGCGCAAATCTTAACCGTCCCTTTGCTCTCCACCGCCTCAAGCAAACTGTCTATCTCAAGCTCGTCATCTACGCTGATTTTCTCGTAATCCTTCGGCTCGGCAAACGCCACCGGCACTATGCAGAAGTTAATCAGATTCGCCCTGTGAATCCGCTCGATGCTCTTGGCAATAACCACCCGCACCCCAAGATGCATCGGGCAAAGAGCGGCGTGCTCCCTCGACGAGCCCTGGCCGTAGCTCTCACCGGCAACAACAATCCCCCCTATACCCTGCCCCTTTAGCTCTAACGCTCGCTCGGCAAATGTCTTCTCGCCCGGCTTGTTAAAGCAGTCAAAGACCACCTTTGCGTATTGTGGCACGTTCGAGCGGAGTTTCAAAAATCGCCCCGCCGGCATTATGTGGTCCGTCGTTATCTTGTCCCCGCATTTGACTAACACCTTGCCGCTGAGCCTATCCGGCAACGGCTTCGGTGCCTCAGGCACTACTACCGTCGGCCCACGTATAACCTCCGCTTTTTTCGCTTGCTCCGCGCTCAAAGGCGGCTCAATCATATTGTCGTTTACCACAAACTGCTCCGGCAGCTCTACCCGCGGATACTCAATCCCTGATAGTGCCTCTAACTGCCGCGGGTCCGTGATCTTTCCCGTCAATGCAGACGCCACCGCCGTCTCCGGACTCACAAGATATACCCGGTCGCCGGCCGTCCCGCTTCGCCCGGCAAAATTCCTGTTGAACGTCCGCAGGCTCACGATATTGTCACCCGGCGAAAAACCCTGACCAATGCACGGCCCGCACGCAGACTCCAAAATCCGCGCACCTGCCGCTATCATATCCGCCAGCGCCCCGTTCGCAGCTAACATATTCAATACCTCTCTACTGCCCGGAGCCACGCCAAGCTCGACTCCGCTGTGTATCTCCCTGCCCCTTAGAACCTGCGCAACCATCATCAAGTCGGCATAGCTCGAGTTCGTGCAACTGCCTATTACCACCTGCCCAGTCTCCGCGCCCGCGATTTCCCGAACCGCCTGCACGTTGTCCGGCGAAGATGGGCACGCCGCTAACGGCTCGAGCTGCGAAAGGTCTATCTCGATAACCCTGTCGTACTCGCAATCCCCGTCCGCGGCCAACGGCTCATAGTCCTTTTCCCGTCCCTGTGCGGCAAGAAACCGCCGTGTCTGCTCATCGCTGGCAAATATGCTCGTCGTCACCCCCAACTCGGCACCCATATTCGCAATCGTCGCCCGTTGCGGCACAGAAAGCGTCGAAACACCCTCGCCGAAATACTCCACCACCCATCCGACGTTGCCTTTTGTGCTGAGTATGCTCAGAAGTTTCAGGATAACATCCTTCGCGGCAACCCAGTCATTCAACTGCCCCGTCAGCTTAACACCCAGAACCTTCGGACAAGCCAAATAGAATGCCCCTCCCGCCATTGCCACCGCCACGTCCAGACCACCCGCTCCGATAGCCAGCATACCCATACCGCCTGCGGTCGGCGTATGCGAGTCGCTGCCCAACAGTGTCGCCCCCGGCCTGCCGAACCGCTCCAAGTGCACCTGGTGGCATATCCCGTTACCCGCCCGTGAGTGATACACCCCGCTCTTCGCAGCCACCGTCTGCAGGTACAAATGGTCGTTGAAATTCTCAGGCCCGAACTGGCTCGTATTGTGGTCAACGTAGCTTACCGACAGGTCCGTCTTGACCCGCTCGGCCCCCATCGACTCGAATAGCAAAAAAACCGTCGTCCCCGTAGCGTCCTGAGTCAGCGTCTGGTCAATCCGAATCCCTGTCTCCTCACCCGCCGCCAACCTGCCTTCGACTAAGTGCCCCGATAGTATCTTGTAAGTAAGTGTCCGACCCACTGTTATGCTTCCTGAAAGTCAAAGCCGGTAGTCTAACATAAACAGCTCGCCGCAACAAATCCTTCAAAAGGACTATCGTTCACCCCCCTGCGTCCCTGCTCTCTTGCTCAATGTTCGACGTTGGCTGTTCGCTGTTGGACGTTCCCGCTGCCCCCATCTTTCTTTCTCGCTGTGACAACAATATGGCACTGTGGGCGGAGATCGTGTAAGATATGCCTGCATTTGAGGATCTAAGTATGGCAAAGAGAAAGTACAGGCAGGGGCCGTTTTCGGATGATGAGGTTCGGCTTATAAGGCAGCTCTTTCCCAAGACAGAGACCGTTGAAATGGCCGCTCGGCTCAACCGCTCCCTTACTTCTGTAAAGGCGAAGCTCCGCGAGCTTGGCCTTCGCAGGCAATCCGACCATATCTGGTCGAAGCAGGAAATAGCCCTGTTAAAGCGGCTCTACCCAACCACCAGCGCGTCGGCCATAGCCAATCAGCTTGGCCTTAAGCCCTCTCACGTCCGCAGGAAGGTCCGGGACCTCGGCCTGAAAAAAAAATAGCGGCTTATTCATCGTCCGTCGCTCGAACTTGGCGTCTCGTGGGCGTTCGCTGTTTCCCGACGTTCGACGTTCCCGCTACCCCTTTCCACCCTCCTGCCCTGAGCAAGCGCAGCGCGTCGAATGGGCCCCAAAACCTCCCCCGCGTCAAATCCAAACAACCCCCAACTTTACCCGCCTCTGGCGAGGTTTACCCGCCATCGCTTGCCCACCGTAGGCCGGACGCAATTTTACTCGCCGACCTGTCCGGCGAAGCTTTAGCGAAGACGGAAGCTCGAAGAGCGAAGGCGGGACGCGCAACGAGATACGAGGGCCGAGCCACGAGCCCCGGCTTTCGAGCCCCGTGGGCCGTGGGCCGAGCGACTGCCTCAGACAGCCCCACCCCCTAAACCCCAGAGACGCGCTAGGTGGCATTGACACCTACTGACGGCCACCGACCCCAATCCCCGTGTCAAAAAGTGGTCGGCTTCACAACAGAAACGCGAAGCGCTTCAGTGGACGAAGCAAAAGGGCGTCGTGTCGCGGCACGCCGGTTAATCTGTTGCCAACTCGGCGGCTTGTTGATAATATGGCCTCACGCAATAACCACCAATTTCAAGGAGAAAAACGATGGCAGGGCAATACAGATTCACATTCGGCCCGTGGAACATCCACGAAGGAGCCGACCCCTTCGGCCCGCCCGTAAGGGATTCAATCGAATTCGCCAAGAAACTTAAGGAATACAAAAAACTCGGTTTCGACGGTGTCCAGTTCCACGACGACGACGCCGTGCCCGGCATGGACGATATGGGCCCCGACCAGATTGTCAAGCAGGCCGGACAAGTCAAGAAGATGCTCGACGACGAAGGCCTCGTCGCCGAGTTCGCCGCGCCGCGGCTCTGGGAAAACCCGAAGACCATCGACGGCGCATTTACCTCCAACGACCCTGCCTGCCGACAGTATGCCAAAGACCGCGCACGGCGAACCATCGATATCTGCAACGCGCTCGAAACAAAGCTCACCGTTTTCTGGCTCGCCCGCGAAGGCACGTACATCCGCGAAGCGAAGGATAGCAAGCTCGCCGTCCAGCGGCTCGCCGACGCGCTGAATGACGTACTCAACTACGACAGGGAAATCAAAATCGCCATCGAGCCGAAACCCAACGAGCCGATGGACCAGGCATACATCCCCACCACCGGCCACGCCATAGCCCTCGGCTATATGACCGACTACCCCGAAAGGGTCGGCGTCAACATTGAGACCGCCCATGTCATCCTTGCAAATCTTGACCCCTCCGACGAAATGGGATTCGCGCTGGCTTACAACAAGCTCTTCAGCGTCCACCTTAACGACCAGAACGGCCTGAAATTCGACGAGGACAAATCCTTCGGGGCCGTTGACCTCCGCCGTGCCTTCAACCAGATTCGCATCCTCGAAAAATACGACTACGGAAAAGACGGCCAGTTCGTCGGCCTCGACGTCAAGACAATGAGGACCCAAAAACCGGACGTGGCAACCAAACACCTCGCAAACAGCAGAGCCCTTTTCCTCCGCCTGCTCGAGCTCGTCCGCTCGCTCGACCAAAAGAAAATAGACCAGCTCATCGAACAGCGAGACTACGAAGAGCTCGAAATGCTTATTATCAGCCATCTGATGGGAAAGTGACTCGGCCTCGCTCGAAAAAGAAAGCGTAAACGGTAAAAACAATGGCTTGTGACGTGCTGGTCTTAAATACCGCGGTAACCGATTTCCGCAGGGAGGACTTTGACTTCGCCGATGCCCTCGTCGGTAAAGGCGGACTGGCAAAATGCCCCACCGAAGACGCCCCCGACTTCCCACAACAGCAGTTAAAGCGATGGATAGACGCCGGCTGTGCCACCGCCGGAGGCCCCGGCAATACCGCACCTTTGATGGCAAAGGCGGGCCTGTCGGTCGCGCTCGCCGTCAACCTCGGAAAAGGGCGATTTAACGGCCTAGATGCTCAGGGGAGATTCTTCCACGACACAATGACCGCAAACAGCATCGACATGTCCGGCACTTATGTCCATCCCGACCTGCCCACCGGCACAACATACATCCACCAGACCGTCGGCGGCGAAAGAGGTGGAATTGCCTACTTCCCCGGCGCCAACGACGACTTCGATTTCGAGATTCACAAAAAAACCGTCGAACGCCTCGGCCCCAAAGTCGTTTACTATATGTACTCCGGCCTGTCCGCCGGAGGCGACGCCAATAATGGAAAAGACCTCGCCGAATTCATCAAGTCCTGCCGCAAGCTCGGCTCCATCACCATTGTTGACAGTCACACGCTAACTGGAAAACCTCAGGATTTGATCAACTCCGGAAAACCTGTCCCGGAGTACAACCTTTTGCTGCCCCTGCTGGGCGAACTGGACCTGTTCTTTATCTCCTCCGACGAAGCAAAAATGATTGAAAACACAATCAAAGCGCCCAAAGACTGGCAAAACGTGGACGAAGACGAAGCGATAGTTGACTTCCTCGATTTCCTCACCGAACGCTTCTGCGGTGACAATAAGCGCACGCGTCTGTTCGGCGTCACTGTAAGCAGCGGTGCTTATGAAAAACATATTGCCCCGGACTGCACAACCGCCCCACCAGGAAGAATCGACTCTCGCTTTATGGCAGGGCAGGTCATCGACCTCGTCGGTGCAGGTGACTCCTTCAGAGCAGGCCTGCTAACACACATCGTCCGAAACCTCAACGCCTTCAAAGACGGCTCAATGGACTTTGCCGAGGCCGTCCAGATGGGAAACCTCTTCGCCTCGCTCTACATTAAAGCTCCGCTTAGCGACAGATACAAATCCAGAAGCTATGAAAAAATGCTCAGAGTCGTCCGAAGCAACAGCGATTTCGAGAGCTTTGAAGCCCTCGAACGGGCGCTCACATAAAATGCCTTGTATCCGTAATCATCCCTGTTTACGTATCTGAGGAAGTAGACTTTATGTCAGACCATGTACTCGTCACCTTCGGCTTCGGCCCCATCGCCGCGGGACTTTTCACAAACGAGGCCTTTCAAAGCGGCAACTTCCACCGACTCGTCGTCGCCGAAATCGACTCCGAACTCGTCGCCGCAGTAAAAGAAAACAACGGCACGTACAACCTCAACATCGCCTGCTCCGACAGAATCGAAACTGCAAAGGTCACCGGCGTCGAGCTGCTTGACCCCAACAACGACACCGACAGACAAACCCTCTGCCGGGCACTGGCGGAAGCAACCGAGATAGCAACCTGCCTTCCGTCGGTTGATTTCTACGACTGCGGAACCGCGACAAACGTCGCCGCCCTGATTGCCGAAGGGCTGGCCAATAGCAAAGCAAACGCCACCATTGTATATACCGCTGAAAACAACAATCGCGCCGCCGAAATCCTTCAAGAGCTCGTCAAGAGCAAAGCGGGCGACCTCGACCCGACCAAGTCCCAGTTCCTCAACACAGTAATCGCAAAGATGAGCCAGACTGTCACCGACCCCGGCGAAATCAAAAAACGAGAACTCACCCCCATCGCACCAACCGTCAGCCGTGCCTTCCTCGTCGAGCAGTTCAACAAAATCCTCGTCACGCGAGCGACCCTGCCCGGCTTCAGGCCCGGCATCGAGGTCTTTATCGAAAAAGACGACCTGCTGCCCTTCGAAGAGGTTAAATTCTATGGTCACAACGCTGTCCACACCCTCATCGGCTGCCTCGGCACGCTAACCGGATGCGAAAAAATGAGCCAGCTAAGAGACAACCGGCAAATTATGAAAGTCGCCGAAGACGTCCTGCTCAAAGAAACCGGACCTGCACTGCAAGAAAAATACGCTCATCTTGCCGACCCACTCTTTACAGAAGAAGGATTCAAGGCCTTCGTCGATGACCTGCTCGAGAGGACCACCAATCCATACCTCGGTGATTCCACTGCCCGCGCGGCCCGAGACATTACCCGAAAGCTCCGCGCCGGCGACAGAATATTCGGGACGATGACACTTGCCCTCGAACACGGCATCGAGCCAACGAATATGGCGGTCGGCGCAATGGCCGCTCTCGCGGTTCTCCTCCGCCGTCAGGCGTCCTGCGGAGAGCAGGCAGATACCTACAACCTCCCCGCAGAGCTACGCTGCGATAACTGGCGCAATCTTAAAACCGCCGGCATCGAAAAAATCCTGAACTGGCTTTGGGTTGGCCGAAAAAGCGAATCCGCCGCTCGCCTAATCACGCTGACCGCCGAAGCAAAGACTCGACTCGCAGAGTTGCTCGATAGCTAAGACCCCCTCACCGCGCCTGCTTGGCCTACTTGACCCTGCGTCCTGCCGATATCCCCGAAACAACCGTCACGACTATCATAGTTGCATATGTCACCGTCGCGAACCAATTGCCCCACGCCGCCGTCGGAACGTGGGCCGTCTTGACCAGTACCGTCCCTATCGCAAACGACTGAATGAACATCTTTATCTTGCCCGACGCCACCGCGCGAAAATCAATCCCGCGCGCCTCAAATATGTGCCTCAGCGTCGTAACATATCCCTCCCTCACCACCAGCACCGCCGCCACAGACCAGCGTATCACCTGCTGGACCGTTGGTGAGAAATCGAAAAGCACCGGCACGCCGATTATCGCAAAGCACACAAACGTACCGCAGACCAGAACCTTATCTGCCAGCGGGTCAAGCATCCTGCCGAGCTTGCTCGCCACCCCCAACCGCCTGGCCACGGGCCCATCCGCAATATCCGTCAGACCCGCAACCACAAACACAACGAACGCAACATCCAAGAAGAACGACCTGCCCTCGACATAAGGCGAGAAGAGAATCATTCCCAGAAAAATAATGCTCAGCACCAGCCGGCCGAAAGTCAGAATGTTCGGTATGTGCCTCAACATAATTGAAAGTTTACTTCGTCCCCCCTGCAATTCAACACTAAACTTCTTCGCAGACCAGGTCATATCCGCGCGAACCAACAATCCTTACCCTGCAAAACCGCCCCGGCCCGACGCTGCATTTCTTAATCAAACACTCCGAATCAATCTCGGGCGCCTGCCCATAAAACCTGCCTTTGGCCCGCCCATCCGACTCAACAGATTCTACCAGACAATCAAGCTCCTGCCCAATCCTCTCGGTGTTTTTTTCCAAGACAATGGCCTGCTGAGTCAGCATAAGCTCGTCGCGCCTCTGCTGCTTCACTTCATCGGGCACCTGCCCCGGCATCTCAGCCGCAACCGTCCCCGATTCCGCATAGAAAGTAAAGCAGCCCAACTGGTCAAATTCCGCCCACTTCACAAACTCCACTAATTCCTCAAACTCCTCCTGCCCTTCGCCCGGAAAACCCACTATCACCGTCGTCCGCAGAACACATCCCGCAAGCTTCGAACGCAGCTTCTCTATCAGCCGGCAAATCTGCTCTCTGCCGCCGGCCCGATGCATCCGACGCAGCACGCCGTCGTTTATGTGTTGAATCGGTATATCCAGATAATTGACGATTTTCTCAGAGCTGCCTATGGCCTCAATCAAACGCTCATCGACCCCGCTCGGGTAAAGATACATCAGCCGAATCCACCGCAGATTTTCAATCCCCTCCAGCTCGCCCAAAAGCTCAGCAAGACCGCCTTCAACACCGATATCACGCCCGTAGCTGCTCGTATCCTGCCCGATGATATTCAGCTCCACCGCACCCGATGCGACAAGCTCTTTCGCCTCGGCAACGACAAGCTCCTTCGGCTTACTCCGGAAAGGGCCGCGAATAGCCGGTATCGTGCAGAACGAACAACCCCTGCTGCAGCCCTCACTTATCCGCAGATACGCATAATGCCGTGGCGTTATCCGAAGTCGCACCCTGTCATCGTGAATCGACCCCGACACGCCGCCAACAAATCCCACCGGCCCCTTCTGCCCAATGACACGCCCAACTATACGTCCTATATTGTCCCGTTCGGCAAGACCTACAATCGCATCAATCCCCTCGGCCTGGCCAAAAAGCCCCTCGCCTTCTCTCTCTGCCAGACACCCCGCCACAACGACCTTCCTGACCGCCCCCGCCCGCTTGCGTCCTACCGCCTGCTCAATGGCTTCAATCGCCTCGGCCCTGGCCGGCTCTATAAAAGCACACGTGTTTATTACTACGACGTCAGCATTGTCCGCATCGGCAGTTATCGCAAATCCCGACTGTGCAATCTCCGCCAGCATACGCTCGCTGTCAACAATGTTCTTCGCACAGCCAAGCGACACAAAGCCAACGCTCACCAGCTTGTCTTTCTTGCCCTTTGCCATCACTACAAAAGTAGCAGATGACCGGCCTCAGGTCTAATCTCAAAATCTCAAACTCAACGCAAACTACGCGCATAATATCCTTGACAACCCGAGAATCCTCAATATACTGGCACCATGTAAGTGAGGCGCTGTCGTTATGTCTTATCCGTTGCACGTAAGAACGCACAAACACTTTGCCGGTAACGCCATAGGTCGCTCTGCGCTATTCGCCGGACTGCTCCTCGCCTGCAGCTTCGCTGAGTTTATCGCCGAGAAGTCCGCTTACAACAAAACTGGCGAATCCGGAAATATTGTGGTACACTATAGCCCGAACACCGCGGACTAAACCCGCGTTGCCTATGCCGAAAAAAAATCAAAATAAACTCTGCTTGCTTGTGTGGTCGTTGGCAAGCTCCGACGCACATCAATCGATTCGACCGATTTCCACCTCTTCAACTGTTGCTCATAACCTAAAACCGTAATCCTCGTTTTGGACGGAGGAAAGTTTATGGAAGATTTTGAACAAGCCAAGCCGGAAAACGAAGAAATTGAAGAGCCAATCCCCTTCGACGACACCGATTCACCCAAACCCAGCATCTCACACTCCCCGCTGGACCTCGGCGGCGGTAACGCCGGCGGCTCTGAATCAGCTCAACAGCAGACTCAGCCAGAGTCCGTGACTACCGGAAGGAAGGTCTCTAAAGGAATAGTGAGCTGGCCCGACCGAATCACCGGCGTAAGGACCTTCTTCACCAAGCTGCATGGCGGGGCAATAGAATTCCTCGATGAACAAATCAGCGACTGGCTCAAAGAGAATCCAGGCGTCCAAATTAAACGAACAAACACCGTAACCGGGGACGTCATCGGCAAAAAAACCGAACCGAACATCATTATTACAATCTGGTACTAAGACGAATTCAAGCCCTCACTGGGGCACGCAGCCACACCCTGCATTCTTTGGGTCGTCGGCCCCATGCGCACCGAAACCGCATAAGCCGGAATCATAACGCCCGCAACCTCGCAGCTTCCTCTGAAACACCCGCCGCCCGGTGCTCTGTTCGCCCCCATAAATATTTGACTTCCCGCTGCAAGACGCTATAATACACTCGTCCACTAGGGGTGGTCCGCTAAGACGCGGATCTGAGAAAGACCCTTGGAACCTGATCAGGACAATCCCGGCGACGCCGGGGCTATGCCTGCGTAGGAAAGTGATTGACCCGGCAAAAACCAGCATCGAATCACATATCGCTTCCTGCGGAAGCGATTTTTATTTTGACCGAGGATAAAAAATGGCAACTCAACTTCAACTCGCTAAAAACGGCAGGATAACCGACCAGGGCCGATTCGTCGCACAGAGTGAAGGCCTCCACCCGGAGCTTGTACGCGACGAAATCGCCGCAGGCCGAGTCGTCATCCCCGCCAACATACTTCACCTCCAGACCAACCTCAAACCCGTCGGCATAGGCCGAATCCTGCGAACAAAGGTCAATGCAAATATCGGTGCAAGCTCCGTAAGCTCGTCGGTCGATAAAGAATTGGAGAAGATGAAGGTCGCCCTCGACGCGGGCGCCGACGCTGTTATGGACCTGAGCACCGGAGGAGACCTCGACCAGATACGCCGGGAGCTGCTCGCAGACTGCCCAGTTCCTTTCGGCACCGTCCCAATCTATCAGACCATCGTCGGCAGAAGTGTCGAAGACCTCAATCCCAAAGTGATTCTTCAAACCATCGAGAAACAAGCCAAACAGGGCGTCGATTTCTTCACAATACACGCGGGCGTCCTCAAAGAGCACCTGCCGCTGCTGGAAAAGCGTGTTGCTGGAATCGTCAGCAGAGGCGGTGCGCTGCTGGCCAAATGGATGCTCCACCACAACCGCCAGAACCCGCTCTATGAGATGTTCGATGAGTTGTGTGACCTGATGCGACAATACGACGTCTGTTTTTCACTCGGTGACGGTCTTAGACCCGGCGCCGTCGCCGACGCAACCGACGACGCCCAGCTTGCCGAGCTAAGGACCCTCGGCGAGCTTACCGAGCGCGCCCAGCAAGCCGGCTGTCAGGTAATGGTCGAAGGCCCGGGCCATGTCCCCTTCAATCAGATACAATACAATATGGAAATCCAGCAGCAAATCTGCCGCGGCGCCCCCTTCTACGTCCTTGGCCCCGTCGTAACCGACATTGCACCCGGCTACGACCACATAACCTCCGCAATCGGCGGCACCGCAGCGGCCTTCTACGGCGCATCCTTCCTCTGCTACGTTACGCCCACCGAGCACCTCGGCTTGCCCGACGCCGACGACGTTCGCGCGGGTGTCGTCGCCGCCAAAATCGCCGCTCACGCCGCCGACGTCGCCCGCGGCCTAAAACACGCTGCCGAACAGGATAAACGGCTCAGCATCGCCCGCGCAAATCTCAACTGGAAAGAGCATATCGCCGAATCACTCGACCCCCGCACCGCCCGGCTGATGCACGACCAGGCCTGCAAAGACATCGTCCCGGACCCGTCCCACCCGGCCGACTACTGCTCTATGTGCGGCCGACAGTGGTGCAGCGTCAGAATCAACACCGAAATCCGCCAAGCCCTGCGCAGCAGCCGAGCACCCACACCCGCCACCACTCAGGAAAAACCCTGAACAATCCCCAACCCAAATGCTGGCCCGCCCCAGCCTTTCTTGGCCCGAAACGCCCTCTTTTGCCCCTTTGGAGCCCCATGCGCTTATACCCATCCGTTTCGGCCCCTAGCGTCTGCCAAACCGGGTAAAAAAATTTTGCTGGATACCAGAATTTTCCCCTTGACAATACCACAGCCCTTGTCTATAATGTCTATGGACTTGATTACCAAGGAGAAGCAGACAACGCTGCTGAAGTCATTCAACCGCCTGATCGATTTGTCGGACGGCGTGAGGGTCTCGGGCAGGGTCCTCGTCGATGGCGAGAATATATTCAACCCGGCCGCAGAGGTGACTCGAATCCGGAAAAAGATGGGTCTGCTTTCACAACGCCCCTATCCCCTGCCGATGTCAATTTACGATAACGTTGCCTACGGGCCCAGAATTCACGGGCTTAGAAACAAGAAAAAACTCAACGAAACAGTTGAGCATTACCTCAGGGAATCGAGTTTGTGGGGCGAGGTGAAAGACCGGCTGAATTCACCGGCATCGGCACTGTCCGTGGGCCAGCAGCAGCGGCTTTGCCTGGCGCGAGGCCTGGCCGTCGAACCCGAAATAATCCTCGCAGATGAGCCGACCTCCGCCCTTGACCCACGCTCCAGTCAGCGCATAGAAGAAAGCTTCATCCGGCTAAAAGAGCAATACACCATAATCGTCGTTACCCACATCCTGCGGCAGGCAAAACGGCTCGGCGATTACGTCGTTTTTCTTTACCTCGGCGAGCTCATCGAACACGGATCCGCAAACGAAATCTTCGAGAATCCAAAGCAGCAAACGACCAAAGAATACATAAGAGGAGTCATAAGCTAAAAACGTATAGCAGCGCCTTCTCGACCGATATGTCATGGGACTAACGTAAATAGTCCTGAGCAATAATGACGCAACAACATTAACACCAGATTTCAGGAGAGCACTAATGGGAATGAAAAAGAGAGTAACAGTTGTTATGTTTGCAGCAGTCCTGCTGACCGCCACGGCCTGTCTCGGCTATACTGATGAGGGCTTTCAGTGGTGGACTTCCGCCGGGGCCGGCTTCAAGCTAACAGACGATTGGAAGGGCAGCTTCGAGCAGGAATTTCGTCTGGGCGACGACGGCGGCAACCTCTATTACGAACACTCCGACCTAGGATTTACCTACTCGGGACTGGCAGACTGGCTCGATCTCGGCTTTAACTTTCGTCTAATCTACGAAAAAAACAGTAAAGACGACTGGCAGCGGGAAAACAGACCACACCTAAACGTTACCCTGAAAACCAAACTGCTCAACCTCGACCTCAGCAACCGCGCAAGATTCGAGTACCGTGACAGAAAAGACAAAGAAGACCTCTGGCGTTACAGACACAAAGTAACAGTCAAGCTCCCCTTCGAGTTGACAGCGCTGAAGCTAAAACCCTATCTGGCGGACGAGTTCTTCATCACCCTCAATGATGACAACGTCGATAAGAACAGATTTTACGCCGGTGCCTCAGCCACACTCACAGAAAACATCGCCGCCGACATCTACTATATGTGGCAGGCCTCGAGGGGCTCCGGCGACTGGAGCGACATAAACGTCCTCGGCACCGCATTCAAATTCAAATTTTAGCCGTAAGATAAGACCATCAGGTCTTCATAGAATCAAGCTCGATAAACGCAATCGGCGCAAATATAAATACCGGCAGCCACGCCCAAAACGCCGGCACCGTTATCCCGAACACCGACTCCGTCGCAAGAAGCTTGCATACGAAGTTCACCACGAGACACGCTGCCGTTACGCCGAAACTCGCCGCTATCGCCGTCTTCATCGTCCTCGGGTCCCGACACACCAATATCGGAAGGCATACCATAAGCATAACCACATTCATAATCGGGTCCGTTACCCTGAAGTGCTTCTGACTGTAGAGCTGAGGAAGGTCCTTTATCTTCGTCCCCTGCGCCGCCAAAGTCGAAAGCTGCCGTGAGCTAAGAAGCGTCTTATATTTCGACTTGCGCCGAACCGGAATATCCTTCGGCGTAACGTCCGTCTCATACGCCGCTATCGCCCTTCTACCGGCCTCGCTGAACGCTTCCATCCCTCTCGCCCGGCCCGGCTCGGCAATCGGCGTAAACATCCCTCCCGTCAGCAACCACTGGCCGCTCTGTGGCTCGTAAGTAGCACTTTCGGCCTCGATATAACCCGTCGGCTGCCACACAACAGTCCCCGACCTTCTCTGCCGGGTTATTATCACCGGACTAACCAGCGTTGAGCTCTCGACATCGAAATTCGGCGCACAAATAAGCGAGCCCTTACCGTCGCTGATAAACCATACGTTATACATCTCCTGCCCGGGTATCGCATCCTGGCCGCGAACAAGCTTGTCGCTCAAAGGCGGTATCACCAGCTCCTGGTCTATCACCAGCAAACCCGTCAACAGCAGCGACAAAATCACTATCGGCGCGATTACCCGCTTCAAACTCACCCCCGACGCCATCATCGCCGTCAGCTCATTCGACCGAACCATCTTGCCAAGCGAAAACGCCGCCGCCACAACTATTATCATTCCCGAAAAATCTCGAAAATATAAGGTCGAATTAAGAGCGTAGAAAGTCAAGATATTCCGCACTACCCCCAGCACCCCTAACTCAATAGCGTGCTCCGCAAACTCGTCCAGATTCACAAACAAATCAATAATTATCCGCAGACCTATCAATACGAACAGCGCAATCGCGCAGCCGACCAGGAAGCTCTTGGCTACATACCTGTCTAATATCTTCATTCTCTTCACACCTGCCGCATCACGCGGCAACATGCTTGGTGGCACGGGCATCCTGCCCGTGTTTTCACTTGGCAATCAATGCCTCAGCAAACGGCGATACAGACCGGCACCGAACAAAGTCAGCACACCCAGACCGCCCCACATAAGCACTATCCCCGACAACGCCTCAGCGCCCGGATTCTTCGTTATGTTCTTGCCCATCATTATGCATATAATCAGTATCATCGCGGGAACCACACTCGCCGCAAACGCTGTCAGCAGATGCCCGCCTTTCAGAATCACGCCAAGTGCAATTCCCGTCATTATCAGCGTTACGCACCCGATCCCAAACACTAACCGTGAATGCACCTCCGCCTCAATCTCCGCAAATGTGTATCTCATCTCCCTTGCCAGCTCCTCCTGCAGCTTCTCCAGCTTCTTGCTGGCCGACCCGCCAAAAGCCGCACGGACAGCATCCGGCCTGATGTCTGAAAGGACGTCACCCGTCCTGAAATGTTCCGTCACCGCACGCGGAAGAACAAGACCCCTGATAACATACCTGCTCAGAAACTCCTCCACCCCGTCGTTCCGCCGCCACGATGCGCTTCGAACGTCAAGCGTCAACGTCGGCGCAAGCTCATCACCCTCAATATCCAAAAACGCCCTCGGACACTTGAGCCGGCGAAGCTCCCGGCCCGTCTCTACGTCGTATTCGGCAACCTCAACACCATCAAAAAGCCCAACCTGCCTCTCGTCACGAACCACACAACTGCCTGCCCGAAACTCCACTACCCTGCTCGCGCTGTGAAGACGGTAGAATTCCTCTTGTTCCCCGCTGAATCTCGCCTTGACATCGGCCACAAGCAATTCAACCGTAAACCGCGCATAAACCTGCCTCGCTACCTTCGCGACAGGATAAAACCGCATCGGGTCCACGCGTATTTTCTTCATCTCACCTATCTTCTTGAACTTGATGTCGTCGCCTAATAGTGAGCCGAAATCAGCCGATATCGACAGCAACTCCGCACTGAAAACCGTCTCCTCGCCCGGGCCCATCTGATGCGTATTGTAAGCTGTTATCCGCACCTCATTAAACCTCTCATGCGGATTGAAGCTGACCTGTGCACTCTCTGCTGTAATAATCCGCTTGATACTCCCATCCCTCGTCTGCACCGCCACCACACCGGTCAGAATGTTACTGCCCAAATCGGCGTTGTCCGCAGATATCCTGTATTCCCCGTCCGGCGGAAGCATATAGTAGCCCTGACGCTGAACGTTCCTGAATAGTATCTGCTTGGCGTCATTCTTCAAAGATTCCTCCGCGCGAAGCACAAACGCAGGCATCACGTAGAAACTGAGCATCAGATTCGCTACCGCCACCATAATCGCCAGAGCCAAACCGGGATAAACAAGCGTAAGAAATGAAATGCCACTTGCCCTGCAGGCATCAAGCTCGTTGTCGCTCGCAAACCGCCCGTAAACTAGCGCCGCCGCAAACAACGCCGCCATCGGCAATACAAACGTCAGCGTTATCGGCAGAAAATACACCATCAGATGCACTACCTGCCGCGGACCCACCCCATACTCCTGAACCGGACGCAGTATGCTCCCCAGGCTCATCATCAGCGTAAGAGCAACCGCCGCGAGAACAAATACCTTCAGAACCTCGCGAAATATGTACCTGTGCAGCGTAAATACCATTGCCACTCCCGATTTTCAGTCAGAGCCAAACCATTGTCAACAACACCAAATGCTTTGCAACAAAATTCCAGCACCCTAAAACACTACCCAGACCACACTTGCAATTCCATCTCATCTGCCCCATCAGGAAACCACCGCCCTACCTTGCCGCCGACAAAACACAAAACTACTCCTCGCCTTTGCCCTTGCATAAGCGGCGGTTTTCCTTTAAAATGCAAACCGGACTTATCGTTAATCCCGGAGAAACTTATGAATGCTCGCAGCAGCTCATTTTTCATCACTGTTGTGGTTTTTGCCTTTTGCGCAATCTCCGTCGCCGACGTCATCACTCTCAAAGAAGGTCAAAAAATCACCGGAAAAATCCTCGCCGAGAAGGACACCCAGCTCTACATCGACATCGGCGTCACCGTACTGGCCGTCCCGAAAGACCAGATACTCGACTACACCTACGACACCGACCCAAACCAAACCAAAGACCCCAACACCTCACAACAGGCAGATATCTCCGGCGACCAGCGACCCGAAGGCCGGCTCTACCATACCGCACAGCTCCATAAGAAGACCATCGAGCAGTGCGTCGATGAGGTCTCCGAAGCCGTCCTGAAGGTCTCAAGCCCCGCAGGCATGGGCTCCGGTTTCTTCATCAACGAAGACGGCCAGCTTATTACCAACTACCACGTCATCGAAAGAGAAACGAAAATCGAAGTCACTGTGTTCAGGCAGGCAAAAGACGGCTTCGAAAAAGAAACCTTCAAAAAAGTCAAGATAGAAGCCATAAATCAGTTCGTTGACCTGGCGCTTCTCAAAGTCGAAGACCTCGGCGACACGAAGCCGAAATTCGTCTATCTCGGCGACACCAAAGGCACAAGGGTCGGCCAGCAGGTCTTCGCCATCGGAAATCCTCTCGGACTCGAACGAACCGTCACAAACGGAGTCATCAGCACCAAAAACCGCGCCTTCGAAGGACTGGTCTACATCCAGACAAACGCAGACATAAACCCCGGCAACAGCGGTGGGCCGCTCTTTAACCTCGCCGGAGAAGTCATCGGTGTCACCAATATGGGCTATATTTTCTTCGGCGGACTCGGTTTCGCCATCCCCGTCGATTACGTCAAGCACTTCATCGACAACCGCGACGCCTTCACCTACGACAAAGACAATCCGAATACCGGCTACAGATACATCCAGCCGGACCAAAGAAAAAATAAAAACCAACCACGGTTCCCAAAAGAAGACAACAATTGACTACCCCAATAACTTTCTGAGGATACGCAAAATGAAACCCACAAAGATAGCCCTGTCTCTCCTCTGCTTCACCGTTACCGCGGCGCTTTCTGCCGCTGCTGCCGCAGCAGACCTGCCCAAAGCCGCCGAACTGCTCCCTCCCGATACCGCCTTTATGGCCAGCATCGACGACTTCACCCAGCTCCGCGCCCAGGTGGAAAACACCCAGCTCTACAAACTCTACAAAGACCCCGAAATGGCTCGCTTCGTAGAAGACATAAAGACCAGATGGCGGGACCGAACCAGCGACGCGACTCCACTGAGTTCGTCGAAGTCCGACAACGACCTGCTAAGAACAATACTCGACGAAAAAACCTGGCCGCAAGGCCGGCTCACATTCGCCATCATACTAAACGAAAAAACAAAGGACTCAGACCAACTGCCCTTTCTCCTCATAAGTCAGTGGGGCGACGCAATAGACAAAATCAAAGAAAGCATCGACAAGACCGTCCAGAAAGACATCGCCGAGGGCGTCCAATTACAAACCGAAGACTACCGCGGTGTCACTTTGTTCACCACCATAGAAGAGCTTGAGCCGCGCGAAGTGCCCGACTGGGAGAATTATCAGCCGGGCCAGCAGGAAATGCCGAAAAAGACAATCCAGCCGCCCCCCGTCAAAACAAGCTACTGCTATGTTGACGATTGCCTCATCGCCGCTGTGGACGTCGAGTTTTTGAGGTTTGTCGTCGCACAGATGCAGGGGGCCGGAAGCGCTTCTCTCGCCGGCGACTCTGATTACGTTGCGGCCGTCGGCGCCGTCGGACCACATCATGACATCGACGTCTATGTAAACATCAAGCAACTCATCAAGACAGCTCTGCTCGAAGACGCATCAGGCGACGCCGGAAATATAATCACCAATCTTGGCTTCGATAACGTCGCCGCGCTGGCTTGTTCGGCTGCCCTGGCCAGAAGCCCCGGGACATCCTGGACTGCAAAGGCCTTTCTGAAAATCAACGGCTCAAAGACAGGCATCTGCAGAATGCTCGACGCCAGCTCAGCCGCCGTAACTGCACCGCGCTTCGTCCCAGCCGCCGCTTACACCTTTGCTCTGTTCAACATCGACATAAGAAAAGCTTATGAAGAACTCTACAATGTCCTGTTCAAGATTGACCCCGGCATGGCCGCCAAAATGCACACGCCCCTCCTGCCCGCTACACCTGACGGACAGCCCGGCGTCTTGCTCAAGCCCGACATAATCGACCATCTCGGCTCGCAGATGATCGTTTCGCAGACCATTGAAAAACCCTTCATCGCCGGTACCGAGCCTACTGAAACGCTCTTCGCCGTCGGCGTGAGCAATCGCGCTGCTCTCGAGAAATCGCTTGCCCTGATACACGAAAAACTCATAGCACCGACCGACCCCGACTCCCAAAGAGAGCTGCTCGGCCATACCATTTACTTTATGAGAATACCCGGACTGCCATTCTTCGGATCCGGCCCCACACCTATGCAGCCCACGGGGCGCCTTACGGCGCAGACGGCCGAACCGAATTTGGCCCAGGTACCGACAATGGCCTTTACCGTCACTGACACACACCTGATTCTCGGTGAAGAAGCCGCCGTCGAACAGGCAATCCGAACCCTCAGCTCCGCTGAAGACACATCTATAACCACCGCCGACTGGTGGCAGAAGGCAAAGTCCTACGTACCCGCCTCCGTCGCAATGGCGTCGTTCGAAGATACCGTTGCCTCTGCCGAGCTGTTCTGGTGGCTCCTCAAACAAAGCGCCAGCCCCACTCAGGGCGGCGCAGCGGTCAATCCCTTTGCCATGATGTTCGGCCCGGCCGGGCTCGGCCAGTTCGCAGATTTCTCCCTTTTGCCTGAATTCGATGCCGTCAAAAAATACTTCGGACTCTCAGTTGGCTACGCCGTAAGCCGACCTGATGGATTCTTCGCCGAAGGAAAGTACATGAACCCGGAAGCGCCCGCCGACTGAAAACTCAATGTATAACCTTGTTCAGAGGATATGTGATTATCCCTGACGCACCCGCTCGCTTCAACGCCGGCACAAGACTGCGCTCCGTTCTGCTGTCGATGATAACCTCTATCGCTACATAATCCGAATCCGCCAGGTCCGAAATCGTCGGGCTCTTCTCCGCCGGCAAAATCCTGATTATCGCATCCAAATCGCTCCTGCGAACGTTCAGCTTTAACCCCACCCTGTTGCGTGCATCAATCGCAGCACCAAGCAAAATCGCTATGTTCTCAATTTTTTCCTTCTTGAATTTGTCCCCCCACGCCACCTTGTTCGCTATCAATCGGGTCGTAGAGGTTATGATTGTGTCGATTACCCGCAGATTATTCGCCTGCAGCGAGCTGCCCGTCTCCGTAAGCTCGACGATCGCGTCCACCAGCCGGGCCTTTACCTCCGTGGCACCCCAGCTAAATTCGACCTTCACGTCAACGCCCTTGGCCGCAAAGTAGGCCTTCGTCACGTTAACCAGCTCCGTCGCAATAATGCCGCCTTGCAGGTCCCCGGGCTTTTCGACCTTCGACTCGGCCGCCACCGCAAGAACCCACTGTGCAGGTGCGATTGTCGCCTTGCTGTATGACAGCTCCGCAACCTCCACCACATCCGAGCCGTTCTCCTTTATCCAGTCATACCCCGTGATGCCCACATCCAGGATACCATCGGCAACATAGCGGCTCATCTCCTGAGCCCTGAGCATCGTCAGCCGAATTTCTTCGTCGTCTATGCTCGGCTGTAAACTACGCTGCGAACCCGAAATCTCAAAACCAGCCCTGCCGAAAAGCTCCACCGTCGCTCGCCTTAAACTGCCCGCAGGTATCCCAAGTCTTAATATC
This sequence comes from uncultured Pirellulales bacterium, assembly GCA_964514115.1. Taxonomy (GTDB): domain Bacteria; phylum Planctomycetota; class Phycisphaerae; order Sedimentisphaerales; family Anaerobacaceae; genus CAZEPI01. The sequence continues at coordinate 24,208 of CAZEPI010000008.1, read as the reverse complement.
TTCTCGCTCATCTCATACCTTCGAAATAGCCCGCCTATTTCTTCCGTATCACTGTCGTTCGCTTCTTCGTCTTCTTACGCTTGGCACCGGCGCTCTTTGTCCTGGTCTTGCTCTTCGTCGTCTTCTTCGCCTTGCGTTTTATCGCTCTTGTGCTCTCACTCTCGCGTCTGAGCAGAACATAGAAATCATAACCATCCTTCGCCGCTATCTGCCTCGCAAGAAAACCCTCTATTGTCTCAACATCCGCTTCCGGATGAACCAGCTCGTTCTCACGCAGATACTCTATCATTCTTTCGGTAAGAGGTATCGCATGGGCCGTCAGCGCCGTGAGCATACAGTAGTCAACCACAAAGCGCGTCACGCCGTTCACCTGCTCAAGCAGTTGCTTCGCAGGGCGCTTGCCTAATTTCTTCACCGGCTTCAGTGTCACCTGGTTATACTTCTCAAAAATCGCTCCAAGTGTCTTGCTCAAAGCCCCCGCAATATCTCTCGTCGTCTCGTTGTCCTGGCCAAGAACCTCAACCATCTCCTCTGCCAGCGAAACGCGAAGGTCATTCCAGTCAACAAAGTAATCCTTGACTTTGCCGAACACATTCTGCGCATCTGCCCACGTCATCCGCTCACTGATTGTCGCGTAAACCACCGCTTCAACCGAATCTTCGTACTCGGCCCGCTCCGGCTTGGCATAGCGGCGCTTCAAAGACCGGAACAACTTCCGAATCCTCTTGGAATACCCTCTGCTGTCCTTCATTACGAATCCTTCCGGCGCAGTTCGCTTGCCGCCTGGTCAATCAAGCGCATTGTCTCAAGCGTCTTCCTGAATTGCTCATCCATCTCAAAGCGCAAAACCGGACAAAACTTGCTCTTCATCTCGTCGGCCAAAAAAGACTGAATCCTTGACCTGGCGTGCTTTATCGCCGCAAACGTCTTGGTCTGAGCCGACTCGTCACTTCCAAATATGCTCAAAAACACACTCGCTCGCCGCATATCCGCGCTTACCTCTACACGCGTGACACTCACCAAACCTTCTATCCGCGGATCGCCCAAATGGTCCCTGATGGCCTCGCTCACCGCCTCCGTTACCACACGAGCCACCTTTTCCTGTCTCCTCGTCGGCATGACTCGCTCGTTTACCCAAAATACTCTAAACTAAAACTGACCGGCTTGTCCGTACCTATAAACGCAACTTACCTTTTGACAAGCTATTATGCGCCATAAAAACAATAATAAAATCAGCCATCCGCCAACGGCGGATTCCACAATTCTTGTCCGCCATAGCTTTATGCGAAGGCGGATTGCATTTTACATTTTGATTTTTGCGTTTGCAAACTGACCCTTGGTCAGTTTGAATTCTAAAGCGCCCTTGCCACCTTCACTATCGTGTAGAATTCAAAGACATCGTCCATCTTCACGTCGTCGAACTTCGCCAGCTTAATCCCGCACTCAAACCCGCTCTTGACCTCCCCCGCATCGTCCTTGAAATGCTTCAGAGACTCGATACTAATATTGTCCCTTATAACAATATTGTCTCGAATAAGGCGTACCTTCGCGTTCTTCTTCGCAAGCCCGTCGCTGACATAACAGCCCGCAACCGTCCCTATCCTCGAAATCTTAAACGTTGTTCGAACCACCGCCCTGCCGAGAACCTTCTCCTGCTCCTCCGGCTCCAGAAGACCCTCCATCGACTTCTGCAAATCTTCCGTTATCCGGTATATGATGTTATAAAGACGAATCTCAACACCCTTCGTCTCGGCAATGCGCGACACCCGCTCATCCGCCACCACATTGAAACCAATTACAATCGCGTTCGATGCCTCGGCAAGAACCACGTCTCCTTCCGTAATCCCCCCCGGAGCAGCGTGAAGTATCTTCACCTTCACCTCGTCTGTACTCAGTCCAGCCAAATAATCCGTCAACACGTCAACCGAACCCTGAACATCAGCTCGAATGATAACGTTAACCTCCTTAACGCTGCCCGCCTCAATCTGACTGAACAAATTATCCAAAGTCACCTGTGTCCGCTGCGAGAGAGAACCCTCACGTTGCCGCGTCTGGTTTTCCTCCGCCGCCGTCTTGGCCCTGTTAATATCGTCCAGACAATAAAACCTGTCGCCCGCCCTGGGAACCGCCTGCAATCCCGTCACCTCCGCCGGCATCGAACTGGTGGCTTCCTTGACACTCTTGCCGTAACCGTCCTTCAAAGTCTTCAACTTGCCGTGCGAACAGCCCGCCAGAACCACGTCCCCCTTCTTCAAACAACCCTCCTTTATCAAAAACGTCGCAACCGGCCCACGCGTCTGAGACAACCTCGCCTCCACCACAAAACCGGTGGCCGGTATCGTATCGTCCGCTTTCAGGTCTATAAGCTCGGCAACATAATCCAAATGCTCCAGCAAATCATCTATCCCCTGCCCCGTCACCGCACTTGTCTTTACCACCTCGGTCTGGCCGCCCCATTCCACCGGCGTCAGGTCGTGCTCAGACAGTTGCGCATAGACCCTGTTGATGTCACAGCCCGGCAGGTCAATCTTGTTGAGCGCCACTATAACCGGCACACCCGCCGCCTTGGCGTGGTGTATCGCCTCAATCGTCTGAGGCATCACCCCATCGTCCGCCGCCACCACCAGCACCACTACGTCCGTTATGTTCGCGCCCCTCGCCCGCATCGCCGTGAACGCCTCATGACCCGGTGTATCCAGGAAAGTCACCTTGCTGTCACCGGCGCTCACCTGATACGCACCGGTATGCTGCGTTATCCCTCCCGCTTCGCTCTCTGTTACCTTGGTTGAGCGAATCCTGTCCAGCAAAGACGTCTTGCCGTGGTCAACGTGACCAAGCATCGTTGCGACCACAGGCCGTTTCTTCAACTGCTTACCTTCCCTGTGCTCAAATTCCTCACGTATCTGCTCCTCAATGCTCGCCCTATGCTCGACCGTCAGCTCCGTGCCAAACTCAAGAGCTACCAGCTCGGCTACATCCGGGCTTATCGCCTGATTCGCCGTCGCCATCACCCCCTGTCCAAGCAGCTTGGCTATGATATTCGACGCCTTCACTGCCAGAGCCGCCGACAAATCCTTCACGATAATCGGCGCGCTCACCGTCGCCTCGCTCGGCCTGGCCAGCGCCTCGGCCCCCCCCTTGCGCTTGGTCGCAATCTTCCGCAACGGACGAAGCCGCATACCCTCACCTCCTGCCGCATTCAATCGAGCTCGCCTCTCCTCCATGTCACGCTCACGCCTCAGCGTCCCAAATCGGTGTCCCCTCTCAGGCCCGGCATTCCCCTCATCACGCCGCCGGCCGTGAGTCCTGTCTTTGCGTCCTTTCTCATCCTGCCCCTCCCCGGGAGCCCTTGCGGGCTTCAGCTTCTCTGTCCCGGCGAGCTGGGACTCGTCTTTTTCCTCCACATACATAAGCGGCTCGGTAACCGGCTCATCATATCGAGGCTTCCTGCGCGCCCTCGGCGGTCGTCGCAACGGCTCCGGCTCCTCCACCCGTACCACCTGCGGCCCGCTAAGCTTAGCAGGCGCCGGCTTATCCAGCATGGGGCCTGCCGGCTTGACCGGTTCCGGCTCTTTCTCCACTGCTTTTTTCTTCTTCGCTTTCTTTCTTTTCGGCTTGGCGGATATTCCAACCGACGGCTTGCCTTCGGCCGCCTTCTCCGCCTGGGGCTCAACTTCCGCCGCCACAGCTTGTGCCTCTTCGGCGTGAACCTCCTGCTCCTCGACCGTCTCCTTCGCCGCCTTCTTCCGCTTCTTCTTAACGCGGACCCGCTCAAGGTTCACCTTCGCCGCCGTCTCCACTGCCGTAGCGTGCTCACCATCGCTGAACCACTCCCGAATCGTCGCCGCAAGACCCGCAGAAATCGTCGACATGTGGTTCTTCACGTCCAGACCTTCATCCTGACACTTCTCAACTATCGCACCGCTCTTGACGCCAAGCTCACGTGCCAGTTTATATACTCTTGTCGCAGCCAAAGGTCACTCCACTATCAAAGGTTGCGCTCACTGCCGCTCTTGCGACTCGTTTTCCCCTGCCTGGGCCTCTTGCGTTTCCTGCTCGAGCACCTCCTCCGCCTGATTCCGCGCCGATTCGGCCGCCATCGCCTTTGCTGCCTCAACTGCCGCACCGACAATCTTGGCCGCAAGCTCCGGCTCCAAACCAAGCTCGCTTATCAACGGCTCCGCTCCCACATCATCCAAATCAAGAATTGATATCACGCCCAGCGCGATCAGCTTGTCCACCAGAGTGTCGTCCGCACCCTCTACCCGCTTGACACACTCGGCCATACGCTCTATCCCCTGGTTGTACTCATCCGGAGTCAGTATGTCGATGTCCCAGCCCGTCAGCCGGGCCGCAAGACGCACATTCTGACCGTGCTTGCCTATCGCCAAGCTGAGCTGGTCTTCGTCAACCACCACCGTCGCACGAGCAAGCTCAAAACACAACGCCACCTCACTTGCCCGCGCCGGCATCAAGCCATTCGTAATCAACACCTGCGACGAGTCGCTCCAGCGGACTATATCTATCTTCTCGCCGCCAAGCTCATCAACTATGTTCTTGATTCTGCTGCCTCGAACCCCCACACAGGCCCCGACCGGGTCCACCTTCTCGTCCAGCGACACCACCGCCACCTTCGTACGGTAGCCCGCCTCACGAGCCAATGCACGTATCTCGATTATCTCCTCTGCAATCTCCGGCACCTCCTGCTCAAACAACCGACGTATAAAATCAGGATGCGTCCGAGACAGTATTATCTTCACCTGATTGCCCATATCCCTCACGTCCAGAATCATGCACCTTATCCGCTCACCGGGCCTGTGCGATTGGCCGACTATCTGCTCGGCCTTGGGCATAAGCCCCTCTGTGCGATGGTCTAAGCTCACTATCAGCGTCCCACTCTCGTACCTTACCACCGACCCGCTTATAATCTCACCCCTTCGCTGCACAAACTCGGCATATATGCTGTCGCGTTCGTCGGCGCGAATTTTCTGTATCATCACCTGCTTGGCCGTCTGAGCCGGTATCCTGCCCAACCGCCTGATGTTAATCTGCTCCCCGTCCTTGTGAGCCGTAAGCTGGCCCGTATCACGGTCAATATGAACCACTATGTCGCTGTCCAGCGCACCGAATTGCTTGCGAACAGCCGAAACCATCGCTTCTTCCAAGTCGGCAAATATCGACTCCTTGTCGATGTTCTTGTCTCGTGCAATGTTCTCGACTATCCTCAATAACTCCTGGTTCATCTTCTTCAGCTTCCTCTATACATCCAAAAAAAAGTGGAAACTCCTGGTTTCCACTTCATACATCGCCATAAACGAACACAGGTTGTTGCCCGCTTCGCTCTACATCATCTGCCTCCACCCCTGGTTCTCATGGCGCCACTGAAGCAGAAACATCCAAACCTCGGCCCTTATGGGCGCAAAATCGCAACCGAACCGACCTTGTGTTCGGCTAACACGCACTGTTTGTCAACCCTGTCAAGTCCATTTCTGCAACCTGCGGTTAGGTTCGGTAGCCGTTACTGCTTATACATAGAACTGTTATACTAATCGTCAAACCCACCAATAACAACCACTTTTTTGCGAAATTCAGCTATTTTCTCCCCCTCACCCCCAACAGCCCTTCCACCCCGCCAGAGCTGCGAAAAACCCACTCCTGCCTCGCGTAAGAGCGCACCTGCCCCACGGCAAATCAAAAAACCGCAAATACTTATGAAAAGCGAATACCGGGAAATGTTAATTTGGCACCTCCTTGTACCCCGGATGGCCTGATGCTCACGCGGTCGCAACCCCGCCCCAATTTCCACCTGCGCTCGGCCTCCCTCTAAACCGCCGCCTTACCTTTGCGATTCGATTACCCCACCAACCGTCGGCTTAAGAAATTGGGGCGGGGGACTCAACCTCCTGTTTTGGAAGTGTAAACCAGAATGTGGTGCCCTTGCCAACCTCCGATTCCACCCATATCCTTCCGTCGTACATCTCGACTATCTTCTTCACTAACGTCAAACCAACACCAGTACTCTCAAACTGGTCACGCGCCTGAAGCGTCTGGAATATCTTGAATATCTTCTCGAAGTGCTCGGCTGCGATACCAGGCCCGTTGTCCGATACACCGAACTTCCAGAAACCGTCTTGCTCCACACAACTTACCTTAATCCACCCTTCCGGCTTATCCATATACTTGGCCGCGTTGCTGATAAGATTCTGGAATAGCTGAGCTATCCGCGTCGGCTCAAACTTCACCGTCGGAAGCTCACCTTTCACCGTCACCTTAATGTGCTCAGGCACCGAAATCATATCAATCGCTTCAGCGACGACCTTATTGAGGTCAATCGCCGAATGCTCCTCCTTTATCCTTCCTACCCTCGAGTACTGAAGCACGCCGTCTATCAGATTATGCATCCGCCCCACCCTGCTCACCAGCAGACCCATCTGTTCTTTGCCTTCCGCGTCAAGCTTCTCACCATAATCGGCGTTGAGCCATTCCGTCAGCGCCTTTATCCCTCGAAGAGGCGCCTTCAGGTCGTGCGACACGATATATGCAAAATCCTTTAGCTCCCGATTCGCACCGGCCACCTCTTCAAGCAACTGCTGCTGCCTGGCCTCGGCCTTCTTCCGCTCCGTTACGTCCCGCGCCACCGCCACAAGGTAACTCTCCTCCTGCCGGCTTATAAATCTCACCGTCACCTCAACCGGAAAACTCGATCCGTCCTTGCGTCTGAAAACTCCCTCCAGTGTCGTACTCGTCTGCTCACGAACCCGACCTGCGAACTCTTGCCACGCCTTGTGCTCCGCCAAGCCCTGTTCAATCTCGCCGAGTGTCTTATCGAGCATCTCCTCGCGCGAATACCCCAGTTCCTCGCACGCCCTCTCGTTCACGTCGATGAACCGCCCCCACTGCGGCTCTATCATAAAAATCGAATCATTAGACCTGTCAATCAAACTGCGGAATAGCTGAAGCCTCTCCGCTGCGCGCCTGCGTTCCGCAATCACGCCAAGCCGGTCCGCAAACACATCCAGGAGATTGCGTCCCTGCTCCAGGAACATGCTACCCCCCTCTGCTCCAAGATAATAAACCTCTATCGAGCCCGCCTTCTCTTCGCCCGCCTTGATGCCGGCAAACTGACTTACCTCAGTCTTCCTGAAATTCTCGCTCTTGTACTGTATCCCGTCGAACGTTATCCGAACCGCCGTCGCCTCTGGAAAACGATACGCATTGCGAACCAAATCCGTTGTCTGTTGAAAAATCTCGCCCAAAGGCATATCCGGCTGCTCGACAAGCTTCGACAAACCATACAGACAATCCAGCTTCTTCACGTGCTCCGCTAACTTCGTCTCCAGTTCCTTTCTGTTAGTCAGGTCTCTGACCGTCGCCTGTATAAACACCTGCCCATTTACCCGCGTCGCCCCCAGCAGCACCTCTGCACAAAACTCCGTTCCGTTGCTCCTCCTGAATTTCCATTCAAAGCTGTGCGTATCATTGGCCGCCGCCTTCTGAGTCATCCTCTGGAATTCCCCGGCCGACGCCTCGCCGTGTCCATCACCGCTAAGCTCGGCCCAGCTCCTGGAAATCATCTCCTGCTCATCACCAAAACCGAACAGCTCCGCCGCCGCAGGATTCACGCTGACAATCCCGGCGCGCCCGGACTCGCAACTGACCAAAATAATCGCATCGCTCGACGATTCAAAAAGCGTCCGGTACATCTGACCGCTGGCATTAAGTAGATATTCGGCACGCTCTCGCCTGCGAAATGCGCTGCGCAACAGGCCCGAAGTCAGTTTGTATACCAACCCGATTGTAATCAAACCCAGAAGCGCCGCATCCAGTACGATATCCAGAATACTCTGCGATGAAACCGCATACAGAAGAACAATCACAATCGCCTGGCAAAGAAAAATGGCAAGAAGAATCTCCAGAAACAGCCGAAGCCTCGTCTCCCCAAGCGTCCGACCATCCCCGGAACCGCTGTTCTTCAGCCTGCCGATTATGCCGACCTTGGCCTTCTCATCTACGCGCTTGTCCACTTTTGTCCCCAACACATACCTTTGCCTGAATACGCCGCGATTCGCTCCAAGCCCCCTCACATTATCGTTAAATACCGCCTGCCGGTTAACCTCCCGCTCATACCAGCAGCGCAAATGTCCCTTCACCGCACCCTTGATGAGCACAGCCTGCCCGCCAGTCCTATAAACACCGCCAGCCCCGGAACACCAAATCCCTCCCCTGCCACAGAACTCCACCCCCGCCCACATTATCGCCTGTCAACCCCCATATTCGTAGTCCTCCGACTACAAGGACTGGAACAAAGGTTGCTTTCGCACCTGATGCACACCACCCAACCTTCACACAAGCTTACCGGTATTTGTAGTCATCCGACTACAACCTCATAACCAATCACTTACGGAAACTACTTGAATTTAATCTTTTTTTGGAAATTAGCGCAAGCGGCTGACCATCTCGATGACCGCCTCGTGCCGATTGTGGACCCCCATTCTCGCGTAAATCCTTTGCATCAATGCCTTTGCGGTATTGTATTTGATGTTCAGGTCCTCGGCAATTTCTTCGTAGCTCCACCCCTGGCACATAAGCCGTAGAACGTTCTCCTCCCGCGCGGTGAATCCCCAGTAGCTGCGGAAAGCGTCCCACTGGTCTGCACTAAATACAACCGCTCGCCGTCGGTGTTCAGGCAGTTCGCTCATATCTTAATCCGGATTTCCCAAGTAATGGGTGACAGAAGAACAGGAATTTGATAGCATAGAGCTTATGGAGGCCACTCAAGCCAGTTTCGACTATCCTAAGCAGGAGAACCTGATGGGTGAAAGACGCAAGGATGCTCTGAGGCTCGATTTCGACCGCAAGTTGAAGCTCGAATTTCACGGAACCAAAGTAACCAGTTAGATGAAGTCGTCGGGTTGACGGTGATGGTAGGATCGGGTAGAAAAAAGGCCGCAAGGACGAGGCGGATTTGCAGGCAGGTCCGGCCCAGATGTATGGCAATAGCCGAGTAATGTTATTTATGCGTTTTTCTGATCGGAGCGAAAGATGAGTAATTCTATTTCGAGACGGCGTTTTTTGCAGGCGGTTTGGGCGGGCACGGTGTATTCAGTTCTTTCCGGCCGTGCCACGGGGGCTGATGAGAAGGTCAATATGCGGCCGGCTTATCATATCACCTCTTATAACGAGGTGGCCTGGCCCTTTGATCCCAACGCCGCTATCCACTGGAAGGGCCGATATCACCTGATGTATATCAGGAAGAGCCCCGAGGGCTGGGGACATGTTTCCAGTGCGGACCTGATTCACTGGAAAAGACATCCCAACGCCACCATCTTCGACCTGAGCGGCAACGCATTTATCAACATGGAGGGAACTCCAACGATTGTCTCCGGGCACGGGGGCGTTTCGGTGGCCGTTGCCCAGGATGACGAGCTGAATGCATGGAAGTTCATATCGATAAAGAAAGGGCCTGAATTCGGTGACCCGGACCCGTCAAAGTTCGATCTATGGGATCCGCACGGCTGGCTGGAGGGGGACACTTATTACTCGATCTTCGGTTGTCACCCGTGGAGGCGTCCGATTCCGGCGACGGTGTGGAAGTCGGCGGATTTGAAGAGGTGGGAGTACATCGGTCCGCTGCTCAGCCGCGAGATGCCGGACGTCGAACCCTTTGAGGATATTTCATGCCCGGACCTGTTCAAGTTCGGCGATAAGCACATGCTACTGTGCATAGCTCACATAAAGGGCGCCCGTTACTATCTCGGCGAGTTCAGGGACGGTCAGTTTCATCCTGAATCGCACGCTCGCATGAACTGGCCGGGCGGGGCCTGCTTTGCACCCGAGACGCTGCTGGACGATAAGGGGCGACGGATTATGTGGGCTTGGGCGACGGACGACCATAGATACCCTAAGCGGCAGTTGGCGACCGGCTGGGCCGGGACGATGACGATGCCGCGTGTTCTTTCGCCGGCCGCCGAAGGCACGGTGCTTATCGAACCGGTTGAGGAATATGAGAATTTGCGGCGCAAGCCACGGAAATATGAGAATATCACTGTTTCGGCAGGCGCTGACAGGGTGCTTGGAAATATCAGTGGCGATTGCTTAGAACTGATGGTCGAGATCCGGCCCGGCGTTAACGCGCCATGCGGCGTGAAAGTCCGGCGCAGTCCCGAAGGACAGGAGGAAACCGTCATTTCCTACGATCCCAGGAAGAAGCATCTTCGCATTGATGTTGACAAGAGTTCCTTGGACAAGGAAATTGTATACCATACGTACGTTCAGAATTATGGCGGCAAGTACAATACACCAAAAGCAAGCGAAAACGTTTTGGTGACCGCCCAGGAGGCGCCTTTTGAGCTGAAGGCGGCAGAGCCGCTGAGCCTGCGGATTTTCCTCGATCGCACAATCTTGGAGGTCTTTGCCAATGATCGTCAATGTCTGACGCAACGCATCTATCCCACCCGCGCCGACAGCATGGGTGTATCTCTGTTCAGCACCGACGGCAGAGCCGAGTTCACATCGGTCAGGGCCTGGGATATGGCTCCAATTGAGGTCCCGGCGGAGACCAAAGAAAAGTAGGCAGAAAGGCGCAGGGACTCAAACCAATAGTTTTCGGTATCAAGCAGCCAGTTGGGATATAGCGCGCAGAGCAGTGGATCAAGGAAGGTAAATACGCCTTAAACTGGACACGCCTTTCGTGCCATGAGCTCGTTGATAATCAGGTTCGGCTCCAACTATTTGCCCTGGCTTATAACCTCGGCAATTTCCTGAGACGTTTGGCTTTACCAAAGACAGTAAAGCAATGGTCACTGCGAACACTCAGGGTAAAACTGATTAAGATCGGTACCAAGGTGATAAGGCATTCAAGGTATGTGATATTTCAGATGGCCGATTTTTGTTTCATAGACAGCGTATTCATTTTTGAGCCTCCTGACATTTTCCCCTTGACAGAAGGCTCGCGGCGTGATACATTCCTTTTGCTTTATGGGCTGCTCGACCTTCTGGGTCGGGTGGTTAAGAAAGGATGGGTCGCAAGCCCACGAAGCTACGCCCGTCCTTTCAACTAGTTATCGGAGCCGGCGGGATTCGAACCCGCGAAGGCCAGTAAAGCCTTACCTCCTTGTAAGGGAGGCCCAATCGGCCAACTCTGGCACGGCTCCGCACTCTGCCCCGTTGGGTTGGTTGCAAGGTCTCAACGGGGCCTTTCTATTAGAATACACGCTTAATTCAGTCGCGTCAAGCCCAAACGGAAAGAAAAGTGGCATATCTCTAAAAAAATTTCCGGCCCTGAGAGACTTGCCAAGTCATTGCGGGACAAGGACTTACACCAATCTCTCTTCGCGTTCCCCAAGTTGCCCTAAAAAATGTTTTGACCTCTGTTCCGAAACGGAGTATTTTGTAAGTGAACAGACGGAATGATTTAAGGAGATATGGCTATGGACCATATAACACAAACAATTACGGAGTTGCAAAAAAAGATTGTGGAAAAAGAAGCTGAGTTGAATGGGATGAAAACGGCGGTCAATCAGCTATGCGTCTTAAACAAGCAGGGGCCAGTGTATAACGTCACAGATACTCAGCAAGAGAACGAGCCAGCGAAGTTGAAAGGCGACGAGTATTATATGCAGCCTCTTGCCACAGTAGTTAGCAGAATACTTGAAGACCGTCGGGTAAAAGGTTTGGGGCCTGCTGTGGTGAAGGAAATTTATCAGCAAATGGTTGAGGGCGGCTATAAATTCGATGCGAAGAACGATGACAATGCAATGCGAGGCATCAGAATATCTATGGGCAAAAACGTGGTTACATTTCATAAGTTGCCCAGTGGGAAATTCGGTCTAACGAAATGGTATCCCGAATTGAGGGATAAGAAACAGGCAAATAGCAAAGCACAAGAAGAGTCAAAGGCAACAGAGGAACCCAAAGAGTAGGGCTGCCCTCCGCAAAGAGCAGCCCAAACAGATTGTTACGCCTAAGACCACAGTGGAAATCGTTGCCTTAGGCAGGGGCAGGATAGCCCCATATTTTGTGATGCTTACTATTATCGGTTGTCCTGCCCCGTAAGTCAAGAGATTTCCAGAAAGGAGTCTGGAATGGTCCAGCAAACATTTTGTCGCCTCATAAGGCGTCATTGGCTGTTTATGGCCTTTGGAAGCCTCTAATGGGCAAACGGTGCGCCCTGTGTCCTTGCGGGGCGCACCAAATTTATTAACCTCTAAATTTAACAAAAGGATTGTTAAATGGGACGAAACGAAAAAACCTCAAAACGAGTAGGCAAGACTGCCTCGCGGTTGTTACGTAGCAAGAGAACTCCGAGGGCAACAAAAAGCGTTGCTGGTTCGGCGCTAACGCAACGACCAGACAGAAAGCGACGAAAGCGGAAGTAATGCTACTTTAGGTTCTTAATCTTCTTGATATAACCGCTTGGTATTGTGATACGCCCGAGTATTTGACCTGTGCCCAGAGTGTGCACAAGCGTTTTGTGCTCGGGCGTATCCTCAATCAGAAATCCCACCGACCGGCTGCAATATGACCGACATTCTCCCATCCTCAACATTCACCGACTTCAAACGGAACTTGCATCCGGCCATCTCAAACACCGGCTCGAACGGCTCATCGTTCACAACCGACCGTGTTATCTTCACCGTCAAGCTGGGTTCCGGCTCGTCGTCTCTCCCCGCTGGGGTCCCTCGCTCACTGTCCGCCTCCTCTGCCCCAAGCCGCTCCGCGTATAGCCGCCGAGCAATCAATCGTGCGAGCAGTGTGATGTTCACCGCTCCAACCTTCACCCTCTCAATATGAAGATTCAAGAGCCCTTCTGCATTTACCACCGGATTCAGCTCAGCGCTCAAAATAAAATCCACACCGCCCGCCGTCGCCGTCGCCATCAGCCAGACCACACCGGCAGCGAAGTCAACCGCAAGTCTCGAGAACGTAATACCCCCCACCTCAACAGGCCATCGCGACCGCGCAATTATGTCGTTTATCCCCTCCTCTGTCACAACCAGCTCAAACGGCTCGCCAAGCTGCGACTTGTTATGAAGCGCCGGCAAAAGCTCGTGTGTCAGATATGGACTTACACTCCTGTCGTCCTGGCCCACCTCCACCGGCAAATATCGCCGGGGCCGGCAACACACCGGCAACAACAGCAAAATCACCACCGCCGACAAACCTGCCAAAATCCAGTAGCGCTTCTTCCGGCTTCTCTTCTTGCCGTCTTGCCCCGTACCAAGTTTCACCTGCACTCGGCCTCTCTCTAAACCGCCGCCCTACCTTTACGATTCGATTACCCCGCACCAATTTCGGTTCCGAGGGGGATGTGCTTGGCATCCCACCCGACCGCTCCGCTGTAAGGCGTCCTGCGGAGGGCTTTTGCCTGGCCGGAGCCGTCACAGACCGAAATTGGTGCGGGGTCCTTCATTTCGTTCTTGCCCCGGTCACGCTTGCCGATTATAGTAAGCACCGCAACGACACAGAATACAGAATACAGAACGCAATACGCAATACTTGTCTTGGCATAGCCCACAGTCCTGAGGACTTCGCCGGACGCAATTTTACCCGCCGTAGGCGGGACGCAATACGAAATACGAGATACGAACGACAAGAAAGGATATGCCCGCGTATGCCAAGTCACTTTGCCGACCGCCTCTGCCAGGCCGTAAAAACAAAAAAAACATCGCTCATCGTCGGCATCGACCCCGTCTATAGCCGCCTGCCGAAATCCATAACAAGCCACCGCAATATGAACGACGAGTTCGACGTGGCCTCCGCCATCGATGCCACCTTCGACTTTTGCACCCAGGTCCTGCGAATTGTCGCCCCGATGGTCCCCGCAGTTAAAATCAACATCGCCTACTTCGAGAGATACCTCTGGGAGGGAATTGAGACATATTACTCACTCATCACCGAGGCGAACGACCTCGGTCTCGAGATAATCGGCGATGTAAAACGCGGTGACATCGGCCACACCGCCGAGGCTTACGCCGCCGCACACCTCGAAAACCCCGAGCTTGTCGGACTCGAAGATACACTCGCACCTGATGCAATAACCATAAACGGCTTCGCTGGCTCCGAAGGCATAGAACCCTTCGCCGTAAAAGCCGCCGAACAGGGGAAAGGCGTCTTCGTCTGGACAAGAGCAAGCAACCCCTCCGCCGCCCAAATCCAGGACTTCACCGACGCCGACGGCTGCACTATGTTCGAGAGAATCGCCGAAGTCGTCGCCGAGGCCGCAAACAAACCCGAAAGAATCGGCTCATCCGGATACTCCAACGTCGGCATGGTCGTCGCCGGTACCAGCCCCGAGATGACCACCAAACTCCGCAACGAATACAGCAACATCTACTTTCTCGTCCCCGGATACGGCTCACAGGGCGCCTCAGCAGAAGACTGCATTAGATTTTGTAAACCCGATGCAACCGGCGCACTCATCAACGCATCACGCTCAATCATCTACGCCTACGAAAAACCAAAATACAAAGAACAGTTCGGCGACGACTGGAGACGCTGCATCGAGCAGGCCGTCATCGACGCTAAGGTCGACCTGGCAAAAGCCATGCAAACGAAACTTTAGGTCTGCACTAATACTTTCGACAAACCACACTCGCTTATCGTTAAGGACAGAAATTATGAATACCAAAGCGTCCCTCGTGCTCGCGGTCGCATTCTCAATCTGGCTCTGTTCACCCTGCTTCGCACCGTACATGAAGCCGCATAATATAAGCCCCGATCGTCGCGTTACGCTCGAGGTCGATGCGCCGAACGCAAAACAGGTGAAATTGATTCCTAAAACCGACGAAGCCGCCATGGGCGCAAAGGAGTACGATTTTATTAAGGGCGATGACGGCAAATGGACCGTGACGACAAAGCCGTGTCGGCCCGGCCTGCACTACTACGAACTCAATATCGATGGTTTCGAGTGTTCCGACCCGTGGTCTCCGGTATATTTCGGCTGGGCGAAGTGGTCGAGTATGGTCGAGGTGCCCGACCCGAAGGTCGATTTCTATCTGCCCAAAGATGTCCCGCACGGTGACATCAGGTTCCACTGGTATCATTCGAAGGTAACCGGCCAGGTCCGAAACTGCCTCGTCTATACCCCACCCGGCTACGACACGAACACCGCCAAACGATACCCTGTCCTCTACCTTCAGCACGGCTCTGGCGAAAGCGAGCTTGGCTGGACAATGCAGGGCAAGGTCAACTTCATCCTCGATAATCTCCTGTCACAAGGCAACGCTGTCCCCATGCTCATCGTAATGGACAATGGCTACGCCACGAAACCCGGCGACGATGACAATCAGGGAGCCAGCTGGGGCAGACGCAACAGCGCGTTTACGGAGCTTGTTATCGAAGACCTTATTCCCGATATCGACAAAAATTTCAGAACGCTCACCGACAGAAAAAATCGGGCCATCGCCGGCCTTTCCATGGGCGCGGGCCAGGCCATGCGGACGGGCTTCGGCAACCTCGATAAGTTCGCATCGATTGGCGCTTTCAGTGGCGGCTCGAGAAATTTCGACCCTGAGACGTCATACAACGGTGTATTCAAAGACCCTGTCGAAGCCAACAAAAAAATCGACCTGTTCTGGTTCGGAATGGGAGACCTTGAGGGCGGATACGAGGGCAGTAAGCAGCTCGACAAGACGCTCACCGAGCACGGTATCGACCATGTCCGCTTCGAATGCCACGGCTCGCATGAATGGCAGGTCTGGCGATACTCTCTGCATGATTTCGCTCAGAAGGTATTCCAAAAGTAAACGTCAACAGCCCTTTGCCTTTCTGCCCCCGAGTGCTTATCCTCTGGACTATGGATACCGACTTTCTTACCGGCAGAAACGTATTGGTTATGGGCCTCGGCAGATTCGGAGGCGGCGTCGATACCGCTAACTTCCTCTGCCGATGCGGTGCACACGTCACCGTCACCGACCTCGCAACCCGCGCAGCGCTCGCTGATTCAATAAGCCGGCTCAGCGACTGCCCCCGCGTCGAATATCACCTCGGCCGACACAACGAAAACGACTTCGACGAGACCGACGTTGTCGTCGTCAATCCTGCAGTCAGGCCGGATAACAAGTTCGTTGAAATCGCCCGCAGCGCCGGCGCACTTCTCACCTCCCAAATCGAAATCTTCTTCCATCTCTGCCCCGCCAAAATCATCTCCATTACCGGCGCAAACGGAAAAAGCACAACCGCCGCCCTCACCGCCCACCTGCTTAAAAGCGTGAAGCGTGAAGCGGGAAGCGTGAAGCGTAAAACGCAATACGCAATTTTACCCGCCGACCTGTCCGGCGAAGCTTTAGCGAAGACGGAAACTCGAAGAGCGAAGGCGGGACGCGATACGAGATACGAAAACGTTTGGTTAAGCGGCAACATCGGCAACCAGCCCCTGCTCACCATCCTCGACAAAATCAGCCCCGACGACCTAATCGTACTCGAAATCTCCAGCTTCCAGATTGAACAATTAGCCCGGTCAAAACTTGCCCGCCGTGGCGGGCTCGCCCCGCACGTCGCGCTTCTCACAAACCTCACCCCGAATCACCTCGACAGATACGGCTCCTTCGACAACTACTGCGCATCCAAAAAACCCCTCTTCGAATTCCAGAAGCTCGATGAGCAAGACCCGGCAGTCTCCATCTTCAACCGCGACGACCCCATCGCCTCCCAATGGTTCCAAAACTACAAAAACGATAAAGGCAGAATCTGCATCCAATTCTCCGCCGCCGACGTCCCCGACGATATCCGAGAATCCTTCACTCTCCCCGGCCGGGCAAACCTCGAAAACCTCGCCGCCGCACTGGCCGTCATCAACCACCTCGGCCTCGAAACCGAACACATCAAAAACGCACTGCCCCGCTTCAAAGCCCTGCCCCACCGCCTCCAGCTAATAACCGAAACCAACGCAGTCAAATGGTTCAACGATTCAAAGGCCACCACCCCCGAAAGCACCGTCACCGCACTGGACGCATTCACTCAGCCCATCATCCTTATCGCCGGCGGCTACGACAAACACGTCTCCTTCGAATCCCTCGCTCAAAAAATAATCCAAAAAGCCAAAGCCGCCATCCTCATCGGCCAAACCGCCACAAAAATCGCCTCAACAATACGCAATACGCAATACGTAATACGCAATACGAGTATCAAGATTGTCGATTCGTTGGCCAGCGCGGTCAATTTAGCGGCACAGCTCGCCGCCGCCGGCGACGTCGTCCTGCTCAGCCCCGCCTGCGCAAGCTACGATATGTTCGAGAACTTCCAGCAGCGAGGCGACACCTTCACCAAACTCGTCAGAGAAATCACCGCCTGATTATAAGACCCTCCAAAACAAGGCCGCAAAACCTAAAGAAAAATCTCCGCGTGCCTCTCCTGACTGCCATACACATAAAAACAACTGCAATCCCACCCAAAACCACTTCCCCGTTCCCCGTCGCCCCAACCGCCGTCCGCGCCGCCCCCGCTATCAAATAAAGTCCCTCAATCCGCCGACCGATGCTACCACCACACGTTAGGGCTTTACGAGGGACCGGATTATGAAAAACACGCCCGAAAGACGAAGAGAACAGCGACTTAGATACCACTGGCCCGTCTGGTTCGCCGAAGACTTTAACGACACACTCCACCAGGGTCAAATGGTCGATATATCCAGCGAAGGAGCCGCCTTCACCTGCTGCGCCGACCAAAGCTGCCCCTGCCCGGGCCAACGGCTCACCGCCCGATTCGCCGTCCCGCGATGCGCACCTGATGATGAATTCGATATGGCCGACTTCATCCGCACAGGCCACGTCCGCCGAATCGACTACATCAGCGACTCCCTCCGCCGAGTCGCAGTATGCTTCGCCGAGCCCCTGCTATTCAAACCCGCCGAGCAGCACTACACCCACACCGCCCCTCTCCCGCACCTCCACGAACAAGCCCAGCCCATCCCCGCCTGCTAAACGCCGCTCTTTTATTCCCGCCTGCCCCGTCGTAGCGCATTTATCCCCAAGGGAGCGGAGACCCTGAGCTTGCCTGTGAATGAGGGCGGGACAAGGGCGTTAGGGCTATACAAACGACAGAAGCGATTAGTTCAGATGTCGGCGCGCCTTCTGCAGTTTTTGCGGGAATTTATCTCTTCTAAAGGTCTTGGTCCATCTGTGCAGAATAATCCAGCCGCCAAAGCGAACCAGATAGTTGCGCCACGAACGATACCACCGGCTCCAGCCCAATCGGATGTTATGCAGAAAGAAAACCAAACTGGTGAACGAGATAATACTTACGGGCACCAGAAAAATGTAGCCGAACTGATAGAACCTGCCCATAATCCTTCTGCCGCTTCGCTGCATCTGTTCAGAAGTCAGCGGCTCGTCCGGCTCAAACAGCGGGAAACTTCCGTCATAGTATTCCCAGCCAATATCTTCAAGCGGGTAAATCCGGTTCTGCCTCTTCAGTCTGTTGCGTAATTCCGTGCCGGGAATTGGTACCGGCAGCAATATCTGCACCGTGTCGATTTTTGCCTTCCGGATAAAATTCCTGTAACAGCCGGCCCGTTCATCGGCAGACATCTTGAAGTCCGCATTGTCTCTCAGGGGATAGCCGAAGATAAACATCCCGTGAATTAAAAAGCCGGATTCGTGAAACATTTTCGTCAGGGAAAGCATATCGGCTGAGCTGATATGTTTGTTCATGGCCTTAAGCTCTTCCTCCATGGGCGATTCATAGCCGATGCAGACTATTCTGATGCCGGCGTCCTTCATAGCAGAAAGCAATTCCTTGTCTCGCGCCTTGTCGAGCCGTATCTGAACAGCTATCCGCAGTCTCCTGCCGATTCTTCGCTGGTAATCGGCAAGCATGCTGCAAAGTCTTATCGTCTCATCCCGTTGCTGGCCGAAAAGGTCATCAACAATGAAAAACCGCTTTGCGTTGTACGTTTCCACAAGGAGACTGATGTGCTCAAGTAACCTTTCCGGCTCAGCATGCCTGGGCTTGCCCTTAACCGTGCAGAACTCACAATCCATCCCGCAACCGCGGATTCTCTCCACCGGATAAAGCCTGATTCTTGCGTAACGCACCAGCGAAAAATCCGGCAGCGGCAGCTTGTCAAAGTCGAGCAGCGGCTCGCGCTTCGCGGTGAAAAAGGGCTCGCCGTCTTTCAGATAAGCAATGCCATTGACTTCCGTCACGTCCTGGTTGTTCTGAATAGCGCTCAACAGCTCCTTTATCGTTTCCTCGGCTTCGCCCACAACAATATAGTCAATACCCGCACAAAGCGCTTCGGGTATGGTCTCCTCTGCGAAATGCTGTCCGCCGGCAATAGTCGTAATTCCGCGCTTCCTGTAGAAATCGGCTACTTCGTAAAGTCTGGGAATGGTGCTGGTCAAGCCCCCGTATAGTCCAACTATGTCGGCAGGCCTTTGCCTCTGTATGAGTTCGTGGTCCGCCCCGCCCGCCTCGCAGCGCGGACCGAACTTGCCCAGATTGTTCTCATCAATCACTTCGACGTCCCAATTGCCCATCTTATTGGCGGCAGTGGCTACACAAACAGGACCCAGAGCTATTGTCCTCTTGGCGATACGTGAATAAATGTTAAAGGCCGGGTACGCCGGGATAATGATTCTCAACCTGAATCTCTTCCGGGATGAATCAAACATAATAAAGGCCGCTCATCATCTTGATTGCACAGCCAGGTCCCCAAAAAAGCACGTCACTTGGGCCACCTTTCGGCTTATAGATAGAATATGTGATTACAGCCCGCGAATCAATATGCCCCCATCGAATCCCAATTCAGATTCCCGCCCGCCTGACCTGGGCCCAAAGGTTTTCACAAAAGACTCTTTCGTCACAAAAACAATCTTCTCAAACCCACTCAGTACCCTCAAAAACACAATAGAACCCCAACCCCTCGCCGTCTGCCAAACCCCGCCCGCAGAATAGTAAATCATAAATCCCCCCGCCCACACCTACAATCACGTCCTGCATTGCACCCACCGTCTTCTCTCTCCCCCTGGCCGGTGCTACCCTCCGTCTCTGTCAGGGACAAATCTACTCATCGCTCATCTACCCTCCTCGCCAATCTCAAATCCTCATAGTCCTTTCGATTATTCCAAAGAACTACGCCCACCCTCATCTTGCCCCTTCTTGCCCGCCAACCTGTCCGGCGAAGCTTAAGCAAAGACGGAAGCCCCCTGTCCGCCGAAGCTTTAGCGAAGGAGGATAGCGAAGGAGGATGGCAAAGGCGGATTACTTTTTACCTTTTACTTTTCCCTTTGCCCCCATACCCCCCTGCCCTCCGCCTCCGCACGGAAACGCTCGTAGTCCTTTCGATTAGTCTTTAAGACTATGAGCTTGCTCAGCTCTCCTTTCGAATCCCTTGACTTGTCGCGGCAATCCCCGCACCGCCAGCAATCTATACCCTCGCTCTTTGCAGCACCTCAATGAATTCCAGAATAACACCTGCCTTGCCGCTGGCCCCGACCTTGCTAAAAATATTCCCAAGATGAGCACGCACCGTATTACGTGCAATGTGTAGTCTTTTACTGATCTCCTTGTTGTCCAGCCCGTCGCAGACCAGCTTGGCAACCTCTACCTCTCGCGGTGTCAGGTGCCAGCACTTACTCAGATATCCCCACTGCTTTCTTTTGAACACCATATCTCACTCTCCACAACCTGAACCGGTTCATAGTTGCTCTGCTGAAAACTTGTCATTTCGACCGTAGTGAGCGAAGCGAACGAAGCGGAGAAATCTGTTTTCTTAATAGATTTCCGTTCCGCGCTCTGCGCTGCGCTCCGTGTCTCGACTCCGGCCTGCGCGAGACATCCGCTCCACCATAAGCCGTCCGCCATAAGCCGCCCGCCATAAGCCGTCCCGCCGTGAGGCGTCCTGCGCACTTCCGGCACTGCGGAGAAACGACGTTTTACGATCTTTTCTACAGAGCAGCTCGTAGTCCTTTCGATTAGTCCAAAAGACTACGAACATACTACAACACTTCACCATTGAAGGCCACACTTGTCTAAGTCGTAGAGCGTGCTCTGCACTGCTTTCCTCCTGGTCGCACGCTGCGCCCTGCACGCCATTTCCCCTGCCGCACTCAAATGCTCGTAGTCCTTTCGATTAGTCCAAAAGACTACGGCCTCTCTCCTCGTCTTCTCCTTTTTCCTTTTCACTTTCCCCTTTTTCCTCGCTGCCTTTTGCCTTCTTCCTATGAGCTATCATAACTCACGCATTTTAAGGGCCTTATAACCTGTTTTGGATTTGGGCTATTTGTGTTTCGAATTTGTTTAGGATTTAGTACTTAGGGTTTTCGCCGTCGGCCATGCTATCCCCTGCCCGTCGCAGCGTATTTATCCCCAAGGGAGCGCAGACTTGTCCGGCGCGCCGTGTGACGGACCCCCTACGTCTTGGAGCGCAAGGTCCAGCAGGGGCCCCCACCCCGCAACTCGTCTTAAGGTTCTTCGGCGTCTGTCCGCTCTTTTATCCGATGCTTGAGCAAACTCACGACCATCCCTACCCCAAGCGTCAAAAAACCAAGTATCACAAACCGCCAATGTACCAGATGTTTCTCAATCAACATACATACCTTCACAACAGACGGTGCCCAGAGTATCACTATCGCTGCTATGTCCCTTGCCCGCAACCACAGGCCAGCCACAACCACCACCGTCCCCGTCACGACAACCGCATATCGCCAGTCCAAGCTAATCGGCAGATAGTCAAACGCACACCCCGCAACACACAGCGCACCGAAAACACGAATCGCCCTGTGCACCCGGCTGCCGAACAAAAGACAGAGAGCCACCGACCCCAGTCCCCAAACACCTGCCTGACCCCCGACCACCGTAAGCTCCTGAGACTCTGCAAACTCCCAAAATCGCTCCGACATACTCAACCCCAGACACAGCACCGCCAGCCCCGCAAGGCAGACATACTCGTTCCGTATAACCAATCCGTAAGCCAAAAGCCCCACCACAAGAATCCCAAAACAGAGCCGCATGTTCAAATCGTGTGGATGTTCCGGAGAAAACCCGGACGTCAGAACCACTGCCAGCCCGTAAAGCACCGCCACAACCAGCAGCGGATACCACCGGTGATACAAACCCAAACCCGCTATCACCAGCCCCGATAGACCCAATATGACCGGCGGATAACAAATCAGCCCAAGTCCAAATTCCCCGGATGCCAAGACCGACTTGCCCCAGATTGCCAGCAACATGACCACCAAAGGCACACACGATATGATAATCTCCACAGCCCCGAATCGCTGCCTCCAGTGACGCACTATCTCGAGCAGAAGAACTGTCCCCACGAAAGTCACCGGCACAAAGTCACCGAGTACACGCTCGAGCGCAAACGTAAACGCCATGCTGTACTGATGCACGCCCGACGCGGCAACAAGTATCAGTGCAAATACATACACCATCGCACGCGTTTGAAGAAACGCAGCCCGCCCCTTCTCCTGTCCCTCCCGACGAACCTTTGTTCTCATCGCCTCCGCAATCACAAAGCCGGCTCCCATAAACATAACAAGCCAGACAGACAGCCAAAGCCCCCTCCTCGCCGCCTCTTGTGCAGGCGCATTCGCTATCGACCGCGCCAGAAGAACCGGACCCCAATAATTGCACGCCATAAGAAGCACGACCCCTGCTACCGACAGCGCTCGAAACGGAATTCGCGCAAACCGCCGCATCGCACACAACTTACCCACTGCCAGCGCGATCCCGCCCAACCCCAGAAAGAAGCATGCTCCAACGCCCTTGTCCGCGACCGACCCCAGCGCCATGCTCGTAGCGACAAGAAACATCGCAACCAGGACCACCAGTGATATTGCATCATCAACAACCTTCCGCGATACGATTAGTATCATCACGCCCAGAAGCGCAAGCTCATACACCCCAAGCGTAAATACACCCGGAAGCGCATCTCCCAACGTCTTGTCCGCCGACAACACCGGCCCCATTAGTTTCACAATCCCGTACGCAACAAACGCTGCGCTCAGACAATAAAAGAAACTGCCGCCTGTCAGCCGAAAAAACTCCTTCAAGTTCTCCCAGTTCAATTCCGGATCAGCAGACCTCTTGCGCACTGGCGGTGGCCCCTGCCTTTTTGGACCTTGCTCCGGCACGCCCTCACCTGTCAACTCGCGAATATCCATACTTGCACCTCACTTTCCCCCCGACATCGCATACCCACTGTAACTGTCCGCGTCATCATATTCTTACTGCCCTTCCCAGCCGCCGGGCGGCTCCGACTCAATCGGCCACGCCAACTGCAGATTTCCCCCTGGACCATAATAACTGTCCCCACCGTGCATGTTCTTTCTAAGTTGGTTCTCGACCCTCACTGCCTCGGCATGGCCGTCCATGAACGCGGCATTGCCGTGCCCGCGATTAAGATCCCTCATACCGCCGTGATAAGTCGCAAAGCAATCCCTTGCTTCCGGACTCGGCGATATCAGCAGCACCATGTCATCCAGCGCCCTCGTACTCAGCGGCGCCGTCATCCATTTCGCCGGGAATCTCGGATGGTCCGGCCTGATGGTCCACGGGTTCTCTTCCGAAAAGAAGAATACCTCGCCCGGCTCTCGAACCTCCTCGGCCCGTAGCACCCCGCCCTCTCGCCTGCTTCCTAAGTACCCATTCATCGTATAGCTGTTTTGAGGTTGGATATCTATCGCGTCATTATGCTCTGGATTCTCACATCCCCTCGAACGTCCGAACCGCCGAAACGTCGGACAAGGCCCAAGCTGACCCTCACCGATGTACGTCCACATCTTCCCCCTGTACTGCTCGTTGGTCGTCATGATTTCCCCGCCCGGTGCCATTGCCCTGTCATGCCACCGGCATCCCTTCGGATGCTCCGTGCTGAACGACGCCTCACTGTAAAGCCATTCTCCTCTCTCCGGAAACACCCCATCATTGTCCCCAAGGTATATCGCTCCCACCTTCCCGTATTGAGACATGTAAGAACCGCACACCATCCTCGTCGAGACCTGCCGCACTCTGCTAAGTGCCGGCATAAGAAGCCCCACCACCAGGGCGATGATGGCAACGACGACCAGCAGCTCCCAAATCGTAAAACATTGTCTCGCATCCATAGGCACAAATTCTCGCATCGAATCTCTCAATCTTATTATACTAACTGTGAGAAATCAGTGCCAGAGCCATCCCAATAATACGCCCTCATGGATGTAACCGTCCCTCATCTCTCATCCACGCTCCACCCTGACCCCTGACCCCTGACCCCTGACCC
>CAZEPI010000007.1:0-196540 GCA_964514115.1 uncultured Pirellulales bacterium | reverse complement strand
TTCGTGCAGTTTTTGGCCGCAGGGCCCGAGCCATCACCTCAGCCAGCCCCACAAACGCCAACGAAGTTGGCAGTGTATGAAGCCGTGGCACTTCCGAACCCCTTAGGGGGAGAAAAGTGCCCGGCCAATACACAAAAGGCGCAGTCCCGCGATGTCTGTGGCGCCGACTGAACCCCTCCGCGTCCTCTGCCTGCCCGCCGTAGTTCCAACGAAGGCGGGTGTCCTCGGTTGCTAAGAAATTATTCGTGGCCCCTATTTGTGCGCATAAAAAAACAGGACTGGGTCGGAGGGAGGGGAGAAAGCGAGATATCCCAGCCCTGTTGTTGGCTAAAAAAAAACACACCTTCACAACTTATCTAGGTGTGATAAAGAAGCTCTCGCTCCCGATTCACTTCGCATTTTAGCAGAACCCGCCCACGAACGCAAGAAGAAATTCTCGCCTGAGCCAAAATTTTTTCGACCCACAACAAGCCCGCAGGATGCCGCCGCAAGCCCTTGGGGCCCCTTGTGGGGGCGTCCCTGGCGGCACTTACGGCGCGGCCAAAGCCCGCCGCAAGGCTCTTTAGCGGTGATTACACACCGCAGGAATCTGAATCTGCCCTGCTGCCGATACGCCTGTTACCCGTTTGAGCAAGCATAGGACGGTTGTAAGTGTCGATATATGCCGGTCTTAGAAAAGAAAACATCCTCAGCCGGTGGCGCAAAAAAACTGGGCTGGGGTCAGGAGGGAGGAGAGGAGAGAACACCCCAGCCCGTGGTCATCGTACACTATTGGTTACGCTGCGGGTCTTGAGTAGGTTCGCATTGTTTTAGGTCAATTGCTTTTTTTAGAGATTTTTTTCAACCCGTCAAGCACTTTTTGCTGAACTGTTTTTAGAGATTTTTTTGAACCCAGTCAAGCACTTTTTGCTGGGTTTGTTCAGAAAATCTGTTGTAGTCGTCGGGGGTGGAAAGCTCGACGTTTTCGGCTGCGCCCAGCAGCGTGTAAAGCTCTGTTGCTGAGGCGACGCAGTGCTGGACATCTCTAAAATCTGCAAAACGGTCCCAGCGAGGCGCTACGACCAGAATCTGCCTTGGTGCGATGCAGGCGAGAATCTCCTGAAAGTCACAGGGGATTTGCTGTTTGGCTTCGGCGAAGAAGCCCAGTCGAGGGAGCAGGCCGTGGAGGTGGGAATACCAGCGAATGGCGGTATCGTCTTTTTCGGTGGTTCGGCGGTGCTCACCACTGGCGGTTCGGCGGTGCTCACCACGGGCGGTTTGAAGGGGGGTGAGGCCCGCGACGCTTATTACGGCCTGTATTCGCTCATCCAGGGCGGCGGTGAACAGGGCAACGGTACCGCCGAGTGAGTAGCCGCCTGCGTATATGCGCTGGGCGTCGATATTTTCGAGATTGCTGAGCATATCGACGGCGGCCTTTGTGTCGGCGACCATTTTGCCGAGCTTCGAGAAGTGCGGGTAGCGGTTGTAGAAGTCGGTGCCCTCGGCGATGCGGGTGCCGCAGCCGATCTGGTCGAAGAGGAAGACCGCAAAGCCGGCTTTGGTGAGACCTTCGATGAAGCGGTCGCTTGTGCGGGCGAAGCCGGTGCCGTAGTTGTATTCGTGGAGCCAGATAATAACAGGCAGGCTGTTAGATTTCGGTTTGGCGCGGTTATCGGCAGGGTAATAGAGGTTGCCTTCGAGGTAGTCACCGAAGCCGTAGTATCGGCCGATGACGAGCCGTCTGACGGGGCCGCCCGTGCGTGGTCTGCCTATGACTCTGGCGAGGTAGTCGCCGCTGTATTCGACGTCGGTGCTTGGGATACCGGCCCAGCTCCTCGGCCCGGGATTCGTAGCGCCCGGCGGCTCATCGCCGAGCAGCCAGCGGAGCTGGTCGCGGATGGCGGTTTTTTTCTTCGCCCACTGCTGAGCGGTTTCGAGCCGGCTGCCGTCGGCGGTTTTGAGCAGGTCGTCGGGTGTTTTGGCGGGGTATTTTGCGAGGTCGATTTTCTCAGCGCTTAGCTGCTGCCATTTGGGGAAGGTGTAGTCGTAATATAATCGGTTTTGCGGTTTGCGGGCCGACCTGCCAAAGCAGTAATCGAAGAAGTCGATATAATCTTCGATGTCGCGGGCGCTGGTTCCGTGCCGGCCCCAGCGGTTGCGAAGGGCGAGCCCGTCGGGAGCGTCGAGGAAGGTATAGACGCGGTTGAGGGAGTGGTAGCACTGCTCGATACCCCAGGGGTTGGCGAGGTGTTCGGTGACGGCAGTGCTGAGCATAAGGCCTCGGGGGGCGATGAGGGCCATTAGGAGATTCTGGTCGATGGGGAGTTTGTGCTCTCTGCCGACGAAGAAGCGGAGGCGCGGGTGGAACCAGTGCTGAAAGTTGGTGGTGATGTCGGTGATGGTTTCGTTGTTGAAGGGTTCGGCGGTGTAACGCCAGGGGACTTCGCCGCCGGTGCCTGCGCTGGAGGAGATGCAGGCGGTGATGCGCTGGTCGAAGGCGGCGGCCATTATGGACTGCTTGCCGTTTCGGGAATGGCCGGTGATTGCGATTTTGTCTTTATCGACTTCGGGGAGCGTGCAGAGATAATCGACGACGCGAGAGGCGCCCCAGGCGCGGCGCATAAGGCGGGTAAAGTCGAATTCGGGATACCAGATGTCGGCGTATTGGTCGGTGTCGTCTTTGTTGTCGGCGCCGGCGTAGGAGCAAGCGATGTATCCGCGGCGGACGGCGACGAGGGCCCAGAGGCGGTGATTCCACTGGGTCATAAAGACGGGGAAAGGCCCCGGCCCCGGCGGGATTATGAGCTCCGCCGTCATCCTGCCCTTTTGTTGTGGCCCGAAGCGAAGCTCGACGGTTCGGATGGTGACGCGGCCGTCTTTTCGCTCACGGAGGATTTTCGCTTCGAGATTATCCGGCGGTGGTGGGAAGGTGCCGGTGAGCCAGTGCTTTACCTGCTCGGCAATCCACTGCCGTTTTTGCTGCCACTGCTCGGGTGTCTCGACGGGGATGTTTTTGCCGCCTTCGTCGAGGACGAGCGGGTCCGGCAGGAATGGGATTGAGGGCATTTTGTCGAAGTCGGGGGGCAGCTCGCCTGTGCGGTTTAGCCAGTCGGTCCAGGTCTTATCGAGTGGAGAGACCTCGCCTCGGCCCGGCCTATCGGGAGGCAGCCAGGATTTGACCTGTTTGAGATAATCGCGGCGGGCCTGCAGGTCGTTTTCGGCGGCGAGAGATAAGGATGTGAGCATAAGAGCAAGGATGGTTGAGATGAGCAGCTTGGTTTTCATAATCGGGTCCTTAAAAAACAGCTTTGCAGATACGGCGTGCTATTAGGGAGTCTATTGGCAAACAGCGGTTTATACAAGCGGAGAATAAGCGATGAATGGTGCGTCGGATGGGTAGGGGTATACTATTTGCGGTTTGTGCGGGGTTTGCGCGTGGATATTTCGATGTGGAGCACGTGCAAAAAAAGAACGAGCAGAGGATAAGTCTCTCTGCTCGTCTTCCTCTTTTCAGAAGTTTTGTTAGCGTTCGCCGCAGGGAGGGTTGTATTGCCCCCGGATTTGTCTCTCGAAGTCTCGTCTATCTTGGGCAGAATAGATATGACTCGGCATCTTGTAGATACAAACCCAAATGTTCTTTTCTACACAGTTTCTTTCCCAGCAAGCTTTGCGTTTGTGCGAGTCGATCCTTGAACCGAGTTGACCCGACTGGCCAACATCGAGAACTGTCCATTGACCGCCATGGGAAACGCATAGTATGACATAGACAGCGGCAATGTCGCTAAAATCAGCTTCTGCCAATCTGACGCATACAAAAGTACGCCCTGCGATATTAACATTTGTTGAACTCATTGTTTTAATCCTTAAAAAACACAAACTCCGTTAAAAACTGTTCTCACAGTATATTGAGACATCCGACCGGATTGATTGGAATCATGACAGTACGCTTGCATAAAAATCTCGAATGACGAACTGTCCGACAACAAAGATCGACCGAAAACGTCTTACACTAGGACTCATTTTGCCTCTTGACTTTCGGTGGGGCTCTTGGTAGGATTGCAAGTAATAAAGGGAAGTCAATTTGTGCATCCGTGCTTAGGGTAAACATAACGATTTTCCTTTAGGGCCGGAGGTGTTGCGAGCACTTATCCGGCCCGACTATTTCATAGCATCCTTTCTTATGTTTTTACGTCCATTGGGGAATGAGCATTTTCAAGGCGATAAATGCTTGGCGATTTTCCATGACCTTGCCTGATTACCTCAATTGCACCTTCTTTTGCCAAGCGTTTTAGACGGTTAGAAACAGAACTGTAGTTAAATACGGTGCCCGATGTCTGTGTCATTATTGTTATGACGTTCCTACAGGTGAATTCTGCCGGTACAAGGGCTAGCGA
Source organism: uncultured Pirellulales bacterium (assembly GCA_964514115.1). GTDB lineage: Bacteria > Planctomycetota > Phycisphaerae > Sedimentisphaerales > Anaerobacaceae > CAZEPI01. Next base: position 192,167 of record CAZEPI010000007.1, on the reverse strand, counting down.
TTTCTTAACCTCGGTAACAAGAGAACCGTAACTTGGTTTAGGAAATGGCTTGTTACCTTCTCCAGCACTATTTATAGCAGATTCAGACTGTTGCGATACAATCCCTTTACCACGTTTGTGCCGTGGAACGTGAAGCATTTTCCACACGGTATCAAGGGCTGCAAGCCGGTCAATTCGCTGTTTTTCAGCGAGGTCAATCGCTTGCTTGTATTGTTCTTCGACTTTCTTTTTCAACTGTTTGTATTCGGAACGGTTCATCGTTGTCATTGCTCCAACCAGATTTTCGTTTGCTTGGCATTCTAAAGGATAACAAGAAGGTGGGCAAGAAAATAATTGGGAATGATGAAAAAATTATCGATGCCAAGATAGCCGATTTTAGGGATATTGCCGATCAGGGGGAGGTGGTTGGCAACATGCTGTAAATAAAGCACTTATAAAAAGAAAGGCAAAGAGGGCTGGCCTAAAGAGCCGCTACTGGTCTTGGTAGTCAAACTCGGGATGGGGTTTTTGTTTGGCTTTGGCTTTGCGGGCACGGCGGAATGTCACGTTAACACCAGCAATGTCGGGGTAGTCTATCTTATGGCCAGCCAGTAGTTCCTCGATTGTGAGGACCTGCAATTTTGGGTGAGTCCCCCAATGTGACTTGTAGAACCCGGCGCTTGCGGATTCTCGGCGCATATCGCGGGTAGGTTTGGACATACTAATCAGGACGCCGATTTGCGCTTTTTCGCGTTCAACGACTCCACGCAGGTCGCGCACGTCTCTGACGGAGACCTTGCCGGACTTGACTGACAAGATAATCTGCTTTGTCGCACGTTTTTTGGAGTCGGCCTCATCGTGGAAGTAAAGCCGGCCATCAATGCCTTTATCTGCACCTTTCTTTTGTTCGATTCGCCTTGCGCCGACCAACCCAAGTGCCCACCATTGAAACTGATAGGGGTCGTTTTGGGCAAGGCTCTTTGCATCAGGCAAAGAGACCGGCTCACCTACGACGTTATAGGGAACCTGACTGCCAAACATATCGTGCAGGCGATGTTTCATCAGTGCGACCGCCAAGTGGGTGATGTCTATGCCGATCCACTTGCGTTTCAATCGCTGCGCGACTGCAATCGCCGTTCCGCATCCGCAAAATGGGTCGAGAACAATGTCGCCTTCGTTACTGCTCGCAGTGATTATGCGCTCCAGCAACGCCTCCGGCTTCTGTGTTGGATACCCTAATCGCTCTTTTGCCTGAGGGTTTATGGGAGAGATGTCAGCCCAGACGTCTTGAAGCGGGACGCCCGGCATCTCGTCAAGGTATCTAATATATTCGGCGGTGCCCGTTTTGGTGTAACGTATCCTTCCCGATTTCTCGAGTTTAGCCATGGTCTCCTTTGGGCAGCGCCACAATTTTCTAACTCCGTTCCATTCGTAGTCATACCCACCGCCGCTTAATCCCCCAGCCGTTAAATTATCTGTGCGATATCGGCGTCCCTTCGGGTCGACGAATCGATAGTGAGATTCTACATAGAGGGGGTCATGTGCCTGATATTGCTTGTTCCAGACGAACTTGGGACCTTTGCTATATAATAGCAGAATGTCATGTGTGTTACCGCACGTGCTGGAGTCGCTGTGTGCGCTCGTTCGTTTCCAGATAATTTCATTCTTGAAATTGACAGGGCCAAACACGGCGTCCATCAGGATCTTAAGGTAATGGCTCGCGGTAGGGTCACAATGGAGGTAAATGGAGCCGCTCGATTTGAGGACGCGGTGTAATTCGACGAGGCGCGGGCCCATCATTGCCAGATAAGCCATCATATCGTTTTCGCCGAGGAAGGTTCGAAAGGCCTGCATTACCTCAGAGACGCGGGTGGGGCCGGTTTCGACAATTTCCTGATATGCGGCGGCGGAGATTTTGTCCCAGTGCCAGGTGTCTTCGAACGCCTTGATTTGGGCGGCCGCTTGGCTGCCGTTGCGCTCGGCGAAGAGGATGTTGTAATCCTGGTTGCTCTTAAAGGGCGGGTCAAGATATACAAGGTCAACCGACTCGTCCTTGATATAGTGGCGGAGTATTGCAAGGTTATCGCCGTAGTACAGAACGTTTTCAGGCATCGCAACCTCCCGAAAAACAGCAAGAGATTATTTGGGGATTCTCTCAGAATCGTTCCGGAGAGTCAAGGTTTGCGAAGGGGGCTGGTTGACAATGGGAAAAAGGGCGGTGCTCTCGGCCTACGAAGAAGCGGAGGCGCGGGTGGAACCAGTGCTGGAAGTTGGTGGTGATGTCGGTAATGGTTTCGTTGTTGAAGGGTTCGGAGGTGTATCTCCAGGGGACTTCGCCGCCGGTGCCAGCGCTGGACGAGACGCACGCAGTGATACGCTCGTCGAAGGCGGCGGCCATTATCGACTGTTTGCCGTTTCGCGAATGGCCTGTGATTGCGATTTTGTCTTTATCGACTTCGGGCAGTGTGTAGAGATAATCGACGACGCGGCTTGCGCCCCAGGCGCGGCGCATAAGGCGTGTGAAGTCGTAGTCGGGATACCATAGGTCGGCGTATTGGTCCGTGTCATCTTTGCCATCTGCGCCAGCATAGATGCAGCCGATGTATCCCCGCCGCACCGCGACAAGGGCCCAGAGGCGGTGATTCCACTGCGTCATAAAGACGGGGAAAGGCCCCGGCCCCGGCGGGATTATGAGCTCCGCCGTCATCCTGCCCTTTTGTTGTGGCCCGAAGCGAAGCTCGACGGTTCGTATGGTAACCTGGCCGTCTTTTCGCTCACGGAGGATTTTCGCTTCGAGATTATCCGGCGGGGGCGGAAAGGTGCCGGTTATCCAGTGCTTTACCTGCTCTGCAATCCAGAGGCGTTTTTGCTGCCACTGCTCAGGGGTCTCGACAGGGATGTTCCGGCCGGCTTCGTCGAGGATGAGCGGGTCGGGGAGGAATGGGATTGAGGGCATTTTGGCGAAGTCGGGGGGCAGCTCGGCCGTGCGGTTGAGCCAGTCGGTCCAGGTCTTATCGAGGGGGGAGACCTGGCCTCGGCCCGCTCTATCCGGGGGCAACCAGGATTTAACCTGCTCGAGATAATCGCGGCGGGCCTGTAAGTCGTTATCGTCGGCGAGAGACATGGTTCGACTAGGCTCACCACTGGTGGTTCGACTGGGCTCACCACTGGTGGTTCGACTGAGCTCACCACAGGCGCAGGTGAGGGTGAGAGCGACGATGGTTGAGATGAACAGTTTGGTTTTCATAATCGGCTCCTTGAATTCGGCAGTTCTTAGAACTCGAGAACGTACAGTAAGGTTAAGGATTTGGGAAGAAGATTAAAAGTGAAAATGGCGAGGCGCGTGTTTCGTATATCGTATTTCGTCGTCGGTGTTTCTCACCACGAAGCGGCATCTCACGGCGCAAACACGGATTCTTTAACCGGGAAAAAGCTGTTTTACTTTCATAAGATAACGATATACTATTTCCCTAAGGCCGGAAGATGGGGCTTCTATCCCGTGAGGGAAATAAATGTGGCGCCCCCATATTTGCGGAGAAAATAGGAATGTCCGGTAAATCGTTTAGTGTCTCGGTAGAACCAGAGGTACTCATCTGGGCAAGAAAAAGCATTGGGATGAGTATCGATGCGGTAGCCAAGAAGATAAAAGGGCTAACAGTAAACACCATAAAGGAGTGGGAAAAAAAGGGGGGGCGAGCAAATCCCACCTTTGCTCAGATTGAAAAGTTATCGAAAGTCTACAAGAGACCTCTGAGCGCATTCTTATTACCCGCTCCACCTAAGGAACCTCCTTTCCCCAAGGATTTTCGAACACTTCCCTCCGATGAGAAACAGTCGCTCAAACCGAAAACGCATTTGGCTATTCGAAAAGCCAGACGTTTTCAATACTCTGCTATTGAGCTAATAGAAGAATTAGGTGGAGAGAGTAAGAAGCTGCCAATAAAGGCGAATCTATCAGATAACCCAGAAGCTCTGGCAGAAAAGGTGAGGATGCAATTTGGAATCAAAGAATTTTCCGGACGGGTCTCTCTTACCAAAGAGGGCGCTTTGGATGAGTGGATAAAGATATTAGAGAACAACGGAATATTAGTATTCCAGATTAGCATTACAATGAATAAGGAAATAAGGGGGTTTTCCTTGGTTGATGAGGACGCGCCAGCGATTGTCCTGAGGAGGTCCGACGAAACATCCGCGAAGATCTTTACGCTGTTTCATGAATTGGCGCATTTGCTCTTACGTGAGGGCGGTATCTGTGACTTGGAGTCTGACATATCACACGAAAGATTCTGTAATCACTTTGCCGGTGCATTTCTGGTACCGAAAGACAAGTTACTGAATCACTCCATTGTAGAAACGAATGTGAGGATAAGAGAATGGCCTGAGAATCTTCTGAGAGACATTGCGCGAGATTTCCGTGTTAGCAAAGAAGTTATCTTAAGGCGATTATGGATTTTGGGTTTAACCACCGAAGAATATTATCTCAAGAAGCACAAGGAATGGAAGAACAAATTTAGACAACCTTTCGGCAGGAGGGATAAGAGGACCGAAATCAAGATTTGTCTGCAAGAGCGGGGCAAGAGATACACTTCTATGGTTTTTGACGCTTACGAACGCAAGAAAATCGATGAGATGAGGGTGGCTGATTACATGGGTGTAACATCTGATAAGATACCCAAAGTCAAAGAGGGAATATAAATTATGAAGCTCCCCTTTGGGGATAGTTATGTTGTTGATAACAATGTTTTGATAACCTTGATGGCGCATCATCCTAAGGATAGACCAGCATACCAGGCCATTTGGGATGAAATTGAGTCCCTTATTAAACAGAAAAGAATCTTTTCGACAATGGTTGTCTACGAAGAAATAATGAGATATTTGGGTAAAGACGACCGGCTGAAAAAATGGGCAATATCACATAAAAAACGTTTCTTTGTTTCGCCCGATGGAGAAACGTGGCGACTTGCGCAGGGTATTGCAACAAAGTTTCCCGATCTGCTGGACAAGAAGAAACTACAAACAGGCGAACCTGATGCCGACCCTTTCTTGATTGCTTTGGCCAAATCAGAAGGGTCCACTATCATTACGCAAGAAAAAAAAGAGCTTCCTAATAGAATACCAGTGGTTGCTTCACATTACAGGGTTAGGTGCATAGATCTTTATGAGTTCTTTGAGGAGCGCAAATTGAAATTTGTTAAAGAACGTTAAGTCGTGCAGGTGAAGGCGGGGTGGATTGCCAACTGCCTGATCAATTGAAATAAAGGGGCTTACGCGCGAAAAGTATTTTCTGGGATTTGTTAGATTATGATTGAGTGGTTGAAGCTCGTTGGCACGTTCCTTTTCGACAGGAACGTGCGACTGAGGTTGAGAGGATATCAGCCAGTGGTGCTTTGCATTGTGAGAGCAAGCAACGAGCCGAACAAATATCTACTGGTCGTACCTTCTGCCAACCGTTCAGTCTGGACTCCTCCACAAGAGAAAATAGGGGTTGACGATTCGATTCGGGATGCCGCACGCAGATGTCTGGAAGACGAGTTGACATTAAAGCCGAACAAAATCCACTTTCTACGAAGTTGCTGGATAGACAAGCGTGTTTTACCTCACGAGAGGCAATACGACGATGTGGACCTAACCTATTCACTACGACGCAGGAGAGGCGTCGGGGTGGTGATCGGAAAAGCGTACTACGGGGCGTTGCTTACGGCGGATGAAAAGGTTAAGCTACGCCTCAACCCCGCAGAGGTCCACGATGCTGCTTGGGTAGGCGCTGAAGAGTTCAAGAGACGAATTGGGACTAACTTGCAGGACAAGCGGGATATCATTGTTAAGGCGTGGGATGGACTGGTTTCAGGAGGCTAAGAGAACGTGATGCAATCTACCTCTTGCAAATTAGCTTGTCACGTCTTGATTAGGTAGGATGCGCAATGTTCAGACCTAAGAGTGAACCAGAGCTTCGCGAGCTACTAGTTTCTGGTGGGATCGATGTCAACAGTTGGGGCATGGGTACGGCAAAGTCCGTAAGGGATCTGTGGAATGAAATTTGCGAAGGGGATGCGAGTATCGAGATTGAACCGCTTGTGCGTTTAGTCTCCGTCGTGGAGGTAGAGATTAGGAAAGGCGATTACGTTCTTAAGGAGGCAGAACAGGAGTTGAGAGACGGACGTAGAAGGGTACGCAATATGTTGCCCTCTGAAAAGATGCGCCGTGGGGAGGATGCAGTCGCTGCAGCCGTGCGATGCATGAGCCAAGAATTTGGAATCAACGGGAGAGACGTTGATGTTATCAGAAGCAGTGCGAAACCACGGGAGAGCATACAGGACTCGCCATCATACCCAGGGCTTAAGAGTCGGTACACGATCTATAAGATTGAAGTCGAAGTCAGAGGATTGCCGGAGGAGGAGTTTTGGACAGAGGAGGCTGAAAGTGGTCGGTTAGATCCGGTGCGAAGACATCGATGGGTTTGGGCGACGGGGACAACGCTGAACTCGAACAGCGGATTGACGAAATCTGAGTAGGCGAATCTAGGTTTGTGGGTTCGAGGATGCTCACCTCCCCTTGGGATGGCCGAGCTCACGTAGGGGTCTTCGCCCGTCAGACTGCGCGCTGGGTAAACTTTGCTGCGACGTTCAGCGGGCAGGGTACAGATTTGGGATTTTGGCCTATCTTCTGTCTTGCGTCGTGCGCTTTTTCATACATTTGTTTGAAACGCGCGTTTGAGCCAAATGCGCATATAGCGCGGGGGGAAAATGCGCATTTCTGAAAAAATTTTTACTGCCTGCCTAATAAGGACTTGCGCAAGTTAGGCCTTCCCAACAGGGGCGGAAAATTGGACCAAACGCGCAAGTTCGTGCTTTTAATGGAGCGGGTGGTATGAACCGCTGAGAATGCAGAGGGCGCAGAGAGTCACCACGAAGGCACAAAGACACGAAGAAAGGTAACCACGAATCAACACGAATTGGCACGAAGGGTGGAAGAGCTTCACCGCAGAGGGCGCAGAGAACGCGGAGAGATTTCAGTCAGCTTTGGTGAACTCGGCGGGCGTTTCTCCCGAAGCAAGCTTCTTCAAAACGTTCCGCCTTTGTCCACAGGCAACTTCGTTGGCCTTTGTGAAAGCTGACTGAACAGGGATTGGGGTCGGGGGCAGAGAGGTGAACAGGTGAGCAGGAGAACCTGAACGTCGAACAGCCAACAGCCAACGTCCAACAGCGAACAGCGAACGCCCAACGTCGAGCAGCCAATGTCGAACAGGGGAACAGGAGAATGAGACGAGGGGAGAGTCGGTCATCGTACGGGTGGTGATAACAATACCGGGGTGGGTGGAGAGGGCAATTGTGCCGGTGGTCGTTTTTTGTCGGCGGGTGCGGTATGGGTATGGGTATCGGCGGATAGGGCTGACGCAGGGGATGTGGGCGAAGGTGGATGCGGAGGATTATGAGCGGCTGAGCAGGCACAAGTGGCGGGTGTGCAGGAAGAAGGGAAGGCAGACGGTGTATGCTGAGCGGACGATACGGAAGGGCAACGGGCGGTATTCGCGTATGCTGATGCACAGGCAGATAATGGGTGAGGTCGGGGCGGGGATGGTGGTTGACCACGCGAACGGGGACGGGCTCGATAACCGGCGGGCGAATCTGCGGGCGGCGACGGCGGCGGAGAACTCGTGGAACCGTCGCGGTGGTGCGGGTCGGTCGGGATATAAGGGGGTGTCGCTATCGCGGGAGAGGAGGAAGTGGCGAGCGGCGATATTTGTGAAGGGCAGGCGGCATCATCTCGGGTACTTTTCGGATGCGCGCGAGGCGGCGCGAGCGTACGATGCGGCGGCACGAGAGCATTACGGGCAGTTCGCGCGGGTGAACCTGCCTCACGAGTGGCGGGGTAGTTTAGAAAAAAAAACTGGGCTGAGGCCAGGAGGGAGGAAGAGGAGTAAGGAAACCTCAGCCCGAGGTTCATCAAGGGCCCGTTAAGGCCCTAATTGTCAAATTTTAGCCGAACGACCACTCTGGTCATTTTTCTTGACCCTCCCTATGAGGAATCAAGCACCCCTAATATTTCTACTATAAGCATAATCGCCTTACGTTGCAATAGAAAAATCGAAAAATCATCAAAATTTTTTCTCGTGCCGACGGCACGCCCAAGCGGGCGGTACGGCAAGGCAGCTCAGGGGCCCTCGGCATATTCTGGCATGGCAGCGGTGGGTGTTTTATAATGGTCTTTTGTGCTGCAAATACCAACCTTGTAAGTAGGAGATGCAGACGTGAAGACAGCTTATGTATCAGTATTAGTATCGGTGTTGCTGTTGCCCGTTGTCCTTTGCGGAAATGGTTTCTGTGCTGAGCAAGAGGCCTCTGCCGAAGAGGCGAAGCCCGACATCGAGCTTCTCTGGCCCGGCGGTGCACCCGGGGCGAAGGGGGGCGGCGACGATGACAAGCCGACACTGACGATTTATCTGCCGGAGAGAGAGAAGGCGACCGGGGCGGCGGTTGTTATATGTCCGGGCGGGGGCTACTGGACGACGGCTATGGACCATGAGGGTCATCAGATTGGGCGGTGGCTGAACGAATTAGGTATTGCCGGTTTCATTGTTGACTATCGGCATCGCGGCAGGGGCTACGGTCATCCGGCACCGATACAGGATGCTCAGCGGGCGATACGGACGGTGCGGAGCAGGGCCGAGGAGTTCGGCATCGAGCCGAACAAAATCGGCATCATCGGCTTTTCGGCGGGGGGTCATCTTGCTTCGACAGCAGGGACTCACTTCGACGAGAAGTTCTATGAGCCGGTAGATGAAATCGACAAGGCAAGCGCCAGGCCTGACTTTATGATATTGATTTATCCGGTTATCAATATGGAGCAGAGCTTTCGGCACCGCGGGTCTGCTGAGGCGCTGTTAGGCAAGGGGGCTTCAAAGCAGATGCTGGAGAAGTTCTCCAACGACAAACAGGTAACGGAGCGCACGCCGCCGACTTTTCTCGTACATACGACGGCCGATTCAGTGGTCCCCGTCGAGCACAGCATTCGATTCTACCGTAGCTTAGTAAGAAACAAGGTTCCGGCAGAGCTGCACATCTTCGACGAGGGCGAGCACGGGTTCGGGTTAGGCAAAGATGGCGTGGCGGTCTCGAAATGGCCGGACCTCTGTGCGGCCTGGCTTGCTAACTTCGGTGCCTGCCGGAACTGACGGGGCGTTTGGGGTGAGAGAACAGGGTATTGTTGACGAAGCGAGGATTGCCCGCTATTCTGAGGTGCTGTGCAGCCGTGGGTAGTCCGGCCACAATGCGTCCTGTAGAGGGCGCCCTGGGACAGGCCAACGCAGGCAAGATTAGTTAAGGGAATCATTGTATGCTCAAGCGGACACACAACTGCGGGGAGCTTCGTCTTGAAGACGCGGGCAAGCGGGTGGTAATAGCGGGGTGGGTGAGGTCTTATCGGGACCACGGGGGGCTTGTGTTTTTCGACGTTCGGGACAGGGAGGGGATAACGCAGCTTGTGTTTAATCCGGAGAAGCATCCAGAAGCCCACAAGGCGGCCAAGACCGTTCGCAGCGAATGGGTTGTAGCGGCCGAGGGGGTTGTCCAGCACCGAGGCGAGGGCTTAGAGAACCCCAAATTGGCTACGGGTCAGATTGAGGTTGCAGTTGAGAAGTTCGAGATATTGAACACCGCGAAGACACCGCCCTTCGAGATTGATGGCGCAGAGAAGACAAATGAGGAAATTCGGCTGGTCAATAGATACATTGACCTGCGCAGGCCGGCTATGCAGAAAAAGCTGCACGTCCGGCACCGCGTAACGAAAATCGCCCGCGATTTCTTCGACGAGCGGGGCTTCTGGGAGATTGAGACGCCGATGCTTGCCAAGAGCACACCGGAAGGCGCGCGAGACTTTTTAGTGCCGAGTCGATTGTATCCCGCTTGCTTTTACGCACTACCACAGTCCCCGCAGCTATTCAAGCAGATTCTGATGGTCAGCGGCGTGGACAAGTATTTCCAGATTGTCCGCTGCTTCCGCGATGAGGACCCGCGGGCCGACAGGCAGGCGGAGTTCACGCAGATTGACGTGGAGATGAGCTTCGTTGATGTTGACGACGTCATTGAAGTTCACAGTGATATGGTTGCGCGGGTCTGGAAGGAGATTCTCGACGTTGAAGTGGCCCTGCCAATCAGGCGTATGAGCTATGACGAGTCGATGGCGGACTACGGTACGGACAGGCCCGACCTGCGATTCGATATGAAGCTAAACGATATATCCGATATCGCAGGCAAGAGCACCTTCAAGGTCTTCACAAATACGGTTGAAAAAGGCGGGGTTGTAAAAGGGCTCTGCGCGCCGGGCGGCGGCAAGTATTCGCGGAGCGATATTGAAAAGACACTGACCAATTTCGTTGCTGACTACGGCGCAAAGGGGCTTGTCTGGTTCAAGGCCAAGAGGCAAGACGAGAAGGTGACATTGGCCAGCAGCATTGCGAAGTTTTTTGCGCCCGAACAGCTCGACGAAATAGTCAGCAGGTTCGGCGCTAAAGACAACGACCTGCTTTTGTTGGTTGCCGACGATGCACCGGCGGCCAACAAGGCGCTGGCGCCGCTTCGCTGCCGGCTGGCGAGAGAGCTGGGCCTATACGATAGGAGCAGGTTTGAGTTTGTCTGGGTTGTTGACTTTCCGCTGTTCGAGTGGAACGCCGAGGAGAAGCGTTACGATTCGCTGCACCATCCATTTACTGCGCCGGCTGAGGAGGATGTTGCCAAGCTCGATAGTGACCCGGCCCATATTCGTTCGCGGGCCTACGACATAGTCGTAAACGGCTCGGAGATAGGTGGAGGGAGCATTCGTATTCACAGGCCCGACGTACAGGCCAAGGTATTTGATTTGCTCAACATCTCGAAGAAGCAGGCCGAGCAGCGCTTTGGCTTTTTCCTCAAGGCACTGCAGTATGGCGCGCCGCCACACGGCGGCATCGCATTCGGCCTCGATAGAATGATTATGCTGCTGGCCGGCACTGAGAATATCAGAGATGTAATCGCCTTTCCAAAGACTCAGCGGGGCCAGTGCCTCTTGACCGACGCTCCGAGCGAGGTGGACCAGAAACAGCTCGATGAGTTGAACCTTCGCACGCAGAGACACTCACACCAGACCGAGCAGCCGACTGATTAGAAGCCATTTCATAACCCCGTCCGTGGCTATGACGCGTTTAAGGACACGGTTTTGGTGCTAAAAACGGGGTTCTGGATTCCCGCTTTCGCGGGAATGACAGTTATGAAATGAGCTGTAGATACACCAGCCCCTGGGGCTGGTGCACAGATAAGATTGTGAATATGTTACTCAAACTGACCGTCCCTAAGGGACGGATCAGTTTGAGCGTCGTTCGTCGCTCGTACTTCGTATCTCGTTAGTTGAGGCCGACTGTGTCGGCAATTAGTTTAACTTCTTGTTCAATAAGCAATTAGGCAAGTTCGATATATTAAATCGGTCAGTTTGAGTATGTCACATAATGCGAGGGCGTAACAATGTCGAAAAACTCCACTCTTAGGTTTTTCGCATTCGTTCTATTGTCGTTGGTACCTCAAGTCTGCGGGCTGGCAGCATCCGCTGGGACCAAGCCCGACAGCGAACCTGGTCGAACCGAGGTTGAGCCCAGGTGGCTTAAGAGACTGAGTTTCAATGACCGCAGCGATGAAAGCCCGGTAGCTATCAGGGCGGCCGACGGGGGTTATTTCGTTGTAGCCGGCTCAGGCCCGTCAGGCGCCCAACCCAAATATGACCTTGCGATTGTTATCTGGAAGCTTGACATCACCGGCTCTGAGCAGTGGGTAAAAGGGCTCGGCTTGCCCGACCTCGCAGAAAATCGGGAGCTGACTGGCGGCCAATTCCTTGGTCTAAGCAGTGAGCCGGTCCTTATCGTTGGCAGGTCCCCCGGTATGGAATTCCGGCTGGTGAGATTCGACCATAATGGCTTAGTTACCGCGTCGCAACGGCTTGACTTCGGGGTTGGTCTTTTTGTCCTCAAAGATTTCGAGAAAACCGAAGGAGGTTTTCTCGTCTGCGGAAGCGATGTGAGCAAACAGGAAGATGCCTGGGTGGCGAAGATAGACCTTAACGGCAAGTTAGTTTGGGATAAGCGTTATGACAACGGCAAGAGCGAGCAGGCAACGGCGACAGCCGCAGGCAGTGACGGGGGTTTTGCGCTCGCCGCCAATTCCGGCACGTATGACAAGTTTGGGGGCGGGCCTTCGGACGTCTGGGTCATCCGCTGTGACAGCCGGGGCAACATACTCGAACAGACTACGTTCAAAGGCAGAAATGCCCACTTGACTGTGACCGCCGAAGGTGCCGCCGTGGTGGTGTATAACAAAGCCGATTTCCCGCGCCAGCAAATCAGCGTTGTTGAACTGGACAGCAAGTTGAACGCCGTCTGGAAAATCGAAGACCTGTTCGGGAACACGCAGGGACTTGGCGCCTTCAAAATAATCAATGACCCGCGAGGCGGTGTGGTCCTGGCCGGCTCCAGGTTTTTTGCAGCCGGGCTTTGGAAGATTGACAGAAGCGGCAGGGTCTTATGGAGCTATGATATTAAAGGGGCCGAACTGTGTGTCACGTTTGATAGTCTCATCGCCACCGGCAGGGGGTATCTGGTCGCCGGCGGCACCCCCGCAGAAACTAAAATGCTCCACTCGGGCGATGATTCGGCCACCGAAGAAAAAGACGCCGATATCAGTGATGTGCTTGTTGCCGAAGTCTCGGCACCTGCGCTGGAAGGCGTCCTGCGGGCTGCGGTTGCACAATGAAGCGTACGAATCCACGACAGCGTCCGTCTATGCGAAAGCAGATACAGAAAATATATCGCAGATTGCTTGTTCTGCTGCACCTTTCGCCACTTTCGCTGGCCGAGAAGGTGCGCGTCACTTTCGGAGCAGCCGTGCTGCTTTGTCTGGCGTTGGCGCTTCTCATCCCATACACCTGGATGCAGCAGTTGACCAAACAGATTTCGCTCGATGCGGGCAGGGCTAAGACAGAGACGCTTCTGCGCAGCCACTTCCAGATTAAAAGACCCGCTGAGACTGCCCTCGCACAGCTCGACAGCTCCGGCGCGGCGCTGGATGTGAATCGAACTGATTTGCGCTGGATTCGCTTTGAGAAAGATGACGAGCAGCTTACCCGGCTCTCCGACACACAAAAGGAAATAGTCGAAGAGCTCACCGATGACGAGGAGAACTTCGACCAGGTACGCTTCGAGAAGAAAGAGGGGATGCTCTACAGCAGCTATGTGCGAATCTTCCGTGCAAACGACAGTTGCATAAGCTGTCATAATCCGCAGGGTTCAGCCGGTGCCTTCAATCGCAATGAGCCGGTTGGACTGGTTATTATTGAAAGACCCGCCGCCGATATTGCAAGGGCAATGCTGCTCAACAGCGTCTGGATAGTGGTAGCCGGGCTCATCGGCGGCGCGGGAGCAATCGTCGCCTTCTATGTCATTACCCAGCGCGTTATCTTACGCCCGATTCGCCAACTGCGAGCGCTTGCGAACAACGTCGCTGAAGGGAACCTGGACACAAGAAGCTCCATAAGGACTCGCGACGAATATGAAAAACTTGCCAACGCATTCAACCACATGCTTGACAGTCTGCAGAGCGCCCAGGAGAAACTGCGCCAGGCAAACAAACAGCTCGATGCGAAGATATCAGAGCTCTCAGGGCGAAACATAGAGCTTTTCAAGGCCAACAAACTAAAGAGCGAGTTTCTGGCCAACATCTCCCACGAGTTCAGGACGCCTCTCAACGCGATTCTGGGCTTTGCGCAGGTGCTGCGAGACAAGCCGGAAATCCTGAAGAAGGAGAAGGGTCAGAGGTACGCAGAGAACATCATAACCGGCGGTCAGCGTCTGATGAATATGATAAATGACCTGCTTCATCTGGCCAAGACCGAGGCCGGCAAGGTCCGGCTGCATATCGAGCAGTTCGACCTGCACGACTTGTGTAAGTCGGTGGTGGCGTCGTTCTCTGGGATGACCCGGGAGAAAAAAGTCAAAACAAAGCTTGTTGTAGCCGATGCCGTTCCCCCGCTGTGCACAGATGCGGGCAAGGTTCAGCAGATACTCTATAACTTCCTGAGTAACGCGGTGAACTTCACACCGCAGCGAGGCAGGATAGAAATCAGGGCGCAGATGCTCGATGAAAAGAACGTTCGCATCTCGGTTTGCGATACCGGCTGTGGCATTGCCGAAGAAGACAAAGAAAGGATTTTCGAGAAATTCCGGCAGGCCGGTGGCTCGCTCACAAGACCTTCGGCGGGCAGCGGGCTCGGCCTGGCGATAAGCAAGGAGCTGGCTGATATGCTTGCAGGCCGGATTGGAATGGAAAGCACAGCCGGCCGGGGCTCGACCTTCTGGTTCGACATCCCCGTAACACTGGCCAGCTCCGAAGAGACCGAGAGCGAATCACAGGCATAGAAAGGGTAGGGTATTACGACAATGACCAATAGTTGTGAAGGATTTATGGACAGGCGGCATTTCCTCAAACTCACGGGCGGCTCTGCAGCAGCGATGCTCTTGTCCGAGGGGTGTCTTTCCGTGGCCGCCGGAGAGGCCGCGCCCCCTGGGGCCAGGCCCCGGCCGAATCTCCTGTGGATAAGCTGTGAAGATACTGGCTGCGAGCTGGGCTGTTACGGCGATGCCTATGCAAGGACGCCTTATCTCGATGAGCTGGCATCGCAGGGCGTTCGCTATACCAACGCCTTTGCCAATGCGGGTGTCTGCGCTCCGGCTCGCTCGTGCATCATAACCGGTATGTATCCGACTACAATCGGTACGCACCAGATGCGCTGCAAGGGTGTTCCGCCGGTTTATGTCAAAGCTTTCAGCGAATACCTGCGAGCTGCCGGCTATTATTGTACCAATAACCAAAAGACCGATTATCAGTTCGATTCACCGCCAAGCGCATGGGACGAGTGTCACGGGGAGGCACACTATGCAAACAGAGGGCCGGGCCAGCCGTTCTTTGCTGTCTTCAATATCACCATTTCCCACGAGAGCAAGATACGAGACCGTGAGAAATGGATGATGGACCGCCTTGCGCGCATCAAACGTCACGACCCCGCCAAGGCCCCCGTGCCGCCTTACCACCCTGATACTCCGGTCGCGCGCCGGGACTGGGCGCAGTATTACGACATAGTAACATTGATGGATACCGAAGCCGGCGAGATACTCAAAAAACTCGAAAAGGACGGACTCGCAGAGGATACCATTATCTGGTTCTGGGGCGACCACGGCGCGGGAATGCCGCGCAGCAAACGCTGGGTTTACGACTCCGGCATACACGTGCCCTTGATTATTCGCGTGCCTGAGAAATACCAGAAGCTTGTTATGCCTGATAATCCCGCCGGGCCGAAGCCGGGCGGGACGTGCGAGCAGCTTGTCAGTTTTGTCGATTTTGCACCGACGATGCTGTCACTGGCCGACGTCAAGATTCCCGAATATATGCAGGGGAAAGCGTTCCTCGGCGAGCAAAAGAACGAGGCGCGGCAATACATCTTCGCCCACCGCGACCGGATGGACGAGCGGTACGATATTATCCGGGCGGTGCGGGACAAGCGTTACAAATACATCCGCAACTATATGCCTTATGTCACGCGCGGTCAATACATCGAATATATGGACCAGATGCCGACCATGGGGGAGATGCGGCGTCTGTATGCGGCGGGCGAGCTAAAAGGTGCGCAGCTTCAGTACTTCGAGCCGACCAAGCCAATCGAAGAGCTTTACGACATTAGCCGGGACCCACACGAAGTGAACAATCTCGCCGATGACCCACACTACAGCGATGTGCTCCAGCGGATGCGAAGAACCCACGACGACTGGATGAAAGAAACCGGTGATGTAGGCCTGATACCCGAACCCGAATTCGACGAGATGAAAAGGCCTGGTGGCAAATGGGAAAAAACGGATAAGCCGGTATTCATGAGTACACCGGGCAAAAAGGGCCATATTACCATCGCGTGTGCTACAGCCGGGGCGTCGCTGCTGTACAGGACCGAGGGGAGCAAACAGTGGAAGCTGTATACGAATCCGGTGAAGCTCGAGACGCCCGACAAAATCGAGGCAAAGGCATGCCGCATCGGCTTTGAAGACAGTGACGTGGCGAGCTTTAAGTCGGGAGACGCGTTCGGAACACCTGCAGAAAAAGAGTTGCGGCCGCACTGGCGCGAGACCCTGGCCAATAGCGACCTACTGGAACGGCTGTGGGAGATAAAGCAGCTTGACTATTCCTTCGGCTATGCTCAGGACAGGAAGGGCAAGGCGGCGAAGCGGCAGTATCTGAGGTCGCTCGATGAGAAGAACGCTTCGGCGCGTTATTGGGCGGTGGTCGGTCTGCATTGGAGAAGCGGGACGGCCGAGGAGATAGAGAGGGCAAAGACGGCGATAGGTCGTCTGCTGGATGATCGCTCGCCCGCGGTGCGCGTTGCCGCAGCCGAGGCGCTGTGTAACTGGGGCCAGCAGAATAAGGCACTGCCGGTCTTGGTCGAATTGCTCAGGGACCGCTCAGGTAGTGTCCGGCTTTTGGCCGCTAATGCGCTCGGCGCTATCGGCGAAAAGGCAAAACCTGCATCAGCCGACATCAAGAGTTCTCTGGACGATTCGAATGGCGACGTGGTGAAGGTCACTCGCCGCACACTCGAATTACTTAAAGCAAGGAGTGAGTAAATGGCGGATGAGCAGATTACGGTCCTGGCAAGGCTCAAGGCAAAAGAGGGAATGGAAGAAGAAGTGCGACAGCAATGTCTGTTACTTATCGAGCCGACGCGCCGTGAGAAGGGCTGTATCGCGTACGATTTTCATCAGAATGGCGATGACCCATCCCAATTTATGTTCTATGAGAAGTGGCGAAGCAAAGAGGATTTGGATAACCATATCGGTCAGCGGCACCTGCAGCGTTTCATCGCAATGGCCGACGAGCTACTCGAAGGCCCGCTGGGCGTCACCATCTGGGAAAAACTAAGTTGACTGCACGATCGCGGCACGGGGACATCAATGGAGTACGCAATAGGCAAAACGGGCAGGGTTATTGCGGCACGGCTGTTCGAGGGCGAGGACATCTACGAATCGATAGAGACAATCGCCCGCAAAGAGGACATCAAGGCCGCGGCGGTTTTCATAACAGGCGGGCTTCGCAAGGCCAACGTGGTTGTCGGCCCGAAGACGGAGGAGCCGAAGATTGAGCCGGATTTCAGGGAATTCATTGGGCCGGGCGAAGTCTTGGGCGTGGGGACAATCTATTGTGATGACGAAGGGCCGAAGCTGCACATCCACACCGCTATCGGCAAGGGTATGCAGACGCTCGTTGGCTGTCCCCGCGGCGGTGCGAAGACATTTCTGATTCTGGAAGTTACCATAATCGAAATCGAAGGCATTGAAGCCAGCCGAAAGCTCGACGACAAGACCGGCTTTAACCTCCTGCGATTTGAGCAGGAGTAATATTTCAAGATACGGAATCGGGTAAGGAGTGGTTGGATGGCGATAACGCGGCGGGATTTCTTACAGGGCACCGCTTATCTTGGCGGCGGGGCATTTCTTTCGGCGGCAAGCCAACTTGGCGGCTGCACTAATGCGGTGCCCGTCAATAGAAAAGTCGCCGAGAATTCAGCGGTGGGTTACGGGACCGAACCAGCCACAGGGGCGCCCAGGGGTCTTGATTTATTGCCTGCGAAGTGGCTTTGGTATCCGTCGGAGAGGACGCTGCCGAATACGTTTGTTTTGTTTCGCCGAAAGCTGGCGCTTGATTCGAGACCCAAACGCGCGACGGGGTGGATATGTGCCGAGAGTCGGTATCGGCTTTTCGTAAACGGCAAGAGGATTCAGTTCGGGCCGGCGCCATACGACCCGCGATGGGCCGAGGCAGACCCGGTGGATTTGACGGACGTGCTGAGGGTGGGGACGAACGTCATCGGCGCACAGGTGCTGTTTTACGGTTACGGCGAAGGCACGTGGCCTATCGGTAAACCCGGTTTTATCTTTCGTATGGAGATTGAATGCGAGGACGGTTCGAAGCAAGTGCTCGTCAGTGACGGTTCCTGGCGTGCGCATTTGGCGCGGGCGTGGAGGCCCGGTCAATACAAGCGGTGGTATCTGCGGTCGCTGCAGGAGGAATTTGACGCTCGGCTTTACCCGTACGGCTGGTCAAGCGCAGATTTTACGCCGGATGAAAGCTGGCTGGGCGCAATGGTATTGGACTGCCCTGCGGACAAGCCGGCGGTGTGCTCGAGCTACAGAGACTACATGTTCGAAATCAGCGCAGAAACCGAAAATTGCCGGCTGCTGAAGCGAACCATCCCGATGATGAAGGAATACGATGTCGGAGTAAAGGGGCTTGCAGAGTCCATGTGGATAGAGTGGAAAGGGGCGCCTGAGGAATACTTCGAGATGGTGACGCCGGATTCGTTCGAGGTCAAGCGAGGGCCAAGTGCGAAGAGGGCAGACGACGGATGGGAGGTAACATTCGACGATGGCGGGACGAATCGCGGGGCAGCGCTTACGTTCGAATTAGATGAGCAGATTGTCGGCTGGCCCTATTTTACTATCGAGGCGCCTGAGGGGACGGTCGTGGAGCTGATGGTCCAGGAAGCGCACGAGGTCGGCGGGCCGGGACTGCTCAATACACACTTCAATTCGTGGTCGAGGTTTATCTGCAAGGAAGGCGTTAATCGGTTCGAGACGTTCGATTTCGAGAGCTGTCGGTGGATACAACTGCACATCCGCAATGCGAAAGGCAGGGTGAGAATAAGCAACGTTGGGATGCGGCGGCGGGTTTTCCCCTGGCCTAATGAAGCGAAGGTGACGATTGGTGAGCCCAAATTGCAGCGGCTGATGTATGCGTGTGTCAATACGCTTAACAACTCGGCGCAGGAGACCTGTGTTGACGGGATGGGACGCGAGCGTCAGCAGTACAGCGGCGACGGCGGGCACCAACTTCACGCTGTCAGATTCACTTTTGGCGAGTATCAGCTGAGCAGGCGATTCGTGCGGACGTTCAGCCAGGGGATGACCAAAGACGGTTACTTTCTGGACTGCTGGCCCGCATACGACCGGCTCAATCGCATACCGAGCAGGCAGCTTGACTTCACACCGTGGGGGCCGCTGCTCGACCACGGGGTGAGCTTCAACTTCGACTGCTGGTATCATTACCTCAATACCGGTGATTTGGCTTCGCTGGAAGAGCCGTTCCCGCGTTTGAAAAAGTTCGCCCATTACCTCAAGGGTATTCGGGGCAAAGACGGCTTGCTGCCCGTCGTGGATATCGGTGTGCCGTGGGTCTGGCTTGATAATGAGAGCTTCCTGAAACAGCGTCACAAACAGTGCGCCTTTAATCTGTTTGCAGCGGCGATGCTCGAGCACGCCTTTGCGAGAATCTGCGAGGCATTCGGCGAGAGCAAGGAGCGCAGGAGCGCTTTGGATTTCAGCAGAGAGCTTCACGCCGCCACCGTAAAATACTTCTGGAGTGAGAGGCACGGTCTCTTTGTAGACAATTTGCCGTGGCTTGACGAGGAGAAGCACATCCGGCTTCATGACCGCACGCTCTCAACATCGATTCTCTTCGACCAGTGCCCGGACGGCAGGGACGGCCCTGCTATAGAGACGATGGTCGAATGCCCGCCACATATGGGATTTAGTTACCCGGGCAATGCGTGCTGGCGGCTGTGGGCGCTGGCCAAGGCGGGCAGGGCCGACGTCGTAGTCACTGATTTTCGCAATCGCTGGGCGAATCTTCCCTCGGTCGTCTTGAACAACACGATTCAGGAGCACTGGCACGTCGAGTCGGATTCGGGCGCGCAGTGGAGCCACTGCGCTGTCGTGCCGTTGTATATTCTGTATATGAGCATCGCAGGTATTCGTGCGATTGAGCCGGGTTTTGCCCGCTGCGAAATCCGCCCGCAGTTGGCCGACATCGAACGGCTCGACTTGGTCGCACACACGGTCCGCGGGCCGATTCACTTCACCTCACAACGGCCCCTCGGCAATCGCAATGTCAACATCACGCTGCCGGGCGGCTGCGAAGGCCAGCTTGTCGTGAACGGCAAAGAAAAGCTGAAATTGGAGAAGCTCTCTGCGACCGCGCCGAGCGGCTGCAGTCGCTATCGTCTCCCGGCCGGAAAACAAACAAGTATCCTGCTGAGATACTCTTAACCTGGATTTCCCAAGTAGTTCGTGACAAATCGATACGTGGGTGTTCAGAAGGAGGCATAGTAAATGGCAAAGGCCCAAAGACTCGGCGGGTGGATGACCAGGTTCAAGCGGTGCATCGAGGCCGAAGCTGGCGCAGCGGTATCTGAGAAGGTCATCATCGAAACTGAGCGATTTGATGCGACATCGGACTACGCACAGAAAGCCGAATGGATAAAGAATGCTGTCCGGCGTCTTGAGAAGGAAGCGGGTAAACCCACGGCGAGAAAAGTAATGCAGGCCTGCGGAATGAAATGCTGCGGCCCTACACAGCAGAAACGCGCCAAGCAGTTCATGGAGGAATCGAAATCGGTCAAGGAACTGCTCGCCAGGCTGAATGAGAGGGGCATCGGTGGAGGAAGACTGGAGCTGAAAAACCGGAACACGATCGTGGGCGGCTACGACTGGTGTTACTGCGGACGGGTGAAGCAGACCCAGCACCCGTTCCCAACCGATACCTATTGCCATTGCTCCGCGGGATGGTATAAGTCCCTCTTCGAAGCCGCGTTCGATAAGCCGGTAAAGGTGAAACTCAAGCAGTCGATCATCCAAGGGGCAGATAGTTGTGAGTTTGAAATTGAGCTTAGTTAGAGTTACTTTCAGCCGCTCATTTTGCTGTACCGTGCCCTGAATGACGCAGACGGGTTGAGTTGATTCATTGCCACTTAAGTGCCGCCAAGACGAGCGGGCTGGGATGAGTTGCCTGTTCATTACTTGTTCCGCTTCCGGAGACTCGGTGGTATTATGGAGATACAGAGCAGTTATGGGCGAGCAGGAAAAGACAGAAGGCGCAAAGGTTAAGGTTTCGCGGTTAGCTGTTGCGGGGGTGCTGTGTGCGGTGCTGGTGGTGCTGCTGCTTGTTTTTGTAGCGATGATTGTCTATCCGCTGTCGCTTCAGGACGCTATCTTCGCAGTGGCGGGTATTGTAGCACTTATCGGAGTTTTGCTGTGCGCGGCGGCTTTGGCCAGGATACGGAAGGTACAAAGACGGCTGCTCACCATACTTCTCTGCCTGCCTGCGCTGATAGTGAACGTACCCATCACAGGGGTATGGGTCACAGGGGGTTTGGCTCGCCGGTGCTCGGTGGCATTTCGGATGGTGTGCGGGAGCTATCTGGCAGGGCTGGGGAAGGCGATGGTGTCATACGCGAATGACCACGACGGACAATATCCGGACCCGAATCGCTGGTGTGATGCGCTGCTGGGTTACGATGTAACGCTGCGGCAATTCATCTGCCCGGGTTCGCCAAAACTGACGCTTAAATGGCCCCCATGGGACGGGCGGCGTTACAGTTGGCCGAAGGCGCTAGGCTATGAGGGAAAGATGTCCAGCTATGCGATGAATCCAAATTGTCGCAGCGTGAATGACCAGGGGGATATGGTGCTTCTCTTTGAAAGCGAGGTTGGCTGGAACAGGAGCGGGGGGCATGAGACAGCGACGTGCGAACACCACGAGGGGCAGGGACTGAGCATTCTATTCAACAATGGGGGATGTAGATTCGAGAGATGCATTGCAATCGATAAGCTCAACTGGTCGGGAAAAGGCGAAGAACAGAATGATGAATGATAGGCGTGCCGCTATCTTTCCTGGTCATCGGTGGTTGAGCTTTGGCGAGGTTGGGGTTTTGCGGGGCCGAAGAAGACGAAGGATACGACGACGAGGGAGCCACCGAAGATGAAGAGGATGGTTTTGCGCGGCTGTTCGCAGCATCGGAGAAGCATCTCCGGCCCCTGGGGCCAGGGGGCCGCCTCCTCGGCTCGGTGCGTGTCCGGCTCTTCCATCAGCGCGTGTCTGGCAGCCGCTAATTTATCCACTGTTGCATGGGGATAGGCGGCGCAGGGGTCGTTCGGCTCGACACCCAGAGTCACCGGGGCGATACGCTTCAAGGCATTAGGGTCCTCGGCCAACTGACTGAGCAGCGCATCGTAATCGGCGTTTAGCTGCTCGAGTTTTGCAAGGTCGTCTTCGGCTTCTTTGAGCAGTGCCCTGTTGTGGAAATAGGCGAGCAAATCATCACAGAGCACGCTTCCCGCGGCCACCGCAGCACCTGCGCTGAAGAATACAACAAACAAAAGCGTGTGAGCTATGCTTTGTTTTCGCATGTCCCGAGAGCAGCGTTCAGCGTTCAGCGGACAGTAAGAAACTCAAAACTCAAAACTGATTGGGGCGTAAACAGCCGCGTCACCGAGTTCCTCGGAAATCCGCAGAAGCTGATTGTACTTGCAGATTCGGTCGGTCCTGCACAGCGAGCCGGTTTTAATCTGACCGACGCCCGTCGCCACAGCGAGGTCGGCGATGGTCGTGTCTTCGGTCTCGCCGCTTCGATGGCTGATTACGGCGTTCCAGCCGGCCCTTTTGGCCATATTGATTGCCTCGAAGGTCTCGGTGAGTGTGCCTATCTGATTGAGCTTTATCAGAATCGCATTTGCGCAGTTAAACCGGATACCCTTGGCCAGCCGCCTGGTGTTGGTCACGAAGAGGTCGTCGCCGACGAGCTGGATTTTGTCGCCGATTTTCTTATTGAGTTTTGCCCAGCCGGTCCAGTCGTCCTCGGCCAATCCATCCTCTATCGAGACAATCGGATACTTAGCGGCCCACCTGGCCCAGTGCTCGACCAAAGCGTCGCTGGTGACTTTCTTCTTCGGGTCGGACTTGAAGAAGCTATATTTTTTTGTTTTGGCATTGAACATCTCCGACGCGGCGGGGTCGAGCGCGATTGCGATATCCTTGCCCGGTTTATAGCCGGCCTTTTTGATTGCGTCCATCACGACATCGAGGGCTTCATCGTTGGTCTTCAATGACGGTGCGAAGCCGCCCTCATCACCGACGCTTGTGTTGTAGCCCTTCTTTTTGAGAACGGATTTAAGTGTGTGAAAGGTCTCGGCCCCCATCCGAAGCGCGTCGGGAAAATCTTTTGCGCCGACGGGCATAATCATGAATTCCTGGAAATCGACGTTGTTGTCGGCGTGTTTTCCGCCGTTGAGAATGTTCATCATCGGGACGGGCAGGACGTTGGCGTTGCATCCGCCGAGGTAGCGATAGAGCGGCAAATCGGCTGCGGCTGCGGCGGCCTTGGCTACCGCCAGTGAGACGCCGAGTATAGCGTTGGCGCCGAGCTTACCTTTGTTGGCGGTGCCATCGAGCTCAATCATCAGCTTGTCAAGCTCTTCCTGGGCGACGGCGTCCATGCCCAAGACCTCCGGTGCGATGACCTCGTTGACGTTTTTGACCGCGCCGGCGACGCCCTTACCCATATATCGTTTGGCCCTTGTGTCGCGAAGCTCGACGGCCTCGTGGGCACCGGTGCTGGCGCCGGAGGGGATGGCGGCCCGGCCGAACGAGCCATCTTCGAGGAGCACATCGACCTCGACGGTAGGGTTGCCTCTGCTGTCTAAGATCTCGCGAGCCGTGACATCAACAATCGTCGTAAACATTTCAATTTCCTTTCTCGAAGTAATTTTGTTTCTTAGCTTCCCGTGTTTGTATTGCTGGCCAGAGGTTACAGATTCACGCCGGCTTCGTCAAGGGCCTCGTTGCCCAGGCCGCTTTACACACCGTCCTGCCCGGCGGCAGCTATGAAAAAAGTTGCAATACCGATGCTCGACCGGTACGATTAGCGGCCAAACGGGACAAGCCGGTCTGCAATCGGCCATTCAAAGGAGAGTGCTATGAGTGAGCAAGGACAAAGGCTGCCAGCGAGAGAGAAGATATGTTATGGTTTCGGGGACCTTGCCTCGGTACTCTACTGGCAGACCTTCATGGTGTACTTTACGTATTTCTACACAGATGTCTTCCTTATCCCGGCCGGCGTCGCGGCCACTATGTTCCTCGTAAGCCGACTTTGGGACGGCATCAATGACCCGATGATGGGAATGATTGCCGACCGAACGAATACGCGGTGGGGAAAATTTCGACCCTATTTACTTTGGCTTTGTGTGCCATTCGCAATTGTCGGCGTGTTGACTTTTACTGTTCCGAACTTCGAGCCAACAGGAAAAATCGTCTGGGCCTATGTCACGTTCATCGTTATCATGATGCTTTATACAGCAATCAACATTCCGTACACGGCTTTGCTCGGCGTTATCTCGGCGGATTCAAATGAGCGTACCGCGGTCTCTTCGGTGAAGTTCCTTTTCGCATTTACTGCGGGCATTATCGTTTCGGCCACTTTGCTGCCCATGGTAAAGCATTTTGGCAGAGGGGATGAATCGATCATTAATGCCAAGATCAACAATCAAGTCGTCAGCATTAACGAAGCTGGAGAAGGAAATGCGAGAATTACTTTATCTGCTGAAGACTCTGAGGGGCTTTACGGTAATTTGGAATTCAGATTCAGAGTCAATCCGGCTAATAATAATTTTCCTATCCTTGTCCATCCGGTGAGCGATATTAAACTGGAGTCCGGCTTTAACACGCATCTAATTGATATTTCCAGCATCTTCGAAGGAAAGGGCGAGAATCCATTTGAATATACGGTTGAAAACCAAAATGAAAATGTAGTAGAAGTTGAACTCAAAGAAAAAACCCTGTTGATCAAAGAGAAACAAATTGGGAATGCAAAAGTCACTTTAACGGCTACAGATAAGAGTTGGGGAAGTAAGACCACCGGCTTTTATATTGATGTGATTGCGAAAGGCAACCACGGGCCGGTTATCAAGGATTTAATGAATGATTTCAAGCTAAAGACTGGTTTCGGAAAAGAAGAAATTGACTTGTCTAAATTTATTAACGACCCTGACGGAGATGTTTTAACATTTGAAGCAGAGAGTAGTAATCCTAAAGTAATATCACCTGAAATCGACGGTAACAAACTTACTTTTTTAGAAGCAGGACCAGGTATTGCTCAAGTTACTATTATTGCTACTGACGGCAAAGGAGGGCGTTTAGTACATTCGATTAAATACTTGATCTCTGCAACTGCGAATAATCCTCCTTATATCAATACTTCGGTTGATAATATTATTGAAACTGTTGGATTTGGTGTATATGAATTTGACGCCTCCGGACTATTTATTGACCCGGAAGGTGAACCTCTTCGCTATAAGATTGAAATCATCAATGAAGCAAACGGATGGCAATCTTCATTTATCATCTACGGGATTGCGGCTGTCATTTTCTTCCTGATTGCGTTTAAGGGCACGCGCGAGCGGGTCCAGCCGCCCAAAACACAGAAGTCATCCGTTAAAAAAGATATATTTGAACTGATAACCAACGGCCCATGGCTCATCCTTCTCGCCACAACCATCACTTTCATTCTTTTCGTGGCGGTAAGGAGCAGTGTTACGGCACATTACTTCAAATATGTTATCGGTTCCCGTGAACTTTCTTTGCCCTTCATAGGCGCCAAGACTTACAGTTTTGAAACGTTGGTGTCGGCATTCAATACGTGCGGTCAGGTCTCGGCGTTAACGGGCGTTGTTCTGGTCGGCTGGTTCGCAAGAAGAATCAACAAGAAGAAGGCCTTCATCGTGCTTTTCATTATTGCCATCGTGAGCAACGCGAGTTTTTATTTCTGCGGCGCCGAGCGAGTGCTCCTGACATATTTCTTATTTTTCACCGGCTCGGTGTGCAGCGGGCCGCTCAGTGTTCTGCTATGGGCGATGTATGCCGACGTTGCCGATTACTCGGAGTGGAGGCACGGACGCAGGGCGACGGGGCTGGTTTTTTCGGCGTCGACAATGTCACAGAAATTCGGATGGGCTTTCGGCGCCTATGTCGCGCTTACGCTTATGGCGCAGGTCGGGTTTGCAGCCAATCAGGAGCAGTCGGCGGAGAGTCTGAGGGGTTTGGTTCTGCTGTTCAGTCTGATTCCTGCCGCGTTTGGTGTTTTATCAGTTATTTTGGTGCTTCTTTACCCGTTGAATAGCAAGCGTGTTTCACAGATTGAAACCGATTTAGAAGAGAGAAGGGCTGCAATTGATAATCCTGCCGAGTCGGGAGATTTATGATGGCAGGTGGATAACGACCTGCGAACTCAAATCGGTCTTCGACAGGCAGAAATAACAGCTATTCGGCGAAGAATTGGTCGGGGATGTCTTCGGCGCAGCTTAGCAGGGCGCACGCGGCTCCCCACGGAAGATATGCCTCCCACACTCCGCCGTCCCACCCCGGCCGCCGGGGTCCGTCTGAGCCCTCTGCGAATCGCAACAAAGCAGTTTCTGTCATAATTGTTCCCTTATTGCTTACAAGCCGATATAATAGCGACTTCGCACGAATCTTAAAAATACTGTATAGTCCGAATCAGAGGAGTACGTCAATGCAATTTGGACATTTCGACGACAAGGCAAAAGAGTACGTCATAGACAGGCCCGACACCCCGAAATCCTGGAGCAACTATCTCGGGACGACGAGGTACGGTGCGGTAATTACCAATCATGCAGGCGGCTATGGATTCTTTCACTCGGCAGCTCAGGGTCGTTTTCTGCGACTTCGGTTCAATGCTATCCCATGGGATCAGCCGGGCAGGTACATCTATATCCACGACCGCGAAAGCAAAGACTACTGGTCCACTTCATGGCAGCCCTGCGGAAAGCCACTCGAACAATACAAATCTGTCTGCCGACACGGTACCGCATATACAGTGATCACGTCGGAATACACCGACATTGAGACCGAGACAACATACTTCGTTCCGTTGGGAAAGGACCTCGAATGCTGGCTGGTCAGACTGACCAACAACGATACAAAGAAAAGAAGCCTGCGGTTGTTCACATATGTCGAATACGCAAGCCTGTGGTCAACCGAGCAAGACCTCGTCAATATCCAGTACAGCCAGTACACAGTCAAGATGAACGTTGACGGGAATATCATGGACCACGGCACCAATGTTCATGTTCCCGCCAGACCTGAAGAGCCGAACTGGCCGGACCAGTCGCGGCATTCATTTATGGCGGTGGTCGGGGCGGATGTGACCGGTTTCGATACTGACCGTGAAATCTTCATCGGCCCATATCGCACATATGCAAATCCAATTGTTGTTGAGCAGGGCAAGTGCACCAACTTCACCCAGTCCGGTGACAACGCCTGTGGAACCTTCCAGATAGATGTAGAACTGGAGGCCGGAGAAATAAAGGAGTGCGTCGTCCTGCTGGGCATAGGCCAGGGACCAATCGAAGGCAGACAGGCCGTCAAAGAGTTTGGGCACATGGACAAGGTAAAGGATGAGTTTGACAAGCTGCGAAAGCACTGGCATGGGCGGATAGACGGGCTGACGGCCCAAACACCCGACCCCCAGTTCGACAGCATGATGAACATGTGGTGTCCCTATAATTGCATACTCACCTACTCCTGGTCGAGAGCGGCAAGTCTTGTTTACATGGCTCGCCGCGACGGACTCGGCTACCGTGACACCATTCAGGACTTCCTCGGTGTATGGCACAACATAGCCGATGAGGCCGTCAAGCGACTCGAACTCATGATAACCGGTCAGTGCTCTACCGGCGGTGCAATGCCTATAGTACAGCCCTGGGCGCACAAGCCCGGCACACACACGCCGCCAACAGAAGCCCAGTACCGAGCCGACGACTGTCTCTGGCTGTTCAATTCGATTCCTGCTTACGTGAAGGAGACCGGGGACATCGCCTTTTACGAGAAGGTGCTGCCTTATGCGGATGAAGGTGAAGACACCGTCGTTGGCCACCTCAGGCGAGCAATCGAATTCAACTTCGCCCGCTGCGGTGCCCACGGCCTGCCATCGGGCCTCTATGCCGACTGGAATGACTGCATCCGACTCGGGCCAAAGGGCGAAACAACATTCGTGGCGTTTCAGCTTCGTTATGCCCTTCTCAGGTATATCGAGATATGCGAACTGCTCGAAAAGAGTGACGAAGCCAAGTGGGCTAAAGACCGTCTTGGGGCGTTCGACAAGGTGCTGGCAGAACACACGTGGGACGGCGAGTGGTTCGTCAGGGCCTACAAAGAAGACGGCACATCTCTCGGGTCCAGAGAAAACGAGGAAGCCTCAGTGTTCCTCAATCCTCAAACATGGTCTGTCATCAGTGGATTTGCCTCGGATGAACAGGCCGAGAGGGCTATGAGAGCCGTCAACGAGAAGCTTGCATGTGAATACGGCATCCAGGTCTGCGACCCGCCGTTCGACAAGACCTCGTACGTCGTCGTCCGCGCCGCATTGATGAATAAGGGCATGAAGGAAAACGCCGGAATCTTCCAGCACACGCAGGGCTGGGCAGTCATGGCCGAATCCATCCTTGGCCACGGCGACCGCGCATACGAATACTTTCGCGCGTACATGCCCGCAGCATACAACGACCGGGCAGAGGTCCGACAAATTGAACCATACGTCTATGCCCAGTCGACTCACAGCAAGCACAGCCCCCACTACGGTGCGAGTCGAATACCATGGCTCAGCGGCACCGCTTCATGGTCCTACTACGCCGCCACGCAGTACATACTCGGCATTCAGCCGGAATATAAGGGCCTTCGCATCGACCCCTGCATACCTGCTTCCTGGAAACAGTTCGCCGTCAGGCGCCGATTTCGCAGCAAGACGCTCAACATCAAAGTCCTCAACCCATCCGGCGTCCAGAAAGGCGTAAAAAGCATTACCCTGAACGGGAAACAAATCGACGGCAACCTGATTCCTGTATCCAAAATGAAAAAACAAAACGAAGTCCTTGTCGAGATGGGCTGACGGCATTAGCCCTTTGCGACAGTTGTTTCGGAAGAGGTGGAATCGATATAATTTGCAGAGCCGTTAGAGGAGCAGCGTATGATGAGGAAAAAGACTGTGATTTTCATTTTGCTTGTTTCTCTTACGGCTGTGGCCGTCAGCGCATCGGAGCTTGTCGAGACCGCTTTGGTGACGGATAAGGTTATCCTGTTGCACTTCGACGACGGTTATATTGATTATCACGGCTACCACGAGGAGAACAGCGACGATAAGACAGTGGCTGAGCCATTAGATACGGAAAAGGCGACTTCGCCTGGATCTTACACCGTCAGCTCCGAGGACGACCCCAGGTTCGCAGCAGGTCTATCGCCATTGCGCGTGGCAAGAAAGAGCAAGGGGATGGACTGGTCGCGGAACTGCAAATGGACGGGCAAACAGTGCGACAACGACGTTGTGTTCGAACATTGGCTGTACCTGGAACTGCCGGCGGCGATGAAGCGTGAGGCAAGCTATACGGTACGAATGCCCGGCATAGCTGAGAATCTCGAGACCGTTACCGTTAAGTTCGATGAGTTCCGCATGCGGTCGGAAGCGGTTCACGTTAACCATCTTGGCTACATTCCCTCTGCAAGACGCAAGTATGCCTATGTCTGGCAGTGGATGGGCGATGGGGGCCCACTGCGACTTGATGATTACGGCGATACGCCTTTCCATTTGGTGCGAACCTCGGACAAATCTATCGTGTTCTCGGGAAAGATGAAATTGCGGAAGGATTTGGAGACCGGGGGTCCCGACACCTGGCAAAAGGAGGGGCCTTACTCAAACTTCATCGGGGCAGATTGCTGGGAATGTGATTTCTCGGAGTTCACGACGCCGGGGGAGTATGTTGTGGCGGTCGAGAGAATCGGGTGTTCATTTCCGTTTCGGCTTGACGACGACGTCTATCGCAGGGCGTTTTACACAACATGCCGCGGCCTGTATCACGAGCGGGCGGGGATTACTTTGGAGAAGCCATACACGGAATGGACTCGCAAGCGGGACCACCACCCGGCCGACGGTGTGAAGATATGGTACTCCTCGATGAGATATCTGGATTGCAACCAGGAAAGCTGTATGGAGCGGGTCAAGGCAGAGCGGGTCAAACTCGTCGACAATATCTGGGGCTGGTATCACGACGCCGGCGACTGGGACGGCTACCCGACACACATAATCATCCCCCGATACCTGCTTACTACATACGAGTTAAAGCCGAGAAGTTTCATTGATGGTGAACTGAACATCCCCGAAAGTGGAAACGGCATACCCGACATCATCGATGAAGCCGGCTGGCTGGTCAATTACTTCAAAAGAGCCAAGGGTCCGACCGGGGGTGTCGGCGGTGCTCGTGTGCACGCCGTAGGTCCGAGGCCGGACGGCAAGGAAGAACATGGCTCGCCCTCTTATGAGGATACGCGGGAATGGTACGCCTATGGCGAGGACCCGCGAACCTCATACCGTTACGCCTCATTAGCCGCGCAGCTTGCGTACTGTCTTAACATATCGGCAGGAGGCAAACACGCCGACAGCGACGGATGGCTGGCAGAAGCGAAATCGGCCTACGAATGGGCCGGCAATAATCTGCGACAAGGTGATGAACCAGAAGTCAGAGGCGCGCGAATGGTCGCTGCCGCATGGCTCTACAAATACACAGCAGATGCCGGATATCACGAGCAGTTCAGGAAAGACTATATCGATAGCGGCAAAATCACGGCGGATTCAGCCAGGCCAAAAGATGAGCAGTGGGCCGTCTGGGCTTATCTGACAGGCAAACAGCAAGACGTCGATATGCAGCTCAGGAACAAGTTGCGGGATGAGGCAATCCGATGGGCCGATGAGATGAATGTCGAGCCGGCACGCAGGCGAGGGTTTCGCGCGGGCTGGCACTGGCGTGTTCCCACCGTCATCGGCTTTAACACTACGCCACATGTAATCGAATCGATTATCGCTTACGAACTGACCGGTGATGCAAAGTACCTCGACGTCGTCCAGACGACCTGCGACTATATGCTCGGGGGCAACGGCCTGAATATGTGCCAGGTCTCGGGTCTGGGCCACAGACATCCGCGACAGTTCTTACATATTGACTCCTGGTATGACGACAAAGAACAGCTCATCCCAGGTGTGGTACTCTACTCGGTTCAGGCACCGCAGCAGCCACTGGATGCCTGGGTTGGGCCGTGGGACCAGAGAATGGTCTGGGACAAAGGCGTCTACCCGAAGTGGGACAAATGGCCCATGCACGAGGGATATGTGGATAACAGGTACTGTGTAATGGGCAACGAGTTTACGGTACACCAGAACATCGCGCCAGCCGCTGCTGTCTATGGCTATCTCTGCGCGGCAGAGAATTGACAAACTGCCTACTATAGGTTTTGCTTTGTAGCGTGTTTGAATTCACTATCCGGCACAGAGTGGTATGTCACAAACCAGAATAAGCAGAAGACAGTTCATTGCCGGCTCGGCGCGCGGTCTCGGCGGCCTGCTCGCAGCGTCCGGGCTAAGTCAGGCCTCAGAGCGAACATCGCCAAGTCAAAAACCGGCAAAGCCGAACTTCATACTTATCGTCGCCGACGACATGGGTTATGACGACCTTGGTGTTCACGGCAACAAACTAATTGATACTCCGAATCTTGAGACACTGGCGGCCGAGTCTGTTCAGTTTCGTCAGTTCATAGTCTCGCCCGTTTGTGCTCCGACGCGGGCAGCCCTGTTGACGGGCAGGCAGTTTCTCCGCACCGGTGTCTCACACGTGCACGGCGGTAAAGATTTTCTCAACCTCAACGAAACAACCATCGCCGAAGTGCTTGGCCGCGCCGGTTATGCTACAGGTATGTGGGGCAAATGGCACAGCGGAAAGACGAGTGGGTATTTCCCGTGGGAGCGGGGCTTCGACGAAGCGTATATGGCCGGGCTTTATAAGCACAGGGACAACGTCGGTTTGTTAAACGGCAAGGAGGTGAAGCATACCGGCTGGACGGCGAACGTGCTGACCGATTACTGCATTGAGTTTATCAAACGTAACAAGGACAAGCCCTTCTTTGCATATCTGCCGTATCTTGCATGCCACGCGCCGCTCGATGCGTCTGAGGAGTTGACGAGGAAGTATCAGGCCAAAGGACTTTCCAAAAACCTTTCGATTCTGTATGCGATGCTCGACAACCTCGACAGCCAGATAGGCCGTTTGCTCAAGACCATCGATGAATCAGGCCTTGCCGAAAACACCTTCATCATCTTCACAAGCGACAACGGCCCTGCGGTTATCAACGACCTGCTGACCGACGAGGACCGCATAATTCGTTACGTCAACCACTTCAGGGGCCACAAGGGAAATATGTGGGAAAACGGCGTCCGTGTCCCGCTGTTCATTCGCCGGCAGGGCAAGACGAGGCCGGCTGTTGTTGAACATCTGGTCGATGTCACCGACATATTCCCTACGCTTCTCGACCTGGCGGATATCCCGCTGCCGCAAAACAATCTTGCGCTGGACGGCAGGAGCATCAAGCCCTACATACTGGGCGGGGCCGAGCAGCTTGAATTGAAGAACTACTTCAACTACGCAAGCCCCGGCTGGCCCCCCTCCGATAAACCCTGGACTGCCGAGGGCGTCAAAGATGAATACAGGCCCATCCCGCCCGAAGAAAAACGCAACCTAAGATTCGAAGAGCAGTTGCTTACCGTGAGAAACGATAAGTATAAGCTCCTGACCAATCCGGGGGAAACCGCAGGTGCTCCTGAGCTGGTTGACGGCTGCGTCCTGATTGATATTGAAAACGACCCGCTCGAAACTACCAACCTCTGCCTTGAAAAACCCGATGTTGCACAGCGGCTAAAAGCCGAGTTGCAGAACTTCTGGCATCAAATCATAAACGACCCCGGTTCGTTCGCCGCACCAGTCTTTGAAATCGGGGTCGGCAGGACCAACCTTATCTATGCCTATGGCCTTGTAATCCGCAGGACGCCTTCCGGCGGAATCAGCCCCAATCTCAAGAACGCTGCGATGTTCTTGTGGGGTTGGAAAAAACAAGGTGACTACGCCGAATACCAAATCAAGGTGACAACACCCGGCCAGTACCGGCTCGAAGCTCACTATGACGCCTCCGATGTACCCAACGCAACCCTCCAGGTCAGCACCGAAAACGCAACCACAGCAGGTAAACTTACGGATAAAGCCCGGGCGGTGCTGGGAGTGCTGAACATTCGGGAAGGAAGGAGCGCGCTCAAGGTAACATTGCTCGAGCCGGCGAATGCCGACGCCGTCAACTTAAAGCTAAAGACAATCACATTTACCCCCATCCAAACTGATACTTGAAATATGGAGCCGATAGTTATGAAAAGCTCGAGGGCATTGTTGGTCTTGCCGATTGTTTTACTTATGTCGGGTCTTGCGGGATTTGCAGCAGCAGATGATACGTCGCCCCGGCAGGTTTTCTCACTCGATAAGGACTGGAGATTCCATCGCGGGCAGATTGAGTACGACAAGGGCTGGCATAAGGCAAAGAAATTCTCGCAGGGACCTTGCGCTATTGATTTTGACGACTCGCGGTGGCAAACGGTGAGTGTCCCTCACGATTTTGTCGTCGAAGGTGTATTCGACCCGTCCGCGAGAGTCGAAGGCGGCTTTCTCAAAGGCGACGTCGGCTGGTACCGCAAGAAATTCGATATCGCCGAGAGCGATGAGGGCAAGCGTATCTGGCTCGAGTTCGACGGGGTCTTTCGCAACTGCAAGGTGTTCCTGAACGACTTTTTCATCGGCTCACATCTCAGCGGTTACACATCCTTCTTCTTTGATGTCACTGACTTCGTCAACTATGGGGGCGAAAATCTCCTCGCAGTCGAAGTAGATGCGCGCGACTACGAGGGCTGGTGGTACGAGGGCGGTGGGATTTATCGTCACGTTCGACTGGTAAAGATGCCGCCGGTGCACGTTGCGCCGTGGGGGGTATTTGTCACCACCGAGACTGACAAGGAGACCGAGCCCGATTCTGCAACTATCACTATCCAAACCAAGGTCGTTAATCGACGAACCGAGACGACCCGATATACCCTTACATCAGCCGTTCTCTCACCGCAAGGCAAGTCCGTTGCCGAAATCAGCACGCAGGTAGAGCAGCCGCGATGGAACGAACAGGAGATAATCCAAAAAGTGCAGATAGCGAATCCGCAACTGTGGTCGCTTGAGGGGCCGCAGCTCTACACGCTTGTGACGACCATTCTCAAAGACGGTACGGTTGTCGACAGGGTCGAGACAAAGTTCGGGATTCGCACGATTCGCATAGACGCAGAAAAGGGATTCTTCCTCAACGGTACGCCGGTCAAGCTAAAAGGTGTGTGCTGTCATCAGGACCATGCGGGCGTAGGCGTGGGTCTACCCGACAGATTGCACGAGTGGCGAATCGAGAGACTAAAGCAGATGGGCGCAAACGCCTACCGCTGCAGTCACAACCCGCCCGCACCGGAAATTTTGGAGGCCTGTGATCGGCTGGGGATGCTCGTGCTCGATGAGAATCGTATCCTCAACAGCTCGCCCGAATGCATGTCACAACTCGAAAGCATGATTCTGCGGGACCGCAACCACCCATCGGTGATTATGTGGTCGCTCGGCAATGAGGAGTTCAACATACAGACGAGGCCGGAAGGCCGACGCATCGCTCACACTATGTACGAGCTCGTCAAATCACTTGACTCCACCCGACCCATCACCGTCGCCGACAACGCAGTGGCCAGCGAAGGCCCGGCCTTCGCCGTCGATGTAAAAGGTCTGAATTACAGCCACAATAAGTATGAAACATGGCACAGGGAACATCCGAATATTCCTCTGTTGGCGAGCGAGACCGCTTCGACCGTGACCACTCGCGGAATATACAAATCCGACCGCGAAAAGGGTTACGTCCACGCATACGACAGGAGAAACCGCGAAATCCACTGGGCGCCGGGCGCTGAGACGATGTGGAAAAGCGTAGCCAGATACGATTATGTGATGGGCTGCTTCGTTTGGACAGGGTTCGATTACCGCGGTGAGCCGACGCCGTTCAAATGGCCCTGTATCAATTCGCACTTCGGTATCATGGATATGTGCGGCTTCGCAAAGGACAACTACTACTATTACAAATCGTGGTGGCAGGACGAGCCAGTTCTGCACGTTTTTCCGCACTGGAACTGGCCGGACAAGGTCGGGGAGGAAATTGAGGTCTGGTGTTTCAGTAACTGCGACGAAGTTGAACTGTCTCTAAATGGCGAATCACTTGGGAAAAATCAGATGCCGCGCTTGGGACATCTCGAATGGAAGGTGCCTTACGAGCCGGGAACGCTTTCGGCAAAGGGCTTTCAAAACGGAAAAGTCGTCTTGACAAGAGATGTTCGCACCACCGGCGCGCCTGCAGGGATAAAGATGATTGCCGACAGGAAGAAAATCAAAGCCGACGGTGAGGATGTTGCGATTATCACCGTGCAGATTGTCGATACCGAAGGCGACGTCGTGCCTTATGCCGGCAATCTGGTTAGCTTTGATGTTACCGACAATGCGCGAATAATCGGGGTGGGCAACGGGGACCCGTCGAGCCACGAGCCGGATAAGTCGGATATGCGCCGGGCGTTCAACGGCCTGTGCCAGGTCATATTGCAGGCAGGTGAAAAGCCCGGTGAGATCATCCTAAAGGCGGAATCTCCTGGTTTGATGTCGGCGCAACTTGCCTTGCAGGCTGAGACTATGCCGTAAAGACAAGATCGCCGCCGGGGCTATTTAGCTGAAAAACAGAAACGCCGGAGCTTACTATTGGTATCCGGACTACAAACGGTCGTAGTCCTCGATGGTTATGCGTTTGTCGATCCATCTGAACTTCTTCTGGATGTCTTTGTACATAGCTCTGACGTCGGCTTCGGTACCGCTGTAGCTGCATTTCAGACAGCAGTAACGTCCGTCAACCAAGCTCATCAGCACATCTATTTCGCGATTGAAACAGACGGGGCATCGCATTGTCAATTCATGGCTTTTAGGTATAGGCATATTCGACTCCTGTCGCCCGCTTTGAGGGGGCGGGTCAGCTTAAGTGTGTAATAAGGACTAAAGAGAATTCCTTCGGCGACGCTGCCGGCCCAGGCTTGGTCGTCGGCGGGTCTGAGTCCAGCAATAGTGTTGATGGGTGGGATAATGGCTTCGACGCTGTCGGCTGAATCTGCCTGCAGGGATTGGCCTCTGTAGCTAAAGGGCAGCTTCTTTGCCTCGGTGGTGTTTATCGCCAGTGTGATATCGCTCATATCCTCAGGATACTCAGTGACTCCGTAGCAGCCCTTGAAGTATTCTGTGATTTCGATTTGCTTTTCGTCGGCGCCTTCGAGTGAGAGGAGCTCTCGTTCGATGAGGATTTCTCCGTTTTCTTCAAACAGGAAACGGAGCTTCAACGTAGCTTCGAGACCGTTATCAAACGTGACCACGGACGGCTTTGTAACAAAGCCCTTCCGGCCGTCGAGAACTTCGTCACACTTGAATATGAAGTCGGCCAAATCGACCTGCGAATCGCCGTGCTTGAGGATTGCCGTTGTTCGCGAGCCGTCATAGCAATGGTTCAGATAACCCGTGCGGTGCTGGGACTGAATCAGGTAAGGGTAGCTGCCCAGCATCTTGTGCGGCGTATCCGAACCTGTGGTCACCGGCACTTTGGCTATATAGGGCCGAAGGTCACCGATGGAGCAGCCCTGGAACATGTCCACCAGAGCTCTCATGTAAGGATCGACATACCAGAAGTAATGTTTACCACTGCCGTAGAGCACCTCCTTAGCCAAGGCGACCTCTCGATGGTTTATCGGGAATTTCTTTCGATACCACCGGCCGAACTCAGCCATAGTCACCACTTCAGCTTCACCCTTATCCACCAACGACTTGATGTACTCGAGCTGCTGGCGATAGAGTGATACGGATACCGAGGCGGGCTCTTCGCTGTTGTGGCCGGGTATCAGCCACTGCGCGCTTACAAAGACATTCAGATAAGAGTACCCATCGTTGAATCGTTCCTGGTAGCGGTACTGGTCGATGAGGTTTTTGTCGTAGGGGCAGTTGTCCGCGAGATTACCCATCCCCCGCTGAACGTTAGGCGGGTGCGAAGCCCAGAAATCATTCCTGCCCTCATACGCCAGGACCATATCCCGGCTCAGGTGAGGGACCGCAACGACATCAAACGCATCATCACTGCTTTCGGCAGGCCGAAGCGAATGCGACTTCGACGGATACCACGCGCCCCACGGCATACCTTCATTGAACAGATACCAGGAGTTGTTGCATCCGTGATACACACGAACGCCTTCCTCGAAGCATCCGCCGACAACCGTCTTAATCGAAGGACATTCCTCCAACAGAATGCACAAGGACGAGGCGTCGAAATGATACGAAGCGGCGCTGACCGGATCGAAGCCGAAGACGTCCCTGAACTTATCGACATGGTATCGGATAATCTTGCGTTTGTCGGCCTCATCGTAAAGCCAGAGCGCTTCTCCTGCAAAACCCACAAGAGCGACGATGGCCGGCGCACCAAGCGAGTGGAAGGACAAGCCAGGCTCGTCTCCATACTTTTGGCTGTCGGTCTTCATCCGCTCGATTGTATCGGCGTCTTCCAGGGCGGGTGCTGTAGCAAGTATCGTTGTCTTTAGCCCAAGCTTATGGACCATCTCCTGCTGCATCGGGAAGACCTTCTTGCGGTGTGCATCCGGCTCGGGACGATGTAAAATATTTACCTGCATCTTCTCACCATTCGTTGAATTGTTATGATCTCATGTAGATTTCCCAGACGGCAGTTATCAGGAACCAGAACGTTGGCAGGCCGATTGCCCACCATTTCAGGCCGGGCCAGGCCTTTAGCCCGATGAAGGGTCCCTTTATATCTTCGACCGTCCATACTGTAAGATTGTTTAACTCCGCGTCGGATTTGGGCCTTTCAAGAAAGCTGCCCGCATACCCCAGAACAAGCACCGTCAGGAACTGGAACGTTCCTATATGAGCGAAGTTCAAATCCGTTTTTTGGTCCAGGACAAAACCCAGCGCTATACCAATCAGCATCGCGATAAAAGACGCCTTCGCGGTGGTGCGTTTGAAAAATATTCCGAGAATGAAAATGGCGATTATCACGCCCATGATGGAACCAAGAAATTCGAGCAGGATTTCATAACCGCTGCGCTGCTGGCTAACCTGGCCTTCCTGCAGAAATCCCGGGACTATCAGAAGGACTATTACGATGATAGCAAGCTGTATAATCCTGGCCACCACCTTCAAGTGCCTGTCCGATGCATTACGTTTGATGAACCGTTTGTAGATATCCTGGTTCAGCAACGAACTGGAACCAGCCAGCAGCCCATCTACTGTCGATAGTAGGGCCGCCATCATCCCGACAACCAACAACCCGCGAATACCAACAGGGAATTTATTCATCAAGAAGATAAACGCCTTATCAGGTTCGATGACAAACGTCGGATCCTGAAATACTAATTTTCGCACCGCTATGCCCGCGACGTATGCCAAAAACAAGGCAAAGACATTGAATACCCCCGCTACGATCAGTGCCTTCTGTGCATGGGATTCGTCCTTCGATGCCAGAAGCCGCTGGGCCATACTGAAATTGCAGATTATCCACGACATCCCTGCAAAGACACAGAACGTCGGGATTGTAGGCAAAGGATACATCACCGTTGAAGTCAGACTGAAATCCCTTGGTGGTATGAGACTGTTCAAGGGTGTTCCCGCATCATTAAGCAGCGTGATTTCCTTGATACCGGGGAAACCGCCGACTATTACAAAACCCATAATTCCCACCGCAAGGACAGTCAGCAGCAGCAGGATCCCCTGGAAGACATCCAAAAACAGCATCGTCCTGACCCCGCCCACAAGCACATAGAAGCCTGCTACCGAGGCGAGCACTATCCAGCTGACATAGTAGTTCCACCCGAAGAAATCGTTGAGCAAGACACCGCCCACGTATACCCCCCAGCACATAAAGCTCACCAACATAACAACCATAACGGCTGAGAAAACCCCCCGCGTCATAGAGTTGAACCGCTTCTCAAGGTACTCCGGCGTGGTGATGATTTTTGTCCGCCAGTAGATAGCGATAAAGAACATCCCCGCGAACCACGAGGTTATCCAGATATTCACGCCGTTCCACTGGACGACATAGAAACCCCATGTAAACGCCAGAGCGGTATTTCCGACAATGCCGGGGTCGAACATCTGCGCGATGAGTGTCATACCCGTCTGCCACCAGCTCATGTGTCGGCCACCCGTTAGAAACTCCGCATCAGTCTCCTTGCCCTTCATCCGCCAACTGTAAATAAATCCCGTTAAGGTGACGATGGCCAGATATGCAACCACAATTATCTTGTCGATATGCTCTGTTGTCGTGAAATACTCTGTTATCCTGTCAAGCATCACTTCCATGCGTTAATCCTCGAAACCCGTTACTCTGAAAGCTCACTCCAGCGTTACCCTGAGCACAGCGAACCAATCTCTACTTGCCAAGTCCACTGCGTTAATCTGTGTCCAAAATAATACTTGCTCACCTCATTATTCGAACCAAACCGGGCTCGAATATGCAATCTGGTTATCGACCTGCGTCACGCGGCAATACCAGTTCGACGGCTCGGCGTCGCTGACGGTGTACTCTGTTTTGAAGGACATTCCATCAGGGTGGAATCTCTTATGATGCTCACCGTTTTTGAACAGGTCAACTTTTTTGAGCTTGTTTTCGCCCGCGACATCGATGAGGAAGGTCTTTTCGCCGGCGTTGGGCACAACCGAGCCCATCAGCCTACCATTGCCGGTGAACACCAATCGAATCCTTGCGTTGGTCGTCCCGTACACATGTCTCTTTCGATATGCCTCGAATACCGAATCCTTGTCGAGCGATTTTGCGAACACAGCGGTTATGCCGTTTATTCCGGGATGGCCTTTATGGCTGTCGGAGTTGGCCACCAGGCCGTATTTTCTGCCGGTTTTTAGGAAGAACTGGGCCGTTCTGTCGAAGCGAAAGCTCTTTATCATCCCAAGATTTTGCTCGAGCACGTCGCCTCGCTCGTAACTGCCGTGACAGGAAAATATCTCGATGGTTGTCTCGACGCCCGTCTCAGTATTGTCCCACCATTGCCCCTTCGGCAGAGAACCGGGATTGTGGTAATGAGGAATTGAGATGTAATTTGTTCCGGCAAGCCCCTGCCACGCACCGCGTATGTCCTTCCATTCGGGGATATCGATTTCGTCATAGGCGGGAGTATGCCTGAACACCAGGACCGTATCTCCTCTCGGTCCCCTGAACTCAAAACCGGCAAAAGCGACAAACTGGCCGTTGACCGTGTGCTTATCTGCGAACTGGGCGGTCTTGTCCCATTTGGCTTTGCCTATCTTGTTTCGTTCGATGTCCCAGGGCTGATGGTGGTCGCTCGACCCTACAAAATCGAGGCCGGCTCGCTGCCTTGCATACCAGAAGGTCTCGTCGGGAGTAAGCTCCATCCGCTCTCGCTCAATGACATCGTTAGAAAAGACCGTGTGATGATGCAAATCGCCCCAGTAGATATTCATTCCTTCGAAGACGTTATCCATCGGCGGCGAATCAATCAGCGGCACCTTCTTTGGTTTGACCTGAACGTTTTTGTCTCTGAAGGTAAATACATCCGAATCTTGTTTTATAGGTTTTTCGTCCGCCTCGATTAGTCCCTGGACACTGTCCAGCGACACCACGTTCCAGAAAACGTCCTGCGGTATGAGCATCGCCTTATCGACCTTGCGAATCAGTCGCAGATGATGCAGGGGCCTGGGCTCTACGACAAAGCTTAGCGGCACGTCGCACACCGGCTCGGGTCTGTCGTAGCCCTTAAACGACCTGCCCAAATCCGGCAGTCCCGCCTGGGGGTCGTCGAAGTATCGCACGTGGATTGTCTGGCTGTAGTTTTTGACCGGCAGGACCGTGCAGTTTTTGCAGCCGACCGCAAAGCCCCGCTGGGTCTGTGAGTCTCCCCAGTGGATTTCGACCGTGTCGCCTTCCTTTAGACCCTGGCCGAGATTCAGGATGAGCATCCGCTGCGCCATCCCCCGCCAGGAAGTCTTGTCCTTCGTGGGGATATCCGTTATCTCAATATCCCAGAGTTTTTTCTCATAGGTGACATCGGAGTTGCTGACATAGACCTCGGCCCAGCCGTGGTCTTCGTTGTGCCACAGCGAGACCCGCGACTGGCCCATCACACCCGGAAAATCAATCACCCACCGCGATGGACCCTTTGTATAGTCGGTGCCTATGGTGAGCTTGATGACGAACTCGTCACTGTCG
The DNA here is from genome assembly GCA_964514115.1 of uncultured Pirellulales bacterium. Classification (GTDB taxonomy): domain Bacteria; phylum Planctomycetota; class Phycisphaerae; order Sedimentisphaerales; family Anaerobacaceae; genus CAZEPI01. Next base: position 151,026 of record CAZEPI010000007.1, on the reverse strand, counting down.
CCGGCTGTGACCACCGTCGGCGATATCTCCGCCCGCTCAAAGATGACCGACGACTTATTGTTGGTCGCTGTGACCTTCTCAATAACCGAATGATATTTGGGTTGACGTATGGGCACAAGCGGAACAGCGGCTGTAGCCGGCTCGTTCGCCCGGGACCGATTCGCACCTGTCGCGACTATCGCTGAGCCGGCGGCAAGTGCCGAGTTCTTTAGAAACTGGCGTCTGTCATTTCTCATGACTGTTCCCCTTATTTGTGATACTCAAAGCACCCGACGTCCATCTTCTCGCCTGATACTCTTGGTCTGTCATCCATATCGATAGCCGCAAACGCATATTCGACGGCCGCATCAATCACAGGACTATCTCCGGTCAGCCGATAGTTGCACCTGACCATATCAACGAGTTTCGGGTTTTTACCGAATAGATTACCTCCCTGCGTAACATCCCTGGCTGTGCCCGCACTGAAGTCGTTCTTGCCGTTGCGGACCACAAGGTTGTTGAAGACCTCGATGTTCTCGCTCGTCTCGGTGCCCAAAGCAATCCCCGTCCCTTCGTTGTTGCAGATAGTGTTGCTGTAAATCCTGACATCCTTTTTTATTCCGTTGTCACCCCAGGAGAACAGCACAATACCTGAGCCCCGATTCCTGTAGAAAAGGTTGTTGTATATATCGATTCCGGCAACGGTGCCGCCGTCTTCGGCGCCTACGGCCATGCCGTTTAGGCAATCGTGGACCACGTTGTTGTGCACCCTGATGTTCATCAAATCCAGCGAATTCCATGCGTCCACATAGAGTCCTAACCGGGGCAGGTTGTAAACGTAGTTGTGATGAATACTGCCGTTCTGCGAATGTTCCTTTGCGTCGATACCTTCGCCGCCGACACCCGTGCCGCCTCCCTCGGGCCGGGTGTAAGTCTTCGGCTCGTGCACCCGGTTGTACATCACCTCGAAGCCGACACAATTGACCATCGAAATAAATTCCTGTGAGCCGTGGGTTTCGGTCCGCCTGTCATAGCCGCACGCCCGCATCACCTCGTTATTGCTCACGGTAACATTCTTCGATTCGAGAACGTAAATGCCCGACGACATTGTGTCCTGCACCGTGCAGTGCAATATGGAAAGGTTCTCGCAGTTGAGCGCCGCTATGCCGAACCATTTCGAATCGGCGACGTTGAATCCGTCGAAGGTGACGTATGATGAGTCTTCAATTCTCACGACGGCGCCTCTGTAATAGGGATAGTACAGGTGTTTGGGGTTCGAGATAGGCATTGAGTCGTCACGTATAATCGGCAAGGGCGGCTTTAGGAAAATATCGGCGGGCCCGTTAATAACGACCTTGCCCAGCGCCTGAAATACAACCGGCTTATCCTTGCTCGCCTTTATGTCCTTAATCACGAGCTTCTGCTTATAGTATCCGGGCAGCACACAGACCGTATCACCCTGGCGGGTCTGCTCGGCGGCCTTTTGCAGCGTTGCGTACGGCTTGAATAGTGAGCCGCGATTAGCGTCGCTGCCTCTTGTCGAGACGAATATCACGCGAGGCGAGGCCGGTTCACTGCCGTACTCAAAGGCCCCGATATCGACCGCCTTTCCAGCGACCCGTGGCGCATCGGCCAAGTCTCTGGCCCCGCCCTCAATCTCAACACCGGCATCGATAGCGGTGCTACCTTCGGCCAGCCGGAAATCGCCCACCTTCGTATTAACAAAGCTTGGATTGTCCCCTATAAGGTTTCCTTCGTCACGCACTATCTGCGCTGTCCCCGGGTTATAACCGCCTCCCGGCTCGCCGCGACCACGACGTCCGCATCTGTAGACGATGTTATTGGCGACAACAACATTCGTGTGCAGTTCCGAGCCCAGCTCTATTCCGGCATTGGTGCTTCTGAAGATTGTGTTGTTGAAGATTTGGATATTGTCCTTGTGCCCGCCCTTATACCAAGACGCCAGCACAATTCCCTGGAGCCAATGGTTATAGAAAAGGTTGTTGAATACCCTGATGTTCTTTACCGTCCCGCCCGCCTCACCGGCGACCGCAAAGCCGTACTGCGTATCGTGAACAACGTTGCTGTAAACATCGATATTGCCGCATACGTGCGAATTCCACGCATCGACGTAGAGTCCCTGTCTCGACAGATTATAGATGTAATTGTGATGAATCGACCCGTCGTGGCTCGACTCCTTGGCGTCTATGCCCTCACCGCCGGTGCCTGCATTACTGCCCTCCATGTTGTTCCATGTCCCCGACTCATGTACCCGGTTGTACATCGCCTCGAACTGCTCGCAGTTTACTATCGAGATGCTTTCCTGCGCGCCGTGACTTGCAATCCTCCCCGGGTAGCTGCAGGCCCGCATCACCTCATTGAACGCGACAATCAGATTCCTGCAGTTGAGCAGGTACATCCCTGAAGAGGTGGTATCTTCAACGATACATCGGCGAACCGTAAGGGCGTCGCACGCCAGGGCCGACAGGCCGAACCACGGAGAATTCCTGATATTGAAACCGTCAATGACAACGTTGCTGCAGTTGTCAACCCTTACAATCGCCCCCCTGTAATACGGGTAGTAAAGGTGCTCGGGATTCGAAATGGGCACGTTCGCATCGCCTATCATCGGCAGCGGGGGCTTGAGTGTAACGTCGTCGTGGGCGGTAATCACAACCTCCCCGAGCGCTCTGAATACCACCGGATGCTCCGCCGTTGCCTTGATGTCCCTGATGACCACTTTCTCTTTATAATGCCCCGCACGCACATAAACCGAATCGCCCGCCTGTGTAACATCGGCTGCCTTTTTCAGCGTAGCATACGGACAAAAGAGTGTCCCCGGATTGCCGTCATCGCCGTCGGCCGCCACATAAATCGACCTTGCACTTGCACCGCAGGCCAACAGCAAGCTGCAAAGAACAGACGCCAACAACGCTCTCTTGATTTTTTTACCTTCGGACATCCTCGGTTCTCCTTTTCGAGCCCAAATTCAAAATCGGATAACCCGCAACAGGAAATTACAAGCGGGTCAGCGGTGGGATTCTAATACGTACAGGTCAAAATCGCAACCGTCTATCCCCTCGGGCGGCTTTCTTGCGACAACCTCGTCCCCCTCTTACAACACCGCGCCGCCACTGCCCGGCAAGCACCTTCGCCTCCTTGATACCGTGAAACAATTCCCGATCCAAAACCTCATTGCGAAAGGTGCCCTGAAAAGACTCCGGGCCGAGCAGGTATTGCGACCTGCTCGGCCCCGTGACTTCCACCTACTCTTCCAAAATCCAAAAAGAGCGATTCTCTAAACGGTTCACCCACACCTTCTCCGGCTTCGCGGCGTTAGGCGTTCGCCGCTCCGGAATGAGGGGTGGAGCAGCCCCCTGGTGTCAGTGAAAACCGTCTATCACCATCGCGACGACATTTCGCCGCGATTATTCTCAGAGCTGGGTTTGCCAAGTTCTTCGAACCGGTTCAAACCCAGCGAAGAAAGGGAGAGAGAATAACCCATTCCTCCTTAGTAATCATATCTGTTATCACGAGGTCGAGCTCGTGCTGTCTGTCGTGCTGGGCTTGTCTGTTCAGGAGAAGAGTCAAACCCAGCAAAGAAGGGGAGAGAGAGAATGAGCACTTAATCTTAGCTTGCTTATGATAATCACGGACCAGTAGTCCGTGCTAAGATTCTGCTGGGTTTGTCAGCAGAAAAGATTTCAAACCCAGCAAAGAAGGGGAGAGAGAATGAGTAGTCCATTTCTCTACCATTATCACCACTATTGAGCGGTGTTTGGTATCGGGCTGGGTTTGTCTTTCTGGCTTGTCCACAGGACACCTCACGGTGAGAACGGTCCAAACCCAGCGAAGAAGGGGAGAGAAAATGTGTAGATATCACTCGTCATATAATAAACACGGTGTTAGCCGTGGTTATCATCTGCCGGGCCTGTTAAACCTCTCTTAATCAAATAGTTTTGATTATTTTTTGTTGTTTTAGGTTATCAAGCCCAGCTTGGGGGAAGAAAACTCTTCATGAGCAGGTATCTAATCGCGGTCCTTTTGGGCCACGTTTGCTCTCGATGCAACCGAGTCTCTCTTCCGGTCCCCTTTATCGAGCTGCGTTGCGAGGATTGTCGCTTAGAGCAGCTCTTCAGTGTCTTGAGCAGCAGAAATTGCCTTGATAGAGACGGCGCCTTCGAGGTCCAGCACGTTGGCGACCGTGTCTCTGAACAGCTCGTCGCTGGCGTCTTCGGTCAGGACGGCTGAGACGCCGAGACTGCGAGCAGCGATTTCCTGATGCTGGTCGCCGGCTCTTACAAAGGCAATTGTCGGGATGTGAGGTTTGGCGGCCTTTAGGGACTTAAGAAACTGTCCGTCGGCCATATCCTCCATATCCCATCTGCTGATGACACTGTTCACATTTTCATTTTTCAAAGAACGAGCAGCCTCTCTTCCGGACTGCATTGTTATCAATCTTACTGGTAGTTCCCGCAGGACTTCGTTCCTGCCGTTCAAACCCACTGTCAATACTGTTGCTTGTACGAGAACAATCATTCGTTTCCCTGCTTTTTCACTGCTGTGCACATACTCCGGTGCGTTGTTGCTTCACACTCGCATAAGTGCGAAACCTGTGCCAATATCGGCAGGTAAATAAAAGAAATTTTCCAACCCCTTTTTCTGGGGCCACTTACAGTCGGATATTTTTTTGGAGGGCGTTTGGCGGTGCCGTCGTGCAAGTGACCGTTTCGGACGCACGATGTCGGCAAGGTGGGGCATAACCTGGTGACGGCACAACGTGTTGCGCCCCGGCGACCGATTTGGTCGGGGGCTGACCATTTTGGTGGGTTTCTGAATTCACCACGAAGGCACCCGGCTTCGCTCTTGGCTACGCCGGGGCAGGCCCTGTGACGAGCGCAGAGGTCTTCGCCCGTCAGAAAGCGCGGCGGGCAAGCAATGCTTCGGGTGGTGAAATGGATTGACGTTGGGGGTGGGATTTGGGAGTATATGGTGGTGAGTGGGGTGGTGCGGGTGTATTCTGGTTGAACCGAGGGGGGGTGGTTATCTAAGGTAAGGAAGAGCCAAGTGGGTGAAGCGGCTGGGATAAATATAGACGATTCGGTGCTGGTGGCTCAGTGGCAGGGTGGGGATGCCGGGGCGATGGAGCGGCTGATACTGAGGTATCAGGACCGCATTTTCAACGTGATATTGAGGATTTGCGGGAATTTGGACGATGCGGCGGAACTGACGCAGGATACGTTTGTCAAAGTAATAGAGAATATAGAGCGATTCGAGCAGCGGAGCAGCTTTTATACGTGGACGTTCAGGATAGCGGTGAATTTGACGCTGAATTATTGCCAGCGGAAGGCGAGGGTTGGGATGGGCTCGCTGGATGCGGAGCGGGCAGAGCAGAGCGGGCCGGCACGGCTGCGGTTGAAAGAGATATTGCGTGACGAGAGCGGGCCGGGGCCGGCGAAGGTGGCAGAGGATAGTGAGCTGTGTGAGCTGGTTATGAGTTTGCTGATGAAGATGGACGAGGAGCACAGGGCAGTATTGGTGCTAAGGGATATTGAAGGAATGGATTACTCGGGTATAGCGAAGGTTTTGGATTTGGAGCTTGGGACTGTGAAGAGTCGGCTTAGCAGGGCGAGGGGCAATTTGCGCGAGAGATTAGAGGAAGCAATCCGATGAGCGGTATGGACGAGAGATATCTGGAAGAGCTTTTGAACGGGTACATAGACGGAGAGCTTTCGGAGCGGCAGCATACGGAGGTTCAGCGTCTTATTGGGCACGATGAGGGGATTGCACATCGGCTGAGGGAGTTAGAGCGTTGCCGGCTGGTTGTCGGGTCTTTGCCGAGGTCGAAGGCGCCGGCGGGAATGTTGGAGCGAATCAAGGCGCGAGTTGAGAGAGATCCGCTTCCTATAGAGCGAGTGGGCGAGGTGGGCGCGCGGGCCCCTATGGGGCAAGCAGGTGCGCGGGAGCTTTTTGTGCGGAAGGTTTTGGCGATTGCTGCGATGCTGGGGTTGGTGGGTGTTTTGGCGTTGGTTGTTTACACGATTATTGTTCCAGAGGGCGAGCGTGAGGTAGAGATTTGGGCCGGAGCTGAGGGGAGCGGGACAGTGGCAAGAACGGAGGGGCAGCGAGAGGGCATCGCGGCGGTTGAGGCAACGGTGGCCAGGGCTGTGTTTGACGGGAGACTCGAGCTTGGTGTGGAGGATGTGGGTGGGCTTGATGCGTTCGTCGCCAAGATAGTCGATGAAAACGGACTCGGCGGACATACGGAAGTGACAAGGCAAGGGAGCAGGAGCGTTTATGATTTGGTTTGCAGTGAGACGGAGCTGAATGGTTTGTTAGCGGATTTGGAGACGGCGTGGTTTAAGGTTGGGCAGAGCAGTTTGTTGGTGACCGGTGGTCAAATGGGCCAGCGCATGACAGTGGACGGGGTCACGGTGGGGCAGATTTCGGAGATAGTGAGCGAGGACAGCTATGCGGGCAGGATGCAGGTAGCCAGGGATTTTGCAGTATTGAATAGTATGGAAGAGTCGTTGGCGGGCAGAGGTGTGCTGGCGGCAATGGGCAGCGGGGAGGGGACGGCGCTGACGATACCGAAGCCGACGCTGACGTCGAGGGCAGAGGGTGTAAAGAGTGCGCCAGGCGAGTCGGGCGAGGAGCGGGATGTTCGACTTGTGATAGTGATTCGGGGGATTGAGGCGGGCCAATAAGATTTCGTCTTTTTAGGTGTTGATTTTTGCCCGGCGGCCGATTGGACGGAGCCGGGTTTTTTTATATACTTGGGTCGATGAGTTTGGTTGTGTGTTTGTAAAGTGGGACAGGTGAGGAATTGAAAATGCTGTCAGTGGATGAGTGTGTTTTGGTGGTGGTGGATGTTCAGGGTAAGCTCGCGCAGCTTATGCAGGGGCGTGAGGAGCTGTTCAAGAATGTCGGGATACTGATTAAGGCGGCGAAGGTTCTGGGGATGCCGATATTGTGGTGTCAGCAGGTGCCGGAGGCACTTGGCGAGACGGTGGAGCAGATAAAGGAGCTGCTGGAGGGTTGCGAGCCGATTAACAAGTCGTCGTTTAGCTGTTGTGGTTCGGGCCAGTTTTGTGAGAAGCTAAGGGGGCTGGGTCGTGGGCAGGTGGTTTTGTGCGGGATAGAGGCGCACGTCTGCATATATCAGACGGCGGTCGATTTAGTGAGGAGGGGGTATGCGGTGAACGTGGTCTGCGATGCGGTATCCTCGCGGACGGCGGAGAACAGGGAGGCGGGGCTTCGGCGGATGGAATCGGAGGGCGCGAAAATCGGCTCTGTGGAAATGGTCCTCTTTGAAATACTCAGGACCGCCGACCACCCGAAGTTCAGACAGATAGCCAAGTTAGTGAAGTAGCGGGGTTAGGGTTGTGGTTCGGCTTGGGGGATGAAGACGTCGCAGTCGTGGCCGAACTGGCGGAGATAGATGAGGGAGTATGCCCGTTTGAAGATGAACAGCGGCAGGAGTATTACGGTTCCGATGTAGGGAATGCACAGGAGTAAACTTGCGCAGCAGAGGCAGAGGCCTACGAGGCAGACGGTCATAATGATGGCGCCGATGACGAAAGAGATGAGGATTTGAAAGAGGATGTAGAGGGCGAAGCGGCCTTTGTTCGCAGAGAGCAGAGTGAGGAATCTTCGCCAGGCGGTGGTGCATCTCTCGGCGTGGATGAACATAAAGGGGACGACGAAGTCATAGGTGAATTTCGCAACGACGGAGATGATGATGACGGCGGCAAAGAAGAGCAGGACGAAGAAGATAAGGACAAGGACAGCGAGTGGGGTGATGTCGGCGTGGGCGAGAGGGATAAAGGCGAGGACGCCGAGCAGGCCTATAATGAAGAAGACGACGAGGCCAAGAACGGCGAGGACGATTCTAAAAACGAACAGGGAATTGGCGTGGTTTCTGAATTGTGTCCAGGGGATTTTGACTTCGGCTTTGTTTTGGGCGACGCAGTGGAGGAACATAAATTTTCCTCTGGAGCTCAGGTATGTGATGATGACGTAGAGGATGAGGCCGATAAGTGCGCCTGCGATGACGAGGGGGATTATCCAGTGGAGGTTGTTGATGATGTATTCTTTGACGGCATGCGTGGTGGGGTGCTGTTGAGGACCTGAGACGCGGAAGTTGAAGCTGCCGCCCGACTGGCCGAGGGAGGCGAGCCAGGCGCAGAAGCCGATGGTGAACCATCTGGTCAGGTCGAAGGGTCTGAAGAGCATTGTCTTGACCCAGTCGATGGCGGGTGAGATTGGGTCGATTACGCTGACGTGTTGTGGTCTTTCGCTGTTCATTACGAGAGGTCTCCTGATTGGGTTGGAGGTGTATCGGGAGTTGGGGCGGGGATTTGGTCTTTTAGCACGCGGAGCTGTTTTTGGATTAGCCAGTCACCGAGTGCGAGGACGAATGGGAGGATGATGTTTGCGATGGGGACGAGGATGAGCAGGCCGAGGGCCCAGGAGAAGCCGGCTTTGTGGAAGATTCGGCAGTATATCCAGGTCTTGACCAGTGCGATTGTCAGGGCAGTGAGGATGAGCAAGGCGATGAGGAATGCGGTGACCAGCGGCATCGCCTCGTGGGGTTGGATGTAAAGGCATCTCATATTCAGCTCCTGTGAGAGAGATTTGCGGAGCGGGTTATTCAGGCGGTGTCAGTATAGCAGGAGATAGGTGTGGAGGGAAGGGATGTTTCGTGACTCGTGGCTCGGCCCACGGCCCACGTGAACAGGCGGTAACCCTTTGACTCGCTCGCTAAGGACGCCACCGTAAGGTGTTCCTTCCGGGACTTACGGAGGTGTGGGTCAGAGGGTGTGGGTCTGGGGCGGTGCAAGCGGCTGCTGTCTCTTGAGCATTCGGAGCTCTTTTTCGATGGGCCAATCTGAGAAAGCGAGGACGAATGGGAGGATGATGTTTGCGATGGGGACAAACATCAGCAGGCCGAGGGCCCAGGAGAAGCCGGCTTTTGCGAAGATGCGGCAATAGACCCAGACCATAAGGACGGTGACTATCAGGGCTATGAGGAGGACAAAGCAGCCAAAGAACGCACCAAAGATTTCGGGGGCTTGATTGTGCATGATGCCAACCTTTCAATTTAGGGTCAGAGTTTGGTCAATCAGCTCGATATAGTGTATCGGGGACACGAGGGAATGGCAAGGCGCAGGGGGCAGGGAAGAAGAACGTTCAACCCGGGAAATCAGGGGTACTGTGATTCAATGGAGTGGGGTAGCGCATTCAGAGGGCAGGTTGGGCATTTGGGATTTGGTTTGCAGAAGTTTTTTCCGAGTCGGACGAGCAGTGCGTGGTATTCGTTGAACAGACGGGCGTCTTCGGGCAGGTTGGAATGGAAGAGTGATTGTATCTGGTGGTAGTCAGCGTCGGCGTCGATGAGGTGGTGGCGGACGAGGATTCTTGCGGTGTAGGCGTCGATGACGAAGACGGGACGGTCGAGGGCGTAGAGGAGGATGGAGTCGGCGGTTTCGGGGCCTATGCCTTTTATGGCGAGGAGCTGAGGGCGAAGCAGGTCGGTGGGGACATCGTCGAGCATTGCGAGGTCGGCGTCGCAAGTTCGGGTTAGCCAGGCGAGGAAGTTTTTGAGTCGTTTTGCTTTTATATTGAAGTAGCCGGCGGGTCTGATGAGGCGGGCGAGTGCTTCGGTGCTTAGGTTGTGCAGTTTGACGGGGTCGAGGAGGTTTTGGTTTTTGAGGTTGGCCAGGGCTTTTTCGACGTTTGTCCAGTTGGTGTTCTGGGTGAGGATTGCCCCTGTGATGATTTCGACTCTGGTTTGGCCCGGCCACCAGTGTTGTGGGCCGAAGGCGTCGAAGAGCAGTTGGTATATTTGGTTTAGCTGTTTGGCTATCATAGTCTTGCTTCGAGCGGGCCCGGCCCCAGGGGTGCGGGCAGTTTTTGAGTATTGTAATTTCGCGGCGGCTTAAGTAAACTGCCAAGACGTAAGATTAAGGATGATTTTGAGAGGTTGGCAGCCAGGGAATGGCAAAGAAGTTTAAGTTCAGCACGAGTGGGTTGCTTAATTTTGCGGAGGGGTCCTACCTTGAGCGAACGAGCCGGCCTGTCTATGCGCTGGTTTTCCTGTTGCCTTTTGTTGTGTTCTACGAGGTGGGGACTATTCTGATAAACACAGATGTTTTGAATGAGAGCCAGGTGCGTGTTGTGGCGTTTGTGTGGCTACAGGATTTGCTTGAGCAGATTGGTTTGGGAGGGAAGTTTGCGTGGGTGGCACCGGCGTTGGTGGTGATGGTGATATTAGTTGCGCTTCAGTTGGTGTCGGGCAAGAAATGGGGGGTATGGGTATGGGACTTTGCCGTGATGCTGATGGAGTGTATTGTGCTGGCAATACCTTTGATAGTATTGAGTTTGATATTGCAGAGCAACTCAGCGGGGCAGGGTGGGAGCGGCGGGACAGTTACAGGTGTGGCGGGCTGGTTTGCCAGGTTGGCCAGTTCGGCTGGGCAGGCGGAAGCGGGAAGAGGCGCGGGGCGATTTATGGCTGATATTGTAACGGGGATAGGAGCGGGGATATACGAGGAGCTTATATTTCGGCTGATACTGATATGCGTGTTCATGGTGATTTTTCAGGATGTTCTGGGTGTGAGCAGGCGGAATTCGGTGGTGATATCAGTATTGTTTTCGGCGGCTCTTTTCAGTGCACATCATCACATAGATTTTATGAGCGGCAGGTTTAATCATCAGGATGTGTTCGACTGGACGAAGTTTTTGTTCCGCACAATAGCAGGGGTTTACTTTGCGATTGTTTTTGCGATACGCGGTTTCGGGATAACGGCGGGCAGTCACGCGTTCTACGATATTATTGCAACTTGTCTGAACGCGCTGGTGTTTTCGCGATAATACGTCGGGCAGGCGAGGGCGGAGGCGATTTTTTGCAAAAAAAGTTGAGGTCTGTTAGTCGTTTTGCGCTCGTGATTTGCAGAATAACCGTCCTATAAGTGTCTGAAAACGCAGTATCAGTACTGATAAGAGGGTTGAATAGGGGGGTGTGTTTTTGGTATAATACGGGCGTAGACAGAGGTTACGCCGTTAGCATTAGAGGTAGCTTCGATTATGGAATCGCCACAGATTAACATAGCAATCGAGGAACTGGCATTTAGCTTATTTCAACGGCCTCTTCATCCGGAGCTTTTCAATATCTACGCGAAGAGGAAGCTGCGGACGAAGCGATACGAGGCGATAATCTGGGTGACGGGGTGTACGCACGTGGTGAGTGTTTTTGCGGATGACGTTTGTCTGACGGAGGTTATAAGCGCACCGGGTCAGATGCTTCCGCAACGGGGGCTGATAGAGCGATTTCAGTTTCGCGGTCCGCGGAGTCACAAGTGCACGCTGAGCAGAGGTGTGAGCTATATGACTGATTTTCAGGTCGAGAAGATGAGCTCGAATCTGTATCGTCAGAGCCATACGGACCTCGAGAAGTTCGGTCGTGACCGCGGGGTGTTTGTGAAGTTTCCGGAGCTGGAGTTAGACGGTATGCTGCCGTTTTGCTACATAGATTATGAGGCGAGACAGACTGAGCTTCATATTCACACATTTGCAGCTTATCCCGATCAGATAGCGATGGTCAAGACCCAGTCGCTGTTTGATTTTTCGTGAGGGAGAGCAATCTGGATGAAGTTCGTTGTCCGGGTGGGCGGCGAGCGGGGAGTTTTTCTGCGCGCGGGAGTTCAGTTACGGGAGGATTGTGCGCATTGATGGACACAGTCGGAGTGGCGGCCACGGGTGGGTTTCAGGGGGCGGTGGGTGTTTATCCGGTTTTTTGAGTGACGTTTTGTCGGAGGATGTTGAGTTTTTCCCGGATTTCTTCAGCCATTCTGGAGTTGGGGAAGTCTCGCACGATTTCTTCGCCTGCGTCGAGGGCTTTTTTCCACTGCCGGCCTGAGACGGCGAGTGAGAACTGGACGCCGAGATTGTGCAGCTTTGTCCTGAAGACGTCGCGAGCGGCTTCCTGGAGGGCGAGTGCCTCGTTGGCGGTGAGGTATTGGTCAAGCTCTCTGAGTATCTCGAGACTTCTGTCGGTGGCTTGTCTTTTCACGGCGTCGTCCCAGGCGTTGAGCAGGACCTTTTTGCGTTCTTCTTTTTTCTCCGTGAGCTTTTGTTTAAGTTGTTTTATCTTTTCGGAGTTGGGGTATGCCTTGAGCAGCTTGTCAACGTTTGTGGTTGCTTTTTGCCACTGGTGGTTTTCGATGAGTTTTTCGACGTAGGTGATGACCTGGTTTGCTCTTTCGGAGTCGGGGGAGTCGCGGTAGGTGTTGGCCTGGTTTCGGAGCTGGTCGGCGAGCTTTTTGTATCCCGACAGATGTGCGATTTCGTCGATGATTTCGTAGGCGGCGTCGAAGTCTTTTTGCTGCAGTTTATCGAAGACGGCATCCTGGAGTGAGCGTCTTTCGTCTTCACGGAAAGCGATGAGCTTTGCGGCTTCGCTGAGGTGTGCGACCTGGTTGACTTTGGCGAGTATTTCGCGGGCTTTTTCGAGCTCAGCAGAGACCCGGTCGAGTTTGATATCGGAGTTGGCGACGGTGTCGAGGATTTTGAGAGCGGTAGCGAGAATTATTATTAGTGCGATAAGGGCGATGATGCCGAGCATTAGCCAGATGGCGGCGGGCATTGCGCCGGGCTCCTTTGTGTCGAAGATTCTGGTTGTAAAGACCAGGATAACGACGATAATGAGGACGCCATATATGATAATCGCGTATTTCGAACGCCAAAAGGAACCGTCTTTCTGGGGGCTCATAGCCAGTCCTTTCAGAATATTTATCGGCTGTGCTGTGATTGGTATTATAATGTTTTTTGTGTGTCGGTGTCAATAAGGTAAGAGAACGGGGGATAAAGGAGGTGCGAAGATGCGAGGTGTAAGGATAGTTTTGGCGGTGGTGGTTGTGGGAGCGGGTCTGGTTTTTGGGGTGGAAACGAGGGCAGATACGAAAGCCGCTGAGAAGATGGTGGTGGAGGGAAACAGTGAATTTGGGTGGGGGCTTTATGAACGGCTTAGGGAGAAGGAGGGGAATATGTTTTTCTCGCCCTACAGCATATCGACGGCGCTGGCGATGACATACGGCGGTGCGGAGGGCGAGACGGCGAGTCAGATGGCCGAGGCGATGAGATTTGCGAGCGAGGACGGTTGTACTAAAGTAAAGATGTTGAGTCGAGAGGAATTTCATAAGGCGTTCGGGAGGATTATCGAGGGCTTGAATGAGAGAGGCGGGGCGGAGAAATATGAGCTTGCGGTTGCCAATGCGCTTTGGGGGCAGAAGGGGTATAAGTTTTTGGAGGAATACCTTTCGTTAGTGGAGGAGAATTATCAGGGCAAGCTGAGCGAGGTGGATTTTGCGCAGGCGACGGAGGAGGCGCGGCAGAGGATAAACGAGTGGGTGGAGGCCAAGACGCGGGAGAAGATAAAGGAGCTTATCAAGCCGGGGATGCTCGACAGGATGACTCGGTTAGTGCTGACGAATGCGATTTACTTTAAGGGCAAGTGGGCGAGTGAGTTTGATGAGGAGCTGACGAGCCGGCAGCCGTTCAGCCTGGTTAGCGGGGAGAAAGTTCAAACACCGATGATGCATCAAAGGGAAGAGTTCGGTTATATGGAGGGTGATGGTTTTCAGGGGCTGGAGATGCCATACGTGGGCGAGGAGCTTTCGATGGTTGTGTTTCTGCCGAGCCAGGTCGGCGAGATTAGAGAACTGGAGGGCAAGCTTTCTGCGGAGAACGTGTCGAGGTGGGTTGGGCAGATGAGAAAGAGGGAGGTGGACGTGTGGTTTCCAAGGTTTGAGATGACGAGTGAATTCGAGCTTGGGCGGGTTCTGCAGGCGATGGGGATGCGGGATGCGTTTTCGGGAGATGCGGATTTTTCGGGGATGACGGGGGGTCGTGAGCTTTACATATCAGCGGTGGTGCATAAGGCATACGTGAAGGTGGATGAGGAGGGAACCGAGGCGGCAGCGGCGACGGGAGTAGTGATGAGGGTGACGGCGGTGGCGGAGGTGCCGGTGTTCAGGGCGGACAGGCCTTTTGTATTTGTGATTAGGGACAGGGTGTCGGGCAGCATATTATTTGTTGGCCGGGTGATGAACCCGACGGCGTGAGAGGGACTGCATATCGCGTGTTTTTGGATGCGGATTCCTTTTTACCACGAAGACTCCAAGACACAAAGAATCGTCAGACACTGATTTACGCTGTTTTTTTGGCCACGAATTCCTTCGACAAGCTCAGGACGAGGTAACACGAATTGTCACTAAGTTGTTTTGCCACAGAGGTCACCGAGGACACAGAGATAGAAGTGTTCAGTCAGCTTGGTGTTCCGTCTTCGCTGAAGCTACGCCGGACAGGTCTCGGCCCGCATCGCTCTGCAAGCGAGCTTGCGAGACGGTGCGAGGCCTTCGTCCACAAGAGCTACGCTCATAATATAAGCTGACTGAATAATTATTGGCCGGGTGATGGACCCGACGGCGTGAGCGGGGCAGCTTGCGTGGGGATTAGGACAGTATTCTATTATGCAAGAAGGGCTGTGAGCGTTGTGCCCACAGCCCTTCTGCGCTCCTCTGTCGTATCGAGGGAAACTACTTTTTTCTGCGGTCGTGGGGAGCGCGGATTTCGACGACGGCGACGGATTGGTTGCCGGATTCATCGGTTGCAGTGATTAGGATTCAAGGAAGTTGCGCAGGCGTGATGAGAGTTTGGGAATATCTCGCGTTTGACACTCCCAGATAACAAGGACTTTCCAGCCGAGGCGGCGCAACTTTCGTAAATTCCGCTCGTCGCGTTTGACATTGCCGTGAAGCTTCTTGACCCAATAGCTGCGGTGGCTAGCCGGGACACGCCTCCCACGGGCACACCGATGTTGATGCCAGAAGCAACCATGGACCAACACAATCTTACGTTTGCTTACGAAGACGAGGTCCGGATTGCCAGGCAGGTCGCGGCGGTGAAGGCGGAAGCGATACCCGAACGAATGGGACAGACGACGAACGAGGAGTTCAGGAGTAGTGTTTTCGGAGGTTACCCTCGCCATTATAAGGCTTCGTTTCCGGGGACTAACGGTATCCACGGTTCTATTCCTAAAGCGAGGACAAGGCCGCTGGAATGGCTATCAATAGTGATGTGTCAGTCTCGACTTCGCCAACGCGACGGTTGTATTCTGAAAGGAGGGCGGCAAACTCGCGCGCGAACTTGGAAGGAGCAAACTCGGCAAGTTCTGAAAGGTTCTGCCCTATGAAAGACTCTATAGACTCTGCAACCACCTTGGCATGAATGTCAGCGGTTTCGAGCAATTGGCGAGCAGCAAGGAGCTTTGAATCAGGGACCAGAAGGATCGCCGAGAATCCGGCTGCGATGTTTGCAGCACACCGGCTCACATGTCCCATGTTTGGTGCGACAGTTACATGGAAGGCGGTGTCGGCTACCCGAAAATCTCCTGGCTTGTTAGCCTGTTTGTCAGCGGCGCTGAAAGAAGCGTTGCGAACGTCAAATTGTGGAAAGCGAACTGCAAGTTTAGCACCGACCAAGTGCTGAGCAACAGGGCCACTCTGACTGCGTTTTTGAGCAGCAGCCAATATGTCGGAGACGACGTTGCGAGGAGGGTTGGCCGGAGTAAAAGCGAAGGTTATTCGTTCTAGATTGTAATATCCGTCCAGCGAGTCAACGAGGAATTTCTGCATTGTATCAAGGACTGCGGAACGGTGGCGCTTCGCAAGGCCGCCAAAACCCGTCTGAGAAAGCGACTGGAGCAGGAGTTCAACTGGTCTGTTGTTGCCGCGGTTTGTGCGGCCCCCTTCGCTTGGGAACTGCCGGTGTTCACCGAAACGAGTAAGTATCTTCCTCAGGGATGAAAGATTCAGTCCAGCTATCTGTGCTCCACCCTTGGCAAGGTGTGCGTCTATACTAAGGTCGCGACTTGTTCGGAGTCGCTCCAGAACTACCAAGGCGGCGGCTATGGTTCCTTTGGCTGGCCTACCGCCATACCGTTTCATCGGCGCAAGGGAACGATACCAAGACTTGAAAGCCTCCACCGTCTTTGCATTTTGACGGGGCACCTACGGTATCTCCTTATTGCCTTGAATTCTTTAGAGCTAGAGCCAACGGTTCAAGATAGGTCTCGGAAATCCACGCAATAGCGGGGACACACACAGCGTCACCAAAACCGAACAATGCTTGATTTAATTTGGCCTCTATGGTGAAATCCCCAGCACCCATGAGGCGCGCGCACTCACGCGGAGTGAGAAGTCGCACAGCATATCGTCCAAATCCCGCCTTGAACAGAATCTGACGCCCGCTGCCTCCTTTTGGGGTTCGCAGGCAACCAGCGAGACCATCTGAACGGAGTTCGGCCATCGAACGTTTGTGGCCACTGGGTTGACACCGGACTCTTCGGAAGACAGTACCATAGTACCAGTGGTTCTTAGCAATCCATTCATCTGCAGTCGCGCGGTGTCGGGCACTCATCTGGTTGTAAAGGTATTGCGCCCTATCTTCGGGCCACCATTCATGGGCATCATCATCGAGCTCATCCAGAATGTCGGCTAAGGATAAGCTGGATTTACGCGGGGGTTCCGGTAGTCCGCGCAGAGACCATCGAATGTCAGGATGAGCCCTTATGAAGTCAGTGAGCAGCGTCGGCCTTATCCGAGACGCTCTTATCAGGCTGGGTCTGAGGTCTTCGCCGTTTGTGGGAAGGCGTGACGCCACCACAAAGAGCCGAGGACGGCTTTGAGGGACAAACCATTTCGCATCCAGCACAAAGGGGTCCACGAAATAACCAAGTTGATTGAGTTCAAACATTGCGCGATGAAAATCCCTGCCCCCGTGGGAACTCAGAAAAGCTGTAACATTCTCAAGAAGAACCATAAGGGGTTTGTTGGCCCCCATTTCTTTGAGCACTTTCACAAATGCAAAGTAGGATGAGGATTGTCTGCCTTTGAGGCCATTTCTTGCGCCAGCCAAGGAAAGATCTGTGCACGGGAATGACGCTGTGGCCAGAGTAGCGTGTGGGAGACTCGAACCATCAACCTTACGGATATCGGCTAGCTCAAAATGAGCGAGTGCGTCTCTGAAATGCGCATCGTACATAGACCTCTTCTCCCGGTCTATGTCGTTGGCATAGAGAACTTGCCAACCTCTTTGCTCCAGCCCGCTGCGAACCAAGCCTATGCCTGCGAAGAACTCCAAGAACGTGCGCGCAAACGCCCCGGACTCTTGCGGGGGCAGACTAAGGATGTACTGCCTGTGACTCAGGCGCTCGAGAAGCACCTTATCACCAGGCATAAGATTGTGGGTGCGGACGAAGTCTCTAATCCAGGCCCTGCGTCTGAATATCCAACGAGGTCTGCCAGTCTCTCTATCTGAGGGAATATCTGTGTTGACAGGGTGCGCGATCCCGGTAGCAACGAGTGTGACAGGGTTTCCTTGGTCGGCCTTTGTGGGCCCTCCGAACGCATCGTGAGGGAAGAAGCTCTTGCCGCATGGGCGAATGTTGAGATTCCCGTATTTCTCCGCTGCGGGGGTTATTTGAATTACGCACGACTCCATTCCAAGCAACACTCCAAGGCAACGTTCCTACGAACAGATATGATAAGGAAATGAGGTTTCACGTCAAGGGGTAATCTTGGCCTCCTTCTTCGCTAAAGGCGCGAGGGGTTCCCTCCGTTCGACTACACGCAGGGCTTGGCTGCGGGGGGTGGGTGGTGTTGCGGAGGGGCAACGTTTTGTGTTGATAAATTACAGCGGGGGCTAAGTATGTCCTGGTGCGGTTGTTAGACAGGTGTGAGGGGTAGGGGCGGAAGATAGGGGTTTCATCAGGGCAACGCGGGGGCTTAGACGTTACAGATTGCGCATTTGAAAGAGGGGATAGGGGTGTCAGAAACGTCAGGCCGGGGGCGGGTTTGGGGCGGTTCTGCGCGGACGGTGGCCAGCGGAGGGGTGCGCGTTTGTCGATTGGGCGAAGCGGGTATGGATTTTGCATAAGGAAGGAGAGGAGCTCTTTTGGAGCGACGGCTAGCCTGCTGAAAAGGCCGTAGAGCGTCATTTCGAGGACAAGGCCGCACCGAGCGGGTGCGAGGCAGAGTCGGGAAACCTGTAGAAAAGGAGATTTCTCCGCTCGGTGACGCAAAGCGTCGCCTCGGTCGAAATGACGAATTTTTGAACAGAGCAAGAGATGGTGTGGGGGGAAGGAGAGGATGGTGATGGACGGGAGCATAGAAGAGAAGGTCAATGGTCTGGTGAGGGAGTTCGGCGGGGGGATTGACCCGCGTTACAGGAAGTTGTCGCGGCTGGCGAAGGGTAAGCGAGGGGCTTCGGGGCAGGTGGGGCAGAAGGTGGACAGCGTTGGCGAGGCGCTGGATTATCTGCGGATATGCATCAAATATCAGCTTCTGGACCTCGAGGCGACGCGTCGGGAGAACGCGTATCTGAGGCGGCTGTTGCGGGAGCAAGGGGAGGATTGAGGTAGAGCGGAGAACGCCGAACAGCCAACAGCGAACGTCCAACACCGAAAGGGGGCGGGAGACAAATGCGCCAGAGCGCGCGGCGGAGGAGTCCGCCAGGTTGCGCGGCGGACAAGTTTCAATTTTCGGCTTGAGGTTTTTGGGGGGGCGATTTAGGATTTGGGCAGGCAGTGAATCCCGTGATGTGGTGTTTGAATGGAGAATGAGAAAATGGAGAGTCGAAGGGAATTTCTGAAGCGAGTGGGTTATGCGATGGGGTCTGTTGGGGGGCTATCGGTGCTGGGATGCTGCGGCGGTATGGGAGGGGCCGGGGGTGCCGGGAAGGGTCGGCCTAACATAGTCTTTATTATGACGGACGACCATGCGGCGCAGGCGATGAGCTGTTACGGCAGCAGGATAAACCAGACGCCAAACTTAGACAGGATTGCGAAAGAGGGGATGCGGTTCGAGAATTGTTTTTGCACTAACTCGATATGCGCGCCGAGCAGAGCTGTGATACTGACGGGCAAGTATAGTCATCTAAATGGTGTGATAGACAACCGGGTGCGGTTTGACGGGAGTCAGCAGACGTTTGGCAAGCTGCTGCAAAGGGCGGGCTATGAGACGGCGATGATAGGCAAGTGGCATTTGAAGAGCGAGCCGACGGGTTTTGATTACTGGAATATTCTGCCGGGGCAGGGCGAGTATCATGACCCAGAGATGATAGAGATGGGCGAGCAGCGGAAGTACAGGGGATATGTGACGGATATTATTACGGATAAGTGTATTGAGTGGCTGAAGGGGAGAAAGACGGACAGGCCGTTTTTGCTAATGTATCATCACAAGGCGCCGCACCGTCACTGGCAGCCGGATGAAAAGCATGCGGATATGTATGAGGGGGTGGATATACCTGTGCCGGAGACTTTCGACGACGACTGGAGCACGCGGAGCGCGGCGGCGAAAGAGCAGGAGATGACGATAGAGCATCATTTGGTTGAGAGGGATTTGAAACAGGAGCCGCCGGGAGGATTAGCGGGCGAGGAACTGAAGAGGTGGAAGTATCAGAGGTATATGGAGGATTATCTGCGGTGCGTCGCATCGGTGGATGACAATGTCGGGCGGTTTCTGGATTATCTGGATGAGGCGGGTCTGGCGGAGGATACGGTTGTGGTTTATACGTCGGACCAGGGATTCTATCTTGGTGAGCACGGGTGGTTTGATAAGCGGTTTATGTATGAGGAGTCGCTGCGGATGCCGTTGCTGGTTCGGTATCCGAAGGAGATAAAGGCGGGCAGTGTGAATGGGGACATAGTTTTGAATCTAGATTTTGCACCGACGTTCTTGGGTTTTGCGGGAGTAGCGAAGCCGGCAGATATGCAGGGCGAAAGTATTCGTGGTCTGCTTGAGGGTCGGACACCGGGGAATTGGCGGGAGAGTATGTATTATCATTACTATGAGTATCCCGGATGGCATATGGTGAAGCGGCACTATGGGGTGCGGACGAAGCGGTACAAGCTGATACATTTCTATTACGATATTGATGCGTGGGAGCTTTATGATTTAGAGAAGGACCCGCACGAGCTGAACAATGTTTATGAGAGCGGCGCATACGCGGACGTTGTCAGTGAGCTAAAGGCGGAGCTTAGGCGACTGCAGAAGAGGTACGGTGATTCGGACGAGCTGGCGCGGAAGTTCATAGAGGAGAACCCGGAGGGGGATATGCCTGCGAGCTGGCAGCGGCGAGGGCTGGCCGAAACCAAGTGATTCGCATCCGTGCCTGTTTCGGACAATTAGTTGTTTGGCTCGTTTGGTGAGGGAGGCGTCGGCATAGCAGGCAGTGGTGTCTCGTTGGGCATAGGCATGGGGGTTTGTCCGGGTGGCTGCTGCATCATTTGCATTTGCTGCATATTCTGCATCATCATCGCCTGGACGGCGGTCATAATTTCTACGAGGTGCTGTTTCGGTACGGCGGCGTCGAGAGTGAACGAGCCGTTCTGGGCCGTGCCGGCAAAGACAAATGAGCTTTTTGTCGGTACGCTAACCGGTGTGAGTTTCGGCATATTCGCTGCGGCGGGCATCGTCATCGGGAGCATTCGCATGCCGAGGTTCATCGCCTGGACCTGATTGTAGGTGAAGAAGATGTCGGCATCTTGAGCGTCCCCGACAAGCGCCAGAGCGTCGGTGACTTCGGATGGGACTTCGGTCGGGCCGCCGGCAAGTGCCGTGTCGATGAGGTTGTGGAGCGTCTGGTCGGCATTTGGGCCGATGGAGCAGAGCCACAAACCGTCGGTGATTGCCCATCTGTAGTCGAAGCCGCCCGCGTACATTGCATTGATGATTTGTGCTTCCGGGGAGGTGGCGTCAAGGGCTTCGAAGGCGAATTCAGCAGAGTCGATAGAGATGTCTTTGTAGGTGTCGACGTTTCGGCTGAAGGTGAAAGAGGTATTCATACCGAGCTGCTGGTAGAAGTTGTTAATTCCGGAGGTATCCCAGATTTCGGCGGTGCGTTGCATAACGGCGTTGAATTTTTCAGGGTCGTTGATTTGTGCAGCATAAGTTACTTCAAATGGCGGGGTGATATTGGGGTCGATGGAGACAGAGCAAACGGCGTAGCCGCCGAAGGCGCTTGCCATATCGGCAACAAGGGTTCTCAGCTCGGCAGCACTTTCGGCAGAGAGTGCCTCACCGGAGATAGCGGACATCCAGTCGATTGCTTTTTCGTTTATTTTTCGGAAGAAGGGTTTTTTCATATCGACCGAGAAGTTCATCATAGCGCCGTTATCGAGGTATCCGAGGAGGTTGTTCTCGGAGGTCTGGTCGGCAGAGGTGAACATTTCGGCTACTTCGGTTCCGGGTATTGCAGTGAGCATGGCGGTGAGGTTGAGTGCATCGGGCTCTGGGCTTGTGTGCAGGGTGAATGACTTGGTCTGGTTGAGCAGTTCGAGGATGACGCTGCCGGGCTGGGCGCTGGTGAGCGTCGAGCCGGAGCGGGTCCGGGCGCGAATTGCTTTGCCGGACTCGATATCTCTGATTTGCCGGTCGATGTCGTTTTGCTGGTCTTTGAGGATTTGGATGGCGTTATCGATTTCGTTGATGAGTATCTCTTCTTCGGGCAGGGCCTCAGCGAGCGAGACTTTTCTTTTTTCAAGGTTTTCGATTCTTGTCTGGGCTTCGGCCTGTTTTTGTTTTAGTCGTTCGATTTGCTGCTGGGGAGTTTCGGTTGGCTGCATTGGCGGGAGATTGGCTTCTGGAGCACCGCCCTGGGTTGTGGGCGTGAGCTGATTGAACATTTGGAGATATTGGTTGCGCGCCGCGGCAAAGGTCTGGGATGCTTTTTGGGTATTACAGTAGAGCCAGATGCGTTCGGTGGCGGCTTTGCTTGTCTGGTCGTTATCGAGAGCGGAGGCGAGGGCAGCGGATTGGCTTGAGAGCATGCGGGCGGCCGCCGGGAGGCCTGCCTGTGGCTGTGAGAGCAGGGCGCAATCACCGAGTTTCATTGCGAGTGCTCTGGGCTGGTTTTCGACGGTGATGGTGGAGACGCCGGAGGTGTCGGGCGGGGATACATTTGGATTTGCCTGGATGAACTGGTCGTAATCGGTTATCGGGATAAGGGCGTAGAATTGCGGGGCGGCGGAGGCGGGGTCTGCGGTTGCGAAGACGGCGAAGTTGCCGGCCATATTGACACCGGTGATTTCCGGACTTCCAAATAATTGTGCGAGTTGGGTGCGGGTGGTCATTGAGACAATCAGCGGGACAGGGGAGACGCCGGTGATGAACTGGTCGAGCTGATTTGTGGTGTAGTCGAGATTGTTGATTCGGACGCAGAAGAGGACGTCGGCGGGGATGGTATTGAGGAGCTGGTCGTCAGTTTGGGCGGCGAGGGCCTGGCCCCAGGGGGCGGGGATGCAGGGTGCCAGGACGAGCGCAGAACATACTACGATGGTCGTGAGGAGTCTTGAACCGGACATCGGAATTACCTCCATAATTTTAGCCGGGTAACAATTGTAACGGAAGGCACATCGGGTGATGTGCTGACGGTCTTTATACCTTAAAAGACGCACAGTGGGCAAGAAAGTTGTAAGGAGATTGTGATTTTAGGACGGGCAGGTGCAGGGTTTGGGAATTGGGGGGCTTGTAATGGGTTTTTGAGGCGGCAAAAGGGGATTTTGTGGTTTGTTGGTGAAAAGTCGCGTGTGGTTTTTGACGATAAGAGGTAGGAGAAAGGTCGGGGAGATAAGAGAATGAACATAAATGTTATCGGCCGCATATAAAGAATAGACAACAGATTGAAGGCGGATGGATTGACAAGGCATCTGGTGGTGTTAGAATATAGGCAGGTTCAGTCTGGGGAGCGGAGATAAGTGGCTTGTTATCGAGTGCAGTTGGCGAGTTTTTGAGAAGGGAATTTAGAGGTACGAGATGTTTGAACGCTTTACAGACCGTGCGAGAAAGGTAATGGCGCTGGCGAACCAGGAGGCGCAGCGGTTCAATCACGAATGGATCGGGACCGAGCACATATTGTTAGGATTAGTTAAGGAAGGCAGCGGAGTTGGTGCGACGGTTCTGAAGAATTTAGATGTAGATGTGAAGAAGCTTCGGCTGGAGGTAGAGAAGCTGGTGAAGAGCGGTCCTGATATGGTGACGATGGGCAAGCTTCCTCAGACGCCGAAGTCGAAGAAGGTGATAGAGTATGCGATAGAGGAGGCGCGGGCACTTAATCACAATTACGTTGGGACGGAGCACATACTGCTCGGGTTGTTGCGTGAGGCGGACGGGATAGCAGCCCAGGTATTGATGAATCTTGGTTTGAAGCTTGAGGACGTTCGTCAGGAGGTATTGAATCTTCTTGGAGCGGGAGTTGACAGTGAGCCGACGGAGCTTGGGATGAAGATGGGTCCTGCGGGGGTGCGGAGCAAGGTAAAGAGCAAGACGCCTGCTTTGGACAGTTTCGGCAGAGACCTGACGCAGTTGGCGGCTGACAATGAGCTTGACCCGGTGATAGGGAGGCAGCGGGAGATAGAGCGATTGGTTCAGATACTTTGCAGGCGTACGAAGAACAATCCCGTGCTTTTGGGTGAGGCGGGGGTGGGCAAGACGGCGATAGTGGAAGGTCTTAGCCAGCAGATAGTGAACAAGCAGGTACCGGAGCTTCTGAAGGAAAAGCGGATGGTGGTGCTGGACCTTGCGATGATGGTGGCGGGGACGAAGTACCGTGGTCAGTTTGAGGAGCGAATCAAGGCGGTAATCAACGAGGTTAGGCGAGCGAAGAACGTGGTATTGTTTGTGGATGAGCTTCATACGCTGGTGGGGGCCGGTGGTGCGGAGGGTGCGATAGATGCGTCGAACGTCTTGAAGCCGGCGCTTGCCCGCGGTGAGGTTCAGTGTATCGGGGCGACGACGCTGGATGAGTATCGCAAACATATCGAGAAGGACGGGGCGCTGGAGAGGCGTTTTCAGACGATAATAGTGGAGGCACCATCGAAGGATGAAACACTTGACATACTTCGCGGTCTTCAGGACCGTTACGAGGCGCACCACAAGGTACGGTTTACGGATGAGGCGTTATTCCAGGCGGTGGAGCTTTCGACGCGTTATATAACGGGCAGGTGTCTGCCGGACAAGGCGATAGACGTGATTGACGAGGCGGGAGCGCGAGTTCGGCTGAAGAACATGACGCCACCGCCTAATCTGACGGAGCTTGAGAAGCGGATAGAGCAGCTTCAGGTAGAGAAGGACGAGGCGGTTCGCAATGCGGATTACGAGCGGGCAGCGTCATTGCGTGACGAGGCGCAGAAGCTTTTGAACGATAAGACTCAGCTTCAGAAGAAGTGGTACGAGAAGAACAAGGACGCGACGGGAGTGGTTGACACGGAGGTGATAGCGGAGGTGGTGAGCAACATGACGGGTGTACCGCTGACTCGGCTGGAGAAGAAGGAGACACAGCGTCTTCTGGAGCTTGAGACGGAGCTTCACAAAATGGTAGTATCTCAGGACGAGGCGATGACGGCGGTAGCGAAGGCGGTTCGTCGCAGCCGCAGCGGGATGAAGGATCCGAACCGTCCGATGGGGTGCTTTATATTTCTTGGGCCGAGCGGTGTGGGCAAGACTCTTTTGGCGCAGGCGCTGGCGGAGTTTATGTTCAGTGACCGCAATGCGCTTGTTCGGCTTGATATGAGTGAGTTTATGGAGAAGCATAACGTCAGCCGATTAGTCGGCGCGCCTCCCGGGTATGTGGGTTATGAGGAAGGCGGTCAGCTTACAGAACGGATAAGGCGTCGGCCTTATTCGGTGCTGCTGTTGGATGAGATAGAGAAGGCCCATCCGGATGTTTACAATATGTTGTTGCAGATAATGGATGAGGGTCGGCTGACGGACAGCTTTGGGCGGAACATCGACTTTAAGAATGTGGTTTTGATTATGACGAGCAATATCGGGGCGGAGCTGATTAAGAACAGCAACGGATTCGGGTTCGGCAAGAAGACACCGGCGGCGAATTACGAGAAGATGAAGGATATGCTTCACAAGGAGGTTGAGCGGCACTTCAGGCCGGAGTTTTTGAACCGTGTTGACGATGTAATAGTATTCAAGTCGCTGACTCGGGATGATTTGCAGACGATAGTGGATTACGAGCTTGCGAAGGTGTTCAAGCGGTTGACGGAGCACGGTTTCAAGCTTGAGCTTTCGGAGCAGGCGAAGGAGTTCTTGATAGACAAGGGCTATAATCCGGAGTTTGGGGCAAGGCCTTTGCGGCGGGCGATAGAGCATTACATTGAGGACCCGCTTTCAGAGGCGGTGTTGCGTGGCGAGTTCAAGGGCAAGAACCTGATTAAGATTGACGTCCAGGACGAGGAGCACCTGAAGCTTGAGGGATTCAAGACCGAGGAAGCGGCCAAGGGCAAGAACGAGAGGGTGGGCGTGAGCAAGAGCGAGGGGACCCCAGCCGCGAAAAATGGCGACTGGGAACCCGAGGATAAGGCGGGAACGTAGTGGTTGATGGTATTTGGACGAACCGAGGCCATCGAGTACGACTCGATGGCCTTGTTTTTTTGGGCGCCAGATGTGACAGGGCATGGGCAGCAGGTGGCAGTACCACATAGCGGCGGGTTTGGGCGAAGCTGTTTGTATCGGGGGCTGGAGCGGCGTCAGCGATGGCGGAGGCAGCGGGTGGGTCTGCTGAGGAGTGTGATGGTGTCGTGGCCGAGGATGCATTGGCCTGTGAGCAGGTGGGCGGTGGCGGGGTGATGCCGGACCGTGATTGGTGCCGGACTCGCAATAACAAAATATAGATGGGTTTTATTCGAAGGAGTTTGGGATTTTTGTGGCGAAGCCAGCGTTTGGTGCGAGGGTAATTCGCAAAGGCCTTGCCGAGTCGAGGATGAAGTCTTTTGCTGTGATGTCACCTGTGTTGCTGTCAGTGTAGAGTTTTACGGAGTAGGAGCCGGGTTTTAGGAAGTCGAGGGGAATGGAGAGGTTTCTTTTGGTGTCTGCGTTTATGGCGGCGATGAACCAGTCCTTTGCTTTTCGGCGAGCGAGGCAGATGAATTTGGCGGGATAGCCGTCGATGAAGCGGATGTCGTCCCATGTGTTGGGGAGGTTCTTGAGAAACGACATAGCAGGGCTTGCGGTGATTGATTCGGGCTTGTCCGCGATGTTTTGCCAGCCGGATTCGAAGATGACGGCGAGCGCCAACTCGTGTGCGTTTGAGGTTTGCTTTCTGGTTGCGGAGAAGACAAGAGGGGTATAATCCATCGGGCCGACTGCGTTGCGTGTGAAGGGGAGGGTACAGTTGTGCTGAGGGGTCGGGGGGGTCTTGCCCCATTCCTGATAGTACTCGGAGCCGATTACACCCTCCCACGTCATGATATGCGGCCATCGGCGCTGCTGGCCTCGCGGAATGGTTGCGCCGTGAAAGCTGATCATTAGCTTGTGCCTGAGGCAGTCCAGAATGACATCATCGCGGAATTTAAAGCGGCGCTGACCATCGTCGTTGAGAAAATCGACCTTGATGCCCCTGATGCCGAGTTCGTTGAACAGGCCGAGAATCTTGGCTCTCTTCTCGGGGGTATCGAGATTTCTCCAGTCGTCCCAGCCGTAAACATTGATGCCTTTGCTGTCGGCGTATTTGATGAGGTCGGGGACCCAATCGGTTGTCATCCATATCTGCTTTGATTCGAAGGTCGAGCCAACCAGTGCGTTGTCAAATTCGAGCCACTGCCATCCCATATCGGCGGCGAAGTCTATGAACTGTCTGAGTCGCTCGGGCTTGCCGTTGACGCTGGTGTCGGACCACCATGGGAAGGTGGAGACGCCGGGCTTTATCCAGGATATATCTTCTATTTCGCAGGGCGGATTGAGATTCTCGACGATGACGGATTCGACAATGGGTGCAAGCGAATCGCCGATGATTGCAACTCGCCAGGGAGTGGACCAGGGTAGGTTTCCTCGGACCCGGCCGGGCACTTGGATAAGGAAGATTGCGGGGTCTTTGAGGCAGCCCAAAAGATGCGCACCGGCGTAGTCGCCATAAACAGCGGCCTCAGTGAGGAGTACCCACTGGTTCGAGGGTGTTTGGCAGAGGGCAGGGAAACCGAACTCGCCGTGTTTTGCTTTGGTTGAGAGCATGCAGTCATAGTAGGCCTCATAATTGGCAGTAAACTTCTGCAACCAGGCGACGGAGCCAGCAGGAAGACGAAAGGCGGTTCGTTCGGCGGCGATGGTGGCCTGGCCTGAGCCGTGGATGTGATAGCGCAAGGCGATGCCATCATCGTAGGCGCGGAAAATGAAGTCAGCGGAGGTGCCGAGGACATTTTTGAAGGTGAGGGATTTTTCGTTGCACTGATCCTGGTGGATGTTCTTTTTTCCTGTGATGACTGAATAGACTTCGTTGACAGTTGCGTTTTTTTCGGTAAGGAAGGTAAGGTCGGAGACGAAGTTTCCGGTTTCGGGGCCCATAGTGAAGCCAAGAGGCGCGAATGGCAGGACTTCTTTATCGTCGAGCGTGACACGGTAGTAGATGTTGTTTTGTTTGAGGTAAGGGTGGCCGAGCGTGTCCTGTGTTACGATGACTGCGAGGCGGCTGTTGGGAGAGGTTATCGTCCAGCTTTGGGCGGCGAGCAGCAGAGAGGGATAGAGGATAAGGGTCGCGGTGATAATTAGGAGAGATTTGCTTTTTGTGCGCATTTTGTTGCTCCTTTATGGTCGGCCCTGAAGGAGCCAACTCGAAAGTTCTACGCAAGTTAATCTACGGCAGATATAATGGGGTCGGGACTATATTTTGTCAAGGAAGCTGCGAAGATGAAAATGGGTGTTTGGAGACCCGCCGCCCCGACTCGCGTCGGGAGACGCGGGGGCAGGTAAGATATGGGGCAGCGAGAAAGTATGAGTTCGCGTGAGCGGGTGACGGCTGCGCTGGAGCACAGAGAGGCGGACCGTGTGCCGATAGATTTGGGCGGTTTTCAGACGGGGATACACAAAAAGGCGTACGAAGCGCTTGTGGATTATCTTGGGATGGCCGAGGAGATAGCAACGCTTGATCCCGTTCAGCAGTTGGCCAGGCCGAGCGAGGAGGTTCTTGAGCGGTTTAGGGTGGATGTTCGGTATGTCTGCGCGCACGGGCCGGAAGGGTTTGACGGGACGATTAAGCGAAATGAGCGGAATGGAAGGGTGTGGTATGATTTGACCGATGAATTCGGCGTGGTTTGGTCAATGGCAGCCGACGGGGGGCTTTATATGGATATATCTCACCACCCGCTTGAACAGGCCGGTGTCAGAGACCTTGATGATTACCCGTTTCCTGATGGTGGAGATGTGAGTCGCTTTACGGGCGTTCGTGAGGAGGCGATTCGGCTCAGGAAAGAGACGGGTTATGCAATATCGACCGGGATAGGTGGAGTTGTATATGAGTACTGCTGGTATATGCGTGGGCTTGAGCGGTGGTTTATGGATATGATAGAGGGGCGGGAATTTTGTGAGGCGCTTCTAAATAAGATGGTTGAGTTCTGGATGGATTACTACAGGGGGTTTATGCAGGCGGTTGGCGACGTGGTTGATGTGGTGATGATTGGGGATGATTTGGCGGGACAGGATGGGCCGTTGTTTAGCCCGGAGTTTTATCGTAGTGTGGTGAAGCCGAGACAGAAGCGGCTGGTTCAGCATATCCGGTCGCTGACGGATGCGAAGATTTGGTATCACACGTGCGGGGGGTGCGTGGAGTATATCGACGACCTGATTGATAACGGGGTGGACATTTTGAATCCGATACAGATAAGCGCCAGGGGGATGGACGCAAGGGAGTTGAAGAGGCGGTATGGTGACAGGATTGTTTTTTGGGGCGGCGGGATAGATTCGCAGCACATATTGCCTTTTGTCGGGCCGGAACAGGTACGGGAGGAGGTTCGAAAGAATCTGGAGATATTTAAGTCGGGTGGTGGATATGTCTTCAACAACGTGCACAATATTCAGGCGGGGGTGCCGGCGGAGAATATAGTTGCGCTTTATGAAGCGGCGGTCGAGTTTGGGGGTTACGATTAGTTTTTGGTGTTCTGCGGGGGCTTTGCGGAGACGGAGCGATTAAGGTTTCTTGGAGGGGATTGGGGGTGATTGTTTCTTGGGGGATTGGGTGCGATGTAGATTTGGTCGGAGCCATAGAGGAATTGTCCTGTTTTGAGTCGTGCGGTGAGATTGAAATCGACCGGGCCGTCGTCAGGGGCGGTGTCCAGGATGTCGGATTTTTTGAAGGCAGCAAAGATGATTGTGGCAGAGTTTGCGGTTTTGAAGATGATTTGTTTTTTCGGCTGGATTTGGCCGGGGTAGAGCAGGAGGGGATTGTTGGGGTCGATGTCTTCGGGTGTGATATTTTGGGGCAGGCGGAGGATGGCGAAGACTCTCTTGTTTCGCGACCAGCGGCTGATGCGGGATGGGAGCAGGTGGAGCGGGCCGGTAAGAGGGGGGACGACGGTGATAGTGAGGTAATTTGGCTCGGAGTCGGTGAAGCCGTCATTTACGATTAGCTGGATTGTGTGCTGGCCGGCGGGAAGCTTGATTATCGGTGATACGCTGTTTGCTTCATACGTGTTGGAGTCGATTGTCCAGGTCCAGAGATGCGTGAGGGGGTCGGCGTCGGGGTCGTAGGAGTCGTTGGCATCGAGGGTGATTTGAGCGAGGTTGTTGAGGTCGGCATAGGCGGTTTGATTTGGGCCCGGGACTGCTACAGGCGGGTTGTTCAAGAGAGAGAAGATGACTTTTGCGATGGCGGTGTTGTCGATATATGGTCCTCTGACGGGGTCGTTTCCGTCGATGTAGTTTTGGAAGAGCTGTGCGCCGGCGCCTTTTGCGAAGAGCGGGACGAGGGCGTTTGTGTGCATAATGTGGTGCCATTCGAGTCCGGGGACATTTCCCTGGCCATGGTTGACGAGTGGTTTCCAGACGGGTCCTGAAGGGGTATGTCCTGAGCCGGGGCCGGTGAGGTAGCCGCATTCGTGGTCGGAGGTGACGATGACGAGGGTGTCGTCCCAGGAGCTGTTTTGGTTAATCCAGTCTATGACGGCATCGACGGTGAGGTCGAAGTCGATTTGCTCTTCAATCATACGGCCGGTGAGGTTGTCGTGCGAGGCCCAGTCAACGGCGCCTCCTTCAATCATGACAAAGAAGCCGTCGGGGTCTTTTTCGAGGATGCTGAGCGCTGCAGTAGTCATTTCGGGCAGTGTGGGGACGGTTTGGATAAACGGGACGACGTATGGCGGGGCGTTTTGGTTGCCGGAGCGTTTTTCCTGTAGTGTTTCGTGGATGCGTGGGACGGCGAGGACTCTGTTAGGGTCGGGCTGATTGGGTAGGTTTTGAAACTGGTCGAGAGTCTCGATGAGTATCCAGGGGTCGGGGATGCCGTCGTTGTCAGCGTCGGCGCCGGCGGTGGCGTTGAGGATGTCGAGCCAGATGGAGAAGTGGCCGACGTATTCGAAGTCCGGGCCCATTTGGACGCCGTTGTTATTGTAGAAGGGGTGTCCGCAGCCGAAGACGACGTCGACGGCGCTTTCGTAGATTATTTCTTCGGCGATTTGGCGGAAGTTATCTCTGGAGGGGTTGTGAGCAACGAAGCCAGCAGGAGTGCTATGGGTGAAGGGGACGGATGTTACGACACCCGTTGCTTTACCGAAGAATTCAGCGCGTTCGGTGACGTTTAGGAGGCGGTCTCCATTCGGGTCGAGGCCGACCATTCCATCGAGAGTTTTGACGCCGGTGGCCATGGCGGTAGCGGCGGCGGCGGAATCGGTGTAGCCACTTCTTACGTAATCGAAGTCGGTCCAGGCGAGGTTAGGGTCGTAGCTTCCATTGAAGGAGTAGGTGGCCACGGCGAGCTGGACGGGGAACTGTTCGTAGGTTTGTGCATGGGTCTGGCCAAACTGGTAGAGTGAGGCGGCGCAGATGTGGTCGTAGCCGCAGCCGTCGGAGATGAGCAATATGATATTATCGGGCGGCTGGGCAGACAGGGTGGCAGCGGCGCAAAGGCACAGGCCGAATGCGAGGAGGATGAATGAGAATAGGTTTAGGCGGCTACGACTTTTCATCACTAACCCCGAGACAGCATTATAACATTAAGAGAGTGCTTTTCAAAGGAGAAAAGCGTCGTTGCAGCGGAAAGCCGCGTTTCGACGGGCTCAGGGCATAAAATCATGGTGCTGTGCGGGAGGATGTAGTCGAAAGAGGTTCTGCTTCGGTAGTCGGGCAGGGTTCGGTCGGGCGTTGGCTGAACAGGTGGAAGATGACTTTTGCGATGTCGGTGTTGTCGATGTAGGGGCCGTGAACGGGGTCGGAGGCGTGGGCGCGGTGGTTAAAGTATTCGGCGCCGCTGCCTTTGGCGTAGAAGGGGACGAGGGAATTGGTGTGGCCTTTACTGTTCCATTTCATACCGGGCAGGTTCTTTGCGGCGTTGTTGACGAGGGGCTTCCAGACAGGTCCTTTTTCGCCGTCCGCAGCCCCAGAGGGGACATCTTGCGGCGGACGCCTTGTGGCGGGGCCGGAGTCCGGGCCGGTGAGGTAGCCACATTCGTGGTCTGCGGTGACGAGCACGAGCGTTTGTGTCCAACTGCTATTGGCTTCTACCCAATCAATAACGGCCTCAACGGCCTTATTGAAGTCGATTTGCTCTTCGATGAGCCGGCCTGACTGGTTCGCGTGGCTTGCCCAATCGACGGCCCCGCCTTCAATCATCACAAAGAAGCCATCGGGGTCGTTGTCGAGTATGTTAAGTGCGGCTTTGGTCATTTCAGCAAGTGTAGGGACAGCAGGATTGAAGGGTACGACGTATGGGTCGGCGAAGGGGTCGCCCGCTCTTGTCTGCTGGAGTGTGTCGAGGGCTTTGGGGATTGCAATTACGCGCTTAGGCGTATCACCAGCGGCAAGTTTCTGGAAGTCGGCCCTATCAAAGATGACGGTCCAGTCATCGTCGAGGCCGTCACCGTCGGCGTCGGCGCCGGTGAGGCAGCTGTCTTTGAGGTCAGCCCAGGTTTCCGGGCCGCCGACGAACTCGGTGTTCTTGGGTGGTATGGGGCTGCCGTCGTCGTCGAACTCTGGGTGGCCGCAGCCCATCAGACATTCGCAGGGGCTTTTGTAGAACATTTCTTTAGCGATATCGGCGTAGTTGTTTCTGCTTGTGTTGTGGGCCACGAAGCCGGCGGGGGTGGCGTGGCTGATTGGGACGCTGGTAATGACGCCAGTTGCCATACCGAGCTTTTCACATTGCTCTATAACGTGTTTTAACGGCTGTCTGTTCGGGTCGAGCCCGATGGCGCCGGAGTAGGTTTTGACGCCGGTGCTCATTGCGGTTGCGGCGGCGGCCGAATCGGTATAGCCGGTCTTGACATAGTCGAAGGACTTCCAGGCCCGGTTGGGGTTGTAGGTTTGTCGGGCGGCGAAGGTGGTCATCGCTAAGCGGACGGGGAAGCTTTCGTATGTCTGGATGTTTGTCCGGCCACACTCGTATAGCGAGGCGGCATCGACGTGGTAGTAGCCGCAGCCGTCTGAGATAAACACTATTATGTTGGTCGGTGGCTTGTCGGCAGCGGATAGCTCGGCCTGCGCCCGCGAGGGCTGCCCGGCGGGCAGGTGCGGTCCCGGCTCCGGGGGCGCGCAACCGACAGCCATGAGCCACAAGCCAAGCGGCCACAGGATAAGATAGAGCAACTTTGGATTACTGAAGTTTTTCATCACAAGGCCCAGGTAGCATAATAACTCAAACTGACCGACACTACTTGTCATACCCGCGCACGCGGGTATCCAGTAAAGTTCCGTCCGTTCTGGATTCCCGCTTTCGCGGGAATGACAGACGGCAGCAAGACCTTTGCTTGGTATAGGTTGCGCAATATCGTGCCTAAACAATCGGTCACTTTGAGATAATAACATTTGCAGCGGTCTTGACAAAGGTAAAAAGCCCCGCCCCAATTTCGGTAAACGTCAATCGGTTGCGATGCTCGTTTCGTCTCACGTCTTACGTTCAACGTAACCGATACGAGCTGCCCAACCGCAACCGCTAAACGCAACCTTCTGTGTCCGGCGTCCCAAATTGGGGCAGGACCGGGGGCAAATCTTTTCTTTCACTTGAACAGCGGGGTGTCTATAATCTTTGAGGAATTGGATTTGGAGCGCGCAATGGGCTATTTTCGCAGGAATATCGAGAAGGCAAAGGCGTACGAGCCGGGGTTTCAACCGCAAGACGCGGGCGACGTTGTGAAGCTGAATACCAACGAGAATCCTTATCCGTCGTCACCGAAGGTGTTGGAGGCGGTGCGGGGGATTGACGCCGAGCAGCTTAGGCGGTATCCGGACCCGTTGGCCGATGCGTTTCGCCAGGCCGCCGGAGAGGTCAACGGCGTGCCGGCTGACTGGCTAATCTGCTGCAACGGTGGGGACGATTTGCTGCGGATGGCGTTTACCGCGTTTTGTGATGAAAGACGGGCGGCTGCGTATCCTGTGCCGACGTATTCGCTTTACCCTGTGCTTGCGAAGATACAGAATTGCAAGGCGATAGAGGCGCCTTTTGATGAAGAGTTTAATCTGCCGGCGAAATTGGCGGCGACGGCGGCGGCGCTTACGATAGTGTGCAATCCGAACGCACCGAGCGGGACGTTAGTGGGTGTTGAGGAGTTGGCGAGCTTGGCGGACGAGGTTGAGGGCGTGCTCCTGATAGACGAGGCGTACGTGGATTTTGCGGAGAAAAACTGCACCGGGCTTGTGAAGGATTTTGCGAATGTGATAATCCTGCGGTCTATGAGCAAGGGTTATTCATTGGCGGGGATGCGGTGTGGCTATGGGATAGCGCAGCCGACGCTGATAGAAGGGCTGATGAAGGTGAAGGATTCTTATAATGTGGATGCGGTGGCTGTAGCGGCGGCGACGGCGGCTATCAAAGACCAAGTGTGCTTTAAGGAGAACGTTGAGAAGGTCAGACAGGAGCGTGGACGGCTGACGGAGGAACTTAGGGAATTCGGGTTTTCGGTGATGGAGAGCAGCGCGAATTTTGTTCTTGCGAGCGGTGCAGAGTATGAGGCGAGGGAGGTTTATGATAAGCTTGTGGAGCATGGGATATACGTTCGGTATTTTTCACAGCCGGGCCTTTCAGATAAGCTGCGGATAACGGTGGGGACCCGCGAGCAGGATGATAAGCTGCTGGCGGCGTTGAAGGAGATTTTGGCTGGTTAGGGGCAACGGTATGGGCGAGCGAACAGGGAAAGTCGAGAGGAAAACAAAAGAAACGCACGTCGAGGTCGAGCTGTCGCTGGACGGCGCGGGCAGGTACGAGATTGATACGGGGGTGGGGTTTCTGGACCATATGCTGACGCACCTTAGCATGCACAGCAAGATTGACATGAAGGTGCGGGCGAAGGGGGACCTGCACGTGGATGTGCATCATACGGTTGAGGATATAGGGATATCGCTCGGCGAGTGTTTAGGTGAGGCGCTGGGTGATAAGAAGGGGATACAGCGGTACGGGCACAGTTCGGTGCCGATGGAGGATGCTCTTGCGAACGTATCGGTTGATTTATCTGGGCGGCCAAGCTGCGTGTATAACGTGGAGTACAGGACCGACAAGATAGGCGATTTTGATGTGGAGTGCCTTGAGGAGATGCTTCGCAGCTTCTCAAATACAGGCAGGTTCAATCTGCATATAAACGTACCTTACGGGACGAACAGCCATCATATAGCAGAGGCGATATTCAAAGGGCTGGGACAATCGCTTGGTGAGGCGGTGCAGATTGTGGGTGGCGATGTGCCGAGCACAAAGGGGATACTGTGATTGAACAGGACAGGGACGAGTACAGGGTCGGCATCGGGACGGACATACACCGATTGGTAGAGGGCAGAAAGCTGATGCTCGGGGGGATTTATGTGCCGTATGAGCTGGGGCTTGCAGGGCACAGCGACGGGGACGCTGTTTTGCATTCGGTTGTAGATGCACTGTTGGGGGCAGCGGGGATGGGAGATATAGGGACGATGTTTCCGGACGGCCAGGAGCGGTGGAAGAACGTGGACAGCAAGGAGTTTTTGTTTGCGGTCAAGGAGAAGCTCGAGGAGAAGAAGTGGGAGGTGGTGAACGTAGATTTGGTGATACACGCGGAGCGGCCTAAGTTAGAGCCATTCAAGGGGCATATAAAGAGGTGCATAGCGGGCCTTTTGGGGATGGATTTCTCGGCGGTGAATGTCAAGGCCAAGACGAACGAGGGACTGGGAGAAGTGGGAGCCGGTGAGGCGATAGCGGCAACGACGGCTGTGTTGCTGAGGAAGCAGATGCGCAGGGGGCTTTAGGGTTATCTTTGAAGGTGTCGGTATGGGGTTTGAGATTTACAACAGCTTGTCGCGGGGTAAGGAGGAGTTTAAGCCGATACGCAAGGGCAAGGTCGGGATATATGTGTGCGGGCCGACGGTATATGGTCACGCGCACTTAGGCCACGCCAAGAGCTATGTGAGTTTCGATGTTCTGGTTCGGTATCTGCGGTATCTCGGATACGACGTTACATACGTTCAGAACATAACGGACGTGGGCCATTTGACGGACGACGCGGACCAGGGCGAGGACAAGGTCGAGAAAGAGGCGGCAAAAGAGAAGAAGCATCCTATGGCGATAGCGGAGTATTATGCGAGGAGCTACTTCGAGGATATGGATGCGCTAAATTGCGTTCGGCCTGATATAAGTCCGCGGGCGAGCGGGCACATAATCGAGCAGATAGAATTAGTGAAGAAGCTGTTGGAGAAGGGATACGCTTACGAGGCCGGCGGGTCGGTGTATTTTAACGTTGCGCAGTTTAAGGATTACGGCAAGCTGTCGGGCAGGCGGGTAGAGGAGATGATGGCTGGGGCGAGGGTAGAGGTATCGAAAGAAAAGAAGAATCCTGCGGACTTTGCGCTGTGGAAGAAGGCCGAGCCGAATCACATTATGCAGTGGCCAAGCCCGTGGGGACAGGGGTTTCCCGGTTGGCATTTGGAGTGCTCGGTGATGAGCACGAAGTATCTTGGTCAGCCCTTTGATATTCACGGGGGCGGGCTGGAGAATAAGTTTCCGCATCACGAGTGCGAGATAGCGCAGGCCGAGGCGGCCGGTGACGTGCAGTTCGCAAAGTGCTGGGTCCACAACAATATGGTGACGGTGGACGGGCAGAAGATGGGCAAGTCGCTGAACAATTTCATCACGCTCAAGCAGGCGTTTTCGGGTGCACACGAGCGGCTGACGCGGGGCTACGAGCCACTTGCGGTCAGGCAGCTTGTATTGAACAGTCATTATCGCAGTCCGCTGGATTTTTCGGATGCGGCGCTATTTGCGGCGCAGAGCGGATACGACCGGATTAAGGAAACCGTAAAAGAATTACGCAAAAGGATTAAAGACGCAAGTAACATACAGATTGATTCTGATACCCAGAAAGAAGTGCTTGCCTATCTGAAAACTACTACTGAAAAATTCGAAGCGGCAATGAACGACGATCTTAACACATCCGTTGCTCTTTCGGCTATTTTCGGACTTGTCAGTTTTACTAAAGCGGTACTGGTAGATCCAACTCTTGCCAAAGAGATACTTGAGCCCATAAATGAAACATTTTCTCGGCTTGGCGGGGACGTGCTGGGAATAGTGAAGCAGGAGTATGCGGAGCCGCGAAGCGACGATTCGGAGTTAGTGGAGATGCTGGTTGAGGATATGATTGAGCAGCGAGCGAAGGCGCGGGCCGAGAGATGCTTTGTGGTTGCCGACGGGATACGGGACAAGCTCGATAAGATGGGGATATTGCTGGAAGATAAGCCGGACGGGACGACGAGCTGGAGGAGGAAATGAGGATACTGGGGATAGACCCGGGTCTTGGGACGTGCGGGTATGGGTGCGTGGAGGCAGAGTCAGACGAGAGGAGGGTTGTCGAGGCAGGGACTATATGCACATCGGAAGGTGAGAAGATAGAGCTGCGGTTAGGTCAGATAGCGGAGGACATGGCAGCACTCCTAGAGCGGCTCAGGCCTGAGGTGGTGGCGGTGGAGCAGCTTTATTCGCATTACGCTCATCCGCGGACGGCGATATTGATGGGGCACGCAAGGGGCGTTATACTTGCCAAGTGTGCACAGATGGGAGTGGAGGTAAGGAGTTTTAGTGCAACGAAGATAAAGAAGTCGATAACAGGCAGCGGCAGGGCATCGAAGGAGCAGGTGCAAAGGGCGGTGCGGACGATACTGGGTCTGACTGAGGTTCCGGAGCCGACGGACGTGGCCGATGCGATAGCAGCGGCGGTCTGCTGTGCGGATAGTATGAAGAGTGCGGATGTGTTAGGTGGTGAGCGATGATAGCACGGCTTGAAGGGCGGCTTGTAAAGCTTGAGGGCGATAATGCCCTTTTAGAGGTTGGGCCTGTGGCTTATGAGGTTTTGCTGCCGGGGTATTGTGTCAGCGCGTTATCGGGTAAGGTCGGGACGGACGTTACGCTTTGCACGATGGAGTATTATGAGGGGACATTGGGCGGGGGGAATTTGGTTCCGCGGATGATTGGTTTTTTGAGCGACGGAGAGAGGGATTTTTTCAGGCGGTTTACGAGCGTCAAGGGAATAGGGATACGCAAGGCGCTTCGCTCGCTGAGCATTCCGATAGCGAATATAGCTGCGGCGATAGAGGACGGGGACGATAAGATGCTGACGGCGCTGGAGGGAGTGGGCAAGCGGATGGCGCAGCAGATAATTGCGGAGCTGAAGGGCAAGGTAGGCAGCTTTGCGATTGGTGCAGGGCCGGTGCGCAGAGAGGGAGCGGAGTTTAAGCCGTTCCAGGCGGAGGCACTTGAGATACTGATTGCATGGGGTGAGAAGCGCAGTGAGGCGATGGAGATGATAGAGC
Source organism: uncultured Pirellulales bacterium (assembly GCA_964514115.1). GTDB lineage: Bacteria > Planctomycetota > Phycisphaerae > Sedimentisphaerales > Anaerobacaceae > CAZEPI01. The sequence goes on along the minus strand of CAZEPI010000007.1, from coordinate 113,242 downwards.
TTGCGTGTAAGAGGCATCCGGATGTGGATAGTGCGGAAGAGCTTGTGCCGTTGGTGTACCGGGTTAAGCAGGGTGTGGAGGTGTGAGGCGAGAACGCAGAAGCTTGCCCGGCGAAGCTCGGAGAGCGAAGACGGGACAGAATGCAGAATACAGAACGTAGAACACAGAACATAAAACGCACAATGCAGAACACAGGGTATACAACGGGGCGAAGCGAATAGGCGGCAAGAGATGGCGATAAAGCGGGTAATAGGCGGTCAGTCATTGAGTGAGGCGGAGGAGAGTTTTAATGTGTCTCTTCGGCCGAGGTCGCTGGATGAGTGCGTCGGGCAGCGGAGGGTAATAGAGAAGCTTTCGATAGCGATAGAGGCGGCGAAGGGGCGGGACGAGCCGTTGGAGCATATATTGTTTTACGGGCCGCCGGGATTAGGTAAGACGACGCTTGCGCACGTGGTGGCGCACGAGATGAGGGCGAATATCCGCAGCACGTCGGGGCCTGCTCTTACGAAGCAGGGTGATGTGATGGGGCTTTTGACCAATACGGGGACAGGGGACATTCTGTTTATTGACGAGGTGCACCGGCTGAGCACGCCGGTGGAGGAATTTATTTATCCCGCGATGGAGGATTTCAGGGTTGATTTTACGGTGGACAGCGGACTTCACGCCAAGACGATAAATTTTCCTTTGAAGCGGTTTACACTGGTTGGCGCGACGACTCGTGCGGGACTTTTGAGTGCGCCTTTGCGGAGCAGGTTCGGGATGCTATATCATCTGGAGTTTTACAACGTGGCCGAACTGACGGAGATTCTGAGCAGGTCAGCGGGGCTTTTGAATCTTGAATGCGAGGAGGGGACATTAGAGCTGATTGCGAGGCGCAGCAGGGGTGCGCCGCGAGTGGCGAACAGGTTATTGAAGCGTGTGCGTGACTATGCGCAGGTGAAGGGTACGGGGGTGTTGAGCGTTGAGGTGGTGGAGAGGGCGCTGAAGATGGAGCAGATAGACGTGCTTGGCCTGGATGAGCTTGACCGGTCGTTTTTGCGTGCGCTTGCAGGGGTGTATGACGGGGGGCCTGCGGGGATAGAGGCACTGGCGGCGACATTGGGTGAGGAGAGGGACACTTTGGAGGATGTTGTGGAGCCGTACCTTCTGCAGATTGGCTTTGTCCGCCGGACCAAGCGCGGCAGGGAGATAACGAGGGAGGCGTGCGCACATCTGGGGTTTAAGCATAGGAAGAAACGGGGGGTTGAACAGGGCGATTTGTTCGAGGAGGCAGAAGGCAGTTAGATGGTTTTAGCAGAGAGGATGTGTTTTGCCATTTTTGGGGGGCGGTTGAGGATGTAGGTGAGGTAGTTGATGAGCACTTTTTCGATTTGGCGGAGGGTGTTCGGGTCGGCTTGGGGGAGCGAGGGGGTATCGGCGGCGCTGTGGCTTGCGCCTTGGCCGAGACGAGCGAGCCGTTTGGCGGCGATTTTGGTGAGCTTTGTTTTGTCGGGGAAGTTTTGTTCGCAGTCTTTGCAGAGCAGTGCGGCGGCGGCGGGGGAGAAATAAACTTCCGGCCAGGATGAGTCGAAGGGGGATTTGCAGTTTCCGCAGGCGTTCAGGACGGGTTTTAGGCCGATTTCTTTTAGCAGGTCGAGCTGGAATATGATGAGGGCTGCGAGGATATTCTGTGTTGCGGGTTGTTTTATTTTTGCGTTGTCGGCGCTGGTGAGGAATACGAGGAATTTGTCGAAGAGGACCGGATGGGCATCGTAGTCGTCGGTGAGCAGGCCAACAAGCTCGGCGGCGAAGAGGGAGCAGTTGTAGGTGAACAGATGAGCAGGGATGTTTGAGAAGGAATGGAGGAGCTGGAATTCAGTGAGAGTGGCGAGTTTTTCTCTGTTGGAGTTGGAGAAAACGATTTTGCCGTGCGCGAGGAGGTCGATGGGGCCGTCGAACGGGGACTTTGGGCGTTTTGAGCCCTTTGCGATGGCGGTTAGTTTTCCGCTTTGTTTGGCGAAGAGGGTGAGGACCTGTGAAGTTTCGGAGTAATCGACGGTGCGGATGGTGATGGCTTCATCTTTGGTCAGCATTTTCTTCAACGGTTTTTTTAATCCTGACGCTGATGATTCGTCTTGGCTCGGCGGCGGTGACGGTGAAGTTCAGGTTTTGGTAGTCGAAGGTGACACCGGTTTTCGGGATGTATCCGAGGTGTGAAAAGATGAAGCCGCCGAGGGTGTCGTAGTCTTCGTCTTCGGGCAGATTCATCTCGAATTCGTCGTTCAGGTCGTTGACGTACGTACGGGCATCGACTTCGATTGTATCGGGGTCGATTTTTTTAATGGGTTTTGGCGGGGTTTTTTCGTACTCATCGGTGATTTCGCCGACAAGCTCTTCGAGGATGTCTTCAAGGGTGACGATACCGGCGGTACCGCCGTACTCATCGAGAACAACGGCGACATGTAGTTTTCGATTCTGGAACTCATGGAGAAGGACTCTGAGGGGTTTTGTCTCGGGGACGAAGTAAGCAGGTCTTAGTTTGTCCCTTAGTTTGAAGCCGGAGGTGTCTTTTCCAACCTGGGCAAGCAGGTCTTTTGCGTAAATGAAGCCGATGATGTTGTCTATATTTTCTTCGTAAACGGGGACACGTGTGTGGCCTGCGGAGGTAATGGTGTTGATGACGGTCTTGAGGTCGGAGTTTACTTCGACGGCGACGACGTCTGTTCTTGGAGTCATAATTTCGTCGGCGGTGGTGTCACTTAGTTCGAGGATGTTTTCGATCATTTCCTGCTGTTCCTGGTCAACGACGCCTTCGATTCTTCTTTGTTCGAGTCCGTTAAGGAATTCTTCCTGTTTTTCTTCCTGCTGCTGGTCGAGGGTGGATTTGGGGACACCGGCGAGGCGTCTTACGAGTTTATCGACGAGTTTCCAGCCGGCAAGCAGGGGAGCTGCTATGGCGGCGAAGAAGGCAAGCAGGTAGTATGTGGAGGCGAGGACTTTTTCGGAGGCATATTTGGCCCAGGCGTGGGGTATTGCAAGTGAGAAGACAAAAAACAGTGCGGCGGCGATTAGGAGTGTGAGGAGGTAATCGACAGGTAAGGGGGCTGTCTGTCGTATTTGGGCGAACAGCGCGAGGAGCAGCAGCAGGATGGAGGCGTTGAGTATGAGGCGGTAGAGGGAGCAGGTGAAAATGAGTTTTTCGCAGTTTTGGGCGACCAGCTCGGGGAGTGTATCGGCTTTTGTCTCTCGGCCTTTTCTCTTTAGCAACTGCTGCAGCTTGCCTCTGGAGAAGAGGCGTAGTGAGGCGGCGCAGAGTGAGAAGAAGAGGGTAGCAGCCGCGAGTGCGGAGATTATCAGCACCATCCAGGCGGTGTAACTCACACGTTTTCCTTTCCAATATACCGCGTGAACGAAGGCACGGCCTTGGTCATCGCCTTTTCACAGTGCCTTTCGAGCGTTTTTGTTTAGCGGTGCTATTATATACTATTCCGAAGCCGTGTTGTTGCAGAATCCGGCCTTCGGTTTTGTGCATTTTGCGGGCGTTTTCTGACGAGGAGTCGGCGAAGCCGAGGTTATGAAGCAGGGCGTGTGTGATATAAAGGGCAAGCTCTGCGTGCGGGGTGTGTTTTCGCAGTTTTGCCTGGTGTGCAGCTCTTTGGGCGTTGACGATGAGTTGGAAAGTTTTGTTATTGTCCTTTTTGTCGGAGAGGTCGAAGCTGAGGCAGTCGGTGGTAATGTTTTGGCGAAGGAATTTTCTGTTTAGCCGGCGGGTTTCGCAGCTATTGGTGATGAGAACGCTGATGTTTGCCTGTTTTACGCCGAAGCGAGAGCAGGTTTGGGTGATGAGTTTTTTCAGTAGCGGCAGGTTGGGGCGAATGAGACGGCAGTTGATTGTGAATTGGACGCGTATGTTGTCCATTTTTTACTTTGCGCGGTCTATTTTGGATTTTGAGGCGTCGGTGTCTGTTGGCTCTTCGGGGGACTGGGGGTATGCGATTCGGCCGTGGTAGTGGACGGCGAGGGTTTTAGACATACTGTCTTCTATCTGACTGAGCTCTCTGAGAGACAGGTCGCACTCATCGAACTGTCCATCCTGGAGTCGTTTCATAGCGATGTTGTGTACGGCAGCTTCAATTTTAGTAGGAGTGGGTTCTGTAATAGAGCGGACGGCGGATTCGACGGCGTCGGCGAGCATAACGATTGCGGCCTCTTTGGTTCTGGGCTTTGGTCCAGCATATCTGAACGCGCTTTCGGAGGGTTCGGGGGTGTCGGGGGAGCGTTTTTCGCTGTGTTTTTTCTTTGCCTGGTCGTAAAAGTATTCGATTAGGGTGGTTCCGTGGTGTGTGTCGATGAACTGGCGGAGGACGGCGGGGAGATGGTAGTCTTTTGCCATTTCGATGCCGTCTTTGACATGTCCGACGATGATTAGCTGGCTCATGGCGGGGGAAAGTTCCTTATGTCTGCTTGCTGAGCCAAGCTCATTTTCGACGAAGTATCCGGGCTTGTTGATTTTTCCGATGTCGTGGTAGTATGCGCCGACTCTGGAGAGCAGGCCGTTTCTTCCGATGGCTTGGGCGGCAACTTCTGCTATCGAGCCGACGAGCAGTGAATGGCTGTATGTCCCGGGTGCTTCCATAGCGAGTCGTTTGAGCAGCGGCTGGTTGGCGTCGCTGTAGTCGAGCAGCGTCATGCTGGTTGCGATTTTGAAGATTTTTTCAATAAGCGGCAGGAGGGACTGGATGAGCAGTCCGACGATGAAGGTTGCCAGTGCGTGGTAGAAGGCACGAGCGAGCTGGACGTCTTGAGCGAGCAGGTCGAGAGCGGCGGTGGTGGCGAAGACGACAACGGCGGCGAGTGTGCTGACCTCGAGCAGTTTCATTCTTGTTCGGATTTCTCTGAGGGCGAAGCAGCAGGTGACGGCGCCGGAGGCCATAGTGAGCAGAAGAGTGGTGTTTCCGGCGGGGGAGACGGCGAAATGGGCAAGGGCGCAGTAGAAGATGCTCATGCCGAGGGCGAATCTCTGGTTGTATGCGATGGCAAGGATGATTGCGGCGGCGACGGCGGTGCCGGTGGTCCAGGCGTCCTGTTCGGCCAGCAGGGTGCCGAGCTTGGCGGTTGCGAGGAGGATGGCGAAGACGCCGACCAGTGCGGCGAGTCGTGCGTGGTTTTTGATTATTCTCTTTTGGTATTCGCAGGTATAGAAGGCGGCGCCGAGTGAGGCGAGCAGGATAATGACGCCGACGGGAATGATGTCGAGGTATTGGGCTTTCTGGATGAATTCGAAGGAGAGGATTGCGGTGGATACGAGGACGAAGAGCAGCCAGAGGGAGACGGAGATTACGACGTCGGTACTGACGAACTGTGTGATTTGAGAGAGGCGTTCTTCGGATTTGGTTTTCCGCACGCGTGTTCGTCTTGGATTTGTCTTTTTGAAGATTGGCATTTTTTGCTCTGTCAGGTGGCCAAGGCCTGAGCCGGGGTTGTGCTATCAGCGTTTTTGTTTGTGCGAAGCATCCTGGTTGTTTTCTTTTTTATAAGCCCTGACGATATTCTGTACGAGTTTGTGACGGACTATATCTTTTTGTGTGAGTTTAGCCAAGCCGATACCTTTTATTCGTTTTAGTCTGCGGATGGCCTCAATCATACCGCTTTTTTGTCCGGGTTCGAGGTCAATTTGCGTGATGTCACCGGTGATAATCATTTTTGAGCCCAGTCCGAGGCGGGTGAGGACCATAAGCATCTGGAGTGGCGAGGTGTTTTGGGCTTCGTCGCAGATGATGACGGACTCGTTGAGTGTTCGGCCTCTCATAAATGCCAGCGGGATGATTTCGATGATGTCAAGCTCCATAAACTTTCGCATTTGTGCGAAGTCCATCATATCTTCAAGGGCGTCGAACAGGGGTCTGAGATAGGGGTTTACTTTTGCCTGGATATCTCCGGGCAGGAAGCCGAGTTTTTCTCCGGCTTCGACGGCGGGTCGTGCGAGGATGATTCGCCTTATCTGTTTTTTTCTGAGCATAGAGACAGCTATGGCGACGGCGAGGTAGGTTTTTCCGGTGCCTGCGGGTCCGATGCAGAAGGTCAGGTCGTTTGCGAGCATTGCCTGGACGTATTTTAGCTGTCCTTTTGTGGAGGGCTCGATGATTTTTTTGTGTGAGTAGACGTCTATGGTGTGGGCAGAGTCGCCGTGGGGCGGTTTGCCTTGGTGTTGGAGGAGGTTCAGGACGTCTTTTCGGGAGAGCGAGCCGTGCTTAGCGAGTCGGCTTTGCATCTTTTGGATTATCTGGGCGGCTTTGTTTACGTTTTCGGGTTCGCCGCTGACGACAAGTTTTCTGTCGCGAGCGGCGATTCTTACGCTGAGGTTATCTCGCAGCAGTCGCAGGTTGGTATCGGCTGGCCCGAACAGTTCGAGCTGCTTTTTAGGCGAATCGATTTTTACAGTTATCTCCAAGCTTTGACTCCGTCAGTTGAGAAGGAGGAAGAACAGGTAGGCGCAGGGTGCGGCGAGGAGCAGGGAGTCGATGATGTCGAGAATTCCGCCGAAGCCCGGGACGGTGTTTGCTGAGTCTTTTTGTTGTACGTCTCTTTTAATCATGGATTCAGACAAATCACCAAGCTGGCCTATGAAGGCAAAGAGCAGGCCGAAGGCAGCGGCCAGCGCAGGGCTCATTATATCAAAGAAGGCGGCGAACAGTACAGCTACTATGATTGCGGCGATGACGGCGCCGGCCATCCCTTCCCAAGTCTTGCCGGGGCTGATGTTTGGCGAGAATTTATGTCTTCCGAAGAGCCGACCGGCGGTGTAAGCACCTATATCGGCGGACTTTACGACGAATACGAACATCAGGACGTGCCAGGGGCCGAAATCGATTCGGATTGCGGGCAGGAAGTAGGGCAGTATGCCGAGGTAGAGAACTGAAAATGCCGATGCGCCACAGTTTGTCAGGACGTTGGAAAGCCCGTAGCGAAGGTACTGAAAGCCAAAACCGGCCAGCAGGGCGGCAGCAAGGATGAAAAGCAGGGTGGTTGCGGTGGTTTTGGTGAACTGAAGCCAGTAGTGAGCGGTCGCGAGTACGACCGAGGCGGGCAGAGAGACAGGCAGGAGGAGTTTTATTTGTTTTTGTACGGCAAGGCGCGCGAGTTCGAGCATTGCGGGGCCGATGACGAGTGCGACGAGGAGACAGAGCAATGTGGCCTGGATGGGTTTATCGTCTTTTGGTGAAGAGTTGAGCGAGCCGTCGAGGTAACCGTCAAAGAGAACAATCGCTATGAAGAAGATGGTCATCAGGATGCCGAAGAGAAGTCTGTGTTTTAACATAGCTGTTCTTTGGTCCTGAGTTGGCAGGCCGGGCCTTTTTGATTCGCGTTCTATTGTGGTGAGGTTTTAGCGGGCTCGACGGTTCCGAATCTGCGGGTCCTTCCTGCGTATGTAAGTACTGCTTTTTCCAAATCTGATTTTTTGAAGTCAGGCCAGAGCGTTTTGGTGACATAGAATTCACTGTAAGAAATCTGCCAGAGGAGGAAGTTGCTGACTCTCATTTCATTTGCGGTTCTGATGAGCAGGTCGGGGTCGTGGAGGTTTTTGGTGTAGAGGTGTTGGCTTATGCAGTTTTCGTCGATGTCTTTTAGCTTGAGTGTGCCTTTTTTATATTTTTGAGCGATTTTTTTTACGGCGTCGATGATTTCTGTTCTTGCGCCGTAGTTTAGTGCGAGAGCGAGGGTCATACCCCGGTTTTTGCCGGTCATTCTCATAGTGTTGTGTAGTTCATTTTTTACGGCGTCGGGCAATTTAGCGAGCCGGCCGAGGTGGACGAGGCGGACGTCGTTTTTCATAAGTGTTGGTCTGATTTTTATGAGGTAGTCGGTATAGAGGTGCATAAGGGCGTTGACTTCTGTTTTTGGTCTTTTCCAGTTTTCGATGCTGAAGGAGTAAAGCGTGAGGGAATAGATGCCGAAGTCGACGCAGTTTTGGGCGATTCTTTCGACGGTTTTGCCTCCCTGTCGGTGCCCTGCGGGTCTTGGGAGATTTCTTTTCTGTGCCCATCTGCCGTTGCCGTCCATGATGACGGCGATATGGCGAGGCGTATCCTGTGGGTCTATGCCGAGGCGCTGGGCTGTCTTTATTAGTTTTTGTTCTTGTTTGGGATTGGTAGCTGTCATCTGAAAATAGTCTGCGAGCGTTTTGGGCCGACGCCGATGATAGAGACTGGTTTTTGGACTGCGTTTTCGACGGCGGCGACGTAGTTTTTTGCATTTTGGGGGAGCTGATCGAAGTTTCTTGCATTTGAGATGTCGTTCTTCCAGCCGGGCAGTGTCTGGTATATGCAGGTTGCTTTTGCAAGGCGGGCGATGTTTGCGGGGAAGAAGGAGGTGGGTCTGCCGTCGATTTCATAAGCGGTGGCGATTTTCAACTCTTTCAGGCCCGTGAGCGTGTCGAGGTGCATAAGTGCGACGGAGTCGATGGCACCGATTTTGGCAGAGTATGCGACGGCGACGGCATCGAACCAGCCGCAGCGTCGAGGCCGGCCCGTGGTGGTGCCGTATTCGTGACCTTTGTCGCGAATGAATTGGCCGATTTCGTTGTCCTGCTCGGCGGGGAAGGGTCCTGCGCCGACCCTTGTGGTATAGGCCTTAGCGACGCCGATGAACTGGTGGACATATTTTGCGGGGACGCCGGAGCCGGCGGGCATTCCAAGCGAGCTTGCGTTGGAGCTTGTGACGAAGGGGAAGGTGCCGTGGTCGATATCGAGCAGGGTTCCCTGCGCTCCTTCGAAGAGGACGGATTTCCCGTCGGCTATGGCTTTGTGGAGCAGCTCGGTGGTGTCGGTGGCGCAGGGCAGAAGCATTTCGGCGTAGGATTTGCATTTTTCAAAGAGGGCTTGTGGGTACACGGGCTCGGCGTCGTAGAGGGCTTTGAATAGTTTTGTTTTGTATCGGGCGATAGTGTTTAGTTTTTGTTTTAGCGGTTCGAGGTCTCTGAGGTCGCCGAGGCGGACGGCATAGGACCTTGAGACTTTGTCTGCGCAGCAGGGGCCGATGCCTCTGATGGTTGTGCCAATTTTGTTTTTTCCGAGCGACTCTTCGCGGAGGCGGTCTTCGGTTTTGTGGTAATCGAGGACGAGGTGGGCGTTTTCGCTGATGAAGAGCCGACCGTCGAGGGTGATACCTTTTTCGGCGAGGCGTTCGATTTCGAGGATTATGGTTTCAGGGTCAAGGACGACGGCGTTTGTGATGACACAGGTGGTTTCTTTTCTGACCGAGCCGCTTGGGAGCAGGTGCAGGGCGAACTTAGTGTCGCCGATGACGACGGTGTGTCCGGCGTTTGCGCCGCCGCTGTAGCGGACGACGATATCGGATTCTTCGGCGAGGATATCTACGACTTTTCCTTTGCCTTCATCGCCCCACTGAAGACCTATGACGCAACGGTTCATAAGAAACATCCTCTCTGCGCTTGCCCGGCGGATGGGCTCAGGCGTTTTTCCAAAGACAAGCCGCAACAGTTCAAGGGATGACCTATTGCGGCTAACAGACAAGGTATGGGTTCGTATTGCTTATTTCAAGTGATTTTTTCGACGAGAAGGTCGAGGATTTTTCCGAGGTTGTCGTAGTTTCTGTCGCTTAGCGTGAGGTTTTTCTCGGAGTCGGCGGCGTTGGTGTAGGTTATGGTGAAACGGCCCTTTGACTCGAAGTGAGTTTTATCAATTTTTTGTATTGAACCGTAAGGGATTTCGAGATTTTTGCTTATGACGAGGTTGTCATCATCGGCGATGATTTTTTTGCCTTTGGTTGTGTAGAGGCGGAGGGCGAGGAGAATCGCTGCGGCAAGGAAGAAGGGGGGTGATTTTTGGTTGAAAGCGAGTGAGCTATCGGGTCTTCCTTCGGAGTCGGTATGTTTTTCGATGAAGTTTTTGTTGATGTAGCCGTCATAGACACAGTATGCGCCGATGGCCAGGCAGGCAGCAATCAGGATTAGAAAAGTGTTTTTTTTGTGTTTGCTAAACGGTGCTTCGATGGCCATTTGGCGACCTTTCCTTGGATTAGGTGAGTCGTCTCTGGGCGATTATGCTGGCAAGCGGCTGGACGATATTTGGTACGATTTTTTCACTCATCATTTGTTCGGCGATTTTGCACTGCATATCGAAGGATTTGAGGGGGTCGAACCTGCCGTTTGGCGGGGGGTATTGCCGGACGGCGAAGGATAAGCTGATTGGCTCATCGCTGCTTGCATTGTTTCGCGCCGAGTCGCTGTAAACACTTGTTCTTGAATCGATGCTTATGCGGGCCTGGGTCCGGCGGTCGTCGGAGATGGCGATAATCATAGAAGGGCTGAAATCGACAACCTTGGAATCGGTGTTGTCGAGCAGGGCGTTGAAGGCGGCAGGTCCCAGGGCTTCTGCGATAATATCGTCGTGATTCTGCATACACTCGAAGTCCATAGCGAAGGTGACGTCGAGTGAGGCGATGTCGAGGTGGCTTACGCTCAGCATATACGGGATTAGCTCTACTACGAGCCGATGCTGTTGGTAGGCGTCGCGCAGGCGGGCAGGGTTGACGACGCCCGAGCCGATACGGTCGGATTCGAGCGTGACCCAGCGATATTGGCCTTCCTGGCGGTCCTCCTCGAGACAGAACTCGTTGCGCTGCCCCTTGTAAAATCGCCCCATGGAGGGAAACTGCCTCTGGATGCGCTCGAAAAATGTAAAAATGGTGTCTCGCCCTTTGGGCAACTCGAGCTCGGTATTGACGTAGAGGTCAACGTAGAAATCGTCGCAGAGCGAGGAGAATGGGTTGGTCATAGCGTTACGGGCCCTGTAAAAAGGGTTTTTCAAATGGGTTCTGCACTTTAGCCGCAAGCTTCAGGTCGGCAGCCGCTCGATGTTGATTATACACTAAGATATTCGTTCTGCCAGATATTTCCTGTGAGGGATTTGGGCTTTTGCAGAGGGTGGATTTTTGGGCGGTGAGGTGGCCAGAGGTTGCAGGTTGTTAGTGGAGGGCCTGGGAGCTTAGGGGCGTTTTGTCAGTCTGGGGTCGGGCAGGGACAGTTCGGTTAGACAAGCGGCGATGGCAGAGAGGACGGCGAAGGCGAAGGCGGTCCAGAAAAAGCGGGTTGCTATCTCGAATGCGGTGATCTGGACCACATAGGCCCGCGTCGAGAGGAACAGCGCGTGCAAAGCACTTATTGCCGTGCCACAAGCGGCAGCAGTCAGGATACGTTTCCAGCGCGGCGTCCCGCCGGCGGCGATAGTGATGACGGTGCCGCAGAGTGCCGGGGTCAGCAATGTGACAGGCCAGATGTCCCACAGCGTAGGCAGTCGGTGGAAATGGCGAAAGAAGACGACGTCTGCGACGGCAAGGACGGCTGTGGCGGCGAGGGCGATGAGGGGGATGTGCCAGTATCTTGGCTTGAGGGATTTTCGCATTTCTGTGCGGTTTGCCATTCTTCGGCGGATAGTGAGGGGCCAGTTGTAGAACAGGCGGAAGACCCAGTGTTCGAGCAGAGCTCCTCGTTCTCCGAAGACGGGGACAAAGTGGACGGCTTCGGTTGCCCAGTGGGCGGCCATGAAGCGGGACAGGGCAGGGTAATGGTAAGCCATCTGGATGGGGAAAGCGAGGTAGCCGACGTATTTGAAGAAGCTCAGAAAAACGGCGATGTTGTAGTTTTTGAAGCTGCGGTCGTGGACTGCGATTCCGACGGCCCAGAGGCCTCTGCAGAGAGAGCCGGGAGAGATGGGGACAATCTGAAACGCGGCGATAATGCCAAGGGCTATACCCCAGGCCTGTGCGCGGGGCATCTCGGGGTGTGTGAGGATATAGATTGCAGCGATTAGGACCGAGACAATCTGAGTGATTGGGAGGGTCAGCAGGTGAACGACGAGCGAGATGAGGTATCGCTGGACGTAGGGTTCGCTGAGGTGGGAGAGGATGGTCCGGGCGTCTTCGTTGGTGAGGATGTGTTTTGTTTTGCCTTCGGCGACCATATCGCGGAGCCATTGTTCGCGGAGGTCTGAGTTGAAATAAAGTTTGAATGGCCTGACAAAGATGTAGTGGAGTTTTTCTTTTCGGAACTGCGAGTCGGTAAGAAATCGGTGGAGCGGCGCAGGGAGGATTGCCAGCGGCAGGTGGGCGAGAAAGCGGGCGGGGCGTTTCTGGAAGAGTTGGGCACGGGCTGCGCTTATTCTGCCTTTGCGATGCCAGTCGATGGTCTTTTCTATGACGCGACCGGTGAAGGCACAGAAAGAATAGTCGATGCTTGAGAGCATCGAGCGGTAGTGTTTTCGCCAGTCGGGTCTTGCCCAGAGCTGGCGGATGAGCCGGCCGAGGAAAGGGATAAGGCCGAGCAGGGCGAAGAGCAAAGTGAGGAGTTTGTTCTGGCGGAGCTTTTTCTCCCAGTTGTCGTCGATGAGATTTCGGACTTTGAAGCCGGTGACAGCAGAGTCGAGGATGGTTTTCCAGAGCTTTTTGCTGTAAAACAGGCGGAGGTGGTTGTGGGTTATATCCGGGACGGAGTTTCGGTAATTCTCCTCGGCCTGTCTTAGTCGCTCGAGGGCCTCGGTCATATCGGCGAATTCGTCCGCGTGGGCGGCGATAAACGATTGTAGTTTGGTGAGGTTTCCGCGGTCGAACTGGACGAGAGAGCCGCGGCAGAGGCCTTTTGCGATGAGCTTGAAGTCGCCGGGGCTCATCGGGAGAAATAGCAGGAGGGTAAGCCCTGCCTTGAAATCGACGGCGACGAGCCCTGCTGCGGGGTCGCTGTCGGAGCCATATCGCTTAAGGCAGTTTGGCTGGCTTTTGCAGGTGGACCATTCATATTGTCTGGCAAGCTCCGGCGCACCGATTTCGTGGAGGAGGTTTACGAGGTCGGCCATGAATTTCTTTTTCGCGCGGTATTCGGGCGAGCCGAGGGACGCCGAGTCGGTGACCTTACGGCGTTTCCAGAGTTTCAGCAGGTCCATGTGGTCATCGACTTCGAGTCGCCAGGTGCGGCCTTCTATCCATTCGATGAGCTCGCCGCAGGAGCCGATTGTGTGGTCGATGAAGGTGGCATAGACATCGGCGACAGCGGATTCGGAGCCGAGGCGGATTTTTGCGGCACGGCGGATGAATTTTTGCCAGAGGGCGGCGGCAGTAGCGGCGTGCGGGTTTACCTGGAGCTGAAAGGGGCCCTGGAAGCCGATTTTGTATAGCAGGTTGCGGAAGAAGCGGGCGAAGGTTGAGGGCGGTGTGAGGATTTTCATTGCGCAGATTTGGCCGGGGTGGAGTGAGTCGATGTTTGCGTTTTGAGTTTCGATAGTGAGGATTCTTACCTTATAGACTTGTCCGGCGAAGCCGCCTCCGACGAACCGCTCGATACTGAGGCGAATGCCGGCTTCGGCGGCGGTTGCGGGTTCGGTGATGTTGTAGGCAAGTTCGGTTCCGGGTTCGTATCGGGTGACGCGTATGGGTCGGTGGAGAAGCAGGCCGGCTGCTTTTTGTTCGAGGTTAATGCAGATTTCGGGGCTATAGCCTGTGGGCATTTGCAATCCTAATCGGGGACCGTGGCGTAGAGCAACCAGAGCTTTGACAAGGCGAAAGTGGCGATTCCGGCGTAGAGGCCTGCCATCAGGTCGTCGGCGAGGATTCCCCACCCGTCCGGGAGCTTCTCGAGCGCTCTGGCGGGGAACGGCTTTATTATGTCGAACAGGCGGAAGATGAAGAATCCGAGAGCGGTTATGGCCAGCAGCTCTTTAGTTGTTGCCAGGGGTGCGCCGAGCAGCACGGCGACGAGGAAGGCAAGGGCCTGGCCTGCAAATTCATCGGCGACGACTTCGCCGGGGTCCTTTTTTCCTGTGGCTTTTATGGCAGCGGGGGCGAGAGCAACGCAAGCAACCGAACCGGCAACGGCGAAGACGGCCATTGCGGCGACGGTGCAGGAAATGGAGCAGAGGTATGCGGCAGCGGCGAAGACGACGGCGGGCGGGATAGAACCCCAGGTGCCGGGTGCGATGGGCAGGTGGCCAAGGCCGAAACAGGATGTAAGCGGGCGCTTCATAGTGACAGAAAGCTAACCAACCGACTGGGTTAAGTCAAAGGATAAGGGTTCCCAGCCGCCATTTTTCGCGGCTGGGGTCCCTAAACGCATACGGGTCATTTCCGTTTGGCCATTTCCATACAGTATCTATCGGTCATACCGGCGATGTAGCCACAGACGGTCCGCTCGAGGCCGTGGCGGGGAATAAAGGAGCGGAAGTAGCCGGGCATAAGTTCCGGGTCCCTGCAGAACCGGCCGAACAGGTCGGTCAGCCAGTGTTTTATGTTCGGGGTGTTCTGAAGTATGGCTTTGTGTCTGTAGAAATTTTCGAGAAGGAAGTCTTCGAGCCGGGTGAGACGGCTTTCGTTGGCCGAGTCGAGGGTGATTAGATTTTCAGCGAGTTCGTAGACATCTTCGGGGGAGTTGATATTTGCGTTTTGGATTTTGTTTTTGGATTCGGCCAGCGCACTGCTTACGAGACGGTCGATTATGGCTTTAGCGGTTCTTGTTCTTCTAACGGTTGTGTCGGCTATCCGGGCGGCGTTTATTGCTTTTTGGGCCTGGCTGAATAACTCAAGGCCGGCGAGCTGGTTTTCGGTAAGTATGTCGGCTCTGAGGGCGTCTTCGAGGTCGTGGCAGTTGTAGGCGATACGGTCGGCCAGAGACGCGATTTGTCCCTCAAGAGTGCAATTCTTTTCAGGAAACTCATCCGTTGCGGGGCTGTCGTATGTGGTTTTGTGTTTTGCCAGTGCGAGGCGTGTTTCGTAGGTGAGGTTCAGGCCGGGAAAGTCCGGGTAGGGATGTTCGAGCAGGTCGATGATACGGAGGGTCTGGGTGTTGTGCTCGAATCCGCCGAACGAGGCCATAAGTTCGTTGAGGATGGTTTCGCCGGTGTGTCCGAAGGGAGGATGGCCGAGGTCGTGTGCGAGACAGACTGCTTCGGTGAGCGTTTCATTGAGGCGGAGTCGGGCGGCGATTGTCCTTGCGATTTGGGCAACTTCGATGGTGTGAGTCAATCGGGTGCGATAGTAGTCGTCGAGGCCGGGGGTGAAGACCTGGGTTTTCCCTTCGAGTCGACGGAAGGCAGAGCAGTGTATTATTCGGTCGCGGTCTCTCTCGAAGTGGTCTCTGTAGGGGTGGGGTTTTTCTGTGAATTTTCGGCCTCGGCTTACGGCTTGTGTAACGGCGTAAGGGGCGAGCTGGGTGGTCATAGTTAAAGTGCCGGGAGGTTGTGTTTTTTACTTTCGAGTTTCAGCAGCTCGAGCAGCTCGGTCAAGCTTTGGCTGATGACGTCGGTATTGCTGCAGACGGTCATAAAATTTGTGTCGCCGTCCCATCTTGGGACGACGTGAATGTGGATGTGTCCGGGCAGTCCTGCGCCTGCGCATCTGCCGAAGTTCATACCGACATTGAAGCCGTGCGGTTTTATGGCAAGGGTGAGGGCTTTTTGCGACTCTTTTATGAGCTTGGTCATCTCAAGCAATTCATCATCGGTTGCATGGTCGAGGTCGGCGATGTGTCGGTTTGGTGCGATGAGGAGGTGGCCGTTGTTATATGGGAAGCGGTTCAGGATTACAACGCAGCGGGCGGTCCGCCACAGGACGAGGTTCTTTTCGTCGTCGTCGGGGGCCTTCAGGTTGTCGCAGATGAAGCAGCCGTCCTTTTTGTCGAGTCCCTGTATGTAGTTGATTCGCCAGGGCGCCCAGAGATTCTTTGGTTCCAATCTGAGATGACCTCCAATCTTACTTGAGAGTCGTTCGTCTCGGCATCAGCTTTGGCTGTTCCGGGGTTCTGCGGGTTCGAGCAGTTTCATAGTGAGCGTGCTGTTGATTGTAATTTTTGGATTCACGCCGAGGTTCAGCGGCAGGGAAGCTTCGAGCCGGAGTGTGTAGTTGTGGTCGTACTGTTCGGTGTGTCCCTTGTCGATGTTGAACAGTTCCTGTCCCTGTCCTGTGAGGTCGAGCACTTTGTAGTCTCTCAGGAAGCCGAACATACCACTTATCTGGAATCTGACGGAATATGGTACGGGCCAGGCGCGTGGAACGGATTTGGTAGGGGTGAACGAACTTTTGATGACCGCGAAACGGCGCTGGCCTGTAGTCTGGATTTTATCGAGGCGGTAGTTGACATCTCTTGCGACCCAGAGAATCATAGGGGCGGGCGCTGAGAGTTTTGATTTCCATTCATCCCCGACGGCGACACCTTCGACGACGTTTTCGACACTGGAGACGGCGTCCCAGAGGAAGTTTTGGGTGGCGATGACGTCGTAAATCATATCGGGGTCTTTGATGGTTCCCTGTCTTGGGTCTTTTCGGATGGCCTGGCTGCCGGCCTGTTTGAGCAGTTCATAGAATTCAGAGTGGTCTTCTATTTTTCCGTTCGGTCCGACGGTGAATTTCCAGGATTTACCCTGGAAGGTTTCTGCGGCGTCTTTTCTTTGCCCGGACTTTCTTGCCTTTTCGCTCCTGAAGATGTTGACGGAGAGGCACTTTGCCTGGATAGTTGTAAGGCCGTAAGGGTCCACCTCGATTGGGGTGTAGGCAACGACCATTTCGATTGACTCGTTTGATTTATCAACCCTTGTCTCAGTTTTTCTGCTTGGTCCCTGCATTTTGCCCCAGTTGATGGTCAAGTCCCTTTTTGAGACGAACTTGTATTTGAGTGTTTGTCCTTGCTGGAAGTCAACGGTCAGGAGGGTTTTGTCGCTGATTAGCTGCGATTGAGGCGAAGAAGGTTCCCGGCAGGCGGGGATTGCACAGATTGCAGCGAGCAGGAGTATGGCTGACAATGTTCTGAGTTTACGGTTTTTGTTTTGAAATTGAGCCGGGTTATTGTTGTCGGACATTGTTAAGCCCTTCGAGATTCTTTTGTTTGGTAGCAGGTTTTTTGATTCAACTAAGCTCACCGAAGTCTGACGGCGGAGCTTTTCCGGCTGGTTAATCAATTCTCTCGAGCCGGTGCAGGACGCCTGCGCTCATTTTCAGGACGACGGGTTCTGTGGTACCCTGCTTAGGGTCGGGGGGCAGGACGCCGGTCCAGGTGACGGTTAGCTGTTCGCTGCAGTAGTTGACCAGGCCATCGGTGAGGTCGACTTCAGCGGTGCCGGTGTAGCTGTCGGTGCTGTCGAAGTTTGTCGGCGGCTGGGGCATTCTTTCCTTCTGGAATCGTCTTTCGAGTTTTGAAGTTGGTATGGCGTTCATTTCAATTTTGGCGAGCCGGTGTCCATCGGAGGTGACTACATCTCTTAGCGTATAAACTCTTTCATAGGATTTGAGGCCCATGAAATTAAAGGCGAAGGTTTTAATTGTGCTCCAGGAGTCTCCAAGTATTGCGTGTTGTTTTTTGCCTTTGGGAAAGGCGGGTGTGCCGTGTCGTTCTCTGATTAGTTCCGGGGAGAAGATTCGCAGGGCGATTTGGTTTATTTCTTCTGGTCCGGAGACGGCGTGTCGGCCCTGCGATAATCCGAATACAGTGGGGATATGATTGTCGGGGGTGAACGTAATGCCGTAGGTTTGGCCGACGAGCTTGGCGAAGGGGTGGTTGGGGTCTTGGTTCGTGGAGCTGTCGAATTCGAGGTCGGTCCGGCCTTGTACAGTCGAGGAGTACTTCACCTGCTCGATTTTGATTAAGGCCGGGGTCGTCTCCTGTTCAATCTGTTCGTTTGGTTCGGGGACGAATTGCGAGAAGATGATTTCGAGCCGGTTGTCGTTATGTCCCTGCTTGAGAGACTCTTTATTTGGCACAGGTCCCTGCCATTCGGTGCTTCGGTGTGCTTCGGTGATTATTCTGTATTTTGTTACGCTGTTTGGCTCGGGTTGAAATGCAAGCAATATAGTTTCGTCAGCGGTGGTCTTGGATTGTTGGTCGGCTTGGCTGGTGCACCCGGAGGACATCAGCAGAGCAACTAAAGCCGAGCAAATAACGAAAGCGGGCAGTACCTTCGACGCCATGGTCTTTATCTCCATTGTAATCTCAATTTCTTAACTCAACTTGGGTCACAATTATAGCTGTTAAGACGGGCAAGACAACTGATTTTTCTTTATCCGGCCTGCGAGAGCGATTAAACTGGCGGTTTTGTCAGGGCCTGAATAAATTGCAGAAAGGAAGACAGATGCGAAGTGATACGGTGAAAAAGGGCTTTCAACGGGCGCCGCACAGGGGTTTGCTGCGGGCCTGCGGGGTGAGCAGCGATGGATTGCGCAAGCCGTTTGTGGGGATAGCGAACAGTTTCTGTGAGGTCGTACCGGGCCATAAGCACTTAAATAAGGTGGCGGAGGTGGTCAAGGGGGCGGTTCGCCAGGCGGGGGCAGTGCCTTTTGAGTTCAATACGATAGCGGTCTGCGACGGCATTGCTATGGGCCATACCGGTATGAAATATTCCCTGGCGTCGCGTGAGATAGTGGCCGATTCGGTGGAGACGATGGTCCGGGCGCACTGTTTTGACGCCCTTGTCTGCATCCCGAACTGCGACAAGATAATACCGGGTATGCTGATGGGTGCGGTTCGGGTGAATGTTCCGACGATATTCGTATCGGGCGGGCCTATGGCGGCGGGCAAGACGAAGGATGGGAGGGTTGTGGACGTAATAAGCATCTTTGAGGGCGTGGCGCAGTTCAACGCGGGCAAGATTACTGAAGAGCAGCTTGAGGAGCTGGAGTGCACGGGCTGTCCGACGGTGGGGAGCTGTTCGGGGATGTTCACGGCCAATTCGATGAACTGTTTGTGTGAGGCGATAGGGATGGCCCTGCCGGGCAATGGGACGATACTGGCCGTTGACCCGAAACGGCAGGAGCTTTACAAGCAGGCGGGCAGGCAGATAGTTGAGCTGATTGAGAAGGACATTAAGCCGCTGGATATTATCAGCACAGAGTCGATGGACAACGCACTGACTCTGGATATGGCGATGGGCGGCTCGACAAATACCGTGCTTCATACACTGGCGGTGGCGAGCGAGGCGGGGATTGAGTACGGGCTTGAGCGGATAAATGAGATTAGCGAGAGGTGTCCGAATATCTGCAAGGTGGCGCCGTCGAGCAAGTGGCACGTGGAGGACGTGGATGCGGCTGGGGGAGTAAGTGCGATATTGAAGGAGATAAGCAAAGTTGGGGGGCTGCTGAATACGGATTGTATGACGGTGACGGGAAGGTCGCTGGGCCAGAACATTGCAGGGGCAAAGATTAAGGACAGCGAGGTAATTCACGCGATTGATGATGCCTATTCGAAGAGGGGTGGGCTTGCGATATTAAGGGGCAATCTTGCACCGGGTGGCGGTGTGGTCAAAAGTGCGGGGGTGGCCGATGGGATGCTGGTTCACAGCGGGCCTGCGGTGATATTTGAGAGTCAGGAGGATGCGTGTGAGGGGATTTTGGCTGGGAAGGTGAAAGCAGGAGATGTGGTGGTGATTCGTTATGAGGGACCGAAAGGCGGGCCCGGTATGCAGGAGATGCTTTCACCGACGAGCTATATAATGGGTGCGGGCTTAGGGCAGGAGGTCGCTTTGATTACGGACGGGCGGTTTAGTGGGGGAACGCGAGGAGCGTGTATCGGCCATATCAGTCCGGAGGCGGCGGTAGGCGGGCCTATAGGGCTTCTTAAGGACGGCGACATCATCGAGATTGATATCCCGAACAAGAGGATTGACGTGAGCTTGTCGGACGAGGAGCTTGCAGAGCGCAAAAAGAGCTTTAAGCCGCTGCCGCCGAAAGTTACCGAGGGCTATCTGGCGAAGTATGCATCAATGGCGACGAGCGCAGACACCGGAGCGGTTTTGCGATGGTGAGCTGAGTAAGGGTGGTTTGATAGAAGTGTAAAAAACTGATTGTGAAAGAAGGCATCGAAACTTATGAGAATTTATACAGTTGGATCTATCAAACTGACTTACAGGATTTGCCTCTTGTTGTTGGCGGCTATATTTGGGCTGTCAACGCCGGTCTTTGCGCTTCACATGACTGAGATGTCAAAAGATAAGCAAACGAAAGTTCGCGAGCCACGCGAGCGGGCAATTTCTCTAAAGTTGCCCCTCCAGCAGCCGGTTTTCCACTGGGCGTTCAAGAGCCGCAAAGATTTTCTCTCAGGGAAGCTGCTTCTGCGTATCATCCGAAATGGCCAAGCGGCCGATATTGTCATCTTCGAAAACGGGCGATTCTCGGACGGATGGGAGGTTATGCCCTGGCGACAGGGACCGGACAGAGGGGAAATTTACTTTGGGTTCATATCTACACGTAAGTACCTTACGGCACCCGGGGACAAGTTGGAACTGGAACTGACTGCGGCTAAGGACCTTGCGGGAGTCGGTCCTTCGCAAACCGGAATCCTTCCGGCCGGAAAGTATGTATCCAGAGGGACTTATTCAGGCCTCATTGATGAATATGACACAACGTTCTGGGCCGAAGAGCTTGCCAAAGAAGCTAAGAGAACCCCCGACGAACAAAATGCGTTATTGAGCAAGATGCGAGAGCAAGTCGAGCACAAAGCATTTCTGGAGTCATGGCTGGACCAATGGCCCCTGAAGATTACCGGCCAGAAAGGGTGGCTACCTGATGAGCAAGCATCTCCCGTTGAGCCCATGCCCAAAAAGCCGACCATGCGCGCAGAATCTCCCTCGGCTGCTGCAGATGCGGTCGTAACAGATGAAAACCTTTTCCGAAAGTACCTATGGTTCTGGATAGCCATACCACTGGTCGTATTATTCATTGTAATGCTCCTGCGACGAGCTTCTGGCAGAAGATAATTCCCGGTGAAATGGACTGCTAACTTGATTACGGTGTGTTGCTGAGTGTATATCCGGTTTCGGTTTCGGACTATGGGTCGGTAAACAGTCCGTTGTTGTTGAACATACGCAAGAAGGGGGTGCCGGGATGACGGAAGCTGACTCTTTGGTTGCCAGTGATTGAGGGGGCTTGGGGATTGTGGGCGACAATTCAATTCGGAGAAAGAGAGATACTGGAATTGTGTCCAAGCGTGGGGCGCGGTGGTATGCGGGGGGGCTGGCATTTGAGTGCCAGGGGTGCGGGGCGTGCTGCTCGGGGCCAGGTGAGGGTTATATATGGGTGGTTCGGCGGGAGATTGAACTGATTGCGGGGTTTTTGGGGCTGTCGGAGGGCGAGGTGCGTCGCCGGTTCCTGAGGCGGGTGGGACTTAGGACGAGCATTATCGAGGATGTCGAGAGCAAGGACTGCATATTTCTTGAGAGGCACTTCGGCAAAGCTCAGTGCAGGCAGGGACAGAAGAATAGATGCCGGATATATTCGGTTCGGCCTGGTCAGTGCAGGGCGTGGCCTTTTTGGCCGGGAAATCTGAAAGGGCCGGGCGAGTGGAACAGGGCGGCGCAGAAATGCCCGGGGATAAACAGAGGGCGGCATTATAGTTTCGAGGATATTGAGAGGATAAAGAGCAATCGTAAGTGGTGGGCCGATGGGCAACAACGAAGAGATAGTGAGGCGGGTGGCTGAGGTGTACAGTCGGCTTGAGGAATGGCTCGGCCGCAGTCCCGATCTTGCGGGCGAATGCAGCGTGTGCGGAAGGTGCTGTGATTTCAAGCAATTTGACCATCGCCTGTTTGTGAGCACGCCGGAGCTTATTTATTTGGCGGCGAGCCCGGGCGAAGGGAATTTAAGAGCGATGACAGGAGGACGGTGTCCTTATCAAGTTGAGCAGAAGTGCTCGATATACGAGAACAGGTTTGCCGGATGCCGGATATTCTGCTGCAAAGCAGATAAAGAATTTCAAAGTGAGCTTAGTGAGTGGGCGGTGAGGCAGTTCAAGTCGATGTGTGAGGAGCTTGGCATTGGGTATCGCTATCGCTGGCTTGAGGACTGGCTAAAAGAGGGGTTCAGTATTTATCGACGGGAAGGGGGACGTACTGCTGGGGGTCGCGGAGGTTGATATATTTGACGCCGGAGAAGGTGCCGTATTCTTCGTAGTAGGCGAATAGTTTGGCGAGTTTTTCTTCGTCGGTGGCTTCGAGATGTCTGGCCCAGGCGCCGAGCTCGGCACCCCAGATGATTTGGGTTTTTTCTTTTGAGTAAAGCAGGACGTGCGGCTGCCGTGTGCTTTTTCGGCCTTCGAAGTTGCCGACATCCACGCTGTCTATCTCGTGGAGGAGGGGTTTTTCGAGCATCAGGGCGTAGTCCATACGTTCGATTCGCGTGAGGATAACCAGGGCGGCGGCGAGGTCGTCTCCCTGCCAGGTGTCGCCGGGCTTCGGGTTGCCGGTGGGGGGTTTGAGGCCTGTCAGCCGGACGAAGTGGAGTTCGGGGATGGGGACATAATCGAGGACGACGAGGTCTGAGCTGATGTAGAATTCTTTTTGGCGGTGGGAGACGATAGCGAGAGGCGTTCTCCACCGGCCCCGGATTTGTATGGAGTTGTGTGTTACATGGACTTTTGGTTCGGCCAGCCAGGGGACAAGGGAGGCGATGTTGTTCTGGATGGCAACGGCGGCATCTTCGTCGAGCCGGAGGTCCTGGCCGTTTGCGAGGGCGGCATCGGAGACTCTTTGCTGGAGCTGCTCAGAAGCCCACTCAGGGACGCCTATTAGTTCGATATACGCGGCCTGCTGCGGAGATTCGGTTAAGCGTTTCTCGATAGTGAGCAGACCGATTACGGCGGCGGCGATTACAACAACGGCAGCAAGAAGTTTCAGGACAGGCACCAGACTCGGGGCAAGGTGTGTCTTTGTGCGTTTCTTTCGTTTTTGCCTTCCGGGCTTGAACGATACTTTTGTTTTTGTCTTAGCCACAGCTATTTTCTATCGCTCAGAAGCCGGTTTAATCAGACGTGAAGATTCTTTAAGGGCATCGGTGACGAGTTTAGAGCAGAGCTGTGTCATAGAAAGCCCCGTCCTTTCGGCGGCTTTTGGCAGGAGTGAATGCGTAGTGAGTCCCGGGATGGTGTTGATTTCGAGGGCGTAAGGGATGTTGTCGTCGCCGAGGATGAAGTCGACTCTTGCGAAGTGTCTGCAGCCGAGGGCGTTGAAACAGCGGACGGAGGCGTTCCGGATGTCGGCGGTGAGTTGGGGGTCTTCTATAGTGTCGAAGAGGTATTCGGTTGCTGGGTTGGTGTATTTTGAATCGTAGTCGTAGAAGCCGTTTGCGGGCCGTATTTCGAGGATAGGCAGGGGATTTCCGTCGATGACGCCGACGGTGATTTCTTTTCCGCAGATATAGCGTTCGAACATACACTGGCCGAAGTTTTGCGAGCATTGCTTTGCGAGTTCGATTGCCTCTTCAGGGTTCTCAGTAATAGAAACACCGATGGCGCTTCCCTGCCTGATCGGTTTGACGACGAGTTTTTGGCCGAGCTGTTTTAATTTGCTAAGGAGAATTTCGGCATCGTCGTTTGGATGGAAAATGATAGCGGGCGGGACGTGGACGCCTGCCTGGGCAAAAAGGGTTTTGCTAAGGTATTTGTCGAAGGCAAGTTTGCTTGCCAGTGGTCCGCTTCCGGTATAGATAAGGTTTCTGTTCTCGAGGATTTCCTGTAGTTGTCCGTCTTCGCCGAAGCTGCCGTGCAGGGCGATGAAGAAGACGTTGATAGTCTGGTCGTCGAGTATAGTCAATTCGTCCGGGGTGATGTCTGAGGAGACGACGTTTATTTGGGCGTCTTTGAGGGCCTGTTCGACGCACTGTCCGCTTTGGAGACTGACGTCGCGCTCTGGGCTGATTCCTCCGGCCAGGACGGCGACTTTCAGGTCTTCGGGCCTCGGCGCTCCGTCGCCATAGCTATGGAGCGTCGGCGACTGGTCGTTGGTATGTGTTAGGGGGTCGGAGTTCATTTTTCACTTCCAGATTTCGATTTCAAGTTCGAGGTCGATGTCGAAGTGTTCTTTGACGCGCTGCTTAACGGCGTCGATGAGTCGCGTGACGTCTTTGGCTGTGCAGCCGGGTCTTGCGATGATGAAGTTTGCATGTTTATCGCTGACGACGGCCTGTCCGATTTGGAGGCCTTTGAGACCTGCTCTATCGATGAGGGCGCCGGCGGACACGCCTCTCGGGTTCTTGAAGATGCAGCCGGAGTTAATGGTATTGAGGGGCTGGGTATTTTTTTTGTAGGCCCAGATTTCCTTGAGTGTTTTGGTGATTTGTTCGGGTTCTGCGGGCGCCAGGCGGATTGTGGCGTCGAGTATGAATTTTGCGGTGATATTTGTCTTTCTGTAGTCGAACTCGAGCTCGGGTTTCGATTTTCCGAAGATGTTGGCGTCTTTGTCCATAAGTGTGACGGATTCGACGGCGGCGCCGATATCGCCGAAGTTGCCGCCTGCGTTCATACGGACGGCGCCTCCCACCGAGCCGGGTATGCCGGTTAAAGGTTCCAGGCCGGAGAGCCCTTTCTTTGCACAGGTAAGGACGAGCTTGCTTAATTCGACGCCGGCACCAGCGGTGACCTGGTCGTTGTCGAATTGTATTTTCGAGAAGCCCTCGGTTTTCAACTGGATGACGGCGCCGCGGAGGCCTTCGTCGCTGATGAGCAGGTTTGAGCCGAGTCCGAGTACGCGGATGGGGATGCTTTTGTCATTACATTCCTTGACGATCCGGGTGAGCTGGTCGGCGGTTTTGGGTCTTATGAAGTAGTCGGCGGGCCCGCCGAGGCCGTACCACGTCTGTTTTGCGAGGGGGTAATCCTTCTCAACGATTTTCTCTAAGCCACTGAATATACTCATCTGCCACCTTCCAGATGTCTCCTGCGCCCATAGTGACGACGATGTCGCCGGTTTTTACGTTTTGCCTCAGATGTTCGCATATCGGTGCAAAGCCATCTATGAACAGGGCGTTGCTGCCTTCGGCTCTTACTTTATCGACCAGTACCTGCGAGTTTATTTGTTTTTTGGCGGTTTGTGAGTCTCTGACGAAGTAAATTTCGGGCACAATAGTGGTATCTGCGAGCTTAAAGCTTTGTGCGAAATCATCAAGCAAAAACCTTGTTCTGCTGTACTGGTGTGGCTGGAAGATGCACCACAGTCGCTTGGGGTGGTACCTTTGCCTTATAGCGGCCAGCGATGCCTTTATCTCAGTGGGATGATGAGCATAATCGTCAAGAACCGTAACGCCGTTCAGCCGTTCCTTAAGCATCAGCCGGCGGTCCATCCCCGTAAACGCCCCCAGCAGTTCCAGTACCATCTGCGGCTCGACCCCTGCGCTTATCGCCATCACAGCCACGGCCAGGGCATTCTTCACGTTGTGGATTCCGGGCAGGGAGCTTTTTGTTCGACCGAGCAGAGTGTCATTGTGAAGGACGTCGAAACTGTGTAGGCCGTCAGTTTCTTCGAGATTGGCGGCCTGCCAGTTGCATTTTGGGTCGAGGCCGAACGTTTCACAGTTGAGATCGGGGGGCAGTTTGCTCAGGAGTTTCTCAATGTTGGGGTCTTGGCTTGCGGCGATGAGGGTTCCGCCGGATTTCGTGCCGAGGGCGAAATCTGTAAATGCGCCGATTATTTCATCGAGGTCCTTATAGTAATCGAGATGGTCCGGCTCGATGTTGAGGATGGCTGCGATTTGGGACTTTAAGTTGAGAAAGCTCCGGTCGAATTCGCACGCCTCTGCGACGAAAAATTCACTCTGGCCTGTGCCGGAAGAGGATTGTAGTTGGGGAATTTCCGCCCCGACGATGAAGTTTGGCGACAGACCCGCCTGGCTGAGCAGATGTGCGAGCCAGCCGGAGGTGGTGCTCTTTCCGTGGGTACCTGCGATTGCGATGCCGTAGTATTGGTTAAAGAGCAGGCCGAGTATTTCGGCGTACTTGTGGACTTTGAGACCCAGCCAGCGGGCGCGGGCAAGCTCAGGATTGTCCTCTTTTATGGCAGCGGAGATGACAGCGGCGTCGGTCCGAGGGTTGAGGTTTTCGGGGTGGTGGCCTGTTTTGATGTCGGCACCGAGGTGGTTCAGACAGGCGGTAACTTCGGTAGAAGTCTGGTCGGAACCGGTGATGATTGCGTTGTGTTTTAGCAGCAGCTTGGCAAGCCCGCTCATACCCACGCCGCCCGCCCCGATAAAGTGAAACCGCTTGCCTGCGAGAGCGGTTATGGTGCTGTCAAGGGGTTCGGCCCTGCCGGGAGCAGCCGATTTCACCTCGTAAGCTCCTACCTTAGATGTGCCCATATATCATCCTTGAATACGTCCTTTGCGGAATGAAAGCATTCTACCAGAAAAGGAGATTCGCTGAAAGAGAAAAAGCCCTGCTCTGTGCGAGGCTGGTGTTTTCTATCTGTAAATGTGATGTTGTTCTATGTCGTGGCGTTATCTTCATCGCCGATGTATTCGAGCAGGTCGCCGGGGGCGCATTCGAGGGCCTTGCATATTGCCTCAAGTGTCGAAAAGCGAATGGCGCGGGCCTTGTTGGTCTTCAGTATCGAGAGGTTGTTGACGGCCAGCCCGGTTGCCTCAGCTAATTCTTTTAGCTTCATCCGCCTGTCCACGAGCAGGTAATCAAGTCGTACGTTTATCATAGCAGCCCTCCTTTCAGACCAGCGTTTTGGATTCTTCGATGACGGGTAGCAAACGATGCAGTATCACGCCTGCACCAATAAGGAGCAGGACTTTTGCCACGGTCGGCCTCAGCAATGGCTGCACTAACAGAATGCGCGCCGATTCCGCTGATATGCGGCCCGATTCCGATGCCCCCTGAGATTTCGAGAAACTTGACGTTCACGAACCAGAAGTTGACGGCAAAGGCCTTTAGAATCAGAAAGACGGCATAGACATAGCACAGTTTGTCTGTAATTCGCAGGATAAGGCGGGGCCTAGTGTCAGGGCGCAGCAGGTAATCTAAGAGCCCCGATACGGCGAAGGCCAACAACCCGGGGACGAAAAAATCAAAAATAAGCCCGGAAACAGCGTAGAGAATAACATCGGCCTCCTGTGGGCAACCCGCCAATAGGCCGCCGGAAAGCAGCACAATTAACCAGAAAGGCCCCACCAGAATCAAGTACCAGCCGAGGATACGGGCAATAAGGCAGTACGCCCCCAGCAGCCGCCTGTTTTCTCTAAGGAACTCTCTCATTGTAAAGCACCTCCATTGAGTTTCATGGTCTACGACCACATTTCGTTGAATTATACACGACTATCGTTGATTCGTCAACGAAAAACAAGAAATTTTGGAATATTTTTTGCAGGGTTTTTTGGGAGGAATGGCCTTCATCTGGCCAAGTTTTGTCTTACACAGTACGCAATTTTACCCGCTGTAGGCGGGACGCCCTGCGCAATACGAAGAATCACCACTGGGCATCGGCGTAGGGGCCGATGGGGCCTTCGGGTCTGGGTTTTGGTCGGGATTTCAGGATGGCTTCGGCGATGGCGATATCGGTTTTGTGCGTGATTTTGATGTTAGAGGGGTCTGTCTCGACGATAGCGACTTTTTGGCCGAGGGCTTCGATGAGGAGGGAATCGTCGCTTATCGTTTCTGCTTCGGCCGGGTCGGCCTTTGCGTGCGCTTTTTTGAGCAGGGATGTCTTGAAGACCTGGGGGGTCTGGGCGAAGTAGAGGTTTGAACGGTCGATGGTTTTGGTGATGAGGCCGTCCTTGACCTGTTTTACGGTGGCGGAGACGGGGCAGGCGAGGATGGCGGCGCCGGTCTTTTCGGTGGCGGCTATGCAATCGTCTATCCATTTCTCGGTGACACAGCAGCGGGCGGCGTCGTGGACGGCGACGAGGTCGATGCCGTCGGCGAGCATTTCGAGGGCCTTATTGATGGTCTCGAAGCGGGTGGCGCCGCCGATGAAGATCCCGACGTTGAAGAGCGAAAGATTGGCGCCCCAGCGAACCTTTACAAGCTCTTCGTCGTCGGCAGGGATGCCGAGCAGAATCTGTTTTGTGTCGGGGCGGTTTGCGAACAGCTCGACGCTTCGCAGGAAGACGGCCCTGCCGGCGACGTCGGTGAATTGTTTCTTTCTTTTGCCGCCGAAGCGAGAGCCGGGACCTGCTGCACAGATTATCGCTGCTACATTATTGGCCAATTTTCCTGCTCCGCGGATGTTCAGACGTCACAGATTTCTATCGCCTGAGCCAGTGACTTAACCGGGTCAGGCGCCTTCGGAACAAACTCGTGGGCGACGTAGCCGGCAAAACCGGTTTTGAGTATGGCTCGCATAATGGCCGGGTAGTAGAGTTCCTGGGTTTCGTCGATTTCGTTTCTTCCGGGCACGCCGCCGGTGTGGTAGTGGCCGATGTACTGGTGGTAGTCCTGTATGGTGCGGATGATATCGCCTTCCATAATCTGGGCGTGATAAACATCGTAGAGAATCTTGCAGTTCTCCGAGCCGACCTGTTTGCAGACTTCGACGCCGAAGCCGATGTTGTCGAACATATAATCCTTGTGGTCAACCTTGCTGTTGAGGTATTCCATGCAGAGTGTAATGTTCTTCTCTTCTGCGTGGCCTATGATTCTTTTCAGGGCATCGACCGTATTCTTAATGCCGTCTTCCTCTGCTATGCCGTAGCGATTTCCGGGAAAGCAAACAACGTTTGGGAAGCCGAATTCCGACGCGGCGTCGATGGATTGCTGTAGTTTGGAGAGACATTCGGCGTGGTTTTTGGTGTGTGCGAGGCCTTCGGTCAGCCCGTGTGAGAAGAGCATAGTGCAGATAAGGTCGTGCTTTTTGACGGTGGGCAGCTCTTCGGGATTAAGCAGGTCGATGCCGACAAGGCCGAGCTTCTTGCATATCTCGCAGAATTTCTCGAACGGGATTTTGTTGTAGCACCAGCGGCTGACGGATTGCTTGATGTTTCCGTTCTTGACGACTTTTTCTATTTCTGCTGCTGCTGTGTTTCGCAGGGGCAGCCCCGTTGCTGCTGCGGCCAGGGCCGCACCGGTCGTGAGGATTTCACGACGACTTATGTTTTGAGGTTCTGTGTGGGGCGACTGGTTTTGTGCGAGAGACATTTTGCTATCCTTTCGATTGAATAGATAAGGTTCGATATGCGTCATAGGATAAGCAAAATCTCGTGCGGTTGTCAATAGCAGCAAGCCGGCGGCCGGTGAGGCCGTCAAACCACCGGCACTGACGTCACAACATATATCATCGGTGATGATGTCCTTGCACAGGTAACCGGGGCCGCAACGCCGAAGTACCTCTTGTACGATGGTCATGGTAGCACAAGACAACTTGTCGGCAGTGACGGCTCTACCGTTGATGATAGCTTCTCCTATGATGGTTATGGAGTGTTGCTCGGCGGGCCACGAAGTACACAAACGAACCTGCTCTACACAGGTGAACAGTACGACAGCGAATCCGGGAATTATTACCTCCGCGCACGCTATTACGACCCCCTTAATGGCCGATTCAATAGAATGGACCCGTATGCCGGCTCTCCACAAGACCCCCAGTTACTGCACAAGTATCTTTATTGCCACGCAAACCCCGTAAACGCTACCGAACCAACCGGCAATATGGCATTTTCGATTGCAGGGCTAAGCACTGCGATATCCATAGGAGTGCTGACATTTACCATTGTCTCGGCCATCAATCATAAATGTATCCCGGAGGCAGCCTGGTTACACGAAAAATATGACTTCCTGGGCAATGGGCGATACTGTGCGAGGGTGGGGTCAATACTCGATGCCGGCCCGGGCGGGGGTGCCTTTGTCGAAGGGGTGCTTTATGTTTTTCATTTCTGTGACGAGGTCTGCCAGCTCGATAAGCTCATCGGGGGCGTCTCTGCCTGTGAGGACGATTTCGACGCGTGGGTCTCTGGTATCGATGAGCTTTTTAATATCTTCGAGTTCTGCAAGACCTTTGGCTAAGCAGTAGACGATTTCGTCGAGGACGAGCACGTCATAGAATCTTTTTTGTGCGGTTTCGGCCAGCCGTTGGAGAGCTTCAGTAATTGCCTGTCGGGCGTTTTCGACGGCTTTGGGGTCGAGGGGTGATTTTTGCATATCCCAGGGGACATCGAGTGCTTCGGCTCTTATTCTGACGGCGCCGAGCCGGAGGGCGAACCGTTCGCCGATATCGAGCGACGGTGGCTTTAGGAACTGATAGATGAGGACTTTGTGGCCGTGGCCTGCGGCGCGAAGTGCCAGGCCGAACGCGGCAGTGGTTTTTCCTTTGCCGCAGCCGGTATAAATCTGGACAAGTCCTTTGTCGAGCATAGGGCAATGATAAGGGAAACGGACAGAAGTAAAAAGGCAAAAGTAAAAAGCGAAGGGCTTTACATCGCTCCAAAAATCAGCAGAATGACTCTGTCAAACGATCGACACCTTAACAGCGACCCAAAGTGATGAGCCGACAGTTGAGCAGGAAAAAACGCAAGAAGTCAGCAGACGCAACCCACAAGGACGGCGGCGAGAAAGACGCGCCTCCATCGCCGCGGATTACCGGCCGGCGACTCTGGCTGTTTCGCCTTGTTGCCCTGACCGTAATCCCCGCTCTTTTATTTATCTTCCTGGAGCTTGCCCTGCGTATAGTGGGCTACGGTTACCCCGCCGCTGCCATTATCAAGTACAAAACACAGGGCAAGACTTACCACTGCAGCAACTACAAATTCGGCTGGCGGTTTTTCCCCCCGCAAATTACCCGAGAATTCGACCCCTTTGTCATCCCGGCGCAGAAAGGCGAGAGCACGTACAGAATCTTCATTCTCGGTGGCTCAGCAGCGCAGGGGACACCGGACGGCGCTTACGGCTTCGGTCGATTTCTGGAGCTTATGCTGTCCCAGCAGTACCCCGACACCAACTTCGAGGTGTTCACTGTCGCTATGCCGGCCATTAACTCGCACGTTGCCCGCGTTATCGCAAAGGGCTGTGCCCGCTACGAGCCGGACCTGTTCATTGTTTACATGGGCAATAACGAAGTCGTCGGCCCTTACGGAGCGGGAACCGTTTTCGCACCTCTATCCAAGAACCTCGCCCTCATCCGTCTCGGCATCGCCCTCAAGGCCGCCAGGTTCGGCCAGCTCCTGACCAACATCGCCACACGGGTAGCACAACGAGAAGGTGTCCCGGAAACGTGGGGCGGGCTTGAAATGTTTCTGGACAAGCAAATTCGGCCGGACGAGCCGCAGATGCAAGCGGTGTACAGCCACTTCGGAAAGAATCTGCTCGACATTGCCCACACCGCGCAAAAAAGCGGCGCTAAAATCATTTTCTCCACCGTCGGGGCAAACCTCAGAGATAATCCCCCCTTTGCCTCGCTGCATCGGCAGGACCTGGCAGAGCAGCAAAAAGAGAAATGGGAGCAGCTCTACCAACAGGGCACGGACTATGAGGACGCAAACAACTTTAGCGAGGCGATTGACCGGTATCTCGCCGCCGCAGAGATAGACGACACGTTCGCCGACCTGCACTTTCGTCTCGGCCAATGCTACTGGAATCTCAGTAAATTCGAAGACGCCAAGCAAAGCTTCACAAAGGCCCTGGTCTTCGATACGCTTCGCTTCCGCGCCGATACGAAAATTAACGAAATCATCCGAGATGTCGCGGGTGACAAGACCGACGGCGGCATCTGCCTCGTTGACGCCGCGGAAGTTTTCGAGCAGAACAGTCCGCAGAGCACGACCGGATATGAGCTGTTTCTCGAGCACGTCCATCTTAATTTCAGCGGAAATTATCTGCTTGCCGAGACTATTTTAGAGCAGGTTGAAGAGATACTACCTGCGAGAATCAAGAGCAAGAAGGCGCAGGAGATTGCCCTGATAACACCAGAAGAGTGTGAGGTTCGACTCGCGTTCAGCGGGTGGGACCAGTACAAAATAGTCAACGGGAATCTTTCCATCCTCAGCGAAAAGGCCCCCTTCATTAACCAAATCTACCACGACCGCCAGATAAAATACTGGCAGCAGAGAGTCGATGAGCTAAAAGAACACGCAACCAGAACAGGACATGAGGCAGCCGCCCGAATGTACGAAGAGGCAATCCGGCTCGACGATTCTGACTGGCATATCCACTTCAAATACGCACAATTGCTCTGGGGCGCCTTCAAGAACAGCTACGGCTCGGCGCAGCACTACCGCCGAGTCATCCAACTCGTCCCGCATAATCTCAGAGCGCACATCGAGCTCGCAACGTTTTCCGGTATGCACGGCGATCATGACGCCGCAATTGCACACAGCCGCGAGGCCATAAGAATTATGCCGTTTAGCGCTACGGCATATTACAACATTGGCCTTGCCTACCAGATGCGCGGGGAACTGAAAAAAGCCCAAGATGCCTTCACGCAGGCCATAGAGATCCAGCCGAAATACAGCCCTGCCTACACCAATCTCGGGCGGCTTCTCTATAACCAGGGAAGACGAGACCGCGCGGAGCAGGTCTATCGAAAAGGAATTGAGATGGGGCCTGAGAATCCCTACCTCCACTATAATCTCGGCATGCTGTTGCGTGCGAAGGGGCAAACGAAAGAGGCCCGGGAAGAGATTCAAAAGGCCGTCGAAATCGACCCCAACTTCGCTCGTATGGCTGACTAAAACAGCGTGTATATAAACGGTGCAGCCGCCGAACCTCCCAATACCACGAGCATTCCGAGGATTAGAAGGACGACTATGATGGGGACCAGCCACCACTTCTTGTTGTGCTTCAGGAAAAACCAGAATTCGGAAACAAGTGAAGGTCGCTTGCGTCCTTGAAGCTGGTCGAACTTGTCTTTTGTTTTCTGCTCGGCCTCTTTGGGCATTGCATTTCTCCGCAACCGCTAAAACTGATGAAAATATCGTTCGGCACTTTCCGCGCCGCGACGCTTCACCCAGTAGCTGCCGCCATCCGGCTTGAATTTTCGGTTAAGAACGTCTCTTCCGATAAGCCGAAACAAAATTCCGACCGGCGTCAATATCAAAAAGTAAAACAGCGAAAGAAGCAGGAAACTTACCACTAAGCCAATCGGCAGGGCTGCAAACGTAAGAGCAAGATAGACTATCCGCGTTGCCTTCGCCGATATCAAACTTACGAGAAAGATAATCGCCCCTATGGAAAAAAGAACTGCCGCCCACTTCGCCTCGACTTTCAGCAAGAAGTGAAGCACGCAGAAAACCGCCGCCGTTATAACCAGCGCTATAAGACCGAACTTACGAAGTTCTTTTTTCTCCGGCCGCCAGTTTATCTCAACAAGTGACATTCGCCTTTACACTCCCAAACCCTAATCAAGCTGGAATTGTGCGATGTATTCGTCAATTTCATGCTGCGTTGCCTCCGGCTGCTCCTCTTTACAGAGCAACTGGTCCTCCATCACCAATACATCCATATTTGTCGCCATAAAGCACCGGTACGCATGCTCCGGCGAGCAGACGATGGGCTCACCCCTTATATTAAAGCTCGTATTTATCACGACGGGGCAGCCCGTCTTCTCCTTGAATCGGCTCATCAGCCGATGCGTCTTCGGGTGACGGTCTTTATCCACGGTCTGTACTCTGGCCGAGTAGTCAACGTGCGTAATCGCCGGCACGACACTGCGTTTACCCTTTAGCTTATCCAGCCCTTTTGGATTGCCTGCCACAGGATTCGCCGCCAGCCGTTTATCCTCCTTTACGTTCGCAACCAGTAGCATGTATGGGCTATCCTCTTCACCCCGCATCTCGAAATAGTCAGCTACATCCTCCCGCAAAACACACGGCGCAAAGGGCCTGAACGACTCGCGAAACTTTATCTTGCGGTTCATTATCGACTGCATTTTTTCGCTCCGCGCATCGCCGATTATGCTCCGATTCCCCAGCGCCCTCGGCCCGAACTCCATCCGCCCCTGGAACCACCCGATGACCTTGCCCTCGTCAATCAAATCCGTTACCTTGTCAATCAACTGCTCAAAGTCGTCGTAGCTGTGATACTTTGCGCCGACCGAGTCCAGATAGCTGTGTATCTGGTCATTGCTGTAGGCAGGCCCCAATAACGACCCCTGCTGCTTGTCCGCGCCCTCTGCTTTTCGCTCGTTATCCAGCAGTTGATACCAAACGAACAGGGCTGCCCCCAGGGCCCCTCCGGCATCACCCGCTCCCGGCTGAATCCAGATGTTCTCGAAAGGCCCTTCGCGTAAGATTCTACCGTTGCCCACGCAGTTGAGCGCTACACCGCCCGCCAGGACAAGGTTGTTCATACCTGTCTGTTTGTGAACGTGCCGAGCCGCCCGCAGCATTATCTCCTCGGCCACTGCCTGTATCGAGGCGGCTATGTCCATCTCTCTTTCAGTAAGCGGTGTCTCAGGCCGACGAACCGGGCCGCCGAACAACTTCTCGAACTTCCTGCCTACCATCACCGTCTTGTGGCAGTACGGGAAATATGACATGTTGAGACAAAAGGACCCGTCCTCCTTCAAATCGACCAGCTCTTTCAATATCAAATCGTAATATTTCGGCTCACCGTAAGGGGCCAGGCCCATCATTTTATACTCGCCCGAGTTGACCTTGAATCCCGTAAAATACGTAAAGGCCGAATACAAAAGCCCAAGCGAGTGCGGAAACCGTATCTCATTCGTCAGCTCAATCTTATTGCCCCTGCCCACCCCGTAGCTCGCCGTCGTCCACTCGCCCACGCCGTCCATTGTCAGGATTGCCGCCTGCTCAAACGGCGACGGGAAAAATGCGCTTGCCGCGTGCGACTCGTGATGCTCTGCAAAGACATATCGCCCCTTGTATTTGTGGCCGAGCGCCTTGTCCATCTCGCGTGGAAGATGAAGCTTATGCCTCAGCCATCCCGGTATCCCTATCAAAAACTGCCCGAAACCACGCGGCGCATAACCTATCCACGTCTCCAAGAGCCGTTCAAACTTCACAAGGGGCTTTTCATAAAACACCACATAATCAAGCTGTTCGCCCGTAATACCGCCCTCGGCCAGACAGTACTCGACTGCGTGCGTGGGAAACCGGTTGTCGTGCTTTTTGCGGGTGAACCGCTCCTCCTGAGCGGCGGCGATTATCTCGCCATTTCGCACAAGTGCCGCGGCACTATCATGGTAAAATGCACTTATCCCCAGTATGTCCATATCAACCGTCTCAAAACCTCTTCTCCCCGTCCCGACGCAAGCACGAACTCGCCGGATTCTTGAGCCGTTCATTTCCCTAACTTAATGTCGCCGAATAACTTATTATAGCTATATCGACCCGAAGACCCAAGGCGTTTACATATCCGGACCCTTTTTACAACACTAATAGCCCAAACGCAGCCCGGGTCGCGGGTCCCCAAATCCCTGCCCGCTGTGTGCAATTATCACTGAATAAACGAATTAGGGATGCCCATTTTTTGCTTAACCGCCCCAATACTACTGCCGATAAACCAGTGGATTGCTACGAAACCGTATTTGTGTCTATTGGGGAAACTATATGGGCATTCAGAACTGGTCGGAAAATATTATCTTAGTTGACCTCCCGCAGGAACCGCAGATGGGCGATGAGGTCAAGACCGTCACCGACATTGTCAGAGACAGAGGCGACTGCAGCGTCGTCGTGGACTTCTCGAACGTCGATATTATAACATCCTCCAGTCTTTCAAAGCTGCTCAAGCTGCGAAAGCTGTTGCTGGACTGGGACCACCAACTGGTCTTCTGCAATGTTGCACCTGCCACAAAGGGGATATTCGCCGTCACCGGCCTCGAGGGCGTCTTCAGAATTGTAGACGACAAATTCATCGCCCTTGCATCGCTTCAGATGGCCAGCGAACCGGCTTGAGCTTCTTTGTAAATTCTTCGGCCCTTAGAGGTCGAACGCAGCCCCGACAGACGTTGCAGGAAAGGTTAACTGTCCCATTTTGTGTGGTTAGGGGGCAAGAAAAGAAGGCCTCCTTGTCGATTTCTACAAGAAAAAGGCAGGGAGGCGAAATAACGGTCAGATTTACCATACCATCGGTCGGCACAGCACCAAAACCCGAGAGGCGTTTTCCCCACTGTGGTCGTTCAGGCGGCAATATGCACTCGGCAGTTACGCATCGGACCATCGCGGCGAAAGAGCAAGACAAAGAGGGCCTTTGGTCTGCAGCGTGCATTCAGGGCGGAGGGATTGGAATATACAGCCGAAGATATGTTGGAGTTAATAACTCTACTGTGGCAGGACAATAGGCCGACAAAGAAACCCGAAGCAATTGAGAAGCTGGTGCGCAGATACGTCAACTCTCGCATCGGTGCATTATGGAAGGCGAATCAGTTGTTGCAGCATATAGAGCATACATGGGATAAGGTAAGCAAAGACGACTCTGACCGCACAAACAACGCTACAGAACGGCTCATCGGCTTGAACTATGCGCAGCATGGCCAAGCCCACAAGATTCGAGCCAAGACGATGCGTGGGATTAAGAGCATACCGAAGGCCTTGAACCATAGCTATCCGTCGGAACACCTGCGGGGTGAGGATGGCGTTTGTGACCTGTGGAAAGTAATCTAAGAATCAGCTCAAAATAGCCAACCTACGAAGATTCCCCTACAATCCTTGGGACGGTTATAGGCCCCTCCCTGCGTTGACGGATTCGCCTGCTAATGTTATACTATGTTTAAGTTGTGCGTTCACACTATGTCCAATCGGTTCGCTTAAGGGAGGTCCGCAGCTATGGGAGATTTTGAGAAACGCGTCGAACTGGCCTTTCCCTCACCCAGAAAGCTTTTTACCCCTGCTGTCAGCTTTATCCTTGTGCTTATAATCATCGGCTTTACGCTCATTCATTATGCACCTGCTTTTACGGTGGAGTATCTTGCCGTCAGCACCACGGGCATCGCGCACGGAAGGATATGGCAGTTGGTCACCTATTCATTCATCGACAGTTGCCCCTGGAATCTGATTTTCGATATCATCATACTGCTCTTCATAGGCAGTGAGGTGGAGCGTCAGTGGCGCACCGGTTCGTTTGTTCTTCTCTGGCTGGTTGTCTCGGTCACGTGCGCCCTCATCTGGCTGCTCGTGAGTCTTCTTGTGGGCCGTGTCTATTTCGGAATCGGTGTTGCTGCCTGCGCCTATGGGCTTATAGGGACATTCGGCCTGCTCCTTCGCAAAAGGCGTTTCTTCGCAATCTTCTGGACCGTCGAAGCACAGCATCTTGCCTGGTTCCTGATTGGTCTTGCTATTATCCTCGGCATACCTCAGCCGATAACGTGGATTTGGGTGGCAGGGGCGGCCGTCGCATACCTCTATGTCAAAATCCGCTGGCGCATCCGGTCCGGCCTATCGACCGGCGGCGCAGCTCGCGCCCCCTCGGGCCAGGCCCAGCGCCCTCGCGGTTTCGTCGATATCGACTGATTATTATGAAGCTAAGAGCGAACAACAAGGCACAACAGCGCGCCGAACAGGCCATCAAGGCCCTGAAGTGTTGTCGGCTTTGCCCCCGCAACTGTGCCGTCGACCGCACAGCGGGGCAAACCGGCTACTGCCGACTCGGTGACACTGTTTATTGCTTTCGCGAGATGCTTTACTGGGGTGAGGAGCAGCAGCTTTCACCCTCGCACCAGATATATCTTGCCGGCTGTAACCTGAGTTGTGAGTTCTGCACTGTCTCTGAATGGAACGAACAGCCGCAGGCGGGCGGCAGGATTGACCTTGGAAAGCTCCCTTCTGTCATCACCGAGAGGATACAACAGGGCGCCCGCACCATAAACTTCCTCGGCGGCGAGCCCGCCGTAAATGTCCACGGGATATTGCAGCTCCTTGCCGGTTTCGAGCCGCCTGTCCCGATGGTCTGGAACTCCAGTATGTACTATAATGATATCGTAGGCGAATTGGTCGCAGGGCTTATCGATATTTACCTTGCGGACCTAAAGTGTGGCAATGCCGAATGTGCGCAGTCCCTGCTCGGGGCATCCGACTATCTGCAGGTGGCAAGGCGCAATATCTTAAGGGCCGCTCGCCACGGACACGTGATAGTACGTCACTTGCTCCTGCCCGGCCACTTCGAATGTTGCGCAAAGCCCATCCTCAACTGGATTGCCGCTGAACTGCCCGACGCGGAGGTGAGTCTCCGCCGTGATTATGTGCCGCCTGCCGTCGCATACGCAGCGCCGAAAGAGTACCTCAAAGAAAACGAATTTCAAAAGGCGGTGAATCTGGCGGCGGATTTGGGAATCCGGCTTGTCCAATGAGAAAGCAGCCACGCAAACGAAGACCGGGTGAATTTGAATTACGGGTCCTGCCCGACGGCAGAATCGCAATGATAGCACCCGACCAGGCGCTTCTTGACTTGGCCGGTGAGCTGGACCCGGGCAACGAAGCCCTGCCACCATCAAAGGAGAAACAAAAATATGCCCGAACCCGAAAAAAGACAACCGGCTAAACGCACCACTGTCAGAACCGTCGCCCAGGCGATGACCGAGCTGGAGGTCCTCATCCGTGCACGATATCCGCTCATCTACGTCATCAGTTGGGAAGAGCGACGCCTGCTGAAATATATCTCGAAAATCGCCTCCCGCCTTGATAAGAAAGTATTCGAATGGTCAATAACGACCGGCCTTGTCCCCGCAGGCACCTCCATCCAGTCGCAAAAACACCGCGACACGGCAACAGAGGACCCGCTCGTTGCTTTGGATAATGTCATCCAGCACGTTGACCCCGCTCTTTATGTCTTCAAAGATTTTCATCCGTTCCTCAAGGGCCAGAATATGTCGGTGATTCGCCGCCTGCGCGAAGTCGCCGCCTCCATGCAGAACACATATAAGACAATCGTCATAGTAAGCCCCATCTTCGAGATGCCGTCTGAGCTGGAGAAGGATTTAACCGTCATCGACTTCGACCTGCCCACCGAAAAGGATTTCGCAGTCCTGCTGACAAAAATTATTCAGGAGGTCAAAGACAACCCAAAGCTTGACGTAAAAATGACAGAGAATGTGCGCGAACAAATCATTCACGCACTTCTCGGCCTCACGCTTACCGAAGCCGAGAACGTCCTTGCAAAGACGCTCGTCGAGCACCGCCGGCTCGGCGAGAAGTCGCTGGCCGTCATCCACAGTGAAAAGAAACAGATTATCCGCAAGAGCGGCCTGCTCGAATACTACGACGCCGAGGAAGACCTCGGCTCGGTCGGCGGCCTCGATGCGCTCAAGAACTGGCTAATCAGACGCTCGGTCGCTTTTACCGACCAGGCCCGCAGCATCGGCCTGCCCGCTCCCAAGGGCGTCTTGCTGCTCGGCGTCCAGGGCTGCGGCAAAAGCTTAATGGCCAAGACCATCAGCAATACATGGCAGCTTCCTCTGCTCCGCTTCGATGTCGGGCGTGTCTTCGGCAGCTTGGTCGGCTCCTCCGAGCAGAACATCCGAAGGGCCATCAAAGTCGCTGAATCCGTCTCGCCGGTCGTCTTCTGGATAGATGAAATCGACAAGGCCTTTCGCGGCTCCCGCGGAAGCGGCGCAAACACCGACAGCGGAACAAGCGCGAGAGTCTTCGGAACATTCCTCACGTGGCTCTCGGAAAAGAATCAGCCCGTCTTCGTTGTCGCTACCGCTAACGATGTCTCCCTGCTTCCCCCGGAATTGCTCCGGAAGGGCAGATTCGACGAAATCTTCTTCGTTGACCTGCCCGCCTTTGCAGAGCGAAAAGAAATATATCAAATCCATCTGGCGAAGCGCTCTCTTGATTCATCGGGCTTTGACCTTGATGCGCTTGCTCACGCCTCAGCCGGGTACAGCGGCGCCGAAATCGAAGAATCCGTCATAAGCGCGTTGTTCGATACCTTCTACGAAAAAACCGAAATGACTACCGAGTGCTTGCTTGAGAGCTTGCGCCAGACCGTGCCTCTGTCCAAGACGATGAGCGAGGAGATGGATAAGCTGCGAAACTGGGCTGAGGGTCGCGCCAGACCCGCTACCAGCCCCGGGACAGCAGAAGAACCCGGGGCCGACAGGCGAGACATCGAGATATAGATGCAGCTTGCTGCTGCGCTGCGAAAGGAGATACAAATGAGTACCGTTGTTATTCTGACACCGGTTATCATAGGAAGCTGGCCTGCGATAACAGCCGCCGTCGCCGGCGCGGCGTCGGCCCTCGGCCTGATGGTTAAGCATTCCGTCGAGCAGGAGGTCAAACAGCAGCTAAAGACAGAGGTGGAACAGAGCGTCGAGGTTGAGCTTGAAAACAGTGAAGTGTTGGCTGAAAATCTGGCTACGGGTAAGGAAATCGTCCTCGTAAAAGGTAATATCGAGCTGCGGATTACCCGCGACGAGCGAGGCCGATGCAAAGTCTGCGCAAAAGGCAAAGGAAAAAGCAAGACAGAGCTAAAGCAGCTCGCAGAGCAGTTCACTCAGAAACTGACCCAGTGTTTTGTCTATAACCGCGTGGCCAGTGAGCTGAAAAACAAGGGCTTCCAGGTCATAAACGAAGAAGTTATGCAGGACGAAACAATTCGTCTGCACGTACGACGATGGGTGGAGTGAAAATGGCACAGCACGAAGTTGAAATAAGCATATCGAAAGAGGGCAAAGTCAGGGTCCACGTCAAGGGAGCCAAGGGAAAGGCCTGTCTTGAATACGCCAAATGGCTTGCCGAGATAGTCGGCAAGATGGAGAGTCAGCAGTTGACCAGTGAATACTACGAACCTGAAGCCAAGTCACGGATAGACCTGCATCAGGAACTTAAGACAGAACAGTAACTCCAAATGCGATGTCCGCGGTGCCAGTTCGAGAACATACCCGGCCAGGACAGATGCCTCAAGTGCGGCTCTGTTCTCGCTGCCATGGACACAGCCGTACAGATACATCCGCCTCGAATGGCAAGGTGGAAAAAACCTCTCCGGGCGACCTTCCGCTGGCTGCGATTCCGCGGCGACTTGTTTGAGGATATCTTCGCTCCACATATACCCGCCTCGCTTAAGATAATGTCCGGCCAGGCCTTTGTCGGACTCTTGCTCTCCATCGTACCAGGACTCGCCCACTTGATTTATGGCAGATTCGGGCAGGTCAAATGGTTTGTCTTTGCCTGGTTCCTGTCACTGGCGATGGGTGTATTCCTCTACGGGACTTTTTGGGGATTTGCCCTGATTGGCCTGGCCATTGCCCTGCACGCCTGGATTGCCTTCAATCACAAACTTATCAAAGAGCTGTCTTCACCCCGGGCGAAGGTTTCTGGCCTGGCTGCGCTGCTGATACTGTTGGGTCTTGGCTGCTACGCCATCCGGACAGTTGTTTTCGGCGACTTAATCTGGGGCTACACGGTTTTGAATATCCCCTACTACGAAGTTGAAGCGGGTGACTGCCTCCTGGCTCGTCAATCTCTGGCGCGCGACCGAACGTTGCCCCGTGGTGCTTTAGTGACGATTCGCCCGTCGGATGTCCATGGGTACGGCGGCGGATACGCCAGCAGTGCCGCTATGATTGGCCAGGTGATTAGCTTGCCCGGCGAGGACGTCCATATCTCGGAAAACCAGTTTTATGTAAATGGAGCAGCGCTTGACCCCAACTACTGCCCTGTGCCGCAGTGGCTGCACGGAAGGTCGCTATCAGCTACGGTTCCTGAGACCTCTTATTTCCTTGCTTCCGAATATCACGTCTATGCCCGCGGAAGGCGCTTAGCCGCCGCAGATATCCAAACTGCCTGTTTCGTGGCTGCCGACAATATAACAGGCCGTGCGATTATGATATGGTTCCCTGTGCGGCGACGCGGATTTATCGAGGTTGAACAATGAAGCGATTCTCACATCTTGAGTTCGGTGACAAGTCGAAAGACAGGCCCCAAAGGTCCGCCGGCAGCGAACAGCTCCGCGACGAAGAGTACTTCCACAATGAAGCTGAGCGTTACCGTCTTGCCGGCGACTTTGAGGTGGCCCTTAGGAACTATTCACGTGCTCTTGAGCAGAACAGCTCTTTCTACCCCGGCTGGCTCGGACAGGTCCTTATGCTAATCGAGCTCGGCGAATACCGCGAAGCCGACGTCTGGGCGGACAAGGCCCTCGAAATGTTCCCCGAGTACCCCGAGCTGCTTGCGGTAAAGGCCGTCGCCTGCGCACGCGACGGCAAAATGGAAAAGGCGGTTCGCTACTCGGACAACTCCGTCTCAAAAGACGACATAACCTCGACGGTCTGGCTCGCAAGGGCTGAGGTGCTGCTCAACCGCAAAAGCCGAGTCGCCGAAAACTGTATCAGAAAAGCCGTCAGCATCGCCGGCAACTCCGCGCCGCTCATTCGCCTTGAAGCAGGTCGGCTGCTGAACAAAAAAGGTAGCTACTACGTCGCTCTCGAGTACCTCCGAAGCGCCGCCGACGGTCTGCCGAATTCCGCGCTGGCGCTTTACGAGCTGGGCTATTGCCAGGCAAAACTCGGCAGGGCAGAAGCCACCGCTACACTCGAGCACGCCCATCGCCTCCACCCCCACTGGCACCTGCCGAAAGAGGCGCTGCGCAGATTCGCCGGCAGAGGTTTCCTCAGAAGACTTTTTGGAAGGTAGTTATGCCAATTTCTAAAGAAATACAAAGAATACTTGCCGTTGCCCGGCGTGAAAACGCCTCGGACATACACATAGTTGCGGGCCTGCCGCCGCTCTTCAGGATAAGCGGTGAAGTCATTCTTGCGGATTTACCCCCGCTCACCGCGGCCGATACCAAGCGGCTCAGTTACGGCCTGCTCAATGACGAACAAAAAAAAGTCTTCGAGCGCGACTGGCAGCTCTGCTGCTCGGTCAGAGACGAAAAGTTCGGCAGGTTCCGCGTCTCAATCTACTACCGCGAGGCCAATCCGGAGATGTCCATCAGGCCTGTGATGGAGCACGTTGGCGCGCGCGAGCAGCTCAATTTGCCCGAGCAGGTAGAGGACTTCACGCGCCTGGCAAGCGGTCTGGTACTCGTAACCGGCCCCACCGGCAGCGGAAAAACCACTACGCTCAACTTTATGATAGACCTGATAAACAACGAGCGACGCTGCAAGGTTATCGCCATAGAGGACCCCGTCGAATATGTCCACACACAGAAAAAAGCCGTCATCATTCAGCAGGAGCTTTACACCGACGTCAAGACCTTCTCCAGCGCGCTGGTGCACGTTCTCCGTCAGGACCCGGATGTCATCTGTATAGGAGAGATGCGAGACCTCGACACCACCGCCACCGCGCTGATAGCCGCCGAGACAGGCCACCTCGTCATCGCCACCTGCCATACCCCAAACACGCTCCAGACCGTCGAGCGCATAGTGGCCATATTCCCCGAATATCAACAGCCGCAAATCTACGCCCAACTCGCCAACTGCCTGCATGGCGTTCTTGCCCAGCGGCTTGTCCCGTCGGCCGACAAAAAACGAAGGGTCCTGGCTACCGAGCTGCTCATCGTCAACCCCGCCGCCAGGCGGCTAATCCGCGACCGCCAGCTACATCAGCTCGTCAGCGTCATACAGATGGGGCGAAAAAGGGGCATGCACTTGATGGACGATTCGCTCCTCGCGCTCTACGAGGCCGGCGAAATAACCTACGACACCGCAATCAACTACTCACACGACCCCGGCGAAATGACAAAACGCATCCACCAGCCCACCACCCGCCAGGACCAGTGACATACACACCCATCACCCCAGCGACATCCGACCGGCTTGTCCCTAACCCAAACCAGTTGTCCATACCGCCCTCTGTCCTTTGACTTCCGTCTTCTCTGTTCTGTGTTTCCCGGCGCGCCGGGATTCGCTGTTGGATGTTACTGCTCACCTGGTTCCCGGACACCCTCCAACCTGCAACGTGCAACTTGTAACCTGCAACTCGAAGCGCAGCGGAGATCCCGCACCTACTTCTTAGGTCG
Source organism: uncultured Pirellulales bacterium (assembly GCA_964514115.1). Lineage (GTDB taxonomy): Bacteria > Planctomycetota > Phycisphaerae > Sedimentisphaerales > Anaerobacaceae > CAZEPI01. The sequence goes on along the minus strand of CAZEPI010000007.1, from coordinate 69,666 downwards.
GAGGTGTATTTAGGGTTGTGAGAGATTAGGTAGCTCAGGCAGCGGGGATAGAACGGAAACACAATGGAAGTAGGTGCGCCGCTGACGTCTGCCCTTCCGCTTTCTCACTTCCGGCAGTAGTCTATCAGCCGGGCTATTTCGCTCCGCAGGTCTTTGCGATGAACTATCATATCAACAAACCCGTGCTCAAGCATAAATTCGGCCGTCTGAAACCCCTCCGGCAGCTCCACCTTTATCGTCTCTGCTATCGTCCGCCTTCCCGCAAAGCCAATCATAGCCATCGGCTCTGCTATCAGACAATCCCCCAACATCGCAAAGCTCGCCGTCACCCCCCCCGTTGTAGGATCCGTCAACACCGCAATATATAGTCCTCCCGCCTTGTCAAACCTCGCCAACGCAGCACTGGTCTTGGCCATCTGACCAAGCGAGACCACGCCCTCGTGCATCCTCGCCCCACCGCTGCAGCAGACCACCACCAATGGCAAACTCTCCTCCAGCGCCTTATCAACCGCACCGCAAACCTTCTCCCCAACTACATACCCCATCGAACCCATCAAAAAGTTCGGCTCCATCACCCCAAGCACCACCCCCCTGCCCTTGATAAACGCCTTGCCTATCCGAATCGCCTCCTTCGTCCCGCTCTTTTTCTCGTCTGTCTTCAGCCGCTCCTTATACGTCGTCCCCCTGAACTTGAAATCAAGCGGGTCATTCGTCCTCAAATCCCCCAGCACTTCCTCGAAAGACCCCTCATCCACTAAATATCCTATCCGCGTCTGGGCATCTATCCGAAAATGATAGTCGCACTCCGGGCAGACGTTCAGATTCTTCTCCACCGCGTTTTTGTAAAGCATATGCTCGCAGCCCGGACACTTCATCCAGAGCCCCGCCGGCATATCCTTCCGCTTGCGAAGCGAGAAACCGTTCCAGTCTCGTTTTTCTTCCTTTGCCATACCCTCTGAATGCCGACTAAAGAATTGTCAGATATGCCCAAAAATTGTAGCAGAATCCCCCGCAGATTGCTACAACATTCGCCCGCACGCTGCCCGAATCGCCTCTATCGCCCCTATCCGGTCCTCCTGCGAGAATATCGCATTGCCCACCACAAGAGTATCCGCCCCGTAACCAACCACTATCAGCGCCGTCTCGGCGTCTATCCCCCCGTCAACCTCCACCCTTACATCAGGCCCAACCATCTCCCGCACTCGCACTATCTTCTTCGCCGCATCGGCCATAAACCGCTGCCCGCCAAAACCCGGATGCACCGTCATCACCAATACCATATCGCAAAGTCGCGCCACCTCCTCTATCCGCTCAACGCCCGTCTCAGGATTAATACAAATCCCCGCCGTCACTCCCATATTATGCAGAACGTCAATAAACTCCACCGGCCTGTCCTCCACCTCGATATGAAACGTAATATGATTGACCCCCGCATCCACGAACGGCTTCGCATACCGCCGCGGCTCGCTTATCATCAGGTGACTATCAAAGAACAGCTTGCTGCACTTGCGAAGCTTCGCCACCACAGGCGGACCTATCGTGATATTCGGAACAAAATGCCCGTCCATCACGTCTAAGTGAACCATTCGCACGCCCGCACGCTCTATCACCGCTATCTCATCGGCCAAGCGTGCAAAATCTGCACTCAGTATCGACGGATTTATCTCTATACTCCCTGCCTTTGGCAGTCCCAATCCAGACATTGCTCTCCCACACTCGCCACTCAACTACCGGTTCGCCGCCGGCTGCCCCTGCTGCTTCTCATCCAGAATCTCAAGGCAGACAAACTTCTTACCCTCGAGAAACTCCAAGCTCGCCCCGCCGCCCGTTGATATGTGGCTCACCTTATCCTCAAGCCCCATACTCTCGATGGCGGCGGCACTGTCACCACCTCCAATCACACTGCGCGCGCCCCGGCTTGTCGCATCGGCCACGGCCTGTGCGACAGCCCTCGTGCCCGTATCGAAAGGTGGTATCTCGCATATCCCCATCGGACCATTCCACACTATCGTCCTGGCGTCTGCTACCTTCTCCGCAAATTCCTCGGCAGCCGCAGGACCTATGTCAACCCCGCACCACAACGGGTCAATGTCACCAACGGCAACACGATGCGGTGCGCCCGCCTTTACTTCGCGCACTATCCGGTGGTCCACAGGCAATACCACCTCGCAGTCGGCCTCGCTCGCTTCATCCAGCAGTTCCAGCGCCTGGTCGATGAAGTCGCTCTCGCACAAGCTCTGACCTATACTCTTGCCCCTGCCCTTAAGAAACGTATACGCCATCGCCCCCCCTATCACGATTCGGTCAACCTTATGGACAAGATTCTCGATAACCCCGATTTTGTCCGATACCTTCGCGCCGCCAAGGATGGCAACAAAGGGCTTTTCCGGATTGCTCACCGTATCCCCAAGGAATTCCAATTCCTTCTCAATTAGAAAGCCAATCACTCGCGGCTTGCCCTCCATCATCACCGGCACCGTATACATCGACGCATTGTCCCTATGAGCCGTCCCGAACGCATCGTCAACATAGACATTTGCCAAACCCGCCAACTGCCTCGCAAAATCATCCTTCGCCTCCCGAAGCTGCGCATCGGCCTTCGCCGCCTTGTCCTTTATCGTCTCGGCCTTATGAAATCGCAGATTCTCCAAAAGCATACACTGACCGCCTTTGAGCGCCTCTGCCCTGGCCTTGACCTCATCACCAATACAGTCATCCGCAAACACAACATCCTTGCCTAATAGCTCCGACAGTCGCTTCGCCACCGGCCTTAGTGAGAGCTTCTCATCGCGCTGACCACCGGGCCTGCCGAGATGACTCATCAATATAAGCGCCCCCCCGCCGTCCAGAACGTGCTTTATCGTCGGCAGCGCCTTGACTATCCGGTCGTCGCTCGTAATGTTGCACTGCTCATCAAGAGGCACGTTGAAATCCACCCGCATCAAGACCTTCCTGCCCTTGACCTCAATATCCGCAACCGTCTTCTTGGCCATAATCCTTCACCTGCCTTCTGCTTGCTCTTCCTTAATAAAAAGCGGGCCTGCTCGACGAAAAGAGCAGACCCGGCCCATCCGGCATCACATCTTCGCAAGACGCTCCATAATATCCACCGTCCGGTTCGAATAGCCCCACTCGTTGTCGTACCAGCTCACCACCTTCACCATATTGCCTTTGACCATCGTGCAAAGCGAATCGAATATGCTCGAGCCGGTATGCTTGATTATATCACTGCTCACTATCGGCTCATCGCAGTAAATCAAAATCCCCTTCATCGGCCCTTCCGCCGCCGCCTTCATCGCCGCGTTCACAATTTCGACAGTCGCCTCTTTCTTCACAATCGCAACTAAATCGACAACGCTGCCTACCGGAACCGGAACACGAAGCGCAAAACCGTCCAGCTTGCCGTCCAGCTCAGGAATGACCTTGCCGATCGCCTTAGCCGCTCCCGTCGATGTCGGGATAATGTTCATCGCCGCAGCTCTCGCCCGCCGCAAATCACTGTGAATCATGTCCGCAACTTTCTGGTCGTTCGTATATGCGTGAATCGTCGTCATAAGCCCCTTCTCTATCCCGAACGTATCATTGAGAACCTTCGATATCGGAGCAAGGCAGTTCGTCGTACAGCTCGCATTCGATACGCACTGAGCATCCTTCGTCAGCATCTCGTCGTTCACGCCAAGAACTATCGTCGCGTCGATATCATCCTTCGCAGGAACTGTAAGAACTACTCTCTCTGCCCCCGCCTTCAAGTGGTCCCCGTATCCTCCCTTCGGCGACTCCTTCGTCCGGAATATCCCCGTGCTCTCAACCACAATCTTTACACCCATATCCTTCCACGGCAGTTCCGCAGGATTCTTCTCAGCAAGCACCTTGATTGCCTTGCCGTTTATTACTATCCCGTCGCCCTTCGCCTCGACCGTCCCTTCCCACCTGCCCATCACCGTGTCATACTTGAACAGATGAGCCAAGCTCTTCGCATCCGCAAGGTCGTTGATAGCCACTACTTCCATATCACCTTTTCTTGCGGCGATTATCCTTGCTATAGCCCTGCCAATCCTGCCAAATCCGTTGATTGCGACCTTTGTTGCCATTGCACACTCTCCTTTTTCAGTACCAAAAACGCCTTTCTTTATTGTTCAAAGCCCTTCTGCGGCAAACGAACCAAACACTTTATTAACCCACCCGCCCCCTGTCAAGAACTTCTTGCCCACATTTGCCGCCCCGAATCCATCCATTTCCTTGACCAACCACGTGATTTCGTGTATACTAAACCAGACAATACAAAACAAAGGCAGGACATCACCTGATGAGGGAGCAATTAACGGTTTCTCCAGGCGCTGCCGGCGTGGCAGAGCCCGATTGACATTCGGCCGGTTCTGATTCGCACACACACCGGCAGCCGACCGAGGAGGAAAAAGGTGAGCCAAATACACACCAAATTGCGCCCCACCGCATCCGCGCCGAAACACTACACCCACTCCCCACCAAAAACAAGTTCTTCCAGAGAGATGAGAAAATGAAAACCCGCAAATTTCCCCTAATAGCATTCGTCGTATTGCTGTTCTGCTCTGCCGCTCTGCTTCACGCCTCACCCACCACACCTTACCAAGCCGAGACGCTCGTCCGCGGATGGCTGAATCAGGACCCAACCCCCCTCAATAGCACCCTCGGCCAACAAATCCAATCCGTCCAGACCTTCACCGACGAATACAACCGGCCGCTCTACTACATCGTCTACCTCACGCCTGCCGGTTTCGTCATCGTCCCGGCAGATGACCGCGTAGAGCCAATCATCGGCTTCATCTCCACCGGCGGCTACGACCCCTCCCCTGATAACCCCCTTGGTGCACTCGTTGAAAACGACGTAAGGGGACGTCTCGAACTGGTCCGTGACATCAAAGCACTCCGAACCCAGCCCGTCAAACAAAGAGCAGAATACGCAAAATCAAAGTGGGACTACCTCTCTGCCCTCGCCCTTGACGACGCAGCAAAATTCCTTACCACCAGGGGCCTCGCCTCCGTCGACGACGTCCGCGTCGCTCCCCTAATCCAGACCAGATGGGACCAGGACACTATCTGTCCTGCAGACCCCTGCGCCTGCTACAACTACTACACCCCGCCCAATGCCGCCGGTAATAAATTCAACTACCCATCCGGCTGCACCGCCACCGCACTTGCACAGATTATGAAATACCATGAATACCCAACTTCCGGTATCGGCACCGACTCATTCGATATCAAGATAAACGGCGGCGCTACAACTCGAAGCACCGTTGGCGGCGACGAGTCAGGCGGTGCCTACGACTGGGACAATATGATAAACCAGCCCGACTGCGGCGCAACCCTGACCCAGAGAAAGGCCATCGGCGCCCTCTGCCACGACGCCGGTGTCGGCATCTCAAACCTCGTCGCAGGAGAGCACACCAACTACGGCGGCTCTGTCACCATTGCATTCACTCACTCCGCAAAAATCGGCCTGCTCGACACCTTCGGCTATGGAAACGCTGTCTTCGGCTACAAAAACGGCGCCAATATCGGCGCAGGACTTACAAATATGCTCAACCCGAATCTCGATGCCGAGCTACCCGTCTTTCTCGGCATCAAGAAATCCGGAACCTCCACAGGCCATGCCGTCGTCTGCGACGGATACGGCTTTGATTCCGGCACAATGTATCACCACATCAATATGGGCTGGTCCGGCAGCAGCGACGCCTGGTACCAACTCCCAAACATCACCTCCACCTACGACTCCGTCTATGAAACCATTTACAACCTGAGCCCTTCCGATATCGACGAAATAATCAGCGGTCGTGTCACCAGCACCGACGGCACACCCATCGCAAACGCCACCGTGCAGGGAGACTCCAACGACTGCTTCATTACCTACGTCGCCGTGACCAATGCCAAAGGCATCTACGCACTCGGCGCCACCTCAAACTGCCACTACACCGTCTCCGTCAGCAAAAATGGCTACTTTTTTGACTCGCAGGAGCTCTACATCGGCCAGTCCCAGGACCAGCAGTCCACCTCCGCAAACAAATGGGGTATCGACTTCAACTGTGTCCCACCGCAAATCTCCTCGGCAACCCCCTCCTCAGGCCCCTGCGGCTCATACATCAAAATCGAAGGTGATAAATTCGGAAATACCCCAGGCCAGGTCATGTTCTGGGTCCTGCCCGCGGGAATCCCATACGCCGAAATACTCGACTGGAATAATACCACCATCTACTGCCGCGTCCCCGACTACACCCTCGATGGGGACTTCGTCGTGATATCTTCCGTGAATATCCAAAGCCAGGGCCATCCCTTTGATGTCACCGGCCCCAACACCATTTACGTCGATGCAAACACCGCCACCCCCAATATCGAAAACGGCACTGCGACCTATCCCTTCAGCGAAATCCGGAGAGGCATCCACCCCGCCGCCTCCGGCGCCACCGTTATAGTAAGCCCCAGCACATACGTCGAAAATATCGACCCCAACGGCCGACTAATCACCATAACGAGCACCGACCCCAACGACCCCGACATCGTTGCCTCCACGATAATCGACGGCAACGGCACCGGTGTAGTCGTCACCTTCGATGCAAACGAAGATGCCAACTGCATCCTTACCGGATTCACCATCAAAAACGGCTACTCCGAATTCACCGGAGGAGGCATCTACTGCTTCCACAGCTCGCCCACCATCAGCCGATGCCTCATCACCCACAACAACCCCGCCTGGCGAGGCGGCGGCATCTACTGTATGCAAAACGCCTGCCCGGCCATCAGCCAATGTATCATCGCCGATAACAACGTCGGCGTCGATGCAATGGGCGCAGGCGTCTTCTGTGGAAATGATTCAAACGCCGTCTTCATTGATTGCAACATAAGCGACAACACCGCCGGCTACGGCGGGGCGGGCGTTTACAGTGCTACAGCGAACCCGACATTCAAGAACTGCATCTTCAAAAACAATACGCTCACCGACGAATATACCTACGGCGGCGCTATCAACAACTACGACAGCGACACCACTCTCGTCGACTGCATCTTCATCAATAACTACGCCAGCGTCCACGGCGGCGGCCTCTATAATAACTGGGGCTCTGACTCCATAGTCATCAATTGTGCGTTCATAAACAATACCGCAAGCCAAGGTGGCGGTGCTGTTTCAAATAACGACAACGCGCCTGTCTTTATCAACTGCTCCTTTATCGATAACTCCACTGAGGTCGATGGCGGCGCTATGATAAACTTTCTCTCCAGCGGACAGCTTACAAACTGCATCTTCACAGGCAACTACGCCGGAGACGACGGCGGTGCCGTCTTCAGCGGCGAAAGCCCGCTCCAAATCAAAAACTGCACCTTCACGGATAACTACGCGGAAGATAAAGGCGGCGGACTCTATCACGAATTCGGAAACTTCGCCGCCACCAACCAGACGCTTACCAACTGCATCATCTGGTACAACTCCGCCAACCCCATCCACGATTTCCAGTCCACAACCACCGTTAACTACACCGACATTGAGGGCGGCCACGCAGGAACAGCCAACATCAACCAGGACCCCTGCTTTGCCGCACCCGGCTACTGGGCCGATATCAACGACCCCAACCTCCTCGTAGAACCAAACGACCCCAACGCAACCTGGATAGATGGCGATTATCGCCTGATGTGGGATTCGCCCTGCATCGAAGTCGCTAACAATATCGCCGTCCCCAATGATGTTTATGACCTCGACTCCGACGCCAACACAACCGAACCCACACCCTACGACCTCGACGCCAATCCCCGCTTCATCGACGCCGACTGCAACGAGGTCTTCTCTGTTGATATGGGCGCCTACGAATTCAACTACCTGACCGACTTCTACCCCGACTGCCTCATCAACTTCAACGACTACGCCGTCTTCGCCGCCGCCTGGCTGACCCAGCCCCCGGACCCCAACTACAACCCCGACTTCGATATCGGCATCCCCCCCGATAACCTCATAGACCTCCTCGATACCGCCACCTTCTCTCAACACTGGCTTACCGGGAGAAAAAATTGAATAACTCAACGCACCCAACAAAAAACCTCCTTCTACTTGCAGCAGTTATCCTTGCTGTCGCCCCTGTCGCCCATGCAAGATATTCCGGCGGAGATGGCTCGCCTGACCACCCCTACCGCATCGCCGATTACAATGACCTCTATGCCCTTGCCGACGACGTGAATGATTACAACAAATGCTTCGTAATGACAGGCGACATCGATCTCGACCCTAACCTGCCCGGCCGACGCCCCCTCACCACCGCACTAATCGCCCCGGACACCAATTCTGACACCGGCTTTCAGGGCACCACCTTCACTGGTGCCTTCGACGGCAATAACCACGTCATTCGCAACCTAACGGTCAATCCACCGGCCTATGATAATGCCGGTCTGTTCGGCTACGTCGCCCAGACCGGGCGGATTCTCAATCTGGGCGTCGAAGACGTAAATGTCACAGGTGAGGATTATGTGGGCGGACTGGCGACCGTTAACGCCGGGGAAATCACTGGATGTTGTGCGACGGGTGTTTTAAGCAGCAACGGCCTTGTCGGCGGGCTGGCGGCCATTAACTATGGCACAATTACGGACTGTTATACCATGGCTGCCGTAGGTGGTTATAGTGTCAGCGGGCTGGTGGGTTATAACTGTGATGGCACAATCACGTACTGTTATGCGACCGGGCCTGTAAGCGGCGTCGGCGTGTACGGCGGGGGACTGGTGAGTCATACGTTCTATGGCACAATTACAGACTGTTATGCGACCGGTGATGTAAGTATCGCCGGCGAGCTGCATGCGTATGTCGGCGGCTTGGTGGGCCGTGGCTATTGTGACTCAATCACCAATTGTTATGCGACAGGTGCTGTCACCGGTGGTGGTCCTTATGTTGGCGGCCTGGTCGGATACGCTTACGGGACGATTACCGACTGTTACGCCACGGGCTCTGTCAGTGGCACCGATGAAGTCGGCGGATTGGTGGGGCGTAACTACAAAGGGAGAATAATCCATAGCTATTCAACCGGCAAGCCGAGCGCGACAGTGGGCGTCGTTGGAGGGCTGGTGGCCACTAAGGTGACAGGCGGCAACTATGAGGACACGGGGAACTTCTGGGATACGGAGACCTCCGAAACATCAAGCAGCGCGATGGGAACCGGCAAGACAAGGCATGAGATGCAGGACGCCAACACATTTGTCGGTGCCGGCTGGGACTTCGTGGGCGAACTTTCCAACGGAGCAGATGACGTCTGGACGATAAACGAAGGACTGGATTATCCCATCCACGTCTGGCCGTTGGTCAATATGGTCGGCTGGTATGAAGTGGACCTAAATGACTTCGCCGCATTCGCAGCCCACTGGCAGCATAACTGCCCCGCACCCTGCGCCGCCGCAGACCTCATTCAGGACGACATCGTCAATCTCGCCGATTACTCCGCCCTCGCCCAATACTGGCGTCAAACAGACTGCAACGATTGCGGCGGTGCGGACCTCACCGGCGATAACGACGTCGATGCCGAGGACTTATATCTGTTCACATCTTTCTGGCTGAATCGCAACTTCGATTGCACCGCCGACTTCGACTTCTCCGGGCGAATCGACGAATTAGACCTTGCCATCTTCTCCGAATACTGGCTCGCCGGCAGGTGATATAACTACTCTAAAACACAACAGGCCGGGCGCTTCTCCGCCCGGCCCTGTCTTATTCCCACTGTGACACCCTTGAGAACTCCCCCGATATGTGCTATCATCCTCGGCTGTTTGGCTGTACGAGCGCCCGCACAGATAGAAGGCTTCGCCCATCTTATCTCTGAAGACAGCAGGAGATGAATATGAAAACGACATGTCGCCTCATTACAATGTTTGTCATTGCTGTTACTATATCTGCCGTCCATGGTGATGTGGCCAAGTTCACACTGCCCGAAGGCAGGCCCGTTCGAATCGCCTGCATCGGCGACTCGATAACACAAGGCAGGGGCGGCGATTCGCCGACATATAGCTGGCGATACCCGTTTTGGAAAAAGCTCATCGATGCCGGTGTCGATTTCGACCTGGTCGGCTCGATAAAGACCGGCTTTGAAACAAGCCCCGACTGGGCCGATTATAAAGGCAAATCCTTTGACAGAGACCACGAAGGACACTGGGGCTGGCATACCGATGGAATACGTGACAAGTTGCCCGGCTGGCTCGAAGGCTATACTCCTGATATCACCCTGATTCAACTCGGCACAAACGATTTCAGTGATGAAAACCCCGTCGAATCGACAAAAGCAGAGATGGGCCAGGTTATAGACATCCTCCGAAAAGACAATCCGAATGTTACCATATTTATCGGCCTGCCATATCAGGAATGGAAACCCACGCCTGCACTCTCGGATGCATTTCGTGACTTGGCTACCGAGAAAACGCTGCCCAATTCTCACGTTGCAGTCGTGATGCATGGTACGGGCTGGGTCAGCGACCCCAATCAGCCAGGTTCGCATACTGTTGATTGGGCGCATCCCAACTTAAACGGCGACACGAAAATCGCACAGGCCTACCTTGAGGCCCTTGCACCATACCTCAAGATTGAAGTAAGCGCCAAGCCCCCGATCGCCGGGATAAAGGCCTCGGCAACTTTGGGCCCCGCGCCACTGACCGTCCAATTCGACGCTTCCGACTCGAAGGACCCCGATGGCCAGATTACCTCTTTCGGCTGGCATTTTGGCGACGGCTCGAACAGAGCCGGAAGCGCCGAAGTCACACACACCTACAAAAAACCCGGAACCTACAAGGTCCTGCTCGGAGTCACCGACAACGAAGGGGCCACCGGCTCCGATACTCTCACCATCACCGTAAGCTAACCACCCTCGCCGGCCGCGGCGCCGGCTGCTTCCGCCACCACTCGCTTGCCCGTAACCGGCCGGGCACCTCTTTCGGTTATAAACTCACCGTCGAGCGTATTGCCTTCCAGCCTGCCCTTGAACTCCATCTCAAAGCTCCGCTCTCTAAAGCTCATCTCCACTTTGAAGCTCACATCACTGCCCTCGACCTTCAAATCCTTAATGGGAACATCGTTGTCGCGCATCTGATACGTCCCGGTCATATCTTCGTTGACCGTCAGAATCCGCGTCCGTGTCCCCCTCGGCGACTCGCTCGTAAGCTCCCATTTGCCGACTATCCCCGCTGCCCTTCGCGTCCCTTCGGCCGTCAGCTCGCCTCGCTCACTCCTGATAGTCCCTTTAAGCTGATTACCCGTAACTGTTCCATCGAACGTCGATTTCCACTGCCGCTCGTTCATCTTCGTCTTGCGCTTGAAAGTCAGCTTGCCGTTTTCAAACTTCATATCGGATATCGTGTTCTGGCCGTAGTTGCTCTCCCACTTGCCTGCAAGCGACCCGTCTGCGTTCTTGGTTATAACCAGCACGGCCTCGAACTCGCGGTCCTGCATCTTCAGCTTCATATCCCACGTCCCAATCACCGCCTTCGGCCCCAACACGCGGACCGCCTCAAACGGAAAATCGCCGCGCTCGCCCGACGCCGTCCCTGTTATCTTGTCGCCCTCAACAGTACCCGTATACGTAGTCTTGCGCTCCTGATCCTGCCATGTGCTCGTCCGAACAAAACTCAGCTTCCCCTCCTCGTACTTAACATCCGAAAGCGCGTTTTCCCCCCGCCTGCTCGTCCACGTTCCCGAAAGCGCCCCGTCCGCATCCTTTACAAACTTCACATCGGCCGTAATCTCTCGCTCGCGGAAGCTCATCTTGAATTGCCAGTCGCCCACAATATTCTCCCCAAAAACACTTGCCGCCGAACCCAGAATCAACACCGCTGCCAACAACACCAGGAACCCTCGTGAAAATACCTTCCCGTCCATAACTCAATCTCCTCAAAAGGATTGTCAAAAAATGCTCTGAACAGATACCCACACAAGTATAACCAAACTTCAGACGCCAGGCCATTGCCTTTTATTGCCTCTTTTTGTGGTCAAAGCCGGGCCTTCGTCAGGGCTCCTGCACGACGCCCTTTTCTCTCGTAAGCAGGTATATCACAAGGCCGACTGGAAGAACATGACAGTGGTCGTAGAGATACGCTGTTACCACATCCGGCTCTCCCCGATCCGCACAATCGCGATTGACTTGCCCGCTTTTGCACCTCTCTTTGTAAGCTGGTTTGTAAGCGCTCGACCGCCAGTGCTGTAAGTTCTTGTTCTTGCTGTAGTAGTGAATTGTGGGCAGCGCATTGCCAATCCGAAGCCGACCGAAGGATTCGTATGCGGCAAAGTTAAGTGGATGATGTTGTAGCATGATGCGTTAAACGGCGTTAAGAAGCCAGCGAATGGGATTATGAGGCTCGCCGCTCCGATGCTGCCTCTTTTTGCATTTTCTGTCACCATAGATTTGGAATCATGTTAGCGGCAAGGGGAATGCTTGGTTTGTCTTGCTCATTGGTCACTACTCTGTACCAACCGATTTACCCGAGCTTCGAGTTCAGGTGAGGCAACAAAATCAGATGCCATTCTCCTGATCCAGTCCTCTGAGAACGCTGGGCAAAGCTGGTGCAGCTCAGATGTCTTCTGTTCCAAAGATTTGCCGGATTGCAGCACCTCGAGCATAAGAGGAAGTGTGTCTGCCGGAGGCCTCGCCCGGCCGCCTTCACCAAAAAAGAAGCAGGCGTCGCCTTTTGTCAAGGCATTCTCAAGGTGCTGACGCTTTGCTTCAATTCGCTGCAGTACGCTTTGCTGGTCATAGCCAACTCTTCTTCCTCTAAAAGCCACCAACGACGTCGGAATCACTTCTCCCTCGGTCGTGGTGATATGAAGGATGTGCGGCCTATCCTCATCGAGTCTCGCTTCTGTGACAAAGGGCAAACTCCGGAGGACTTCTTCCATAACACGAGCCTCTTCTTCACGGGTATAGTTCTTTGTTAGGTAGGCAACCTTCATTCCGAGGTAGTCCGACACGATTGGATCGTATATTGAAGTTTCCTCGTCAATCTCCGATGGGAGGACCGGGTCCTCGTCACCTGATGGTATCTCGACCGGCCACTTCATCGGTCGCTCGATCATCTTGTTGCCAATGAACAGGCCGAGCCCTCTCCGCCTCAGTACATAGGGCGCCTCAAGATACTTGCCATTCACGAAAACAAAACCCTTGTCAATCGAGCTCTCGGCAGAACCGAACACGTCCACCCTGAGCAACTCTTCGGCGTTTTCGCTCAGCCGCATCATCAGTTGAGGTGGCGGTCCCGAGAACTGGTCAACCAGGAACTCAACGTCGATTGCCAAATGCCAGTTGCGCCGAACAAGCTCGGCAATCTTCTCATTTCTCGGTTTGGTTGAGAGCAGCAGCTCAATGACTTGTGGCAATTTGTATGCTGCAGAGTAAGGATCCAACCTTTGATGTCCACCCCGACTTGAAAACAAGTAGCAATAACCTTTTTCAAGGTAGTCTTCGTAGATTGCCCTTGTACCTTCCAATCGGCGCAGTAATCGCTGAAGTTCATCCTCCGGCAAGTGGTTCGGATCAGCGTCACCGATCAAAGGTTTGTCCCCCGGATGACGGGTCGGATTGCCAATAAGTTGGTCGTTGACAAACAGCTGGAGCCCCCTTCGACTCACCCTGTAAGGTGGTTGCAGATACTTGCCATCCACAAGGACGTACCCGCCATCGACCCTATCGCCATCAGTTGTGCCAAACTCAGCTATGAAGGCATCCGCGTAAGCGAATGCGCAACAGAACAAAGCTAGCAGGACACCCCAAGCGTTTACCATTATGTATCGATGTCTCATTTCTTGTCTCCCTGGCACTTTACGCGAAAAACAGTACGGCCCTCGGCTTAACATCCCAAATCCGGACATCATCAGAACGACCACTCCTTATCGTCCCCGTTTGGCTCCGCGGCCATAATCGGCTGAATAGCACCGCAGAGAACAACAAACACAACAAATCGTGTTACACGCTGCATGTGTACAACCTCCAAATTCGAGTCACTTCACGCTTCATCGACGCCGACTGCAACGAGGTCTTCTCTGTCGATATGGGTGCATACGAATTCGACTATCTGACTGACTTCTACCCCGACTGCCTCATCAATTTCGATGACTACGCCCTCTTCGCCGCCGCCTGGCTGACCCAGCCGCCGGACCCCAACTACAACCCCGACTTCGATATCGGCATCCCCCCCGATAACCTCATAGACCTCCTCGATGCCGCCGCCTTCTCCGAATACTGGCTCACCGGGAGAAAAAATTGAATAACTCAACGCACCCAACAAAAAAACTCGTTCTACTTGCAGCAGTCATTCTTGCTGTCGCCACCGATATTTTCTGGTTCGACATACGACCCAAAGATTCTCGGTAATCTCGAAATGACATGATTTCTGTATTTACAGCAATTTCTAACGAAGCTAATAGAATAAAGCTACTTCATTCACTTTTCTTAAACTTTCTTGGTTTATCAATGTCTTTTGGTGGACCGGACCTTCTGTAGCCCTCCCTGAATTCCTTCTTTCCAATTGCAAAAAGAACACTACGACCATCTGACCACCACCTCACATGGGAATACCAAAACCTAGGTGGTGGGAAGCTCCCCTCATAGGTTATGCTACCGCAACTCGACTTGCCAATGTCTAACTCTGAGACAAACAACCGCGGTTCCTTATCATTTGCGTCCACCTTAGGAGCATTGGTGGCAAGCAGAAAAACAGATTTGACATACTCTGGCAAGTTGACATCATTTGCGTCAATGTTATCTGGTCGAAACAAAACGTAGAAAGCCTTCCCATCTTGGATCTGTATGTCACATCGTTCTTTCCTGTAACTCAACAGAAGATAATCCCCTTCATTTCTAAGATCTTCAACTGCCGTAAGGTTAGCATCGACAATCCCCCCAGTTGGACGATAGGTCGACTTAAATACCTTAAACACCATAGACCTAAATTCGTTGACTTCTTGTGGTATATCTTCTAGCGAAATCTTCTTGCTTTGGATCAAAGCTTCAGAGGGCCAGAAGCCATTTTCAATGAAGGTCGCATACTTAAACGTCTTGACCTTGGAGAGATCAACCGACTTAACATCTATTAAAGTATTCGGATTAATGTCTACTCCATATGTTGACGCCCAAAACAATAAATTACAAACCACGCATACTGAGATGTAAATATGCTTGTATCTCATGTTAGTACCCCTTTAAAGTGCCCTGTACTATTCATGGGATCGGAGGTGTAGAGTCGGGCTGATTACAAGGCTGCCACCAATTAATCGATACATTCCACCAACAGTAATGTTGCGTCACTCCACGACTTCCAAGTGCCTGAAGCATTGTATAATCATTTGTTTCTTTTTCCTTCGGCCAGACCGCGTAATAACTGCCCGCCGTTTCACAACATCCCTCAAATTGGTTCATATTATCGAAGGTGCCACCACCGTAAAAGTCAAGCAAGAGTTTTTCGCTCCCATGCACCGGACAAGCAGGACTACGGTTTTCATAGTCCAGACAGTTCCCTGCTCCAGCATTCGTGCTTGCCCTCACCAATCTTAACTGTCCACTCACACCCAACATTTCCACTGCCAATTTCATCAATTCCGCCTGCTCATCACATTCCCCATAGGTCGTACCAGCAAGAAGAGGCCATCCACTTCCAGGTGATGACTTCTCTTCAGGTTCATATGGAGGGTCACCTCCCAAAGCATTGTGTATACCATCAGCCACCGCACTGGGTGAAGCAGCTCCATTGGCTTTTTGGCAGGACCAACTCATCCGCTGCTCAGTAACGACACTTCCGGCGGGTTGGCCGTATGTTACGTAAATCTTGTGTGGGCCACTCGTGCCCACATTTGTCTGGATATCGGGATCGGGCGTGGTCAGTTTTATGGCCCAATTGATGCTCTTAGCCAATACGGCTACCTGATCAGGTAGCTTAGCATTGGCGGATATCGTGACCACCTGGTTCACGCCGGTAGCTGACAAGCCCGTCTTTTCGAAATCTACGTAACCGTCCGGCCCGTCACCTGTCAAATCGAAAGTGAACCCCGCAGGGTCTACTTCCACCGTTAATTCCACTGTCAGTTTCACGTCTTTAGTATGGCTAATCGGGTTGTTTTGTTCGGGGTCGGTGTCCGGATCCGGACCATCGGGTATGAACTCAGGTTCGGTATAAGTCGTACCGGAGTCTGTCCAGTCGGAATCGTTGTCGTTCATTACCCCGTGGTCACTGGCGAATCTGATGCTTTTCAATTGTGTCTTGTAGACTGTCAGGTTGACCGAATCGGAGCAGCTTGCCGCACCCTTTATGAACGTCAATTTCAACTCGACATCGCGGGCAGAAGCGCTTGCACTAATTCCCTCGACATACACCCACATAGGCCAGTTCTCCGAGCCCGGCAGGTCCCACGTCTTCGGCAGTACAATCTCCGTGCCCTTGTTTGAGTTTTCCCACACCTTAATCTTGCTTCCGCCGGACACCGCCTCCAGCTTCACCTGAGCACTGTCAAATAGTCCATGCGGAACGCTTAGGTTAATCGCCAGAAGGTCGTCTTCGCCGCTGACTGTCCCCGTATCGTCCTTGTCCGGTGTCCCGTTATTATTGTCGTCGTCATTGTTTACGCCAACGAACCCGCCTGGGTTCTCCTCGTCGTCCTCTGCCACCCCGGATATGTCAAGGTCAGGGTCAATAACGTGGATCGTCGTTTCCTTCCAACTGTCGCCGCAGTCGGCGGAAATGACCCAACTCGTGGCCCAAATCTTGGGCACAGTCCGGCTGATGTTGTCACCGGGCTCGCCGCCCGTAATCTGCCAGCAGGTCTGGTAAAGAACATCCGATTCGGACAGGGCCGGATTAAATCCCGCCGTCACGGTAACTTCGCCGCTGTCTGCCTTACAGACAACAAACGACTTGGTGTCGTCATCACCATCGCCGTCGTCTACCTCGACCCCCTCGTCCGGCAAGAGTGAGATGAGTTCAACCACCTTGACGTCCTTTGACTTGCTGGCTCCGCCGTAGCTTTCTACCGTCACCGTGTATGTACCCGGCGTGTGCCAGTGTGTAAGATAATCGACGCGTTCCTCCTCCGAAGGCGGATGCTCGCCTCCGCACCACGTGAGGCAACTGGTTTTGACGGACGGGTCTATTTCGACCCAAAAATATGCGTCGCACCAGCCGGCGCACACCGCATCCGGACCGCTGATTGGGTCTATTGTAACATCGTCGCAATAACCGCATTCCTGAGCAAAGTAGGCCTCTGCGTCCCCGGCCTCCGTCACGGTGGCCGTCCCACCGTAATAGCAGCCCTCGCATTCCGGGCCGGTGCAGTTTTCGTGAAATTCCTTAATACAGGTCCCGTCGCTGACATCGACGAAAAAACAAAGATCTCCGAGGCATATTCCTACTGAGCTCACGTAATCGCTCATCCCCCATCCCACTAGATACTCCGGTTCCTCACAGTGCATCGGCAAGACCCATTCGCAGGAGTTTGCGCCTTGGTGCAGAATGAACGAACCCTCCGGCGGAGCCGGGTAGGCATCACATTCCGGTTTGTTTTTCTTCTGGATATCCTCGAACGTCACCGTCACGAATCTGGGTGTTTCGCCCACGCCCCATATAGGGTTCGGGCTCGCACAGCCCCCCTCGTATTCCTCTTCGCAACAGGGGCAAGGCGGACGGCTGCACTGGCAGTCACAGTCACCCTCAGAACATCCGACCTTGAACGTCGTCGACGCCGTATCATGCTTATTGGGGCCACAGCCAATGCTGGCGTCACTATCTGTGACAGTCAGGACAACGGTAGTAACGCCGGGTGTGGAGAAAGTATGCGTAACGATTGGCCCGGATGCACCGCCTCCGTCACCAAAATCCCATGAGTACGTAATTGGACTGTCTGCGTCACTTGAGCCACTTCCGTCAAATTCAACTGTCGTCCCTTCACAAATATAGCCGTGGAGCTTTGTCCCTGGATGCATCGTAAACTCCGCCTCCGGCTTCGAGCAGCCTCCGCCACCGCCGCAGCCGTAGGTTGCGTGACCATACAACCCAAGCGCTAAAATGCCGGATAACACGGTAAATGTCACTGCCGATCTTGTCATTGGTTCACCCCTGAGATAATTTTGAGGTTACTCAGTTGTTCTTTAGCTGCGCGGGCGGATCTGCAATTTGGATACTTCTCGAGCAGCGCTTCATACGCCTCTATTACTTGGCCGGTCTGAGCCGGATCCGAGTTCGTATCGAGTTGCCATATCCTCTTGTAACATTTCGCAGTCTCGACTTGTGCTCGGTCAGCCATCCGGTAATTTGGATACTCGTTCACAACTGCCTGGTATTGCTCTATGGCCTCTTCATACTGTCCCATCCCCTGATAAGCCATGGCAGCCAGGTAATGCAGGTCCGGTACTTCCGGCGTGTAAACGGAAGGGCCGGAGAGCGCCTTTCGGCATATAACAACCGCCTGTTCGAAGTAGAATGCTGCCTGCTCCGGGTCGCCGCGAGTCTCGAAGTCCCAGCCTTTAAGGCAGCATTGCCGCGCAGCTCGGGCCAATGCAGCACATATGTGCGGTGAATCAGTATAGTCGGAAATGAGTTTGTCGACCGCCGTGTGAGCACCCGAGAGATTGCCCTCGTCGATTAGGGGCAATAGTGCCATCTTTGCTGCGTCAATCTCTGCCTTGCTGGGCTGCTCGCTATCCGGCTCGATTTCCATTATCCGCAGGTATAACTCTCTTGCCGCATCAAACTGCATGTTGTCTTCGAGTTTTGTCGCTATCCAGTGAAGAGCGTCGGGCAAATGAGGATCGGCTGCATATTTGGCGATCAGGTTATCGATATCCGACCTGGTTGCCTCGTCATCCTGCCTGGCCAGACCCTCGACGATGGCAATCTTTGCTATGTCAAGCTGCACGAGTTTCGAACTGTCACTTTCAGGAAACATTTGAGTGATCCGTCTGTAGACTCGGCGCGCTTCATCGAACCTTCTCGAGTCTTCGTATTCTCGTGCCACCCACAACAGCTCAGAAGGCAAATCGGGATTGTCGGAAAGCCCTTCAATCACCTGATTGATTACCTGCCATGCCGCTGTCCTGTAGTGAAAGTTCATCCTGCGGAAAACGTCAATTCTCTCATCGAGGCGTCGGATATTGGCCGTTGCCCTCTCGGCCGCCGGGGTGTTGGGCCATTGCTGCGCTATCTTCTCGTGCATATCCTTGGCCGTATCGTAGCGAATCAGCCATTCGTAGTGCTTGGCTATCCAGTGAAGCGTCTCGGGCAACTCCGGGGCATCGTTGAAATCGGCGATAAGCTTTGCAGCAGCGGCCTGCGCCTGTGAGAAATCACCTGCGTTGATAAGTGAAAGAATCTGTGTGCCTTGCGACTCAAGTTCTATCCCCGGCGTTTCATCCGATGCGCTCTCTGGTTGAAGATTCTCCGCCAAAGTATACAGCTCGTCGGCGTCATCAAACCGTCTCGCCCATTTGAACCGCTGTGCCGCCCTCGAAAGGGTCTCTGGCAGGTCTGGGTGGCCCTCGAAGTCCATCATTATCAGGTCAAGCTGCTGTCTGGCAAGGTCGTAACTGCCCGAGTTCACTAAGCGAATAACGTTAACCCTGACAGCTCCCAGAAGCGCCTTCTGCCCCCATGGGCTCTCCGGTGCCAGTTCTGCCGTTTTCTCGTAGACGTGGATCGACCGGTCATAAGAATTGCCCCACTCATATCGTTCAGCAATGATGTGGAGTGTACACGGCAGGTCCTGACTATCCCTGAAACCGTTGATTAGACTATTCGTCGCCGCCTCTGCCTCTTCGTCATTGCCCAGCTCGATATTCGACATTACCACACACATCTGCGCCCAGACCGCATACTCCTCACTCGGCCAGTGGGCCACAACGTACTGAGCAATCTCAATTGCCTTGTCGTAGCTCTTAATGCCCTGGTATGCGTGCGAGATCTCTTGCAGCGCATGGCCCGCCCCGTCTATTTCCGCCAAATCGCCCTTAAGCTCCTCGACCACGGCGTCGGCCTGGGATACCCTCTCAGTGGCCAAGTAGACCAGCGCAAGCCCTTTCTGGGCTTGGACGGCATAGTAGGTCCCAGCCTCTTCATCCAGGATTTGCTGATAAAGCGCCTCGGCCTGCTCATAGTCCCCGCTCTGCCGGTATGCGTCCGCCTGCTCAAGGTCGCTCTGCAGGTCCGCAAAGGATAAACCGTTCAGGCAGAAAAAAATGCAAACAAGGGCAGCTAAATAAACGAATGTGGGTTTTTTCGCCATTCTTCTAACCTCCTAATTGCTGCGATTGAAGGTGCGCAGAAATGTCGTGCAGCGCGTGCAAAAACCCCGCTGACCCCCGAACTTAACCCTCCTCTTGGGCATCTGGGTGCTCTCATAAGCTAAGTATCTGCCTACTAAAGAATTATGTTACATTCTGGCGATGCTTTTCTGGATGTCAAGGAAAAAACACGCGAAATTAACAAAAAATCTTGCAGCTAACGACGACTCGGGCAAGAGCATCACGCCTTGAACTATCACCCTTGTTTTGATACAATATTGTCATAAAACCACTGCTATCGGACTTGTGCCCAAAGCTGGTGAACACAGGAGAACCGGATTGTGAAGCGTGCTTGTGGGATAATTTTGCCTGTTACTCTCGCGATTGCCGTTATGGCCGTCCCGGCAAAGGCGAGATATTCGGGCGGAGACGGCTCCCCTGACTACCCCTACCGCATAGCCACAGCCAACGACCTCAATGACATCGGCAATCACCACCTCGACGACTTCGATAAGCACTTTGTACTCGTAAACGACATCAACCTCGCCTGCATCGGGCCAAACCAGTTTACTATCATCGGCTCGGTGTCCTACCCGTTCAAGGGTGTCTTCGACGGCAATTCCCACACCATTTCCAGTCTCCGGATTACCTACAGTGGAACTGCGCTCCGCGTGGGTCTCTTCGGCAGAATGTCCGCTGCAAATGCTGAGATAAGGGATTTGACGATGGTCGAGCCCGACATCAATGCGCCATCGGCTGGCATGGTGGCCCCGCTCGTAGGATTTCTTGGCGAGGGGAAAATAGCCCGCTGTTCTATCGAAGGCGGAAATGTCAGAGGAGACTACCAGGTCGGCGGCCTTGTCGGACGGAACGACTCCGGCTCGATATCGAATTGCTCCTCATCAGCCGACGTAGTCGCCCTGCGGGACCACGCAGGTGGACTCGTAGGTGTCCTTGACTTAACGGCGAGTCCCCTGACCGATTGCTATGCCACCGGCACCGTGCGAGGAAGACGCTACGTCGGCGGGCTGGTCGGAACCACTGAAGTCCCGATTGTAAACTGCTACGCAACAGGCAGTGTGGACGCAAATAGGTACGCTGGTGGCCTTGCGGGGACTAACTGGAGCGCCGCCACAGACCCTTGCGGCGCAATCTTCCGTTGCTTTGCCACAGGAGATGTCACAGTCCTCGAGGAGTGGGCCGGCGGACTGGTCGGATTTAACGCCGACATTATATCTGAGTGTTTTGCGGTCGGCAGCATCCGCGGTGGACACGATATCGGTGGTCTTGTGGGCCAGAACAGCGGCGCAAACGGCTTCGCACGCATCGAGCGTTCGTTCGCCACAGGAGACGTCAATGGCACCTACAACGTTGGCGGATTGCTCGGATTTAATTACAGATATGAGCAAAGCGGAGTAGTCCACGACTGCTATTCAACCGGCCACGTCTCTGGAGAAACCGATGTGGGCGGCCTCGTCGGCTGGGTTAACAAAGACTGTGTTTATGACTCATTCTGGGATGTAAATACAAGCGGCGACCCGAACAGCTCCGGCGGCACGGGCCTGACAACACCACAGATGCAGATGCGTAACACCTTCACCAACGCCGGCTGGGACTTCGTCAACGAAACAGCCAACGGGCCGAACGACATCTGGACGATAAACGAAGGACTGGATTATCCCGTCCACGTCTGGCCGTTAGTCAATTTGGTCGGCTGGTACGAGGTGGACCTCAAAGACTTCGCCGCATTCGCAGCCCACTGGCAGCACAACTGCCCCGCACCCTGCGCCGCCGCAGACCTCATTCAGGACGACATCATCAATCTCGCCGATTATTCCGCCTTCGCTCAATACTGGGGCCAAACCGACTGCAACCATTGCGGTGGTGCAGACCTTACCGGCGATAACGACGTCGATGCCGAGGACTTATATCTGTTCACATCTTTCTGGCTGAGTCGCAACTTCGACTGCACCGCCGACTTCGACTTCTCCGGCCGAATCGATGAATCAGACCTCGCCATCTTCTCCGAATACTGGCTCACCGGGAGATGATCTAAATACCCTAAAACACAACAGGCCGGGCGCTTCTCAACCCGGCCTGTCTCTCTTAATCCACTTAGCCAAATGCCGCCGTGAACGCTCCCCGTGGCATCCACGCCCTCTGCCCGACTACTATTCCATGACCGCAGCACCCGCTGCTTCCGCCACTACCCGCTTGCCCGTCACCGGGCGGGCGCCTCTTTCGGTTATAAACTCACCGTTGAGCGTATCGCCTTCCAGCTTGCCCTTGAACTCCATCTCGAAACTGCGGTCTCCGAAGCTCATCTCCACCTTGAAGCTCACGTCGCTGCCTTCCACCTTCAAATCCTTAATGGGAACATCGTTGTCGCGCATCTGGTACGTCCCGCTCATATCCTCGTTAACTGTCAGAATCCGCGTCCGTGTCCCCCTCGGTGACTCGCTCGTAAGCTCCCATTTGCCGACTATCCCCGCTGCCCTGCGCGTCCCTTCGGCCGCCAGCTCACCTCGCTCACTCCTGATAGTCCCTTTAAGCTTGTTGCCCGTAACCGTCCCATCGAACGTCGATTCCCACTGCCGCTCGTCCATCTTCGTCTTGCGCTTGAAAGTCAGCTTGCCATTATCGAACTTCATATCGGATATCGTATTCTCGCCGTAGTTGCTCTCCCACTTGCCTGCAAGCGACCCGTCTGCGTTCTTGGTTATAACCAGCACGGCCTCGAACTCGCGGTCCTGCATCTTCAGCTTCATATCCCACGTCCCAATCACCGCCTTCGGCCCCAACACGCGGACCGCCTCAAACGGAAAATCGCCGCGCTCGCCCGACGCCGTCCCTGTTATCTTGTCGCCCTCAACAGTACCCGTATACGTAGTCTTGCGCTCCTGATCCTGCCATGTGCTCGTCCGAACAAAACTCAGCTTCCCCTCCTCATACTTGACATCCGAAAGCGCGTTTTCCCCTCGCCTGCTCGTCCACGTTCCCGAAAGCGCCCCGTCCGCATCCCTCGCAAACTTCACATCGGCCGTAATCTCTCGCTCGCCGAAGCTCATCTTGAACTGCCAGTCCCCCACGATATCCTCACCGAAAACACTCGCTGCCGGCCCCAAAACAAACACCCCCAGCACCACCAACAAAATGCCCCTTGTAAATGATTTCCCGTCCATAACTCAATCTCCTCAAAAGGATTGTCAAAAAATGCTCTGAACAGATACCCACACAAGTATAACCAAACTTCAGACGCCAGGCCATTGCCTTTTATTGCCTCTTTTTGTGGTCAAAGCCGGGCCTTCGTCAGAGCTCCTGCACGACGCCCTTTTCTCTCGTAAGCAGGTATATCACAAGGCCGACCAGAAGGATTGAACCGGGAATTGCCGACAGCAGCGGCCGGTACGCTATCGCGCTGTAAATCAGATACCCACAGACACCGCAGAAGACCAGCGTCGTGTACGGATACCCCGTCACCTTGTACGGACGTGCAACGTGCGGCTCTTTTCGCCGCAACACAATCACCGCCGCGTTTGTCGCCAGGTAGAATGAGTAAACCACTCCCGCCGTGTAAATGATTGTCGCGTGGAAAGACCCCAGCAGGATGACCAGGGCCAGTGCAATCGCTCCCTGCAGCATCAGCGCCCGTATGGGTGTCCCCGTCCGACCATCCCATTTGCCGAGTGGCCGAAACACACGGTGGTCCGCACCCACCGCGTATGAAATTCGAGAACCCGCAAACACAAGACCGTTCACTGCACCCAGCGCCGAAATACATATCAGCGCACTTATCATCCTGCCTCCGAAATCCGGAAACACCTTCGACACCGCATCAGCCGCCACTGCCTCTGAATTTGCCATTCCCTCATACCCGAGCGTGTAAAGGAACGCCCCGTTTGCCAGAAGGTACAGCACTATCACCGCAGCCATCCCGGCTACGAGGGCCCGCACGATGTTCCGGCTCGGATCCTTCACCTCCGCCGCCACGTATGCCATCTCGTTCCAGCCGCCGTATGTGAACAGCACCATTATTAGTGCGACGCTCAACGGAAAGGGCTCCGTTGATATTCCGGTCGTCTTTGCCCCCCGAGCACCGAGCGCAACGCCGAAAATCGCCAGCAGCCCAAGTGCTTTTACAACAGTAAGAATGTTCTGAGTGAATTTGCCTTCTCGAACACCGAGCACGTTGACCGCCGTCAGGACAGCAATAGACAAACTCGCGTAGAGTATCTGGTTAATCTGCGGCGCGGCAAACGGCGAGTAAAGCTGCCCCGCATACGTCGCAAACACAAAGGCCATCACCGCTATGTCGCCCGGCCGCACAATCGCGAGCTGCACCCACCCAAAAAGAAATCCTGCCCACCTCCCGTACGCCCGCGTCAGATATACGTAGTCTCCGCCCTCCTTCGGATACGCCGATGCAAGTTCCGCATATCCCAGCGCGCCGAAAAGCGAAAGCAATCCTCCCACAATCCATATTGCGAAAACGCCCCGCCAGCACGATGCGCCCTTCGCCACGTCAGGGGCCATCTGGTAGATTCCCGCGCCTATGATTATACCCACAATCAGGCACGTGGAGTCGAACAGCGACAGTTCCTTCCTCGGAGCCGTATGCATGATGGTCTTGGCCTGCTAAACGGCATTCCGCTCACAGCCGCAACGCAATCCGCAGCACCTCTCTTATCGCTTCTTCAAAGTCACACCTATTCCGGCGCCTTGCTCATGCAAAAAGACCGTCTCAAGGTCTTCATTTGTGGTAACCGCAGTGATGTAATCCTGCATCTGCCATCTCATGATAGTGTTGTGAGCGATAATAAGTCCACCCGGCCGCACGAGCGGCAACAGCTTGTTCAGATAGTCTATGTACCCTTCCTTGTCCGCATCGATGAAAAGAATATCAATGGGCTCTTTCAGCTTTGTCACCTGCTCGTGAGCATCCCCTTCGACAAGTGTCACCATCTCGTCAACACCGGCTCGCTTGAAGTTCTCACGCGCCAGCGACGCCCGCCGCGCGTCTATCTCATGTGTAATGAGTTTGCCGCCCGTGCTTCGCAGAGCTAAGCAAAGCCAGATGCCCGAGTAGCCGTTGCTCGTGCCGATTTCGACAACGGTTTTCGCGCCGACCGCCTCGGTCAGCAGTCTCAGGACCCGCCCGTCCTCCGGGGGCACATTCATCATCCCTCTGCTCTGGTTCTCATGCAGGTCGGTGAGCACGCTCAGGATTTTTTTCTCCGTATCAGTCTTCGCTGTCGGCGGGCTTTCCTCACGAGATGCGGTGGTCTCAGGCCGCCGGAAACCCGGCCCGCGGTCACCCGGACCACGACCTCTTTCCCCCATCCGTTGTCTGTTCTCCTTCATTTGTTCGAGCAACTGGCCCATCTTCTCCTTGTTGTTCTGTTCGTATGCCTGCGATAGTTCGTCAAGCCACTGACCGAATTCCACTCGCATCGGCCGGTCGCCCCCGCCGCGCACATCACGCCCCGGTCTCACCTCGTCGCTCCTCTCCTGCGCAATCGAATTGCTTGCTTGCGCCAGTAAACACACAATAACCGCCGTCAGACCCATTCTCTTGAACATCGCCATATCCTTTCAGAATGCCGCTTCCTTCCGGATTTTATTGAACGTGGAACACTTTGCTCAAAGACGAACCGCAACCCCGGCTTATTGCACCTTCCCGAAAACTGCCGAATGACGGTCTGGCTTTTCCCCTTTATTGCACCGCACAACCGCCTCGCCGCGCTGCAAACCAAAAACGCCGGCTCACCTGTCCCTGCCCGGAATCAATGGCGGCTTCTGCCCTTCCACTGTCGTCCCAAAATACCGATACCTGTCAAACACCTCACCCCCGCCAACCGAACGCGGGTCGTGCGTTCGCCTCAGTTCGTCCATCAGCCGCTTCGCAAGCTTGGCCTTGGCCTGGGCATACTCCGCCTCGCCGGCAACGTTGTTAAGCTGCTCCGGGTCCTTCTTCAAATCGTAAAGCTCCTCCGGTGCCCGCTTCAAAAACGCCGACTCAAATAATCGCTTCACTTCCGGCTCATCCTTATGCTCCAGCATATACGTCTTTGTCGGACACGCATCGACATCCCCGTACCCAAGCGGATATATCCGGTTATCATCCGGGTCCCCAGCGGGCCACCTGTCCGGCTCAAAATTCCGTATATAAAGAAACTCATCCGTTCGTATCGCCCGGCACGGATAGCCCAGCCCTCCCCATCGAACCCATGCATGACGTTCTTTGCCCGTCAAGACGTGGGCTCGCTCCTGCTCGACTCTGCCCGCCTTCTCGCTCGTCAATATCCCCATCAAGCTCGCCCCCGTCATCGCCACAGGTACACCAACACCCGCCGCCTCCAAAAACGTCGGCGCTATATCCGTCAAACTGACAAAATCATCAACCACCCTGCCGCCCTTGACTCGCTCACCCCACCGTATCGCCAGAGGCATCCGTGTCCCCATATCATACAGGTTGCTCTTGCACCGCGGAAAAGGCATCCCGTTATCACCCGTTATCACGACAATCGTATTTTCCAGCTCCCCCATTCTCTCAATCGCCACCAGAATGTCCCCCACCTCCTTATCGAATCGCTGCACCTCGAGATAATAATCGCAGATATCCTTCCGCACCACCTCGCAGTCAGGAAAACATCCCGGCACCTCCACCTTCACCGGGTCCATCCCGCTCTTTACTCCGCTTTCCCATTCGTAAGGCCGATGCGGGTCATAACCCCCATACCAATAGCAAAACGGCTGACCTTCGCCCCGCTCTGCCATAAACCGCCCGAAATCCTTATAGCCCTTGCCCGCAGGATTCCGGTCCCGTCCCCCCGCCCTGAAGTCGCCGGGACCCCAGCCCTTCTTCGTAAGCCCAACGTGATATCCCGCCCGCTCCAATATAGCCGGATACACTTCGAATTTCGGCTTCAACTTGCTCCAAAGGTTCGCCCCCTCCTCCAATCGCCAGTGAAACTGCCCCGTCAAAATCGCCCCGCGAGAAGGCGTGCACGACGGCGAGCTCACATACGCATTGGTAAACATCACTCCCTCGCGCGCAACCCTGTCGAACGTCGGCGTCTTGACTACCGTATCGCCCGCTATGCTCGCGTGAGGCCACGACCAGTCGTCCGCTATCGCAAAGAGTATGTTAGGCTGCCTCCTGCCGCCCTGCCCTTCACTCAACGCCCCGCCTCCAGCGCACCCGCATAACAACGACGCCACGCCAAACCCGGCACCTCTCAGAAACTCCCGCCTGCTGCCGGTCATCTTCATATCACTTCCCCTTTAATAGATAGTATTCCATCCTGTTCAGGCGAAAAGCCGCGTCGATCGTAACGGGCCTGTCGGTAAGCAGGTTGGTATATTCACCATATAAGCCCCTGTCGGCAACTGTCAGCTTTTTCTCGCCCGGATTGACAAGCACAAGCACCCCCTCGCCCGCATACGACCTTTTGTATGCGAGCAGACCAGTTTCCCTGCAGTAGAACCTATAACCTCCGTACCTCAGCTCCGGATGTGACAATCTAAGTCGAATCAGCTTCTGATACAGCTTCCAGAGCGAGTCCTGCGCCGCCTTCTGATAAGCCACATTGTACGGGTCGCTGTTATCTCCAACCGCATACCACGGCCGCCCGTTGGTCGTAAAACCAGCCGTAACCTCGTTATCGTCCCACTGCATGGGGGTTCGGACTGAACTGTGCCCTCCCTCCGTCTGCCTCTCGTGCATACCTATCTCTTCACCGTAGTAAATGAAAGGTGTCCCCGGGCTCGTCAGCAAAATCAGAGCCGCCAGACGTGCCTTCGAGAGGTCCTTGCCCAATGTGGTAAACGAGCGCTCCTGGTCGTGGTTCGACAGGAAAGGAGCAAAGAAACTAAATGGCGCCTCCGCCTCTTCGAGTTTCTCAACCACCGCAACAAACTCACTCACATCACCTGAATTAACCGACTCTACCAACGCTTTCTGCAAAGGAAAGGCGAAGCACAGGTCGAGACCGTTCCCATCGGCGTAATAATTGCTGAGTGTCGCCGGTTCCGCCCATACCTCTCCTATCAAAACCCCCTCCGGATTCACCTGTCTGACCCACTCACCGAACTGTACCCACCACGCAATCGTTGCCGGCGAGTCATACTGGAGGCCCTGCCCCGGACCCTTCTCGATAATGTTCTGCGCCGCATCGAGCCGAAAGCCCGCCACCCCTTTCTCAAGCCAGTACTCTGCAATCTCCTTAAACTGGCGCCGGACCAAATCATTCTCCAGATTCAAGTCCGGCATCCGCTCAGTGAAATACGCATAGAAATACTCCCCCCTCTCCTTATGGTATCGCCACCCGCCGTTCTCAACCGGCTCTTCCCTGCCATAGACATGCCACTTGCCCCCGGGCAGCTTATCTCTCCAGATGTAGTAGTCATTATAAGGCCTAATCCGCTGCACCGATTTCTTAAACCACTCATGCTGCCAAGAGCTGTGATTCACCATCAAGTCGAGCACGACCCGCACACCGCACATCTTGGCTTCTGCCAGCAGAGACTTAAAGTCCTCCATCGTCCCATAGTCTTCCTCGATGTTGTAGTAGTCGTATGTATCGTAGCAGTGTACGGATGGCGACCTGAATATCGGCATCAGCCATATCGCATTGGCCCCCAGCTCCTGAATGTAGTCCAGCTTCTGCTTTACCCCTTTGAGGTCGCCAATCCCGTCTCCATCCGAATCATAGAAGCTGCGCACAAAAATCTCATAGAATACCGCGTCTGCCCACCACGACTTTGCATTTGCACCCGAAACGCTCATAGCCAATACCGCCAACGACACAAGGATATTACTCTTCATACCGACCCCTGGATTACCTCGCCACCACCATTCAAAAACTGACGCCGATCTCTGCACATAACCCTTTCGTGCCTTTTGCAACTTCCCATTCTACACTGTCCCCACGTGCATTACTTGTAGTTCACAATCACACTCCTCGCAACACCTTCGCTTATCACCTTCTGTTCGACAAGCGTCTTGAGCGATTCGACCATCGTAGTCATTCCGTGCTTTTTGCCTGTCTCAATAATGCTCCGCAAGAAGAACCCTCCCTTCCTCCTTATGATGTTCTTCGCCGCACCCGTCACTACCAGCACTTCGCATGCCACCTGCTGCTTCTCATCCAGCGTCGGCAGAAGCTCCTGATGAATCACCCCCTGAAGTGACTCAGCCAACAAAAACCGAAGCTGCCCCTCATCCGTCGCCGGCGCATAGCTCAGCAGTCTCTCCAGTATCTTATCTATCGATATCACGTGCAGGGTCGATAGAACAAGCACCCCCGTCTCTGCCGCCGACAACGCTATCTTTATCGTCTCATAGTCCCGCATCTCCCCTATCGCAATCACGTCCGG
Organism: uncultured Pirellulales bacterium; assembly: GCA_964514115.1. Classification (GTDB taxonomy): domain Bacteria; phylum Planctomycetota; class Phycisphaerae; order Sedimentisphaerales; family Anaerobacaceae; genus CAZEPI01. The sequence goes on along the minus strand of CAZEPI010000007.1, from coordinate 40,051 downwards.
GTCCTGCCGCAACGCAGCCCGAAGACCCGTATAAAATGACTGCGTGTCCTTGCCCACCTCCCTCTGCCGCACCATCCCGCCCTTGTTCGTATGCACGTACTCAATCGGGTCCTCGATTGTGATTACGTGCTTCCTGTACTTCGTGTTTATCTCATCCACCATCGCCGCCATCGTCGTCGTCTTGCCCTGGCTCGTGCTGCCCGTTATCAATATCAGCCCCTTCCGTCTCTGCGACAGCTCCCTGACAATCTCTGGAAGAGCCAGCTCCTCAATCGTCCTTGGCCGCGTCGGTAGCACCCGAATCGTCGCACCAACCTCCCCGTTGAAATACCCAACGTTCACACGGTACCGCCCCGTCTTGGCTGCCAACATCAAATCGTAATCCCTGCTCTGCTTAAAATCCCTCCTCTCCTCCTCGCTCAGAAGCTCCAGCGATATCTCCCTGCTCTGCTGCCCCGTCAGCTTCTCTCTGGTCATGGGCACCAAATCCCCCCCTATCCTGAACAGTATCGGCGCACCGGCGCAAATGTGAATGTCCGTCGCCCCTTCCTCTTTCGCATGCTCTAATAACTCTTCCCTCTTTATCATTGCTCTGCTCGCTTTCTCTCACTTCAAACTAAACCGCCTGTGCCCTCACCCTGACCTCCCGGCATTCGTTATGCGCAACCTGAGTACCTTTCTCGTTGCTTCGTCCACCCTCGCCTGCTCGCTCATCCGCACAGGCCACACCCAGATTACCTTATCCTTATCGCTGACCACAACCACTTTCCGCCTAATTTCCTCACCCACCTTCGCAGAAGTCAAAAACTTGCCTATCTTTTTCTCGCCCCCTAATCCCAAAGGCCGAAACCTGTCCCCCTCCCTCCGTTGGCGAACCACCAAAGGAAACACTAATCTGTCATAATCAAACCACTCAACCCCCTCCATCTTACCCGCCTTAAAATCTTTGAGTTCCTCATGGTCATACTCGCAGACACTCGCATCGATTACCAGCCGACCAAACTCCGTTCGCCCCGGCACCTTCAGCTCCACCTTACCACCCGATTTCTCCTTTTTGGATAATGCCCCCGCGCGTCCGAAAACCAACTGCCCGTAATCCCGCAGCACCCCAAAACCCCCCGCAAGCTCAATCCTCCCGCCCCTCTCTCCATGCCCGGCCAACTCGATTGTCCTCCGATAGTGCTCTTCAGTAACATTACCCTCCCCGCTGCCCATCTCTTTCAGACACCGCCTGATAAGCTCAATCTTGACCGGCTCCGGCTCACCGTTAAATGCCTCTAATTTAATCGCCGCCCTGCCGCCGTCGCAGTTTGCCGCCTCCGCCCAAACCTCCTCCGCCCTTTCGCACACCCGACCGTAATACTCCCTCGCCCTCTCCGACAAAACACTCAACAACTCGACAACCGACCCCTTGCTCTCACTGGCCAGCGCCGGCATCAGCCGATGCCGAATAAAGTTCCGCCTGTAACCCAACTCTGCATTCGTCCCGTCCTGCCGCCAGCCAAGACCGCGCTCGTTAAGATACTCCACTATCTCCTCCCGCCTCGCACACAACATAGGCCGAACAAATCTCACCCCCCCCAACTCCCGCACAGGCCATATCCCACCAAGCCCCCGAATTCCCGTGCCCCTAATCAAGCGCTGCAACACCGTCTCCGCATTATCATCTCTCTGATGCCCCGTCACCACACACCCGCAGCCCCGCTCCCGCGCAATCTCAATCAAGCTCCCAATCCTAAGCTCTCGCCCCGCCGTTTCTATCGAAACCCTCCGCCTCTTCGCATATCCCCGAACATCTACCCGTCGCCTCACCACGTCAATACCTAACTTGTCGCACTGCTCAAGAACAAATCGCTCGTCCCCATCCGCCTCGGCACCGCGAAGCTGATGATTGATATGCGCACAAATTAGTTCACACTTTACCACATCCCTCTGCCGCAAAGCCGCCATCACATACAATAACGCCGTCGAATCCGCTCCACCCGAAACCGCCAATAACACCTGCCCAGCGGGAGCGAAAAGTTCGTGCGACTCGATGAATCCAGCCACTTTGTTCTCTAATGCCGAAACCATCTAAAATAAAATCGGGCCTGACTTGCCGCCAGGCCCGCTCCAATGCTTTCAACTCTTATGCTTCAAAGCCCATCAATCGGTCACTCGCTCTGGCCCCCCTCGAGCTCGCGTATCCGGTTCTCAGCAAAATCTTTCCATTCCCTGTGCTGGCCGATTCTCGTCAGCCGCTCCACCGCCGCCTTATAAAGCTCCAGCGCTTCGGCCCGGCGATGAAGATGCGTGTCCAACACATAAGCCGCCTTGAACCTCGCCGGATGAGGTGTCTCCGCATCCCACTCAAACGCCCGCTGATAATACATCGCCGCTATCGTATAGTCCTTGAAGTGCTCGTATATCACCCCTGCCCTGAACGCCGCATCGTCTATCTTGTCACTCGACGGATATCTCTTTATCACCTGATTATACTTGTCCAGCGCAAGACGAAGAGTATTCTCATCTTTGACCACCATGAACTGACCCGCCTGCTTCTCTAAACGCACCGCCTCATTATAAAGATAATCCGCCTCCGATATCCCCTCGTTGGCTCTGAGGTTCGGCCCGGCCACGCTCGCCGCCACTATGTAATTGTACTGCGGTATCGAATTCAACGCCGAAAGCTCCTTCTCCGCCCAGCTCAACTTCATATTGTTGCCAACCTTGCCGTAATGCTGAACCAGCATCTCCAGCGCCTTGCGATACCCCTGCCGATGAACCGCAAGCTGCTCCACTATGTCCGTCTCCCCGCTGGCTGCTATCCTCACCGCCGGCGCTGAAACCGTCCCCGCCACCATTTGCCCTCGCCCGCTGTCCGGGCCGTTGCAGCCCACAAGCACGCCCAAAAGAACGATTAACGACGCCCTCAAAAGTAACCTTGCCATAATGGCCTCCTTTCACCAATGCTCTTCAACTCAAATCTGACCGAAAATTCCGCCGACAATCCCGACTCCCACTGATGCTTCGCCCCGCATGGATTGCCACAAAAGCAATTATCACCATTCCGCCCTTCCGTCAAGAACAAACTGCCAAAAAATCCTCCCCCAATGTGCCCCCACCTACCTGCTGCCTCTTGATGCGAGGTCTTGTCTGCGTAACCTTGCCGTCCTTTTTCTCGCCTGCTATAATCCTCACTTAGCACAGAATCTCAGCCGAATTCGGTCGGCTGCTATAAAACTCACGAATACCGAAAGGAGTAAACCATGGACATCACCTGCCCGAACGATATCTGCACAACAGCCGCCCCAATCTTCTTCCTCATCCTCATCCTCTCCATCATCGCCGTCGCAACCATCGTCGCAATCGTTAAAGCCATCCTCTACTGTATGATATTCTCGAAAGCCGGCTACCACTGGGCCCTCGGCCTGCTCACGCTCGTCCCAATCGCCTGCGTCATTATGCCCTTCGTCCTCGCATTCGGCAAATGGCCCATAAAAGCAGAGCTCAAACTGCTCCGTGCCCAAGCCCAAAAAACCACCTGACGCACACACCAGGAAAAGGAAACCACAGATGGCTGTCATCGTTGGAATAGACGAAGCCGGCTTCGGCCCACTGCTCGGACCACTCGTTATCTCCTCCACTGCATTCGCACTGCCCGACAACCTGCTCAACAAAGACCTCTGGAAAATCCTCAAGAAAAGCACCGCACAAAAAAGAAAACACCTCGCAGGCCGACTCCTCATCACCGACAGTAAAAAGGCCTACTCAAAAGCACTCGGAATCCACCACCTCCGCCGAACCACCCTCACCTGCCTCGCACTGCTCGATAATCACCCCACCACACTTGCCGACCTCTTTCAATTCCTCTGCCCCGAATCTCTGCCCCGCCTCACCGAATACCCCTGGTACCAAAAAGCCGACTCCCACCCCCTCAGCCCCGACAAGCCAAACCTCGATATCGCCGCCTCCCTTCTCAAAAAAGACCTCGCCGCAAATCAAATCAAACTGCTCGACCTGAAATCCCGCTGCCTCGACGTCGCATACTATAACCAAATGGTCGATGCCGTAAAAAACAAAGCTCGTGTCCTCTTCTGCGAAACCTCGGCGCTAATCGCACGCGCCTTCACACAGTTCGGCAAAGACAACCTCCAAATCATAATTGACAAACAGGGAGGCCGCTCGCACTACCGAAAAAACCTCCTCCTTATGTTCCCCGACGCAAGTTTACAAATCATCTGCGAAACACCCGCACTAAGCAGCTACGAGCTTACGACTCGACTGAGGGCTTCGACTGAGCTCAGCCGAATGTCCTCGTCGAAGTCCGCCGGCCAAAACAAAATGAGACTCCACTTCGCCGTAAAAGCAGATTCCCGATTCCTGCCCGTCGCCCTCGCCTCTATCCTCAGCAAATACCTCCGCGAACTGCTCATCGAAAACATAAACCGCTACTTCCTCTCCTTTGACACCCGCCTAAAACCCACCGCTGGCTACTTCAAAGACGGCCGCCGATTCATCCACGAAATAAAATCCATCAGCCCACCCGTCCCCTTCAACCCCACCCACCTCCTCCGCTCAAGATAACTCCCCATTTGCACACATCGCCCTCAACCCGCAATATCTGACCTGCTTTTTAGGGATAACAGGGTAGATGGTACCCCCTTAGGGGGAGTTCTTCTCTTGTAATGTAGTCCGGCGCCAGCCGGTCTAACATCAGCGGCGGCAATCGGGCAAGCGAGATGTCCGCCTTCGGCCGCAATTTCTTTATGAGCCGCCAGGGACTCATATAATCCTTGTTCATATTCTCTCGCACAAGATGGGGTGGCCAGAGAGGATGTTGACGTACGAGGGTGCGGGGATTAAGCTAAGGCGGTATTTCGAGAAGGCGCTTGTGGAAATACGGCGATGACGGGTGCATATACAGAGACGCTGAATAGGCTGATAGAGGAATTCGGTAAGCTGCCTGGGGTGGGGCCGAAGAGCGCACAGCGGCTTGCGTTTCATATCTTAAAGGCGGATGCGGATGAGGCGCTTGCGCTGGCGAAGGCGATAAGCGACGTTAAGTCGAAAATCAGGCGGTGCAGGGTCTGCCATAACTTAGCGGAAGAAGAGGTATGTCAGATATGCGCGGACGAGCGGCGCGACCGGTCGCAGATATGCGTGGTTGAGCAGCCGAAGGATATCGTGATGTTGGAGGCGACGGGTGCGTGCAGGTGGGTTTATCACGTTCTGGGTGGGCATATTGCGCCGCTGGATGGGGTTGAGCCGGACGACCTTACTATCAACGAACTTGTTGAGCGGGTGAAAGAAGGCGGCGTCAAAGAGGTGATAATGGCGACGAACCCGAATATGGCGGGAGACGGGACGGCACTTTACATAAGCTCACTTCTGAAACCGACGGGGGTGAAGGTGACGCGGTTGGCACGGGGGCTGCCGACGGGGACGACGATTGAATACGCATCGGGGAAGATACTGACCGATGCGATACTTGCGCGACAGCAGTTCGATTAGGGTAAACAAATCTTAACCGGAGGTACGGAGATATGGCTTCGAGAGAAAAGGTCAGGGTCGGTATCATCGGGTCGCAGTTTGAGGCGATGATTCATGCGGAGTCGTTTAGATTACAGTCGGATGAGGCGGAGGTGGTTGCGGTGGCGTCGCCGACGCCGGGCAACGCGGCGAAGTTGGCAAAGCAGTACGGCATTTCGCGGGTGTTTACCGACTACCGGGAAATGCTGAAAGAGAAAGATATCGAGATGGTGACCATCGCCGCACCGAACAAGCTGCACGCACAAATGACTATTGATATCGCCAGTGCGGGCAAGCATGTGGTGTGTGAGAAGCCGCTTTGCATGACGCTGGAAGAGGCGGATGAGATGATAGACGTATGCGACAAGCGGGGGGTATTGCTTATGTATGCGGAGGAGCTTTTCTTTACGCCGAAGTACGTCAAGGCAAAAGAGATGGCCGATGAAGGTGCTTTTGGGAAGGTGTATCTGGTCAAGCAGTGCGAAAAGCATTTTGGTCCGCACGGCCAGTGGTTCTGGGACGTAGAGAAAAGCGGTGGCGGTGTGCTTATGGATATGGGGTGCCATGGGATTGCGTTTTGCTACTGGTTTTTGGGTCGGCCTAAGATTAAGAACGTGTATTGTCAGATGGGGACATACGTGCACAAAGACAAGACGAAGGGCGAGGACAACTCAATCTGCGTGATTGAATTTGAGAACGACGCGGTTGGTCTTATCGAGGATAGCTGGGCGAGGCGAGGGGGGATGGAGGACCGGATTGAGGTTTACGGGGAGGGAGGCGTGACATACGCGGATTTGCATATGGGAAATGCGCTGCCGACATACAGCGAGTACGGATACGGGTACTCGGTGGAGAAGGCGCCGACGACGAAGGGCTGGACGTATCCAGTTTTTGACGAGCTGTACAATTATGGTTTTCCTCAGGAGATGCGGCATTTTGCGAGGTGCGTCCGCGGGAAGGAGTCGCCGATTGCGACGGGCGAGGACGGCAGGGTCGTTCAAGAGGTCCTTTACGCCGGCTATCACTCGGCAGGGACCAGCAAGAAGATCGATTTGCCGTTTGCACCCAAAGGTATTAAGCATCCGATTGACTTGTGGCTGAATCCGGAGAGATGAGATGAAAGACAAACAAAGAAACAGACAGATTTCTCGGCGGCGCTTCGTCAAATCGACGGGTGCCGTTATCTGGGGTTTCACAGTGGTGCCGCGTTCGGTGCTCGGCGGGACGAACAGCACGCTACCATCAGAAAGAATAAACGTCGCCATCATCGGCGCGGGCGGCCAGGGAATCGTAAATGCAAAGCAACTGATGCAGTTTGCGGATGTACAGGTCGTTGCAGTTGCAGATGTGAACGAATCCAGTGACTACAGCGAGTTCTATTTCGGTGGCAGTGGTGGTCGAGAACCGGCCCGCCACGTCATCAACGAATACTACGCCCAGGACAAGGCATCGGGCACGTACAAGGGCTGTGCGACGTACATTGATTTTTACGAGATGCTTGAGAAGGAACGTGATATCGATGCCTGTCTTGTGGCCACGACAGACAATCTTCATGCACTTGCGACGATGGCGGCTATCAGGAAAGGCAAGCACGTCTACTGTGAGAAGCCGCTGACTAAGACCGTGTTCGAAGCCCGTACTGTCGCCCGAGCGGCTGCCGAACACAATGTTTCCACTCAGATGGGCAATCAGTACCAGGCGTCCGAGCAGACGCGGCTTCTGTGCGAATGGATCGCGGACGGAGCTATCGGAGAGGTCAGAGAGATTGATGCGTGGAGTTGCAGGCCGGGCGACGACTGGCCTCAGGGAGTTGGGCGCCCAAAGGATACTCCAGCTGTCCCGAACGGCCTGGATTGGGATCGCTGGGTAGGTCCGGCACCGATGAGACCTTATCACTCGGATTATCATCCGTTCAAGTGGCGAGGGTGGGTTGACTTTGGCACGGGCACCTTGGGGGACATTGCTTCACACCTGTTCGACGCCATATTCAGAGCGTTCAAACTCAAGGCCCCGGTGAGTATCGAAGCCTCCTGCACGGAACTGAACGGCGAGACTTATCCGCTCGCATCGCTTTTGACTTATGAATTCGGCGCCCGCGACGGGTTTGTGCCTTTGACAATAAAGTGGTACGACGGCGGCCTAAGACCCACACGACCAGACGAGCTCGAGACAGATCGCACTGTTCCGTCGCACGGTGCATTCGTCTACGGTGACAAGGGTACTATCATGTACGGTCTCGAGGAGGTGCGAATCATACCTGAGACGAAGATGAAGGCCTACAAGCTGCCGCGGCGGACACTGCCTCGCTCGCCGGGACATCACCGCGAATGGATCGACGCCTGCAAAGGCGGTGCGGAGCCCGGCTCCAATTTCAACTTCGCAGACCGACTCGTCGAGACCGTACTGCTCGGAAACGTCGCGCTGCACGTGCCCTACCAGAAGCTCATCTGGGACAGCGAGAACCTAAAAGTAACCAACGTTGCCGAGGCAAACGAATTTCTCCACCGGCCCTATCGCGAGGGTTGGGGCCTTTGAACGAATCTTTTTAGAGGTATAACAATGAGACTTGAGAACAAGAGCCGTGGAAAGAGGATTAGGCGACGCAGTTTTCTAAAATCGATGGCGGCAGTGACTGCGTCTGCGATTGTGCCTCGATACGTTCTTGGCGGGTCAGAGACGCCGGCGCCGAGTGAGAAGATAAACGCAGGCGTTGTCGGCGTGGGAGGACAGGGGACGTGGGATATGCAGCAACTGCTTGAGTTTGCGGAGTTGCAGCTCGTTGCGGTTGCGGACCCTGCGAAGCGATGTGACTACAGCGACTGGTGGTACGAGACGGACCGCGGGACGGAGCCGGCGTGCGAGACAGTGAATGAGCATTACGCCGAGCAGAAACGGGCGGGGACGTATAGGGGGTGCAATGCATACGCCGACTTTCGGGAGATGTTGGAGAAGGAGGATTTGGATGCGGTTTTGATAGCCGCGCCGGACAACATCCATGCGACGGCGTCGATGGTGGCGATGCGGAAGGGTTTGCATGTTTATTGCGAGAAGCCGCTTACGATGACGGTTCGTGAAGCTCAGGAGATGGCAGAGCTTGCGATGGAGAAGAAGGTTGCGACGCAGATGGGCAACAACGGTCAGGCAGGGGAGGAAGTGAGGCGTGTTGCTGAGTTCATAGCAGATGGGGCGATAGGACCAGTTCGCGAGGTTCAGTTGTGGACGAATCGTCCTGTGTGGCCACAGGGGATAGACCGGCCGACGGATACGCCGCCTGTGCCGGACTGGCTCGACTGGGACCTTTGGCTCGGGCCGGCTCCTTACAGGCCGTATCATCCCGCATACCTGCCGGTGCAGTGGCGCGGCTGGTGGGACTTTGGAACGGGGGCGCTGGGTGATATGGGGTGCCACAGATTTCATCCGATATTCGTCGCGCTGAAGCTGGGGCATCCGGTGTCGGTGGAGGCGTCATACGCGAATATCTTTCCGGCTGACCACAGCGAGTACAAGCCGGTTGAGACCTTTCCGCACGCTTGTATTGTGCATTATGAGTTTCCGGCGCGAGGTGAGCATCCGGCGATGACGCTGACGTGGTATGACGGAGGGCTGCGGCCGCCGAGGCCGGTCGAACTCGAGGACGAAAGGACCGTGCGGGACAACGGGGTCCTCTACGTCGGCGACAAGGGCAAGATGCTTGATGGCAGGATAATTCCGGAGTCGAAGATGCAGCAGTACACTCAGCCGCCGAAGACGCTGCCTCGCTCGCCGGGTCATTACCAAGAGTGGGTGAATGCCGTCAAGGGCGGGCCGGAAACGGGGGCGAACTTCCAGTTTGCTTCGCTGGTTACGCAGGTTGTTCTGCTCGGCAATATTGCGATTCGTTTTCCCAATACGAAGCTGAAATGGGATAGTGAGAACATGCAATTTACCAATGTGCCGGAGGCAAATGTGTTTTTGCATCGCGAGTACCGGGCGGGCTGGTCGCTGTAATCGGCGGCGAGATTATTGGTATCCAATCGGTTGGAGCTTTAGGAACCGCCACTCTGCGCTCGATGTGGAATGCAGTCTTTTGATAAACTGGATTCCTGCTTTCGCAGGAATGACAGGCGTCAGTCACCGAGGATTTGACAAACGACAGTGCGTGTTCTGGGTCGTGTGTCGAAATCGACGAGGATAATCTGCTGCCAGGTACCGAGTGTGAGTCGGCCGTCGACGATGGGGACTGTGAGAGATGGGCCGAGCAGGGACGCGCGGACGTGGGCATGGCCGTTGTCGTCATGCCAGGTTTCCTCGTGCTCGTAGCGTGCGTTTTCGGGGGCTATCTTCTCGAAGGCCGCGGCGAGGTCGTAATTTACCAGGCCCGGCTCGAATTCGGTGGTGGTGATGCCAGCCGTCGAGCCGACGTTGAACAGGACGGCCAGGCCTTCTTTAATGCCGGATTCATCGACGGCCTTTTGGGCATGCTCGGTGATGTTGACGACGTCGCAGTTGCCCCTGGTTTTTATCGATATCTTTTTGGTCTTTACCATAGGGTCGAGAGTCAGCCGAGTGGGGTTACATTCTTTTGTAACGGGGGCCGCCGGTGCCTTCGGGGACAGTCCATCGGATGTTATCGAAGGGACATTTTCGCTGGCAGGTCTTGCAGTGGAGGCAATTGGAGGGGTTGGCGGGTTTGACCTTCTCGGCGATGGTTTCATAGACGCCCGCGGGGCAGAATGTAATGCAGGGTGCGCCGAACTTAGGCCAGCACTTGTCACGGCAGATGTTCTCGTCGAGGATGGTCAGGTGCGACGGCTGTTCCTCGCGGTGTTCTGTTGCGGCGACGGCCGTGAAGGTATCCTTATCGAAGTTTTGATTGGGTTTGAGCCGATAGTCGGCGAGGGTCATCGCTTCGAAGTCGGGTTCGATGTTGAACTTCGGGAGCAAGTCGCCGAGGATGCTAAGGGGCATACCCTGGAGTGGGCCGAACTTTGCGACGGTCTGTCTGAACTTGGCGGCGCGGCGCATCTCTTTTGCGATGTTGGATTTTTCGACAAGCCGGGTGTAGTTCAGGGCGGCCTGGGCGGGGGTATCGGGAAGCTCGGCTATGGTTTGGGCGGCGAGGATGCCGGACTCGATGGCGTTGTGGAGGCCTTTTATCTTGAGCATATTGACGAAGCCGGCGCAGTCGCCGAGCAGCATTACGTTCGCTTTTCCTATTGCGCTGGTATCGGGGTCTCTTGGGACGGCGTACCAACCGCCTTCGGGAATCATTTTTGCACCGGCTTCGACGACTTCGCCGCCGTCGATGAACTGCTTGACGAAGCTGTGTTGTTTAAGGCGGGTCAGTGCATCCTGGGGGTTGAAGTTGCGGTATTTCCAGTCTGCACCGACAATCATACCGACGGATAGGTGCTCTTTGGCACCGGCATATACGATTCCACCGCCGAACATTGCGGGGCCGATGACCGGCGTCCATATCGGATAGCCCATAGCGTGGACGACTCGGCCGGCGCCGAATTTTTCGTACTGCTTTTCGCTGACTCTGATAAGCTCTTTTACTCCGACAGAGTAGAGCTGGTTTGCCTGTCGCCGGAGGGCGGCTTTTTCGACGAGCTGTTCCGTGAGGAGTCCATCGCAGCCCTCGGCGAGGACGATGAAGCTGGCTTGTATTGTTTCGCCTTCGATGTAGTTGGGCTGTTTGTTTCGTTCTTTGTCGAGTCCCTGGTTAACGAGCTTGAGACCGTTTGTTCGGCCGGTGGTCGGGTCGTAGAGTATTTCGGCGGCTGCGAATCCGCAGAGGACTTCAACGCCGAGGTCCCCGGCAATCTGTGTCATCCACTTTGTGAGTTTGCTAATCGAGACAGAGTAGTCGTTCATGTGAATCATCTGGCCGAAGTTGAGGCCAAGCAGCTTGGCGAGCCGCAGGGCGAAGTAGATGTTGAAGCGCAACTTCTTCCCCAGCAGAAACATAACGTTGTCTTTATTGATGTGGTTCGCGAGGACGTCTTTTGCCTGTTCTGTATCCTGCCAGCCGGGTGCGGCTGCGTTGAGCAGGGTGTGAAACGGTTCGGGTTCGAGGACGGCGCCCGAGAGGTTGTGGTTGCCGGGTTCGGCGGCTTTTTCTATGACGACGACCTTGGTTTCGGGACTGAGAACTTTGAGTTGTATGCCGCAGGCCAGACCTGCAGGGCCTGCGCCGACTATAAGGACCTGGGCATTGCTGATATCGCTATTGGCTGCCACTTTTACGCTTGCTCCTGTAATGCCTTGACCAGTTCGGGTACGCTTTGTTCGACGCTTGCGACGAGGTAATAGTCACACTGTTTGAAGATTGGCGCGTTTGGGTCGGAGTTGATTGCAACGATGGTGTCGGTGTTTGCGACGCCAATCATGTGCTGGATGGCGCCTGAGATACCGAGAGCGATATAGAGTTTTGGGCCGACGGCGGTGCCGGTCTGGCCGACCTGATGGACTCGCTCGGTGAAACCCTGCTCGACGGCGGCGCGAGAGGCACCTCGCTCGACAGATGTGTGGAGTTTTTCGCCGAGGGCGTTGCAGAGCGAGCCGACAAGGCGGTCGTAGTTGTCTCTGTTCTGCATTCCTTTTCCGCCGGAGACGATGGCTTTTGCCTCAAAGTTGACTTCGCCGGCGCCGAGCTCCGTGCTTATGACTTCCAGACTGGTGTCGTCGCGGGTGACATCGACTTTGTGTTTTATGACTTGTCCGGTCCTTGCGTAGTCTGGTTCGAGCCGTTTCATGACGCCCGGCCTTGCGGTGGCCATTTGCGAGCGTGAGTTTTTGGTGCAGATTGTCGCCATGACATTTCCGCCGAGGGCGGGGCGCGTCTGGAGGAGTATTGCTATTTGACCCTTTCTGCTGCTGTCTTTTATGTCGAGTCCGGTGCAGTCGGCGGTGAGTCCGCAGCCGACTCGATAGGAGATGAGCGGCGCGAGCATTCTGCCCCGGGGTGTGGCGGCGTAGAGGACGATTTGAGGCCAATAGGTTTGGATGGCGTCTGCGACGGCTTTTCGGTGGGCCATCGGGTCGAAGCGGGCGAGGAGTTTATCCTCGATGAGATAGACGTTGTCGGCGCCGGCGGCTATGAGCTCTTTTGAGGTGGATTCGATGTTTTGGCCGACGACTACAACGCCTACTTTTGTCTGGACGGAATCGGCGAGGCCTTTTGCCTTTCCGACAAGCTCGAAGGTTGCAGGATGGACGACGGCGTCACGGTGCTCTGCGACGACCCAGACCTCGCCGGTGTAGCTGGGGTCGGTGAGCCGGAGGCCGGCGAGCATATCGTCGAGTGCTTTTTTGTGGAACCTGACCTGCTCTGAGGCGAGGATTTTTTCTTTTATTTGGTCGTTGATTTTCTCGACGTCGTTTATGCCGAGGTTTTTGAGGACGTCGGCGAGGACATTGTAGTCTTCGGTTTCCTTTGCGGTGCCCTCAAAGGTTCTGTCGAATTTGTCGGTGCGTTTTTTCGGCAGGAGGTATTGTTGTTGTTGCTGTTGGGCTTTTGCCTGGCCGTTGCCGGCTTTGAAGCTTTCGATGATGAGCTTTGCGAGCTGGTCGGCGCCGGCGACATCCTGACATTTTCGGGAGGTCTTGCCGGGCGGGAATACTCTTATGACGGCAGTCTTTGAGCCCTTGACTCCGATGAGCGAGGCGTTTATGTGCTCGCTGGCCCACTGGATGAGCCGGGTTTTGTTGGCACGGCGTGTCCTGGCAAAGGTGGCAAAAAGCGGGTATTCATACTTGGCAACGGTGACGACGACAGGTGTGCTTTTTGCGGCAACGGTTTCGCTTCCGCCGCTGATTATGCGAGTAAACTCGAATCGTCCGTTTGTGTAGTGGACGTCGGTGGCGTAGGCGATGACGGGCAGGCCAAGCTCTTCGGCAAGCTGCGGGGGGACCTGGGCGGTATCGCCATCGACTGACTGCATTCCGGTTACGATGTAGTAATCCTGGTTGCCCTGGAAGATTTCTTTGGCGGTTTTTCTGACGGCAAAAGCGAGGGGATTTGCGGTGGCGACGGTGTCGGCACCGCCGAGGGCGCGGTCGGTGAGCAGGACGACCTTATCAGCGGACCTGCTGAGTGAGTATCTAAGGACGGCTTCGGCCATTGGAGGGCCCATGGTCAATGCGACAATTTGCCCGTCGGCGTCACCTTTGATTCGGCGCATATAGTTTGCGAAGCCGAGCGCCTGTGAGTCGAGCTCGTTGATAACACTGGCGAGCCGCGAGCGGATGAGCGTGCCCGTATCGGGGTCGAAGGCGTTGTCGGTTATCTGCGAGACGTCGGGGACCTGTTTAACCAGGACAATGTAGTTGCTCATAAGTTTTGCCTCATGTTCAGTTTAGTGCGCTGCGCAGCGATGCAAAGCACAAAAGGACGGCACGGATACCGTAGAGCCGAAGTTGTCTGCGCCAGGGCCTGATTCGCGATGACGGTAAACCGCGTAGGATACAGTTTTGGGAGGGAGCTGTCAAACAAAATGATGGCCTGGGTTCTTGATTGATGGGGAACGGGGGCGATGAGGCGGGGCGGGTGTTTTTTTTACTTGTGTCTTGCTTTGAGAAGGGAGATATTGTGTAATCTTTGGGTTGTGGCATAGCTGGAACCTTCACTTTGTTAACTTGTTTGGTGAGGTGTAACAAAATGGCGGACCTCAAGGCATTGGCTAACGCTGTGATAACTGGTGACCAGAACACGGCAGTGGAGATAACGAAGAAAGCTCTGGCAGAGGGGACGACTGCTGAGACAGTTCTCAACGAAGGGCTGATTGCGGGTATGGATGTTGTGGGGGCGAGGTTCAAGAAGAGCGAGATTTATATTCCGGAGGTTCTGATAGCGGCGCGTGCGATGAAGATGGCAATGGAGGTGTTGGAGCCGGAGCTGGTAAAGGCGGGCGTTCAGCCGATAGGCAAGTTCGTCATCGGGACGGTGCAGGGCGACCTGCATGATATCGGAAAGAACTTAGTGGCAATGATGCTGAAGGGAGCGGGCTTCCAGGTGTTGGACCTTGGGGTCGATGTTTCGGCTGAGAAGTTTATTGAACAGGCGAAGGACGCAGGCGCTCAGTTGGTGGGTATGAGCGCATTGCTTACGACAACTATGCCGGCGATGGAGAAGACGCTGAAGGCGATAAAAGAGGCGGGGTTATCGATTAAGGTTATGGTGGGCGGTGCTCCGCTGACGCAGGGGTATGCGGAGAAGATTGGGGCGGACGCATACGCTCCGGATGCGGCGTCGGCTGTGGATTTGGCCAAATCTCTGGTGGCGTAAAACGAAACTGTACAGAGTCAAGAGAGACAGCGCGCGGCGGCGCTGTTTTTTTTGCGCGCACGGTGATAGAATGTAGGTGTGTGGGCAGTGACTGGGAGCCGAAATGGGAGGGAGATTGCCTGCTGAGCTTTTATGCGAAGGGTCAAAGACCAAAATCTGGCAGAGCTGCTTAATCAGCTTCGTTTTACGCCGGCGGATAAGCGAGCAAAGCAGCGTGCGGCGGCAGAGAAGCTGCTGGATATCATCGAGCCGGAGAAGGAATATCCGTTCGAGTTTGTGTGCTATAAAATCACCGGCTTCAGGCCAAAGAGAGCGCAGGGGCAGGGGTCTGTAAAGGGCAGGCAGCTTGCCGAGGACCTTCGGATATTTCTGTGGAAACTGGCCGGTCTGCTGGCTCGGGACGTACGCGAGGCAGAGGAGAAGGTTTATACAACTGAGCGGCTCGCCGAGCAGCTTGGGGTGTCAACGAAGACGATATGGCGGTGGCGGAGGAAGGGGCTGAAGGTAAGGAAGTTTGTTTTTGAGGACGGCAGAAAGCGCCTTGGTTTTCTGGCATCGGCTGTTGAGGAATTTGTGAAAGAGAATCCCGGTCTTGTGGAAGGCGCGAGGGATTTTTCGCGCATCTCGAAAAAAGAGAAGGGGCGAATCATAAGAATGGCGAGCAAGCTGACGGCGGAGACGGAGTTGAGCCGATACCAGATAATCGAGCGGATAGCGAGACAGATGGGTCGGGGGCATGAGACAATCAGGACAATTCTTCTGGATTACCAGAAGGAACATCCGCGCAAGGCCGGTGCGCTGGCGCAGCGGCCCGGTGCGCTCAAGCCCGCGGAGACGGCGGAAATCTACCGGCTTTACAGGGCGGGTGTGGGTGTTGCGGAACTAATGGGACGATTCGGCAGGAGCAGAAGCTCGGTGTATCGAATCATCAAACATCGAAGAGTCAAAGCGCTGCTGGCAAGGAGAATCGAATTTATCGAAAGCCCCGAATTTCATGAGGAGGGTGCGGCGGCGAGAATTCTGGCTGGGCGTGGGGATGAAGGGGATTTGCTTTTGCCATCGGCGACGGTACCCGAGAAGATAAGCGGCCTGTCACTATCCAGCTACCTGAACACTATCGAAGAAATGCCGACGCTGGACCGCCAGACCGAGATGTATTTGTTCAGGAAATATAACTTTCTGAAATACCTTGCCTCGGCGAAGAGGGCGGAGATTAAGGCGTCGGCGGTTGCGAGCCGGCTGCTGGATGAGATTGAAGATTGCCTGCGGCAGAGCGAGGATATCAAACGAACTCTGATAGAGGCGAATTTGCCGTTAGTTGTTGTGGTTGCGAACAAGCATACGGTTACGGGTGCGAACCTTCTGGACCTTGTCAGTGAGGGCAATGTGTCGCTTATGCGGGCGGTGGAGAAATTCGACTACAGGAAGGGTTTCAGGTTTGCGACATACGTGAGCTGGGTGATAGCGAAGGCGTTTGCACGTCGGATACCTGCGGAGAAGTCGCGGCCGGACAGGCCGCGTGGTGCCAGACCCATAGGCCTGCTGAAGGTGTTCAAGACGCAAACAGGGCGGGTGGTGGCGGTTGAGCGGGCGAGGCACGACCTTATCAGTGTGATAAAGCAGAACCTGAGCGAGCGCGAGCAGCATGTCATCATTAACCACTTTGGGCTTGAGGGCACGGTCATTAGAAAGAACAAGAAGACGCTGAAGCAAATCGGCGACGACCTGGACATCACCAAAGAGCGTGTCAGGCAAATCGAGTTAGTTGCTCTGGAGAAGCTTCGAAGGTTGCTCAGCCCGGAACAGTTCGAATTGCTCACGGGATAAATATGGATTGCGGCGAGGCGGCAGGAGGTATTCGGTTTTTGTATCTGTCGGTTTTTTGGCGTGCGAGGGGGGCAACGACGTGCGATAAAGGCCGGGGGGCCGCCTGCGTTGGGGCTGAGACTTGACATTGAGGGTGTTTGAGGGTATAATAAGAATTGGTATGGAGTGTAAATTGGGTGGTGAAATGAGCGCCGTGTGCGGCTTTGTAGGGGCCGTAAGAGCTTGGTGTAAAGGAACTTGCCACTCACTAGCACCCTGTAGGAAATGCCCTTATGACACGCCCGGGTGGTTGTCTGCCCATAAGAAGATTGTGAAGATACCCTGCGTCGGAGGAGTTTTTTCGGCGTGACGGGTAAGAATGAAAATACAGAACATGAAAAAGGGTATGCAAGTAGTGTTTGTTAAGCCCGTTTTCTCGTTATGCGGGTATTTGTGCAATTTGTGGGATAAGCTTAATTAAGGTTAAGGAGAGTGTCATGATTTCGAGGCGTTTTGGAGCAGGTTTTGTTTTAGGAGTTTATCTTTCGCTGTTGCTGCTGGCAGTGTGGCCGGCGGGGGTTTTTGCGAAGGAGGCATTGTGGATTGAGGGGGAGGATTATGCCAATACGAGCTGGAACAACCATGGGTGGTATTACTCGACGAATATAATGATGGATTTGCTTTCGCCGGGCACACCTGATGTGTGCGACGGAGACTGGCACGTTCATTACAACAATTTCGCCCAGGAGGTGACGGCTCGGTGGGATTTTGAGATTGCTGAGGGGGGGGCGTACACGTGGTGGATTCGGCTCAACCCGTTCCGCAACAGCAACGGCGGGGGCAATTACCGGTACAGGTTCCGACGGGTGGGTGATACGTGGCCTGACTATCAGGACCTGGATGTATCCGAGGCACGGAAGAACCAGATAGACTTAGTTGACCCGGCGATTGATATCCGTTTCATTGCGTGGTCTTACGGAGACGTGGTGGAGTTAACACCGGGCTCTTATGAGCTTCAGGTAATGCTTCACGGCAACGATGGTGCGGATAATGAGACGCACGGAGCGGTTGACGTGATGGCAATGGTGAATTTTCCGTGGGCGCCGACGGGTGTGGTACCTCCGGACCCGAACGCGCCACCACCGGAGGCGGACGACTGGTTTATGCTGGCAGCGGGGCCGGATGCATTCTCGGAGGAGTCAATCACGGATGTGTGTGATTTGCTTGACAAGCCGGCTGGGGTTCATGGTGTTTTGAGGCGAAACGGCGACGCTCTCGAGTTCGACGATGGAACTCCGGTAAAGTTCTGGGGAGTGGATGCGGGAATGGCTGAAACCGAAGAGCTTCAGAACCGGCAGGCCCGCTTCTATGCCAAGCACGGGATTAACATGCTTCGAATGCACTCGATAGAGGGGATGCTCGGGGCGATTCAAGGCCCGCCGGGCGGGAGATACCTTGACCCCACGAAGCTCGACGCGCTTGATAAGTGGGTTTCGATTCTTAAGGAGTACGGCATCTATGTGACGTGGTCGATTTTCTACCATCACACGGTGCTGCCGGACGAGCGGGTATCGCAGGGAGGCAGCATTCCGGATGCGCTATACAACGAGCTTCCGGCCAGCGGCAGCGGCAAGGACAGCTACGGATATGCGACGTTCGTAGAGGAGTACCAGGATTCACAGTGGGAATACGCTGAGCTGATTATGACGCACGTGAATCCATATACGGGCGTGGCATACGTCAATGAGCCGGCTTTGGCGGTAGTGGAGTGCCGTAATGAAGACAGCATTTTCTGGCATTTCCCTCTGGGAGGGGGGCTGGTAGGCAACGACCCGAACCTGGATGACCATCGGCTGCGGCTGCGAACGATGTGGCACCAGTGGGTTGCAGACATTTATGAGACGGATGTGAATCTATCGGCGGCGTGGGGTGCGGGAATGAGGCCGAACGACTCTGTGAACGCCGACCCGTGCACCCAGCCGATGTATATGTATGCGGCGTGGGAGATGGAGCAGAACGGCCCGTTCTTCAACAAATCCACGGAGAAGGCGCGAATGGGCGATTTCATACGGTTCCTTGCCGAGATGCAGCGTGAGACATACGAGACTTATCAGAGCCGACTGCGGGCCATTGGGTACCAAGGTGTGACGATAAGCACCGCGTGGATAGCCGGCGGGCCGGCGGCCCGTGCAGGCAACCTGTGGACGGATGATGCGATGGAGGCAATAGACCGTCACGGGTACTTCGGCGGCGGCGCCGGCGGGCACGACATTACAGCAGGCGAAGTATATAACGATACCCACCTGAGCAGCCCGGGCTCGGGTATTCTGAACGAGGGATTCTGGCAAGTGGAGGATAAACCATTCATTATAACTGAGTGGACGCAGAAGCCGCCGAACCAGTGGAAGGCCGAGATGGCGCCGCTGTTCGCGTTTTATGGTATGGGTCTTCACGGCTGGGACGCCTCTTACCACTTCGCGGGGGAGCGTTCGCAGATGGGTAACGGCTGGCCAAGCATGAGGTCCTACGTTACCGAGACACCGCACTACATAGGGCAGTTCCCGGCCCTTGCGATTTCGGTCTATAACAATCACATCGACGAATCGAGTATTGTGGCGGCGAAGCGGGTATCCCTGGACGAGGCCTTTGAGGGAGTAGATGTACTCAACTACAAATACAGCGGTTACGGCTATGACGGCACGGGCCAACTCTGGGCACCCAAGGAGGTAATTGCTGTCGGACGCATCACCAACAAAATCGCCGACGGTCAGCCGAATTCATCCAAGGTGAACTGGTACTTGTACTGGCATGTCCCCTCCAAGACGATCCAGAGCATCACCGGGCAGCTCAAGTGGGATTATAACGATCCCACGGGTGACGGCGACCATTTCGGCTATGTGACGGTGTATACCGACAAGACACAGGGTGTAATCGGGTTCGTGGAAGACCACAATATCGTGTTGCCTGATGTGAATGTTGCAGTCGGTCCTACTCCTTTTATCAGCTTGCTTTTCACGCCGCTGGATGACCAGCCACTGATTGATTCGGGGCATATTCTTATCACCGCAATGGCCCAGGACAAGCAGTACGGGACGATTTACAGTCAGAAAGGCTACTACCTGAATGCGACGGGCGGTCCGCCTTTGCTTCTTGAGCCGGTCCAGGCGACACTGACGTTTGCGGGCGGGCCGATTGTGTCGGTAAGGCCGGTTGATATCTACGGTGTGCCGGTCGACCAGCAGGTGGAGCGGACCGGCAATACGTTTGACATCGACGGGAGGTATGCGACGTACTACTACGAGGTGAAGCGTTTCGTCCCGGTGGACTGCAACGATGCTAATCTTGACGTGACGGGCTCAGTGGACTTCAAGGATTTTGCGCTGGTTGGGGGCGACTGGAGAGAGTCCGGCTCGTCATTGAGCGGTGATGTTGATGGAAGCGGTGAGGTTGACGTACTTGACCTTGCGCAGATTGCGTGGTGGTGGCTTAACGACTGCAGCGAATAAGAAGGCGCGGTCATGAAAGAGTGGGTATACTGATTCAGCCGGGTGGGTTTGCAGCCCGCCGGGGGAGAGGCCCTATTTGCGCTGTGTTTAGTGTGATTTTCCGAGCGAGGCATGTCTAATGAGACACCTTGGGGGTATTTCTACTATCTGCATGTTTTTGTTTTGTCTGCCTGTCTTTGCCGTTGAGCCGCAGGTGACGCACGTCGGTTTACTTGCGCCTGACATACTTGGGATTACCATCGAGGAGGGCAGGGTTATCCGGGGTGACATTGTTTCGTATACGGCCCAGCCGGGCGATGTTCTTGTGAACGACCCGCCACCGACCGAGCAGGGGGACCCGCGCTGGGTGGAGCGGGATGGGCAGACGATTGGTGTGCTTGTGGGGAAGAATTACGACCTGCTGAGAGAGCTTGACAGTTTTGAAGGGCCGCGGCTGAGTCGCGTCCTAATCGACCAGACGTCAAGTTACACTCTGGTTGCTCTGGGTGAGGCGAACGTGCCAGCTATCAATGTGGTCTATCGAAAGTCCAGTCCGACTGATATGACCAACATCTACAGGAGCGGTTCGGGCGATTATTCCTTTCGGCATACGGTGTACCTGAAGTTTGCCTCGGCTTTGCCAACTGATGAAACGTATCGAATAGAGTTTGCCGATGCGCTTCTCGACGATTACATTTTCGAGAATGACCCGCGGAACACACGGAGCGAAGCGGTGCATGTTGTGCAGACGGGTTTTCGTGCCTGTGAGGTCTTCAAGATCGCGTATCTTTCGTGCTGGGTGGGCAACGGGCCCGACGGAGGGGGCGTTGATTATTCTTCAGTGAGCTCTTTTGAGATAATTGATAACGCGACTGGGGCGACCGTCTCTACGGGTAGCGTGGCCCTGCGCAAAGCGAAGAACCAGGCGGAGGATAACGTCAGCAATGGCATCGGCTTTGATGCCAGTGGGCTGTTTATTTATGACGACGGGCACTACAACCACAGCAAGGTGGATGTTTACAAAATGAATTTTCGCACGTTTGATACGCCGGGCGAGTACCGCGTCTATGTGCCGGGAATTGGTTGTTCGTATCCGTTTGAGTTAAAGGATAACGTCTGGGAAGAACCGTTCAGAGCAGTGATGCAGGGATATTATCATCAGCGAAGCGGTCTGGAGCTGAGCGTCAACGGGAGTGAATGGACCAGGCCTTTGTGCTTTCATCCGGATAACGGTGACAGCATTTACGAAGTGAACGTCAGTGTAATTGACGGCGTTGCACTCGAAGATTTGCACAACCATATGACAGGCCAGACTGTTCCTGAAGCGTGGGGCGGGTATATGGACGCGGGCGACTGGGACCGGCACAGCGGGCACCTCATCTGCAGCTACAACCTGCTCGATTTGATTGAGTTGTTTCCTGCGTATTTTGAGGAGCTGGATTTGCCCATACCGGAGTGCAGCGAGGTGCTGCCGGATGCAAACTACGCAGGTGTTGAACTGCCGGACGTGGTCGATGAGGCCTTGTGGGATCTTGACATGTATCGGCGGATGCAGCTTGGCAGCGGTGCGGTGCGCGGAGGGGTGGAATCGTCGGAACATCCTCGCAAGGGCGAACCGAGCTGGCTTGAGTCGATGTATATGTATGCGTTTGCTCCTGATGTGTGGTCGAGTTACAAGTATGCAGCAGTTGCGGCCAAGGCGTCGCTGCTGCTGAAGCGGTATGACACGGGGCTTAGCGCGCTGTACCTTGACAGCGCCGAAGCCGCTGTTGCGTGGGCTGAAACCCAGCCGGTACCCTCAGGCAAAGAGGACATGGTGACCAAGACGCGCTCATGGGCGGCTGCGGAGCTGTTTCGACTGACAGGCGACAGTCAGTATCACACTATTTTCCTCGATGCTACCACGCTTAACCCACTTGATTCGGGCCAGATGCTTGACGGTGACGAATTTCTGCCGGCCTACACTTATGCAATTACCGACAGGCCGGGGATGGATACCGACCTGAAAGACCACGCGAGGGCACGATTCAAAGCAACGCTCAGTACGTACTATGTTGCAGCGGTCAACAAGTCTGCCTTTCGTTTTCTAAAACACATATGGGCTCCACATGGCTGGGGCAGCGGGACGCAGATTGGCTCGAACGCAGAGAACGTTATGAGGGCATTTGTTCTTGGGGGCAACGAGACGTTCCTTTACGCAGGCGTTCAGGGGACTGGAATCGGCCTCGGCGCGAATCCGAAGAATCTTTGCTACACGACGGGGCTTGGAGATAATCCGGTTACAACTCCGCTACACATTGATTGCTACAATGGAAACAAGACGGTGCCGACTGGTATTCCAATTTACGGGAGTATTCTACCGAGGCACGGAGTCGATGACTGGCCGGTGACGTGGTATCTGACCGGCGACCAGGCGATTTTCCCCAGCTACTACAACTGGCCGATAATGGAGAACCAGCACGGTTTTTGGCTCTGGCCGCCGATGAATGAGTACACCGTCCAGCAGACATTCGCGACCAATAGCTACGTGTGGGGATTTCTGGCGGCTATGAACAGCAATGACCCTCCGCCGGAACCGGATGCCGATTCCGACGATGACGGATACTACGATTCGCAAGACAACTGCCCGGCCACATACAACCCGTCTCAGACAGACTGCGACGGTGACGGGGTCGGTAATGCGTGCGACGACGACTGCCCATATCTCGACGGCCAAGAGCCCGTCACAGGCGCTGACTACGCCATATTCGCCGATGACTGGCAGCAAACCGAACCCAATTTGCCCGGCGACCTCGACGGTGATAATGATATTGACATTGATGACCTCGAGACATTCGCCGACTACTGGCTCAGCAACTGCCTCGAGTAGCTGATGTGACCGGCTATATTTCATGAGGAGGTTTTAATGAAATTCGTACCGGCCAAAGCAGTGTGCATCTCAATTGCCCTTACCATCTTATCGTCCGTGTTGCTTGCTGATGAGGCTGTCTGGATCGAAGGTGAAAACTACACCAGTTCTACGTTCAACAACAACAGTTGGTATCACAACGACCCGGTAAACAAGGACTTGCTCTCACCGGGCACGCCCGGCGACACCAACGGCGATTGGCACGTGCACTACATCTCCAGCAGCGGCGGGCCGAGCACAGTAGCGGCCAATTACAACTTCAATATTACCGAGGGCAGCACATACAAATTCTGGATTCGACTGAATCCTTACCTGGATGCATACAGCTACCGCTTCGACGGCGCGCCTTATCAGCACATTGATGTCACCGATAGCGCAGACTCATTCAACGTCCTCGCCGAGCCCGACATCGACACCCGCTTTCTCGGCTGGGTCTATGTCGGCGAGTTTGACTTCACGGCAGGGCCTCATACGGCGAGCATACAGCTCTCAGCTGATTCCCGATGTCGCGGCGGCATAGACGTCATTGCCCTTGTCAACTTCAAATGGGCGCCTGCAGGCGCGATACCCCCCGACCCAAGCCCACCTGAGCCGGAGCCAAACGATTGGTTTATGCTGAGTATAGGCCCCGATTTTTTTTCTGAGGACTCAATTATTGACGCCTGTGACCTGCTCGACAAACCGGCCGGAGTTCATGGCTACCTCGCAAGAAACGGGCCCGATTTTGAGTTCGCAGACGGTACGCCGGTCAAGTTCTGGGGCATAGGCAGCACTATGGCGGCTAACGAGCAGAAACAGCGAAGACGCGCTCGCTTCTGGGCAAAGCATGGCATCAACATGGTCAGGCAGCACACCGTAGTCAATGCG
The DNA here is from genome assembly GCA_964514115.1 of uncultured Pirellulales bacterium. Lineage (GTDB taxonomy): Bacteria > Planctomycetota > Phycisphaerae > Sedimentisphaerales > Anaerobacaceae > CAZEPI01. The sequence continues at coordinate 16,206 of CAZEPI010000007.1, read as the reverse complement.
CTCGGCTACTTGCAGGGTCCTCCGGGCGGGCGATACTTCGACCCGGCAAGGCTCGACAAGTTCGACAAATGGTTCTCTATCCTAAAAGAGCATGGCATCTACATGACCTTCTCGCTTTTCTACCGGTTTGCTGTTTTTCCCGATCAGAAAGTGTCGAATGGCGGAACCATCCCTGACGAGTTTTTTGAAGAGCTTCCCTATATCAATGATAATCACCCCGCTGACGGCAATGACGTGTACGGGCTGGTGTGCCTCGTTGAAGAGTATCAGGATGTCGAGTGGGAGTATGCAAATCTTCTGCTCAACCACGTCAATCCGTATACCGGTCTGGCTTATAAAAATGACCCGGCTCTGGCGGTCGTCGAATGCAGAAACGAGGACAGTATCTTCTTTCATAACCCGCTGAACAATCTTAAGAACGATGTCTATCCCAATCACAGTGCTCGGCTGCGGGACCTCTGGCAGGACTGGGTCCTCGACAAATACGGCTCGGATGCAAATCTCATGGCTGCCTGGGGCGAAGACGGCATGAGACCGGGTGACTCGGTCTATAACGAAAGCATGTACGTCTATGCTGCTTATCACATGCTTGCAACAGGGCCGGCCGATCCGTGCGAGATGCAGCGAATGGGCGACTACATTCGCTTTCTTGCCGAGATGCAGCGCAATACATACCAGACCTATCAGAACCGCCTTCGAGCAATCGGCTTCAACGGCATCACGGTAAGCACTGCGTGGCAGACCGAACCGGGGGCGAATGCAGCCAATCTCTGGACTGATGACGCGATGGATGCGATAGACCGGCACAGTTATCTCGGCGGGGGTGAGATCAACTGGAGGATAACCACCTTGGATGCGGATGGGGACGGCACGCCCGGTGAGGTGTACAACGGGACGCATCTCGCCCAGCCGGGTACCGGCATACTTGGCAGAGGTTTTTGGCAGATAGAGGACAAGCCCTTCGTGATGACCGAATATACTCAGAAACCGCCGAATCAGTGGAAAGCCGAGCTGTCACCGCTGTGGGCGTTCTACGGTATGGGCCTGCAGGGCTGGGACGCCTCCTACAAGTTCACCGCATCGAGAAGCTACATGGGTAACGGCTGGCCCGGTATGAGCACCTATACCCTCGCTACGCCGCATTACATGGGCCAGTTCCCCGCCCTTGCGTTCGCCATATACAACAACCACATCTCAGAAGGTGACATCACCGCCGCAAGAAGACTACCCCTCGATGAAATCTTCCAGGGCTTCGATGCGCTCACGCAGGATTATCCGGGTGGCGGATATGACCCGTGCGAACCGGGCGGCAACCTACAGACACCGCCTGAGGCTTTCGCAATAGGTCGAGTCACTGCAAAGTTCGCCGACGGCCTCGACCACTCGCACAAGCAGGACTGGACCCAATACTGGGACGATGTTAATAACATCGTCAACAGCAACACCGACGAGCTCACATGGGACTACGGCAACAAAGTTGTCACCGTCCACTCCGAGAAAACACAGGCCGTCATCGGCTTCGCCGCAGGTGCAACCTACGACCTGCCCGGGGTCATCGCAGAGATTGAGACTGATTTCGTCAGCTTGATTTTCACGCCGCTCGATAATCGGCCGTTGATTGATTCCGAGCACATCCTCATCACCGCAATGGCGCAGGACAAACAATACAACGCCGTCTATAGCCCAGATGGAACCCAGCTTCTCTTCGCTGGCGGCGAGCCGCTCATGCTCGAACCGGTAAGAGCAACGCTCACTTTCAAGGGTAATCCCCTTAAATCCGTCAAAGTCGTCGACGTCTATGGCGTCCCCACCGACCGCCCTGTCGAGCACGATGGCAACATGGTTACGATCGATGGTCGGTACGCCACGTACTATTATGAGGTAAGACGTATGCCCGTCGGCTGCGGCACTGCAAATCTCGACGGCCAGGACCCTGTCAACTTCGCTGACTACGCCATATTCGCCGATGACTGGCAGCAGACCGAGCCCAATTTGCCCGGCGACCTCGACGGCAGCGGCACCGTGGATGTCAACGACCTTGATCTCATCGCTGACTACTGGATGGGCAATTGCTCGGAATAGTCGAACTGAACAGCGCGTTTTTATCGCCGGCAATGCGGTCGGTCTGGTACCGGGCGTGATGCTATTGTTGCTTCTGTTTTGACTTTGCCCGTACGCTTGCGATGTAGCTGAGCAGTATGCCTAATTCAAAAAGTATGTACAAGGGTATTGCAAGTGCTATCTGGGAAACCACGTCGGGGGGTGTGACCATTGCGGCGACGATAACTATTACGAGCAGGACATACTTGCGGGCGTGTGCAAGTGCCTTTAGTGACACGATTCCGGTTCTGTTGAGGAAGAATATGGCAGTGGGTGTCTGGAAGGCGATGCCGAAGACGAGCATGAGATGCGCAATGAAAGTGACGTAGTACTGGAGTGTCCAGTTTCTGCTGAGTCCCAGTATTTCGTTGAACTTGATGAAAAACCGAAGGCAGATGGGCGCGACGGCGAGGAGAAAGAAAAGTGCGCCCGTTACGAAAAGGGCAGCAGAGAAAGGGACAGCAAGGTGAACATATCGTTTTTCATGGGGATACAGTCCGGCAGCGATGAACATCCACAGTTGCCAGAATACCCACGGGCTTGATATGATGAGGCCGGAGATGAGGCATATCTTAATGTAACTGATGATCACCTCGGCAGGAGCAAGTGTGGTGAGTGTGGGGTCTTCTCCGAGCTTTGCCATCACGTGTGTATAAGGCCACTTTGCAAATGCGATGATGTACTTGCCGAAGACGGCACAAAGGATGAAGGCAAGGGCGAGTCCGGCGAGGGCGAGCAGCAGGCGATTCCGTAGTTCCTCGAGGTGGTCGCCCAAACTCATCGTGGAATCAACGACAGGGTCATATTGTTTTTTCTTGCCGCCCATTTGGATGTTCAGGGATGAATGGCCGATAGGGTGTTCGAGCCGTTAATCCTTGTTGATTTCGTCAAGGCCTGCTGCATCTTTGACTTCTTTTGAAATGTCGTCGCCGACTTTTCTGACGTCTTTTTCAATCTCGTCGCGAGTTTCCTTTGCTTCACTGACTCCTTTTTTGAACTCGGTGAGACTTCTTCCGATGTTGCGAGCGATTTCGGGCAGGCGTCTGCCGAATATGAGCAGCGCGACAACAAGGACGATAACGATTTCAAGCGGGCCGGGCGTCCAGAAACCCAAAACTGGCGTATATGCGGTCATATCAGTCTCCTTTTATATTTACCGTGATTATAACACTGCTGCGGCTTCGGCGTCAATGGCAGTGGTACTCAAATCGAGGGTGTTTTAACGAAATGGTAACAGCCGCCTGGGCAATAATCAAGGTCTCAGGGGCTTACATCTGCGTGAAAAAGCTTAATGTCTCGGTCTCGGTCTTTGGCAATGGCGATGGTTTTTCCGGTCCTGTCTGCGGCGATACTCTGGCCTCCGAAGACGTATCCGGCCCAGGGCCCTTTGGTTATTTCGCCCACGAGGTTTGTTCCGACAACCACGGCATTTGTTCTGGATGCCGCCTTTGTGACCGTGAACTTGAGCTTTTTGCCGTGGTCGGGCCATCGCTGTTCTTTTTCGGCGTAGCCGTAAGGGACCAACAAAAGGTCGGGCTTCATCTCGGCCATGCGCTCGAGTATTTCATTTCTGTGGGTATCGGCGCAGATGAGCAGGCCGATTCTGCCGAACCTGGTCTCGACTACGTTGACGTCGTTGCCCGGCGTGTACGACGGCGTCATAAGCTCGGTCAGAATGTTCATCTTGCGATGCTTGAGGAGGATTTCGCCCTTGTCGTCGATAAGTATTACGGAGTCATGGAGATTGTCGCCGTCTTTTTCCGCCAGACCCACACAAAGATAAGTTTTATGTTTTTTGGCAAGCTCGCACAGCCGGTCGGAGTCCTCGCCCGGAATCGGGCATGCTCGCCGGTGGGCATCGGGATTAACCCAGCCGAGCAGGACGGTCTCGGGAAAACAGATTATATCAGCTCCGCCTTCTTTTGCTTCGCCGATGGCATTTTCAATTCGCACGAAGTTACCTTCGCGGTCTCCGTCGAGGGCGAATATCTGGCACATTGCAATCGTTAATCCCTTCGACCGGGCGTAAACGTGCGAGGCAAAGGCAAGGAGGATGATTACGGCCAGAATAATGCCCCAAACAGAAATGCTTACTTTCGCAGTCAGATGTTCAATCATCATTTGGCTCTCCCATACGGAGACATTTGTTTGTTGTTATCCCCACGTGACCTTTTGGAGGATTCTCGTCTTTTCCTCAAGGTTGAATATCTTTCGGGCGTTTTCGTGCATAACAGTATCGGTCAGCTTGAGCGCATCATCCAGACTCACATGCTGTTCTTCGACGAGCTCGGCCAGAGCCAACGCGATACCGCGTCTGGCGATAACGGCGTGACCCAGGACCGGCTCGATGGGGATATAATCACCGCCGAAAGTCAGTATCTTGTTTGCCGGCGCGGTGACCAGATACTTTTTCAGGAAATCCTTTGACGCCACCGGATTGATTATCCACGACCAGCACATATCGACATAGGCATTTGTGTAATGCTTGGCAACTGAAATGAGCTCTTCGTAATAGGGATAGCAGATGTGCATGAAGACGAAGCGGGTATCCCTTGCCTTTTGGCACAAATCGGTCGCCGAATCCGGATTCTTCGTCAGTCGCCCTAAGGGCATATAGTTCTGCCCCGCGTAGTAGCCGGTGTGGAGCTTGACGGGCAGATTATGTTCGGTCGCCTTATCCACCGCATACCAGAACAAATGGTCCTCCAGGCCCTTCTGCTCCTGCGGTGTCGGATTCTGCTTGTTCAGCTTCTTCTTGAATACCGCTTCGGCTTTCTTCGCAGGGACCTGCTCATAGTCAATATCACGCGAGTACGCATTTTGCGACTTGACCGCAACGGCGAACTTGCCGTATTTGGCAAACCACCAGTCGATAACACTGTGCCAGTCCGACAGCGATTTTACCGTTATACCCGTCGGCTTGCCGAATTGCTTGAAATCAGGCCCGTCGAACATCCCCACGATGCTCAGGTCCTGCATCAAAAGCTCGGGCAGCTCCGATTCCATAAACGGTACACCCTCCAGACTGTTCACCTGGCACGACTCGATATTGGCCATATCACACAGGATGCGCTTGTAGAAGCCGGGTTTTCTGACCCGCTCATATTCGTCCTGGACCTTTTTGACGGTCGCAGCCGAGAGCTGCTCAACACCGTAGAGTTGCTTAATTGCGATGCTCACTGCCTGCCCATAGCCGGTGTGCTTGACCGCAGGCCAGTGGGGCTCCAACAGCGACCACTTCTCTATTGGATCTACCTTCTCCGAGAAAAACTTGTCGTACGATTTCTTGGGCATACCGGCCGTAAGCAAATCGGAGTCAAGGTAGTGAGTCATCAGCATGCTCCAGTCGTCGGGCCTGCCTCTGGGGCGTCTGGTTCTGAAACGCTCCTTCTCCTCTATCAGGTGCTCGTGGGTATCGATGAAGGGTGTTGTGGCGACCTTTTGGAAAATTATCGTTCGGATGTCACCGGCTGAAACCGGCGGTTTGGCGGAGTCCGGGGCGGCAGTCTGGGAATAGGCGGTCGGGACAGCGAGAACCGCAGAAGCTCCGGCAGCGCCGATACCCTTAAGAGTCGTCCTTCGCGAAATCAGATTCTTTTTCGACATTTTGTTTGCTCCCAAAAGTGTTTATCAAGACGGCGGTAGGAAGCAAAGCCCCGGTGTACTCTCGGATGCCTGTGCTTGTAGGACGAAGTTGACAAACACGAAAGCACAATTATAATGAAGTGGATTATCAGAGTCAAGTTGCGGCCTGCCAGAACTCAAGGCAGGCCAAGTTTTCGGAGAACGATATGAAGGCAAACCAGAATCGCAAAGGATGGCCTGAATCCGTTATTGGCGCGGTTTTGCTTGTTGTTCTCTGTGTTACAGCCGGCGTTATAGTTGTGAGGCAGGGGCAGTTTGACATTGGTCGATTCGGCATCGAGCCGGGTGAACTGTACAGTGAAGCACCGGCAGAGGGGTCCGAAATGGCAGGTGGCGACGGGCTGACGCTGAGCTCCCTCGCTGGCGAGGGCGTGGTCACGCTGGGGGATGTCGAGACATACAGCGCGGATACTCTGTATGAGAAAATCAACGGCAAGAGTCCTCTTTATATCGAGTCTGGTTTCAAGGAGCTCCGCACGCAGCGCTTCGCCGTCAGAGAGAATCCCGAGCTTAGTATGGAGATGTACCTGTACGATATGGGCAATGCGAGGAATGCGTTTTCGGTTTACAGCAGGCAGAAGCGTCCGGATGCGCAGTTGGCCGATGATGTGCGGTTTGGCTACAAGACGAGTAACGCTGTTTATTTTGCGCACGGCAGGTATTATGCCGAGTGTGTGGGGTATGCCGAATCGGAGGAGCTGATTGAAGCGATGAGCGGTATCGCGGAGAATCTTGCATTGCGCGTGCCGCTGAGCAGCGAAGATGAGATAGGTGAGCTTGCGCTTTTCCCGGAGAAGAATCTGATTGCGGGCAGCTACAAGCTGTATCTGGCCAATGCTTTCGGCTATGACGGCCTGACCAACACTTTCGCCGCGCGGTATGAAATCGACGGCCAGCAGGTGACAGTTTTTTTCAGCAGGTGTGACGATGCGAAGGATGCTGCGACGGTGGCGGCCAGCTATCAGCAGTTTTTGCTTGATAACGGTGCGGAGGTCAAGAGCGCTTTGAGCGAGGGCATCAAGGGCGTTGAGGCAGGCGTGCTGGATTTTTATGGGGCCACTGAGATTGTGGGCAGTGTGGGTCGATTCGTTGCAGGCATTCATGAGGCGGACGAGCAGGGAGCGGCGGAGAAGGCGGCTGTTATGATTATTGAGAAGCTCAGAGCGGTTGCGAGTGAGAAAAGTGGGTAAGCAGAGAAACGAGGAGCGGCTGGGGTCCCATCTGACGCGCCGGCAGTTACTTGGGCGAGCTGGGAAGGCATCGGCTGCTATTGCTGCGGCGTGCGGTGTATCGGCCTGGCTTTACGACAGGCAAGGTCCTCAGCCGGGCGTTAAAGAAGAGGAGTTGGTAACACTGCCGGAATTCTCCATACCCGCCGAAGCCGGGCAAACCATCAGTATCGTGAGCGGCTCGGACAGAGAAAAAAGCGTGGGCAAGGCCGTCGAACTGCTCGGCGGTGTCGGAAGGTTTGTAAAGGGCGGTGAGAGGGTGGCTATCAAGCCGAACGTGGCATTTGCAACTCCTGCGATACTCGGTGCGACGGCGCATCCGTCGCTTGTGGCTGAGGTGGTGCGGCTTTGCTACAAGGCCGGGGCAAAGGAGGTCATCGTCACAGACAATCCTATTAACGACCCGGCAAGCTGCTTTGCGATAAGCGGTATCGGCAAGGCCGCGGCCGAGGCGGGCGCCAGGGTACTGATGCCGAGAGATAATCTGTTCAGGCATACAACACTGGCCGGCGGTAAGCTTATCAAGAATTGGCCTGTTTACTATGAGCCGGTTGCGGCGGTCGATAAGCTCATAGGCATATCGCCGGTAAAGGACCATCATCGCAGCCGTGCCTCGATGAGTATGAAAAACTGGTATGGATTGCTCGGCGGCAGGCGCAACATATTTCATCAGGATATTAACACGATTATCGCCGAGCTTGCCATGATGGTAAAACCGACGCTTGTGATTCTTGACGGCACCGAGGCGATGATTACAAACGGGCCAACCGGCGGGTCTCTTTCGGACTTAAAGAAAACCAATACGCTTATTGCGAGTTGCGATATGGTTGCCGCCGATGCCTTCGGCTGTTCTCTGCTCGGGCTGAAGGTGTCGGATTTGCCTTATCTTTCGATTGCCGAAGGGGCCGGTGTCGGCACGATCGACTACGAATCCCTCAAGCCGCTGTTGGCGCACGTTTCCTGAGAATAATGCTATGAAAGTCACTACGGTAAGGCGCATAAGTCAGGTCTTTTTCTTCGGTCTTTTTTTGTGGTTTTGCATTGTCACGACCGTTGGTGAGAAGTTCTGGCAGATAAGGAGCTGGCCTGTAAACTGGTTCCTTCAGCTCGACCCGCTTGTGGCAATAGGGACAATCTTCACTACACATACGTTGTATTGGCCGCTGCTTTGGGCTCTGGTTACGGTGATTGTCACGATTGTTCTCGGGCGATTTTTTTGCAGCTGGGTTTGTCCGTTCGGGTCGATACATCATTTTGTGGGCTTCTTAGCCCACAGAAGGAAAAAGCCAGCTGAGAGAATCAAGCTGAATGCGTATCGGAGGGGGCAGCGAGTCAAATACGTAGTCTTAGTGTTTGTGCTTGCGATGGCCGCGTTCCCGTCGCTTGCCGCCACCCTGCAGACGGGTTTGCTTGACCCCATCCCCTTAGTGACACGGTCGGTCAATCTTGTTCTGCTGCCCATTGTTGACAGGGGGACATACGTTGCTTCGGCTACTGCGAGGTTTTATGAATCGGCGTGGCTGATACTTGCGGTGTTTTTGACGGCTGTGCTTCTGAATTTGTATATCCCCCGGTTTTATTGCCGGTTCGTGTGTCCTCTCGGTGCGCTGTTTGGAATCATAAGCAGATTTTCGATTTGGAGAATCGGAAAGAATCAGAAGGATTGTATCGACTGTAAACTGTGCGAGAAGAGCTGCGAAGGGGGCTGTGAGCCGCGGGGACAGATAAAGATTGCCGAGTGCGTTCTTTGCTTCAACTGTCTTGATGACTGCAAGCACGGGATTATCAGTTATCAGGGCGCAGCGTCGTTAGGGGGGGAGAAGCCGGCGGATATTTCGCGCAGGGCTTTTGCGTTGTCATTAGCCAACGGCGTGTTTGCGGTGCCTGCTTTGCGGTTGGCTGATAAGGTCGGCGCAAACTGGTATCACGGGGCCATTCGCCCGCCCGGTGCGCTGGCGGAGGAGGAATTTCTCAAGCGATGCATCAAGTGCGGCCAATGCATGCGGGTCTGTCCGACGAACGTGCTTCAACCCGCGGGCGTGGAAGGCGGACTTGAGGGTCTGTGGACGCCGGTTCTGAACAACAGAATCGGGTCGAGCGGCTGTCAGTGGAACTGCGTCGCGTGTGGGCAGGTCTGCCCGACATCGGCGATAAGGCCTATTACACTTGCCGAGAAAAAAGGGCTTGGTGAGTTTACGGAGAAAGGTCCAATCAAGCTTGGGACGGCCTTTGTGGACAGGAACAGGTGTCTTCCATGGGCGATGGACAAGCCGTGCATAGTGTGCGAAGAGAATTGCCCCGTAAGCCCGAAGGCAATCTACACGCAGGAGGTCTTCAATACCGTAAGGGACGGGATAGTGACTGTCAGAAAAGTGGTGGGCAATCTAATCGAGGTGGAAGAAGCTATCGAGCCGGAGAAGTTCGCATCGGGTGATTATTATCTTGCGGTGGACGACACTGTGCGGGCGAAGATAACGGCCAATACGGTAAATTCAATCACCCTTTCAGAAGACGCGAAACTCGAAAAACATCTTGTTACCGGTGCCAACGCGCTAATTCAGGTTCGGCTGCAGCAGCCCTGCGTGGATATCGAGAAATGTATCGGGTGCGGAGTGTGCGAACACGAATGCCCGGTCAGCGGGAAAAAAGCTATAAGGGTCTCTGCTGAGGGTGAAACGCGAAGCGCGGAGCGCCGGCTTTTGCTTAGAGACTGAGCGTCTGGAGGATTAGAAGGGTGAATCACACAGAGAACAAGCTGGACAGGAGGGGCCTGATGAAAAGGGCTGTTAGTGCGGGAGTTGCCTGTGTTGTGCCCTGTGCTTTGGCCAAATCTCAGGCCACTGATGAGAACTCAACGGAAAGCTCTAAGGACACGGAGTTGTCTCAGGTTCCCAAACGAAAGCTCGGCAAGACGGGGGCAGAGATTTCAGCATTGTCACTCGGTGCAAACAGACTCACCGAGAATCAGGCACTACTGAGGGCGGCTATAAGGTGGGGGGTTACATGCTGGGATACGGCGCATAGTTATTCGGGGGGCAACAGCGAGATATGCATCGGCGAGTTTCTTGAGAGAAGCCCGGAGTTGAGGAAACAGCTCTTTATCAGCACGAAGGCGTCGCGCGCAAGAGACATAGCGGGGGTGGAAGATTGTCTGAAGACGTCGCTGGACAGGATGAATACGGACTATATCGACCTGTTTTGCGGGATTCACGGGTGCGACGACCCGACACGGCTAAGCGACGAACTAAGGGGGTGGGCCGAAGATGCGAAGAAGCGCAAGTTGATACGGTATTTTGGTTTCAGCGTGCACAGCAATATGGCCGAGGTTCTGACAGCGGCGGCGAAGGCCGGCTGGATTGATGCGGTATTGACGAGCTTCAACTTTCGGCTGATGCAGGACCCAGAAATACTCCGTGCAGTGGAGGTCTGCAACAAAGCGGGCGTGGGGCTAATCGCGATGAAGACGACCGGTCAGCGAACGGACACGGCGCGAGCCGACAGAATCGAGAGCGAGGAGGACAAGAAGGTTGTTGGGCACTTTTTGGAGAAGGGTTACACGGAGGCACAGGCGGCTATAAAGGTGGTATTGGAGGATTCAAGAATCGGCTCTGCGGCTGTGGGGATGACGAGCGTTAGTCATCTTATGGAGAACGCCGCGGCAGCAATGGACAGGACAACTCTCAGCGCGGCGGACAGGGAGGCACTGGCGGAGTACGCGAGGGCGACGTGCAGTGGATACTGTGCGGGATGTTCGAGGATATGCAGTTTGGCTGTGCCGGATGTGCCCGTGGTCAATGAGATTATGCGGCATTTGATGTACTACAACAGCTATGGGCAGAAGGAACGGGCAAGGCGGTGTTTTGCTGAGATTCCTGCTGAGGTGAGGGGCAGGATACTTACAGCCGACTACTCCGCCGCGGAGGCACGATGTCCGCAGAGGATGCCTATTGCCAAACTGATGAGAGAAGCGGTACACAAACTTGCCTGAGGTCCAGTAACTTACAGGGGTAATCAGATGAAGGGCAAACGAGACAGGGTTGACAGACGAGGTTTCCTGAAGGCGGTCGGGGCTGCAGGGCTTGGTTCGGTGTTTGGCTCAGGGCGGGCACAGGGCGATACAGAACCGATGGCGGAGAAGGAAATTCCGGCGAAGGTGCCGAGGTGCAAGCTTGGGCAGACTGGTGTTGAGGTGCCTGTTCTATCTCTCGGTGGAGTGTATGACGCAGATAACCAGATAATCTACCGAGTGGCTCTAAGGAACGGGATTGACTGCTGGGATACGGCCAACATATACGGCAACGGGACAAGCGAGATGGGCATCGGCAAATTCTTCGAGCGCAATCCCGAGGCAAGGAAGGATGTGATTATTATTACCAAGTCGTCTATCTTCGGTGCTGGAGGACCCGGTTCCTATGCCAAGGTTACGGCTGAGGAGCTTGACAAACGCCTGAACCTTTCATTGGAGCGGATGAAGACGGATTACGTGGACGTATATTACGGTGTTCATGAGCTTGTTCGGATTGACCAGCTTTCGGAGCAGGTGAGAGAGTGGGCCGAGGATGCGAAGCAAAGGAAGGTCATTCGTCTCTTTGGAATCAGCACGCACAGGAACACAAAGGAGCTTGCGCAGATCGCTCGGATGGACTGGGTCGAAGTTGTGCAGATACCTTATAATTTTCGGCTGATGCAAAATCCCGATATTAAGGCGGCGGTCGAGGCGTGTTACAAGTCGGGTAAGGGTGTTGTTGCGATGAAGACTTTGGGTTTGGGCCAAAAGACGCACACAGCCGAGGAAGAGAAGATATTCGAGCATTTTATTAAGAAGGGTTTTACGGCTGAACAGGCAAAGATAAAGTATGTGCTCGATGATGAGTGTGTAAGCACGGCGTGTGTGGGTATGGAGGTGGTGCCTGTCGTGGAGGCGAATGCGGCGGCGGTTTCGGACAGGGCCAAGCTGAGCAGGGTCGACAAAGAAATGCTGGAGCGGTTTGCGTCGGCTACGTGCGACGGTTACTGCGCGGGCTGCACGGAGATATGCGAAGCGGCATTGCCGGGTATGCCGTACACGGGCAAGATTATGCAGTTTTTGATGTACTGCAACAGCTACGGGCAGAAGGACAGGGCAAGGCAACTGTTCGCGCAGATACCTGCTGCTGCAAGGGATAGGTTGCTGAAGGTCAACTACCGCGCCGCCGAGGCCCGCTGTCCGCAGCGTATGCCGATTGCGAAACTAATGGCCGAGGCGGTCACAAAACTTGCCTGACAAAAGCCTTTATGAACACAGTTGGGCCGAAGCCCATATGAAACTCTATCCATTCGAACCATATTGACCATAGGCGTCGATTCCTTTAGGAGTGAACTGTAATGAGCAGGCATAACAATAAGGTTAGTAGAAGGAATTTTCTTAGGGCCGTTGGGGCAACCGGCCTCGGCTCAATCGTCGCCAGGGACGCTAAGGCCGAAGTCAACGAGCCGAATGCAGCCTCGGGGGCCGAGTTTCCGCAGGTGCCGAAACGCAAATTCGGCAAGACCGACATCGAGGTGCCGTCGCTCTGCTTAGGCGCGATTCAGGTGACGGACCACCAGGCCGTGCTGCACGCCTGCGCAAGGTACGGGGTAACGTACTGGGACACCGCTCACGTTTATACGGGCGGCAACAGCGAGCTGGCAATCGGCAAGTTCGTCAAGGCCAATCCAGACATGCGCAAGAAGCTGGTAATAGCCACAAAGGCGTCGCGCGCAAAGGACGCGAAAGAAATCGAAGAGCGTCTGCAGACGTCACTTGAGCGGATGAACACCGATTACATTGACGTGTATTACGGGGTGCACGGTTTGCGCAGCGCCGAGCAACTGACCGACGAAGTGAAGGCGTGGGCGGAGAACGCCAAGAAGCGCGGGGTGATTCGGTACTTCGGATTCAGCACGCATAGCAGCAAGCCCCTTGAGCCGGCGGCGAAACTCGGGTGGGTGGACGCGATACTTGTGACGTATAATTTCCGGCTGACCAAAGACGAGGAGATGCAAAGGGCGATTGACGCATGCGCCAAGGCGCAGGTGGCGATAACAGCGATGAAGGTGCAGGGACTCAACGTCGAGACCGAGGACGACAAGAAGATAATGGATCATTTCGCGCAGAAGGGATTTACGCCGGGCCAGGCAAAGATAAAGGCGGTTCTGGAAGATGCGCGGGTCGCGTCGGTGACGGTGGGTATGCCAAACACGGCGCTCGTGATGGAGAACGTCGCGGCGGTGCTGGATAAGACGAAGCTTGCACAGGAAGACAAGGACGTTCTGCGGCAGTACGCCCAGGCGACCTGCAGCGGATACTGCGTGGGCTGTTCGTATATCTGCGGCGAAGTCCTGCCGGGGATACCGTGCGTGAATGACGTTATGCGGTCATTGATGTACTGCAACCGCTACGGGGACAGAGAAATGGGCAGGCAGGCGTTTGCGGAGATTCCTGCCCGGGTTCGGGCGAGGTTGTTGAGCGCGGATTACCGGGCCGCGGAGGCGCGATGCCCGCAAGGGATGCCTATTGCGCGGCTGATGGCTGAGGCAGCAAGAAAACTGGCGTAGGGGGCATTTAAGTAAGTCGGCTGTATTTGGGAAAATAATCGAACACGGGTCTGCGAAGCCGGGTAGATTCACTAACACGTTTGGATTGTGAAAACAGGGCATGGTCTGTGTGCCGGTAGAGGACCCTTTTTGGAGTGCGGTCGGATGAAAGAGAAGAATCGTAGAGTCGGCAGGCGGGATTTTTTGAAGACGGTTGGTGCGGCGGGATTAGGTTCGGTTTTGGGGCCGAGGGCTATGTCTGGTGCGGATGAGGGGACTGCAAGCGAGTCGGCCGGTGAGAGCGAGTTTCCGCAGATGCCGAAACGAGTGCTTGGCAAGACGGGGGTAGAGGTTTCGGCCCTTGCGCTGGGGACGATTTTTGACCTTGTGGAAAACCAGGTAGTGCTCCGGTCGTGTCTGAAGTGGGGGGTGACTTACTGGGACACGGCACACTCGTACGCCGGCGGCAACAGTGAGCTCGGAATAGGCAGGTTTTTGAAGGCCAATCCGGATGTGCGCAAGAAGGTGTTCCTTGTCAGTAAGGCGTCGGGGGCAGGTTCGGCCGAAGAAGTGGAGCAGCGTTTGCAGACCTCGCTCGAGAGGATGAAGACCGATTACATTGATTTGTATTACGGTGTTCACGTTCTCAACAACATTTCACAGCTTAAAGACGAGCTAAAACCATGGGCCGAGGATGCGAAAAAGCGAGGGGTGATTCGGCATTTTGGTTTCAGCACGCACAAGAACATGGCGGCTAATTTAGGCGCAGCTTCGAAACTCGGCTGGGTCGATGCCATTTTGACGACATACAACTTCCGGCTGACACAGGATGCCGAGATGCAAAGGGCGGTGGATGCCTGTCATAAGGCGGGTATAGGCCTTACAGCGATGAAGACGCAGGGGCTTAAGATTGAATCGGACGAGGACAAAAAGCTCGTCGAGCACTTCACGAAGAAGGGCTTTACCGAAGGCCAGACAAAGATAAAGGCCGTTCTCGAGGACGAAAGATTTGCTTCGGCCGCGGTTCGAATGGAGAACGTGGGGCTCGTTACCGAGAATGTTGCGGCGGTGCTTGACAAGACAAAACTCAGTAAAGAAGACAGGGATGTGCTCGCAGAATACGCGAGGGAGACGTGTGACGGTTACTGCGCCGGGTGCGCGACGATCTGTGACGCAGCACTCGGTGATATGCCATATGTAAGTGACGTCATGCGCCTGCTTATGTATCACAACAGCTACGGAGACAGGGACCGCGCCAGAGAGCTGTTCGCGGAGCTTCCGGGCGAGGTAAGGCAGCGGCTATTGAGCATCAACTATCGACCAGCGGAAGCGCGATGTCCACAGCATATCCCGATAGGCCGGCTGATGTGCGAGGCAGTCAGGAAACTTGCCTGAGGCAATCTGTCAGATTTGCCTGTTTTTGGTCATTTTTGCACGCTGCGGGGGAGCGGTAAGCGCAAAAATCCTTGCTTGCGCGCTTGCCTCAAGTCCTTTTGGTCAAAGCGCTTATGGATTGTCGGAGGTGTTTTTGCTTGCTTTTCGAGCGGTATTTCGGCTATAATCATAGTAGCTGAGAGTTTTGCTCGGCAGTCTGGCTTCGGCGAAGAGGTGATGAGAAAGTTTTATTACGAATTTTGGATGCCGTTTACGGCAAATAAGAGGAGGATACTTATTCTGGCAATTGCGACTTATATTGCCCTTTGTTGATAAGCGTTCAACCTTTTCTGTTTCTTTCTGGCCGCTCTTCGTGGAGCGGTTTTTTTATGCGCTGGACGGGCCGAAACGTTTGACACAAATGGCACGCAGGATTACTCTTGGCTACATATTCTTTGGTGTCGGGCGGCACACAATGATATGTGCTTGCCTGTGTGCGGAACAGGGCGTATAATCCTCACTTTAATCGTACTGTTTTAGAGGCAGGACGTGGCCGATACAATTGCACAACAGGTTAATGCTCTTAAGCGCGGCACGGTAGAAATCTACACCGAAAAGGAGCTGGCGGAGAAACTCGGTGAGGCGGCGAAGCAGAAACGGCAGCTTCGGATAAAGCTCGGCCTTGACCCGACCAGCCCGGATATACATCTCGGCCATACGGTAGTGCTGCGGAAGATGCGTCAGTTTCAGGACCTTGGGCACAAGGCGGTGCTTATCATCGGTGACTATACCGCGCGAATCGGAGACCCGACGGGCCAGAACACGACGCGGCCTATGCTTAGCCGCGACGAAATCAAAGCCAATGCAAAGACCTATTTTGACCAGGCGGAAAAAATCCTCGATACATCCGAAGACAAACTCGAGGTCCGCTATAACTCCGAGTGGCTGGCGGGCCTGAACCTAGCAGACATCATCAAGCTCACTAGCTCGATGACGGTGGCCCGTATGCTCGAGCGCGATACGTTCGAGATTCGTTACAGGGCAGGTGATTCCATCGGCATACACGAATTCCTCTACCCTCTTATGCAGGGCTACGATTCGGTGGTCGTCAAAAGCGACGTCGAACTGGGCGGCACCGACCAGACATTCAACAACCTGGTCGGGCGAGACCTGCAGCGAATTGACGGCCAATCGCCGCAAATGGTGATTACCACGCCGATTCTTGTCGGTCTCGACGGCAAGGAGAAGATGAGCAAATCCAAGGGCAACTACATCGGCGTCACCGATGAGCCGAATGATATGT
>CAZEPI010000006.1:45607-287466 GCA_964514115.1 uncultured Pirellulales bacterium | reverse complement strand
CGAGAACACAAAGCCAATCTGCCCATTCTAACCTTCGTGCCAATTCGTGTTAATTCGTGGTTCCCCCTTTTTGTGCCTTCGTGGTAAAAAAATCTCTGCGCACTCGGCGCCCGGAGTTTACCCCTAAGGGGTGGCTAAACCAACTCCCCCGTTTTCAACAACCAATCCCCAAATCTCACAGCGCCTCGTTCTCCGACTTGTCCGGCGTAGCTTTAGCGAAGACGGAAGCTTTAGCGAAGGAGAAAACGCAGAACCCTGCACCCCACGTGGTACAGGGTTTGGGGTGGTATTCTAAATGGGGGGTGTTATAATGACCGCTCGTTTCGATTTTTGTTTGGATAATCTTGTCCCGAGCAGAGTCGAGGGATTCGTCAATGGCCAAGCGTGTTGCGATATTGGGCTCTACCGGCTCGGTGGGCCAGAATACACTCCGTGTGATAGAGGCCCTTGGGCCGCCCTTCGAAGTAACAGCGCTCAGTTGCCATACAAATACCGACCTGCTGGCTGAGCAGGTGCATCGCTATCGGCCGCGGTATGCAGCGGTAACCGATGCCGGCCGTGCGAAACGGTTTACCGAACAGGCGGGTAGCGATGTAGAGGTTCTGGCTGGGCCGGAAGGACTTGCCACCATCGCCGAGCTCGATGACGTTGATATCGTTGTCGTGGCCGTGGTGGGAGCTGCGGGCTTGCCTGCGGTGCTTTCTGCCGTGCGCAAGGGCAAGCGTGTTGCGATTGCGAACAAAGAGCCGCTTGTTATCGCAGGCGAGCTTTTGATGGCCGAGGCGAAACGGTGCGGTGCCCAGATTCTGCCCGTTGACAGCGAGCATTCTGCTGTTTTTCAATGTCTCCAGGCCGGCAGCGCCGATGAAGTCAAAAGAATTGTCCTGACGACATCGGGCGGTCCGTTTCGCGGGGCCGGTGCAAAGGATATCGAATTGGCGACGCCCGCCAAGGCGCTTGCACATCCTGTTTGGGAAATGGGGCCGAAGATTACCGTCGATTCGGCGACGATGGTGAACAAGGCGCTTGAGGTGATAGAGGCGAGATGGCTTTTCGATGTGCCTGCCGAAAAGATAGATGTTCTGGTTCATCCGGAATCGATAGTTCATTCTCTGGTGGAGTTTGTAGATGGTTCTGTGATAGCGCAAATGGGCCGGCCGGATATGGTCCTGCCGATACAGTATGCCCTGACTTATCCGAAGCGCACAGCGGGCATCGGCGAAGGATTGAAGCTGGCCGATATCGGGACGCTTACTTTTGAAAAACCCAATCTTGAGGTATTCAGGGCGCTGAAACTTGGCTTTGAGGTTGCCAAAGCCGGCGGGACGTCTGCTGCGGTGTTCAACGGTGCAAATGAGGCGGCTGTTGAGCAGTTTCTTGCCGGCAGGATAAAATTTGTCAATATTGTTGAGCTCATCGAGCACTGTCTCGCCAAGCACGAGGTCAAGCGCGATGCGTCGCTTGAAGAGCTGCTTTTGGCCGACGAGTGGGCCAGGAGAGAGGTTGCCGAATGCCTGAATCAAAAGGTTCATTGAAGAATTCTGTTCGAGTGTTTTTCTTCGTTTTGTTTGCCGTGCTGGTTTTGTCTGTGATTATCCGGCACAGGGTCGTCTCGCAGAACATCCTGTTGGTCGTGCTTGGATTTGGGATGGTGGTGCTGGTTCATGAGTTTGGCCATTTTGTAGTGGCCAAGGCGTCGGGGATTAAGGTTGAAGCGTTTTCGATGTTTATGCCTCCAATCCTCATTGGAATAAAACGGACGGAGAAGGGCTGGCGGGTGCGGATACTGCCGGAGCTTTTGCCGAAGGAGGGGGATGAGAATGGCGAGGGGCTTCTTAGTTTTACCATGGGCAAGAAGGCCAAGGCAGGTGAGACGGAGTATCGGATAGGACTTATTCCGTTCGGGGGGTTCGTCAAGATGCTTGGGCAGGATGATGTTGGGCCGGCTAAGCGGAGCGACGATGCGCGGAGCTTTGCGAATAAGCCGGTATTAGTGCGGGTGGCGGTGTTGGCGGCGGGGGTGGTGTTTAATGCCTTGAGCGCGATAGCCATTTTTATGATTGTGTTTCTTGCGGGTATAAACCTGCCTCCGGCGGTGGTGGGTGGAGTGGTTCCGGGTTCAGCGGCTGAGTGTGCGGGTCTGCAGCCGGGGGATGAGGTGATAGCTATAGGGGGCAAAGACGGGGGCCTGGATTTCAGCGATATCATGATGGCGGCGGCTCTTTCGGATACAAATGAGCCGGTAGAGCTTAGGGTGCGGCACGCGGACGACAGCGTGGAGGACTATTCGCTTGTTGCCGAGCAGATTGGCGGCGAGCAGTTCAAGATATTTGGGATAATGCAGCCGCTTACGTTGACGGTCGCCAGGGTCTCCGAGCCGAATAGCTTGTTTGAGAAAACGGGCCTTAGCTGCGGTGACAGGATTAGGGCGGTTGAAGGAAAAGACGTCGAGCACTTCTGGGAGTTTGAGCAGGTAGTCGGCAGGAGTGTTTCGCGTGAGGTCGCGATTCTGGCCGAGCGCAGTGGCGCAGGGGACGCCTTCCGGCGGAGAAGTTCGGGCGATATTGAGCTTGTTGAGGCCAAGCTTGCCCTTGTATATCCGGCTGTCCTGGAGGCGGATATTGAAGATGAGTCTTCACTTGCCCATATATATTCGATGGTTCCGAGATGGCGGATAGGGCGGCTGGGTGTCAAGCCGCCGTCATTGAGAGAGAGGATTGCCTCCTGGTTTGGAGGGCTTGGCGGCAGGAAAGGGGCGAGCGAAGAAAAGCTGTTTCTCGAAGAAGGGGACATTGTAGTTGCGGTCGGCGACGTTGAGAATCCCACATACCCTGAGTTTCGCAAGACGGTGCAGCAGTATGCGGACAGGGAATTGGTGATAAAGGTCGTCCGGGGCGGCGAGGGCGGCGGCGAGCCCCCTATGGACAGGCCGGCTGGCGACAGGCAGGTGGTTGAGATTACGGTTGAGCCGAAGTTCTATGCGGATGTCAACGAGGTATTGATTGGTATCTCGCTTATACCGTTTGCGGACCTTGAGCATGCGGTGGTCGCCAAGACTATAGGTGGCGAGGATGCACCGGCCATACCGCGGGGGGCAAGGATAACGGCGGTTGACGGAGTTGAGGTATCGAGTTTTTTTGATGTGGCCAGAGCGTTTAACAGTTGTGCTGGTCAGCGGGTTTCGATTGATTGGCGCCTCGATGAGGAGGTGGCGGGGGATGTGGCATTTACAGCAGGGTCGCCGGAGGATTTCATACAATTGCAGCCGGTGTTGACGGCAGATGTGCCGTTTGAGCGGCTTGAGCGGCTGTACAAGGCAAGTGGACCCATTGAAGCCCTGAAGATGGGCTACAAGAAAACAGTCTGGTTTATAAAGACAACGTATTTGACCGTGCGTCGTTTGGTGACGGGGCTTCTGAGCCCGGAGCTTTTAACGGGCCCTGTAGGTATAATGAAACTGAGCTACGAAATAGTTTCCGAGCAGCCGCCGATTTATCTGCTGTATTTTCTCGGCCTTATAAGTGCGGTCATCGCGGTGTTTAATTTTTTGCCCGTGCCCCCGCTGGATGGTGGGCTGGTTGTGCTGTTGTTTGTTGAGAAGATAAAGGGCTCGGCACTGAGTGAGCGTGCACAGGCAGTGATAGCTTACACCGGGTGGGCGTTTGTCGGGATTCTCTTTATTTATGTGACGCTCAACGACATTGCAAGGTACTTTTTGGGTTGGAGTTGAGATTAGGTTGGTGACGGATACAACTCGGAGAGGACTGAAAGAATGGATTCTAATGTCACGGACAGTTTGTTGGAGAAGCTCTCTGGGTATTGGGGCAGTTTGAAATGTTTACGAAAACAAACATTTAGCTCTTTGGAATAAAAAAGGGGTTGGCAGGAATAGCCCTTGTTACATAGTCTTCTTCAAATTGTCCGGCTTGCCCAAGTCAAAATGGTTAGTTTTGGCTTAAGCTTTAACCTTCGCCGGGGTTGATTCAGACTAAACCCAACAAACTAATCCGAACCTTATTCGGGGTATCGCTTTCGCGGCCCGAACCATTAAACCCGTAAAAATCTAATGGTAGAAGGGCGTTTTTCGCTTGCTTCTTTCGGCCCTGCCAACCTAAAGACTTGCCTTGTCGAGTTATCAGTAGTTTACGCTACTGAACAAGGGGCAAGAGTTTCAATATGGCTTTCATATTGAGGCCCTTTTAATCTTTAGCTGGCCCTATTGCCAGCAGGTATTATTTTATAGTATTTTTGCTCTTTGACAAGTAAAGATGGTTGCTTAAAAAAATTGGGCTTGACAGCCCTGGTTGGTCGATATACAATGCAGGTATGCCTGAGCGGTCAAGAAAATCCAGATTAGATGTAAATGTGCTTGCTGCCTCTATTGTAGATGAAGCTACTACGGAGAAATTGCTTGAAGATGCTGTTAAGGAAGGCAAAAACCCCGCTGCTGTGTATCTTGGCAGGATGGGCGGCTTGAAGGGTGGCAGGGCAAGAGCTAATAAATTAACTGCCAAACGACGCAAGGAAATCGCAAAAAAAGCAGCAGAGACACGCTGGGAAAACAGGTGATAGACATGGCTGAACAAAGTCCAACCGATGCAAATATTCTCGTGGCAACCCAATTAAACCGTGACATCGAAGCCTTAGAAGATGAGTTGAACGCGCATGTACTAACATTTTCAGGCAATATTTATCACAACGCAGACTTGCTTATCAGAGACGCAATAGAGCAACGAAAAGAGAAAAAACCAAAAAAGAACAAACTTGTTTTTTTCTTGGAAACTGGCGGCGGTTATATTGAAGTCGCACAACGAATAGTACATATTCTTAGAACGCATTATCAAAGAGTGGAGTTTTATGTTCCCAATGCCGCTATGTCGGCTGGTACGGTTTTAGTGATGTCTGGCGATGAAATTCATATGGATTATTACTCGATTCTTGGGCCGATTGACCCGCAGTTGCCTAAACCTGGTGGCGGTTCTATTCCAGCTCTTGGATACTTAAGACAATACGAAAAACTTATGGATAAGGCCAATAAGGGCCATTTGAATACAGCGGAAATGACTTATCTGTGCACTAAATTTGACCCAGCAGAACTTTATCAGTATGAACATGCAAGAGGACTTTCCGTATATTTACTTGAGAAATGGCTGGCGAAATACAAATTTAGGAATTGGAGGAGGACAAAAACAAGAAAACAAATTGTAACAGCAGCTATGAAAAAAAGGCGCGCCCGTGAAATTGCCGAGAAGCTCAATGATACTGAGAAATGGCACACTCACGGACACGGTATCTCTATGGCAGTATTAAGGAGTCGGGAAATAAAGTTATTGATAAATGATTTCGGAAAGAAAAAAGAATTACACCAGCGGATTAGAGCATATTGGGCACTTTTAGCAGACCACATGAGGAAAATGGCTGCTGGTGGTGTAATACACACAAAAAATTCGTACACAATGTTAAGTACGGGCACTTAAGGTGGTGGTTTATATGAAAAAAACAAAACGCATAAAAATCGACCTTAATAAGCTAATAGGGAGGAATCCAAAGATAAATTCCCAAGAATTGGCGCGCGCCCTTCAAATACTCGGAGAACTACAAAAGGAAGGTGTTAATATTGGCCCAAATTACAATCTTGGGTCGCCTTTTTCCCAACCAGAACCTCGCACCGGTAAGCCTCAACCAATAGGCTCTGTGCTACAACCCAAATAGATTTCTTGTTTTTCTGGAATTTTCCCCTTGGCATTGGTTAAGCGGTCAAGCGTAATGGTCAGTATGAATAAGCTGACCGTAGAAAAAAGAGTTCAGGTTTTAGCGTCCCTCGTCGAGGGTAATTCCATCCGCTCCACTGTCCGCATGACCAGCGCAGCCAAGAATACAGTTGTCAAGTTATTGCGGGACATCGGCCAAGTCTGCGAATTATACCAACGCAAGAACATGTTGAGCGGGAGAATTTGACGATGCGTATGCAAATGAGACGGTTCACGCGACTGACAAATGGATTCAGCAAGAAGGTGCAGAATCTACGGTACGCCGTAGCCTTGCATTTTATGAACTACAACTTTTGCCGGATTCACAAGACCTTGAGAGCAACACCTGCAATGGCGGCAGGTGTAAGCGACCATCTTTGGAAATTAGAAAATATTGTAGAATTATTGGAAAAAAGTGGGAAACGAAACTGACCCACTACCGGATTCGCATATCACAGAAGCTTTGTTAGGGAGGTTATCCTGCCGGGCCTATCACGAGGGGATTCTTGCGGCTTTGTGCGAGTCGGACGGGGAGGTTTTTGATTTAATACGCAAGGAGTATGAGCGGCTCGGCAGCACGATACAGCTTTTGGCGGCGGAGAATCAGTGCTCGCGTGCGGTTTTAGCGGCGCTGGGTTCGGTGGTTCAGAACAAGACGAGCGAGGGATTTCCGGGCGAGCGGATGCACGGGGGAAGCGGGGTAATCGATGAGATAGAGCGGTTAGCTGCGGGGCGGGCGAGGGAGGTATTCGGGGCGAGGTATGCGAATGTTCAGCCGCACTCGGGGACGGCGGCGAATCAGATTGTTATTACGGCCATTCTGGAAAAAGGCGAGAAGATTCTGAGTATGGGGCTGATGAGCGGGGGACATTACTCGCACGGCAGCGAGGATTCGCTCACGCGAAAGTTTTACGATGTGGAGCATTATTATGTTGACAGGGACAGCTTCGTTCTGGACTACGATGCGGTGCGGGCAGAGGCGGTTCGGTTTGGGCCGAAGCTGATTATATGCGGGGCGAGCATTTATACGCGGGCGATAGATTTTGCGTGGTTTCGGGCGATTGCTGATGAGGTCGGGGCGTATTTACTTGCGGACATATCGCATATATCGGCACTGGTGATGGCGGGGGCACATCAGTCGCCGATTGATTATGCGCATTTTACGACGACAAGCACATACAAGCCGGGCGGGCCCAGAGGCGGTCTGATTTTGATGGGCAAAGACTGGCAGCGCAAGGTGAAAGGCAGCGGCAGGGACGAGCCGCTCTGGCGGGTTATCGAAAGGGCGACGTTTCCGGGAATGCAGGGGACTCCATATCTGAATAACGTGGCTGCCAAGGCGGTGTTCTTCAAAGAGGCGATGAGCGAGGGATACAGGGCCAGGCAGTTTAAGGTTATCGAGAATGCTAAGCACTTGGCCGAAGATTTGGCGGCGCGGGGGTATGACGTCCTTACGGGCGGGACGGACAATCATATGGTGTTGGTCAACGCAGCGAATTCAAGAGAGGGACTGACGGGGCCGATTGCTCAGGTGGCGCTCGAGCGGTGCGGGATAGTGGTTGACAAATGCGTGCTTCCCTTTGACACGATGGATACGGCTATCGGCAGCGGAATTCGCCTTGGCACGCCGATTGTCACTCGCAACGGAATGGGCGCAGAGCAGATGACTAAGATATCTTCGATGATTGATACCGTCCTGCGGGCGGTGAAGGTAGAGGCGGAAAACGAGTATAGTATCGACAAGGCGCTGGCAGAGAAGGTGCGGACCGAGGCACGTGAGATGTGCGGCAGATTCCCGCTGCACTGAGGGACAGGCGAAACTGTAAAGGACAAAGGGCTGCGATTTTCAGCGCAGCCCTTTGCCTTTGGCTGGAGTTGCGTCAATAGATATCGGCGTTTTCGAGCCAGCTTTGCGCAAGGGCGGCGAAGTCGAGGATGTCGACGTGGCCGTCGTCGTTGATGTCGGCTCTGGCGGCGATTAGCTCGTCACGGAAGGTGCCTTTGATTACGACGCAGTCGATTCCTTCAATTGGTGTGCCGTCGGTTAGCGTACCTGTCAGTATCAGGGGGACGACATCGTTCTTTTCGAGGTCGGCGAACTCGGGGAGTAGTGCGGCGGCGATTTGCTGGGTCCTGAATTTTAGTGTCAAGTCGGTATAACCGTCGGGACCTTCGTCTGTGCAGTCGCACTCATTGCCGTCGGCCAGAGGGGCTGCAACGTCTTCGTAGCTGCTGCGAATGGCTGCGACGCCTTCGAGCCGAATCGAAGCGAGGTCGATGCTGTTGACGTCGAAATCTTCTGTGCCGAGGACGGCGACGGGCACCACGCCCCTGCTCTTGAGGTTAAGTGGGTTGGGGCAGGCGCCCGGCTTGATATCGACCGCCACCGGTATCTGAGGATTGGCAAGTGCCCAGATTGCTTCTTCCGATAGTGCCCTGTTGTAGATTCGCACGTCGTCGATGAGGCCATCACATCTTGGGACCCAGTGCTTTGTGCCGCAATATGACCAGTAGCCGCCGATAGTAAGTGGATGGTCGTCATTCATTATTGATGTTACAGAAATTGTTCCCGAGCTATCAGCCTGGCCATCGATGTAAGTCGTGACGAATCCTTCATCGAATGTTGCCGCGATGTGATACCACTGATTGTGCGGCACTATCCCGGTGCTCTCGAGCTTATCACCGCTGCCACTGGCGGCCGAGTCCGTTGCCCAGAATTGCACCTGCTGCGTGTCCTCAAGCACCATAAGTTTATACGCACGAGAATAACTTGGTGATTCATCCGGGCAGGCGGTATACTTAAAGAGGCCGGCATTTTGTCCGCCGCGGTTGTAAAGCCAGAATGCGATTGTAATTTGGGTGCTTGGATTCAGGGCGTTATCGTCAGGCACTTCGACACCGTCGGAGATGCCGTTGAAGTCCAGGGCGCCGCCCAGTATGCCCGGCACCCAAGTTGGGCCGTGGACGGCTCCGTCGTTGGTTCCTGCTGAGTCGTAGGCGGTATCGCCTGCGCCTTCGTCGAATTTCCAGTGGGCGACGGGGTCGTTAACGTCTGCTGCGGCGGTTGAGAAAATGAGGAAAAGAGCGATTAGAACGGCTGTCGGGAGGTTTTTTGTCCCTCTCATAATTCTGCCTTCTCTCTTGGCAAAATGGTTAATAAAGTGCGTTTCCTCGTCCACTTGGATTTATGCTAGCGCACGGGGCCGGAAATGTCAAGCAATTTTTTCAAAAACTTTTGCCTAATGGGTACAGCGGCGGATTTTGGCGGTTTTTTTGACGGCAAAAGGCGGTATGGCTGCAATCCGGACACAAATTGCAGACGGGCCATGTGCATCAGGTGTGTGTGCGACTTAGGATTTGAGCAAGAGACTCTATCAACGGGGCTATTGCGGAGAACGTATCGTCAAAGGTTTTCATTCCTTTGCCGAAGGGGTCAGGAAGCATTTCGATATGGGGTCCAGGTGATAGGCTACCCAGAAAGAAGATTTTTGCCTTATAGCGTCTGAATTTCCTTCGAACGGAGAGCCAGTTTTCAATGTCGAACACAAGCACAACATCGCTTCGGGACATTACATCGTCGGTGATGATTCCGGAGCGATGCCGGTTTAGGTCGATATTGAATTTTTGGGCTGCCCGGACGGCCTCAGGGGGTGATGGGCGAAGCTGCTTGGGGTAATATCCTGCGGACTGGATATTAATTTGGCGATCGGTCCCGGGCAATATCATCTTAAGGTAGTGTTCGGCGAAGGGGCTGCGACAGATGTTGCCTTTGCAGACAAAGCAGATGCTCATCGGTGATTTGGCGCAGAGAGCTGTTAGGCGCTTGAGCTGTCTCTTTTTGGTTCTAAAGAGCGTAAGCAGATGTTTGACTATGGCTGGCTGGACTATTTGTCTTATGATTTTTGCGATGGCGCCGATTTCTTTCAGGCCTGGGCGCAAATCGTCGAGGGCGAAGGTGTCGTAGTGTTCTCGCAGCAGGAGGATGTTCAAGGGTTCGCCCAGTAGCTTGTAAAGCGGCAGGGCGTTGTTGTATGGCGATGGGCGAGTGCAGAGGTTTTGCAGGAACCAGAAACCGTCGAGACGCAGGTTCCTGCAAAATACGTTTTTCTTATACTCTGTGGGAAAGGTTTTCCTGCCTTCCACGAGGAGCTGATACAGGTAATAAGGGAAATCCGCTCCGGCAGCCAAGGCGAGCGGCAGCGACCCCCAGAAGCGCCCGTTTATCTCAATGAGGACGAACTTGTTGGTGCTGCTGTTATATTTGAACTCAAGCATAGCGACGCCGGTCCACTTCAAGGCGGCCATTAGTTTTTCAGCGCTGTCCAGTAGTGCGGGATTCAACGGCACGCTTTTTCTGTAGCTGCTGCCACCGCCATAGATTGGTTCGTGTATGCGGGTGTGCTGGAAGGCGCAGAGGATTTGTCCTTCATCGGCGAGTAGCTCGACTCCCAAGCCGGTGCCGACGAAGTATTCCTGCACCAAAACCTGCGTGACGGGCAGTAGCTGCTGGATACTGGAGAGCAATTCTTCTTTTGAGTAGGCATAGCCAACTCGCAGGCGGCCTGCGTCGGCCTTGCTCGCTGAAACGGACGAAACGGGCTTGACGACGAGAGGGAATTTGAAGTCTATGTCGAGTTCGGTGAGATTATCTTCTGATGAGATGAGGGCCTGTCGGGGGATGGGAATGCCGAGATGCTTCGCCAGTTTGTAGGTCTGGCTCTTGTTGAATGCACAGTGAAATGCCTCGTCAGTTGGGATAGCCAGCTTAACTATTTTTTCCAAGGCGAGGCGCTGCTTTACGAGGGGCAGTATTGTTTCATCGGTGGTTGGGATTACCAAATCGAAGGCCTCTTTTTTCAACAATGAACTTAAGGCGTCCAACCAGGCGCAATCGTTTGGTTTGTACGGAGCAAGGTGATGAGTCTTGGCGGTATATTTCGAGAACGGTACGACTGAGTCGGGCGGATACCCCGCCAGATGGACTTCAATACCTTTGCGTCCGAGTGACCTGACGACCGACAGGCCGCTGCGTCTTTCGCCACCGAGGACTAATACCTTACGGGTCATATCTTTTCGGCTGTAAACACATTATAGAACTGTTGGCAGGTCAGGCCCTTCACGCCGTGCTCGTACAGCCACTGAAAGACCTGCTGGATGGCTTCATAGAGCGCATCGATTTCCTCTTTGTTTCGGAACTGGGGACTACCGCCTGGCATGAACTCACACGAATGAAGCATGAACATTATGTAGTCAGCGTTACTCTCGAGTGTTCTCTGTGCCACCTTCATAAGAGTTGGTAGTTTTCCACGGGCAGGCCTGAACCACTGTGAGGATGGGCCGAAGATTTTCTTGAAGGCAAAGCGTGCCGGCTTGCTGGCCTGTGGAATTACGTTGTTGTAAATTGCCCAAAGCATCCTGCCGTAGCGAGGGATTACCGTGACCGGGATTTCCAGCAGCGGCGAATCGCCCGGCTGTGAAATATCTTTGTCGTCCAGGAAGTAGGGTTCAGCAGGAAAGTGTCTGTAATCGGGTCCGCCTGTTCCCGCGGGCGTTCCTTTTGACGACTTCCATGTTTCAAAGGGTGTGACGGAGCAATCGACTTTGTAGCGCAGGTCGGTGAGGATATTGGCGTAGACCTCGTTGAAGCCCCACCTGCCGGCTCGATGTGAGCACACAGTTGTGTCGAACGTGTTTTGCAGAACCTCAGTCAGCGCCTTTACTTTTTCGCGTATGATGTCTTGCGGATATTCGGTTACGTAGGGATGGTACTTCATGTCGTCACCGGTGAGGTCATAGGCGGGCGGCGAGCTCCACGGGTGCGGGTGGGCGCCGATCTCACAGGTCTGTCTTCGGATTGCATCGCGGGCGAATTCTGCGAAGAATTCGTCTTTGGCCATCTCGTATGTGGTTAGATACGTTGGTTTGTAGTCGAAAGTTTCACAGAGCTGCTGAAAGCGCGGCAGGAATCGGGCGTTCTGCGTGAATTTATCGCAGCCCTTTCCAGCCCAGGGGTTATCGCCTTCGGTATCTATGGTTATGAGTAAGTACAAATCTGTTCCTCATCAATTGGCCGGCAAGACCTCCAGTGCACTTCGCCAAAGTATGCCGGAGATAGTCACGGGGTCTTTCTGTGTAGGGAATTTCGCACGAAAGCGGCAGTTTGTCAATGGGGGACCAGGTCTTGCAGGCCGCAGGGCAAGAGGGTGTGCGGTTCATCGTTCATGGACGAATCATTGTTGCGAGGTGGCGGGTTTGTCAGGGCTTACAGTCCACCAGATTTTGTAGAAGGCGCCGATTACAGCCATGAGGACGAGCGTGGAGAAGATGACCATAGACATAAGCAGGGCACTGGCGGGCTCGATGCCATACGGTGCCAGGGCGTGGACCAGGGTCACTTCCCTGACGCCGAGGTTGGCGATGGAGATGGGCAATCGGCCGAGTAGATAGACAAGGACGAACAGCCAGACAATTGCGCCGAGGGGGATATTCACATTGGCGGCCTTTGCAGCAAAGACGTAAAGTGCGCCAAGAACAACGGTGCGGGTGAGGGTAAGCCAGAGCATATAAAGGTGAAAGCTCCAGGATACGTTCTGGAACAGGGCGATTTGTTCGAGGACTTTGCCGCCTTTTTTGCGGACGACCTGCGGGAAGGGCTTAAGCATAAACTGAAAGACGGCAATCAGTTTTCCGCCGAAGCTCCGGCTGAGCAACAGGACCGATACAAGGATTAGGGCGGCGAGCATTATGCCGGAAACAATCGGCAGGCGAGGGTCGCCGCCCGGATTGGCTATCATCAGTGCCACAAGGGCGACTGCGGTCAAGGTGACTATATCACTTACCTGGTTGTAGAACATTGCGCTTAAGACGTTTTCGCCCTTTCGGGTTTGCTTTTTTATTATGTACCACTTCACACCGGTACTGACGAAGCCGGGCAGGACGAAGTTGTAGAGCAGGGTGACAGCGGTGGCGGCGAAGACCCCGGCAGTGCTGATGAAGCAATCCTGCTCTTCGAGGAGGATTCTGAGCTTAACTGCCCGCAGCCATTGTATCAGCAGTATCAGCGCCCAAGCCACAAGGACATAAACCCACTTTATGTGGTGCAAACAGCCCTTTAGCTGGGAGGTGTCTATGTTACTGAACACCCAGAGCAAAAGGGCCATGGTGACCGTGAGCCGGAGTATGAGCTTCAGGATTGATTTGGCGGTGTCGTTCATTCGGCTGCTACCTTCTTGTATGGGGACGTTTTGGCCGATGGGGCTGATAGTTGCGTTTCTTGGACATATGCGTTCATTACTGTGCTTAGGTTTTTCTGGCGATGACCAGTGCATGGGGGGTGAGGGACATTTTTGTCTTGAACCAGATGCTTTTTCGTTGGATGCTGCGACCAAATCTGGGGTGTTTACCGAAGATCATCTCGAGTAACTGGCAGGGGATGAGTCTTGAGGGATAGTAAATGAAGTTACACCAGGGATACGGGACGCACATGGTGCGTACATTGGCGTAGAGGACGTCGAAGCCGTTTTCATCGAGAATCTGCGCCAGTCGATATGCGGAGGTTACAAAGTTGTGGCTGTATCCCGCGTGCCAGAACCAACTCCTGGCGTAACGGATATCCGGAGCTACGAGCAGAATCAAGCCGTCGTCGTTCAGTAAGTCTCTGGCGCCATGGACGAACTGCTCGGCTTCTTTGCAGGTCGGCATGTGCTCTATGACCATTGTTGCGATGAAGGCATCGGCAGGTTCGATGTCCTCTGGGAATGGGGGGACAAAGGCCTGTTTCATTTTGAAGCCCTGTTTTTCGAGTGAATCGCAGGCACCGGGGTTGCAGTCTATTCCGAGATAATCAATGTT
The DNA here is from genome assembly GCA_964514115.1 of uncultured Pirellulales bacterium. GTDB lineage: Bacteria > Planctomycetota > Phycisphaerae > Sedimentisphaerales > Anaerobacaceae > CAZEPI01. The sequence goes on along the minus strand of CAZEPI010000006.1, from coordinate 273,865 downwards.
TCTTTTGCGGCAGGCCTGCGCGATGACACCTCGGCCGGGACCCACTTCAATTACACTGTTAACCTGCCCATTTTTCAGTAGCCGTTGAAATGCGCTGCGCAGCGACACCTCGGCAAGCCAACGGCCTAAGCGAGTAGGCTCAGAACGGAAAAACTGGTCACAGTAACTCATAGTCTAAATTGCATTTCCTTACCTAAAGTAACCTGCCTTCGCCGGCAGCATCGGCTGCCCCGCCGGGGGCTGGTGTAATCGCCGCCGGTATGCTTATATGACCACCCAACGACCGCACCATAATACTAAGGGCCGTTAGCATCTCACCAGGTCCTAACTCCGTCAGCGGCTCACGTTCGGTTGTCTCAATCACTCGCGCTATCATTCTCCTTGCCTATCTCAACTTGACCAATACCCCATTCTTTGCAGGGCAACTTCTGGGCCTCCGCATACATTTGTGTCTATTATTCCCTCTGTTGTTGTACCACTCAGGACACTTGATACCACAAGCATTATTCTCACGGTCACATCTCCACAAAGGACAATCACTGTGTTCTGTTACTATTATTCGGCTAATCTTATTCATTTCTGCCCCACCAAATAAGCCGAAGGGGTTTGCATTGATATTTTATGGCCTATAGTCAAAGCCGTACACGGCCTGAATAAGACGTACAGCCACCGGAGTATCCGCGCAGGCAGGGCTATCAGATAACCCAAAGGCAGCCGTATTCCCGATATGACCATCTCTTTTTGCACTACAGTAAAACCGCATCTTTCCAACAGAAGGCTAACGCCACGCATCGAAGTGACGTACTTGTGCTCCATCGAGTTTTCCCAAAAGAAACGCCCGTCAAATCTTATGTCAGGGACAGCAATTACGACAATTCCGCCCGGATTGAGGTTGGCATAGATAGACCCCATCAATTCTATTGCCTCTTTAGGCCCGTCCATGTGCTCAAGCACAGCGAAGAGAACGTAAACGTCAGCAACAATATGAGGCAAAGGCGGTACTCTCGCCACAATCAAATCCATGCCCGCCTGCTGCGAAGCCTCCGTCTGGTCAACCGCTGTATAGCTCAACGACCTGCCCTTAGACCAATGATATACGTGACCGCGACCAGGGCCAATCTCACATACCGTCTTAGCGCCTGGACAATGCCTGATAGCCCAATCCATTAACCGAAAGTACGACCAACGAGCCAAACGAAAACCGAGCCTGGTTACTTTGCCATTAGACGGCTTCGCTAAATAAGGTATGATAGTCATTCTTCTCCCTTGGGAATGGGGGGACAAAGGCCTGTTTCATTTTGAAGCCCTGTTTTTCGAGTGAATCGCAGGCACCGGGGTTGCAGTCTATTCCGAGATAATCAATGTTTCTTTTGCGGCAGGCCTGCGCGATGACACCTCGGCCGGGACCCACTTCAATTACACTGTTAACCTGCCCATTTTTCAGTAGCCGTTGAAATGCGCTGCGCAGCGACACCTCGGCAAGCCAACGGCCTAAGCGAGTAGGCTCAGAATGAAAAAACTGGTCACAGTAGCTCATTTGCGAGAGCCCCTAATTTGCCTAGTCTGTTGTAATTAATAATAGCCGAGGGCCTTGAGTTTTTCCTCAATTTGTTTTTTAGTTTTTTCGTCGGTTGCCCGGTCGGCATCGTCAGGGATTTGGCGTTTATCTTCTTTATCGGCCGGCGGCCTGTTTCCTTTCTTTCCTTTTTCGATGATGAGCCAGGGGATTTCAAGCAGGAGCGGGTGTTTGGCTCTGCTCCAGTGGCAGTAGCAGTTGTCTTCACCGAGCATTTCACCGTGGTCGGCGGTAACGATGATTTTGCCCGAGAGGTTGTCAACCAGCTCGGCGACGTATTTGAGGGCGATTTCGAGATTCTCTTTGTATGCCTGCCGCAGGATTTCGTTGCCGTATTTTCTTCTGACAGCGTCCATAGGATTTGCGGGCGGCAGATGGAGCAGCTCTCTTAGCTTCCAGAGCAGGTGATTACCTCTGATGCCCAAATGGTACAGTATACCCAACAGCAGTCGCCTTGTCTTGATGATTATGGGGGAAGGTGGCTTATGGCTTTCGATTCCTTCGAGGATGCCGCCTGTGTTTGGCTGGCCGAAGCCCGGCCCCGAGACGGTGCTTCCTACGTATGGTTCGTGCGGCTGGATGTAGTGGACGATGGCTTGTTTGTCCGGATGGCTGTTTATGATTTCTATCGCTCTTTGAGTTACAACCTCCGGCAGGACTGTCCCTTTTTCGTTGTCCCAGTTCTCAAGCCAGAGGTCATAAACCTTGAAGAAGTGCTCTTTGCCGAGAAAACCTTTAACGGGCGCGAGTGAGTTGACGTAGGGATTGGCAGAGATATAGACGACGTCTTCGTAATAATCGGGGAAGTTTCTGTTGCGCCACTGTTTTGTTGCAGTGCCTGCCGATATTCTTTTCTCCAGACGACCCGGTAGATAGTCCCGCCAGAGCCGCTCGAAGTAATCGTACCTGCACGCGTCGAGGATGATTAGGTAGTCCCACTTTTCGTTCATAATCTTTGTTGTATTCACTCGGCTGCTCCGGTATCGATTAACATCGGCAAGAAGAGTACTGATTTTGACGCTAAGTCTTCTTGTGTTGTGTTAGTTTTGAGAAAAGGTCCTTATACGTCTGGATGACTTTGTTTATATCGTGCTTTTCTTCGGCGTAGTTACGTGCATCCTTGCCATAGTGTTCAATTTGTTCGGGTCTTAGCAGAATTTTAAGCTGTTCGGTGAATTTATTCCAGTGGCCGTCTGCGCACAGGCCGCAGTTGTATTTGGTCAGGAAGTTGTCGGGGTTGACGTTCACGGTAAGGATTGGAGTGGCAGCGGCGCATGCCTGAATGAAGGTGTTTGGGAATCCCTCTGAGTCACTTGTGTTGACGAGGGCTTTTGCGGTTCGGTAGTGTGTGTCTATTTGGTCGAAGCCGACGCGCTCGATGAACTCGAGGTTGGCAATCTTGCCGGCCTGTTCGGCCAAGAGCTCATAGTCCTTGTCGCCGGTACCTCGCTGGCAAATCATCACAAAATTCTCCTGCGGGAATTGCTCCGCGAGCATTAGGAACAAATCCGGTCTCTTTATTCTTGTGCTTCTTCCGACCCAGAGAATTTTATCTTTGGGGCTTTGGGTTTGTTGGGGCAGGTGCTGGGCATTTGGGATGACGATGGGCCGAACGTGTATTGTCTGTTGTATGTTTTCGGCGTCTTTCTCATTTTGGACGATTACCTGAGCGGCTTGTCGAAGTGCCCATGCGAAGAGTCTGCCGACAAAAGGGTTCTGTCTTATGTAGGTACCATTGCATTCGCGCTCGCTGGCGGTTCTATAGACGAAGATTCTTTTTTTTAGTCTGCAGAACAGAGAGACGAGGAAGGTCCCCGGAGACGTTGCTTCCTGGAAGTAGATTCGGGCGTCGGCTGTTTGCATTGCTTTGTAGATTTTGATTGCGCCGGCCAGCGCATTTTGTTTGAGATTCAAGCCTTTAATGATGCGGATGTTGTCGATTGTCTCAATTTGGTCCTGTCCGTAATCGGCTGTGACGAAGCTGACTGTGAATGCATCGTCTCTTGCCAGCTCTGTTGCGAGCAGATACAGGTCCACTTCCGCTCCGCCAAAATACTCTTCCACCCTCGAGTTGAACAGTGGATATGCCTTTGGGGCGACGAAACATATTTTGATGGTGTTACTTTTTTGGGTCATTGTCTTGGAGCGGCTGTTTTGCGGCAATCTGTTCGTAGTATTTCAGGTATTGTTCGGCGACGCGTGGCCAGGTGAACCGGCCGGCCTTTTCCCGGGCTGCGATGCGCATTTTGTCATATAGTTTTTTGTTTTCTGCGAGCCCTTTGACGGCGGCGGTAATGGCGTGTGGCTCGGAGTTTTCGACGACGATGCCGTTATCGCCGATTAGCTCTTCAACGCCTTCGCAGGGTGTGGTGATTATTGGCAGGCCTGCTGCCATTGCTTCAAGCATCGCGTTACTCATCCCCTCGTGCAGCGAGCTCATAACAAAGATGTCATGGTCGCGGTAAAGCTGCGGCATTTGCTCAGCGGGGATTCTGCCGAGAAAGGCGACGCGGCTGGTGACGCCGATGTCGGCGGTGAGCTTTTTCAGCTCATTGGTCAGGTTTCCCTGGCCAGCAATGCTGAGCTGGAGGTCGAGGCCGAGCTTCGTCGCGGCGGCGACGGTTCTGATAAGCAGGTCAATTCTTTTTCTTCTGATAAGGCGACAGACGGTGAGAAGTTTCACAGGTTTTTTAATTTCGGAATTTTCGGCAGGTGGGAATCTGTCGAGGTCGATGCCGTTAGGAATTACTTTTATGTCGAGGTCGGGCATAAACTCAAGGGCGAGCTTCCTTAGGCCGGTGCTGTTGGCGACGAGCATGGAGGCGGAGGACCAGATTTTTCCAAACAGGCCTGCGAGCAGCTTGTAGTCGAGGCCGAGACGGACATTGTAGCCGGGGACATCGGAGCCGCGAAGAGATATTATGTAAGGAAGCTGCTTTGCGGTTCGGTAGCAGAGGTAGGCGGTGGGGAAGGCGAAGAATGCATGGGCGAGGTCGTATCTGTTTTTCTGCAGCAGTCGGCGGTAATGAGGGCGACTCTTGATGAGCCATTCGATGACTTCGATTTTTCGCCAGAAGTGGAGGTTCTTTTTGTGCAGGCCAACTTTGTAGATTGTGATGTTGTCTGCGAAGTGTTCGGTAAGGAAGCCGGGCTTTGGCGAAGAGGTCAGCATGTCGATTCTGAGGTTTTTGTTTTTGGCGAACTGTTCGAGGATTCGCAGATGCGCTTTTCCCGCGCCACCGCCTATGGGCGGAAATTCATAGTTTAGCATTAACAGGTTGAGTTTCGGCCGGCTCATTGCGTTTTGTCGTCAGCGGGTTTTCTTAGACGGAACAGCGTGACAGACTGATTGGCGAAGGTTGTGTCACGGTCCGGGTCCATAGCAAAAACTCGCAGGTCAATCCCGAGAAAGCTTGGCTTTGCGTGGAACTTCTTGAGCAGTTCGATGTTGGGTCCGCCTCCGGCGTTCATTTGCGCGTAGAGAACCAGCTCGGACATAGAAGGCGGTTGTTGTGGGAACCATTCTTCCGGGACGACCGGTTTTGACGGCGGATGTTTTTCGAAGATTTTGAGTCGTGAGCGAGCGGCGATAATGTATTGGTCGCCGCCGGGTCTTGGCTGTCGCGGGTAAGTCTGGAACAATTCAGGGATGATTCTCATTCCCGGCGCGGCCCAGTTTGGCGTTCTTGGCGCCCAGGTGACGCCGCAGTTGCGTGGGACGTTTTCGAGAATCCACCTGCCGCACCGGACTCTCGCATCAGGTTTCCAGAACGGGCTTATCCACGCGCAGGTGTAGAGCAGTTCAATGATTATAAGCACGGCAAGCGCCGAGCAGGCGCCGAGTTTGAGTGGCTTTTTGTTGCTGTTGAACAAATCGGCCAGAGCGACAGCGAACAGAAGCAGCAGGATGCTAAAGGGGACGAGGTAGTGTCTTTCGGCGGCAAGTTTGTTTCTGTAGAGCATGGCGAGCCAGAGCACGAGAGTGTATATCAGCAGTAAGCGCCAGCGGTTCGGCCGAATGAGACAATAGACAAATGCCGCCAGTGCAGGGACCAAGAGATAAACACTGCCGGGCTCTGCAAGCAGTTTAATGGTCCTGTATACACGCGCAGCGGCTGTTTTTTCCTCTGCAAGTGTGCTGCCATAGTGGCCTGTCTGGTGGTGTATGACCTCGTATTGGAGTCCTGAGATGACCTTGGCGGGGGCGAAGAGGAAATCGGGATTTGCCGCGAGGAAGGTGACGATTGTCACGCTGCCGATGATGGCGATTCGTTTTAGGTTTGTTTTTATGAATCCGGGCCAGTTGTTCAGCTTTCTGTTGAAGTAGATGCTGAGCAGAAACGCGCCGGAGATGGGGATTGCCGCGAACACGACGGTCCATTTGGAGGCGATTCCCCAGCCGCAGATTAGGCCGAGCAGGATACACCTTCCTTTGCGGAGTTTCGGTTTTTTGCCAGGTGCGACGTCGAACAAATCGAAGCTGAGCAATATAACCACAAGGACTATCAGCGAGACTATGCTGGTGATAGTCCCGTAGTGTCCCTGCAGAACGGGCAGTTTGGCAACGGCGAGCAGCGCTGCGGCTATGAGAGATGCTTGTACGGAGAACATCTTGCGCATAAGCAGAAACGCGATGAAGAGCGCTCCCGTTCCTGCCAGGGCGCTGACGACGCGCTGAATAATGAGTATGGAGTTGTAGCTGTAGGGCCCGAAGACGGCTTTTAGGGGGTAGAGCACAAGAGCAAGTGTGTAGATTACTCCACAGCCAGGCCATTTGTAGTGAGTCTTCAGTCCCACCTGTCCTTCATTGACCATAGAGTATACCGGCTGGGCGATGACCCACTCGTCGGCGTGATAATCAATCGGCTCTGCGCGCCAGGTGCCGGCCAGACGCAGAAAGAGCGCCGAAGCAAGAATCAGCATCAGATAGACGGCTGTCCGGTTCGGAGTGTCGCGATTCTGCTTTAAGCGGTTTTGCTGTGTCATTTTCGAGTCTTTAATTGTGTCCCAGGGGCCTTTATGACTTATCGGCTTGTTCTGGTTGACGACTTGGGGGTTTGGTTTTCTGAGCGACTACATACAGGTTTGTTTGCAGCGCCAGCGGTAGGTGACGAAAGTTCACTTTAGTGAAAATATGTCGCAACGGCCCGAACTTTTTCAGCTTCTTGATTGTGAATTCGTTTATGGGGTTCATCTTGACGAAGCGGACGGCAAATCCGTGTGCGAATAATCGCCGTCTGAGTTGGCCCGGGGTGTGCAGCGAGGGATGGGCGCGTCGCCACTTCAGGGATTTCTTGGAGAGCGTCTCGAAAAGGGCATTGCTGTATTTGTTCGGCGTCTGCAGCAGGTAATAGCCGGCGGGTTTCAGGACGCGACAGACTTCGCTGACGTGTTTGTCGATGCGGGCAATATGCTCAAAAAGGTCGAAGCTAAGTACGATGTCAAAGCTGCCGTCGTCAAACTTCAGGTCTTCTGCGGCCATCACCGTAAGGTTTACGTTGGGGTATTTCTCTCTGCCGTAGTTGATTGCTTCGGTTGAGATGTCGGTGCCGATGGCGTCGCAAGCTCGGGCTGTAAGCTCGGCGACGACACTACCGATGCCGCAGCCGATCTCAAGGATGCGGTGTCCGGACCTCAGCAGGTCCGTATGTTCGAGGAATTCGAGGTTTGTTTTGAGGTTGCCGCGTTGCTCCTTTCCCGCCCTGATTCCGTCCTTCCAGGTCTGGTTGTAGCGCAGTTGTTGGGCTTTGAGTTCTTCGTTTAACGTTTCGATGTTTCTCTCGGGCATACCGGTGCTCGACTGTCTCATTTTTTCTCGAACAGGACGTGACTGCCGAACTCGTTGACGATTCGGTAATTTTCCATAACGAAGTCCTGAAACGGCTTCATTGCCTGGTAGCGAAGGGCCTCGTCTTCGCCGAATCGCTGCCGGAGCATAGCGATTCGGGCACTGTTGTATAGTTCACGGACCTTCTCGTCGGGTGGCAGGAATCCGCCTTTTTCGGCACCCATAAAGCCCTTGGGGGCCTTTGACCAGAGTTCGTGTGGCGGTCTTTCGAGCGGTATGTGATTCTTTCTGCTGTCGACGATGAACTTTGGTTTATCCTTTTTCAGGTTTTCGACAAGCTCATCGACCATCTGCTTGAACTGGTCCGGAGGCGGGGTGTGCATAGCACCGGTACATGCGCGGGGTGACGAGCTCAATCGCTGGGCCTTGACATATATTCCCGGGTACCAGCCCCAGACGTAGATTTTGTTGTCAGGGGTTGAGTGGTCTCGGATGTATTCAGCGACTACTTGCCAGGGGCCTCTTGCGCCTTTTGCATAGAAAGAGGCGTTTCGGAGGCCCTCGATATAGCCGCGTCGTCTTTGCGGATACTTCGTACCGGAGTGTGGGCTTTTACTTATTCCGATAAAGACGTGCCAGGACATAGTTATCATCAGCACAAGGCCGAGGAGCCCTATGACTATCCACTTTGTTTTGAGGACGGCGGCTTTGGTTCTTCCCCACCAGAGGGCCACGATGTATCCGCCGAGCATAGCCGCCGAGGCGTTTAGCGGAAGATAGTACTGTTCGTAGGAACGCGGGCTAACCCACACAAGGGCCATATCGCCAAGCCACCACAAGGCAAACAGCAGGACAAATCTGTTGTAATTGTTGGTGCGTCTATCCTCAGGTTTTTTGCCTATTTGAAGCGCCATCCTGGCGAGGCGGGCGATGATTGAGCCCGTTGCCAGGGCAATCGGCAGGATGAGCACGGCGTAGTAGCGCAGGACCCTTGGCCACTGGACAGAGAAGGGTATGATTGCCCTGCTGCGTGCGACATAGGTGCCGGCGCCGGCGGCTGGTTGAGGGGCTGAGGAAAATGCCCCGGCGACAATGTCCCAGGCGAATGCGTAGGGCAGTTCCATTTTGACGTTCCAGCCGATAATCCAGATGAACAGTGGTGCGATGGCGACAGCGGCGCCTGCGAGAAGAAAGCCGATGTCGGCGGCGGTTTGTTTCCAGGAGCGGTTGTGGAGAATTGGCTGGGCGATTACGAATAGTCCGATTGCGGCCAGACCTGAGACACCGGTGGGTTTGAACAACGGCGCCCATATTGCGAACGCACCGGCCAGACAGGCCAAAGGCCACTTGCCACCCAATTGATGCAGGACAAAGCAGCCTATGGCCAGCACCATGCAGGCAATCATATACTGTTCTTTTACGTTGCCGAATTTTGCAATGATTGGTGAGCCCAGATATATTGACGCAACGATGACACACGCGGCCGCGGGTAGTGTGCCGTAGAGCTTCTTCATAACCACGAACAAAAGGACAAGGGCGGCGGCCTGCATAATTGTCTGGATGATTTCGGGACCGGTCTCACTGTAGCCGAACAGCTGGACGCCGAGCATATTGACCAGCAGTGTCCCCTGCCTCGCGCTGGGTATTTCTTCGACGCCGATTTCAGCGCCGTCGAGAATGTGCTTGGCGGAATATACGTACGCACCGCTGTCGAACGGGTCGTCCGTGTGGAATTCGATGTACTCAGCCATAGTGAATGGGATGGCTGCGAGAACAGCTATTATCAAGTATGGCAGGAGTTGCTTTAGCTTTTCTTCGGCGGCTGTGGAGGTCTGTAAGGGGGCTGCAGGCCTTCTGTGTCTGGGCGGATGTTTTTTTCTCGAGCCGGCTTTGGTCATTTCTGCTCTCCGCTGTCGGATTGCGACTCGAGGAGCTCTCTTATCACATAGGTGGGACGGTTCTGTGACTCGTGATAGGTTCTTACGAGCAATTCTGCCAGCAGGCCCATCAATATGAATTGCAGGGTGGTGATGATGAGCAGAGTTGTGAGGATAAGCAGCGGATTTCTGTTCATAGGGAAATTATAGGCGAGTTTCTGATAGACTACGACCAGTCCCGACAGTGCGGCGGCGAGGCCGGTGAGGAATCCGAGGCCGCCGAAGATGTAGATGGGCTTTGTGGAGAACGAGCCGAGAAACTTCACGGTGATAAGGTCGAGCAGGACCTTCCAGGTTCGCCCGAGGCCGTACTTTGCCTTGCCTGCCGTTCTTGGTCTGTGGTTGACGACCATTTCGCAGATGTCGGCGCCTGCCCAGCTTGCCAGTGCTGGTATGAAGCGGTGCATTTCTCCGTAGAGCTTTGTTTCTGCGAGAACCTCGCGGCGGTATACCTTCAGTGTGCAGCCGAAGTCGTGCAGGCGCACTGCGGTGATTTTTGAGATTAGCCAGTTGGCGGCAAGAGAGGGGATGAGTCGCGTAACGGCGTTGTCGTGTCTTTTTTTTCTCCAGCCGCTGACGACATCAAAACCCTCGTGAACCTTTTCGACCATTTTGGGGATATCGGCAGGGTCGTTCTGCAAATCGGCGTCGAGGGCGACGATGATTTTGCCGCGAGCGTGCTCAAATCCGGCGCTAAGGGCAGCGGTTTGGCCGAAATTCTTGCGGAAGCGAATGACCCGAACCCTGCTGTCGGCGGCGTGGAGCTCAGCGAGGGTGTTGAAACTGCCGTCCGTGCTGCCGTCGTCAATAAAGATGATTTCGTAGTCGTATTTCCCGTCGAGCGTCTGCTTGATTTGCCCGCAGAGCGGCTTTATATTTTCCTGCTCGTTTAGCAGGGGCACGACGACGGACAGTTCAGGGGTCTTGGCATCCATAAGCTCACTCCGCATATAATAATAGTGTAACTTGGCAGCATCATAACAGTTAAGATATCGGCTGTAAAGCGGTGTCGGGTCAGTGGAATTCGGCGGGGTCGAGGCAGGGCAGGTGGCAAAATGAGGTGTTTGGCCGGCCTGCACGCGTGAACAACCGGCTCCTGTAGACGCATGGCCACTGTGCCGCACCACGATTACCGGCTGATATAGGTGCTTGCACCACTTGTGGCAATCGGCTTGGAATCTGTTCGCGAGCTAATCAGAATTGCCTCAACGCCTTGGCATTGTTCAATCAGTGTGAGGCCCTTTTCGGCTCCCAATACGGTGACTGCTGTTGCGAGGGCGTCGGCCTCGACGGCGGTCGGCGCGATGATGGTTACACTGGGAAGCTCGCTTTCGGCTGCGGGCGTCTGAGTGTTTATGATATGGCTGAACTTCCTGCCGTCTATCACTGCAAATCGCTGATAGTCGCCGCTGGTTGCGACTGCTGCATCATTTAGCTTCAATCTCATCAGCGTCTGCTCTGCCTCAATAGCGCCGGCTCCCAGCCACAATACGCGCTGGTTTGGGTCTTCCGGTCCGAGTTCGTTGGGGTCCTGCAGGCCCACCAGCCAGTGTTTTCTATTCTTTGGCAGGCCGAAGCATCTGATATCTCCGCCGACGTCGACCATTCCACCGGTGGCGCCGGACTTCTTCATCGCCTCGACTGCCTTGTCGATTGCGTAGCCCTTTGCGATGCCGCCCAGGTCCAGCCGCATCCCCTCGACGGCAAAGCGGACACTGTTCTCACTGGCATCCAGCAGGAGCTTGGTATATCCAACTCGTGCCTCTGCATCTACTATTTGCTGCTCAGTCGGCATTTGGTTTGCTTCGCCCGCCTGCCGCCACAAATCAACCAGCGGTCCGACGGTGATGTCAAACGCCCCGTCCGTCTGCTTGCTAAACTCAGTGCTCCTTGCAAATACTTCAAAAAGCTCGCGGCTCACCTTTACAGGTCTTTTGTATGCATCCCGGTTGACTTTGCTAAGCTGCGAATCCGGCTTGTAATCACTCATCACACAATCGATTCGGGTGAGCTGCTTTAGGCCGGCGTCGATGGAGCGGACCGCCGTCTGTGATTCTTCGGCAACGGCCACGATTCGCGCATAAGTCCCCATCACGATATGATAGCCGCTGTCTAATTGAACTGTCCGCCGGGTCAGTCTTGTAACAAGCCAGAACCCGGCAATGAGACAGGCCAAGAAGATGACCTGTGCCGCAATATATTGTTTGCTTTTTTCCATACGGCGATGAATATCCAAAAGAGCCGGATCGGCAAAGACAAACTCGCGTCTCTGTAAGGCGATATAGGGCTGCGAGTGATTATAATGTATAATGCGGCGGTGGCTAAGAGCGAAGCGATAATTCTAAGCCAAAGGATTGAGCGTGAGTTTCTGCCCGTTGTGGGCAGGCCCGGCAGGTACATCGGCGGAGAGATAAACCAGAAAAGTAAGGACCTGTCCGGCTGTGAGCTGACTGTTGCGCTTTGCTTTCCAGATACTTACGAAGTGGGAATGAGTCATACGGGGCTTGGGATAATATATGATGTGCTCAACAAGATGCCGAATGTAGCGGCTGAGAGGGCATTTGCACCCTGGACCGACGCCGAAGAAATCCTGCGTGAAAAACACATACCGCTGTTCACGCTCGAATCGAAGGCGGCGCTGCGAGATTTTGGTGTTATCGGCTTTAGCTTAACCAGCGAACTGTGCTACACCAATGTGCTCAATATGCTGGATTTGGCGATGCTCGAGGTCCGAAGCGAAGGGCGGGGCCAGTCCGACCCGATTGTCATTGCAGGCGGCGGTATGGCAAACTGCTGCGAGCCGATTGCCCCGTTCATCGACCTTTTTGTCCTCGGTGAAGCCGAGAATGCGGTCGTCGAGCTGGCGAATCTGATAATCGAGAACAAGAAGAAGGGGGCGTCGAAGAACGACATCCTTCTTGCCGCTGCAAGGGAATTTGATTGGGTTTATGTCCCTGCGTTTTACGAGTTCCGGTACGACGGTGACAGGATAGCATCCTTTGGGCCGAAGGTTCGCGGTTTGCGGACTGAGTTTAGCAGCGCGGTCGTTGATGATTTTGAGAATGCGCCGGTGCCTGCCAGGCCGATAGTTCCCTACGTCCAGGCGGTTCATGAGAGGGTTTCCGTTGAGATAATGCGCGGCTGTCGGTGGCGGTGTCGCTTCTGTCAGGCAAGTTTCTGCAGAAGGCCCGTCCGGTATCGAAGCGTCCAAAGAATCGTCGATATTGCAAAGACCGCTTATCACGCCACCGGTTTCGACACGGTCAGCTTGCTTAGCTTATCGACGGCCGACTATCCGAATCTTGAGCAGCTCATAGACGAACTGCACGGCTATTTCGCAGAAAAGAACGTCGGTCTGTCGCTGCCGTCGTTGCGTGTTGACAGGCAGTTGAAGCTGCTGCCGAAGCTCGTGACGTCGGTCAGGAAGAGCGGTCTTACGATTGCGGTCGAGGCGGCCTCTGAGAAGCTGCGGCAGGTGGTCAATAAGCCGCTCAAGGACGAAGATTTGTTTGCCGCGGTCGAGGCGGCTTACAAAGCCGGGTATCAGAAGTTGAAGCTCTATTTTATGGTGGGCCATCCGGGTGAGAGCGATGAGGACATAGCGGCCATCGTCCGACTGTCAGACGACCTTGCCCGGCTTCGCAAAGCCATTGACGGCAAGGTTGGACAAATCAAGACAGCGGTCTCCTGGCTTGTTCCCAAGCCGCACACACCTTTCAGCTGGCTTGGGCAGAGACCGGCAGAATACTTCGAGAAGGCCAGAGAGCTGATACTGGGCGAGAAAAAAAGACTGCGTGCCAAGTACCTGCAGTTCAAGTTCCATGACGTCAGGCAATCACAGCTCGAATCGGCTGTGGGTCGTGGCGACAGACGCCTGGCTGACGTGATTGAGGCGGCCTGGCAAAGCGGAGCGAAATTCGACCTCTGGACAGAGCATTTCAGTGCGGAGGTCTGGGCAAAGGCGTTTGAGGAAAATGGATTGAATCTGGAAGCTGAAGCTCAGAAGAGATTTGACTTTGAGCAGGTCCTGCCCTGGGAGCACCTTGGCGGCCCGGGCAAAGCGTATTTGCTTAAACACCTGAGCGATGCCCTTCAAACCGTGGCCCGGGGCACGGGTCCCGGGACCCGTGTGCGGTCTTAGCCCTTTTTCATTCCGCCGGGAAGCTGCAGACCGGCGTGGCCTTCACTTTCTCTGAAATCGACTATAATCTTTGCGGCTTCTTCGGGCTTATCGGCAATGGTAAAGACATCCAGGTCCTTTGGCGAGATGTAGGCGTGCTGTTTCAGCATAGTCTTTTTCATCCACTCAATCAGCCCCTGCCAGTATTCGCTGCCCATGAGTATCACGGGAAACGATGCCTGTCTCAGTGTCTGAATGAGCACGAGCGCTTCGAAGAACTCATCCATAGTACCGTAGCCGCCCGGAAAGACGACAAAGCCGTGTGCGTACTTGAGGAACATCATCTTGCGACAAAAAAAGTACCTGAAGCTAAGAGAAAGGTTCTGGTACTCATTGGGAGTCTGCTCCATAGGCAGGTCGATATTCAGTCCGATGCTCTTGCCTCCTGCGGCGGCTGCGCCTTTGTTTGCGGCCTCCATTATCCCTCCGCCGCCGCCCGTCATCACGGCAAAGCCCGCCTTGACTATTTGAGAGGCCGTCTTCTCGGCAAGTTTGTAGTAGCGGTCGTCTTGCTCTGCGCGGGCAGAGCCGAAGAATGACACGGCCGGGCCAATGTGTGAGAGTTCCTGAAAGCCCTCCACGAACTCGGCCATTATCCTGAATATCCGCCACAGGTCCTCGACAGGATGACTCGTAAGATTGACCATCAAGACAGCTCCTTCAAACCGTGGCCCGGGGCACGGGTCCCGGGACCCGTGCCGACGGGCAGTGTTTTGATATCAGACAGTTTTCGCAGTCGGGCTTGCGTGCCTTGCATACGTTTCGTCCGTGCAGAATCAACAGGTGACTGAATACCGTCCACTTGCCCTTTGGGACTATTTCGGCTAAATCGAATTCAAGCTTTACCGCATCGTGGGTGTTGGCCGACAGGCCAAGGCGCCTGCTGAGGCGGATTACATGTGTGTCGCACATAATCGCCGGTCTGCCGAAGGCGTTGCCCAAGACGCAGTTCGCCGTCTTTCTGCCCACGCCCGGCAGCTTGACAAGCTGCTCCATTGTATCGGGCACCTTGCCGCCGTACTGCTGCGTTATCGCTTGGCACGAGCCCTTGATGCTGACTGCCTTGTTGCGGAAGAAGCCCGTGCTCTTGATATCATTCTCAATCTCCACCAGGTCGGCTTTTGCCCAGTCTTTTACGCCTTTGTATTTTTTAAACAGGGCCAGTGTCACCATATTTACCCGCGTATCGGTGCATTGGGCAGAAAGTATCGTCGCTATCAGAAGCTCGAGAGGATTGCCGTACCGAAGCGCGGTGGTCGCCTTTGGATACTGTTTTGCGAGTATCGGGTATAATTTTTTTACTCGCTCGGCCGCAGCCTTCTTATCGACCGTTATCTTCTCGCTCGACTCTGCTCTCCGCAGGACGTCTTCCGGCGGGGACAGGTTTGCGGCCTTCTTATTTGCCTTCTTTTTCGTCTTTTTTGCCATTATCCTGCGTTATTGAGGTCTTGTCATTTCGACCGTAGTGAGCGAAGCGAACGGAGCGGAGAAATCTCATATCAATAGATTTCTCGACTGCACGATGCTACGCATCGTTCCGCTCGAAATGACATTCTACGAGCTTTTCAACAGAGCACCATTGTCTCTTAATGATAGTTGACTATCAGATTCGTGTCGGCGCCGAATGACGGGCCGGGGCGAACAGCATATTTTTTTCGCGCGTGAAAGTCCACTGTCATGTCACCGTCTTCATATCGCCAATCCACTCTGCCGATATTGGTATGCAGGCCTTTGACCCACATCGGCTGGTCTATCCACTCAGGCGGGACGCCTGCCCCAACGACCAGTACCGGCTCATCGCCCGACTCATCCACGTAGGCAAGCATATCCAGATGCAGCAGCAGCATCTCGGAGGCCGTCCAGTAATGCGGTGTTACGTAGGGGGGCCTGACCCACCCGCGATAGCTCGGCCAGACGCCAAAGGTATTTTCTTCGCCGCTGCCTTCCCAGTAGGTATAAAGGCCCGGCGAGCACTGATTATCCCAGAAGTATTCAAGCGTTCTCCATATCGGTTCGGTCCTTCCGATGAACAGCCACTGATGTGCCTCTGCGACGGTGAAGTATGTCCAGAGGGGCCTTTCCGAAAGCGTTGCGCTTCGGCCGAAGTTGCGGTTTTTCATGGCGTCGATATACGGCTGGAAATCGGGCTTGACTATCCACGTCGGCCAAATGCCCGACATATACGTCCGCTCATTCTCGGCTTCGCTGGTCTCGAATCCCTTGAGCCAGGCCGTGCGAATTTCTGATGCGACCCGGCGATATTTTTTCGCTTCGTCCGGTTTGCCCAGCCAATCGGCCAGTTTCGCGGCCTGCACGAGTCCACGGTACGAGACCGCATTTACGTAAAGCAGCGGGAAATGATGGTCCATCGAACCATAAATCAAACCGTTGCGAGCCGCCTTGCATATAATCTGCGCATCGTGCGCATCAGGAAGCACGGGGCCGACCCACTCTGCGGGAATTGGCCCCTTGGCATTAAGCATCTCGAGAATAGTTGCGAGCTTTCTCCGGACGTGGGGCCAAATCCACTGATTATATTCCGGGTCATTTAGAAGCGACGCAACTTCCACCAGCAGAGCTATCTGTGAACCGGGTGCATCGCCTTCGGCACCAAAGCCGCCGAAGAAGTCGTTCTCGGCGAAGTAAATGGACAAGTCCCGTGCGGTGGCCAGTTGGCCGCATCGCGCCATAGCCATAACCGAATATGCGCCGTCGCGTTCCCAGGCCAGCGGGTAATTCGTGGGCTCGCCGGGGCAGGTCTGCCGGCCCATGTACCCCATCATCAGGTTGGCTACCTGCGCCTGCAGCGAGGCCTCGAAGCGCTTATCGGGCAGGTCGCACGAGACTGTTGACTTTGTGCCGGAATATGATAACGGACTTTTGAACTGCGGCTGGGTGTCTCTTATCTTCAGTTTGAATTCACGTGTGTCATCAACCTCAAACCGCGCGTAACACCATCCTGCTTTGCTTGTGCACCTTTTGCGCTGTTTTTTTGTAGTCGTCCAGCCGTTTGATTCCTCGCTTCCCAGGTAAACGGTTTTGGGCTCAGGCTCGGCATTAACCACCCAGCGGTGGTTAATCAGTAGATTGTCCCCGTCCCAATACGTCATATCAACAGGTCCGCCCGCAGGTCCGACACCGCGTATCACGATATCGACGTGATTCTCAGAGCCGCCGGCGGGCTTCAAATCGAGCTGCCAGCGCCCCTCACTGACATAAGACCACCGACTCTGGTAGTAAGCAGTCTTTGTCAAAATCCCTGGAATCGCGTGGCCTTCCTTCCAGTCATATCGCTGGTCTATTTTGTCCAGGGGTATTGCGTCGCCGGTAGTCAGTAATGCGTGGTTACTATCAACGACCCAGAAAGAAACTCCGAAGCTGCCCGGCGAGGGGCTAAAGCTTCCTCCCGGCTCATGATAGGCCTTTTGAGTTCTCGGGCTGCCCGGCTCGGCCAACAGGACGTGGCCGTCGCCGCGGGGCCATGGGTCGTTGGGGCGGGCCTGCATCGCATCCAGCACAATCTGTCTTTGGGTCGGTCCCGCTGGTTGCTGCGAATCGTCCGCCAGCCCCGATGCATTTGGGAGTATCACAGCACACATCAGTAGTGATACGAGACAAATCTTGCTCACGTTTTACCTTCCCTTTGCATCGTGATACGCAGGGTGCTCGACACCGTTTAGAGTTTCTCCAAGAGTTTCTTTAGCTCGTTGGCGAATCTCATACCGCGCCAGCGCATCTCTGTCCCGTCCGGCAGCAGCAGTATTGTTACAGGCACACCGGGCTCATTGTAGGTGTTTTTGAGGTCAATGGTAGCGGGAGAGCTTGCGGTTGTATCGGCCTTGACTGCAAGAACGTCTTTTTTCTTTATCAAGCCGGCGATATCTTCTCGCGAGTAGACCAGCTTCTCAACAACGGCGCAGTTGAGACACCAGTCAGCCGTGAACTCTATCAGCACCGCCTGGCCCCGGGTCTTGGCTTGCTCTATCGCTGCTGCATCATACTGCTGCCAGTTGATGAGGTTGGCTTTGGGTTCGGGCAGGAAGGCGAATCCGGCTGCGACCGCCAGAGCGACGGCAATAATTCTTATTGTCCATTTTTTTGAGGCGGCAGTGCCGAAGCTCACCCAGCCGCCCCACATCCATACGCAGAAAGCAAGCACAACCGAAAAGTACAAGACGTCTATCCGTCTTCCCGCCGGCAACGCGCCTATTAGTTTTACTGCGATTACGAGAAGTACAAAGCCGATTGCCTGCTTGAACAATTCCATCCATCGTCCCGGCTTAGGCGTCTTTGAAAGCAGGCCGGGAATCGCCGTCAGTATCGCATAGGGAAGCGACATCCCGGCTCCGATTACCATAATTGCCAGCGTCGCCAGAGGCAGCGGCTGCGCCTGCGCCCAGGCAAACGCCGCCGCCAATATGGCGAAACTGCAGGGCGTGCTGAGAATAGCAGCTAAGAATCCCATACCCACGGCGCCGGTGTAGCCCCGGCCTGCGCCGCTTTTGCTTGATATCGACGACGGCACGGTTATCGTAAAAACACCGAACATAAATAGCGCCAAAACAACCAGCAGCAATGCCATTGCCGCAACGAACGCCGGGTTCCTGAGCTGGTCGCCCCATTGGAGAACGGTTCCGTAGAAGAGTTGCAGAACGATATTTGCACCGGCAAGGCAGGCAAAAAAGAGCAGTATCCCGACGCAAAAGGCCAGTCCCATAGCGACCGACTTTGCCCTGTTGTGCTTTGCCTGCTCGACCAAGCGCATCACGATAATGGGAAGCACGGGCCAGACACACGGCATGATATTAAGTGACAACCCCGCCAACAGCGCCAGCCAGAGCGCTATTATCACCGGATAGCTCGGTCCTGCGATCTTCTGCTGTATATCGGTTGAGGTGGCCGTATCGAGCTTTATCTGTGGCCAGGCGTCCATTCCGGCAGGTTTGATCCGGGCTTTAAGCATCTGCTCAAACGGCCGCAGGCATACCTTGCTTGTGCAGGCGATGCCGCTAACGCTAACCTCGACGTCCACTTCGCCTGATTCGACGCTGGTTTTGGTGACGGGTACAAAGACTGTGAAGTTGCCTGCGTAAACTTCGACCTTCTTACCCAGTGGGTCGGTGAAAACACTCCATTTTGGCAGCACTGCCGTCCCGAATTCGACGCCTTCCGCTTTAGCGCCGACCTTAAGGTCAAGTCCCTGAGCAGGTGCGGTTTCTGACTTGGCATAGTAATGGAGGTCTTCGGTTCCTTCGAAATGAATCGCGAGTCCCGGCTGGTCGCCTGCCTTTGCCGGCTTAACGTGTGCGACGGAATGTTCGTCCTCGTATCTGGCAAGCTCCACCCTCTCATATTCTCCGGCACCTGCCGCGCGGCATAAGCCGTCCACTGCCAAAAGCAGAGTGCTTAACAAGAGAAAGGATAATTTTCTGCGCATAATGGTCTGTCTCAGAAAACGAAGAGAAAAAGGAAACAAGTTCCGTTACCTGCTAATCGCCTGTTTGCTCGGCCTCTTGTTCCTGCTTGGGTTTTCCTTCTTTCTCGGGCTCTGCCTTGGGATGTTCACCTTTGGCCTGCTCCGTCGCCAGAAGGTCCGTCACCGTCGGCTTGTCAAGAGTCCGGCCTTCCAGGATGATTTCCACGTCGTCGGCGGCAAGCGTCTCGTATTTAAGAAGCGCCTTTGCTATCCCCTCTAACTTGTTTTTGTTTGCCCCTATCAGTTCTTTTGCCTTCTTGTAGGCCTCATCGGTGATTCTTTTAACTTCACCGTCTATGGCCTCGGCTGTCTTTTCCGAGTATTCCTTTTCCCCGGGGAGCACGTAGTACATATCCTTATACCCTGTATCGGGATCGTAACTGATGGGACCAAGCTGGTCGCTCATACCCCACGTCAATACCATCTGTCTGGCTATGCGCGTCGCCTGCTGGATATCGAATTGGGCCCCGCTTGAAATATCGTCGCAGAACATCTCCTCTGCGATTCGACCGCCGAAACAGACCTGCATAAGCGCCATACAATATCGCTTGGTGAACATAGTCCTGTCTTTTTCCGGCAGTGCGAAAGTTGCACCTCCCATCGGTCCTCGCGGGATGATGCTGACTTTGTGCAGCGGGTCGGCGTCCTTGAGCAGGGATTGAACGAGAGTGTGTCCTGCCTCGTGATAGGCGGTTATCTCGCGTTCCTTCTGGTCGATGACTCTGCTTTTCTTTGCGCGTCCCCATCTTACCTTGTCTCTTGCCTCCTCCATATCCGACGTCTCAACGTAGTCTTTGCCAGCCATAGTTGCCGCCAGGGCCGCCTCATTGATGATGGCAGCCAAATCCGCGCCGCTGAACATAGGTGTGCCTCTAGCCAGCCGTTCGAGGTTCGCGTCCGGCCCGAGCTTTATCTTCTTTGCGTGGACCCTCAAAATCTCGTGGCGCCCCTTCAAATCAGGAAGCGGAACGACGACCTGCCTGTCAAACCGCCCCGGCCTGGTCAGCGCGTGGTCCAGAATATCCGACCGGTTAGTAGCGGCTACCACTATGACCTGGTCGTTAGTGTCGAAACCGTCCATCTCAACCAGGATTGCATTTAGCGTCTGCTCACGTTCATCGTGACCGCCGCCGGCAAAGCTGGCGCCGCGGCGTCTTCCGATGGCATCGACTTCGTCAAGGAATATGATGCACGGCGAGTTGTCTTTTGCCTGCTTGAACAAATCCCGGACGCGCGATGCGCCCACTCCCACAAACATCTCCACGAAGTCGCTGCCCGATATGCTGAAGAAGGGGACATCGGCCTCACCGGCTATGGCCTTTGCCATGAGTGTTTTGCCGCAGCCGGGCGGCCCGATGAGCAAAACGCCGCGCGGTATACGCCCGCCAAGACGCTGGAATTTTTTGGGGTTCTTTAGAAACTCTATGAGCTCTGCAACTTCCTCCTTTGCCTCATCCACGCCGGCGACGTCCTCGAAAGTGACTTTGACGCGGTCCTTGCTCATCAGCCGATGCTTGCTGCGTCCGAAGGACATCAGCATACCGCCGGCGCCGCCGCGTAGATTTCGCGCAAACATAAAATACAAAAGCGCACCAATCACCAGCAGAGGGAGAAACATGCCGAGCAGATTCCAAAGCCATATATGCTGTTTGGCGCTTATTATATTCATCTGGTCTCGATGCTCATCCAACAATTTGCCGATCTGGTCACCCATCACATCGGGGTTGTAATCAACCACAAACTTTACCCCCTTGTCCTGTCGAGATTCCATTGCGGCTTCGTTGAACTCGCCGCGAATCTGTCTTTCGTCAACCACGAGTTCCTTAATCTGGTTGTTCTCGACGGCAAGGATAAACTCATCGTAGCGGATAGTATCGACCTGCTGCAACTGTTTCAGGAGGATGGTCATTGCGATTATGAAAACGGCGATGAACAGGAGGTTGAACGGTCCCCGCCTGCGGGCCGGTGGAGGGGGCTTCGGCCCTCCGGTCTGCCGGGGTCCTGAACGAGGTCTGGTGGTCTTGTTTTCCTGATTGGTTGTCATTGGCTATCGCTCAAGGGTTTCGCTTTGCAAATCGGTGCTATCGTCTGGGTTCGTTTTTACGTTACCACGGCTTTTCCATAAGTTCTACGATTTTTTCGGCCATTGTGTTTGCCGCGAGCGCCGATGCGTACTCAAAACTCTGGCTTTGCCACTGCGAATAGGTCGCAGCGGCAGTGACGGTTTTATTGTCGATAATGAACTGTCCGGTTTTTAAGTTTTTCCAGCTTACGACCGCGCGGAGTCGAACCTGCCTTTCTATCGCCCTACCTGTCTGGCGTTCGATGCTCAGGACGGCAACGCCTGCCTGCAGTATCTGACCGCCTATCACTGTATCGGCCTTGTCTGGGTTGCTGACAACTTTATACGGCGTCTGTGCCTCGATGCGTTTTGCCAGGGCGTCCGTCAGCTCGTACTCGATACCACGACGGAAACTCTGGTTGTCAAACATCTCGACATAGACACTTGTGATGCCTTCCTGGTAAAGCTGCGCACTGCTGTAGCCACCCGGACTTTCACAGCCGAACATCCCAACGCAGAGCACAATCGCACAAAAGCAGAAGCTCACAAGAATAATTTTTCTATGGTTTTTAGCCACGTCCCTTTTTCTTCCTTCGGTTCGGCTCGTTTCATCTGTTTGGCGGCAACTTCCGCCTGCTTTGTATCAAGCCACTGGTCAATCACCATCTGGTAATAGAGGTTGGCCTGCTGCTCACTGCCCGTATTGTCGTAATACCGCGCGATGCTTAGCTGTTTCTCGGCCAGTTGCTCGTCTATATGTTTGAGCATATCGTCCACACCCTCCTTCTCGGCCTCGTCGGGGTATCTCAGCTTGAAATTTTCGTAGTAGCTTCTTGCGCTAATCAGGCCCGAGGCATCGTATTGCCGGCCGCGATATGCCGCATATTTGCTCGTAGCCATTCCAAGAAGAGCCTCCTTGCCAATGTCGCCTGTTGGCCAGCGGGAGGATATTTCCTGCCATTTCAAATAGGCCTGCTCGTGCTTCCGGCGTGCCTCATAATGCCTGGCCACCGCTACCGCGGCCCTTTTGGCAAGCTCCGTATTGCCGGCTCTGTCGGTGAGCTTCTCCATAATCTTGACGCCTTCGGCGTAACCACGTACTCTAAAGACCATCAGGAGGGTCCTTTTGCGCCCCCCAAGAAACTCGGCGCCTATCTCGAACTGTCTTGCCATTGCGGCGTCGCGGAAGCCGCTTTCAGGATAGTCGTCAAGCATCTTGTCGTATTGCCTTGCCGCCTTGGTCAATTTGCCCTCTGACAGCAGGACTTCGGCCTTGATATAAGCGTCAAAATCTTCGCCCGCCACCTCTGGAAAGTCTTTTTTAATTCTCTCAGCGGCCTTTTTTACATCCCTGCTCTTGCCCCGGCTTACAGCCCGCTTGAGCTCTGCGACGGCGAGGAGGTAGTTGTCCTCGCTGCCGGTGCGAAGCTGCTGCAACTGGCCGGACTCATCGAGTCGCCAGGTCTGCTCGCCTGCAAGTAGTCCCTGGCACAGACAGATAATCACGGCCAAGAAAACCCCAAAGCCCAATACTGATTTTCTCAATCCGCTCATAGGGCTTATTAACTCCTTATCGAATGTTGGCATACGGTGGGCATTATACCGGCAGGGGCGGGGCTTTGCAAACCCGGACGGTAAAATATGATTGGCCCTATCGATAACCAGCGCGGGTTGAGAATTCTGCCTTGACGCCGGAAGGCGAGATTCTTAGACTATTGGCTTTCCTCGGCAGCATTTTTGGGAGGTATCGGCGTGGAAGAAGCTATTGCGAAGGCCCGTGGTTTGATTGAAGCAATGGAATATATCCGCGGCTTTCGGGGAAAAATCGTGGTAGTGAAGTTAGGCGGCAGCGTGCTCGGTGATGCCGAGCTGCAGAAGAAGCTTCTGACGGATGTTGCATTTATGTGCACGGTTGGGATGCGGCCTGTCATCGTGCACGGCGGCGGCAAGGCAATTACGCGGGCGATGAACGAGGCGGGGCTTGAGCCGCAGTGGGTCCGGGGCAGACGCTATACCGACGAGCGGACGCTTGCCATCGTCGAGCATACGCTGGTCCACAATATAAATACGCCGATGTGCCGGACGCTCGACGAGCTCGGCTGCAACGCGATGGGGCTTCATTCACTGAGCAGTTGCGTGCTGGTCGCAGAGACGCTGCGGCTGGAAGGCCAGAACGGCAGAAAGCTCGACGTGGGGCTTGTGGGAAAGGTGATAGACGTCAACGCAAAACTACTGATGACGTTGTGTGCGAACGGCACGATACCGGTGATTGCGTCGGTGGCAAGGGACGCCAGCGGTAATAAGCTCAACGTCAACGCCGACAGTGCTGCAGGTAAAGTGGCGGCAGCGGTCGAGGCGGAGAAACTGGTTATGGTCAGCGATACACACGGGATACGCAGAAATATCGACGACCCGGAAAGCTGGGTCTCGCACCTCGACGAGCGGCAGATAAAAGAAATGATTGAGGCGCGTATCATTACAGAGGCGATGTTTCCAAAGGTCGATGCCTGTCTGACGGCGCTACAGGCAGGAGTCAAGAAGGCGCACATCATTGACGGGCGCATCGAACATTCGCTGCTGCTGGAGATCTATACGGACAAGGGTGTAGGGACAGAGATTGTGAGATAGTGAGGTGAAGAAGGAAAGGAGATAAGAATGGTACCGGTCTTAGGGTTTTGGGCACCGGGGGGGTTTGAGTTGATAGTCATTGCGGCGGTGTTTCTCCTGTTTTTTGTCGTGCCGGCAGCGCTGGTTATCCTGCTGATAGTTTTTCTGGTTAGAGGCGACAAAGAGAAGCGAAGACTTAAAGAAGAGGTGGAGAAACTTGGTGAAGAGGTCAGCGAATTGAAAAAGGCGAAAGAATAAGGATGAAACACAGATTATGACGACGCAGGAGACAATTGAGCTGTTTGATAAATACGTGATTGCGAACTACGGTCGGCTGGCGCGGGTAATGGTCAAGGGCCAGGGATGCTATCTGTGGGACGCGGAAGGCAACAAGATACTGGATATGTTTCCCGGCTGGGCGGTAAGCGGCATAGGGCACTGCCACCCGAAGGTGGTCGAGGCGCTTCGCAAGCAGGCGGGTGAGCTTCTGCACATCGACAATACGTTTTATTCCGAGGCGCAGGGCAAGCTGGCGAAGCTCCTGAGTGAACGCGCGTTCGGGGGCAAATGCTTTTTCTGCAACAGCGGCGCAGAGGCGAACGAGGCGGCCCTGAAGCTTGCCCGGCTGGCGACGGGCCAGGGCAAATACAAGTTCATAACGGCAGAGGGCAGCTTTCACGGGCGGACGTTTGCAACGGTGACGGCGACGGCGCAGCCGAAATATCACGAGGGATTCCTGCCGTTGTTGCCGGGATTTGTTTACGTGCCGTTCAATGATGTAGACGCGCTGGAGGCGGCGTTTAGCGATGAGGTGTGCGCCGTAATGGTCGAGCCGATTCAGGGCGAGGGGGGAATCAACGTAGCTACAGCAGAATACCTTGAGGCGATTCGGCGGTTTTGCGACGAGAACGGGGCCTTGATGATACTCGACGAGGTGCAGACGGGAATCGGCAGAACGGGCAAGTGGTTCGGCTATCAGCATTTCGATGTTGAGCCGGATATTATGACTATGGCCAAGGCGCTCGGCGGCGGGGTCGCGATAGGTGCGATGATGGCCAAGAATGAGGTCGCTGCCTCGCTTGTGCCGGGCAAGCACGCCTCGACATTCGGCGGCAACTGCCTTGCCTGCGCTGCGGGCGTGGCCGTTATAGAGACGATTGAGCAGGATGGGCTTTTGGAAAATGCGGTGGCGATGGGGCGCTACACCAAAGAAAAGATAGAGCAGCTAAAGACCAAGCACAGTATCATCGACCACGTACGCGGCATCGGCCTGATGATAGGTATTCAGCTTACCCGCCCGGGAACAGAGATTGTCAACAAGTGCCTCGAGCGGGGCCTGAGGATAAACTGCACCAATAATACCGTGCTGCGCATTATGCCGGCGATGATTGTGACGGCCGAGCAGATTGACCAGGCAATTGATATTCTCGACAGTGTCCTGAGCGAAGAAAAATGAAGGACTTTTTATCTATAAACGACTGTTCGGTCGAGCAGCTTGAAGAGCTGCTCGATGAGAGTATCGCACTGAAAAAGCTGTATAAACAGGGGCGGCGTGACGTCTGCCTTGCAGGTAAGGTGCTTGCAATGCTCTTTGAGAAGCCCAGCTTGCGGACGCGGATAAGCTTTCAGGTTGGTATGACGGATTTGGGTGGCACAACGATTTATATCAAGCCCGAAGACATCGGCGGCATCGGCAAGCGCGAGCCGGTAAAGGATATGGCCCGCGTCTTGAGCCGATACGTGGATGGGATTATGGCCCGGACTTTCGAGCACAAGACGGTGACGGAGCTTGCTGCTTACGCCACGGTGCCGGTGATAAATGCACTGACGGACTGGTCGCACCCGTGCCAGGCGATGGCGGACGTGCTGACGATACGCGAGCATCTCGGTCGGCTGGAAGGCGTCAAGGTGGCATATGTCGGTGACGGCAACAACGTGGCACGCTCGCTGGCGTTTGCCGCGGCCAAGTTCGCGATGAAACTGGTTATCGCCTCGCCCGCCGGCTATGAGCTGGACTGGGGCACAATCGAAAAGGCAAACAAGACACGCGCCGGCAGCGTCTCGCAGACAAAGACGGCTGCCGAGGCCGTCGCCGGGGCGGACATTGTCTATACCGACACCTGGGTAAGCATGGGCCAGGAAGAGGAAAAGCAGAAACGCATAAAGGCCTTTGAGGGCTTTCAGATAGATAGCGAGCTTCTAAAGAACGCCCCTGCCGGGGCCAAAATAATGCACTGTCTGCCCGCCAACCGCGGCTATGAAATCACCGATGAAGTGGTTGAGTCGCCCAATTCAATTATCTTCGACCAGTCCGAAAACCGCCTCCACTTCCAGCGGGCACTGCTGAAAAAACTGATGAGCTAATTCTGCAGACATCGTTTGGAGGAACACATGCAATACTCTGAAGAGTACGCATGCAAGCACTGCAAGGGAATAATCGAGATAACAGTCCTGGCAGAGACCGAAAAGGCCACCGACCCGATGATAGAGTTCTGTCCCTTCTGCGGAATGTCGAACGGTTACCCTGTAGAGCCAGAGGAAGATTGCATTACATATCAAGAGACCCACACGTGAGGGCAAATAAGCCACAGGTCAATTTGGACAACCGAGCAACTGATGGGCTATGAAGAACGAAATCGACACAACGGTCGAGCATTGGTTTGAGGAGGCGACTTCATACATTCAAGAGAAGGCCGTGGGGGACCGGCCAAGCGATGAACTGTGCGCAAGCGTAATACCTATCACTTACAATTACTGTACCGCTGCTCTGATGCTGCTGGAGAGTGGTCGGAGGCTACCTGTGATGGCATTACTCCGAGTGCTGGCGGAACTCGTTCTAAGAACTACGTGGTGTCTCTACAGTGACACCCCTGATAGGGAGATAACCGACCATAGGGCCGAGCGTTGGGCAAAAGAAAGTCTCCTACAGCGTAAGAAACTCCTCACACGAATTGTCGGATGCAGTAAGGTTCCGCAAGAGGATAGGCGCTCTTTCGCCAAAGAGATTGAAGATGTAGACAAGATGATAAGCGGCAGGGTGTGTGAACCTGCGGGAAACTTGTTCAATTCGCTTGATGAACTTCCTGTAGGTTACCGAGAAGATATGTATCCACTCCTTTACAGTACGTTCAATCGAGCGGTGCACCCTGACCCCCTGCTCTTCGCAGACACGGTACGGTGTAAGGGAAGTGCGCGCACATATCTGGGGGATTTAGACCATGTTGATGTCAAAACCTTGAAGATTTATTGCATGACGGCTGCCTTCAATATTGTCTCAGTATGCAGGCGTTACTACGGAGGCGACTGTAAGGGGATTACGAAAGAGTATATGCGGATCAAGCAAAGATTTGCAGCAGGACCTTAGGAATGACCGAGAGGAAGATACTTGTAGCGAGTGGGAACCCGGGGAAGTTGGCGGAACTGCGGTCGATGCTCGGCGGGGACGTCGAGTACGTCGGCTTGGCTGATTTTCCGGATGTCGAGGAGGTGAAGGAGGATGGGGCTACATTTGCGGAAAATGCGCGAAAGAAGGCACTTGGTTATGCGAAGCAAACGGAGCTCTGGACGATAGCGGACGACTCCGGGCTGGTAGTCGATGCGCTTGGGGGCCGGCCTGGTGTAAAGAGCGCGAGATTCTCGGGATTTTTACCACCAAGACACAAAGGCACAAAGGAAAACAGAGAGGAAGTTGATAGAAGGAATTTTGAGAAGGTATTGGCGATGCTTGAAGGCATGCCGTGGGAAAAGCGGACGGCGAGGTTTGTGTGCTGTCTTTGCTTAGCGAGCCCTGAAAAAGTCTTGATTGAGACGGAAGGCAAGTTAGAGGGAGTCATCACAGAAAAACAGGTGGGCGAAAACGGGTTCGGCTACGACCCGATTTTTTTTGTGCCGCAGATAGACAAGACGGTGGCTCAGCTCAGTCGCGAAGAGAAAAACGCGATTTCGCACCGCGGCAATGCGATTCGCAAACTAAAGCCGCTGCTGGAAGAGATTTTTGCAGCTAAGTAAAAAGGTGGAAACGGCCCGTCATTGATGCGGGGGGTTGAACAGAAGGGGATATTTCGTGTATCATTGGGGCAGTGTTTTAATGCCACACCTATCCTGAGGATGGGAATATGCGTATTTTTCGAGCCGGACCGCGACGGTGGGGGAGCGGTTTTACGCTGATAGAGCTGCTGGTGGTGATTTCGATAATTGCGCTGCTGATGGCGATACTGATGCCTGCGCTGAGCAGGGCGCGCGAACACGGCAAACGGGCGGTGTGTCTGAGCAATCTTCGCCAGCTCATGATGGGCTGGATTATGTATGCGGACAGCTACGAAGATAAAATTGTGTGTGGTGATACGGGCGAGTACACCCAAGAGTACAAGAAAGACGGCGTTCATTACGGCGAGACGCCTTGGGTGCTGAAGGACTGGAATCTGACCGATATGGAGGCCAAGCGGGAGGCAATAGTAAACGGGGCGTTGTTTCCCTACGTTAAAGATGTGAAGGTTTACAAGTGCCCTACCGGCCTTCGGGCCGAACTTCGGCTTTACACCATTGTCGATGCGATGAACTGTATTGCGATTGATGGATGCGGAGACGGTGCGGTGATGATCAAGAACAGGATTCAGATTCGCAAGCCGTGGGAGCGGATGGTGTTTTTTGATGACGGTGGGACGGGGGGAGCGACGATGGGCGGTTGGACCAATTATGTTCGTGAGGATATATGGTGGGATCCACCTCCGCTACGGCACGGCGAGGGGACAACGTTTTCTTTTGGGGACGGTCACAGCGAATATCACAAGTGGAAAGACCGGCGGACGCTGGAATTCGGGATGAGGCGGCAGGCGTTTTCAGAGGAACAGCCGGAAAACAAAGATATCCTCTGGTCGCAGGCAGTCTCGTGGGGTTCTCCGCCGGCGCGGAGTATAGATGCACCAGCACCTGCGGAGGAGTAGGTTTCGGCCGTTGCACACGACTTTTTTGCTTCCAAGCCAGGGTATGACCGGGCAGAGCTCCTCAAACGAGCAGAAGGCCCCTTTTTCGTTGACAATCCGGAATCTCACCTGTATTTGGTCTTTTCTAAACTTTTTTTGTAAATGGGCCGATTGGAGGTAGCAATAGGGGACTGTTTGCGAAATGCGGTCCTGGATTGAGATTTTTTATGGCCAAGAGCAGCACGACAAGTAAGTCTCTGGTGATAGTGGAATCACCGGCCAAGGCGCGGACGATTAATAAGTACCTTGGTTCGGGATACGTAGTGAAGGCGTCGATGGGGCACGTGCGTGATTTGCCGATGAAGAAATTCGGCGTCGATATAGAGAAGAATTTCGAGCCGACATACACCATCCTTCCGCGAAGAAAGAAGACGGTTACATCACTTAAAACCACGGCGCAAGAATGCAGAGACCTTTACTTAGCCACGGACCTTGACCGCGAAGGTGAGGCAATTGCGTGGCATCTGGCGCAGATACTTGGTGTACCGAACGAGCGGGTGTATCGCGTAATCTTCAATGCGATAACGAAATCGGCGATAAAGCAGGCGTTTGCACAGCCGGGCCGACTCGATATGGACAAGGTGATGGCACAGCAGGCCAGGCGCATCCTCGACAGGATAGTCGGATACAAAATAAGTCCTTTGCTCTGGAAGAAGGTGGCACGGGGGTTAAGCGCGGGGCGCGTGCAGTCGGTGGCGGTCAAACTCGTCGTCGAGCGGGAGCGGGAAGTACGCGAGTTCAAGCCGGAAGAATACTGGCTTATACCGGCGGTATTCACCACGGATTTGGGGCAGGACTATGGCGACCAATGGCGAGGGTTTGCCGGGGCGAAAGAGAAAAACGGCAAAGGCCCGACGGTTGCCGAGCAGAACAAATGGCTTGCCGAGCACAACTGCTTCAAGGCAGAGTTGTCGCAAGTTGCGGGCAAGAAGTTCAAGGCTTCGACCGAGCAGCAGGCCAGGCGGGTGCACGAAGCGCTGAAAGACGCGGAGTTTAAGGTTGGGATTGTTGAGAAAAAGGAATCGACTTCGCGCCCGGGACCTCCCTTCATAACCAGCACCCTGCAACAGGCAGCGGCAAACCGATTGGGGTTTTCGACAAAACGCACGATGCGGGTTGCCCAGCAGTTATATGAGGGGATTAACCTTGGGGCGGAGATGGGTTCGCTGGGTCTTATTACCTATATGAGGACAGACAGCACGCACCTTTCATTCGAGGCGATAAACGAGGCGAGAAAATACGTCGGCAGGTGTTTTGGCGAGCAGTATGTGCCTAAAAAGGCGAATGTATTTGCAGCTAAGAAGAATGCGCAACAGGCCCACGAGGCGATTCGTCCCACGGACGTGGATTTGACTCCGGAGGATATCAAGCCGCTGGTAACGGATGAGCAGTACCGGCTGTATGACCTGATATGGAGGCGTTTTGTTGCCTGCCAGATGTCGCCGGCGAGATGGGATGTGACAAATCTCGGCATTGCAGCGGAGACGACTGTCGGCGCCTGTGAGTATAAGAGCACGGGGCGAGTTCTGGTATTTGACGGTTTTACGAAGGTCTGGCAGGTTACGTCGAATGAACAGCAGCTTCCGGCGATGAAAGTGGGGCAGGTGCTTGGGGCGGTGGACGTCACAGCCGAGCAGCACTTCACCAGGCCGCCTGCCCGATACACAGAGGCCTCGCTGGTAAAAACATTGGAGAAGGAGGGCATCGGCAGGCCAAGCACATACGCGACAATCATCAGCACCATCCAGGACAGAGGTTACGTGGAGCAAAAGGATAGGAAGTTCTTTGCGACGGATATCGGCGAAGTTGTTACCGACAAACTCAGTGAGTACTTCCCGAAGGTGATGGACGTCGCGTTTACGCGATATATGGAGAAGCAGCTCGACAAGATTGAGGAACAGCACCTGGACTGGCTGGGTGTGCTGAATGAGTTTTACGGCCCATTCAAGAAAAATCTCGAGACCGCCGCCAAGCAGATGAAGCACGCCAAGGCGGAGGTGGCACCGAGTGAATACAAATGCCCCGAATGCGGTAAGCTGCTTGTTTACCGATTCGGCAAAAACGGCAGATTTCTTAGCTGCTCAACTTATCCGAAGTGCAAGTTTGCGTGTCCCTGTGACAAGGAGGGCAAGATGGTAGAGGCAAAGGTCAGCGAGCACAAATGTCCGAACTGCGGCAAGCCGATGGTGCACAGACAGGGCCGTTTCGGGCCGTTTTTGGGATGCAGCGATTACCCGAACTGCAAGACTATCGTGAATCTGGACAAAGACGGGAACATTGCGCCTCCGAAAGAACCGCCGGAGCCCACCGGCATCAAATGCCACAAGTGCTCAAAAGGGGAGTTTGTAATAAGAAAGAGCAGGAAGGGGCCTTTCCTGGGCTGCAACAACTTTCCAAAGTGCAGAACGATAGTCAGCATCAAGCAACTGGAGAAGCTAAAGAAGCTTCAATCGGAGGGTAAGTGGCCCCCCGAGACGGACAAAGAGGTGTACGAAATCCTCGGCACGAAAAAGGGCAAAGGGCGCCAGCCAAAGACCGGGAAGCGCAAACCTTGAGCCGGTTTGCATGTACGGGCACCAGAATCATTGGCTTGCACATTGAACGCCGCGACCGGCGTAAGATATAATAGGTATGTAGCAGGATTGATAATGATTCCCTGAATAGGGCGTGCTCGCTATGGACGAGAAAGGGCAATTGGGCGGTGAGCCAATCGAAATCGTCGAGCCGATAGGCAAACGGGTTCTCATTCGCAAGGATGAGGACAAGAAACAGACGAAAGGCGGGATACAGCTTCCGGATAACATCGAGATTCCGACGATAACGGGCAGAATAGTGGAGACGTCGGCCGAGGTCGAGAATATGCCTGAGATACCGCTGCGCAAATACGACAAGGTCTTGTTCAATCCGAAAGGCGCCATCCCTGTTGACTTCGAAGGGGACAATCGCCTGTTCGTGGTGGAGGTGGAAAACATCGTTGCGGTCTTCAGAAAAGAATAGCCGCAAAGCAGGCGGTCAATCATAAAGTATTTGCGCGGCAGCGACGGATAAAAATACCAGAAGGCCGGTGCGGCCTTCTGGTCTTATGGGCGTCGGGCAGCCGACGCCTAAAACGGGGGGGACAATTGCAGCAGGTGATTATCGGTCGGCAGTTCTTTTTTCGATAGTTCTCCTTTTGCTTCGAGCAGTTGCTATCAGAGCACCGCCTCCAAGCAAGCCGATGGTGGCTGGCTCGGGTATCGGCACAGGGAAATCGGGCTCAAGGTCGCCTTCGGGGACCGGAAAGTCAGGCCCAAGGTCGCCCTCAGGAACGGGAAATTCGGGCGGCTCAGGAGGCGGAGGAAAGTCGAAGTCATAGCGTTTCCTGCCGATTGCACTTGCGCCAGTTCTGACATAGTCTGCCGCGGACGGAAAGGAGCCGCTTCTGCCGATTGAATTCTGGGGTCTGTCAATCATGGCAACGAAGTCAAACGTTGTACGCTCAAAAACCGCTATTACTATCTTGGGGGTATCAAGGTAGACCGTCGTGGTGCTTGTGGTGGCGTCGGCAACGTCGCCCAGCCAATAGACAAACTGATAGCCCGGATTCGGCACTGCCTTTAATGTTACCGTCGAATCCTTCTGAAAATGATGAACCCCCTGAGTCGGCTGGACCACGCCTCCCTCATCGGGTGTTTGCTGGAGCAGCAGCGCGGTGTCCTCTATCTGTGATTTTGCGGGTACAGCAAGACCGGTGACGAGCAAGACCGCCGCCAGTATCAAGACTGAAAGGCAAATTGGTTTGGAGTCGCTGTCTTTCATTGTCCCCCGGTTGGCCGCATAATCAATGTCCTCAAGCCCTCGACCGCCGTCTTTTCCGCCTTAGCAATAGTGGCGCAGAACCGAGCCCCAGCAATGCAACTGTCATCGGCTCCGGAATTTCGGGTACGGGCACATCCTGGTCCTCTGAATTTTGGACCTCGAACGTCCCCTTTGTTGGTTCGTAGGGGCTGGTGAATACCAGGTACCATGAGTGGTCTCCGGGAGTTACGTATCCATTTTCCCACGACCATTCCCACGCACCCTGGACGTCGCTCACGTTCGGGTCCGGACCGATGCCGCCCGTGCCGTCGTCTTGTGCATAGGTAGCAATCATGAGGTCCTGAGCAATAGGGTCTCCATCGATGTCAAGGACGCTGAAGAATGCCAGGTCTTCGGTGCTGAGAAAAGGATGGTTGCTAATCTGGTATGCATAGATGTATCCATCATCAGGCAGTTCAACAGGACCCTGCCAGTCGAACTCTCCGTCGTCGATGTCATAGACATTGAAATAAATCAGCAGATTAAGCCCGTCCTCGCTGTAATAGGTGTTGCCCTGCCAGTCGTCGTGCCCGAACGTGCTATATGGGAGGATTGCCGACGAATCGTTGACAGCCATTCCTAAAAACAACAGTAGTGCAAGAACACAGAACCCCCTCTTAATCTTCATAGTTTCCTCCGCAAATTCATCACCCAAATTGTTCTATCTACATTCCACTTTATTTAATCAAAGTTTGTTTTCTGTGCGGCGTGGTCCTCAGCAAGACAGCACCGCCCTTCTCGAATCCTTTTCTTTGGAACATTTTTGACGTTCTTGATGAACGCGTACTTACATTCTTCTCCGATAAACAATCAGACGTTTGTGCGGCGTCGTTTTTCTTTACGTGCAATTTCAATCAGAGCGCCGAGTCCCACCAGGACCATCGTTGCGGGCTCAGGGACAGTCACGGCTGAGACACTGGAGCCATCGGGCAGAGCTATGGTGTGTACGCCGATTCGGAGACCGCCTCCCATCAGAGCGGCACAGACGTCGTCAAAGTCAAAAGCATCTAAGAGATTAAAGGTAGCGATGGCCGATTCACCCGGCTCTATCCCGTTTCTGGGTCTGGCGGCAGCAGAAGCGACGCTAAAGGCATCTATTGCCTCGAAAGGAGGCGCAAGGGTTCTGCCGCCGGGAAGGTTTCCGGGACAGGCCGGCTGCTCAAACAGTGTTCCGTCGCCGACTATGCCTATCATCTGTGCGAGCAGACCGATATCATCATCGAAGTAGAGCCGGGCCATCGAAGAGCCGATTAGACTCTGATTAGAGAATAAGAAATGAATCTGCCCCACTCCCGCGTCCACGACCTCAACGGATAAATCCAACCCATCGGGGTTCCCATTGAAGGGCACCAACGGGCAAATCATTGCTCCTGCCGAGCCGGCGAACAAAACCAGGCAAGGCAAGGCAAGCCACGTGACGCTAAGAATCCGCTTCATCACGCCTTCCCATCCTTTCGACGCCAATGTTTACCCCCATTTATCACCTTCAGAGTCCTTATGTACTTTTCACCATCCTTACGGGACTGCGGCCATTATTCGGCGCGCAGAGATTCCCCGCGGCTCTAATCGTTCTCTTCTCCGGTGAGTTTTCTCCACCCTGATATGGACGGCGACGCGAGAGCGTCAGCCGCCAGGGCATCTGACGTAACTCAGTTGCAGCAAATCACTTGCGAGCATCTACGCTTCTGAGTTTTCTCTTCCCCCGATTGTCAGCATGCAACTAAAAACAAATTGTCGGTAGCGAAATAAAGAACCTCACCAAACAGTAAAAACAGAAACACACTATAGGTGAGTTTTCTCAGCCCCCAAGCTGATGGGTGTATTAGAACATATTTGTGGCGGGAAGTCAAGTGTTTTTTTAGAAATTTTTTCCAGCGCTTAATAAGGGCTTTTCCCGGCAAAGAACCCTGTAAACCGGTAACCGGTCCGGCTCGGTGAGCGAGGAGATTTATTTGAGCGCCCTGCCCTTTCTTATAGGTCTTTCGCGGGCGAAGCGGCTGATGTTTCGGATGGCTTGTCTGAGCCGTTGTTCGTTTTCGACCAGAGCGATTCGCATATAGCCCTCGCCGTTTTCACCGAAGGCCCTGCCCGGGGCAATTGCCACTTCAGCATGCTCCATCAAATCCATTGCGTAGTCTATAGTACCTTTACCTCTGAGGTGGTCTTGTGCGACTTTCGCCCAGACGAACATTGAGGCGCGTGGCTTTTCGACTTTCCAGCCGATTCGCTCAAGACCTTCACAGACAACGTCCCTGCGCGACAGGTATTTCTTGTTTTGTTCAATAATGTCCTGGTCGCACCGGCGCATAGCGATTATGCCGGCAATCTGAATGGCCTGGAATATTCCGTAGTCGTAGTAGCCCTTTATCGTTGCGAGGTAGTCAATCATATCTTTGTTGCCCGCGGCGAAGCCGACGCGAAAGCCGGCCATACTGTACGGCTTGCTCAGTGTGGTGAACTCGACGCCGACGTCTTTTGCACCCTTGACGGACAGGAAGCTCGGGGCCTTATAGCCGTCGAAGCACGTTTCACCGTAGGCAAAGTCGTGAATAACCGCGATGCCGAATCGCTTGGCAACCTCGACAACGGGCTCGAAGAACCCTTCGTTAACTGTCAGAGCCGTCGGGTTATGCGGGTAGTTCAGGATGAGCAGCTTGGGCTTGGGGTAGAGGTTTTCACAGACCATAGCTATGTTATCAATGAACTTCTGGTCGCTGCCCAGCGGAACCGATATTACGTTTGCTCCTGCCAGGGCGACAGCGTAGTTATGTATTGGAAAGGCAGGGTCGGGGACTATGGCCGTATCACCGGGCCCGAGCATGGCAAGGCACAGGTGACTAAAGCCCTCCTTGGAACCGATGCATGCGAGAACTTCTGTTTCAGGGTCAAGCTCAACGTTCCAGAGCCGTGCGTACTTTTTCGCAATCTCGTTTCTCAGGCCTTTGATGCCCTTCGACGCACTATAACGGTGGTTGCGGGGGTCGGCAACCGCTTCGCACAGTTTGTCAATGACGATTTGAGGAGCACCGTCACAGGGGTTTCCCATTCCAAGGTCGATAATGTCGGCGCCCTGCTGGCGTTTTTCGAGCTTTAGGGCATTGAGCCGCCCGAACAGATACGGAGGCAACCGAGTTATTCTCTGAGAAGGTTCTATCCTGAATTCGCCCATCATACTATCCACACGAGACGCTAATACGTACAATACAATCGGACAGTCTATAGCAAAGAGGTGAATTTTCAATTGGTTTTATTATTCGGGATGAGCTTAATTCTACCGGGCAAATATGACGATAAGAAACAGGTAGAACACAGAACGAGCCAAGCTGATTATGCGAGGAGTAAACATGACCAGCCGTTGGTGCATACTTTTGGTCTTATTGGCGGCGGGCCCTTCGACCTTGCTCTGGGCTGGGCAGGACGTCATCGCCGAAAACGGGGCCCCGAACTACCCGGACGACCCGAACGAGCTGCTGAGGGTCAAGTGGGATGCCGTTATAGCGGTTCTCCAGAAAAAGGACGTCAACGACCAGACAAAAGCAGACAGAGTCAGCGAAATCCTAAGCCCGGCCTTTGATTTCCCGGTGATGGCGAAACTCGCACTTGGGAAAAAGAACTGGCTGAAGCTGAACAATGCTCAACGCGATAGATTCATCGAGCTGTTTGTCGAACGGCTCCGGACGTCATATCAAGAGAAGGTCTCGACTTACACGGATGAGAGAATTCTGTTCAAAGCCGCGGTTAAGAAGAAGGTTGGGATTATCTACATCCCGATGAAGCTGATTTGCGCCGACGAAACGATTGAGATGCTCTACAAGTTTCGCAAGACAGAAGGCAAACGCTGGAAAATATACGATGTGGAGATACAGGGTGTGAGCATCCTTTTGACGTACCGGTCGCAATTCGACGACATCCTTCGCAGAAGCAGCGTTGAGGAGCTTCTTTCTCAATTAGAGAAACCACCGGCTCAGTGACGCCGGATTTGCTGAATCGGACCCATATAATGATGAAACGCCGCTCAGTCGTGCTGCTATTCTTCGACCGAGTAATCCTAAAGCACCCCAAGACAATCCTTCTCTGCGTGCTGGCGGCTACCTGCCTTCTTGCGTTTGGAGCCAGGCATTTTCGGCTGGATGCGTCAGCAGAGACGCTCATACTGGAGCATGACGAGGACCTTCGCTACTCGCGTTTGATAAGCTCGCGCTTCGGAGAAAGCGACTCACTTGTCCTGACGTATACTCCCAAGGGCGAGCTGCTCGCTAATGAGACGCTGGCCACACTGGCACGGCTGCGAGACGATTTGAACTCGCTAAAACGTGTCACTTCGGTACAGTGCATTTTGGATGTCCCTTTGCTGGAAAGTCCCCCCGTTACACTAAAGGAGCTTACCGCCGGTTTCATCACTCTCGAATCGCCAAGGGCTGACAGGGAGTTAGCTGAGGATGAGCTTCGCAGCAGTCCTCTTTATCAAAATCTGCTGGTCAGTCCGGATTTGCAGACGACGGCTTTGCTGATAAATTTCGCCGACGACGATGTTTATCACGATTTACGTCAGCGCCGTGACGAACTGAGGCAGAAGAAGGCAAGCGGGTCCATTACGCGGACAGAGCGTGTGGAGCTGAAGCGAGTCGGTGAGCAATTCCGAGAGCACCGGGACAAGATGAGGCGGCAGAGCCATGAAGATATTACGGCCATACGGAGGATAATGGACCGCTATCGCTCGGAGGGCGAGCTTTTCCTCGGAGGGGTCAATATGATTGCCGACGACATGATCACCTTTATCAAGAATGACTTGAGGGTGTTCGGTCTGGGGGTTTTGCTCTTTCTGGTTGTTATGTTGGGTATCATCTTTAGACGAATACGCTGGGTATTGCTGGCGATGCTTTGCTGCGGTGTTTCGGCTGTCTGCATGATTGGTCTGTTGGGATGGTGCGGCTGGGAGGTAACGGTGGTATCGGCGAACTTTATTTCTCTTCAGCTTATCATGACGATGGCCATTGCAATTCACCTGATTGTGCGGTATCGGGAGCTATCAGCCGAGAATCCGGACGCTCCTAATCGGCAGTTGATTCTCGATACGGTCGGCTTCAAGCTGAAGCCCTGCGTGTACGCGGCACTGACGACTATAGCCGGCTTCGGGTCTTTGGTGTTCTGTGATATTTTGCCGGTCATCACGTTCGGCTGGATGATGATTGTCGGTTTGATAGTATCATTAGTTGTTACGTTTCTGCTTTTTCCCACGGTGCTGCTGGTGGTGGGCAAGGAGAAGCTGTCCAGCCAACGTCAATGTTCCCTTAGGGTCCCCTTGTCGGGGCATTTTTCATTAACAGGCACGCTGGCCCGATTCACCGAAGGCCACGGTGTGCTGATTCTTGGTGTCAGCGGCCTTGTCCTGGTCGCCAGCGTTATCGGCATCTCGAAATTAGAGGTGGAAAACAGCTTTATCGATTACTTCAAGGAAAACACTGAGATTTACCAGGGCATGAAGCTGATTGACCAATCGCTGGGAGGAACTACTCCGCTGGATGTGATTGTGGAGTTTAATGAGCATGATGAGGCATCGACCGACATCGAGCCAGGCGTAGCAGAAGACGACGATATATTCGACGAATTCGATGAATTAGACGAGGCCGCGACAGACCCGAAATACTGGTTCACCGCTGACAAAATGAGACAGGTCAAGGCCGTACATCGCTATCTCGATGGGCTCAAGGAAACTGGAAAGGTCATGTCAATCGAAAACATGATGGGGGTCGCCGAAAAGCTCAAAGGCGGAAAGGAACTCGACAGTCTCGACCTTGCCCTGCTCTATAGTGAAACCACAGACGATTTCAAGAAGACGCTCATTAAACCATACGCCTCCGTCGAGAATAACCAGGTGAGATTTTGGGTCCGGGTAAGAGACTCTGAGAAGACGATAAGACGAAACGAGCTGCTTAAAAAAATCACGCGACACCTGACCGAAAAGATGGGTATCGATGAGCGAAATGTCCATCTCGCCGGGATGCTCGTCCTGTATAATAACATGCTACAAAGCCTGTTCGGGTCGCAGATTGTCACGTTGGGTATTACTGTGATGCTCCTCTGTGGGATGTTTCTGGTGCTGTTTAGGTCACTGACGATTACGCTGACGGCAATAGGGGCAAACGTGCTGCCTATCGCTACGGTGCTGGGGGTGATGGGGTGGCTCAACATCCCGCTGGATATGATGACGATTACGATTGCCGCCATCGGGGTTGGGATTGCCGTCGATAACACGATTCACTATATTGACAGGTTCAAAGCTGAATTTCAGAAGGACCACAAGTACAGGGACACGATGCATCGATGCCATGGGAGCATAGGGCACGCGATGTACTATACGTCGGTGACAATTATCATCGGTTTTTCGATCCTGGGCTTGTCGGATTTTATTCCGACGGTATACTTTGGTCTGCTGACGGGGTTAGTGATGTTAATTGCCCTTCTGGCCGCCCTTACCCTGTTGCCGCAGATGCTGATTTTGTGCAGACCCTTCGGCAGTGAGAGCTGAGGGCTTGAGACGAGGATAAGAACATGGTGTTGGCAAAGTCAGGTACTTGCCTTGAGGCAAACCATAGAAGGCTGCTGTTCCTGGCCGTTGCCGTTTTGGCCGTCGCGCTTGTCGGCTGCGCGGGTCCGGAGAAGGACTCATCGTCTGTCGCCGACGCTCCAAAGCTATGGCGACGGAGCGCCGCAGTCCCAGAGGGGACGCCTTGCGGCGGGCGACCTGTGGACAATCATATTGGCTGGGGGTCTGAAGAGCCGAATCTGGCCGCCGATTCTGACAACGACGTGACAGCCGCTTCGGATGAGGCGGGTGAGGAGTTCGGCGATGAAGATTTTGACCTGCTGGCCGAGGAGCTTGAGGAAAAGGCGGTCGAGGTGGGCGACCCGCTCGAGCCGTTGAATCGCGTGATGTTCGGCTTCAATGACGTGCTGTACTTCTGGGTGCTAAAACCGTGCGCCCAGGTGTGCAAAGATGTGGTGCCGGAGCCGGGCCGGGTCGGAATCCGCAACTTCTTCAACAATCTAACTACGCCCATTCGTCTCGCCAATTGTCTGCTTCAGGGCAAAGATGAGGCGGCGAGCAGGGAACTTGACAGGTTCATCATAAACACGACCGTGGGTGTCCTGGGATTCGGCGATCCGGCAAGAGACCAGCACCGGCTGGAACCTGCGGACGAGGACCTGGGCCAGACCTTAGCAACATACGGCGTGGGGGATGGCTTCTATCTGGTTTTGCCGCTGTTAGGCCCCTCGACTCTGCGGGACGCGGGCGGCAAGTTAGGCGATTCGTTTTTGAATCCGGTTTTTTACGTCGAACCCGCAGAGACGGCTATCGCCATATCCGCCGGGAATATTACCAACGAGTACTCATTTCACATCGGAGAGTACGAATCCTTTAAGGCCGCAGCGGTGGACCCATACGTGGCACTGCGCGAGGCCTATCTCCAATATCGCAAGAAACGGATAGAAGAGTAGGGCGGCAAACCTTTAGTTTCCTGGTTCAACATCGGGGCGGGACATGCTCTATTCCCATTCGATAGTCGCGGGAGGCTTGCTTGATATGTCATAAACGACACGATTTACACCGCGGACCTCGTTTATGATTCTGCTGGATATAAGTGCGAGTGTTTCGTAAGGAATGCGTGAGAAGTCAGCGGTCATAAAATCAGGCGTCTCGACAGAACGTATGGCGACTGCGTTCTCAAACGTCCTGCCATCGCCCATCACGCCGACACTTTGCACGGGCAGAAGCACGGCCAATGCCTGAGAAATTTTTCTGTACAGCCCGGCTGATTCTATCTCCTCCAGAAGGATTTCATCGGCCCCGCGCAGAACCTCAAGCCGTTCCGGCGTCACTTCTCCGACTATTCTGACCGCCAGGCCAGGGCCGGGAAACGGGTGTCGCCAGACAATATTTTCGGCAAGCCCCAGATATTCGCCGACCCGCCTGACCTCGTCCTTGAAGAGGTCTCGCAGTGGCTCTATCAGCTCGAAGCCGAGCTTATCGGGCAGCCCGCCGACGTTGTGGTGAAGCTTTATATTTGCAGCGGGTCCGCCGTCTCTCGAACCGGATTCGATGACGTCAGGATAAAGTGTCCCCTGAGCAAGAAACTTCGCATTGGGTATCTTGGCGGCTTCAGATTTAAACGCTTCGATGAACTCTGCGCCGATGATTCTGCGTTTCTGCTGTGGGTCTGTCACGCCGGCCAGGCCTTTTAGAAACCGCTCTGACCAGTCAACCACCCGCAGGTCGATATGAAAGTGATCTGCAAAGGTTGAGACGACGGCCTGTCTCTCGTTTCTCCGCAACAGGCCGTTATCGACAAAGATGCAAACAAGCTGGTCGCCCACTGCTTTGTGAAGCAGCGAGGCGGTAACGGAGGAATCGACTCCGCCGGAAAGCCCGCAAATGACCGTATCCTTACCGACGCGGGAGCGGATTGCCTTTGTGCTTTCTGCGACAAAGTCACTCATTTTCCAGTCACCGCTGCAGCGGCAGATATCGTACAGAAAATTCTTCAGCATCAAAGAGCCCTTGGGCGTGTGCGTGACCTCAGGGTGAAATTGAACGCCGAGAAATCTTTTCTGCTTGTGTCTGACGGCGGCAAAGGGGCAGGTTTCTGTTCGGGCCAGGACGGTGAAGTCGTGGCCGGTATCTTCAATCTGGTCGCCGTGACTCGCCCAGACGGTAGTGGCATCAGGTAAACCGGCAAAAAGGTCGGACTTGTCGAGGATTTCAAGCTGTGCCCTGCCGTACTCGCAGCTTTTTGCGGGCGAGACTTTTGCGCCGAGGGCTTGGCAGCCAAGCTGCATACCGTAGCAGATGCCGAGAATGGGTACGTCGAGGTTAAAAATCTTCTCGTCACATTTGAGGGCGTTGTCGTCGTAGACACTTGCAGGGCCGCCGGAGAGAATCACGCCCCTGACGTTTTCTTTGGACATCTCGTTTGCGGGGGTGCTTGCGGGAAATATGCGGCAGTAGACATTTAGCTCACGGACACGCCTTGCGATAAGCTGGCTATACTGGCTGCCGAAATCGAGAATGGCGATTGTCTCGTGGTTGATGTTACTCATAGTTTGCATGAAACCTTAACATCAAAGTGTTAAC
Source organism: uncultured Pirellulales bacterium (assembly GCA_964514115.1). Classification (GTDB taxonomy): domain Bacteria; phylum Planctomycetota; class Phycisphaerae; order Sedimentisphaerales; family Anaerobacaceae; genus CAZEPI01. The sequence continues at coordinate 232,287 of CAZEPI010000006.1, read as the reverse complement.
GATTCAAAAGAATCATCGCGAGCAGGGTTAGAACGTGATTCTTGATTGCTATCATGTTCAGCAATACCCACCTTTTCTAAATATGCTAAGAAATACTTTAAGACTAAGTGCATAGGAACTTACGAATACCACCATGGTAATGGTCGCGAGGAAAGCAAATGAAATGAAGCCGTATCCCTCAGCCGGTTTCTCCCAGAAAGTTTTGATTAAGCAAATCCCCTCAGCCGAGAGAAAAATAGCCGGAATCACAGTAAGAAGAATGAAGGAGGTTGCTGAAATTCTTTTAAGGACCAGTATGCGGAAGCCGATCCAAATGAAATATAAGCCCATGCCCGCGATGACCAACAACCCAAGTGAAGATAGAAATCCATCTACTGAAAGTTCGAACCATCCATCGGCTATGGCCACCACCAAGGAAACAATAAACATGCCTAAGAGAAACAAGCCACAAAGCGAGACCAGAATACCTATGGTTTTAGCGGCTAACTGAGCACAGTATAATTTATTAACTCTACTGAGTGTCACAGATTTCGGCTTTCGAATGATTCGCTTGCCGAGTAGTTAGGGGCTTCCTTTGTTATCTGGATATCGTGTGGGTGAGATTCGCTGACCGAAGCGACACTTATGCGGACAAACCTGGCGCCTTTCCTGATCTCCTCAATGTTCTTGGCCCCGCAATAGCCCATGCCGGCTCGCAGACCTCCGACAAGTTGATAAACGAAGTCGCTCAAGGTTCCGCGGTAAGGGACTCGGCCTTCGACACCTTCGGGGATGAGCTTTTCCTTTTCGGTGGCGCTTTGCTGGCCGTAGCGGTCGGCGGAACCCCTGACCATCGCGCCCAAAGAGCCCATCCCCCTGTACTCCTTGAACTGCCTGCCTTTGTATATCACCAATTGCCCGGGGCTTTCCTTCAAACCTGCAAAGAGCGAGCCGACCATCACGCTGGATGCACCGGCCGCGATGGCCTTGGTTATGTCCCCGGATTGCCTTATGCCACCGTCGGCAATAACAGGGATACCGTCTTTTTCGGCAACCGCGGCACAATCGAGTATGGCCGTTATCTGAGGCATACCGACACCGGAAATGATCCGTGTGGTGCATATAGCCCCCGGCCCGATACCTACCTTAATCGCATTGGCCCCGGCGGCGATGAGGTCTTTGGCGGCTTCGGCGGTGGCAATGTTGCCGGCTATGACGTCGATATCATAGTCCTCCTTGATTTTCCTCACGGTGTCGATGACATTCTGAGAGTGTCCGTGCGCGGTGTCAACAACGACGATGTCGACCTCGGCGGAAACAAGTGCCTCGATACGCTCGTAGTCGTGAACGCCCACGGCGGCGCCGGCACGCAGCCGACCCCGCTCATCACGGGCCGCACGCGGATAGCGCTCTACGCGGTCGATGTCACGCATCGTAATCAGGCCCTGCAGTTCACCGGCATCATTGACCAGAAGCAGCTTTTCGACCTTGTGCTTCTGCAGAATTTCTTTCGCCTGTTCGAGCGTGGTGCCGGGCGGGCCTGTGATTAGCTTGTCCTTTACCATAACGCCGTCTATCTTGACGTCATAGTCCTTGAGGAACTTGAGGTCTCTGCGAGTGAGAATGCCCTTTAGTTTTTTGCCTTCGACGATGGGGATGCCGGAGACGTTCTGCTCATTCATCAGCTCCAGAGCCCTTCGGACGGGCTCATTGGGGGAAAGAGTCACCGGGTCGAGAATCACGCCATGCTCGGAGCGTTTTACTTTGGCGACCTCTCTTTTCTGCTCTTCTACCGAGAGGTTTTTGTGGATGATTCCGATTCCGCCTTCCTGGGCCAGGGCAATAGCCAGTGCGGCTTCGGTTACGGTATCCATAGCCGCCGAGACAACGGGGATGTTTATCTTGATGTTGTTGGTGAACTGCGTGGTGGTATCGGCCTGGCTCGGCACAAAATCACTCTTGGCGGGGACAAGAAGTACGTCATCAAAAGTTATACCTTCGCCGACAATTTTGGATTTGTTCATTTTGGTCTCCGGGGCTTCCTTTTGGGTTCCCAGCCGCCACTTTTCGCGGCTGGGGTCCCTTTTTAACCGCGCAAGTATAGCGGCAGGCCCAGAGGGCGTCAAATTCATTTTCGCCGGAAGGCGTCCCTTCCGGGACCGCCCATCCGGCTTATGCAAAGTGAGCCCAGATTGAAATGATTATGATGATGACGAGGACCGACAGAAGCAGTTGTATCCAGCCCCAAATCCCGCCGAAACCCTCGCGAAAGGCCGAAGTTGTGAAAGTCAGGTCAGCCAGTTTTTGTTGGGACGGCTTTTGTGTGAGCAGGGAAACCACGACCATCAGAGCGACGGAGACGAAAAACATTATGACGGAGTAGTTAAGGAATGCGTAGCCGGTGAGGACGTTCAAGGGGCCGAGGTTGTCGTAGCCCATCTTTGTCAGGATGTCGGTAGCGAACCTTATCGCGCCGATGACCATACCGACAACCAACGTCGTAAGGGCGGCCTTGCCGGTCGCCCGCTTCCAGAGGATGCCGGTAAGAAAAACGGCGGTTACGGGGGCACCTATGTAGGATTGAATGCTCTGAAGATACTGATAGATCTGATCGGACAGGAAACGAATCATCGGTATCCAGACGATAGAGACGACGACGATGGCGGCGGTGGAGAGTCGGCCTACAAGGACGAGCGTTCTTTCCGACGCGTCAGGGTTGAACTTGCGATAGACGTCCATTGTGATGAGCGTGGAGCACGAGTTGAAGACCGAGCTGAGCGACGACATAAGCGCCGCAAGCAGCGCAGCAATCATAAGTCCCGCTAATCCTGCCGGCAGCAGGCGGGTAACGATGAGCGGGTATGCCATATCGGGGTCAGCGGCAACCTCCGCCTTCCAGAGCACGGCTGCGATGAGGCCGGGCACGACGAAGATAAACAGCGGCAGAATCTTCAAAAATGCGGTCATAACCGCTGCTGAGCGGGACTGGACCAGATTCTTAGCGCCCAGCGCTCGCTGGACGATGACCTGGTCGGTGCACCAGTACCAGATGCCTAAGATGATGACGCCGAGGGTCGTCCCCGGCCAGGGATAAACGGTGTGGCCGGCCGGTTTTATCATGTGAAAGAAGTCGGCCGGCAGCGATGCTCTCAGGCCTGCGAAGCCGCCGACTTTGTCCATTCCGATAGCAGTGAGGAGTATAGAGCCGCCTATCAGGATGAATGCCTGGACCAGGTCGGTGTAAATGACGGCCGACAGGCCCCCTGCAACCGTGTAGATACCGGTAGCGACCACCAGGCCGAAGGCGCAATAGAAGGTATTCCATTCGGGCCTTACGGCTTTTATGAGGATGGTTCCGGCAAAGAGTGCGACGGAAATCTTTGTGAAGATATATGCGAAGATTGAGATTGTGGTCATAGTCCAGCGGCAGCCGGGATTGAAACGCCTCTCGAGATACTCGGGCATCGTGAAGACGCCGCTCCGAAGGTAATAAGGCAGGAAGACCCAGGCCAGCGTGATGATACAGAATACCGCGCTTACCTCATAGGCGGCCACGGCCAGACCCGAATCGGCGCCCGACCCGGCCAGGCCGATAAGGTGCTCACTGCCTATATTCGATGCGAAGATGGATGCTCCGACGGCAAACCACAGGGCGTGACGGCCGGCAAGGAAGTAATCGGTGCTGGTCCGCTCTTTTCGGGAGAAATAGAACCCGACGGCGAAGACCGCAACAAAGTATATTGCAATGATGAGCCAGTCTATCGGTGAAAGGGCCATACCTTAAGCTCTCGTTTTACAGACACCGCCCCGCCACAAACTGTGCGGGCCGAATCGAGCAGGACAGTATAATGAAGCAGGTAGGCGACGTCAAATCCGCTCGATGGGGTGCTTCCCGCAGGGTAAGGCTCGCATATCGTGGGCCGTCGAACGCAAGACGGAATTTGCTTGCAGTCTGGGGACTGCAAAGGGGGCCGGGTGTGAGGTTGGGAAAAGCGAATCCACTCGCGGGGGTCAGATTCCCTCGAGCCATTGTTCGGTGAGTGCTTTTACGTCGGCGGTGTCGACGAGGCCGTCGCCGGTCAGCTCAGCGCCCTCGCAGTCGCCGTAATCGGTGCTGAGCCAATAGCCGCAGAGCACAGCGAGGTCGTCGATATCGACGTTGCCCTCGCCGGTGAAATCGGCACCGCCGCAGTCGCCGCAGCTGGTTTGCCCCCACCAGTTTGCAAGAATAGCGAATTCTTCGGCGTCGATTTTTCCGTCGCCGGTCATCTCAACGCCGTTGACGTCGCCGTAGTCCGTCCAGAGATAGTGCTCAGCTAAATACGAATAATCGACGAACGTTACGCCATCCGGACAGATTATGTCCGCCCACGGTATCGACCACAACAGCCGGGGGTAATTCGTCCCCTCGCATATCGCCCAGACATCATTAAAATCCCACCCGGCACTGACGAACGTATTCGCATCCTGCATCTCTTGCGTCGTCTTGCCCGTGCCCATTGCACTGGTAGGTGTTTCTGAGGTCTCGGTATCCCAGAAATTGCCTGTGTCCTCGTAATCGCTGCCTGTGGTCTTGGTTCCCACCAAGCCACCGACGTTTGACGTCCCCGTCGGCTTGCCGGTCGAGTAGCAGTGGATCACTTTCCCTCTGTAATTTTCGCCTACCAAGCCGGCCACAGAATCGGCCCCGTCTACATCGCCGGTCGCATAGCAGTCTGTCGCACTAGCGTACTCGTTGTACCCGACGAGTGCGCCGACATGACTACCGTCGCTGCTCACAGCGCCAGTAGCGAAACAATTCGCGATTGTGCTATAGTTACGTCCTACTAAGCCACCGACAAAACCTCCGGTGCCGCTTACGGCCCCAGCCGCAGAGCAGCCAGCGATTGCACCTGAACTGTTACCTACCAAGCCCCCAACACAAGCCTGGCCACTTACAGCACCCGTGGCATAACAATTTACGGTTACGCTATAGAAGTCAGTACAGCCCGCGAGTCCGCCAGCGTAGCCACCACCGCTCACAACGCCGGTGGCATAACAATCCTTGATTGTGCTATCATAGGCATTATAGCCCACTAGGCCGCCGAGATATCTGACTCCAGTCACCGTGCCAGATGCATGGCACTCGCTGATTGTACCGTTGCTGTCCCAGCCCGCCAGACCGCCCACATACTCATCACCAGTGACGTTGACCTCCTCTATCCCAAGATTCGCAATGCGGCCGCCATGGTCGAGATAGCCAAACAGACCCACACAATCACTTGTCGGGAAATCGACAACGGCCTTGCGGATAACGTGCCCATTCCCGTTAAAGGCACCGACAAAAGGCCCGAGGTCGCCGATGGGGTAGAGCGACACCTCTGCCACATTCACATCGTTCATTAGGACGATATGCTTATCCAGAATTGAGCCGTGCCAGCTCAGCAAAGCAAAATCCTGCGCCGTCCATACCTGATAAGGGTCGGCTTCGCTGCCTGCGCCTGGAAGCGGGACGGGCTCTGCAGCCGGGATAGGCACCCCGCCGGTATTTTCCCAGGCGAGGCGAGGGTAGTCTTGGCCATCCTGCATCACCCACCCGCTATCGGCCCAGCCGGCATTCTGGAAGATGCTCATCGTCTTCATTTGCTGGGTGGTCAGTCCTTTGCCACCGCTGCTGCCGGAGCGGCCCGACGATTCGACATCCCAGAAGCTCATTGATGTGACAGCCTCAAAGGGATAGGCATCGCCAATCAAGCCGCCGAGAGAGCCCACCCCGCTCACGGTGCCTGTGGAATAACAGGCGCTGATCTCGCCGCTACTGTCACCGACGAGGCCGCCGACACTGCCGCCGTTTACATCACCCAAGGCATAGCAGCCGGTGATTGGCCCAAAGTTTTCGCCCACGAGGCCACCGACGCGACCACCGGCTACGGAACCGGTGGCATAGCAGTTCGTCACAGTGCCTTTGCTATGGTTCATTCCCACCAAGCCACCAACGCGAATGCCCCCGCTTACACTGCCGGTAGCATAACAGTCTCTGACCGCCCCGTTATATCCATTGTTCCCGACCAAGCCGCCAACATGATCGCCAGCCCTTACCTCGCCCGTCGCATGAGAGGCGGTGATTGTCCCACCATAGTCGTTGTGGCCCACCAGGCCACCGGTGTAATCTTCCCCGCCGCTTATAGCACCAGTCGCGTAGCAATCGGTGATCGCCCCGTCATCGCGATTATACCCCACGAGTCCGCCGACATACCGCGAGTTATCCGCTGCACTCACATCGCATGTGGCAAAGGAGGCAATCACGGTGCCATAGATGCTATATCCAACAAGGCCGCCGAGATAATCTGAGGCGTTCGTACCTTCAACCGAACCAGTTGCGTAGCAGTCGTTAATTGTGCCGTAGGAATTGAGCCCGGAAAGCCCTCCGATATACGAGGCATTCCAACCTCCGAGGATGGCTCCGGTTACATAGCATTCATTGATGTTACCGTTGGTGCTCGCTCCCGTCAGACCGCCGACATAATAATCACCGCTAACAGTGCCGGTCGCATAGGAGTTCGTGATGCTCCCGTCCCAGTTGTATCCGACGAGGGCGCCGAGATAATACGAGCCAGCCCCGCCAGTGATGTTCACATCTGTAACGCCGAGATTTGAGATAACGGCGTTTGCATCTGTCTTACCGAACAGACCGAGGTACTCGTTGGTGGGTGCAGTGGTTGCAATCGTGAGATTGATTAATTGGAAGTCATTACCGTCGAATGTCCCAACGAAGGGAGTTCCATCGAATGTCGAGCCGTTGTTGGTTTCCACATCCGGTGCGATGAGGGCGGTGGTGAGTGAGCGTCGGCCGGGGAGGCAGGGGTCGAGGTCGATGTCGGCGGTCATTACAAAGCATTTGTTGTAGTCGTTTACGTCGTCGGCAAGGGCGTAGAGGTCGTTATGGTCTGAGATTCTGTATGGGGCTTCTGGTGTTCCTTCGCCGCCGGAGTATTTGGCGAAGAGCGGCTGAGTGAAGAGAAAGAGGAAAAGGGCAATGCCGAAAATGGGGGTATGCGCACAGTATCGCGCGCGGGCGCAACACAGCCGGTCAGGCCCCCCGCCGGATTGGGTGCGGGACATATTCATCCTCCTTCTTGTACGAGCTAAGAGGTGTGCACAGCACACCCTACAGCTGTTCGGTTAGACCCTCAGCAACGTCAAGGGGCATTATACTACTTTTCCGAGCAGATTTCAACTGCTAAAAACGGGGAAAGAGTCGGATTTGACCCCCAGCAGAGCTGGGGGCTAAGCGATGAGGAAGGGGGCCGGGGGGAAGCCACGCTGCGCGGAAGCCCGTGCTACATAGCGAAAAGAAGATCTACCTACAAAGATGAATCGCACCCAACGGGCGGTGGGTTCTTGTAGATTTGCGCTTCGCCGCGCCCCGGGTTGCGAAAGGGCGGGGTTTGGGTTATCTTTGCCGGCCCGGAATACATCGTTCGTAAAAGAGTTGAGCAATAATGGAGAGAATCGACAACATAAAGACACTGCTGAGAGGCCCGCACCCGCTGCCTTTATATGTGGCAGCATTCTTCCAGGCCGGCGCCGGAGGCATCTGGTTTGTGGCAATGCCCTTTGTCGTCAAGCGGCTCGGCGGCACCGACACGCAGCTTGGGCTGTGTTTAGGGCTTTGGTTCGTCGCGTACCTGATCGGCTGTCTGACGGCCGGAGGTATACTCGACCGGTTCAACGCGAGAAATGCCGTCCGCTTCGGCGCTGCGGCCAATGCCGTGATAAACACCGGGATTCTGATTACTGTCATAATTGCCCGCGGCAGTGACAGTCCCGTCGCTCTGCTGTGGCTGATAATCGCCTTCTCGGCGCTATCGGGTCTGTTGACTGCATTTTTCTGGCCGCCGTTGATGGGATGGCTCTCCACCGGCTACGAAGGGCCGGAACTGAACCGCCGCCTCGGCAGACACAATACCGCGTGGTCTTTCGGGGCGCTGGTAACGCCGTATTTCGGTGGCCTGCTTGTGGAGCGAAGCTCGACCTGGCCGTTTGCAGCTATTATCGTCCTGATGCTTTTCAGCTTCTCAGCAATAACTTTAGGAAAAGGCCCGGGGGCGCGCAACGCATCGAATGACGCCAACCGTGGCCCGGTGGGGCTTGGCCGGATCCCCTTGGATGTGGCCCCTGAGCTGCTGGGGCGTTTCCGCTGGATGGCAAGGATTGCCTTGCTGACGGCCTTCGTCTGTATAGGTCTGGTCAGGACACAATTGGCGGTCCTGTTCAGGTATGAGCTGGGTTTTACGGAGTCGCAGTACGGGACAGCGATGATGATTATGTGTCTGGCCGGCTTCGTTATATTCGTGACAGCCGGCAAATGGCACCAGTGGCATTACAAACTGTTTATCTTTGTGGCTGGACAACTGCTGCTGTTGGCAAGTATGCTGATGATACTAAAGGGCTCTTCGTTGAGCATCCTCTTTGCCGCGACGGCCCTGGTGGGCGCCGGTCAGGCGTTTATGTATAGCTCGCACCTGTATTACGGGGTGTCGGGCGGGACGAGACGCTCCGGCAGGATGGCGATTCACGAGTTTCTGCTCTCAGCCGGCTTTGTAATCGGCTCTTTGGCGGGCGGTTTTTTGAGCGACCACTTCGGCCCCTTTATGCCGTACCGCTTCGGCTTGACCGTCGTCGCCCTCGGCCTGTGCATACAACTCGCAATCTGGTTCACCTTCAATTCCAAATCATCGGCCAAGGCAACAGTCTTGTAACCGATGGGTTTGCCGACGCGAAAAACCGGGCTGTTTGGCCCGGTTTTTTTATTTGTTTTTGTCGGAATTTTTCTTGCCGAAACAGGTGTACTTAATAGAATTCGCAAAGGCACCCCTAAGGGGTCCAGGGGGAACAGTGGCGAGTCGTGGCTGCGGTTAGGCACAAAGAGAAGTTGGCACAGCAACCGAAGAGCAGGTCAACTACGGTTTTGGCCGGGAACATGTATTAGGTGTTGATATCGCGTATGGCACGGGACGGCTTGCAGCACGAGCGAGGTGATAATGCAGCGACGCTGTATTATGAGGCATTTCTCACAGTAAGACGCAACAAAATAAGCGATGCGATACGAGATGGGTTGCGCCAGTTAGCCAGAGGCAAGACCGAGCCGACAGAGCAGCTTAAGGAATGTGTGCGAGGTTTCGCGAACGTCACAGAGCTTGCCCTTGCCGCGGCCGAGATAGACAAGTGCGACTGGCGGCTTGACTACTCGAAGGGAATGTCGGTCGAGATTCCCTATCTTCTGGATTGTCGGCTGGTGGGTTTGATTGTATTAGCTGATGCACAGATTCGCCTGTTGGAAGGTAAACACAAAGAAGCGCTGCAGTGCTGCCTGGCGGCGGCACAAATGGCAGAACAGGTGAGTAAAGGCCCACTTATCTGCTGTTTTTCTGGACTCTCAATCCTTCATACCACCAATCAGTGTGTTCAGAATATTCTGGCCCGGCTGCATCAGAGAGGTGAAATACTGCAATGGTTCAGTGGAGGGCTTTTGGAGATTGAGAGCTCAGCCGTGCCGTTTGCTCAATGCGTTGAACAGGAACTGCAGCTCGCAGGAATGTATATGCAAAAGGACACTGTCGAGAGCGTTCTGCCGTGTCGATTCGAGGAATGGGCAAACGCCAGACTTCCAAGGCAGGCGGCGAAATTCGCCGTCTCCGCACCCGAGCAGTTTTTCCCAAGAAACCAGAAATACTGGGAGCGATACGCCGAGAGGGTAAGAGCCGCACTGACTTTGCCGTATGCCGAGGCCTACTCGGCCCTGAAGGAGCTGGATGAGCGGGCAACGGACGACGCCGAGAGTATTGATGGTGTAATGACCGGCCTTTTTGCAGGAAACCTTCATCCTGCTTACAACGTTCACACCAGAACCCACACGTTCTCAAATGCCGTCGTCGCCGCGACAGGCGTCTACCTGGCGTGCACAGAGACGGGCAAGATGCCCGACGCGCTTCCGGAGGATTCGCCTAAGGACCTGTTCAGCGGCAAAAACTTCGAGTACATGAAAAACGGCCAGGCATTTGCGCTTCGCTGTCCGGGCAAAGACCTGCTCGAGAACAGGCACTGGCAGTATAAATTCGGTGCAGCCAAGTAATCTCCGTGCCGAGCCGCAGATGAACGTTCGTATCTTGGGAAAGACAAGTCTTCTATTTGCTCAGCCCCAATTTCGGCTGCTCGACCCTGGAGAGGTTTGACCTGACACCAGCGTGGGCGTATAATGCTGGTTTGTTTATTGAGGATGTGTTTATGGCAAGGAAATACGTGCGAGCTATCTTCCCGGGGTCCTTTGACCCGATAACCAACGGGCACCTTGACGTGATAAGCCGAGGAATCAAGCTTTTCGACGATCTGATCGTGGCGGTCGGGCGCAGTCCGCTCAAGAACCAGCTTTTCCCTCCCGCCGAACGCGTCAAAATGATAGCCGAACTAATAAAGGACATCCCCGGTGTTTCGGTGGAAAGCTTCGACGGACTGACGGTTGAATACGCCGCCTCGAAGAATGCAGACGTGATACTGAGGGGTCTTCGCAGCCTAACCGACGTGCACTACGAATTTGAGCTGGCTATGACCAACCGCTCCGTTGCCGGGATAGAGACGGTCTTCGTTATGACCACTGAGCAGTACGGTTTTATCAGCTCCACATTGATCAGACAGATCGCATCGCTCGGCGGAAATATCTCGACTCTCGTTCCTGAAAACGTCTTCAGGCGTCTTTGCGAGCGATTCAAAGACGCAAGAGACAAGGGATAACACCATTAGAGACGTGCTTGTCCTCGGACGGAAGAGGCAAATTGTTCATTGTCAACGTTCAAACAGAGTTTCGAGCTTCGCATAAAGCGCCCGCCACAGGCCGGGCAGCCCCGGCTCGCCGGGGTGAGCACAGTCATAACTGGTTTGTTACCGCCGAAGTCAATAGCGAAAAACTCAACGAAAAAGGGTTCGTAATCGATTTCGAGTTGCTAAGAACGTCGATGGAAGAAATTACGGCAGAACTTGAAAATCGCTGCCTCGACACTTTGGATTACTTTCGGCAAAACAGCTCGTCAGCCGAGAGCATAGCAAAATATGTATATGACAAGCTCGAAGCAAAGCTGTCCGGCGGCGTTTGTCTGGAGAGCATAACGGTAGTGGAGAAACCGGGTTGTACGGCCAAGTTCTGCCGGCATCGCTGACCGAGCGCTATCGAAATGGCGCCGCCGACGCCGGAGTCCAATAACACCTTTTTCGCACCGGCCAAACGCAACAATCAGCCGGAACAAGGCCAAAAAACGATTGGTTCTACAGCAACTCTGAGGATTTGACGATTCTACAAGCAGGATTTTTGGTATAATACCTGGCGAGGTACCAAGTGATATGCGCTGTGAGATTTGCCAGAACAGAGAGGCAACGATTCACCTGACGGAAATCAGTGACGGGGTCCGCACCGAGATGCACCTGTGCGAGAATTGCGCCCACGAACAAGGCATCGCCGTCAAGAGCCATATCCCCATAAATGAGCTGCTCAGCAGTCTTCTTTCGGTCCAGCCGAGCGACGACGAAGTAAGCGGCTTTTCGCAGCAGGAAGCACCGTGTCCGCACTGCGGCTTTACACTTGAGCAGTTTCGGGAGAAGGCACTGCTCGGCTGTCCGTACGATTACGATATTTTCGCCAAGCCACTTCTGCCTCTTATAAAAAAGGCCCATGAGGGGCGAACGAGCCATTGCGGCAAAGTCCCTTCAAGAGTGCCAAAGGATTCCAGGAAGCAGATAAAGCTCGCCAACCTGCGCCGACAGCTTGACCAGGCCGTCCAAAACGAAGATTATGAACGAGCTGCAAAGCTCAGGGACAAGATAGCGGAAACCAAGTAACACTGAGACAACGTATCTATGAAACTCACTGACATAAGCGGAAATATCAATGAGTGGTTTAGCGGCGCAGGCCCTCTGTCCGACGTCGTCATATCCTCGCGTGTTCGGCTGGCAAGAAATCTGGCGGGATATAAATTCCTGAGCCGCTGCTCAAACACCGAGAAGGCCGAGATACTTGGGAAGCTAAAGGACATCTTGATGTCGCTCGATTTGGGTGACAAGGTCTTTTACATCAGCGTCGACAAAGCGCGCGACCTCGACAGACGCTTCCTGGTGGAGCGGCATCTTATCAGCCAGCACCACGCATTCGGCAAGGGGCCGCGCGGCGCCATCATCGCTCAGCGGGAGTTTTTTACGGCGATGATTAACGAGGAAGACCATCTGCGGATGCAGGTTCTAAAGGCCGGATGCCAGCTCTCGGCCTGTGCCGAGCAGATAAATCGTATTGATGATATGGTTGAGCAGCAGGTGGAATATGCCTTCAGCCCTCGATTCGGGTATCTGACTGCCTGTCCGACCAATCTTGGAACAGCGATACGGGTCTCCGTGATGCTTCACTTGCCCGCTTTGAAGATGACAGGACATATAGAGAAGTTTTTCAACGCCACGCGGGCAATGGGATTGGCAGTGCGAGGACTGTTTGGAGAAGGAACAGAAGCGGCAGGCGACTTCTACCAGCTTTCGAACCAGGTAACGCTCGGCTTGTCGGAAGCTGAAATCGTCCGACAATTCGAGGAATCCATTATCCCTGAAATTGTGGAGTACGAGAACGCCGCCAGAGAACAGTTGCTTCGCAACAGCACCAATGTACTTGACGATAAGGTATCACGGGCTTTGGCGCTTCTGAAAAACGCTCATCTGATAAGTTCGCAGGAGGCGTTGTTTCTGCTGAGCCATCTTCGCCTGGGCCTTAATATGCGCCAGCACCTGGGGGCTTCGACGCCGGCGATAGACCGGCTGTGCAAACTGAGAGACACCTCGACGCGACGGCCCGCAGGGGCTCCCAGGGAGGGCAGCGCCGAAAGGGGCAAAGGGCTGTCGATAACCACCATAAACCAGCTCTTTATGCTCACCCTGCCGGCCCACCTGCAGCTCAATTACGGCGGCAAGCTCGATTCAGCCGGCCGCGACGCACTGCGAGCAGAAATAATCCGCTCTACCCTTAGCAGTTAGCACTGTGAGCAGCTAAGTCCCATCCAAACCTGCAGCGTGTGGGGGACAAAGACCGCCTGCCAAAATGGCACAATAATCTGCAAGAAGGCCCTGCAGTCAGCCTCAAAGTGCAAGCTAACTTGTGCCATTTAAGCAAGTTACGCGCAGCAAGGCCTCTATTCAACATACTGGCACAGCTTTTGCATATCGTCTCCGTAAGAAGGTATGTTCTGAGAAGATAACGAGGCAAAAGGGAGTTAACTATGGCTAAGATAATTGGGATAGACCTGGGAACGACGAATTCGGTGGTTGCGGTTATGGAAGGTTCCGCACCGAAGGTTTTGATTAACTCATCCGGCTCACGGTTGACGCCTTCGGTTGTCGGGTTCACCGACAAGGGTGAGCGGCTCGTCGCCCAACTCGCGCGTCATCAGCAGGTGACCAACCCGGAAAACACGGTGTTTTCAATCAAGCGGTTTATGGGTCGGCGGCATAACGAGGTCTCTTCGGAAGAGAAAATAGTGCCCTACAAAGTCGTCGGCGGTCCGGAAGAGCTCGTAAAGGTCGGCGTTCGCGGCAAGGAATATACACCGCCGGAAATTTCGGCAATGATTCTGCAGGACCTCAAGAAGACCGCCGAGGACTATCTCGGCGAGCAGGTCACCAGCGCGGTAATAACAGTGCCCGCCTATTTTAACGACTCACAGCGACAGGCGACAAAGGACGCAGGCACAATAGCAGGTCTGAAGGTCGAGCGCATCATCAATGAGCCTACAGCGGCGGCCTTGGCTTATGGGGCTGAGAAGAAAAAAGAAGAGAAGGTCGCAGTGTTCGACTTCGGCGGTGGAACTTTCGACATCTCTATTCTTGACATCGGCGGATTTGAGGAGCAAACCGGAGTCATCGACGTGATTGCAACCAACGGCGATACGCATCTTGGCGGCGATGACCTTGATGAGGTTCTGATAAATTACCTGGCTGACGAGTTCAGGAAGACCGAAGGCATCGACCTGCGCAAGGACCCGATGGCGCACCAGCGGCTCAAAGAGGCTGCGGAAAAGGCCAAGTGCGAGCTAAGCACCCAGTTGGAGAGCACGGTGAATCTGCCATTTATCACCGCCGATTCATCCGGGCCGAAGCACCTGCAGATTACGATTACGCGCAGCAAGTTCGAATCGTTCATCGAGCCGATTCTTGAACGGCTCAAAGGGCCTTGCCGCAAAGCGCTCGAAGATGCAAAGCTCTCGGCGGGCGACATCGCCGAGGTGCTGCTTGTGGGCGGCTCTACGCGTATCCCGAAGGTGCAGACAATCGTCAAGGAGATTTTCGGCAAGGAACCGAACAAGAGCATCAACCCGGATGAGGTTGTGGCTCTTGGGGCGGCCATTCAGGGCGCCGTCCTTGCCGGTGACGCGGGCGTTAAGGATATATTGCTGCTCGACGTTACTCCGCTTTCGCTCGGTGTCGAGACCTTAGGCGGGGTAATGACGCGGCTGATAGAGCGCAACACGACCATCCCGACGAGCAAGACCGAGATATTCTCCACGGCGGCCGACAGCCAGACCACGGTCGATATTCACGTGCTGCAGGGCGAGCGTGAGTTCGCAAACGATAACCGCACACTTGGCAGATTCCAGCTTACGGATATTCCACCGGCACCACGGGGGATACCGCAAATTGAGGTTACGTTTAACATCGACGCCAATGGAATCCTCAACGTCTCGGCCAAGGACCGTGGAACAGAGAAGCAGCGGTCGATAGAGATTAAGTCCAGCTCGGGCCTCAAAGAAGAGGAAATAAATAAGATGAAGCGGGACGCCGAGTCGCACGCCGAAGAAGACAAGAAGAAACGGGAGGTAGTGGATTTGAAGAACCAGGCCGACCAGCTAATCTATTCGACCGAGAAGACCCTCAAGGAGCACGGCGACAAGGTGTCGGCTGATACTCGCGGCAAGATTGAAAATGCCGTGAATAACCTTAAAGAGGCCGTCAAAGGCGATAGTGCCGAGGCCATAAGAAAGGCAATCGAGAACCTGAGCTCTGCCGGTCAGGAATTAGGCAAAACGCTTTACGAGGAGGCGGCCAAGAAATCCGCCGCCGGTCGGGATTCAGGCCAGACTCCTGAGCAGCAGAGCCCGCCGTCTGAAGGCGAGGTCAAAAGAAAAGGCGGCGGCGATGACGTAATCGACGCCGAATTCGAGGCCAAAGACAAATAGTACACCAGTCAAGAAGTGTGTTGACTCTGAGCGCGGGTACCGAGAAGCCCGCGTTTTTTTTCGTACTTTGAGATTACTTGCCGATGCAGAAACGGCTGAAGATTTCGTCGAGAATCTTTTCATCGACGCTGTGCTGTTCGAGCGTGCAGACGCCCCTGTAAGCGGAGCGAAGCAGCATAGCCGCCACCTCCTCGCTGCCTGCCTGAAGCTCGGCTACCGATTTATCCATATTTTCAATCGCCTCGCTAACCGCCCGTTGGTGGCGAGCGGCGAGAGCAATCTCAGGCCTCGATTCAGATGCTTGTTTCTGAATATCCGGCCCAGTTCCAACAGTACCGGCGGCGACAATCTCGCGGTCGATAGCCGTCCTGAGCGTATCGAGGCCAAGGCCTGTCTTTGCAGAGATTGGCACAAAGCACTTGCCTGACGAAGCTTGCAGGTCAGCCAGCCGACAGTCGAGAATATCTGCCGAAACCAGATCGGCCTTCGTTGCGACCCTTATAATGCTGCGCGGCGAGATGAGCTCGCGCATGGCCAAATCCTCTGCCCGGTCGGACTTTGATATATCGACGCAAAAGACGGTGACAAGCGCATTGCGAAGAGCTTCGGTCGCCGCCTGCTGGGCAAGCTCGTCAAGGACACCCCGCGGCTCTGTGATAAGACCTGCACAATCGAAAATGACGCATCTGCAGTGGTGCAACGTCAGTTCACCGGTGAGAACATCTCTGGTGGTTTTTCTATCGCCGGAGACGATGCTCCTTTCGCTGCCAAGGAGCTTGTTGAGCAGTGTGCTTTTGCCGGCACCGGGTGCGCCGGCGATGCCGACGGTGGGCATACCAGCCAAAGATTCGCAGCGAATCGAATCCAATAGAAGGCGGTCGAGCTTTTCTCTTACGGCCTGCAACCGGACCGTTGCCTGCTCGGCCGTAATGAACTCGATATCCTCCTGGCTAAAATCGAGGCCCGCTTCGATTCGGCTCAGGCAATCCATAATGGCAAGTCGAATATCCTGCGAAGCGGCGGCGAGGTGGCCCGCGAGCAGCTTCTCGGCCGCTGCAAGCTGAAACCTGTTTGAACTGGTGATGATTTCATTAACGGCTTCGGCCTGAGCGAGGTCCATCTTGCCGTTGAGATAGGCCCGCGCGGTAAACTCACCGGGCTCTGCAATTCGCAGGCCCATTTCAAGCAGCCGACCGACCATCCTCTCAGTAAGCGACCGGTTCGTCAGGACATGAAGCTCAATAACATCTTCACCTGTGTAAGAGTGCGGTGATTTGAAGACATATACAGCAGCGTCAACCGACAGACTGGGTTCGATACTCAACCGGCCGGCGACAACGCCCCGCCGGGAAACCGCCGGACTGAAAATCGCGTCCAACCTGGACAAAGTGTCGGGACCGCTGATGCGTATGACGGCTCTTAGCTCCGGACTCGGCGAGCTGACGGCGACGATTGTATCATCAAGTCCATACATACGGGCAGACCTGCTGATTAGCTTTGAGGACCGAAGTGCACGGCACGACCGAACTGCGAGTGAGACTTGGAACCCCTGGTCACATCTTATAGAAGGGTTTCGGCTTTTTCTTTTTGACCTTGCCTCCGGTCTTGCTCGTCACGGCCACAAGGCCCTCGGACTCCTGCTGCTCTTTATCGCGGATGTGCTTGCGTATGAAGTACTGCTCCACAACGCCGGCAGAGACGCTGGACATAATGTAAAGATTCAGGCCCGAGGGTGCTTTGTACAGCATCAGCGGGAACATAAGCGGCAGCATTATCATCATCATTTTCTGCTGCTGGGCCATCTGGGGATTGGTTGAAGCAGCGGCCTGTGACGGCATAAGCTTCTGCTGAAGATAAAAGGCCACACCCATCAGGATGGGCAGCAGGTTAAACGAGTCGATTGTCCAGCCCACAATGGGTATGGTCACGGTGGCAAATCGGAAAAGCGCATCCGGTGCTGAAAGGTCGGTAATCCAGACCGGCAGGAAAGCCGCGCCCCGCAGCTCGATGCTTGCATATATCGCGCTGTAAAGCGCAATCCATATAGGCATCTGGACGAACATCGGCAGCATACCGGTAAACGGCGAAGCTCCCTGCTCTTTGTACAGCGCCATCATCTGGCGATTCATTTCGGTCTTGTTGTTTGCATACTTCTTCTGAATCTCCTGGGCCTTTGGTGCGAGCTTGCTCATCTTGCTCATCGAGACCTGGCCCTTCTTTGTCAGTGGATGCAGGGCCAGCCGGACAAGGAAAACGAGAATAATGATTACGACGCCGTAGTTCGGGATAAAGCTGTACATCCACTTCATAAGCGACAGAATCCCGAACGCCAGTGGGTAAATGACGGCGGCGGGACAGCAGCAGCACGGCATAAAGTCAATTGCCTGGAAGAACCCGAGAGAGCTGTATAGCTCATTGGAATCGAAGAGCCCCTTGTCTTTGGGCCCAAGGTAGATGAGGAGGCTATAAGTTTTCCCGCTGCCCTGCTCGCCGGCTGAGGCAAGCGTGGCCGATGCAATCTTCAAATCCACACCGATGGCCTCGTCGCCGCTTCGGGCCTTGTCATCTGCGTCGGGATTATAAAGCCGGGCTGTTCTGTCGGTAACCCAGTCACAAAAGTCCTTTTGCTGTTCGGGCCGTGGCACAAGGATTGCGGCGAAGTATTTGTTGGTGGCCGCAAGCCAGAGGAAATTCGCCCCGGGCATTGTTAAGCGTCTGTCATCTGCGGTCTTGGCCTTGAGCAATTCCTTATAACCCAGCCGGGTGCCGACAACCTGGCCCTTCTGGTCTCTAAAGCCGGCCACGGCCTTTCTCATATCCGAACGCAGACCTTCTCTTGTCAACCCTACCGGGCCTGTCAGGTTAAACCGCACATCCTGCTCACCGCCGGAAAGGTTCTCGACGTTTATGTCACAGTCCAGATGGTAGCTGCCAGGTGTGACGCGATAGGTCTTTGTGATTTTGACGACGGGCTGGGAAGTAGCCTTATCCTTTATGATTGCCTGGAATCTCACAATCTGTGAGCCGTCGTTGGAGGTTTCAAGAGGCAGCGTCTCCCAGTTCAGCTTGTCAAGCGGCAACTGAATCTTATGGTCTGTGAAGACAAAGGCCTGGTTTGCCATCGACAAGACGGTTTGACCGCCGGACAATCGCAGCGGTGAAAGCAAAACGAAGGGCTGAGGATTTTCGTGGTCGCGGTCATCGAATTCGCTCAGCGTCGCCCTGCTGATAGCCGCACCTTTAGAGGTTAGCTCGAGTTGAAAGTTAAATCCGCCGTTGGGGTCGAGCGAGCCAAGCTCGACGGTCTTCGCAGGACTGCTTTCGGCTGTAAAGGTGGGCGAGAGGACTTCTTGTCGTTCGTATCTCGTATTGGGTATTGGGTATTGCGTATCGCGTTCTGGATTCTGCGTTGCGTCTTGTGTCTTGTGTCCACCGCGAGATGTCCCCTCCGGGACTGCGTCTTGCTCGCTCGAAGCCGGCGTATTCTGCAAAAGGATACAGGGTGTTTGCTTTGTGGTCTGCCTGGCCTCAAACACCCCTGACTCAACAACAAGCAAACCACAAAACAAAACAAAAACAAATACAGCTAATGTCAGAACGATTCTCATTTTTTAACAGTCAATTACCAATAATCAATTGCTTCTATCTTCCCTCGAACAGCCGGTCGGCGTTGAAGTTGTCCAGCTCCTCTATAGCCCTTATTTTTTCAGCCGTTGTGTCAATGTCGTATTCAAGGCGAACGAAATGCACCTCGTTGTCCTCGACATAGACGTAGCTCGCACGATTATCCTTGTCCCGCGGCTGACCAACCGAGCCGATGTTTATGATGGCCTTTTCGTGCTCGACTATCGGATAGACATCACCGAGCTCGGCCGGGAGGTAGAAGTCCGGCTCATCGAGGAATACCCCCGGCAAATGCGTATGACCGACGAAGCAGATGTGCTTGACTCGCTCAAAGAGAACACGAACCTTCACCGGATTGGTATAGACATCATCCGGGAAGATATATTCGTTGATGGGTCTTCTCGGCGAGGCGTGGATAAAATCGATTGTCACCGGCGTATCACCAAGTTTAGTGGTCAAAGTCCGCCTCATGGGCAGTTTTCCGAGGAACTGCCACCTTCTGTCATGCGGCCCTTTGTCCTGCTCGGCTTCGAGGTTGAAGCGGGTCCAGAAGCTGGCTCGCTCGGCGCCGTAGTTGAAGTTGGTCGGCTCATAGAGCGTGGCATAATCGTGATTTCCGAGCACACACCATTCGGCCTTTCCGATGATAAGGTCGAGGCACTGACGCGGATTAGGCCCGTAGCCGATTACATCGCCGAGGCAATAGATTGTCTCTATGCCGCGCTGCTCTATATTAGCCAGGACCGTATTCAGCGCCTCGATATTCGAATGGATATCACTTATAACTGCAAACATATAAGGCCAAATCCCAAAACGCTCTCGGGCTTCAAAGTCCCTTGCTCAGCGGCGAAGGCAGAGCAATCCGCTCAGGAACAAATAATACCTGATAGCAAAAATGCCGCAGAAAGGCCAGAGTAATTATTTGCTTTTTGCCGAGGCATGGTCCCCGGCTCATCCGGCGGGGACCGAAGCCAGCCCTTTGATTTCCGCTATTTGTTTGCTCTAAGTGTCTCGGCTGTTATAATACCGCAAATTTCGCAGAGGAACCCCAGCCGCCATTTTTCGCGGCTGGGAGCCCTGTGTTAATGGCGCTTGTCAAAGGGACTGTTTTCGTGGAAACCAATCTGCTCGATACACAGAATCTGGTAAAAAAATACTCTGGCAGGGCTGTTGTCAACGGCGTGTCGGTATCGATTGCCCGGCGGAGCATCGTCGGGCTGCTGGGCAGGAATGGCGCCGGAAAGACCACGACCTTTCGAATGATTATGGGTATGATTACGCCGACCGGCGGCTCGGTCTTTTTTGACGGCCAGGACGTCACAAAGCTGCCGATGTTCAGGCGAGCACGCTTGGGGATAGGTTATCTCTCGCAGGAACCGAGCATCTTTCAGCGACTGAGCGTAAGAGACAACCTGTATGCGATTTTAGAGACGATGTCCATCACAAGGCAGGAGCGAAACCGAAGGGCCGAGACCCTAATCGAACGATTTGCTCTAAGCGAGGTGGCCAACAGCCAGGGGCGATTTCTCTCCGGCGGCGAAAGGAGAAAGCTCGAGATAGCCAGGGCAATGGTAACCGAGCCGTCGCTGATTCTGCTCGATGAGCCGTTCAGCGGAGTTGACCCGATTGCAGTTGAGGACCTGCAGCACAACATCAGACGACTGGTCGCCTCCGGTGTCAGCATACTCATTACGGACCATAACGTGGAAAGAACGCTGGAAGTTGTCGATAAGGCGTATATCATCGACCACGGCAAGGTCATCGGCGAAGGCAATCCCGCTCAGATAATCCAGAACGAAACCGTCAGAAAGACCTACTTAGGCAGCACATTCGCCGGAGACGAGTTCGACGACAGTGACCATAAGCATAGGGACCTGCCGCACAACAGAGCCAGAGCAAGAGGCAAGGAAAGTTCACAGGAGCAGACAGATGTCTGATATTGACCTTGGTAAGTGCCGGATTACACGTTACCCGGCTGATGTTCTTGGCCGGCGTGCCGAAGAGATTGATAATATCGATGACGATGTTCGGCAGCTCGTTGAGAAGATGACAGAGATTATGCTGAAGAACAAGGGTATCGGCCTGGCGGCGCCACAGGCGGGATTTGCCCTTCGGCTGTTCATAATATCGCTCGACGGAACGAAAGAGAATGTAAGGGCTTACATAAACCCGACCGTGACGGTCAGCGGCGAGCTCGACCAACATGAGGAAGGGTGTCTGTCGGTCCCCGGTATCTATACGAAGGTCAGGAGATACAGAAAGGCCGCAGTCACCGCCACCGACCTGGAGGGCAAGCGTTTTACAGAAGAGGCCGAGGGTCTTTATGCCCGTGTGCTTCAGCACGAATTCGACCACATTGAAGGCGTCACCATCGTCAGCCGTATGAGCCAGACCGCAAGAATCGCCCACCGACGACAAATCAAGAAACTCGAGGGAAGCCCTGAACAGCCACAGTGACGTGGCCGCTTGGCAGAGGTGCGGGAATGAGAATTGGCTACATCGGCAGCGGTGAATTCGGTATTACCTGTCTCGAAGCTGTTGTCGCTTCGAGTCACGAACTTGCTCTGGTGGTCACGCAACCTGCGAGACGGGCGGGACGAGGCAGAAAACCTGCGTCCACACCCGTCGCCCGATGGGCCGCTGGTCACTGTGCACCCTTAATCGAAGCCGGCAACATTAACGCGCCCGAAATCGCAGCGAAGGTGGGCCAGTTCAAGCCGGACCTTCTTCTGGTCATCGCCTTCGGCCAGAAAATCAGCCAAACACTACTTGACATCCCGCCCAAAGGGGCAATTAACGTTCACGCCTCGCTGCTGCCGAAATACCGCGGCGCAGCACCGATTAACTGGGCAATCATCAACGGCGAGAAAGAAACGGGTATAAGCATAATCACCGTAGCAGAGAAGATGGATGCCGGCGATATTCTGGCGCAGGTGAAGACTGAAATCGGGTTCGATGAGTCGGCAGGTCGGCTCCACGACCGACTTGCCCAGCTTGCCGCCCCTTTGCTGATGGAGACGCTCGACAAAATTGCCGACGACAAAGCGGTACGCGCTTGCCAGGATGAGTCAAAGGCAACCCGAGCACCGAAGCTGCAAAAGCCGGACGGTTACATAGATTTCAGCGAGTCGGCAGAGCTGCTTTACAGAAAGATACTTGGTCTTTGGCCCTGGCCCGGCGCATCGGCAAGCTACGTGTCGCAGAAAACCAACAAGCCGGAACGCGTGACCTTCGCAAGGGCCGACATCCTGAGAATGCCCAATCCCGGGGAGCTGCCCGCAGGCACAATCGATGAAGACCTGAACGTCATCTGCGGGCAGGACAAGCTCCAGATAATGCAGATAAAGCCGGAAGGGTCGCGCCTTATGAGCTTCGCCGATTTTGTCAACGGCAGACACACCCAGCCCGGCGATATGTTCACAAAAATTCAGCAATAGTATGTCCCCCCGGAAGACCAATACGGCTCGCAGCACAGCAGCTCGAATCCTGACCGAAGCCGAGGCAAAAAAGGCCTGCGCCAGCTCTGTGATGCGCAACTTATTGCCGCCGACCAACCAGGCACAGCGGACCACGGACCTTGTATTCGGTGTTATCAAGAACCGTGCTCTTATTGATACGGTCATTGAAAACGCCTCTTCGTGCCCGGCCGAAAGGATACCGGCTAAGATTATCAATATCCTTCGCGTCGCGGTATATGAGCTTGTTTACTGTCCGCAAACAGCCCGGCACGCCATTGTTGATGAGGCCGTTGAACAAGCAAAAGCAGCCGTCGGCAAGAAGCAGGCCGGATTTGTAAATGCCGTCCTTCGCCAGACCACAAGACACATAAAAAACCGCCGGATTTCGCTCGCCCCGCCCCTCGGAGGGGCAGGGCTCGAACAGGCCGACGCCCGACACATCATACCACAGGGCCCTTATGCGGGTTGCGAGCTTGATATTCCGATTCTCCCACAGGTCACCGATTCGCCCGTTGATTACTACAGTTCGGCCTTTTCATTGCCTCGGTGGCTCGTCAAGACCTGGCTGGATGAATATGGCGAAGAAAAAACAAGGCAAATCTGCTTCGGGAGTAACCGAAGGCCCAGTGTTTATCTTCGCCCCAATCTGCTCAAGACGAGCGGCGTGGATTTGGCCGGACTGCTCGAAAGCGAAGGCATTCAATGCGAGGGGTTCCCAGCCGCAAAAAATCGCGGCTGGGATCCCGAGATATCTGACAAGGATATGATAAGAGTCAAGAGCCCCGGGGATATAACAAAGCTACCCGGTTTTGGCGAGGGGCTATTTACCGTCCAGGACCCGGCCGCTGCACAAGCCGTCCGCCTGCTGGCCCCAAAACCTCAGTGGAGAATCTTAGATTTGTGCGCAGCACCGGGGACAAAGACAACTCAGCTTGCAGAGGCAACACAGAACAAGGCAAGGATAGTTGCGACCGATATTGACTCGAAGCGACTGGAGATGGTCAGAGGAAATATCGCCCGTCTGCAGTTAGGTGATAGTATTGCGGTTGTCGAGTATGAAAGGGTTGACGAGCAGGTTGGCGATTTCGATTGCGTGCTGCTCGATGTGCCCTGTTCCAACACAGGTGTTTTAGCAAAGAGGCCCGAGGTGCGATACCGCATAAACGAACGTGCGATTGCGGGGCTGGCGGAGGCGCAGATACAGCTTCTTCGTCGCGCGGCCGAATTAGTCAAAGCGCGGGGCATTATCTGCTATAGCACGTGCAGTATCGAAGCACAAGAGAACCGCCGGCTCGTCGAGCGATTTCTCGCAGAGAGCCCGGCATTTCGACTCAAGACCGACAAGCTCATTCTGCCGTCGGCCGAACGGCCGGACCATGATGGCAGCTATGCCGCTTTAATCACAATAGGCTAGCCGGCTCGTACTGTCGGTGACGCTGCACAAATCGTCAGCTTCCATTTGCATATCCCCACATCCGGGTTAGACTTTAGTTGAGGGAGCGGCCTTTATCGCGCACCATATCACGTTTCCATGCGAGTCAATTTATGTGTGAGAACAGGTCATGAATGAAGTCCGATTACCATTTCAGTTGATGCCCAAATCAGGTCGATATTAATGCGGCTTTCTTAGAGGCTGTTCGCGCGCACCCCGCGACAGTAAATGACAAGCAGATAACAATAGCAGGTCCAGTAAAATGAGACGATACGGCAGAAAAATACGTTCAAACAGGCGTGGTTTGACGCTCGTTCTCGTCATGTTCGCAGTTGTGCTGATGATGGCCATGGGATTGGGGTTATCGGCCCTTGACCAGCATGTCCGCGGCACCGCGATCAGAACCACGTCAGAAATTGCCAGCAGGATCGCCGCGGACGCCGGACTGGAAAAATCTGTTTTCGAAATGAACGAGCAGCTGAAGATCAGGCCCTGGGACGACAGCACACTGCCCTACACGATACACGAGAAGCTTCCAAGCTGCGATGCCAGCTTCACGTTCCAGGTCGACAAAGACGGCAAAGGCGGCTACGCAGTGCAGTCGATAGGATCATCCGGCAGAATGCGCAAACGCGTCGGCGCGACCCTCGGACTGAGCGGAGTTTTTAATCACACGATTCTTACAAGAGGATCGCTCAAGATCAACAACGATGTGACCGTGGAGGGATACAACTCGGAGGACCCATTGGACACCGACGTAGATGTGAAAGTTGCCACCACAACAACTGAAAAGGACGCTATGGAGCTTCGCCAGAATGTGCAAATCAATGGCGACATCCTGGTAGGCGTGGGAGGCGACCCGGATGCGGTCATAAAAGACACGGGCGCGACGGTGACAGGTAGCAGACGTGCCATGCCTGTCGAACTTCCTTTCCCTGAAGTAACGGCGCCTTCGCTCATCTACAAGGGCGGGGGCTTGAAGATAAAGGGCAAGACGCTGCAGCTGGGCCCTGCCGATAGTGGAGAATACTCCTACATAGATTTGGACCCCGGCACAGCAGATTCAATATTGGAGGTGGGTGGTGGACAAGTGGTCATGCACGTTACGGGCGACATAAAACTTGCTGAGGGCTCTGAGATCACGGTGAAGCCCGATGCTTCTCTGCAGCTTTATGTCGATGGCGATATAGTGTGCGCCAAGGGCAGTGGGATCGGTTACCAGGGATCACCCGAGAAGCCCAAGTGCGTACAGCTGTATGCTACAGGCAAGGACGACCAGAACTTCGATCTGAAAGCCAAAGGGCACTGGTCCGGAGTGGTTTACGCCCCGAATGCAGATGTGGACCTCTTTGCACAAGGGGATGTTTACGGATCCTTTGTCACCTACACGCTCGAGGTCAAGAATAGTGGCAAGATGCACTATGACAAAGCACTCAAGAACGTTGACACCGATGACATAGGAGTTCGATTTGTAGTGAAACGATGGAGCGAGGACTAACCTGCGAGTTCGGCTGGCATCCTTAAAGAAAGCCCCGTCTCTTATCGAAGGTTCGAGGCCTTGACTGAGGCGGATGTGCTCTCGGTCAGCTTTTCGATTGCCGCGGGTTATCGGACAGCGTCGGACATCACGCCAAACGGTTCTGCTGCTTCAAAACAAAATTTTTGCGGTTTTATTGTGCTTTTGAGCCGAAACCTTCAGCACCCAAAGTTACCGCTTTTGTAGACACCAAGAACCTGACTTATACTTTAAACAAGGTTGCACAGCCAGCCGACAAGAGAGGAAGGACCCCGCAGGACCGGCTGCAAGCAGCTTGGCAGGAGCAACCTGTTATCTGCGACCTATTTGACAAGACATCCGCGACGCGCGGCTCTTTCAAACACAAACACATTTAGAGGCCGACCGAAAACGATTATCCGGTAATCGAGCTATGGAGACTTAACTCAAAATGAAAATCACGAATAAAGCAAGTCGTCTGCACAGACCTGGAGTGACTTTGCCCTTAGTCGTGCTCGCCCTGGTCCTGTTGCTCGTACTGGGCATCGGATTACAAACCCTCGATATGCAGTTACGCAGGTGGGTGGCCCAGAGCTCGGCAGAGATTGCAAGTCGCGTCGCAGCCGATGCCGGGCTTGAAAAGGCGATTTACGAGATGAACAGACAGCTCAGCACCAGGTCCCTGGATAATGACCAATTGCCCCACGTAATACGTGAGCCACTGCCTGCCTGTGACGCCGTCTTCAGCTACCAGGTCGAAAAAGGCAGCGGGAGCGATTATACCCTGAAGTCCTTCGGGCAATCCGGCAGAACCTACAAGCAGGTCAACGCCATCCTCGGATTGAAGGGCTTGTTCGACCACGCAATCCTTTCCAGAGACAGAATCTCCCTGATGCCCAATACGACTGTCACCGGGTACAATTCACTCGACCCCTGCGATACCGACCCGGACCTGGCAATTGGGACCGTCAGCGTCTCAGCAGACAGAATAACCCTCGGGCCTGGTTCGGTCATTGAAGGGGACGTCCTTGTCGGCGTGGGCGGGGACCCGGATACGGTCGTCGGCGCCGGAGGCACGATAATGGGCATGAAATACTCCATGCCGGAAGAGCCGCCACTTCCGACGATAACACCGCCTGCTCTGCCGGATGCGGGCACAGTTCTCAATGCAAATGGGGCAACGATGAGTATAGGCCCGGCCGACAGCGCCAGCTACTCCGCCATCACACTATCCGGAAAAGGAGTGCTGGAAATAACCGGCGGCGACGTCGCCCTGCATGTCGCGGGCGATGTTGACCTTGGGCAGGACTGTGAAATAATCGTCAGGCCAGATTCATCTTTGCGGCTCTACGTAGATGGAACGGTGTACAGCGCCAGTTCGGGCACAATAAACAATCAAGCCGGAAATATCAGGGACTTTCAGCTCTACTCCACGAGCACAGAGACGCAGGCCTGGGACCTAAAGGCCAAGAGTACGGTCTTCGGCATCATTTACGCACCAAACGTCGATATTACCTTTTACCCCAAGGCGGAAGTACACGGTTGTATAGTAGGAGCCGACGTTCAGTTAAAGAGCGGCGGCACTTTCTACTATGACGAGGCACTCAGGCAGGTAGAACTCACTGATGAGGGCGTTCGCTTCGTAATGAAACGCTGGTTCGAACCATAAACACACCTCACGCTATAACAATTCTGTTCTGTAAAAATGCGTGGTAATCCAAGGCACGCTCCCCAATCGGCTCTGCCAACAAGCCGTTTGCCGGTCCCATTCCAAGGAATCTTGTTGCAAAAACAGCACGTATCGCAATAATCTAATCCTTTCCGTACCCGTCTGCGGGGATAACTCGGCGGCAATAGAGGAACACCGGCAATGCAGCTTCATGCACTCGACATAGGCATCATCTTCGGTTACATCATCGTGATTGTGATTGCTGGTCTAATTCTCTCGCGGCGGGCGGGACGAAATATCGATTCCTACTTTCTTGGGGCCAAGAGCATTCCCTGGTATTTTCTCGGCATTGCAAATGCATCGGGGATGTTCGATATCACTGGCACGATGTGGTTAGTCACCGTCTTTTTCATATATGGTCTCAAGAGCATTTGGCTGCCCTGGGTCTGGCCGACTTTCAACCAGATTTTCCTGATGGTTTATCTGTCGGTCTGGATCCGCCGGTCGGGGGTTATGACCGGTGCAGAGTGGATTCGAAAGCGTTTCGGCCACGACGTTGGCGCTGAACTGTCACATATCTCCGTTATAATCTTCGCCATCTTCATGGTCATAAGCATGCTCGCCTATGCGTTCAGGGGTGTCGGTGCTTTTGCTGAGATAATCCTGCCATGGGACTTGCCTCCGGAAGCTTACGCGACGGTACTGATGCTCATCACCGCCGTATATGTCATGTTTGGCGGCATGTACAGCGTGGTCCTGACCGACATTATTCAGTTCACGCTGATGACCATCGCCTCGGTCTTCATCGCGGTCATTGCAATCCAGAGAGTAAGCCCCGAATTGCTGGCCTCGGTTGTCCCGGACGGCTGGTTCAATCTGTCCTTCGGATGGAAGGCTAATCTCGACTGGTCCGGCTTTGTTGCCACGGTAAACGACAAGATTGCCACAGATGGCTTCGATTTATTCACCATCTTCTTCATGCTCACCGTGCTCAAAGGCATACTCGCCAGCATGGCCGGGCCAACTCCGAACTTCGATATGCAGAAGATTCTCTCAGCCCGAACCCCAAAAGAAGCGGCCCTGATGAGCTTCTGTGTCTCATTCGTGCTCAACGTGCCCCGTTATTTGATGATTGCAGGGGTAGCCATTTTGGGCCTGGCATTCTTTAGCGGGCAGCTCAACGCCATGGCCGAAGCAGGCGAGAAAGTTGACTTCGAACAGATTCTGCCATACGTCATTCAGAACTTCCTGCCCATCGGTCTGGTTGGCATAGTCCTGGCAGGACTCTTCGCCGCATTCATGAGCACATTCGACGCCACCGTCAATTGCGGCGCATCATATCTCGTAAACGACATCTACAAGCGCTACATAAGACCAAGCGCCAGACCCAAAACATACGTCATTGCAAGCTACGTCTGCACAGTGCTCATCGTCGGCGTCGGCCTATTATTCGGCTTATTTGCGGAATCCGTTCACACTGTTACCCAGTGGGTCGTCACCGGCCTGTTTGGCGGCTACACCGCGCCAAACGTCCTGAAGTGGCACTGGTGGAGATTCAATGGGTTCGGGTATTTTGCCGGAATGGCGTCCGGACTGCTCACGGCAACCGCATTTGCCGTCTACTTCAGTCTCATGGGCCAGGACACCGTCCCAATGTTCGGCGGAAATCTCGAAAGAAACCTCGCTGTCTTCCCGATTATCCTCGTCGTCAGCACCTTTTTCTCCATCATCGTCTCGCTACTCACAAAGCCGGAAGAGGAAAACACACTCAAAGACTTTTACCGAAGCGTACGCCCCTGGGGCTTCTGGGGTCCGATTCGTGATAAAGTTATGGCTGAAGACTCGAGCTTCAGACCCAATACTGCCTTCGCCCGCGACATGATAAACGTCGTCGTTGGAATCGCATGGCAGACAACCTTCGTGCTTATTCCGGTCTATCTGATCGTCCGCAAGTTCCACGCAATGGTCGTCTGCATGGCAGTAACGGTTGTTACGTCAGTATTCCTGAAATTCAACTGGTATAACAAACTCGAAAAGGACTCGCCGACTTCCTGAAT
This sequence comes from uncultured Pirellulales bacterium, assembly GCA_964514115.1. GTDB lineage: Bacteria > Planctomycetota > Phycisphaerae > Sedimentisphaerales > Anaerobacaceae > CAZEPI01. The sequence goes on along the minus strand of CAZEPI010000006.1, from coordinate 203,337 downwards.
ACGCAGGAAGAGACAGGGTGAAAAATAGATAGAGCGGCTTTTGAGCAGAGGGTCAGCCAGCTATTCGAAGGCCACAAGGCACCTGTGGAGCACAGGAACGAGAAGCTTTAGGACAGCAACGTCGCGTCAAGAGAGTAACCCCGCCAATGAAGGCATGAAATTTGAAACGCAATCCACAGCTTTTCCACAAGTCGCACTTATGATGTGAACAGTTTGTTAAAAACAAATTTTTTTCGCGCGCAAACTCCATCGAGGCGGGGACCTTCATAGAGTGGAAAAGAAAATTGGCGAAAAGGGGATTGATATGTTTGCCAGCCGTTCAATAATTGGCGATAGATTTGGAAAGCAGGACGAAACATCATTTTGCCTCGCACCTACTTTGACACTGTGGTGGTGACGACCAGCTTTTTGTGTCCGATGGCGGCTGGTGCTTTAATGTCAAAGTAGGTGCGGGGCAAGTGGACCTTTGATAACCTTACAATTAACAGGGGAGAACAGAAATGCAGGGCATCGTCACGGATGATACGGGTTCCCAGCCGCGGTCTTTCGCGGCTGGGGTCCCTGCTTGCCGCACGGATGATGCGCGGGTAAGCGCAATCAGCACGGCTCTGGCTGAGAGGATCGGTCCGCAGAAGTTTGGGATATGGTTCAAGAATTCCACCCGATTTTCGCTTTCAGACGGGCATCTAAAGATAGGGGTTGCCAGTCTATTCATTGCGGGCTGGATTGAGAATCACTTTTCAAGGCAGATTCATGAGGCGGTTCGCACGGCTACCGGTTCCAATCTGCGGATAACCTTTGCGGTAGCCCCGGAGCTATCGGGCCAGCAGCCGCGAACACAACTGGATAGTCAGGCCCTGCTCGCAGAAAAAACGCAAGATCATCTTGCCCCGGCTAAAGCCGGCCGCCGAAGTGGCGAACAGAGCGGCTGTCAAGCGATGAAGCTGGCTCTGGATACGTTCGTTGTCGGCCCATCGAACGAACTGGCCTACAACGCAGCCAGGGCCGTGGTTAGAGATAAGCAAAGTCCGTTCAACCCGCTGTTTATCCACGGAGGGTACGGTGTCGGCAAGACGCATCTGCTGCAAGGGATATGCAATGCGGTGCGCCAGAACCGGCCCCGAGCCAGATGGCTCTATCTGTCAGCGGAGGACTTTGCTAATCAGTTTGTGCTGGCCTTGAAGACGAGAAAGCTGGAGGCTTTTCGACGTCGGATGCGGCAAACGGATTTGTTGGCTATCGACGACATACACTTCCTGGCCAGCAAGCCCTCAACGCAGGAGGAATTCCTGCATACCTTCAATACAATCGATTTGGCAGGCAGGCAGGTGGTAATGGCCTCCGACGCTCACCCGAAGATGATAGGACAACTGTCCGAGAAGCTCGTGAACCGGTTCGTGTCGGGCATGGTCGTTAAGATCAAGCCGCCGGACCTCGAGACGCGATGCCGAATCTGCAGTCAGTACGCGCGTAACCTGCGAAAGCACGTCCCGGAGACGGTGATAAGATACATCGCTGAGAACCTGCGGACCAATGTCCGGGAGCTGCAGGGTGCGCTGCTGAAGTTGATAGCATTTTCCTCGCTTCAAAACACGAAGATTAATCTCCACATGGCCCGCGAGGTCTTGGCCGAACACCTGGAGAGGTGCGACCCGATTGTCCATATCTCCGATATCGAGGCTGCGGCGGCCACTTATTTCGGGACGACACCTGCGAACATACACTCATCGAAAAAAGACCGGACAGTCACGCTGGCCCGACACTTCAGCATGTATCTGGCCCGCAAGCACACGAAGATGTCGTCGTCTGAGGTAGGCCGATTTATGGGCAACAAGAATCACGCCACCGTCCTTATGGCCTGCAAGAAGGTCGAAGACGAAATCAGCCGCAACGTTCAGTTGAACTGGCGAGGCCTCAACGGCAACAAAATCTCCAAGGCAAGAACCATCCTTGCCAAGCTCGAGAAAAGCATCTCCGCATAGCTGCTGCTACGGGAATCAACCCAACCGTGCAACCGGCACAATCTGCGAACAACATCCCTGACTGACAAAACGTGCACCCGGGGATAAAATGACAGCGGCAATCCCGGCTCGCCGGGATTGCCGCCTTTATATTTCGAAAGGAGGAGAAAAGTTTTTTTGATTGCTATTTTTTCTATCCTTTATACGTTCGGCAGAAACGGCGGTTCACTGGTTTTTTTACAAATTTTTTCAGCACAATTGGGCCCCGCCGGCAGCCGCTTCGGAGTAAAATCCGCTCGCAATATCGCACGACTGAGTGTATAAACACTGTCAATCGGGGAGCAGTGGCCGAGCGGTTTAAGGCGACGGTCTTGAAAACCGTTGTACCGAAAGGTACCGGGGGTTCGAATCCCTCCTGCTCCGTTAGGCAAGCTCCCTTGGTAGGAGGGATTCGAACCCGAGGGGGTTTGGGGGAGAAGCTCCCCCAGGCTGTCGGGGTGACAGGGAGCGAAGCGACCGCCAGAGGGGCAGAGCCCCCTATGGAAATTTGCGAAGCAAATTTGGGTTCAAGGCCGAAGGCCGGAATCCCTCCTGCTCCGTTCGACTCGCTTCGCTCGCTCACGGCAGGCCGTTGTGCAATGCATGGAGAACATCCTGAGCAAAGTCGAAGGACGGTTGGCCTTTGGCCAACAGAGTCTCGATTTCCGATTTATCGGGACGGTCAGCTGTTCTACTGCTCGCCTGTTCCCCCTTCTCAAAATGGATGAGAATACCCACGACGCGGAGGGGCATCGCGGGGTGTCGACACGCCGAAGGCGAGCCGGGAAGGGGATGGCTTCTGCTGTTCTGCAAGGAATGAGTTCACCAACAAGGCAAGGCTTGGTCGCAGGATTAGATGTTGTCGAACAACTCGGCCAAAGAGTGGCTGACCACGTAAGGTCGGTGTATTCACGGACCGACTCAGCCGATTGCGAGACGGAGAAGGGCAAAGACTATGAGCAGAGCAAGCACGAGTGTTGCGGCCCTGATAATACGGGTAAGCTGATTTGTGGGCCTGACGAGCCGCCAGACAAGCAGCCATACGACAACCAAAAGACATAACCGCAACGTACACGCTATGAAATCCAGCAACATAGACGGATTGTAACCTATTTTAACATTGCGAGTCAAGTCGAAACATCCTATTTTAACGGCATTTTGACAAAGCTCCGGCAACCAGTGTTTCAATGCTGATACAGCCGGTTTTCCTCGCGGGCGGTGAACGGCAAAATAAGTCCGATAACGAAGGGGCCTTTAGCATCAGCCAAATATTAAAGGAAATTTAGGCTGGAGCCGACAAAGCAGGCATGAGGACGTAGAGTCCTTGTTTCCTGAAATTTTGGTTTAGGAGAGCAAACGATGCAGTTTTTAGAGCAGGTAAAGAAATGGGTCGGTGAGATTACGGAAATTGCCCTGCTGTTAATCGCGCTGGGAATTGCGGTGGAGATTCTCTTCGGCGCGACGGTTCCGTTCTTCGGCGGCGTGATTGCCAATCTGACGGCGCTGCTGAACACTCTGGGTGATAATGGGCTTGTCGGTCTGATTGCTTTGGGTATCATCCTGTGGCTGTTCCACAGGAAAAGGGCTGTTGCCCAATAGTGCTCGCAGGGCCTTTCGGCCAAGAGCCCCTATCTCAACACAACATATTGCTTACTTGAGGCTGGTGATGCACCCCAACGTGCATCACCAGCCGATTGCATATATCCCACTCAGATAAAGCCCGCCTTTTCGCCGGTACAAACCCGAGCGTCTTCTTGGCACGCGATGGCGCCCCAGCACCGAAAGACCCTGTTGCACCGGCAAGAACAGTGAAGCGGGATTTTTGACAAAAAACCGTTTGCAACGGTACAAAGCCACCGTATACTTGTGTGAGAATATCGCGGGTGTAGCTCAGTGGTAGAGCGTCACGTTGCCAACGTGAATGTCGTGGGTTCAAGTCCCATCACCCGCTTTGCCGAACCCCGCCCCAATTTCGGGGTTTCCAGCCGCAAAAAATCGCGGCTGGGGTCCCTCGGCCTGTGAGTTTTCCGGCCAGGCGCAAGACCCAGGCAACACGGGTGGCACGCCAAGCGCAGGGCCTCGGACCCGAAATTGGGGCGGGGTCTGCCAATTGGAGTGATTGGGGACGGAAGGAAGGAACATTAGAATGGCCGAAGAGCAGGAAGCCACGAAGTCGAAAAACAAGGTGACAATCGAATCGGCAGGACCGTGCAAAAAGAAGGTGATAATCGAGATGCCGCAGCAGGTAATAAGTGAAGCTGCGGACGAGCAGTACGAGGTGCTTCGCAAAGACGCAGTAGTTCCGGGCTTTAGGCGCGGACGGGCGCCGCGGCGACTCCTGGAGAAGAGATTCGGCAAAGAGACCAGCGAGCAGATTAAACTCAAACTATTGGCCGACGCCAGTGACTCGGCCATCAAAGACAACAAGCTTGACGTGCTGCGTGAGCCGGATATTGACTATGAGAACGTAGAGCTACCTGCTGAGGGAGCTTTGAAGTTTGAGTTCGAGGTTGAGGTCCGGCCCGAGTTTGAGCTGCCCGAACTCAAGGGCATACCGGTGGAGAAAAGAAAGCTCGAGGTAACCGACGAGCAGGTTGGCAGAGAGATTGAGCAGCTTTGCCGGTGGTCGGGGCTCTGGACACCCCGCGAAGAGGGCGGCGCCGAGCTCGATGACCAGATTATCGCTGACGTACTGCTAAACATCGAGGACGGTCAGCAAGAGGAGAAGCTCGACAACGTCGAGATATACGTAAGAGCACAGGGATTTGTCGGCGGCGTGCCCGTGGAGAAACTCGATAAGCTGCTGGTCGGAACCACGGTCGGCCAGGAGAAGCAAATCGTGGTCGAGGTACCCAAGACATACTTCAAAGAAGAGTACCGCGGCAAGAAAATCGATGTCAAAATTGCTGCCAAAGACATCAAGTGGCTTAAGCCCGCCGAAGTAGACGAACATTTTCTGCAAAGGGTTGGAGTGGACAGCGCCGACGAGCTGCGAGAGAAGATTCGCGACCGGCTGCTGGGGCGTCTCGAATCCGAGGTCCGAGCCGAGATGACCGAGCAGATTTATAGATATATGCTCGACAAAGCGGATTTCGAGCTGCCGCTGGACGTGGTCGCCGACCAGGCGGCCAACCTGCTGCAGAGACAGTACGTTAATCTAATCTCACGGGGACTGGCACGCGAGCAGATAGAAGAGCAGATGGAACAACTGCGGGCAGGCAGCGAACAACAGGCCAAGAACCAACTGAAGACCTACTTCATAATGGACAAGGTCGCCGACAAGCTTGGCATCGAGGTCACCGAGGAGGAAATAAACGGCCAAATCGCACGTTTGGCGATTCAACGCCAGCAGAGACCCGAGCGGCTAAAAGAGCAAATGGCCAGGGACGGCTCGCTGGCACAGTTTCGGCTGCAGGTGCGAGAAGAGAAATGCGTCGCCAAGCTGCTTGAATCGGCTCAAATAAAGGAAATGGCGCCTGAGGCAACGGCCAAGGAAGACTCGTCAGGGCGGAGCCTGCCGGAGCACAACAAGAAGAAAACGAAAAAAACGGCTAAGAAGACCGCCAAGAGCACCGACAGCAAGAAAAAGGGGCCCCAGCCGCAAAAAACGGCGGCTGGGAACCCGAAAAAAGAGACAAAAAAGGCCAGGCCTACAAGGCGAAAAAAGAAAACCGAGACGTAAGATTATCCGATAAGCCATTTGGGTGTTTTTCGGCTGGGTACACAGAACAGGAGTATTAAATGTTTACCGAACATCCGCAAAGCCATCTTGTGAAAGTCCCGGAAGGGATTGAGACATACTGCCAGTACGGCCCGGGCTCGGCAGGCCAATATCAGCGATATCGCCAGATGAGCTTAGACGATATGCTGTTGGAGAATCGCATCGTCTTTCTTATCGGTGAGATAAGCTACGCCAGGGCGGCCGAGGTGATTATGAAGATGCTCTATTTAGACAACCAGAAACGCAACAGCGAGATAAGCTTGTATATCAATTCGCCGGGTGGCAGCGTGGACGACACGATGGCGATTTACGATACGATTCGCTTCGTCGGCTCGCCGATTGCGACATACTGTATAGGCAGAGCACAATCGGGTGGCGCGGTCATCCTTGCCGCGGGCACCAAGGGCAAGCGCTTCGCACTTCCGCACGCCAAGGTGATGCTGCACCAGCCCTGGGGCGGCGTGTACGGCCAGGCGGCGGATATTAAGATACAGGCCGAAGAAATCCTCAAGGCCAAGAAAATGATAAACGAAATTTTAGCCAAGCATACCGGCCAGCCAGTCGAGAGAATTAAGGCCGAGACCGAAAGAGACCGTTACCTTACCGCCGAAGAGGCCCGCGAATACGGAATCATCGACGAGGTGCTCAAGGAAGAAAGCGAAGAAAAAAAGATTAGCAAAAACAAAAAGTAAAAGCGCGATATGCAATACGGGATACAGAAAATGAGCATGAATCGAAATTGGGAGTCAGTCCTTCCTTGGCCCAGCGTCATCGAGAAGGAAGGGCGTTACGAACGTGAATATGGGATTCTGTCACGACTCCTCAAGGACCGCATCGTCATCTTAAGCGGTCAGGTGAATACCATCGCGACGACTTCGATCATAGCCCAGTTGCTGTTCCTGAGCAATGAGGACAGCAAGAAAGATATCCACTTCTACATCAACTCGCCTGGAGGTTCGATTACGGACGGCTTGGCCATCTACGACACGATGCAGTTTCTGCGATGCGAGGTCGCGACATACTGCGTCGGTCAGGCGGCCAGTATGGCCGCGATGCTGCTGACCGGCGGAAAGAGTGGCAAGCGATTCATGCTGAAAAACAGCAGGGTCCTGCTGCATCAGCCGCTTATTACCGGGGTGCTGACGGGTCCGGCAACGGATTTGGACATCGAGGCCAAAGAAATATTGCGGCTGCGCGAGCGGCTCTATAACATATTGGCCGAGCACACAGGACAAAAGCCCGACAAAATCGAAAAGGATTGTGACAGAAACCTTTGGCTTGAAGCCGACGAAGCGATTGCATACGGGCTGGCTGACCGAATAATCCAGAAAGCGCCGGAAATCGTCAAAAGCAAAAAGTCCACAGGACGCCTTGCGGCGGACTCCGGCTAAAACGCTGTTTTGAGGGGAGTGGAAATTGAAGTTGTCTCTTCTTATCTTAGCAGGATGTCTGCTGGTCCTTCTGTGCGGGTGTGGCGGTCCGCAAGGGGCTGGGGCGGCATTATCACCTGCCGAGCAAATCGAGATGCTTAACGAGCAGAAAACAGAGTTAACGGCCCAGCTCGAGGAGAGCAACGTAGAGAACGAGCGTTTGAAGAGCCAGGTGGAGGTGCTTTCTGAGCTGCCCGCTGACGTCAGGGTTGACAAGCTCTACCACCTAAAGCGAGTCACAATCGGTAAGTACACCGGCTTCTATGACAAGGACAGGGACGGCAGGAAAGAGAAGCTCATAGTTTACTTAGAACCGACCGACGAGACCGGCGATTGTCTCAAGGCCGCTGGTGTCGTCGAGGTGCAGCTATGGGACCTCAACAATGACGCTCAGCCACTGCTCGGCAAGTGGCGCGTGGGTGCCGATGAGCTGAAGGAAATGTGGTTCTCCACCTTCCTTAAGAACAACTACCGGCTTATCTTCGATATATCGGAGGTGGTCGAGAACTTCACTGAGCCGCTTACGGTAAAGGTTTCGTTTGTCGATTATCTCAGCGGCAGGGCGCTAACGGACCAGAAGGTCATCGAGCCGTAACCGAGTCGCAGACGCCATCCCGCACTCCCCCGTCTGAGAAACTCTTGAAGCGACTGTGTGATTAGATACAATTCCGGTATGCGCAAGTTTCTCAACAAGATTATCTGCGGGGACTGTATAGAAATCCTGAGCAAGGTGCGCAGGCCGTTTGCTGATTTGATATTCGCCGACCCGCCTTTCAACATCGGCTATAAGTACGACAAATACCACGACAAGCTGAAACGCGACCAGTATATCGCCTGGACGCGGGACTGGATAACGGCCTGCAAGAAGGTGCTCAAGCCGCACGGGTCGTTCTACATCGCCATCGGTGATGAGTACGCCGCGAATGTCAAGATAATAGCAGACGAGCTGGGTCTTGTGATGCGCAACTGGATAATCTGGCACTACACCTTCGGCCAACAGGCAAAAAACAAGTTCGCCCGCTCACACACACACATATTCTACTTCGTCCTCGACGCAGATGCTTTTCTCTTCAACGACCACGCTGTTCGCGTTCCGTCCGACCGGCAGTTGGTTTATAACGACAGACGGGCCAACCCGGCGGGCAAGATGCCCGACGACGTATGGGACGGCTACTCGCGTGTATGCGGGACGTTCAAGGAAAGGGCCGGCTGGCATCCGTGCCAGATGCCCGAGCGGCTGCTCAAAAAAATCATCGCCGTAAGTTCCAATCCGGGCGATTGCGTTCTCGACCCTTTTGTCGGCTCGGGAACTACCGCAGCGGCGGCATTGCAACTCGGCAGAAAGTACACCGGCATAGATATTTCCGCCGAATATGTCGCCAATGCCGCAGGACGGCTCGCCGAGCTGAAAAAGAGCAGTTGCCCAAGAGCCAACCTTGCCCTCAATGAAATAGAGTTCGGTGAAATCGAAAGGTTGCTCGCTGACATGAAAAAGCTGGCTGGGGAAATCGCCGACGATGGGAATCTGCTTGCATTATTTGCAAGTCAGCTCAGTGTTCGTATGAACAATGGCAGAACGTACAGCAAGGAAGACGTATTAACTGCTCTTATGGAGCTGGCCCATTAGCCACCCAATCCTCAAATCCTTCGCCGCGTGGTTTGCCGGCTTTACGGCAAGTGGTGTGTTGCTGACATTGGCTCAGGCGCCGTTCGGCTTCTGGCCGTTGGCGTGGGTGGCGTTTGTGCCTTTTATCCTCGTCTGCTCGCCGCAGGCAAGTCCGTTTGGGCTTGTGTTAAGCAGCATTATTGTCGGATTTTGCTTTTGGCTTGGCAACATATACTGGATGGGTTACGTCACCGTGGCCGGCTGGATTGCCTTCTGTGCTTATACCGGCTTGCTCTGGCCGATACTCGCTTTGTCAATTCGCTACTGTAGAAAGAAGAAATTGCCTCTGTTTATCGCCGTCCCGCTGTTGGTCGTCGGTGCCGAGCGGGCTCAGGGGCTTTTCTTAGGCGGATTCTACTGGCACTTTCTGGCGCACAGCCAGTACGCCAACACTTCGATTGTGCAGATAGCCGACATCTTCGGCGCCGCGGGTGTATCGTTTCTCGTGGCAATGGTCAACGGCCTGCTCGCAGAGATGATAATCTGCCTGGCGCCCGGTACCTGGTATGAAGGGAAACTTATCACCCGCGCCAATCTGGCAAAGGTCACCATAGTAATAGCAGCAGTAGCAGCAACCATCGTTTATGGAAGGTGGCGAATTAACCAGTCGAGCAAGACCGTTGAAGAAGGTCCCCTTGTCGCAGCGGTGCAGTCGAATGTTCCGCAATCGGTGAAGAAGTCGTTCGCAGCGGAACGGCAGATATTCGAAGATTTGTTGGAGCAAAGCCGGCAGATAAAAAGAACAGGGGCACAACTGATTGCCTGGCCTGAGACAATGGTTCAGGCCATACTTGAGCCCGACCTGCTCCGGCTTATCGATTCCGAACACACGTATAATCTGTTCGATACGGGACTAAAACGCCACGCCAAAAACAACGCCTATCTGCTTGTCGGCGCGTATGGCGGCACAGCACAAATCCAGGAGAACTTCGATATACGCATTGCCCACAAATACAACTCTGCCTTTCTGTACAGGCCGGACGGCACCAAAGACGAGAAACGTTACGGCAAGATTCACCTTGTCCCGTTCGGCGAGGTCCTGCCCTTCGAGAACATCCCTTTGATTCGTGACCTTCTGATTAAGATGTCGCCATACGACTTTGATTACACGCTCGACGCCGGCACCGAATATACGATATTCGAGATGGCCGGCGATAATAGCCCGCGAACTTACAGGTTCAGCGTGATGATATGCTATGAGGATGCGGTCCCGGCTATGGCCAGACGTTTCGCAATGGACGAAGAAGGTGATAAGCGCATCGACTGGCTTGTGAACATAAGCAACGATGGATGGTTCGTAAAGTTCAAAGCCGGCAGGGTGGTTGCGAGCACGGAACTTGCACAGCACACCGCAATCTGCACGTTTCGGGCAGTTGAGAATCGCCTTGCCGTCCTTCGCAGTGTCAACACGGGCATAAGCTGCATCATCGACACCCTCGGGCGAATACGAGACGGCTATCAGGCCGGCAACCTGCCGAAAGAGGCGATGGCACGGCAGGGTGTGCAGGGTTGGTTCGCCGATACGATACCACTTGACAGCAGAACGACTATCTTCAGCAGATACAGTGGATGGCTGGACTTTTGTTGTCAGGCGTGTATCATCATCATAGTGTTTGCTCAGGTTTTTGAGAAACTGGTTTTGGAGTGTTTACACAGGCCGGAACGAGAAGAATGAAACAAAACGTGTTTATCATGCTGGCTGCCTCGGTGACATTTCTTTGCCTCGGTTGCGACCGACCCCAGCCGCGAAAAATGGCGGCTGGGAACCCCGACCAGGTATTGCAGCCGGGGCGTGGGCAGACGGCCAAATCGGAAAGCGACCGGCTCTGGTCGGAGGCAGCCCGAATTGTCAGTGAAGGCCTGAGAAATGAAAACCCTCGAGTACGGGCCAATGCCGTGGAGGTCGTCGCTGCGACGAAGCATATTGAGCTTATGCCGCTCGTTCGCCGTCTGCTCGGCGATGAATACGTGCCTGTAAGATTTGCAGCCGCGGTGGCCGTCGGAGATGTGGGCTACACATTCGGACGAAGCGACACGGCGGAACTGCTGAAAGATGAGGACGAGAACGTGCGAGTCGCAGCCGCCTATGTTCTTTACATGCTGGGTTCGGCCGACCGTATCGAGGCCATCCGCAAAGCCGTCAAAAGCAGCAACCAGACGGTCCGGGCCAACGCCGCCATGCTGTTGGGCAAGAGCGGTAACCAGGGTTCGCTCGAGCTGCTATACTGGGCGCTAAAGGACGACAATTCGGACGACAGGGTCCGGCTAAACGCGGCCGAGGCCATAGCCCGGCTGGGCGACGAGCGAATATATCAAAAGCTCTGGACAATGCTCATAAGCGTCTATCACGATTTCAGGGTCTCCGGCGTCAAGGCAATGGGGGCTCTGGGCACAGTTCAGGCCAGAGACGCGCTTCTGACAATGTTAGACGACGAGGTGGCTGAGGTCCGGTTGGCAGCAGCCGAGCAGCTCGGCCTGCTTCAAGACACCAGCGGCCAGAGCGAGGTTATCAGGGTATTCGAGGACAGGTCGGTGGTCAGCACCGATGAGCAGGCCCGGCGGCGGCTCTACGGGTTAGCTGCGCTTGCGATTGGGCGCATCTGCAGCCTTTCGGTCACCAAATATCTGCCACAACTGCTGACAGATGACTCCGTCTATGTCCGCCTTGCAGCAGCCCAAGCTGTCCTGCAGTGCAGAAACGGCGAAACTATCGGACTGTCACAATAGGTACATAGCACCCAACTGCCTAAAATTACCAAAATTAACTTGACCTCGGGGGGTTAAAAACGTAGAATTAACTTGTTTACACAATCGCTGGTGGTGGTGTACAATCCGCATCCATAGCGGAACTTAGTAAAGTTAGTGAAAGGAGCGAATCTTGAGCACGCTTACGAAGATTCTGGTTGTTCTGCTTACGATATCCTCTATCTTCCTTTGCGGCATAGTCGTCACGTACGTGGCAAACGCGGACAACTTCAGAGAAAAATACAACGACCTAAGGGCCGACCGCGATGCTCTGAGCCAAAAGGTTAAGAACCTCAACGACCAGTTAAGCGAAAAAACGCAGCAAAAAGACGAACTGGAAAATCAGCTAAATAACGAGATTGCATCGCTCAAAACAAAGACCGGTGAGTTGCAGACCAAACTTGCCAACGCCGAGAGGGAAAAGGCACAACTGATTGAGAAGGTAAACAGTTGGGTGAGCGTAGTCGAGTCGTTCTCTGCAACTGCAGAAGACAAGCAACTGCTGCTCAAGAAAACGCTCGAAGAGCTGCAGGAGCTTGAGACCGAACAGATAAAGCAGGGCAAACAGCTCGACGAAGCAATGGCCGCCCTGATTGAAAGACAGGCCATCATAGAGGCGCTTGGAGCAGAAAAGAAGCGGCTCGTTGAGGAAAAAACCGACCTACAGAGTCGGCTGGACCAGCTCCTGCAATCACGAGGCAAGGTGGCGGCAGCGGTGGAGCCGGTTACTCCGATGCCGGCTGTGGCACGGCCTGCTGCCCAGGTGCAGATTCCAGCAGGAGAGATTGGCTTGAAAGGGCTCGTGTCCGAGGTGAATATGCAGAATTTTCTGGCAGGCATCTCGATTGGCTCGGCAGACGGCGTGAGGGAAGGCATGAGGTTTCACGTCACGCGGGGCGACGAGTTCGTATGCGACATCCTGATAATCGACGTTGACACAGAAAAAGCCGTAGGTGTTCTCGAGCTTGTCCAGAAACAGCCAAGAGTGGGAGACACCGTGTCCACTAATCTTTGAGCAGGCCGGACCATCGGCAGAAGAGTATCGATTTTTGTTTTCTTCAGTTATGTTTGTAGGTTCTTAGAGGTCAAGATATGAGTCCCAACGGCCCGAGTCGAGGTGCAGTACCCGCCGCCTCCAGTAACATATACACGGTAATTCTGGCAGTGGCATTTTGCATAGTGGCGGCTACGGCCGGATTTGTCGCTTATATGTGCCACTCTCAGTACGGCACCATATTTAAGATACCGTAGAGGATTCGCCTTTTTGAGGACAAGCCCACGCTCGATTCAGCGCCTTCGTGGGTGGCCCAGTTGATAACGAAGAAGGGAGTCTATAGTGCTGCTGGATACCATCTTCGGATTATTCAGTATGGACATGGGTATCGACCTCGGTACCTGTACGACTCTGGTATGCGTGCGCGGCAGGGGCATCGTCCTCAATGAGCCATCGGTAGTAGCCGTCCGCAAGGGCACGAATGTTGTTCTGAACAACGGCCAGGCCGTCGGTCTGGTCGCCCACGAGATGCTCGGCAAGACACCCGGCTCGATTAGCGCTATAAGACCACTGAAGGACGGCGTAATCAGCGACTTCGAGATAACCGAGGCGATGCTGAGCTACTTCATAAAGAAGGTTCACGGCCGCGGAGGGCTGATAAGGCCGCGTGTGGTCGTTGCCGTGCCGAGCGGCATAACAGCGGTCGAGCGCCGCGCGGTCATCGACAGCACACTTCGGGCAGGCGCTCGCAGAGTGTATCTCGTTGACGAGCCGATGGCAGCGGGTATCGGTGCGGGACTTCCCATCACCGACCCTACTGCGTCGATGATTGTCGACATAGGCGGCGGGACAACAGAAGTTGCGATAATGAGCTTGGCCGATATCGCCACCTGTGAATCAATCCGCGTCGGCGGCGACGACATGGATGAGGCCGTCATCAATCACCTCAAAAGGACGTACAATCTGCTCATCGGTGAATCCAGGGCGGAGAAGGTGAAGATACAAATCGGCTCGGCTGCGCCGCTCGAAGAGGAGCTGACGATGGAGGTTGCCGGGCGAGACACAATATCCGGGCTGCCGCGAAAGATAGTCATCACCAGCGAGGAAATACGAGAGGCCCTGCGCGAGCCCATCGCCGCTATTATTGACGCGGTGACCACTACTCTCGAAAAGGCAGAGCCCGAACTGGCGGCAGACCTTATCGACAACGGTATTCACATCTGCGGCGGCGGCTCTCTGCTGAGAGGTATGGACACCGTCCTGGCCAATGCAACCGGGCTAAGGGTCGAGCGGGTCGAAGACCCGCTCAGCGCGGTGGCTCGCGGCACGAGTGTCTATCTCGAGAATTTAGAACTTTGGAAGGACACGATGGACCACAGCGAATACGGTTGGTGACACACCGCTAACAGCGATTGTCCGGCGACAATTGATAGCTGATTATGGCAAGGAAGCGAACCAGAGTCTCAGGAAGGATGTTGTTTACCTGGTTTACGTTGGCTGGGTTTATCCTCCTCTTGTCCCCTCAGAACTTTACGAACAAACTCCAGTTCGCTTTCGCCAGGATTTTCCGCTGGCCGCTCAGCATCGGCAGAAACATACCTCTTGCGGTGCGTACGAACCTCACCTACAAGAGTACAGACAGCCGCAAAGAAGTGCAATACCAGAACTACATCGCCAATCTCGAAGCCCAGTTGCGGCAGAAGGACCGGAAGCTTGAAGAACTGTCGGGATTGCGAACACGGCTGCATGCACTGGAGGGGGCGAAACTTGTCCCGGCAGATATAATAACGGCCTCGGTTGACAGTCCACACTGCGAGCTGATTATAAATCGGGGGCAGGACGACCACATCCAAGAGGGACAATTCGTGCTTGGTGATAATGGTGTCATAGGAACGGTATCAGAACTTGGTGCAAGGACGGCCAAGGTCAGGTTAATCACAGACAGTTCTTCGGTACTGCAGGTCAGTATCTCGGATTTAGGTGTAAATGCCCTGTTGCGAGGCGCGGGCAACAACAGGGCAAAAATCCCGCTTGTGCCGGTGAGCCACAAAATCCGAAGCGGTGACGTGGTGATGGCGACGAAAAGCCCGGGGCTGCTGGACAGTCCCATCATTGTTGGTGTGATAACAGAATGCATCAGAGACCACAGCAATCCGGCCCTTTGGGATATAACGGTAGGGCCGGCCTGTGATATCGAAACACTAAGCACCGTGGCGGTAATAGTAATGAACGTGGAAGCAGACTAAGACTTAAACCCGCCCCGCACCAATTCATAACAAGGGCGGATTGATTTCCTGGAGGGGCCAGGTGTACTGGATTCGGTTTACAGCACTGCTTTTGGTGGCGGCTCTGTTGCAGGCGGCCGGTTTTTTGGACGTAATCGCTGTCACGCGGCTCAGTGTAAAGCCGGATTTGCTTTTAATACTGCTGGTCTTCGCTGCGGTCTACTACAATACGACCGAAGTTATGATAACTTCATTCACAATCGGCTTTGCCGCCGACATTATTTCGGTCGGGTCGCCAATGGGGCCGCAAATCATCGGCTTCGGACTTTTCGGCACGGCTCTGGCATACCTGCACCGCGTCATTGCCATCCGAAGAATGCCCCACCAATCAGTGGTGATTTTCATTGTGTGCATGCTGGCAGGGGCGCTTGCGCAGCTTCTTGCTCTGCTGGTGGGCAAAGCAGCGGCGAACGGGGCGTGGCGTTTTCTATTTGGCACGGCTACATACTCAGCGGTGGTCGGGCCGTTTTTGTTTTTGCCCATGGCCTGGTGGATGCGTATTTCAGGGGTCGGGGGCCGGGGGCCGGGGGGGGGTGACAGACGATGTTCAACAAGCGGGTGAAAATATTAGGCATAGTCGGTGGTTGTCTCTTGCTGGTTTGTCTGGTCCGTCTGGTGAGCATGCAGGTTCTCTCGGAGGCGTTCTATCGCGAACAGATTGCCGAACTGAAGCAGCGGAGCAGCTCCTCGAAGCAGCTTCGGACGGCAAGGGGCAGGATATTAGACAGAAACGGCAAAGTACTGGCCGGCGACGAGCCGCGGTTTCAGTTGGGTATAAGCTATCAGGTCGGTCGCTTTCGAGACCCGCGGGCCTGGCCCCAGGGGGTCGGGCAAGAAGGGCCCCATGTCCCGGGTTTCGGACCCCGAGATGAGCTGGAGGGGATAATCGACAAGTGCACGTATTTCGGAGCCAGGGCTTCGACTGAGCTCAGCCGAATGTCCCGCAGAGAAATCGAGGAGAGGGTCGACGCAATAAACGAGCGTATCTGGAATCTGCGAACTTTCATTGCCTGGGCGCGAAATGCACCCAGCAAGAAACTGTTAGAGCAATACGAAGGCAACCTGAATAGTATCCCGTTATCCGAGGCAATCGCGGATTTTGAGCGGCAATTCCCCGACAGAGACAAGCGGCTTGAGCTTATTGGCAAGATTGATGATATCGCAGAAATGGAGAGGATATGGCCTTTGGTGGAACTTGAGACCGACGACGATGTCTTTGCAGCTCAGGTTGAGTTTCTTGACACCGAAGGGGTGGAAATCGTGGCTGAGGGACGTCGTGTGTATCCGTTCGGGTCGGTAGCGGCACAGACAATCGGCTGGGTCGGCCCGCCACAGCAGCGCGACAAGAGTGAGTTTGCAACGAGTCGGCTCTCGAGCTACCTCGACGACGAGCTGTGCGGTCGTGAGGACGGCGTCGAATACGTCTGTGAGTCGATTCTGCGGGGCAGGAGAGGGGAGCTGGTCTATGATATCGACCGGCAGCTTATCAGTCGGACTGAGACGCAATTCGGGCAGGATGTCTCGCTGACCATCGATATAGAGCTTCAGGGCAGGATAGAACTTTATCTGGCCGAGGCGCGTCCCTTGGAAGGGGTCCCTTCTGGGAGGAATTCGGACAGCCAGGGGCCTATTGGCCTGGTTTTGATAGATGTTGAGTCGGGCGATATACTGGCTTTGGTCTCCGTGCCCACCTTCGACCTTAACTATGTGCGCCGGGACTACGGCAAGCTCGCCGAGAACCCCGATGAGCCGCTGCGAAATCGAGCGCTGTATAAGGAATACCCGCCCGGTTCGGTTATCAAGCCGCTGATACTTATCGCGGGGCTGGAGTCGGGCAAAATCACACCGAGCGAAGTCATAAGCTGTCCGGCTCAGGCCGCGCCGGCGGGCTGGCCAAGCTGCTGGATATACAACAGATACGCCTGGCTCGGCCATGACAGTTTCGGCACCAACAGCGCTCGTAACGCCATCAAAGGAAGCTGCAACATATATTTCTCGCGGCTTGCCGACCGGATAGAGGCGGTGGTGCTGCAGAACTGGCTTTACAGATTCGGCTACGGGCACATAATACCGCTTGGCGTCGGGACCGCCGCCACAGCTGCAGCGCAGCGAGATTTTCGCCAGTATCCCGGTCAGATATCGAATACTCGGCCCGGCGATTCGGCTGGAATGTCCTTTGAGCAGTTGCCTGAGTTGTTAGACAGCGAGAAAAGATGGTTCGGCATCGGGCACGGTAACTGTCGTGTTACGGTGCTTCAGGCGGCGAATGCGATGGCAACTATAGCCAGAGGCGGCATCCTTAAACGGCCGAAGCTGTTTCGGGGGCCGGGGGCCGGGGACCGGGGGCCGGGTATGGACCTGGGCATCTCCGAGGAGACTTTAGGTGTGGTCTATGACGGAATGTTCGCCGTCGTTAATGAACCGGATGGAACGGCCTACAAGGAATTCGAGTATGCATTGAGCGGTTTAGCCAACCAGGCCGTGAAGGTCTATGGCAAGACCGGCTCGACCGAAAAACCCGATAACGCGTGGTTCGCCGGCTTTGCAAAGGATAATTCCGGCAGTCCCAGAGGGGACGCCTTCCGGCGGGCTGTAGCAATTGCGGTCGTCGTTGAAGGCGGCCAGCACGGCTCGAGCGACGCCGCACCCCTGGCCCGCGACACAATCCAGTTCGCAATCGAGGCCGGATACCTCGGCCCAACGCAGGTTTCGAGCCAATAACAGACGGTTGCGAGACAAAGAACGCATTATTTAGGAAATGTTCTGGAAAATCCGCGCCGACAGCTTACGATTCATTCGAGGTGTGCTGAGGAAGTTCGTAGATGCCGACAGTGGAAGCGAAAGGAGAATTTGTATGTACTGTCCAAAATGCGGAACCGAAAATCCTGATGGAGCCCAACTGTGCCGCTCCTGCAGTTGGGTGCTGACAAGCGCATTTACACCGCCGGCCGCCGATGCAAGGACAAGCGCGCTGGCTGTCACGTCGCTTGTTCTTGCGATCTTGAGCTTCTGTACGTTCTTTATCACGGCTCCGGTGGCAATCATTCTTGGCATTGTGGCCCTTTTTAGCATCGAGAAGAGCCGCGGCCGATTGAAGGGCAGGGGCCTGGCCATAGCGGGAATTGCGGTGCCTTGTGCTTCACTTCCGATGGTGGCCCTTATGATGGGCATTCTCATGCCCGCTCTGGCAAGGACGCGGCAGATTGCCTACCGAATGGCCTGCGGCGCAAATCTATCCGCCCTTGGAAAGGCAATGTTTATCTACGCCGGCGACAACGATGACAAATACCCCGACTGTTCGCAATGGTGCGACCTGCTGCTGGAGTATGCGGATGCAGACCCCCTGATGTTTCGCTGTAGAGGTGTATCTGAAGGTCCCGCCAATTACGCCATGAACAAAAACATCGTGGAACTGGGCCCGGACGCGCCGCCTGATATGGTGCTGCTTTTCGAGAGCGTTCCCGGCTGGAACTTGTGCAGCGGCCGAGAGCTTCTGACATTGGGAAACCACCAGGGAGATGGGTGTAATATTATGTTTAATGACGGCTCGGTGCGGTTCGTCCGCGCCAAGGATGTAAACGACCTGCATTGGAACGTGGAGCCGGAGCGTTAACGCAGACAGTGGTCGTTTCAGATCCATGCCGCGAGTCAACGAAACACAGTGCCGCAATGTTGGAAGGTAATCTATGAGGACGAAGTACTTCAGCTTCAGCAGTGTGTTAGGTTACGGGTGGCGCGTGATGCAGGCCCATGTCTGGTTTTTTGTCGCTGTGGGTTTCGTATGGCTGATACTCACTTATACTCCCACCGTTATAGACATTATTTCAGCCCGGGCTCTTACCGGATCTGCGTACGTCGCGGCGCGCATCAGCACGTTCATTCTCGGCTGGATAATCAGCGTCGTATTGGCGATAGGGCTTATAAAGATAGCCCTGAGTTTCTGTGACGGTTGCAAACCTGCGATGGGCACTTTGTTCAACGTCGGGGACTGTTTTTGGCAGTATCTTGGAACAGCGATACTTTACATTCTTATCGTGTTTGCTGGTTTCTTACTGCTCATAGCTCCAGGGATCGTCTGGTCGGTAAAATACGGCCTGTGTTTCTATTTCGTGGTCGACAAAGGCCTCAGACCTGTTGAAGCGATTAAGGCAAGCGGCCGGACAACAATGGGCGTCAAGTGGGAGTTGTTCGGTTTTGGTATTCTCTGTAGTCTCATCAATCTCCTCGGACTGCTTTGCCTTGTCGTGGGTGTCTTCGCAACGTACCCGACTATTTTGTTGGCCTATGCGCTGGTTTACAGGCAGTTGGCCGCAGATACCCCTGAGTTTGCCGAGATCGGCGTCTCTGTTCGAGTGGACGACTTGACCTCGCCGGCTTGCCCCAGTAACGAACAGGTTTAAAGGGTTGCGATTAAAGTCGGTGCTGGTCAAGGTATGTGAGGGTTTTTTCGAGGATTTTGGCAGCGACGGGAGAGGCGACGGCGCCGCCGGTATATCCCCTGCCGAGCGAGCGGTTCGGCTTTCGAATCGACACCAGGACGATTGCCGCCGGGTCCTCGGCCGGTGCGCCGGCTACAAAGGAAGCCACATAGTCCCGCTCGGAATAACCCCGCTCACCCGCTTTTGCGATGTTAGCCGTCCCAGTCTTTCCGAAAACCTGCCATTTGTCTAATTTGGCCCTTCTGCCCGTTCCCTCGTTGACTACCCCTGTCATTGCCTCTTGCACAATCCAGTTGGCTACCTCCTGCTTTATCACAAAACCGACATCCGGAGGCGGCTTCTTAAGCCGGACTATCTCGCCCCGGCTGTTGACTATCGCCCTGACTACGTAAGGGCGAACCGGGCGGCCTCCATTGGCAAGAATACAAAACGCCCGAACAAGCTGTATCGTGGTTACCGAAATCTCCTGACCAAAAGGTATCCTTGTTACGCTGTAGCCGGTCCACGTATCTATGGGCCAAAGCAATCCCGGCGCCTCGCCGGGCAAATCGATACCACTTCGGCCACCAAAGCCAAAAAGTCGCAGCCCGCTGTCGAGCCGCTCTTTGCCGAGGCGCTGCCCAATCTTGGCCATCCCGATGTTGCTCGACTTGACCAGAATCCCTCTTAAGCTCAAATTGCCGAAACCCTCGCGGTATTCACCGATTCGTCCAAAGCCCTTGCCGTGATAGTCGCCGTTTTCGCAGAATATCTTTTCGGTAAGGTTTATAGCGCCTGCGTCGAGGGCAATCGCCGCAATAACGGGCTTTAGCAGGCTGCCCGGCTCAAACTGGTCGCTTACCACCCGATTGCGGAAGGTGTTTGGGTCGGCTGACCGAAATTGGGCGGGGTCAAAATCAGGCAGTGAGACCATCGCCAAAATCGCACCGGTCTTCGGTTCTGCGACTATCGCAACAGCGGCCTCGGCCTCGTAGCTTTTGTACTGCTTCTCAAGCTCGGCACGTGCGAACTGCTGTATGGCCGCATCCAGAGTGAGGATAAGACCCACGCCGTCGGTCACTACCGCGTTTTGCTCCCGAAGGCGCACGGGTCTGCGCGACGCATCGGCGAAGAAGATGTTCGGCGCCGATGAGCCGGTAAGCTGCCTGTTATATTGAAGCTCAAGGCCGGCTAAGCCCCGGTTGTCTATGCTCGTAAAGCCCACCACCGGCGCCGCAAGCGAGCCCGTCGGGTAATGCCTCTGCCAGTCCGATTCGGCCCCTGCGCCAAACACCTTGCGCACGTCGCGGCACTGCTGCTCAGTAGCGCCGGTCAGTATCTTCGCATAGCCCGGGTTATTACTTTCCACGATACGCTTGCAAATGATGTGAGCGCCCATATCGAGTATGTCGGCAAGCTCGTTGGATGTGTCTTTGGGTTCGGTGATTATCCTCGGCTCTGCGAAAATGGTATGAATTTCGTTGCTTGCGGCAAGGACCCTCCCGCGGCAGTCCAAAATGACGCCGCGCTGGGGCTTTTGCGTCAAGCGCCCCTGCTGCTGTCTTGCAGAAGCAGCAACGTAGTAATCGCACCTGAGATACTGCAGTTGCAAACACCGCACGCCTTCAAGGACAAAAGCGGCAATAACAACCAGAAACAGCAAGACCACAATGCGAATGTTTTTCATCTCTTGTCTCGCCTGGCCTCAGGGCCAGGCCTTAACCTCGGCCCACAAGCACCCCTCAACTAGGGTTCCCAGCCGCCATTTTTCGCGGCTGGGGGCCCTACTCACATTCCCAACACATACTGCCTGTAGTCCGTCGCCAGGACCCCCAGTGGGGCTGACTACGCCCCGACACTCTGCCGTAAGGTACGCTGTGCACAAAAATGACTCTTCATTCTGCCTGCTCAGAGACGCTTGCCGGGTTTATCAGATTCTCAACACGCAACTGCTTACCGGCTAACTGCTGCGCCAAGCGCTTCTGCTCTAACCGTCTCTGGCACAGCCGATAGAATACCCTGTCGTTGCCGCCTCTTAGATAGACGGTCAGAAGCAGACACCCCGTCAAATAGAATGCAACAAAAACAAGACAGAATCGCAGCCGCATCCCGGACACAAGACCCAAGACCCAAGACACAAGACACAGAACACAGTACACAATACGCACTACGAGATACGCTTCACGCTTCACGCTTCACGCAATACGCACTAACGGGCCGGCAGTCTCAATCGTGTCCCGACAGCAAGATCGTCCTCATCGTTGATTCTTTCGGAGTTCAACGCGACGATTTCTCTGTACCGGCTGCCGTCGCCGAGATATGCCTGTGCTATGCGCCACAAGCTGTCGCCATCCTGTACCACGCACGTTTGGCTCTGCTCGGAGCGGCTGGGCAGCTTCGTCGAAATCGCCCTCCGCCGGAAGGCGTCCCTTGCGGGACTGCCAATTGACTCAACCTGCTCGAACTGCCCCCCCAGCAGTCCTGGTGACGGGCCGGAAACTCCCCCACCGCTCGCCTGCAACGGCTGCCCCGAAGCCCTCGGGGCCCCTATCGGGGAAATCAAAGGCGGAATTGTTAGTTTCTGGCCGACGTAGAGTTGATCAGGAGAGCTCAGAGTTGAACGGTTCGCCTGAAAAACCCGCTCGACATTCACTAATCGGTTGCCCTCTTCGGTCCCATAGAGCTTCTGAGCAATCTTGCTCAGGTTGTCCCCGTCCTGAACAACGTAGGACTTCGGCAACGCAACCACGCTGCGCACGTCGCGCTGTCTCATCAGCTCCCCCGGAAGGCGTCCGCCGGAAGGCGTCCCCTCCGGGACTGCGGACTGCGCCGAAGGCAAAGGTGAAGCAGCGGCCGAGACAAGCGCCTTCGCCTCCGTAATTTCTTTTGGCTTGCCAGGCCCCTGAGGCAAAGGCATAGTAAAACGGGGCTGCTGGGGTGATATCGCCCGGTCGAAACTCAATTGCACCCTCCGCTCTTTGGCACCAAGGCCTGGCTGACGGTCCTCAAGACCGACCATCTCCTTAGTCAGCTTGTTGCTGTCCTGCTTCTGGCGGGAGCCCGGCAGTCCGTTGATTACAAACGCAATCACAAATATGAAAACCAAACCCACCAACAATCCGATCTTAGCGTCCGAAGTCATCGCCAAAACTCCATTTGTCTTGTTTATTGCCGTTGCGCAATTCTCAGCTTTGCGCTTCTTGCCCGCCGATTCTCCAGTACCTCCCGCCTCGTCGGTACAATCGGCTTGGCCGTTATTAGCTTATATATGCCCTGCTTGGCGTTCTGCTTGAAGCTGTCCTTAACCAATCGGTCTTCAAGACTGTGAAAACTGATTACAGCCATGTAACCGTTTGCAGCGAGCAGCCCCGGCGCCGAAGAGAGCAGCTTCTCGAGATTGCCCAGCTCATCATTGACCGCGATTCTGAGCGCCTGGAAAGTCCTCGTGGCTGGATTTATTCTCGGCCTTCGCTTTTGGCCGCCTCTGCCCAGTGCCCTTGCAACTACACCCGCTAATTGCCCCGTCGTCGTGATTGGCTCGGTTTGACGATGACGAACAATGAATCGCGCTATCCGCCGAGACGCCCCGACCTGGCCAAAGCGATAGATTAAATCAGCCAGAGATTCCACATCGGCGCTATTGACTATATCGGCAGCGGTGGTCTTTAATCTTTTATCCAATCTCATATCCAGCGGCATATTCCGCTGGAAGCTCAGCCCCATCTCAACATCCGTCAACTGCGCCGAACAGAGGCCAAGGTCGGCAAGTATGAAATGGACCTTGTCTGTGCCCTGTTGTCGGACCACCTCTGCTATCTGAGAGAAATTGGACCGGATTACGACGACCTTGCAGGCCAGGTCCTTTAAAATAGATTGGGCCCTTCGGATAGCAGTCGAATCAACGTCCAGGCCGATGATAGCACCCTCGGGGCCCAACTTCCTGCCGAACAGCAAACTATGACCTCCCTGTCCAATGGTCGCATCGACCATCACCGCATCCCGCGGCAAGCTTATCTGTTCGAGCAACGCTACTGTGAGTACCGGTATATGCTCTGTCGCCGAATGATTCACTTCATAAAAACTGCCCTAAAAGCACCTTCCTTTGCTCCGGGTTCCCATTTCGCAACGAATGGCGGGACCTCAATCGCAAAACAACACGTTTCGGAACCCCGCGAAATGGGGCTCGCCGCCAGCCGACGGTCATCAACCGACAGCTACGGCTTTTTTCCGGTGTCTCAATCGCCCCGCGTCAGCAGAGAACTCAACCTCAGAGAAGCTCCCGCCCAGTTGCCTGACCCGCTCCAGCCGTTCAGTGAGTACCTCCAGTGATGCAAACGTC
This sequence comes from uncultured Pirellulales bacterium, assembly GCA_964514115.1. Lineage (GTDB taxonomy): Bacteria > Planctomycetota > Phycisphaerae > Sedimentisphaerales > Anaerobacaceae > CAZEPI01. The sequence continues at coordinate 179,739 of CAZEPI010000006.1, read as the reverse complement.
TGTTCTTCGGCTGCCCTGTTGCCCGCAAGCGTCTCTTGCACAATCCCACAATGGCTTAAGCCGGCTTCGCTCATCGCTGCTCCTTATTGACTAAAGCTGCTCACTTTGATTCTGCAACACAATTTGGCGGGCCTGGGTCATTTGCTTCTGATACTGAGCCATGTGGTCGCCGAGATACTGCTCCCAGTCTTCCGTATTCCATAGCTCAATGTGGTCCCTGACCCCTACCAGCGTAACGTTATCTTTTAATCCTGCTCTTCTTCGCAGTTTCTCATTCAGGAGCAGCCTTCCCTGGCTGTCCAGTTCGACCTTCCCTGCCAAAGCGAAACTGATTCGCTCGAACGCTACCGCTTCGTCCGGTGCCTTTGCCTTCGGCGCAACAGCAAGCGCAATCTGCTCGAAGTACTTCTCCGGGTATAGGCAAAGGATTCCGTTAGTACCAAGAACGAGATAGAAGCTGCTTCCGTGCTCGTCGGTGTCAATCTGGCTTCTGAGCTTGTTTGAGATTAGAACTCTGCCCTTGTGGTCTACCGCGTGCTCGTACTCACCTGTTAGAAGCAGCATGGCTTTGTTCCCACTCATTGAGACAACGTTGGGAAATCTTACCACTTAACCCCACCGAGTCAACACGGAAATTCAATTTTTTGAAAATTTTCTCAAAATTTTGTTATAGGACGTTAATGATCAAAGCTAACAGTTTGGGGCAAAAGCTCTTACGTAAACTGCTTTTGTCAGCCAAAGATTTGATTTTTCTCATAGGTATTGTGTCTACCGCCGAGTCGGGCGATTACCTTGGATAAAATCTGAAAAAGAAGTTGCGCGACGCAATTGGGAACATGGCGTAAGCGCGCTCTCCACAAGCGACATGGGCCAATGTTCCCAATGCATTAGGCCTTCGCTGCCTGCATGACCCCGAGATACGTCGCCGCACTCGTCACCATAAGCAACTACGTTTGGAAGAGGGGGTGATGGCGCGGCTCGTAATAGGTCATAGCGTCCAAGTCATCTGTTAGGTTGATACGAAGCGCCGGGTGACAGACCGAACAGGGAATTGCTGTCCGGGTTTGCCTGCAGCTTCGCTGGCATTCGCACCCACCCGGACAACGAGCTGCGTGTGCCGCTGGTTCAGCTTGCTTCTTACCTAAATGCTTTAACTCAACGATGATGCGCTGTCTCGGCGTACAGTACCCGGCGGAAACCACCCCAAAATCGCCACCAACGCACAAGCTCGCATATGCACCGGCTTTGCCTGCCATTGATCATCCCGTCACCTGTGGTAGAAGCAAAAGAAAAGCGGGCGATGGGAATCGAACCCACATGACCAGCTTGGAAGGCTGGGGCTTTACCATTAAGCTACGCCCGCGGGACAATTGATTATTGATAATTGGTTATTGATTATTTATAGTCGTCCTTCGTGTAGTCAATTATAAACGCAAGATACCGAGATGTAAAGAGTGGGTGAAGATGCGTATATCTGAAATGGCCGCAAAGGCGAAGTCGGCGGCGGTTTTGTTGGCCGCCGTTAAAACCGATGTAAAAAACGCCGCGCTTGCCCAAGCAGCCGAGGCACTTGAGAAACGAAGCGCCGAGATAATCAGCGCCAACGAAAAAGACCTTCAGCTTGCCGAAAGAAGTAAACTTGCTATGCCGCTGGTCAAGCGTCTCAAGTTCGACGAGGCGAAAATCGCCGACGCCTGCACCGGCATCCAGTCACTTATTGAGCTCGAAGAGCCCGTCGGGAAAACGCTGACAGCTACCGAACTCGATAAAGGACTGGAACTCTATAAGGTTAGTTGCCCCATCGGCGTCATCGGCGTGGTTTTTGAATCCCGTCCCGATGCTCTGGTACAAATCTCCACGCTGTGTTTGAAAAGCGGCAACGCCGTCCTGCTCAAAGGCGGAAGTGAAGCTGCCAACACTAACCGAATACTCTCCGAAATCATTGCCGAGGCGAGCAGGAAAGCAGGCGTCCCCGAGGGATGGATTCAGTTGCTCGAGACACGCGAGGATGTAGCCGAGATGCTCTCGCTCGACGAGTACATCGACCTGGTGATTCCTCGCGGCTCGAATGAGTTCGTTCGTTATATTATGGACAGCACGAACATCCCGGTCCTCGGCCACGCCGACGGCATCTGTCATGTGTATGCCGATGGTGACGCAGACCCGGATATGGCTGAGAGAATCGTCATCGACTCAAAGTGCCAGTACGTCGCGGTCTGCAACGCCGCCGAGACGCTGTTGGTTGATGCCGCAATTGCGAAAAAGTTTCTGCCGAAAATCAAAAGCGCTTTGGAGAAGAAGGAGGTAACGCTTCGCGGCTGTGAGCAGGCCCAACAGATTATCGACTGCATACCTGCGACCACGGACGACTGGCGGACAGAATATCTGGACTTGGTTCTCTCGGTGAAGGTTGTTGACGGTCTGGATGAAGCCATCGAACACATAAACAAGTACGGCTCACACCATACCGATGCGATTGTCACCTCGGATAAGGACAAGGCAGCAAAGTTCCTCGACCTCGTTGATTCAGCCGATGTCTTCTGGAACTGCAGTACTCGCTTTAGCGACGGCTACCGTTACGGCCTGGGCGCAGAGGTCGGCATCAGCACCAACAAAATCCACGCCCGTGGCCCTGTGGGGCTTGAAGGCCTTTTAATCTACAAGTGGAAGCTAATCGGCACAGGCCAAATCGTCGCCGACTACTCCGGTCCCGACGCAAAGAGACTCACGCATAGAGTTCTTGACAAAAGCTACGATTTGTGAGTCAACATCTGGCAGCTTGTAACTTCGTTTTGGTCGTACAGGTGTTCGTTCTGTCACGTCGCGGTAAATAGTCTCCGACGCCGAATACTTGGATTCCGAACAGCGATGGAAGACCACGAGAATCTTTTGCGGGCCGTCCGTTTCGAAAAGCCGGAATACATCCCTATGGATTTTCACATCAACTCTGCGTGCTGGCACCACTATCCAGCCGAAGCGCTGACTGAGCTGATGGGGTCGCATCCACTGCTATTTCCTGATTCCGAGCAGTCGCCGGCCCCGGTCGAGCCGGAGTTTGAGCCCTGGGAACGGGCCGGTGAGCCCTATACTGATGCGTGGGGCTGTGTGTGGCAGACAACCGACGATGGAATTGTCGGGACGGTGACGGGGCATCCGCTCGAGAGCTGGGACGCCTTCGACGATTTTGAGGTGCCGGACCCGAACACACATTTTCGCTTGGGTCCGGCTGACTGGCGCCGGATCGTGGCCCAGCCGCGGCAGGCCAGGGCAGTCGGCCGGCTTGGCAACGATGGTCTGCAGCACGGACATACATTCCAGATGCTCGCCGATATTCGCGGATACGAGAATCTACTTTTCGATATGGCTGATGACGAGCCGAAACTCGGCAGTCTGATAGAGATGGTTGAGCAGTTTAACCTTGCGATTGTCCAGCGGTACATCGACCTTGGGGCCGAGTGGATGAGTTTTCCGGAGGACCTTGGGATGCAGAAGGGCCCGATGATTTCTCCATCGCAATTTCGCAAGTACATTAAACCGACCTACGAGCGCCTGATGACTCCCGCGCGTGAGGCTGGCTGCGTTATCCACATGCATTCTGACGGTGATATTCGCGACCTTTTGGACGATATTATTGATTGCGGCGTTGACGTGATTAACCTTCAGGACCTTGTCAATGGAGTCGATTGGATTAAAGACCATCTTGCCGGCCGGGTATGTATCGATCTTGATATCGACCGTCAGAATATCACCCGCTTTGGCACACCCGAGCAGATTGATGACCTGATTCGGGAGGAGGTGAAAAAACTTGGTAGTCGCCAGGGCGGACTTATGATGATTTACGGGCTTTACCCGGGCGTGCCTCTCGAGAATGTCAAAGCGCTGATGGACACCATGGAGTCATACGCGACCTATTACTCCTGACAACAGATTTGAATGGTCCTTGATTTTCGAGGGCGCAGGCAGGATAACTACACGCACTTGTGGAGATGGTGCATATGGATAAGTTGGGCGTTGGCATTATTGGTTGTGGCTGGGTTGCCCAGGAGCACATAGGGGCCTATCAAGCCGACCCTCGCTCTGAGGTACGGGCTCTGGTCGACAGTAATCGTAGCGTCGCGGAAAGCTGTAGGCAGAGTCACCACCTGGACTGCTCTGTTGGGACGGATTATCAGGTCATGCTCAGACAGGATGATGTAGACATTGTGGTCGTTTGCACACCGAATGACCTTCATGCTGAATGTGTGATCGCGGCGGCGCAGGCGGGAAAACACGTGGCGATAGAGAAACCAGCGGCGTTGAGTCTTGAGGAGCTGCGCAAAGAGTTGGAGGCGGTGAAGTGCAACAACGTTAAGACGGTGGTCAGCTTTGTTCTGCACTGGAATCCGCTGCTTATGACGATTGATCGCTTGATAGATATGGAGCGGCAGGTCTTCGGGAGCATATTTGCGGTTCAGGTGGACTACTTGAATCGGACGTGGATGACGCCGGAGGAGAAGTGGTACGCCAGTCGCGCCAGGAGCGGGACGGCGCTGCTGCTTTCGGGCTGCCATGCCGTTGATGCCCTGCGGTGGTTCGCGCGAGGAGAGGCCGAGGAGGTGTTCGCGTATCAGGTCAAGACGTCGAATCCGTTGGAGTTTCCGGGGACGATTTTGGTGAATGTCAAATTCGACAACGGTAGGATCGGACGGACTGCGACGATTCTGGATGCACAGATGCCGTATCAATTCAATATCGGCATTTTTGGGACGGAAGGTACGCTTCAAAACGACCGCCTCTTCTCGCCGAAACTGTTCGCCGGGCAGGACGACTTTTTGAAGATTCCATGTGTGCTGCCCGACAGCCGCGACGTCAGCCATCATCCGTTCGCGGGCGAAGCGTCGCATTTTCTGGATTGTATACTTGAAGACAAACGGCCGTTTCCGGACCTGGAAGACGCGGCCAAGACTCATTTGTTGTGCTTTGCCGCGGACCTGTCGGCCCAGAAGAACAGGCCTGTGAGAATAGACGAGCTGCAACGCGCTCTGTAGATTGGATATGGTGAGTCAGGCATGCGTGACTTTAGTAAGGCAAAGCGAATAGTCGTCAAGATTGGCACGAACATTCTGACGAAAAATGAGAGTGTCGATGCTGCTTACGTTCGGCGGATTGCGGGCCAGATAAACACCCTCCTGGAGGCAGGCAGACAGGTTGTTATCGTAAGCTCCGGCGCCATAGGTATGGGCACGGGCCGGCTCGACATTGCCAACAAAGTGAAAGGCATACCGATGCGACAGGCCTGCGCCGCTATAGGCCAGCCGTTGCTTATGGCAGAGTACAGAAAATCCTTCGACCGCTTTGGTGTGACCGTCGCCCAGGTCCTTCTCACGGTCGAGGTCCTTAACAATAGAAAGACGTATCTTAATCTTCGCAATTCCATCGAAACACTGCTCCGGCTCGGCGTCGTCCCCGTCCTCAATGAAAATGACAGCGTCTCCACCGAAGAAATCGGCACCGCGTTCGGCGACAACGATAAGCTAAGCGCGCTGGTCGCCAGCAAAATCGACGCAGACCTTCTGATTATGCTGACCGACATCGACGCCCTCTACGACAAAGACCCGCATAAACACAAAGACGCTAAGCCGATTCCCGCAGTGTTTGAGATAACCGGCGAAATTATCCGAATCGCCGGCAAGACCCACACCACACGAGGCACAGGCGGGATGAAGACAAAGATTGAGGCGGCAGGAATCGCCGCAAACGTCGGCTGTCGTATCGTCCTTGCTAACGGACGGATAAAGAATGTCATCGGACGTATCATCGCCGGTGAAGAAATCGGCACGGTCTTTATGCCGAAGCGCCGGCTGAGCAACCGCGCACGATGGATACTAAACAGTACCGCCGCCGGCACAATCGAAATTGACGAAGGGGCTATCAAGGCCGTTAGAAGCAAAAAGAGCTTATTGCCCAGCGGTGTTATCGCCGTCAAAGGAACCTTCGAGGCGGGCGATGTGGTTATGCTGAATGACAAGGCGAAGGCCGTGACGACTTTAAGCAGCGCCGAATTGAAGCAGCTCATCGGCAAGCACAGCTCTGATATCCGCAAAATCTTAGGCCCAAATCGCCGCGACGTCGTCGCCGTCCCAGAAGACATCGTCTTTCTGGATTATTAGCAATCCACCACGGAAGTAGTTGCCCTTGTAGATGCCTGTGACAGGAGGTGAGGTCAGGAAATGATACGGTTTAAGTGTGTATATTGCGGGCAGCGGATTTTGGCGCGTGACGACGGCCGGGGCAAGAAGGGCAAGTGCCCGAAATGCCGGCACCTGCTTGTTGTCCCTGAGTCAACCAAAGGCAGACCCGCGATAAGTCCCGTTAAGGAGGAAATGCCAGAACGCCCCAAGCCGTACATCCCTGAATGGGACAAGGACCATCGTTTGGGGCCTGATGACGCAGCAGAAGCATTGACAGAACTATTCAAGGAGAGCTTCCGATTTCTTGTTCCCACGTATGATGAACTGTCGCTACTTCTCATGGTCGTGACGCTGCTATTGCTATATGCGGCAAACACCCAGATGCGAGACCAGATACTTGGCTGGATTCGGACTGACTGGATGCGAGCCATCTCTAAGAGTTTCCGTCCCGAATCTGATTACTGGCCACAGCTTTACTTTCTTTACTTAATGTTCCTTGTTGCTCTTTGTTTTCGGGTGTTTCGATTCAAAAAAGAAGGCAACTTCAAGAAAAAAGTTGTGTTGACTCTCGCCATCCTTACAAGTACCATGATAGGTATCATTGCAGGAGTTTACATAGTAAGAAATACCGTCGCTCCGAACTGGCTGCTTATCTTTCCGATATGGAATATGCTCAATTGTGTATTGCTGCTACTGATGTTGTTCTTCAATATAATCGATGAAGAGTGTATCAGCGACCGTAAGGCCACCATCTTTCAGGTCCTTTTCGGTCTGGCATCCGTCCTCATAATATTTGCACTCTGCAATTACGCCTTCAGGATGTACTGGGCCATCACGTTCTCGATATGCATCATCTACACCACCAGCTTCGACAAGGTCCTCCAGACCATATTGCCCAGCTTTGCTGCCGACGACACAGAACAATAGTGCACAGGGGCACAAGAGCATAAGAGCGCAATCGTCTAATCGCTCGATTTGAGATTGACGCCCCCTTCAAATAATCAATAATCAATCGGCCAGCCGAAGTGGCGGAATCAGCGGATCGGTTGATAGCGTTTGGCCAGCCGCCACCTAATAGCGCCGACTTTGTCCTTTATCGCTTACTGACCCAGAATCAAGCCGGTCGCTTCTATTAGAAACGATACCCGCGATAGAAGACCCGGGCGGGCAAGTTCGGGTAATGGCATGTGCTTTTAATCGTTGACTGCAAAGGCAATCTTTGGTAGAATACAGGTTTTGGGGATTTTCATGGAAACCCGGTTGGGAAAACCGATACGTTGTTGTTTTTCATAGGAGGCGGAAGGTATGAAGTCGCTTTTATATGTGTTTGCAATTTCGGTGTTATGGCTTGGTCTGCTGCTCTCAGTCGCGCTCGGTGGCCAGGCGGTTCAGGTGGACCAGCAGGCCCAGAGGGTCAATATCGACCAGGAACAGGAACAGCATGAGCAACAGGCAGCCAGGATAGAGTTCGAAGCAACTACGCACAACTTCGGCGATATCTCGCCCGGCTCGAAGAACCTCTGCGAGTTCAAGTTTCGCAACGCCGGCGACGCTTTGCTCAAGATAAAGAACGTAAGCAAGACGTGCGGGTGCACGCCGTTTACTCTTGAAAAGAAGGAATATGCGCCCGGCGAGGAAGGTGTGCTGAAGGTGAGATACAACGCAAGTGGACGCGGCCCTGTTAGCAGACGACTGTATATGTACAGTAACGATGCTAAGAAACCAAAGGTTCAGTTGACCGTAAAAGCAAATATAATCCAAAAGGTGAAGTACCAGCCGAAGTCATTGGACTTCTCGCTTGAAGGGCCCGGCGCCGGAACAGCAGAGCTTACTCTTCGCAGCATTGATGAGAAGCCGTTTTCGATAGCCAGCTTCAGCGCTACCGCCGATGCAATTAGCTATATAATGGGTGATTCTATAATGGGTGCTTCGGGCTCCACTGTTCTGTCGGAAGGGAGGCCTGGCTCTGCGGACGATACCATCGCGGCGCCCGTTGACCCGAACACCAAGGACAAGGTGCACGTTTTGAAACTGGAGGTCGACCCGAATAAGGCCCTGAAGCTCTCGCGCGGGCGGATACAGATTAGACTGACTCACCCCGAGTGTAAGAGTATTGTGGTGCCCTTTACGGTCCTGCCGAAGTTTAAGGTGGACCCGCCTTCCATCAACGTTCTAAACGCCAAGCCGGGCGAGTCAGAGAAAAAAGAGGTGTGGATACTCAGCAACTATGACAAGGATTTTGAGATCGAGTCGATATCCTCCAAGAAAGGGCTGATAAAGGTTGAAAGCCGGGAGAAGGTAGGCAAGCGATACAAGCTGGTTTTGGAAATAGCACCGCCGCAGACCAACAGCAAGAACCGGGTTTTCAGTGATACACTGGTGGTGAATATCAAGGGCGGCGGCCAACTCGATGTCTCATGTCGCGGCTTTTATGCAAAGCAATAGGATTTTCGGGCAGGTAAACTGACCTGGATACGATAAGGATAGTTTTCTGTATTTGCCTGACGGTGGGGGCCATTGTCGCCTGTGTGGCGACGACCGAGCCGGCCGGGTCGGAAGTACGCACGCAGAATATCACCATTTTCGTCACAGGCAGTGAACTGGGGACGCTCAAGCCCTGCGGCTGTTTCGGAGGCCAGCTCGGCGGGCTGGACAGGCGAGCAGCGGTACTGAATGACGTTGATGAATCCAGACGTTTAATCATTGATACCGGCCGCCTTGTCCCCGACGCCGACGAGCAGAACCTGATCAAGTTCAACATAGTGGTCCAGGCGTTTGCTTTGCTCGGCTACGATGTAGTTAATCTGACCGGGGAGGATGTGCAAATCGCCTCGGAGCTCGGCTTGCTGGGAAGTCTTGATTCTCTTTTCGGTGTGATAAGCGAGCGTTCTGTGAACGATGTCAATATCCCGGCCTCTTACACAAGGCGTCTGGCCTTGGGGGGCAGGCGTATTGAGGTTACAGTTGCCGCCTTTAGCGGGTTGGCTAAGGATACTGAACGGCTGGCCCGGCTGTTCCTGCCTCATGCCGGTGGCGACGATGTCACCGCACGAGTGGGCGTTGTTATCGTGAACGAGGGCGGCGGCGACGTTGCGGATATGGTTCGGGACGTTAAAGGGATTAGCTGTATTATCCTGCCGTCGGATTCTGATGAGCCGATGCTTGTCAGTGAGCCGAACGACAATCCGTTGGTCATTCGCGCCGGTCGGCTGGGCAAGTATGTCGGAAAGCTCAAAATATCAGTCCCGGCAACCGACGCCGACATCAGATTCAGTTTTGATTCAGTACCCGTCGCCGCGGACCTTCTGCCTGACGAATCGCTTGTCGAACTCTACACAAGTTACCAGCAGTTCGTCGAAGAGGCCGACCTGCTCGAAAGATTCCCGCGTGTCCCCTTGCCGAACGGGCTTGTATATACGGGTTCCAAGTCCTGCAAACTGTGCCACGACTACGAGTACGAGAAATGGAGCACAAAGAGGCACGCGCATGCATACGCAACGCTTGAGGAAATCGGCTCTCAATATGACCCGGAATGCGTGATATGCCATGCGGTGGGTATGGAGTATGAGAGCGGCTTTATTTCCAGCGAACAGACGCCCAGCTTCAGGGACGTCGGTTGTGAAAACTGCCACGGGCCCGGCTCGGAGCACATAGAGAGTTTGGGCACCGTTGAAACGGGCGGGCCTATGTACTCCTGCCTCGATTGCCATACCCCGGAGCACAGCGGTGAGTATGCGGGCAATGAAGACGAGTATCTGGAAAAAATCGTTCACTGGAGGGAACCTATCGAGCATCGTCATGTCAAATAATAAGCAAGGGTTCCCAACCGCGAAAGGGACCCCAGCCGCGAAAAATGGCGACTGGGGACCCAAAATGGCGACTGGGGTCCCTCTGACGACTCGAGGCGCGTATGATAAAAACACTGAAGATAACGACGATAATAGCAGCGGTCGCGGCAGTCTTGCTGTTGATTCTGCCTGTCGTGTACGGTGGGCGTGAAGATGCGGAGGTGAAGGAGTTTCTGAATTCTCCCGGTGCGGTGGCCAGTTTCAAGCAGGCCAGGAGCAAACAGGCAGGCAGAGGTGTCGATAAAGTCTCCCCGCTGGTGAAGCAGGCCGAGGCCTTTGGAAATTATCTTGACCCACCGGCTCCGGTGAGCAGAAAAGAGCCCCAGCAGCGTCGTCCGACTCCGCCGAGCAGGTCTGAGCCGAGGCCGCCTGCCCCTGTGGCGGTCAAATTTGACCTGATAGGCACGAGTTTCTACGCTTCACATCCGAATTTGTCCCTGGTGCTGATAAACGAGCCGGGCGCAGGTTTGCGTTGGCTCAGGCAGGGCAACAGCGTGGGGCATCTGGTTATCGAGCAGGTCAAAGATGGAGCGGTGGTGGTCCGTGACGGGCAGCGGACGTTCGAGATGTCAGTGATGAAGGAGCAGCGGCCGAGCTTAGTCAAGGGCGATAGTCCACAATCGCAACCGGCCCGGTCGCCAAGACCTGCGCCGACCTCAGCAGGCAAGACGACGACCGGTCGGACCAGGACCGCACGCAGCAGCCGCAGGATTACACGTCCTGAACCTGAGCCCGTCGCCGAACCGATAGGCGACGAGGAAAAAGCGGCTATCGATGAGCTCATTGAGCAGCTAAGGAAGACCGAAGGCGGCAGCGAGCAGGGCGACGACGAAAGCGAGCGGCAAAGACAGGAGCTGATGCGGCAACTGCTGTCCGGGCTTGGTGATATGGAGGTGGACGGGGCCGAGGCCGAAGAGCTTGGCCGATTGGGGGAGGAGCTAAACGAACAGAGCCAGCACGACAACCAACAGGGTGACCCGAACACAGACACGGAAGACCCAAACGCCGGCCAAGAAGACCCAAACGCCGGGTATGAAGAATGAGTGAGGGGCAATCACTTCGTAGGTAAGTTTCACCCCGGCTGGCAGGTCGGAGAGGGCTGTTTTGTTGCAGTGAGTGGCTTGTTACCGGACCTTTCCCTGGTGGGCGAATCAGGGTGGATTTAGCACCGTGCGGAGGGAACTTTCCGGCCTTTTGTTTGTCTTAATAATGTGGGCGCAGGTGCGCGGGTCTTTCAGAGTTGTTTTGTCGGTCGCAGGAGTGATTTATGGCGACAAGATTGAAGTATCAGTTGTCTCGATATCGCTGTCTTTTGCTCGTGTTCTCCTTAATCATTGTTTCTTCCAGCGGCGGCTCTGCCTCCGAGCAGACGACGCCACCTGAGCCGGCGCGATACAGGGTATTTTCGCTTCATTACATAACAGCGGCCCAGGGCAGGCAATACCTGGCCGAGGCCGAGTTAGGAACGGTCTCTCAGCTTCCCGGGACCGATACGCTCCTGGTGACAGCCGGGCCGAATGATTTGGCCAAAGCTGCGGGGCTGCTGAAACTGGTGGATTCCGAGCAGAAGTACGCTGTGAAGAAGATTTTCACCGCCTCCGAAGCCGAATTCTGGCGTGCCGGGATTGACGGACTGGTTAATCGACTGGCCGATGTATCGGTGGGTAGTTTTCTGGACCCGCCGAGTGCTCCGGGTGATAGGGCGATTATCGACGTTCACGGCAGCAATGTGCTTGCCGTCGCGCCGGAGCCGGTGATGCAGAAGATTGTAGCAATTGTCGGCCAACTGCACCAGGCACGTGCCGAGGCGAAGGCGATGGAGATGAAAGAGTTCTATGAATCAGCCGAGCCGAACGGCCGTGCAAATTTGGCTGCTGATGTCTCGCAGCGGACGGAAGATCAACCGCCTGAAACAGGCAAAGCGGTCGAACAGCCAGAGCCGAATGAGCGGCCACTCAACGAGGATGTGCTTTTCAGCAGGCTGCTGGGTTCGCTGGACGAGGCAGAGCAAAAAGCAGCCGAGCAGCCTGTTCTGAGCGAAGTCGAAGGACCGACTGCGCCGAAGGTTGAACCGGCTGGCCAGCAGCCGGCGATGCCGCAGGGCGAGCCGAGGGTTGAGCCGCAGATGTTGCCTGCGCCAGAGATTGAATTGCCCGAACCGAAGGTCGAGCAACCCGAACCCAATGAACCGGCGATTGATGGGAAGGTCGTTTTGGAGACCGAAGAACCGAACGATATCAACAAACAGGCGACAGGGATGCCGCGGCGAAGTTACGAGCCACAGCCCCTGGCTGACGGAAAGGAAACCATAGAGCTCGAGCTGCCCGATAAGCTCAACATAATCGATTTGCTCGACTTAGTCGGAAAGCATCTCGACCTCGACTACGTTTACGAAGAAAAGGACTTGGCCGGCAAGGAGGTTTCCCTGCGTGTCCAGGGGCCGATTGAGGTTAGAGAGCTGTATCCGCTGTTAGAGTCGATTCTGAAGTTCCATAGCCTCGTGATGAGCCGAAAGGGAAATCTGGTGACGGTGCGACCGATGGCCAGTGTTCTGGAGATTGACCCTGCTCTGATTGACACGGAAACCGGACAGGTGCGATTCGGGGACGTGGTGGTCACGAGGGTGTTTGAGCTGAGCTATGTGGACACGGCTACTGCAAAGACCCTGCTGGACGGCCTGAAACTCAGTGCCGACGTCACACAGATTCCCGAGACGGGCACGCTGATAGTGACCGGCTATGCCTTCAGAATGGAGCGCATAGAGCGGCTGCTTGAGATGATAGATAAGCCGGGCGAACCTCGAGAATTCAGATTCAGGCAGCTCAGGTACACAATGGCTCAGACACTTGCACCGAAGATAAAGTCGCTCGTGGAGCAGTTGGGCGAGATATCAATCACAGTGGCCAGGGGTCAGGGGCAGCAGCCGCAGCAGCGGCAGGCGGCTCGTCGTCCACCAGCTCGCCGTCCGACCCCAACGCCAGCGCCGGAGCAGGCGTCTGCGGCATCGAAACCCTCGGTTTACCTTGACGCGGACGAACGGACAAACCGCATTTTGATGATAGGCCGCGTCGGCGAACTGGACGTGGTTGAAGAGCTGATAAGTGCGCTCGATGTCGAACAGCAGGACCTGCGGACACTTCGGTTGTATGAGATTCAGCACGTCGATGCCGAGGAGGTCCGAACGAAGCTGCAGGAGCTGGGGATAGTCGGCGGAACGAGCAGGACAGACAGGCGAGGGGGAAGGATAACCCAAGCTAGGCCGGGCCAGCCACAGGCGCAGGCGCGGCCAGCACAGCCGCAGGCACCTGCGGCACCGATGACGCCGGGTGGTGCGGGCGCTGAGCCGCTTGCAGAAGAACCGCAGGTCGTTATCATCGAATCGACGAATTCGCTACTTGTCAACGCCAGCGCAGAGCAGCACATTCAAATCGCCACTATAATCGGCTATATCGACGCCGAGACGCTGGCGCAAACGATTCCCTACGAGATATACGGGCTGGAGAATCAGTCGCCGACGGACCTTGCCGACGTCCTGAACAAGCTCATTCAGGAGACCATAATGGATAAGGAGGGCAAGGTCGAGCAGGTTATAAGGAGAGAGGAAGAGATAGTCATAGTCCCTGACGAAAATACATTCTCGCTTATAGTCTATGCGAGCAAAAAGAATCAGGAATGGGTCAGGAAGCTGATAAAAGGGCTCGACAGGAGAAGGCCGCAGGTGCTGATAGATGTGGCGCTCGTGGAGATAACGCGCGAGGACCTTTTTCAGTATGACCTTAGTCTGATAGCGAACGCCGGGGGCTTAGTGACGGGCAACATCGGCGTTAGCAGCACGACCTTTCCGATTACTTCCTCGATAGGCAATGAGCTGGAGGGTGGATGGAATATTACTGATTCCGAAGGCACGGTGACCGGGCAGACCAGGGGTTTCTACGGTGAGGACAGGATTCAGGCGCTGCTCACCGCCATCGACAAGAAGGACTATGGTCGCGTGCTCGCTCAGCCGAAGATACTGGTCAACGACAACGAAGAGGGGGCAATCAAGACCACGGACACCACGTATGTGACCAGGACCTCCTCGATTCCGGTCACTTCGGGTACGGCGGGACAGCAGACGACGCTAATCCAGACACAGACCGAGTTTGAAGGCTATGATGCAGGAATCACGCTTAATATTACACCTCATATCAGTGAGGGCAACCTGCTTCGTCTGGATATCGGGTTGGTACGGTCTGATTTTGGTACCATCACGGGCACTAAGCCGCCCGACACAACGACCAGTGACATCACTACCGTAGTGACGGTTCCGGACGGCAGCACGATTATTCTTGGCGGCCTTACCAAGCTCAAGCAGACCAAGGCAGGCAGCAAAGTCCCGCTCTTGGGCGACATACCGCTTGTGGGGGGTCTGTTCAGGAATGTGGCTAACAGCGATAAGGCGAACAAGCTCTACATATTTGTCAAGGCAAATATACTGCGGCCGGACGAGACGGCGGCTGGCTTAGGGCAGCTTCAGCAGATATCGGCGATGAACAGAGTCGCGTTCGAGCGCGAAGAAAAGCAGTTCCAGGCGAGAGAGGACTGGCCCGGACTCGAACCTGCTCCAATGGAACCGGTGAGGGTGCTCGAACCGCAACAGTAGGCCGCCGTCCGGCTGAGGCATCGAGGACTTCACACGGTTTCATCTTGTATCGTATAATAGGGTTAACGTGAAAGAGTTGCTGATACAGACGGCGAGGCAAACGGGCATAATCGATGCCGCCAAGCTGACCGAGTTCTTCGAGTCTTCGGGCAAGGAGAACGGCCAGCGCATCGATGAGCTTCTGCTTGCCTGTCCGTATTTTACGGAAGAGCAGGTGTTGCGGCTTTTTGCCGCTGCCTTGGGGACCGAGTTTTTGTCGGACATTTCGCCTAAGGAGGTGCCGCCGGAGTTCGTAGAGGCGGTTCCCGCTACTTACGCTCAGCACCACTCGCTTATTGGCGTACGCAGGGCCGGCGGCAACGGGCAGCTTACGGTTGTGCTTTCCAGGCCACTGGACGCAAATGCGCTGGACAACGTTTCGAAGATGGTCGGCCTGCCGGTGCAGGCGGCTGTTGCCACCAGAGCGGCCATTACCGCGGTAATCGATATTGCATACGAGCAGAGGACGACGGTAATTGAAGAGGTCGTCGAGGAGCTGGACTCACAGAATATTGACGAGCTCGCCGATGAGGCCGCTGCCTCGAATGATTTGCTCGATGTCGTGAACAGGCCGCCGGTGATTCGGTTAGTCAACGATATACTGTTTCGGGCGCTTCAGCTTCGAGCCAGTGACATCCACGTTCACCCATACGAGGCGAAAATCCAGATACGCTATCGCGTCGACGGCATTCTCTACGACACGCTGAGCTTGAACAGAAACGTCCTGCCATTGATTGTCTCCCGTATCAAGGTAATGGCGGGTATGGATATCGCCGAGCGGCGGATGCCGCAGGACGGCAGGTGCAGCGTACGCCTTGGCCAGCGCGAAATCGACCTGAGAGTCAGCACCGTTCCCACCAGCTACGGCGAGAGAAGCGTGCTGCGACTGCTGGACAAGAGCACCGGGCTTTTCGCACTCGACCAGCTTGGACTCTGGACAGGTGACCTCGAGAGGTTTGATTCGCTGCTTAACCGCTCACACGGCGTAATTTTTGTTACCGGCCCGACGGGGAGCGGCAAAAGCACAACACTCTATGCGTGTCTTAATCGAATGAACTCAGCCGAGAAGAACATCATGACAATTGAGGACCCCATAGAATATCAGCTTGAAGGCATCAGCCAGATGCAGGTCGCCTCCAAAAAAGGGGTAACGTTCGTAAATGCGCTGCGGCACGTTCTTCGACAGGACCCGGACGTGATAATGGTGGGCGAGGTTCGTGACGTTGAGACGGCTCGGATGGCCATTCAAAGCTCGCTTACGGGCCATTTGGTTTTCAGCACGCTTCATACGAACGACTCTGCAGGTGCGGTGAGCCGGCTGCTGGATTTCGGCGTCGAGCCCTACTTAGTCAGTTCGTCGCTGATTGCGATAATGGCCCAGCGTCTCGTTCGAAAGGTATGCCCGGATTGCAGGCGCGCCTATCAGCCGACGCAGCGCGAGCTTCGCGAGCTCGGCATAGCTGAAATGCCCTCCGATGAAGCGAAGTTCTATGTCGGCGCCGGCTGCGAAAAGTGTTTTCAGACCGGATATCGGGGAAGAACAGGCATATATGAGCTGATGATGGTCAGCGAGCAGATACAGGAGCTTGTTTATAAACGCGAGACTGCCGGGACTATCAAGAAGGCGTCGCTTAACGCGGGTATGCAGACGCTGCGAATGGACGGCGCGAGAAAGGTCCTGGGTGGTATAACGACTATTCCCGAGGTGCTGAGAGTCACTCAGGCCGATATTATGTAAGACGGATTGAATATGCCCAGATACGCATATACGGCAATAGCGGCAGACGGCAAAAGGACAAAGGGCACTATCAGCGCCGAGAGTCCATACGCTGCCAGAAAACAGCTTCGCCTGCGCAGCATTCATTCGACCTCGATTACCGAGCTAAGCGCAGCCGAGCAGGGCAGGGCCGCAATCTTCTCCCTTTTCTCCAGAGCCGGCAAGGGACAGATTATCGATTTCACAAGGCAGATGGCGACGCTGCTTAACTCCGGTATAAAGCTCACCGAAGCCCTTAAAGTCTTGACTATGCAGACCACCGATGCGAGATTAAGAAGCGCTCTTAACGATATACGCGAGCGAGTCGTCACCGGTGAATCGCTCAGCGACGCCATGAAGGACTACAGCGATTATTTTGATGTGATATATATCAGTATGGTTCGCGTCGGTGAGGTGACCGGGACGCTGGGCGGAGTCTTTGATACGGTGGCAACTTTTATGGGCAAACGTCGCAGGGTGGAATCGAAAATTGTCACCGCAATGGTATATCCGGTGTTCTTGACGATATGCTGCCTTATAGTAGTATTGATTTTAACGACTGTGGTCATACCTAAGATAGGTAATCAGATAATAGCGACGGGTCAGGACCTGCCATGGGTAACGAAACAGTTGATGAATATAAGCTATGTGATGCGAAGCTGGTGGATACTGGTGGTCGTTGCGGCGATCGCGGCGATTGTATGGGCTGTGCGGAAGTTCTTCAGGACACGCCGCGGCGCGTATCTGCGTGATAGATTCCTGCTGTGGCTGCCTCTTTTCGGGCCGGTTATTAAGCAGCGTGTTGTATCGCGTTTTACTTCGACGCTTTCGACGCTGCTTGGCTCGGGTTTGAGTATGGCTGAATCGCTTGCTGTGGTTTCTGAGGTGACCGGCAACACGCTTATGAGAGATGCTGTTCAGCGGGCGCGAGAGAGGATACTCGCAGGGGCTGATATAGCCACGCCGCTCCGCGACAGCGGGGTAATCGATCCTTCAATTGCGCACATGGTGACGGTGGGCGAAAAGAGCGGCGAGCTCGAGACGATGCTGAGTAACATCAGTGAGCGGCTTGAAGAGTCCACGGATATGGTTATTGAACGGTTGAGCGCAGCCGTCGAGCCGCTTATTATAATAGTGATGGCGGTGATAGTGGGCGTAATCGCATACGCCACGCTGCTGCCGATACTGAAAATATCGTCGTTGAATTTCTGAGAAGTTTTGGGAGAAGAATATGAGCGATAAAAATCTACATTCAAATCGAAACGGAGTCGCCTCCACACGGTTTGCAGGCAGGCGTATGCGGGCGGGCTTTACAATGCTTGAGGTGATGGCGGTAATTGTAATCATCGGGTTGCTTGCCGGCGTGGTGGCTATAAACGTTGTGGGCAGGATAGACAAGGCAAGAGTTACCGCCACGAAGGCCAGCTTAAAGACCCTGCACAACGCCGTCACCCAGTTCAAGCTGGATACCGGGCGATATCCGAGCGAAGAGGCGGGCCTGCTCGAGCTTATTGAAGAGCCCACCGATGTGACCGGCTGGAATCCGGGCGGCTATCTCGAAACGACTGATATACCAAAAGACGCCTGGGGCTACGAATTCTATTATGAGCGGTACCCGGAGAGCGGAAAGCCCTTTGTGATTATCAGTTTTGGCGCCGATGGAGAAGAAGGTGGCGAAGACTATGACGCCGATATGTACAGCACCGATGCACAGTAGCGAGGCATCTATCGTGGTTCGCAGGTATTGCCGGCTGAATCTACGTATTGGCTCTTCCGGCCTGGCTCGTCGGGCGCACGCCAAGGGCGCTTTTACCCTTGTCGAGTCGATGGTGATTATAGCGATAGTGTCGCTTTTTGCGATTCTCTCCGCGACCAACCTCAAGACGATGATTATGCGGCACAGTTTCAGGTCGCGGGTACAGAGTTTCATTTCGTCAATGGAGGCCGCCGCCGCTGCCGCCTCGCAGACCGGCAAGAGATACGAAATGATAATAGACATTACCGAACAATCGTATTTGCTTCGTGAGATTACTTCACCCGACCTTGCGCAGGTGCTCGAAGAGGAGATAATTGTCTACGAGGATTTCGGGAATAATTGCTATGTCAATTATGTCCTGTTCGACGACGGTGAGTTTGCTAACCAGGGCAGGGCGAAGTTTCGAGCCGCCCCGAGCGGCTGGCAGTGGGGCGGTCTAATCGTGCTGCTTGATGAAGATGAGCGGGTGTATTCGGTTGTAATAAACCGGTTGAGCAACATAGTCGCCTTTGAGCCGGGCGAGGTTGAGATGCTATATCCCAGGACGAAAGATGA
This sequence comes from uncultured Pirellulales bacterium, assembly GCA_964514115.1. GTDB lineage: Bacteria > Planctomycetota > Phycisphaerae > Sedimentisphaerales > Anaerobacaceae > CAZEPI01. The sequence goes on along the minus strand of CAZEPI010000006.1, from coordinate 160,973 downwards.
GCTGCCGTTTTAAGACAACAAGCCGGAATGTTTCGATGGGCGCAGTGGCCAGGCGGCGAGGCCGGGCGTTTACGCTGGTCGAGACAATGGCGGCGGTCTTAATACTGGCCTTTATCTGCACCAGTGTCCTCGTGGTTTTTGACAGGTCCGTCACCTCGGCGGTCGATTCCGTCCAGCGAATGCGCGCCTTTGAGATTGCACGTGAAAATATGGAGAAGCTGCTTGCTTGCGATTCCGTAGAGGCGATGGCGGAATACGGAATGAGCGACAAATACACTGATATCCAATGGCAGACCACCGTCGAGAGTTTCTATGAGCCGCTTACCTCTCGGACGTGGGTTCAGGCCGTCTGCTCAGCGGAATATACCGATAGCAGCGGCGAGCTGCAGAGCGTGGAGTTGACGCACTGGCTTACCGGTCTGACGGAAAAGCAGGCAGAGCAGATGGAGCAGTTCGAACAACAGGCCGACGCCAACGCTCCGGCCGATGATGTGAACAACATGGAGCCGCTCAAACCGCTGCCTCCCGAATGTGAGGGCCTGCCTTTCTGTGAACGTGTTCAGTGTTTGATAAATGCAGATGCCTTGGAATCACTCAATCCTGCCGATTTAATGAGGTACTTCACGGAGTGCGTCGGCAATGAGACGAACAATTAGGCAAAATGGTGTTGCCTGCAAATGGGTCTCGGGCTTTACGCTGGCCGAGGTGCTCGCTGCGCTGACCATCGGTTCGATGGTGCTTGTGGCGGCGCTTGGTGTCTACATAAGCGTTGAGAAAGGCGCAGCAAACCTCACCGAGAAACTCGACAGCATGCGGCTGCCTGCGGAAGTCCTGCAGCGAATTGCCGAAGACCTCGACGGCATCATTTCCTCCAGCCAGGATACGAAAATCACCATCACCAGCAAGTTCGACCACGGCTATTCGGTTGTTCAGATGGAAATACTGAGAACGATCAAGGATGACAAGGGCGAAGAGCAGGTGCTGGAGAAAATAGTCTGGCAGAGCGACGTGGACCTGTATGTCGGTGATATTGTGCTCTATCGCAGTCACAGCGGTTTGGCGATGGAAGATAAGCTGCTTGACGAGCAGAAGGAACTGTGGGAGCGGGAGCTTTTTGTGCCGATATGTGCAGGAATTACCTATTTTAAGATACAGGTCCCCGGTGCAGGTGGAGAGCTTGTGGACAACTGGACTTCCGGCCTGCCGCGCGGGGTTGTGGTGACAATCTCATTTGCCGAGCCGTTCAAAACCCCTACCGGGTTTCTGGATGTGCCCGAAGAGGAAAAAACCGTGCGGACAATCGCAATCGACAGGACTCGCAAAATCAACTTCAAGATTCCAGCGGTGGCTGCCCAACAGGAGCCGAATGAGCCGGGACAACAAGAGCCAGAAGCAGAGCAGGAGCAGGAGCAGGAGGAAATTGTCGAAGAGCAGCAGCGGTAGTTTGGCTATGAGCAAAAAGACACAGGACAAAATGACAATTTGTGACTTGGGCGTCGATTCTGCCAACCGTCGTCCGTGTGGCGTGGTGCTGCTGGTGACACTGGTTGTCCTGTCGGTGCTTGCGATGGTCGGATATACACTGACCAGCCGCGTTAGTGCTCAGCGCCACCGCGACAACTACATCATTGATTACAGCAAAGCTCGTTATGCGTGTGATTCAGCCGTTAAGTACGCGCTTGCGACACTTGAAGATGTCAATGAGGCGGAACTGATAGCCCGGCCGAACGAGCCGGACTTCTCCGATGTGTTTGCACTCAGCGATGAACAGTACCAGGAGCTTCTCGATTGGTGGGCGGCCACGAAGGGCCTCGAGCGAAACGGCGGCCTTGAGACGCCGACAGGTACACAAGACATGAATGATGTTAACGATATTAATCTGGGTGGTTCCTTTGGAATGTTCGGTCCCGGCGAGTCGAACGACGCCAATTCGATACAAGTGCGCGGGCCTTACGGGCCGCCGTGGCCTCTCGTTGCTGAACCGATGGAGTTTGAAATCGGCTCGGCTAAGGTCACAATTGCGATAGAAGACGAAAACGCCAAATACCCTCTCGGCTGGGCGATGCTCGATGACGATGAGTTGAAACGCGAAGCCGAGGCGAGTTTCGAGACGTTCTGCGAGTGGATGGGTCTGGAGTCCTGGGACATCGACCTGTTGAAGTCACAGTTGTCACAGGTAAAGGACGTGCGAAAGTTCAAGATTGACTTTCAGCCCATAAAAAAGAGAACACCCACGAGAGCACCCGCAAGAAGAGGTCGCAGCCAGGGCCGAAGGGCCACACGAACAAGATACAGGATTACGACGATTTCTCCGCAGCAGCAGTTGGCTGAACAGACCACCGATTTCGCCCGGCTCTTTCACTGCTCGTTGATTGATACCGAAACCCTTGCCAGACCAACCATTGTCAGTGACGAGCGGGAAGAATCCGCCCTGAAATACACGGGCCTCTGGGCTACCGTCAAAGTCAGCGTGAACACCGCGCCGAGACACGTGCTCGAGGCGGCATTTACTTTCGGCGGCGACGCCAAAGAAATTGCAGAACAAATTATACAGGAAAGGCGCATCAAGCCGTTCAAGGATATCGAAGAACTCAGAAGTAAGCTGCTCAGATACTCCACTTCCGTTGAGAAATGTGAGAGATTTATCACCACCAAAAGTGATTCGTTTACGATAAGAGTAACCGCGAGCAGCGGTGTGGCGAAGGCATCGGCGGTTATAGCCGTGCGTAAAGAAGGAAAGAACGTCAAGAAAGTGGGAGTGGTCTCCGGCTGATTGTCAGCCGCCCGGCGAGGACGGCTTCCGCACCGGTTTTTTAATAGGAGTTGTCAAAAGTGCAGAATCCGGGTTATCTGGGAATTCATATCGCCTGGGACCGGGCAACTGTTGTCTGCCTCGGTACGCAGGGCGACCAGCAGACGCTGGCCGAGTGCTTCAGTGTCTCGGTCGAGCAGGACCAGGAGGAAAAACTGAGTACTCTGGCGACTCTTATCGCGCAGGGCTGCGCCGAGCGGGACATTAGATTTTCCGAAGCAAGTGTAGCGCTCGATTGCGCGATGTTCATGCAGCACAAGGTCCGCAGCGCGTTTGGTGACCTCAGAAAAATCGGCCAGACAATAAGATTCGACACGGAAGAGGCACTTGCCACCGATGTAACCGATATGGCGATAGCTTTCAGGATCGACTCGAGCGACGAGAGCGGGTCCGGTTTAACCGTCTTTACCGCCCCTAAGGGGACGCTTGCGGACGTTCTCACGTCACTTCAAAGCGCCGGTATCGATCCGGTTAGTGTCGAGCCGGACGTCAATTGCCTGGCTCGGTATATGGGTCAAAACGTACCATTGAACGTCGAGCAGCGGTGTTTTTTGGGCGTGTTATCACAACGAAACGGCTATCTGATGGTGCCCCTGGCGTCGTCTTCGCAGCAGGGCTCAAACACGCCCGCCATGGTGACAAGGACCCTCCTTTTGAGTCCGGCAGTGGATAGGCACCAGCTTATCGCCCGAGAGGTGCCGGTCACGCTTGCACAGTTGGCACCGACTGAATCGATTGGCCGGCTCGAGGTGTTCGACTCAGCCGATGCGATAGACTGCACAAAATTAGGCAGCGAGCTGGGCCTGCAGACAGAGCCGCTGGATTTGACCGGCGCGATTGCCACAGTCCTTGGGACTCCTGACGGAGAGCGGGACCAGTTGAACGCCTGTGCCGACGCGGTCGAATTTGCCCTTGCCTATGGTGCGGCGCTGTCACCTCTGGACAAGCCGACGAACATAAACTTCCGCAGCGATTATATGCCCTATCAGGGCAGGAAAGTTCGCCTGCAAAAGGCGCTGAAATTCTGCAGCGCCGCCGTCGTTGTCCTCTTGCTCGCCGTGGGCATACACGGATTCATGCAGGTCTTGCAGACAAACAAGGACCGCAGCTTACTGCGCGGGAAATTCACAGAGGATTACTCTGCGGTTATGTTCGGCCAGGACCTGCCGGGAAAAACAAGTGATGCGGTCAAGCGGCTGGGCACCACACTTAGACGCACGCGCGATTTGCAGAAGGGTCAGTTGAGTGTCACAGGTGAAGAGTCCGTGCCTGCAAAGCTCACGCTCGTCCTCGATGCCTTCAACAAATGCGCGTCGCAGGTTGACCTTCGTATCGACACTATCACCATTACGGCCGAGACGCTCAGTATAGCCGGTAATACATCAAGCAGGCAGAATACGTTGAAGCTGTTTGAGTCGCTGCGAGAAACGAATCTTGATACCACCGGCGGAGAGCGGCTGGACCAGGAAGGCGGACGGGACACCTTCAGGGTTACGCTCAAGCCGAAAGGATAGCTTTGAGGACTTATGAAACAAATACATAAGAGCCCGTTTTTCTATTACGTAGCCGTACCGTTGGCGGCGGCTTTATGGCCCCTGCTGATATGGGGCATCTACCTGCCGAGTGCGCAGAACGGCTTGCGGAATGACAGAGAGCAATATGACAAAGCCAAGCAGCTTATAACCGAGCTTCTGGACATCGATTACGAACGCCTGGATTTCGCCGACGCGGAGGCTTCGTCGGCCCAGTTCAACTACGCAACGGCTGTGCAAAGAACAGCCGACCTCTGCCAGATACGCCCAACCGACTACAAGCTCTCTTCCGGCATGATTATGACCTCCGGCGGCCAGAGAAGCCAAAGCGCAAACGTCTCCCTCGATAAGGTCGATATCGCCAGGTTCGCAAGATTCCTCTCCACCATTCAGCTTCGCTGGGCCAACCTGCAGTGCACAAAGGTCACATTGAAGAAGCGACAGCCCGGCCCCGATAACTGGGATATCGATGTGACCCTCAGGTATTACTTCTAACAGCGCTGTGGTCAGCCGGCTAATTCAGCTTGTCACGCTTTTGCCTATTGGCCGTCGCTGACTGCTCTCCGGTGTTGGTTAGCGATAGCTTATTGCAACCAGTGTCCGAGAAGCTATCTGGGCAAATTCGAGTCTGTGACTCTTGTGTGTGAACACTACGTCTGCACCTTCTGGCAACACCAGCGTGATATCTGCATCGGTTAGCGATTTGACTGTGAGTGTTACTGCCACCGGCTCATCGTTGAAATTCTCGATGACTGCAAGGTCGTCGTCAAACAGATAGAATGCGACTTTGTTCGGCGCATCGAACGTAAGGCCGAAAGGAGCAAGCATCTTATCTCTGATTTGTTTAAGCTGCTCGCGTGTGAGATTGTGGAGGGTGTAGGGGTCTTCGTTTACCTTTAGTGTGTGCAGATTTTCTCTGCTGAGGCTGAAGCCGTCGAGACGTTTTGCGAGGCCGTCGGTGACGAGGACCGGTTTTTTGTCAGCGAGCATTGCGTCTATTTTTTTGCGTATGTCGGGGTCTTTGAGTGTTTGGACGGGCAGAAAAGCAGCCCTGGCGGCGGGGTCAACGGTCGCAGTCGGGACAAGGGGCAGGCCCATCATCCCGACAAAGTCGTAGATATACTGCTCTGCGTAGTGTTCGCTGTTGGGTGGTTTGGGTGCGGCGATGCCGATGGGTTTTCTGTCACGGAGAAGGCGGGCGAGCTCGCGGAGGGCGGGCAACTCGCTGCGTAAGTCGTTTACGTGTTGGCGGCTGGTTTCTCTCTGCAGTGAGCCGCAGCTAAAGAGCATCATTTCTTTTGCACCGCCGAGGACGGTCTGTCTTGCCTGTTCGAGATAGGTTTTCGGTGAGGTGTCGATTCTGTCGAACCAGCCGCCGCCGCATTTGTCGCCGCCGATTTCGCCGAGCCATCGCATGATGTAATATGCCTCGTACTGGTTCTTGTTGCCAAAGCGAGTGCTGTTTGGGTCGCGGGTTTCGGTGCCGACCCAGATTGTGTCGAAGACGGCTGTCTGGCGAACGACGTCGTAGCCGCGTTTCTGAAACCGGTCATACCACTGGGGGTATTTGAGGATGATTTTGACGTTTGGGTTGACGTTTTTTGCCGGCTGGAGGACATATTTTTTGGCGACGTCGGTCATGAGGTCGCAGCGGTAGTCGGCCCAGCTCAGTGAGTCGGCGTGGAATCTCTTATATTTGTCGCTGTTTTTTCCTGCAGTGCATTGGCTGCACTGGCAATCCGTGTAGAAGAAATCGTCAATCATTATCTCATCGAAGATAGAGGCGGTGAACTCGAATATCTTTTGAAGTTGCAGCCGCGTTTCTTCGCTTGTGTAGCAGGCGATATACGGTTTTCCGGTGGAGCGTTTGGCAAGGCCGGTGGTCGTGACGCCGCCGGATACTTCAAGGCCTGCGTCTTTGAGTCTGTCGCGCAGATGTTCGAGCGTTTGTCTGTCGACCCAGTAGCCGTCTCTGAAGGATTCGATATAGACTTTGGTGACGTTTGTGTCTTTGCACCACCGGATGGTTTTATCTATCTCCTCATCAGTGGACAGCCGTCTTAATATATCCGAAGCGGTAACAAGAGTTGAGACCTTCAGCACATCCTCTGAGCGCTGCGAGACGGCAGACAATGGTACAGCCAGTATCGCCGTGAGAATAAGAACGGCAGTATGCACTCTTTTCATTCGTTTGCCTTTCGGATTCCTCTGGTTGTCAACAGGGTGTGGGCATCCACGGAATATCCCATTTTACGATATGGGACGAGAATTGCAAACCAGAACCGCCGAGTAGTGTTTTAAGCTTTTGGAAAAATGTTTGCCGAAGGCCAGCCGATGGCTACAATACCTCTTTGTCCGGGCTAACTGATAAACCGTGAGAAGCTGGTTTGTGGAGGAATTGAAATGGATTATACGTGTCGAGATATTGCCAAGATGATAGACCATTCGCTGCTAAAGCCGGAGCTTATGGAGGAGGACATCATTGCGGGTTGTGAGTTGGCGAAGAAGTACGATGTGGCGACGGTGTGCTGCTCGCCTGCGGCGCTGCCGTTGGTGGTAAAACAGCTCACCGGTTCGGGCGTCAAACCGTCGACGGTGATTGGTTTTCCGCACGGGTATAACAGGACCGAGACAAAGGTCTTTGAGGCGGAGCGGGCGATTAAGGACGGGGCCGTTGAGCTTGATATGGTTTTGAATATCAGCAAGCTAAAGAGCGGCCGATTCGATTATGTCAGGGACGATGTAAAGGCCGTTGTCGATGTCGCTCATAAGCACAACGCCAGGGTGAAGGTGATTCTGGAAAACTATTATCTGACCGACGAGCTGAAGGAAAAGGCGTGCAAGCTGTGTGAGGAGGCGGAGGCCGACTGGGTAAAGACCTCGACGGGTTTTGCGGGCGGCGGTGCAACGATTGAGGATTTGAAATTGATGCGAAAGGCCGTTTCGGAGAAGGTGCAGGTAAAGGCCGCGGGCGGCGTGCGAACGCTCGATAAGGCGCTCGAGGTGCGGCAAGTCGGCTGTACAAGATTCGGCGCAACAGCGACCGAAGCCATTCTGGAAGAATGTTTCAGGCGAAAAGGCAGAGAGTAGGCTGCGCCGCGGCGCGTAAATGCGAGAGGAGAAAAACATGGCGAACAAGAGATTTCCTCATCTGTTCACGCCGATTCGAATCGGTAACTTCACTGCTGCGAACCGTATCTGTATGGTGCCGACGGATATAAGCTCCGCCAATGCCGATGGTTCGGTTAATCGGCGGGTAATCACTTATCACGAGCAGGTGGCTAAGGGCGGCTGCGGGTTCATCATCGTTGGCGCCACGACGCCCGACAGGCCCACGGGCAGGCCGACGGTGACATGCCTTGCCGCCGATGCCGATACGCTCATTCCGGGGCTTGCTAATCTGGCGGAAGCAATGCACAGGCACGGCGCCAGGTGCGCCGTTCAGATTCAGCACCCGGGCAGGCAGGCGGCCTGGCCTCGCAAAGGACTGATGAGCGCTTCGGATAGTGTGGTAAGTTTGCCGGGATCAGCCGGTCACGAGGTGGTCTATGCGGAGCAGGTCGCGGCGGGCAAGAGTGTTCGGGCGATGACCATCGAGGAGATATATGATTTGATTGAGAAATTTACCGAGGCGGCCTGGCGGGTTCAGCAGGCCGGCTTCGATTCGGTCGAGCTGCATGCAGCGCACGGCTATCTCATCGCACAGTTTATGAGCCCATACGTCAATAAACGCAACGACCGCTTTGGCGGAAGCTTCATCAATCGCATGCGTTTCCCCCTGGAGATTATCAGCAGGATAAAGATAAAATGCGGCAGTGACTTTCCTGTAGGAATCCGATACAGCGGTGATGAGTTTATCGAGGGAGGCAGAAGTCTGACCGAGAGTGTGAAGGTAGCCAGGTTGATGGAGGAGTACGGTTGTGCGTATGTTGACATAAGTGCAGGTATTTTTGAGGTGCCCGGGCCTATTATGGACCCGATGTACTACCCGCAGGGATGGAACACGTATTCAGCCGAAGAGGTCAAGAAGAACGTCAGGATACCGGTCATCACCAGCCACAGCCTAAGAGACCCTGCCGTCTGCGAAAAGATACTGGCCGAGGGCAGAGCCGATATGGTGGGTTTTTCACGGCAGATGATTGCAGACCCATACTGGGCCAACAAGGCAAAGGCCGGGAAGACCAACGAGATAAGAAAGTGCATCTCCTGTCTTGTCGGATGCTGGCAGGAGTCGCTGATGATTAAAAGGGATATGCGCTGTGCCATCAACCCTGCCGTTGGTGACGAGCGGTTCATTGACCTGAAGCCGGCAAAGCAGCCGCAGAAGATAGCTGTGGTGGGCGGCGGGCCTGCAGGGATGGAGGCGGCAAGGATAGCGACACTGCGTGGACATAAAGTGACAATCTTTGAAAGAACCGGTGAGTTAGGCGGGGCGATTCTGTATTGCTGCACCGTGTTGTGCAAGAGCAAGATGCGATGGTACGCCGACTGGATACGAAGGCAGATTGACAAGCTCGGCGTCGAAGTGAAGTTCGGCACGGAACCGGGCCTAAACGACCTTAGGAAGTACGATGTGGTGGTGCTGGCTACGGGGGCGAGGGTTGTCAGGCCAGATGTGCCGGGGATTAACCTGCCATTGGTGGTTGGTTTCGAGGATGTGCTGCGGTGTGCAAACAGAAACTGCAGGTACTATCCAAAGGGAAAGAAGAAGCCGGCCAAGCTCGGTAACAGTGTGCTGATATGGGGCGACCATTTCGCCGCGGCCGACACGGCCGAGAAGCTGGGGCTGGAGGGCAAGAAGGTCTGGATTGTCACCGAGAACCGCGGGTTTGCTGAGTGGATGGAGCCGTGCCATTTTGATGTGATGGCCAAGAGGTTTGCGGGCAGCAACGGCGAGGGGCTAAAGGGCAAGAAGTTCAGGCACCCGGTTAGCGTTATCCCGAATTCAACGGTGGTCGAAATCAAGACCAACGGCCAGCTCGCCATCATGGATAATCAGTTCAAGAAGAGTACGCTGAAGGTTGACAATGTTGTCCTTGCGGGCGTCGCGCCGGACACGAGCTTGTATGAGAAGCTGCTTGGTGCGGGATTAGTTGTTGAGCGAATCGGCGACGCCAAGGAGGTTCGCAATCTGCGGGCCGCCGTGACAGAGGGGGCGAACATCGCCCTTGAAATTGACGAGCAGCTGATGCTCAACGCCAATAATGCGATAATCTCGAATCTCCCGACAGGCGTTGACGACTGATGCGGGGCCGGCTGGATTTCAGGTATATTGCTTTGGAGGATCATTGCGATGGGCAAAATGAAAGTTGGTGTGATAGGGACGGGGTTTATTGGTCCTGCTCATATTGAAGCGCTGAGGCGATTAGGCAATATAGATGTTGTTGCGCTGGCGGACGTTGACGAGGCGACAGCTAAGTCAAAGGCGCAAATGCTCGGTGTGAGCAATTACTACGGCAACTACAAGAAGCTTCTGGGTGACGATGCCATACAATCAGTTCATATTAGCACGCCGAACAATCTCCACTTCAGGATGTCCAAAGAGGCGCTGGAGGCGGGCAAGCACGTTATCTGTGAGAAGCCCCTTGCGATTGTCTCGGCCGAGGCGGAGCAGCTCGTCAAGCTGGCGGCAAAAAAGAAGCTCGTAAATGCCATTCATTTCAACATTCGCTATTACCCCCTGATGCGACAGATAAAGTTGATGGTGGAAAAGGGTGAGCTTGGGGATGTCTTTGCGATACACGGCTCATATCTTCAGGACTGGCTGTTTTACGCGACCGACTACAACTGGCGATTGGAGCCAAAGCTGTCCGGTAAGTCGAGGGCGATAGCCGATATCGGCTCTCACTGGATTGACCTGATTGAGTACATATCGGGGCTGAGGGTCGTTGAGGTGTTCGCTGATTTTGCAACCTTCCACAAGACGAGAAAAAAACCGTTGAAGCCCGTCGAGACGTACGCAGGCAAGATACTAAGGCCCGAAGATTACAAGGACATAAAGATAAACACGGAAGATTACGCGACGGTGCTGTTTCGGTTTAGCACCGGCGCCAGGGGCGTTTTGACGGTTAGCCAGGTGGCAGCGGGCAGGAAAAATCGCCTGTATTTTGAGATGGACGGCTCGGAGTTAGCGGTGGCGTGGGAATCGGAAAAGCCGAATCACGTCTGGATAGGCAGGCGCGACGGCAATAACGAAGAGATGACCAGAGACCCGTCGCTGGTTTATCCGGAAGTGCGAGACCTGATTAGTTTTCCCGGGGGCCACAACGAGGGATTTCCGGACACGTCGAAGCAGATGTTCAGGGAGATTTACGATTACATCGCAGCCGGGAATATGAAGGCGGTGCCGAAATTCCCAACGTTTAAGGACGGTCTGCGAGAAATGGTCCTGTGTGAGAAAATATTGGAGAGCAACAAAACGAGACAATGGGTCAAAGTTGCGAAGTAGGAGGTAACTGAAATGATGAAGCTTGGATTTTTGAGTGTTATATTAGCGGATTTGTCGTTTGAGGAGGTGGTTAATTTCGCGGCTGAGAACGGTTTTTCCTGCATAGAGGTTCCGTGCTGGCCGGTGGGCAAGGCAGAGCGGAAATACGCAGGGGTTACTCATATTGATGTCTCTAAGCTTTCGGCGGCAAAGGTCGCATCGATAAAGAAACTGCTTAAGGAAAAGAAGGTCACAATCTCCGGCCTGGCGTTCTATCCCAACCCGCTCAGTCCGGACGCAAGGGCGAACAAAGCCGCAATCGAGCACCTGAAAAAGGTTATCGTCGGCGCTGCGAAGCTGGGTGTGCCTGTGGTCAACACCTTCATCGGGCGGGACCCGGCGAAGAATCTTGAGGAGAACTTCAGACAGTTCAGGAAGGTCTGGCCGCCAATCATCAGATTTGCAAAGAAACACAAGGTCAAGGTGTGCATAGAGAACTGCCCGATGTACTTTACGAACGACGAGTGGCCGAGCGGCAAGAATCTTGCGCACAGCCCGGCCATCTGGCGGCGGATGTTCAAGGAGATTCCGTCAGGGAATTTCGGGTTGAACTTCGACCCGTCACACTTCGTCTGGCAGTTTATGGACCCGGTTCCGGCCATTCAGGAGTTCGCCGGCCGTATCTTCCACGTCCACCTAAAGGACGCAAAGATTCTCTGGAGACAGCTCAGCGATGTAGGCATCCTCGCAACACCACTGAAGTTCCATAAGCCCAAGATACCAGGTCTCGGTGATGTTGACTGGGCAGGGTTCATCTCGGCTCTTACCGATATCGGCTACCGCGGCTGTGCGGTTATCGAGGTCGAAGACTCCTCTTTCGAGGGTTCGCTGGCTGCCCGAAAGGCCTCGGTTATCCAGAGCGGCAACTACCTCAGGCAGTTCTTCGTCGCGTAGCAGGAGCACATTTTATCGTGCCAGGCGGCGGATTTCCCGGTCGATGTGGTGTTTTGCGCGGCGTTCGAGGTCAGTTACAAGATGTCGGCTCCGGCTGGGTCTCGATACTGTGGAGTTGACGGGACCATTGTGGCTATTGGCCGGTCCGGCGATAAGGAAAAACCTTATCCCTGGCCGGACTGTCTCTGCCACAAAATTTTTTGTCAGGCCCCGCCGATTGAACTTTTCTCAGTCACCGCCGGTTGTTTTTTGTCTGAGGCACAATATATTGTATATTGCCCAGGTTGCCCAGATATACGATTTCGCTCGTCTTTTCGTCCTATATTAACACGAGCCAAAAATACTTAGGCCGCAATTCTTGGTGCTCATACCGAAAATAACGTGGAAAATTTCCGCAATTACTTTTAACAAAAGGGGTTAAGTGAACCGCAAACTTTTCTAAAGTTTTGCGGTTTCGCTTGTCGATATCAACACTGTGAAGCAGCGTTGGGTCCCGGAACGGATTTATGGGACATACAAGATATAGTGGTTGGTGCTTGGGTCGGAAAGATGGACTCTTTGACCTGGGTCTTGGCAGAAAAGGTAGCAGTAATGACACAATCTCGCAGTGATTCTTTTGAAGACCGTAACCGCTTTTTTGACTCGGCGAGTGAGGGGGTGGATGCAGATGAGGATTTGATGATGGAGAAAATCCTCGACAATATCAACACCACGCCCATAGGCCAGGTTCTGAAGAAGATCAGCTCGCTGCCGGAGGTTCGCACGGAAAAGGTTCTCGATGTCCGACGGCAGCTTACCGAAGGCAGTTATGATTTGAACGAGCGACTGGACGTGGCGCTTGAGAAGGTGCTCGATGATTTAGAGCCGTGACTGAGGCCACCCGGTGCTGCCGGATGCGTTCGGCGGCCTTACACCGCTGCGGGGGATTATCCTTACTACGAAATTCCCGGCATGATACCGTGCTTTGACTTTCGAGGCCGCTGTCTTTGCGCGATTGCAACGGCCTCGATACTTCCACATCTTTTCTATGTGACGATTTCAGGCACGTCGTCTTCAGGCATATCGAAATCGTCGCTTGGGGGCTGGTAACCCGGCTGCTTTGACTTCTCCTCCTCCTCCTTGAATGCAGCTATGACCCTGTCCTGAATCTTCTTCCTGCATTCGGCGTTGATAGGATGGGCGATATCCGCGTGCAGCTTCATTCTGCCTTTGGTGTCCTTCCTTGCCCTGTCCTCGCCCAGCGATGCGCCGCAGTTGTTGCAGAACCTCGCCCGCAGGTGATTCTTGCCCCCGCATTTCTCGCAGTGGTCACTCATTTTCCTTGAGGGCATGGCAACGAAATAACCGTTGGTGCCCTCGATAATTTTTACATCACGAACCACAAACTCGTTGTCCATTGTCACCGAGCAAAAAGCCTTCAACCTGTCGTCTTTGTTTTCTATTAGTTTGACTCGTACTTCAGTGATATCCATTTTCCTTGCCTCACCTAAAAGTTCACCAACTGATGTTGTTAACAATTATGCTGCTGCAACCGAAAAGCTCTTGAAGTTTGTGTCGATATGTCTGTACTCCTTCCACATTGTTGTTGACAATACAAAACATTGCTGAACCACTCCCGCTCAGGCACAAAGGCCCAATACCCAAGGATTCGATTCTTGTTCTAAGTTCAGCAAGTTCGTCATGTAGCTCAAAACAGCTTGTCTGGAGCATATTTGCGCACAAGCCCGCTGCCAAATCAATGCTGTTTTCTTCGATTAGGGCTGTAATTTCTCGGTGGAGCCCGTTATACAGGGCCGGCTCGTGCCTATAGTTGGCGTAAACCTTTTTTGTAGAGACACTTACGTTCGGTATTGCAATCAGGGCGTTAAAGCTGAATTTTCCGTTTATTCTTTGAATTTTTTCTCCCCTGCCTTTACAGAGTGCCAAAGGGCCATTGAGGAAGAAGGGGATGTCACTTCCGAGGTCTGCGGCAATGGCGGCCAGCTCGGCGGGTGCGATATCAAGATTGCAGAATCGGCAAAGCCCCAGCAGTGTTGCGGCGGCGTCACTGCTGGCAGAGCCGAGGCCCGAGCCGGCAGGGATGTTCTTTGTCAGTGTGATTCTAAGGTTTTTCTCGGCTGCGGCGCGGTCGAGGAGCAGTTGGGCTGCTTTATAGACCAGATTGTCCTTACCCTGCGGGACGGGATATGGGCCATTGCAGATAAGCTCGACGCCCCGCTTGGCGCCGCGTGCTATGAGCAATTCATCGAAGTAGCTGACCTTGGCCATTAGGGTTTCGATTTCGTGGAAGCCGTCCGGCCGTTTGCTCGCGATAAGCAGCGAGAGATTGAGCTTTGCCGGCGCGAGCACCAGCAGGCCGTCGTCAATCGTTGTGAATTGTTGTCTTTCGGTCATAGCTGTCTCGGAATGGTAATCTTTGTTGACATTATATTGGCAGGCCCTTATTTTTGCACAAAAATTGCGGACGGAGAATCTATGACCGAAGCTGCAAGGCAAGGGCAAGAGCCACAGCAAATTGCGTGGTGGCACTGGCACCGGCGGCTGTATAACTGGGTGATTGGGTGGGCCGACACGCGGTACGGGATGTGGGCACTTATATTGCTTGCGCTTACGGAGCCGATTTGCGTGCCAATCCCGGCGGATGTGATGGTGATAGGGATGTGTCTTGGCAGGCCGAGGCGTTCACTGCGGTATGGTCTGATATGCTCTGCGTTTTCCGTACTCGGTGGGACGATTGCGTTTTCGCTGGGCTTGGCGATAGGACCTGAACGGGTCGTGCACTTTTTCGAGCAGATAAGCTTTGGACCTCTTGATTTGGCGCACAGGGCGCAGCAGGCGCTTGGGCTGTATCAGAAGTACGACTTCTGGGCCATCTCCATCTCGGCTCTTACTCCGGTTCCCTATATGATTTTCAGTTGGGTGGGTGGGATGGCCGAGGTATCGCTGCTCAAGTTTGTAGGTATCAGCCTGGTATTCAGGACGATGCGGTTCGGCGGTGAGGCCCTGCTGTTCTATTTCTTCGGTGCCCGGGCGAGGCGGATAATTGAAAAGTATTTCAACGCCGCCACCGTGGTTGTTATCCTATTGCTTGCACTGGTTGCTTATGCAATGAAGAAACTCGGTCATCTATTTGTGGGGTGAGAGATGAATGAAGCTCAACAACACGCGCTGTTGAAGGTTGCTCGTGATACGGTCAAGGCGGCGATTACAGGCAGACAGAAGCCAAAGGTCGAGGCGGACGATCCGCAGCTTAATGCACCCTGCGGGTGCTTTGTGACGCTGAAGAATCACGACCAGCTTCGCGGCTGTATAGGCCAGTTTACCTCCGACAAGCCCCTGATTGAGCTTGTTGTCGAAATGGCTGAGTCCTCGGCGACCCGCGACCCGCGTTTTTTGAATTACCCGATAACCGTCGATGAACTGCAGGACCTTGACATCGAGATTTCGGTCCTGTCGCCGTTGAAGAAGACCGACGAGCCGCTGAGCTTGCAGTTAGGGGTGGACGGTATCTATATCAAGCGGGGGCCTTTTTCGGGTTGTTTTCTGCCCCAGGTGGCGACAGAGACCGGCTGGGACAAAGAGCAGTTTCTCTCATATTGCTGCAGCCACAAGGCGGGGCTTAGCAGCGATGCATGGAGGGAGTCCGAGACCGAAGTGTACCTCTTCACCGCCGAGGTCTTTGGCGCCGACTTCAAAGATGTGTAACGGGCGGTGTTAGTCCTGCGTATTTTTGGCTGCTGTTTTTTTCTCGATGTAGCTGCAGATTTGTTCAACCAGCGCTGCGTCGTCGGCAGTCACGTCAAGAGGCAAATCCGGCAGGACACCTCTGCCGTCGTCGAAGTCGGCAGGGCGACGGCAATAGGCGCTGGAGATTCCACACAGCAGGCCGCTGTTGGGCAGGAGGACAGGGGCTACTTCGCTGAAGGCGGAGGCCCGGCCGCCGGTTTCCTCGCCGGCAATCAGACCGAGTTTGTTATCTTTGACTATTGCGGCAAGGTCCACGGCGGCTGAGCCCGTGTGGCGGTCGGTAATCAGCACAAGCTCTACCGGATAGTTATGGCGATAGGGTGCCTGTTTTCTGCCTCGCCTGATGAGGTATTCACCGTCAAGTTCGGATATATCGACCGGCTGCGGTGTGAAGTCGTTGAAGTTGAGCCAGTCTTCTGCGTGCAGAAAGGCCGGTATGCGGCGTTGCTGCAGGCCGTAGATGAGCCAGCACTTTTGATAGGCTTCGGAGAATCGGAATCTTCTGCGGCCGGTCCTGAATGGGCGCTTAGCTGTTTTTTTGAGCAGTTCTATTCCTAAAGAGGTGTCTCCTCCGCCATTGCCTCTTAAGTCCACTACAAAAACGCGGCTGTGCCTGTGCTGCATTTCGTCGAGCATTCTGTCTAAGGTGTCGATGAATCTATCGCGTACCTTGTCTTTCTGATTGACGTAGTCGGACTGTCTGTCAAATGATGTCGCTTTGAACAGGCACACGCTATCGTCGATATGAAAATCAAATGAGAATTTCGGCCGGTTGTCGCGAAAGATCGGTTGGGCGGCTTTTAACTTCTCGGTATAGGTCTGACCGTTTGCGTCGCTGAGCATCAGTTTGAAGTCGGCCGAGAATCCCTCTATAGCCCAGACGAGATAGGGCAGATACTTTTCGAGTGCCCAGTACTTCTGGAGGTTGGTCTCTGCCGATATGTACCGGCAGTATTCCTGCATCAGTAAGTTCATTGGCTTGCCGTTTATCTCGGTGATTATGTCGCCTTTCTGCAGTCGCTTCGGTTCGATACCGCCAGCACAGGAGGCGACGACCATGTCACCATCGGCATATCGCACGGCAATGGGAAGAACCTCACCACCTTTTCGGCGGTAGTTGTGGAAGTCCGGAAATGAGGCGAGCGCTGTATGCGAATCGCCTATAGAAGCCAGAAGTTGGGCGACGGCCAGTGCGAAATCTTTGCGGCTTGTCTTGTCGGCAAGGGCGCCTTCTATTTGCCGGCGGCGCGTCTGGAGGTTTTGCTCGCTTATTTGGGTGAATGGGTCGGGGTGAATGGCTTTTAGGTTCTTAGCGAGGTAGTCGAGGTCTTCCGCGGCCTGGCTGCGAGCCAGGACCCTGAGGTCTTTGGTGTAAGAACAGCCGGTGGCGAACAGCACTACCGCCAGCGAGAGTATGGTATCTTGTGCTCTTGTGGTCATAATCTGGAGTCAAGTTGAACCAGGTTGCGATTTTTGGTATAGAATAATCAGGTTCTTGTGTTAAGGAAAGCATTAGTGACACGAATTGCGAGTTTAGCTCTGCTGGTATTGGTTTTTTCTCTGGCTGGCTGTCTGGAGGGCGTTTCGTCGCCTGCCGGCGGCCGGATGCGGACGGATACACCGGAAGGGATGATTGTATACTTAGAGGCACAGCGCCTGCCTGTGCTAAAATCGGTCGAGCCCTGGGAAAATGACTACGGGCCGGGCCTGAAGCTGACCACAGCCCACTATGAAATTTACACGACGCTCTTAGAGCCGCTTATGCTCTCGCAGGTGCCGGGCTTTGTGGAATCGGCGTACCGTGGTTATCAGGCCCAGCTTCCGCAGCCGGTGCAAACCACCAGCAAGTTCACCGTGTATCTTTTTGCGACGCGTCAGCAGTGGGAGGATTTCACTGTCGTATTTACCGGGCACAATGCACCTATGTACCTTAAGCTAAAGGCCGGGGCGTATTATCTAAACGGCGCGTGTGTGGCATACAACATCGGCAGAGAGCGGACCTTTGCCAGCTTAGGCCACGAGGGCTGGCATCAGTTCAACAGCAGACATTTTGCATTTCGCCTGCCGAGCTGGCTCGATGAAGGCATAGCAATGATGTTCGAGACCAGCATATACGATAGGGGGTTGTTTATTTTTAGCCCGGGCAGGAACGGCTATCGATTAGGGGCGCTTAGGAAGACGCTGGTCAGCGACAAGACCGTACCGCTTCGCGAGCTGATAGCCCTCAATCCTGGCCAAGTTGTCAGTGACAGTGACGAGGCGGTGTCGGCGTTTTACAGTCAGGCATACGCGCTTGTCAGATTTTTGCGTGAAGATGATTACGGAAAGCGACTGTTCAATTATCAGCGGCTGCTCGGCGATGGGCTCAACGGCCAATGGCCCTTAAATGCCACCGGCCGACGAATCGCAGCCGACAGAAACATTCCGATGACCGCGCGGTGGAATAGCGAAATGGCATCGCTGCTGTTCAAGCACTATGTCGGCGAAGACATCGACCAGATAGAGAAGCAGTACTTGGCTTTCTGCAAAAGAATAGTCTATCACATCCGACTTGCGAAATAAGGGGGAGGCAATGGCTGAGTCGAGGCGGCGATTGATACTGGCTTCTGCATCGCCGCGTCGGCGGCAGTTGCTTACCGAGGCCGGCTATGAATTTGACGTCGTCCCTTGCGATATTGACGAATCATCCTTTTCCACCGAGGATTTGACCCCGCGTCGGCTTGCCGAGCGGCTTGCCCTTGTCAAGGCCAAGAACGTGGCCGGGCGATACCCGAGTTGTCTTGTCGTAGGCGCTGATACGGTAGTCGATTTCGACGGCCGTCTTATCGGCAAGCCGGCAGATGCGGCGGAGGCCGAGGCGATAATAAGAAAGCTCTTCAGCAAACCGCACAAAGTCATTACCGCCGTCGCTTTGGTCAGCAAGAGCGACGGCGTCGAGATAGTCGATAGTGACAGCACAACCGTTTATCCACGAAAGATGACGGATGAGCAGATTGCTGCTCATATAGCTGGCGGGGCCTGGCGGGATAAGGCCGGGGCTTATGCAATAAAAGAGCAGCCCCAGGGGCCAGGGGGGGACGAATTCGTCGAACGCATTGATGGCAGCTTGACCAACGTGATGGGCCTGCCAATGGAGCTTCTAAGCCGCCTTCTTGCAAGCATTTGCGATTAAGGGCGTGTCAGAGGGGACGGGGCCTTACTTTTGTCTGCGATTTTGGCCAATTTTACTTGACTTGGAGGATATTATCGGCTATAAGGAAAGGGTCTTTGGGGGGCCGAAGGAGAGTGAGTATGAGAGAATGCGCTGAGGGCAGATGCGTTTGCCCGGATGGCTGGTGCGGTTCCGCGGAGGCGGTCTCCATTGTGATTTTCTGTTTTCCGTGTTTTCTGTAAGTGGAGGATTTTGCGCGCGCTATTAGTGTGAGGCGTTACGGTCCGGAAGGAGAGAGTGATGAGAAGAAGGGTTGTCGTTGTGATGATTTTCGTATTTGGGCTGGCCGGCCGCTGCCTTGGCGGTTCGGATATTGAGATTCGTTATGAGACGGTCGATTGGGGCTGGGGCATGTGGCAGTATGTTTACGAGGTAGAGAATGTGTCGTTGACCGATGGAATTTAGGAGTTTACCATCTGGTTTGATTATGGCGTATACGATAACCTTGCTGTCGTAACGCCGGACCCGCCGGCGAGTGATTGGGATGAGATAGTAGTTCAGCCGGAGCCGGTGCTTGAGGATGACGGGTTCTACGATGCGCTCGCGCTCGTTGATGCGATCGGCGTCGGCGAAGGCATCTATGGCTTTACGGTCAGCTTCGACTGGTCAGGTGAGGGTGAGCCGGCTGCGCAGTACTATGAGATAGTTGATCCTGTAACTTACGACACAATCGCGGACGGCTGGACCGTGCCCGAACCGGGAACATTGGTGCTACTCGGATTTGGGGCTTTGTTGGCTGCAAGGGGAAGAACAGATGCGTAACCTGAACGGGAATATACCCACCGTAGTCGTGTTGGTTGTTGTTTTGCTTGTGCCATCGGGTACATGTGCGGCGCGTGTGATTACAGTGGACGACGACGGCCCGGCTGAGTTTAGCAATATACAAACGGCGATTAATGCGGCATCTTATGGTTCCAGAATCGTCGTGCAGCCGGGAACTTACAATGAGAGAATAAATTTCAACGGCAAAAACATTACGGTTACGAGCACGGATCCGGGCGACTGGAATGTAGTTACTGATACTATCATTGAAGCGGATAGTCCTGGCAGCGTAGCGACATTCACCAGTGGAGAAGGGCTGGCGGCGATACTGACGGGTTTTACTATAACCGGCGGGACGGGGACAGAGGGTTCAAATGGTACGTACGGTGGCGGTATATATTGCAGGCAGGCTTCACCTACAGTGCAAAGAAATATTGTCACAGGTAATTCCGCCGACTATGGGGGTGGTATTTGTTGCCGCGATACTCAGGCAGTTGTAGAGGAGAATATAGTCACCGACAACAGTGCTTTCATGGGCGGGGGGATAGAGATATATCACTGGGTTTTTGGTCCGACTTACTATGGGGACGCAACAATCAGGAACAATGTTATATATGACAACCTTGCCAATTTTGCGGGAGGTGTTTCAATATACAATGGTTACCTGATTAACAACACGATAGTAGACAATCATGCGACTTATGACGGTGGGAATGTGAGTGCCTATAAAACTACACAAAAAGGTGAACTGCGACTAATCAACAACATAATCTGTTACGGGACGGCAGGTTGGTGTGGGGGAGGGCTTTGCTGGCAAGACGATGAGTACATTTACTTCGATGAGATATCCTATAATAATGTGTACGGTAACAGCGGGAACTATTGCTATGTACCCAGCCAGACAGGGCTTAACGGCAACATTTCTGCTAACCCTCGATTTGTGAATCGGGCTGGGCGAGACTATCATTTGCTGGGTGAGTCTCCGTGCATAGACACAGGTAATCCATCAATGGCATTTGATTTGGAGCGTGAGCCGGATGGGGGCAGGATAAATATGGGAGCTTATGGTAATACGCCGGAAGCGGCGTGTAAAGGTGGGCTTGTATTGGAATCGTATAACCTTGTCAGCAGGACACGAGTTGACCGGACCACCTTTGATTACGTTTACACGATGACGTTGAATAACAACAGCAAGAACGACGTGGTCAATGCCATGGTTGAACTGCTCGAGGCGTCAGACAACATTTCTATAATGGATGGCACCGTGAGTTTTGCTTCCATCGGAGCAGGGCAGTCTGTTGAGAGCGACGATACATTTGCGTTGCAGATTGACAGGTCCATCCCTATCGATGCGACCGTCATAAGCTGGCGAGCGAGTTATCAGCTTGCCGGCGGGGGTAACGGCCAGAAGACGTTCACGACGAGATTGGATTTTGTTGGGGATTTGCCTGGAGATTTGGCGGCTGACGGTGTGATTGACGTTGAGGATTTGGCACGGCTGACGGATGTGTGGCTATGGCAGGGGCAGCCGGGCGAGATTGCAGAGGATATTGCCGCCGATGGGCGAGTCGATTTTATCGACTTGGCTGTTTTGGCTGAGGATTGGGAGTGAGGGGTTTCGCGGTTGCGAGAGAGATAATAAAAGCCTCGGTGTTGGCCGGGGCTTTTTGTCTATGGGGACGGCAAGATCTTTATTCGATGTTCATAGCTTCGGCGAAGGTGTTCAGATTGTTGGCCCACTTTTGCGCTTCAAGGAAGTCGATTTTGTCCTCCTTTACTAATCGGGCGAGATGCCTTTCCATAGCGACCATTTTCTCGTCGTGCCTGTTCTGAGTTTTTGTCTGAAGCTGTGAGTAAATTTGCTCAACCTTGCCGGTTCTTATGAGGTTTGCGACGGCGTAGCTGTTATTCAGGATTTCCATAGCGACGACTCTTCCACGGTCGTCCTTTCTCGGTATCAGTTTCTGACTGATGATGTACGCCAGCCCAAGCGAGAGCTGGTTTCGGACCTCTGCCTGTCTGCCTTCGGGGAAATAGTCGAGGATACGCGTGACTGTTCCTGCGGTGTTCCTTGTGTGCAGTGTGGAGAAGACCAGGTGGCCGGTCTCGGCCGCCATAAGTGTCATGGCTATGGTTTCTGCGTCTCTCATTTCGCCGACGAAGATGATATCCGGGTCTTCGCGGAGCATTGAGCGCAGACCATCGACGAAGGAATAGACGTCTCGTCCTATCTCGCGCTGCGAGGTGACGCAGCGGTCCTGCTTGAAGACGTATTCGATGGGGTCTTCAATGGTGATGATTCGGCAGGCCCGCTGCCGGCTGATTCGGTCGAGCAATGCGGCGATGGTTGTGGATTTGCCCGCGCCTGTGATGCCGGTGATGAGTACCAGGCCGTGCCTTTTATTGATGATGTCTTTCCAGATGTCATTTGGGAATCCGACGTTCTCGACCGGCGGGATATCGGCAGACAGTGCTCGAATGGCGGCACAGATACCGTCGTTTTCATGAAAGACATTTATTCTAAAGTGGGTTTTTCCCAGCCGATAGGAACAATCGACACTGTGCAGCTCGGCGAGCTTCTGCTGGTTCTGTTCTGTGAGCAGCGGGAAAATCAGCTCTTCGGCCATTTCTTTGGTCAATATCGGTCCTTTGAGGTTATCGAGGTCGCCGTCGATACGGTAGGCAGGCGGCGCGCCGACCTTGATGTGCAGGTCCGAGACCCGCATAGTGCCCATTTCCTCGAAGTATTCGAGCATGTTGTGGATGCTGAGCTGGCCCATATTTTCGGTTTCGTAAATGGTTTTTGTGGCATCGTAAGCTACGGCCATTTTTATCGCCCCTTAAATTGCAGAATGGCTGTTCCGTAATCCCGTCAGAAGGCGTGTATGGGCAAAGCTGCGAGTTTTCTTCGGCGTCGTCTATATCGGCAAAAAGCCCCCTTCTGAAAATATAAAATTTGCTTTCGGGTCGTGCAAATGGAGAGGTTTCTATTTGCGGGCCTGTCCTGAGCGCAGTCGATGGGCCTGTGCGAGCCAGTCGTTGAGGTTTTTTGCGAGTATCCGGACGTCTCTTTTTTGCATTATGTGCCGGATGATGGGTGGGGGTATTTTGAGGTTTATCATCGCCTTTTCGGCCCTTTCCCAGAGCCGTTTGCTCTTTGCCAGCGTATCGGCAAGGTACAGCTCGCTGACGAGTTCGCTTAGCTTGTTGAGCATTATGGAATCGAGGTTTTTGTAGTAGTGGTTGATGACGTCCTGCTGATACTTTGAGCGTTCCGCCTTGGCCATAGTGTCCTCGTGTGTATCTGAGTTCTGCAAAGCCGTGATGCTATCAGTCGGCGGGCGTTTCGGCAATAGTCGGGGCGTTGCGTTTTTGGGCGATAGCGGTTTTTGCTGGCTTTGGGGCTGGAAGTGACTATAATTCGGCGAAAACCCGGTCGCAGGAGACCAAACGGCAGGACGCTTATATGTTTGAGGGCAGGACAAAGCTTTTTGTTGTGATGCTTTTGCTGGCAGGTGCCCTGCCGCATGCGTTCTCTGCCGAACCGCAGCGCGTGGAGGCGTTTGTGGGCGAGGACTTGCAGCTTAGCGGCCCGGCGGTCGTCACCTTCGGCAGCGATAGTGTGCAGGTGCTGCTGTTTGCGGAGGGATTCTCAATGTCAATTGGCGCCGATGAGTTTGGCGCAGACCGCGCGGTGGTATGGTTAGACTCACAGCCGCAAGGCCGGTTCGGAGAAGTGCTGGTGCGGGTTTTTATGCGTGGCGCCGCCTCGAACGAGCGCAGCCGAGCAGTCCGGCAGCCACAGATGCGACTAAGACGGACCGAATCGGGTCTGGCGCAAATCGCAGCGTTCGAGACAACAGGACAGGTATTTGTCACCGCCGCAACAAGGGCCGTTGCCGACATTCGCCGGGACCGGCTTTACATTCGTGGTTTTGGCGAAGTCGCAATGGCTGAGGACGGCTTTGCGAAAGAATTTGAGTCAGTAGCCCCCACGTCGAGCCCGCCACTGGCCGAGCGACCTGCTGGGCAGCCGACCGAAGAACCGGCCGCCGAGCCGAATGAAGCGAAAAGGCCCAGTTTCTTTGAGAGAGTGTTCGGCGTGCAAAAAGAGACGCCGCCTGAGGCGCCGGCGGGCGCAAAGATTAGATACCCCGTGAATATCGCCCCCGCCGGTGAGACCGTGCCCACGATTGAGTCACAGAGAGGGCCCGACGGCAACGACATGGCGACCATAATCGGCAGGTTCTATCTCTGGCAGAAGCAGGATGAACGAGGCGGACTGTTAGAGATGCAGGCCGACGGCGCGGTCGTGTTTTATTCAAGCGGTGAAGTCGAGGACGAGCAGCGCCAGGGTCGGTTAGGACAGTTTGTGGGCGGCAGGGCCATCCAGGCCGTCTATCTGTGCGGTGACGTGATTATGACCTACGGCCGGCGGACTATCCGGGCCGATGAGATGTACTATGATTTCCGCAACAGCAGGGGAACGGCCGTAAACGCGGTCATGCGAAACTTTGACGTTCAGCGCGGCATACCTGTTTATGTTCGCGCTGCAAAGCTTCGGCAGCTCAGCCAGACTGCTTTTTCAGCCGATGACGTCACCCTGACGACCAGCGAGTTCTATGTCCCGCAGGTTTCGCTGGGCGCGGCGAAAATGATTATCACCGATACGACGGTTGTCGATGAGGCCACCGGAGCACTTGGCGACAGCAGTTATGATGCTCAGATGTACGATGTACGGCTAAAGCTGGGCGAGTCCACCATATTCGGCTGGCCTTATATGCGCAGCAACCTTCAGCGCCCCGATGTCCCGATTAAGAGTATGCGCGTGGGACACGACGGAATATGGGGTACCAGCGCGGAATCCCGCTGGCACCTTTCACGTCTGCTCGGCCTCGAGGAACCCGAAGGGACCGACGGGACATTTGAGCTTGACTATTACAGCAAGCGAGGCGTCGGTACCGGAATGGATGTTGACTACACGCGCGAAGACCATTTCGGCAAAATGGCAGGTTACATCATCGACGACAGAGGTGCCGACCGCCTCGGCAGAGACAGCAGCCGGCGGGACTTAAAGCCGCCTCGTGAGCTTCGCGGCAGATTCGGCTGGCTGCACAGACATTTTATGCCCTACAACTGGCAGGTGACGACCGGGATAAACTATGAGTCGGACGAGAACTTTGTCGAGAGCTACTACCGCAGCGAGTTTAACACGGGCGAGCCGCGTGAGACGTATATTCATACAAAACGAATTGAGGACAACTGGGGGCTGTCTTTCCTCGGCAAGGCGAGGATAAACAATTTCGCCGACGAGCTGGAGCAGACGCCGAGCGCCGATTTCCACCTTACCGGCGAATCGCTCTTCGACGATAAGTTCACTTTCTACAGCGACAGTTTCGCCGGTCGAATTCGCCAGCAGATAGGCAATGAGCATACAACGCAGATGACCGACGAATGGTCCGCGTTTGTTGCGCACCGAAGCGAGCTCGATATGCCGCTGCTTTACGAGGGCATAAAGGCCGTCCCGTATGTGGCCGGCACGTTCGGCTATGATGACCGTGCGGGATTTACGCGGAGGTTGGTTGACGGGACCAACGCAGGGACATTCAACGAAGAGGTGGTCTTTATTGGCGAGGCCGGAGTACGACTCTCGAAGCAGTACTGGAAGGTCTATCGCAGCGCCAGGTCACGGCTGTGGGACCTCGACGGACTGCGCCACATTATCAGGCCTCAGCTCTCGGCAGTCTATTACGGCGAAAGTGACCCTGTTGTAAAGCAGCACGATGTTCTTAATTTGGGTTTGTCGCAGCGGCTGCAGACACGGCGAGGCCCGGAACATAACAAACGCACCGTTGACTGGATGCGTCTGGATACATCTTTTACTTTCGTCAACGATTCGGAGTCGCGGGATTTGGCCGGGCCTGACAGGTATATCTGGAATCGGCCGGGCACGCCGCTTCGGATATTTTCCGCACCCGGCATATTCAACGGCGACCTGGCCGATCCGCTCAAAAGGTTTGAGCTTTGGGGACCCAAGCGCAACTACTTCAGCACCGATTACATCTGGCGGGTGAGCGACACCACCGCCGTACTTAGCGATTTGTATTATGATATGCAGAGCGGAGTGGTTGAGCAGCTCGACATCGGGTTCTCGCGGATGCGTTGGCCGGACCTGAATTACTACGTCGGCAGCAGATATCTGCGCAGCATCGATATCTACGATGAGTCCGGCTCGAATGCGTTTGTCTTTGCCGCCACTTATGAGCTTGACCCGCGCTATACGGTTGTGTTCTCGCAGCAGTACGACTTCGACTACAGGGCGAACGTCGAAAGCGATGTAACGCTTATCCGCCGGTATCACCGCATATACTGCGGCCTGACCTTAAGCGCCGACGCCTCGCTGGACCGCCAGTCGATAGTGTTCAGCATCTGGCCGCAGGGCATCCCAGAACTCGCCATCGGCGCAAGATGCTATTCCGGCCTCACCGGCGCATCCGGCTACTAAGCCCAAAAAGGGCGGTTTGGCGCCTACTGTGCGGCATTTTTATATTTTTTTCAAATTTGCGGATTTTTTTGTTGGCTTATGGGGGGGTAACATACATTCTTTGAAGTCACGTTTTGCGAAGAGAAAAAAGGGAAGAATAATGAAAGCGGCCCGCACCCGCATCTCGGAGCAGGCACTCAGCAAATAAAGGGCGGTGGCCGTCCGCGCACAAAACGGCTCTATGGAGGTCGAACAATGACTAAGAGGGGTTTTGTATCACTGCTGGTGGTTTGTGTCGGTGTAATCGTTATACTGATGGTGTTGCCGGCAAGGGCGCAAGCGTTCGACGGCACAACGCCCATCCTGACGGTCAATGGTCTTGCCGCAGCAGAGCCGCTCATAATAGAGGGCAAAGATGAGATTATAATAAGGGTGGCTGGGGCCGCTGAGGTGAACGAGCAAGGTTGTTCGGTAGTATGTGAAGGTGAAGGAGTGCTTGAGCCACTGGCTGAGCCGGATAGCTCCGTTGATGAGCCGGTGTCGGCGTATCGATTTTTGTTTGGCCCGGACCGGCAAATCGGTGAGATAATGTTAGTAGCTGAGCAGGATATGGTTATTGACGGGACGATTGTATCGGCGGGGTCAAGCGTTTATAAGCTGGTTTTGTTCTATTGCGCCGATACGGACGTTACTACCGTAGTCGGGATAGGCCTTGAGGTACTCAGCCGACCGGCAAGTGAGCCGCAGACAGAAGAAGCGCCTGCTGAAGCGGTCGGCACTTCGCAAGAGCAGGCGCAGCCGACAGCGGAGGAACCGCAGCCGTTGCCGACGCCGGTAGCACCGGGGCAGCCGGAAAAAGTATTGCTATACTCTCCCGCTGTAGTCGATGGATTGCAGACTGTCTGTCTGTCGCGGACGGGTTGCGACGAGTTTGTCTCAACGGGCAAGGAGGGGGTAGACGGTGAAAGAACGGGCTGGGCCGGCTGGGAGGCACCGGTGGGGACGGGGGGCGTTGTCGAGGTAAGTGGCGACGTTACGACGAACCAGATATGGACGGCGGATAACACGTATCACATCATCGGTGACGTGAACGTGCAGGCGCTCTTGGTGATCGAGCCGGGGACTATCGTGGAGTTTGCAGCCGACAAATGGATGGCGGTGAACAACGGCGGGACGCTTATCTCGGTCGGCCTGCCGGATAACCCGATTATCTATACCTCGGATTCGGCCACGCCGGCCTACGAGGACTACTACTGTCCTCTATACGTGGAGGAGACGGCGTCGCCCAGTACGAAGATTACATACAGCTACGTCGAGTATGCTTATATCGGGATTATGGTCTTGAATAATCGCCTCGAGGCCGACATCGAGAATAATTGGCTGTATAATAATGTGTATGGGATTGTGGAATTCGGCACGGAGCATACCGACATCTGCAATAACGTGGTCTTTGCCTCGTATTACTACGGTATCGAGGTATTTATGGAATCGCCTGAGGGTTATGCGGACGCCAACAGCAGTATCGTAATGCAAAACAACACCTGCGATTACTATCAGGACGTCGGGATATTGGTGCATGGTGTTGACGACGCCGATGATGCCGGCTCGATTGGGCTAATCAATAACATTGTGTCGGCGTCGTGGATGTACGGGCTTGTGCTGGCCGATGGGTATGGCTACGCGACCATAACCAACACCGGCTATTACGGCAACGCGGCGGATAAAAACTGGGACTTCTACGAGGAGAACCCCGTCTTCGAGACACTGCTGCCTTACGAGACGGGTGCCGGCCCGCTGCCGATATGCTACTTAAGGCAGGACTGCAACTTCATAAATACCGGCTATGAGTATATCGAGCAGACCCGGCTTATCGGCAAGACAACCGACGTCAATAGCTTTCCCGACAGGAACTATACCGACCTCGGCTTCCACTATCCCAACTGGGATTTCTCAAACGCCGGAGATGGGAGCACGCTTGATTGGGATTTGACCGGGAACCTGATAGTTGACTCTAAAGATTATGCTATTTTTGCCAACGGATGGCGAACAATTTATGATATTAACGACCTTGCCGCTTTTACTACTGAATGGCTTGAGTCGATAAGTGGCCATCCCCAAATATCAGTTGCTATATCAGGTGACCCTTGTAATCTAAGTGGCGATATCGAGATTGGAATTAACGGTTATGGATATCAAACTGAGCAGGTCTTTGTGCTGATCGATGGCCGGTTTTCTGAGGAACTATTTGGATTTGATGATAATCACGGTGTTGAACTGGCCAGCTATAGTCTGAGCAGTGGGCAGCACAGTATTAAGGTTGTCACGGTTGAACCCAACGATATTGTGACGGTGTCGCCGCCACTAACAGTATGGTTTGACAACGAGCTGTACTATGCTTGTGTGAGCGACAGCTACGAACAGGGCGAGGACTACTGTATCGCGGCTATGTACAGCGGCGGCCACAATCTTCGTGTCGATGTTGCCGACATAGAAGACAATGTTGTGTGGTCTGATACCTTTAGCGGGCACCTGAATGTTGCCATTCCGGGAGGTGTGTTTGATTCCAACGGTCTTTACGAGGTGAGTATCAATGAAACCGGAATCCTGCTCGAAGACTACGAGTCCTGGATAAAGAAAGTAGGTAAGAAATTCAAGCCGGGCGATGCTAATCCAAATGCAAAGGGTCTGATTGTTTGTCCGGATAAAGCGGTTACGAAGGGTAAATATACAAATGTCCAGAGCGCGATAAAGGCATTCGAACAGAAAGGAATAGAGTACATCGTTCTTTATAGAGGCAATGCCACTTACGCGAATGTGGGCTTTTGCCTGACAGAGCTTCCGGTAAAACACCTTTACTTCATAGGGCACGGGGATGATCGGATCGGGGATATGCTCAGGACTGCGATTAAGCTTGCGGACGGGACTGTGGTTTCCCTCAAGGCATCTGACTACTATCCTGACGACCCTCCACCTTTCTGTGAGGACATGGGCAAATGGGAGAGTAAAGTAAAAAGTGTTCTTGCAATGGGGATACCTCCCGGCAAAATCAAGATTGCTTTCATCGATAGTTGCCACAGCGGGCGGTTGAGGATAAACTCGAGTTACGAGCTTGTCGAAGGTCCCAAGGATGACCCGGGCCAAATGGATCCCTCGCCTGGGGATATGTCCGGTGCGCTGGGAATGGTCTATGATGACCAGATTTACAAAGGATGGTGGGGTAAGTCGTTTGCGATTAACGAGTTGACTTATTATATTTCCTGGTCTAACAACTTTTGGGACAGGTTACGTTTGGGTGATTCGATATATGAGGCGATAGACCACTGCATCTGGCATGTCTCCGGGATAGGGTTGCCTTATGGGCCGCATCATATGTATAGATTACGGGGGTATGGGAATATATACGCAATCAAACTCTTACCATAGGACATGATGAATGAGCCGCGCAATTGCTATATTGACGGTGCCGCTTTTGTGCTATATTGGATGTGGGTGCCAGAGTGAAGGTCAGGCAATGCGCTCGGCCCAGTTAAGCAAGCGATGTATTTTGGCAGACAAATGGGGCATGGAAGCTCTGCACATAGCTTGTCGGCTGGGGCGCAAAGCCGAGGTCGAGCGATTGCTCAAAAGCGGTGCGGATATCAATGCAAGAAGCGACGACGCATATACCCCGTTGCATTTTGCACTCATCGGGGGCTACCCGGGCATAGCCGACCTCCTGATAGCCAAGGGTGCCGACGTAAATGCCAAGACAACGAACTGGGAGCAGACGACCCCTCTGCATCTGGCTGCAATGCTGGGTTATAAGAGTACAGTCCGGTTGCTGCTGGAGAAAGGCGCCGATATAAATGTCGTGGACGGTGGTAAAAAAACGCCCCTTCATCTGGCGAGTAGTACTGGATACAAAGAGGTGGTTGAAGTTCTGTTGCGCGCGGGGGCGGACTGCTCTGCAACCACAGAGGTTGGATGGACACCACTGCATTACGCCGTGGTGAGCGAAGGCAATGCTGTGAGAGTTCTTCTCGCCAACGGCTGCTTGCCAAATGCCGGGGATGCCGGTGGTGATACGCCTCTCCACATCGCATCCACGGCGCAGGTGGCGAAGTTATTGGTTGAGGCAGGCGCGGCTGTAAACTCGAGGAACGATGATAATCAGACCCTGCTTCATATCGCAGCAGCAAAGGGAAATCTTGAGCTTGTTGAGTTTCTTCTGGCCCGCGGCGCCGACCCGAATTCGAGAGATATCAATGGGCACACGCCATTAGAGTGCGCGCGGCAGCAGCAAGCGATAGCCCTGAACCAAGAGGATTACACGCCCGTGATTGCACTGTTGGAAACCCGCACGACTGTGCGATAGATATATGGCAAAACGCTCGATAAGATTTTTATGGACCCTGAGTGCTTAACCATGAAGCTGATTGTAATATGTGAGACGGGTACCGGGCCGCTGCCGATATGCTATTTAAGGCAGGACTGCAATTTCATTAACGCCGGCTATGAATATATTGAGCAGACGCGGCTTATCGGCAGGACAACCGACGTCAACAGCTTTCCCGACAGCAACTATACCGACCTCGGCTTCCACTATCCCAACTGGGATTTCTCGAATCCTGGAACCGGTGATTCCTTATCCGCTGACCTCGATGATACGCTCACGGTCGATTTCAAAGACTTTGCCGTCCTCGCTGATTATTGGCGACAGCCGACCTTCGAGGAGGCCGACCTCGATGGCAGCGGCTTTGTCGATTCCAACGACCTTAAGATTCTCGCAGGCCAGTGGCTAAAACCAGCCGATGCCAACATTCAGATTCACACGTATGGCGATTCCAACGACGGCTACGTTGAGGTCGGTATCACCGGCTACACATCGGAGACCCTCCGCGTCTTCCTGCTCGCTGACGGAAGATATATTGGGGAAATATTCGGATTCTCGGACGAGCACACTCTCACAACGGATATATCAGAGTCCGGCAGTCAAGAGCGACAGCTTAAAGCGGTGAGCATTGACGGTGATGGTCGGGTTACGTGCTCGAATATCAAGAATATCGCATTTTCCTGTCCGTTAAGTTATTGCCTTCTGCCTAGCCGGTATGAGCCGAACCAACCACTGCGTTTTTCGGCATTTAATCCAACTGGCGGAGATGTCTCTGTAAAGGTGTATGCTAACGGCGGAGACTTAGTGTGGTCGAATACCTATAGCGGAAGCGGCATTTTGGGTTCTATCCCTGCCCAGATTACCAGGCAGAATGAATTAGGTTATATCAGTTTTGATACGAGTAGTGGCGGGTTGCTTGACGCGGATAACGGAGCATCTATCATGAAAGGGGTGGAACCAGCGCTTCACCTGTTGAGTACCCCTTCTGATCTCGCGGCTTTGATAATTCTTCCCGAACCAGTGTGGGGGAAAGACCTGTTTAGATTATCGAATAGCGGTCTGACAAAAGCAGTCCAAGATGCTTTTGAGGAAGCAGGAGTTAAGTACAAAAAACTGGGGTCGTGGTCCGCCACCTGCAAGAATATTGGGTGGTTTGCCGAGCATAGACCCATCAGATATATTTATTTCGACGGACACGGGAGCCACCATTTAGAAGGAGACCCGTTGTTAAGAACGTGTGTGAAGTTATGGGATGGATGGACCGTTTCTGTCAAGCAGTCTGACTTTCCCCCAGGCCAAGCTCCTCCGTGGTGCGAGAAATTGGGAGGCAACCGGGAAAATACAACAAAGAGCTTCTTTGAAATGAGTTTCCAGGACATTGAATTTGCGTATTTCAATTGCTGTAACGGAGGCAAGCTAAAGATAAACGCGAATGAAGAACTCGTAATAGGCCAGGAAGGGGAGATTGGCATATTTGATGGCCCTCATTCGGATATGAGCCTTGCCTTAGGCATGAGCCAGCCCGGCAAGAACCGTGCGTATCAAGGATGGTATGATGAAATCTCAACTGGTGATGTGTCCAAATTTGTTAAATGGGGTAAAGACCAGTGGGGGAAATTGGGCGAGGGTGAGCCTCTCGGAATTGCCATATCCTATGCCTATGGCGGGTCAAGTCAAGACGGCAAGACGGGGCGCTACCCAAGAGAGGATTACCGGCTAAAGGGGCGTGGGGATTTCACGGTCATAACGTTGCACTGAATCCGTTGTATGCAGAGGTAAAGAGTTATGAAGTCCGAAGCATTAGTAACCTTATGCGTATGTTTGTTTGCTGTGATCGATTCGACAGCAAGCACGACGTCTAGCCCGGTTACACAATACAGCAAAGAGGTGCCAGCAATACAATATACAGAAAACCTACGGCAAATGGCGCAGGAGGGCGATGCTCTCTGCGAATGCGATTTGGGCTGGTGTTATTTCTATGGCAACGGTGTGACACGAGATTATAACGAAGCAGCTAAATGGTTCCGTAGGGCAGTAGAACATGACAGTGAGAACAAGAAGCAAAATAATCTGGGGTGGTGTTATTACAGAGGTACAGGTATTGAGCCTAATTACTCTGAACAGGAACAATGGTTCCGCCGGGAAGCAGAGAAAGGTAACGCTGATGCCCAGTATTTCTTGGGCTGGTTGTTTATTTATAGAAGCAGACTCTTTGATCCAAATGTGCCTAAAATATTCAGGTGGTGGCAAACATCACTTGATGAAAAAGAAGCCGTTCGGTATTGGCGAGAATCTGCGGAACAGGGATTTGCTGAAGCACAGTACGAATTGGGTGCAGCTTATTTCTATGGCATAGGAGTCGAGAAAAACCGTGATGAAGGCATTGAGTGGCAACGCAAGGCAGCAAAGCAGAGACTTGCTTTGTCCCAGCGTGATTTAGATTTGTACTTGGATGATGACTATGACCCAAATCATGTTGAAGCGATAGGTTGGCTGCGCGAAGCTGCTGAGCAAGGCCAGTCTGGAGCTCAAACAAGATTAGCGAGTTATTACGCTTTGGGCGGATGGATAGATGTGGTCGAAGGGTACAAATGGGCTTTGCTGGCCGAAAAGAACGGACGTAGCAGTAGTCTGGCTCTCGGGCTCAAAGAAGGTTGTCGCGTTTTGAGTAGAAAACCGATGACTGCTGAACAAATAACCCAAGGTGAGGAATTGGCATGCACCTTTAGAGAAGATAAATCTGAAACGACAGCAAGGGCCATAACAACAATGTATCAGGCAATGACCTTGTGCGACGAGTACAACGGTCCGGAGTTTGCACTAACAGATTTGCTGTTTCCAGATTTTTGGTAGCTCACTATGTCTCAGCGAACGGCTAAGAGTCTTATCGGAGTATGGTCTACGTCAGGGTTGAAATTTGCCCATCTCGATTGTTGTAATACAGGTCGTTTACGGATAACAAGGGCAACTTCATCCTCAGTAAGGTGCAGTATTATGGGTTTGACCAGATAACGTTCACCAGCCAGGGGAATTGATAAATGAGAAAGAAGCGGGTTTATATATTCGGTCTTATCCTGATTGTCCTGGTGCTGGTAGTGGTTAAGGGGATTGTTTTCTTTAGCGCAGGGCCGAAGGTCACAGTCAACTACCTCGCAGAGTACAACAAGCTCAGCAGGCCCGAAGGTTTTGATCCGAACGATAATGCCGACCCGCTTTATAAAAAGGCCGGTGCCGTCTATGTACCGCCTTCCGGCCTTGCAGCGGAAGCAAGGCATAAAGATTATGAAGATATAAACGACGCCGATAAGGATGCCTTGCGCGAGTGGCTAACGGGAAATAACCAGTGCATACAGTACTTGAAAGAAGGCAGCCAAAGAAAATTCTTCTGGGCAGAGGAAAATGAAAACAACGATGCGATGTTGAGCGCCGAAAATCTCGGGCCGCCTGATATTATGCAACTAACCCGGCTTTTAGAACAGCGGGCAAGCCTCGCAGCTATGGATGGGCGTTTCGAGGATGCCCTGACATCTCTGCTTGAATGCTGGAAAATTGCCGACCATTACACCGATCCAAAGTTGCTGCTCCAGCACCAGGTGTTCGGAATGCTGGTAAAGCAGCAAACTCTGAAGACGGCTTTTGTGCTCTTAGACTGTTTTACGCTTGACCCGAACGACCTGCGGCTATGGCAGGAGCGGTGGCAAAGCGAGTTTGATGGCGACGATTATGTCCCCGGCTTTCAGACCGAGCGCCTGTTTTATTACGACCGGATTCAAAGGAATTTCGTCTATCACCCGAAAGGCAAAGGCCGGCTGGCGTGGAAAAGGGCAAGCTATTTCACCGCCCTTTGCGGCGAAGGGTACAACCGGCGGATATACCTTAGCTGCCTTATCGGCCCGTCCAGCAATCAGGTTTCGCAGACTGTTTCGTCTGTCTGCGACTATTACGAGAGTACCTTGGATAAAACACCGAGCCAGGTGCGAGACCTTGAGGCCGAGTATGCAAGAAACTTGGAGAAAATTAGAATCGAACAGCCGATACTCAACGATTTAATCCCGAAATTGAGACCGATGTGGTGGTGCTACCATCGGCTAAAAGCCCGCAGCGCTGCACTTACTGCGGTGATTGCTGCCCTGCGTTATAAAGAAGACTATGATAATTACCCTGAAAACCTTGAGTCGCTGACGCCAGAATATCTCTCGAATCTTCCACAAGACCCATTTGGCCAGGGGCCTTTGGTTTATCATTTACTGGACGGGGATTTTGAGCTTTACAGCATCGAAAAGGACTTCGAGGATAACGGCGGAGCCCGCTATCAGGGCGGCAATCCCATATCCGGGATTCCTAAAGGCGATGAGGTGTTTTGGCCGCCCTTCAGACCGGGTAGAAAAAACATGAAATTCTATCCCATCGGTTACTCACACTAACCTCTCCGGGCGATGCTGCGGTTGATTCGCTGATTTCAGCTTTTGCCGGCGACGAAGGTCTTGCCGAGGCCCTTTACTGGATTAGTCAGGAATACGAATGGACAGGCAGCACGCTCGAGGACCGCACCACCCGCTATGCAACACCCACCAGCGTCTATCAACGATTAGTCCAGCAGTTCGGCGATAGCGGCTTTGCCGATAAAGCCGCTGTCGATATGAAACGGCTGACGCATCGAACACAGATTTTCACGCTAATGGGCACAGGCGAGCCGAACGAGGTCGAAGCGGCCATCGCCGATATGGTCGCCGACCTGAACGGCCAGCCGACACTTGTCACTGAGCTTTACTGGGTAGGCAGGGAATATGAGGAATATCCGGAGAAATATCCATCGGCGAGTGGGATGTATGAGCAGATTATAGCCCGCTATCCTGACAGCGCTGAGGCCGGGCAGGCCCGGCTGGATATCCCGCGTCTTGAGATAATGACTCTTATCGGCGCCAACGACGTCAACGCCGCCGAGCAGGCCATAGATACCTTCGTCGCCGATTTCAATACGATTCCATACGGGGCCGAGTCCCTTCGGCGGATTGCGACCGAGTATTATCTAACAGCCGGTGAATTGCGACGGCACGGCCTTGAAGAGCAAAAGCGCCAATATCTCCAGAGGGCACGCGGCGTCTGGGGCCGAATAATAGACCGAACCGATGAATCTTTTCCTTCTACCGCCGTTGCGTATTACTTCTCCGGCGTCGTATGCCGCCGTCTTCGCGAATACCAGCAGGGTGTCAATTACTTCCAGACCGTCGTCCAAAACTGGCCAGACTACCAACACGCCTGGCTGGCGCAGTATCAGGTGGTGCGCTGCTACGAAAAGCTCGAAAGCGAAGGGAGGGTGCCGACAGCCGTGGCGGCTGCCGAGATATGCCGGGCCTGCGAGAAGCTCATTACAGACTACCCGGATTGCCACGAAGTGCACGAGGCCCGCAGACTGCTGGACCACTGGAGTTTTGTATATGCGTGGACCCTGTCGCAGGAGAAATAGAACCGGATTGAACAGGAAGTTATCATAGTCCCTTCGGGCATAGCAGGGCTGACCGTTGGTTTCAATTGTCGAAAGGAGCGTGAGCAAAATGCGATGCGGTGAAAAGTTCATCCAAGCAGCGCTGGCAATCCTCTGTGTTTGCGGCGGAGTGGTCGCGTATGGGGCCGTTGAACCGAATGAGCAGGATATTCAATTAGCCAAGGAAAAGATGCAGCAACTGCGCGAGGTATATAAAGAAGTGCAGCAGGCCGAGGCAGACCTGGTAAAAATAACCAAAGAAGCAGAGCAGAAAGAGCCCCTGCTGCGTGAAATGGCCGAAGCCCTCAAGAAGATCGATGAGTTCAAGGAACATGGTTTAGCAAAAGAGCAAGCAAGGTATCGCGAATATCTTAAAAGCAGCGAAGACCCAAACGAGACTATTGGGTTGTTCTTAGATTGCAGAGTTGCTTTCGGTGCAAAGGAATGGGCAGAGGCACTAAGAGACCCGAATCAGGAAAAACTATTAAAGATACCACTTATTCGGCAATATCGGTACCCTGAGATGGTTGAGAAGCTAAAACGTCAGCTATCCAGCCACTCCTCATTCACGTTCTTCGACCCCAACGACCCCAACGATGATAGGTTGTGGCAAAACATTAAGCGATTCAACTTCGAGCTGGCGGAGCACAATAAGGCAGAACGACAGAACTTAATAGAGCAAAAGGGTGTTCCCGAATGGCTAGCTGATTATGCGGGTAAAAGGCAATTTGCTGTTGGCGCATTCACGATGTATTCCGGGGGAGTATACCTGCTCACTCCCCAAAAGGTTCGTGACGCCGAGAAGCGGGTAGATGACCTCTACGTGAAAATTGGCAAAATTTACCCTGCATGGCGTAGAATGCGGCACCTTCTAACTGACGCAAACAGTCCAGACAATGAGGCAGTCATACGCGCAGTGCAGGAGCATATGAGGCTTTTTCCAACAGCAAGGTAACTTATGGCAATGGTTGAGCATTAAAATTAAGGTTCTCTACCTATCTTACGGAGCGAATAAAGAGGTAAGCTGAAATGCAATCAGGAAAAGAAGATTTGGAAAACACGAGAGGGCTCACACTAACAAATAAAAGCAGCAACTCTGAAGACCCCACTGGGCAATCCCGCAGGCAGTTTATAAAGACAATTGGAACGCTCGTGTTTGGTGTTACTCTCGTCGATAAAACGGCCTGCCCGTCCTTTTCTTGTGGGCCGGAGCCACCACCGGGATGCAACAATCCGGGAGACAATGATGCGAGTTGTGATTCTCCGGGCGACCACGATGCCGGATGCGGCAACGGAAACAAGGATGAGGGCTGCTCCGCCAGCGAGCCAGATGAGAATTGCCATACGAATGGGCCTGGTGGCGGGGAAGGTGACAACGATGAGAGTTGTGGTGCAGTAGCAGGTTTAGATGAGGGGTGCGGAGACTGCAACGATGAACACGATAAAGATGATAATTGTGGTCAACTAGCGAATGGAGGGACCGATCCGGACGATATGTGCGGCCATGCACATTATTGGCCTTTTGAAGGGGACAAGGACAATTGCTGCCAAAACCCTGGTGATAATGACCAAGGTTGCGGCAAGCATGATGGGCCTGACATAAATGATTGGACAGACCCGGATGAGGGGTGCAGTCCCGGCCCTCCCGATACGGACCAGAATTGCACCGGCCAGGAACCTGATGACGATTGCAGCACAAATGGGGGTAATACATCCACACCTGACGAGGGCTGCTCCGGCGGTGCGAGTTACGATGAGGACCAGGCGTGCGAACAGTGGTTTGACGAGGACGAGGCCTGTGGGCATTCGGATACCGACCAGGACCAGGGCTGCGGCGGTGAAGACCACTCTCGATGGCCGCCTCATAGCGACGCAGACCAAAATTGTGGTAATAGCGCTGGCGGAGGTTCCTACGATCAGGACAGCCAATGTGGTTTGAAAGACGGACTGGGGACGGCGGAAGATAGCGCCTGCGGGAACCCGATTCCGGGAGACGGAACGGATAACGATGAGAATGCTGGTTAAATTCAAAGTAATGTATGGAAATATCAATACGAGGTACTGTAAGGCGGGATCAAGTAAGCCAGACAGGTTCTCTGGAGACTGTGATAAATCCCGACTGTGTCCATTTATTTGAGTTCAACAAGGATAAGATGATATTCGACATTGCCTCCGGCATGGTGCTGGAGGTAACGGACTTTGTTTACGAAGCCATAGACCTCTGTCGCAAGAAAGACTGGCCCGGGGTTACTTCCGAGCTTCAGAAAAGGTATCCAGCCGTTTCTTCGGAGGAGTTGGTGTCCGCGTTGGACCAACTCAGGGCTAAGGGATTATTCAAGAGCCCGCCCGAATTCGGTCAAAAGCAGCAGGAGGAAAGGATTGAGCTCTTGTGGCGGCACCATCCCTGTCGGCTCCAACTGGTCATTTCTCAGAGTTGCAATCTTTCATGCATTTACTGCTACATGGAAAATAACCAGTCCAACGCCAGAAAAGTCCTTATGAGCAAAAAACAAGCTTTTCAGGCGGTAGACCATCTTATCGAACGCTCCGGGCGACGGCGTAATCTACAAGTCACTTTCTTCGGTGGCGAGCCGCTTCTAAACTTCCCTATCGTGAAGGAAGTGGTTCATTTCTGCAAAGAATGTGAGAAAAAGCACGGCAAGAACTTCGTATTTGAGCTTATCACCAATGGGACTCTCCTTGAAGGGGACATCGCCGACTTCGTCATTGAACATGATATGCTGTTGTTTGTGAGCTTAGACGGGTGGCGCCAGATGCATAACAAACAACGCCCGAGCATCAATGGCCAGGACTATCACGGGAGGATTCTTCGCAACGCGAAGCGCATGGATAGCGAGTATAAAACAAGAAAGAGCAAATACCCTGTCAAGGTCCGTGCGAATTTAACACCGGAGTTTCATGATGTTAATGCAGTGGTCCACTTCCTCCAATCACATGGATTCACCACGATTGGTATTTCTGCTATCCAGGATTTGGCATACTCCGAGGGGAGAACGCCCGGTGCCTTGTCAAAGGAACAAATGCAGCAGCTCGAAGCCGCCAGTAATGATATGCTCACGAAGGGCTTTGAGGATATCGTCCGGGGCAAACGGACTGGTCCATATGTTGCAAAAGTACTGCGCAAGACGGTCTGCTCTCTATTGCAATATCACAGCACAATGGGCATTCGATGTGGCGTTGGCCGAAATACAAATGCCGTTGACGTCGATGGCAACATTTACCCCTGTCATCGCTATGTTAATATGAAGGAATACATCGTTGGCAATGCCAATATGGGAATGAGTGAAGAAAAGACGAAGGAATATTATCGCAAGTTAATAGACAGTGCATGCCGCACTTGTTCAAAATGCTGGATTCGCTCGTTTTGCGCAGGTGGTTGTCCATGGGAACGTTCTGCCCCAGACGGTACTATTTGCGCCCCAATATCATCCGAATGTGACAGTCGTCGCCGCGCGGTCGAAAAAGCTCTTTGGATGCGGAAGGAGTTGCGCAAGGCCAATCCAGAACTATTTACTGCATGGACAAGAACCGGTAAATCCGACGATAATCCACTCCAATGGGATGACGCTTTAGAGTTGTAGCTCTGAACGGCGAGCCACGAGCCGCCGATTGTGGAGGCGGCACAGGTCGATGGGCTGATAGAGGATGCGTACGAGGCCGTCTTGGCCGGATACGGCGATTCATCGGTAGCTGACAATA
Organism: uncultured Pirellulales bacterium; assembly: GCA_964514115.1. Classification (GTDB taxonomy): domain Bacteria; phylum Planctomycetota; class Phycisphaerae; order Sedimentisphaerales; family Anaerobacaceae; genus CAZEPI01. The sequence continues at coordinate 121,467 of CAZEPI010000006.1, read as the reverse complement.
CATGCCTGAAACTGGCAGAGATAAATCTTGAGAGGGGGCAAGAAACAATCGCTGCCGAGTACCTGCGGCTGTTTCTCGATTTGGCTGAGCCGGACGATAGGAGAATACCCGGCGTCAAGGCACAACTTGAGCAGATAGAAACGGGAGGACAATAATGGTAAAATCACGATTGAAAGCTATCCGGCTTGTATGGAATAATGTTATGAAAGGCAATCCGCGGGCATGGCTTCGGGTCGTTCTGACGGTTGTCTTGTTAGTTGGGTTGTTGCAAGGTAGTTCTCTTGCCTGCGGGCCGGATCCGCCGCCGGACTGTCCTGTTTGCTACAAGTGGAGCGAAAGTGAGCAGAGGTGCGTCTTTGATTGCAAGTTTGAGAAGTGTGAGACTTGTACGGAAGATGGCTGCCGGGACGCCTACGCTATGACGATTGAAGAGTGTGACGTCGCAGACGTCAAAAAGTATAAGATACTCTTGCCGGGTCTGGTGAGCCGCGACCCCAATGTCTGCCACTTCTGTACTTTAGTCTGCTCAAGCAAGGCGGGCTACAGTGTTGTCTCAGTTTCGACCGCCGATGGCGGTGGGAGGGTGTTTGCAGATAAGACCTGGCGCTATGGTTTAATCAATGACATTTACCTTCCGCTGCAAATGACTGAGGTGCGATTTGACCGCCAGACGGGGAATTTAGACACAGAAAGCACTTCTACTTTTATAGACCAAAAGGCAAATCATCCAATAAGCGAAGAGGTCTTTGCCTATAAGAATCTCGGCCTGCAAGAGGGGGATATATTTAAGGACAGGATAGCCGAGAGAAAGTACGTATACCGCGATGGGGAGCTTGTAGATAGAACCCAAATTGACGACTAGCCCTGGGAGCCACTCCGAGCAGTGGGCAGGGCTGGCCGCTAATCACGACACTCCGCAGCGTAGGCGGCGCAAAGACGGTAACCGCAACCTGGACGCCGAGGGGGTAGTAACAGCACTTTGGGATTGGAAAAAACGGCGGGCGGGGGGGTAGTTAGTGTTTGAAATGGGGAGCGAATCGGTTATAGTATTGCACTTTTGGTGTTTCTGCACTCGGGGTACGGTGCAGATTGACGTTTATGGCTTTTTTTGAAGGTTGTTAAGGAGTTAGCTATGCCACTGGTTACGACGAAGAAGATGTTCGAGCAGGCCTACAACAACGGCTATGCGGTCGGTGCGTTCAATGTGAACAATATGGAAATCACGCAGGGGATTGTAAAGGCGATAGCGGAAGAGCAGGCGCCTCTGATCCTCCAGGTCTCCCGTGGGGCCCGGCAGTATGCCAAAAACAGCTATCTCAAGGCAATCATAGATGTGGTCGTGGCGGAGAATCCCGACATCCCGATTGCGATAAATCTGGATCACGGTGACAACTTTCAGACCTGTAAGGAGTTCGTCGAAGACGGCTTTACCTCCGTGATGATTGACGGCTCAAAGCTGCCGTTGGACGAGAACATAAAGGTTACGAGGGAAGTAGTAGACTATGCCCACGATAAGGGCGTGGTGGTAGAAGCCGAATTGGGACAGTTGGGTGGTATCGAGGAAGATGTGGTGGGTGTGGACACCGACGATATCAGCAAGCATCTTGCCGACCCGAACCAGGTGCAGGAATTCGTCGAGAAGACGGGCGTTGATTCTCTGGCTGTTGCTATCGGCACCAGCCATGGCGCATACAAGTTCAAGAAAGAGCCGAAGCTGGCGTTTGACGTGGTAGAGGAAATTCAGAAACGGCTGCCGGGCTTTCCGCTTGTTATGCACGGCTCGAGCAGTGTGTTGAAGGAATTCAAGGACCTAATCAACAAGTACGGCGGGAATATGCCCGATGCGATGGGTGTGCCGGAAGAAGCGGTGAGCAGGGCGGCGAAGATGGGGGTGTGCAAGGTAAATATCGACACCGATTTACGGATGGCGCTGACGGCGAAGATTAGGCAGGTCTTTGCCGAGAAGCCCGAAGAGTTCGACCCTCGCAAGTACCTTGGTCCGGGCAGAGATGCGATCTACGAGATGGTAAAGCACAAGCTTCATGTTCTCGGTTGTGCGGGCAAGGCGGCTGAATGCCTGTAATCGGGCTTCGTGTTTTTGCCGAAGATACAATAAACCGAAGGGCAGACCGCGTTTACGATAAGAGGCAAAATGACAGATAATCGAGCACGGTTACACTGTGTTTTAGGACTGAGCTTGCTGGTGGTGATACTGCCGGCTTGCGGTGTGGCCGTTCACGTCTTTGCCGCTGGTTCTGCCGGTTTGGAGATTCCCGAGCAGACAGCCGTTGCAGAGGACAATCTCGCGCCAATTGCCGCCGTCGAATCGAATGAGCCCGACCTGAGCACGCTGGACGTTGCCGAGCTGGACGAACCCAATGCAGTCAGAATAGCCGCTCGGCTTATTGCAAAGGGCGCGTTTGACGAGGCGGGTCGGCTGATAGAGCAATATATCGCTGCCGGCTCCGGCTCGTTCCACCTGTCCGAGTTGGCCGAACTCGCCGAGCAATACAACCGGATTGTCGAAAGGCGAACCGCCGAAAGACAGAAGGCATACGAGGAGCGGATTGGGGAGCTTGAAAAGCTGCGTTCCGGCTCTGCTGCCGAAGTCAACGATACAAATCAGGCGGCCGACCCAAACGACTACTCTGCCGTGCTTGCAGTCGCCGCAAGGGCCATCAGCTTTGCCGATGAAAAGCAAAAGCAGCAGCTTCTGGCCGATGTGTTTGTTCGCCAGGCCATCGAACAGGCCAAGGCCAAGGCCGCCGAGTTCGAGGCAAAAGGTAAGTGGATTGATTCGTACCTGGCCTGCTATAGCTGGCTTGCGGCAATTGAGCCGGATAATGAACAATATACCGACCACGCCGAGAACCTAATAGAAAAAGCCGACATCGCCGGCTCTTTCGAGGACAGCCCCTGCGAGACGAGCAAAGAACGCTTCGAGGGAGTTAAAAAGCGGATGTTCGTCCGCGCGATAGACGCCCTCAATTTCAATTACGTCACGAAGGTTGATTATCGCAGGATGGCCTTGAAGGGGGTGCGCCGCTGCAAGTCACTGGCTGAGGTTGTCACCACCAAGCTGTCGGTTGCAGATGGTAACTCGCTGGCGGTCTCCCTGGGCGACAGTTTTGAGGATTTCTCGCCGCCCGGGCCGAATGCCGTTTCGGCACTGTCTTCGCGGCTCGGCGGGCTGCTCGAAGAGACGCAACAGTGGCCCGAAGGGGCGAACAAGGACAAATTCCTGCGTGTCTTTGATGACGTGTTGGCGTTCAACAGGACGACCGCGAATCTGCCGGAGCAGGTCCTGATAGCGCAATTTGCGAACGCGGCCTTTGGCGCCCTGGACCCCTATACGGTGATAGTATGGCCGAAGCAGGTTGAAGACTTCGAAAAGCTTATGACCAATGAGTTCAGCGGCATCGGGGTGGAGATAACCAAGGAGCAGGGCCGGCTGACAGTCGCCAGCTTACTGCCAGGGACGCCCGCTTATGCCTCCGGGCTCGATGCTCGTGATATTATCGAAGGGGTGGACGGTATGCCCACGAAGGAGATGTCTCTTCGGTGCGCCGTCAAGCATATCACCGGGCCGCCCGGCACTGACGTGACGTTGACCATAAGCAGACCCGGTACCGACGAGCGGCGGCAAATTACAATCACAAGGGCTACGATTTCCGTTCCCACGATACGGGGCTGGCAGCGGACAACAGAAGGCGAGTGGCTGTATATGATAGACGATGCCGAAAAAATAGCATACGTGAGAATTACCAACTTTTCCGAAAAGACCGCCGACGACCTTGAGAATGTGCTTGCAAAACTCGAAGCCGAGGGAATTCGCGGCCTGGTTCTGGATTTGCGTTATAACTCGGGAGGTTTTCTTGAAAGTGCAATTGACGTTTCGGACAAGTTTCTCTCGGGGGACATGGTTGTCTGGACCCAGCCGAGGTTCGGGATTCCGACATACGTGATGGCCCACGCCAGGGGCACGCATCCTGATTATCCGATGGTGATTCTCATCAATGCCGGCTCGGCCAGTGCCTCGGAAATAGTCGCAGGTGCCCTTGCCGACGAAAAGCACCAACGTGCGGTTTTGGTTGGCGAGAGAACCCACGGCAAAGGTGTTGTCCAGGGCATAACCCACTATCCGGGCGACGGTTCTCAGTTAAAATACACGATGGCCTATTATCATTTGCCCTCCGGGCAGATGGTGAGGAGTCGTGAGGAGATGGAAAAGCTGGACAGAAAGGATTGGGGAGTCGGTCCCGATATCGAGATAAAGATGAGAGGCGACGAGCTCAGGAAAATGTTCGACGTTCAGCGGGACAACGATGTATTGGTAAAGGCGGGCCACGACAACACCGCCGCACCGCTGACCAGGCACACACTTGAAGAAACCGTAGAGGTTGACCCGCAGCTTGCAGTTGCCCTGCTGGTTGTCAGAGCCAAGCTGATTCTGCAGCAGGCCGAAGAGCTTAAGCGTAAAGCTGCCTAAGGACATTCGCATCTGCGATTTTTCTTCTTACTTCAGGGGCGCGATTTGGCAGAGAACCGGAACAGACAGTCATCCGACCCTTGCGGACAACCCGGTCGACTTGAACAGGCCAGGCAGCAGAAGCTCTCTGCCATCAGGCAAATGGGCATCGACCCCTACGGCGGCAGGTACGAGCAGGCAGAGCCCGCCGCGGGTGTCAAAGCCGGGTTCAAAGACGCAGACGACTCCCAAACCGCAAACTGCGCGGGCAGAATCGTGCTGCTGCGCGATATAGGAAAGCTCATCTTCATTACGCTGCGCGACTGGAGCGGCACTATCCAGGTGGGCCTGAGCAAAAAGCTCATGGCCGAGCAATGGCCGCTTGCAAAGCTTCTGGAGTTGGGCGACATAATCGGTGCTTCGGGCCGGCTTGGCAAGACCAAAACCGGAGAGATTACAATCTGGGCCCACAAAGTAACACTTCTAAGTAAGTCTGTTCTTCAGCCGCCCGAAAAATTCCACGGCCTTTCTGATATTGACCTTCGATATCGCCGGCGTTATGTCGATTTGTGGGCAAACCCCGAGGTGATGGAGCTTTTCAGGAAGCGAAGCGCTATGTTGTGGACAATCCGTGACTTTCTTAAAGCCCGCGGCTTTCTCGAAGTAGAGACGCCGATGATGCAGGCGATACCCGGCGGCGCCGCCGCAAAGCCGTTCATAACCCACCACAACTCTCTGGGAATCGACTTGTTTTTGCGGATTGCGCCCGAGCTTTTCCTGAAGCGGCTGCTTGTCGGCGGAATGGAAAAGGTCTTCGAGATAAACCGAAATTTCCGAAACGAAGGCCTCAGCAGACAGCACAACCCCGAGTTTACGATGCTTGAGCTGTATCAGGCCTACGGCGACTACAACGTGATGATGGACCTGACAGAGCAGCTTATCTGCCTGTTGGTCGAGAAGTACTGTCACGGCAGCAAGGTCCGGTTCGGCGATGTCACCATAGACTATTCGCAGCCCTGGCGCCGTGCGACTTATGCCGAGCTGTTTGCCGAACACGCCGGCTGCAGGATAGAAGACATTGCCGCAGTGCGGAGAAGGGCGGAGCAGCTTGAGATAGAACACGCGGATATGGATGATGTGGTAGTGGTAAACGAAGTCTTCGAGGCCGCCGTCGAGGCAAAGCTTATCAATCCGACGTTTGTGATGGATTATCCTGCGGCCTTGTGTCCGCTTACGAAGCGCAAAAAAGACAGCCCCGAATACGCCGAGCGCTTCGAGCTGTATATAGCCGGTATGGAGCTGGCCAACGCCTATACGGAACTCAATGACCCTGCCGTTCAGGAGGAGAATTTTCGGCTCCAGCTTCGCGGCCAGCAGGAGACAATGGCGACGATGGATTACGATTTCATAACTGCTCTGAAATATGCAATGCCGCCGGCAGGGGGGCTTGGTATCGGAATTGACCGCCTTGTTATGGTATTGACCGGTGCAACGAGTATTCGTGATGTCGTGCTGTTCCCACTTCTAAAACCCACGGATTGAATTAGCCGGGTTCGGGATGCTGAAGCTATTTCTATGGCTGCGATACCTGCGTAAGAGAAAGATAGTGCTCCTTAGCATCGCCGCCCTCACCCTCTCGACCGCGCTTCTGATAGTTGTTGCCAGCTTGTTCGCCGGCTTCATTGCCGCCTTTGAGCAGAGCGCCGTAGATGCGATCGGCGACGCGGTTCTTGGCCCGCCGGCAAAATTCACCGACTATCAGGAGCTTATATCCCGGCTGGAGCAAACCGCTGCCGTCAAGGCCGCCACGCCGACGCTTACCACTCAGGGGCTTCTGCACCTTGGCAGGGGAAATGTGCGGGCCGTTGAAATCTGGGGCATTGAGCCGGACAAACGAGGGGCGGTAACCGCCTTCGATGAGTCGCTGCTTATCGGCAAAGCTGTTAGCGGTGGTCAGGACAATGGAATTGCTAGGGGCTTTGTTGGCATAGGCGCCCTCGCAGAGCCGGACGAGCAAACCGACGAATATGACTTCGAGGCCGCTAAGAAATTCATCGGTCAACAGGTTGTGATAACCACCGGCTCTGCCGGGAAGAACGCCGAAAGCGACCAGCAGAAGTTCACCAGGCGAGTCATCAAATTCGAGCTTGCCGATGTTGTCTTTACCGGGGTCTATCATCTCGATAAGCGAATCGTATATCTTCCGATTGAACGGCTGGCCGAGGCGCTCGGCGGCGAGCCCCTGGGGCCAGGCCCGCAGCAGGTTTGCGACCAGCTTCAGATAAAGCTGCGAAGCGGCGTTGACGTCGATGTGGCTTTGGCGCAGATTCGCGGCGTCTGGGAGGTGTTCGCAGCCGATGTGCTCGGCTGGAGCGGCTATCTCGTACACGAGACAAATATCGAAACTGCCACACAACTGCAGAGCAGATTCGTCGCTGAATTGCGAAAGCAAATGGGCATCCTGCTCTTGATATTCGGCGTTATCAGTTTCAGTGTCGTCGTGCTTATCTTCTGCATCTTCTATATGATAGTGGAAACGAGACGCAAGGATATCGGCATACTCAAAAGCTGCGGAGCGGCAAGCGGCTCGGTGTGGGCGATTTTCGTTGGCTTCGGCGGCTGTGTCGGTGCGATAGGCGCCGGACTCGGTATGGTGCTCGGCTGGGCCGTCACGCAAAATATAAATGTGATTGAAGAGTGGATAAGGGTCTTGTTCGGCCTCAAGCTATGGAAGAGCAGTGTGTATATGTTCAGCCGAATACCGAATGAGGTTGACTGGACGGCAGCGCTGCAAATAGCGGCGGCGGCGGTGTTGGCCGCGGCGGCCGGAGCACTTATCCCCGCGATAGTCGCTGCGCTGACCCGGCCGGTCAATGTGCTAAGATATGAATAAACGGTCGAAAAATGTATAAGCTTATTCTTGCATTTCGCTATCTCATAAAAAGGCGAGTCAGCTACCTTGCACTTACAGCGGTCGGCCTTTGCGTGTTCATCGTCGTCGTTGTGATGACGGTGATGACCGGGCTGGTCGGCGACTTCAAGGAAAAGAACCACAGATACGTTGGCGATTGTGTGGTCGGTACCGAATCGCTCGTTGGTTTTCCATACTACGACGATTTCCTCGCAGAGCTGGAAGGCAGCGACTTCGTCGAAGCGGCCTGCCCCGTGATAACGAGCTACGGCCTGGTCGGTGTTAGCGGTTCCGAGCAGGGTATCGGCGTTGAAGTCGTCGGTATTGACCCTGCCAGACATTTTCTGGTCACCGGCTTGGGTGAGAGTCTGCACTACCACAAAGCCGAGCCGCACCGGGCATTCGAGCTGGCGTACGATTCTAATAGGGCCGGCTGTGTGGTAGGAGTGGACCTGTGGCTTCGGCGAAGTACGCGAGGCGAATACTCGTACGACTCCAGACCTGCTGCAACAGCGCTTGTCGTGACCTGTTTTCCTTTGACGGTAAGAGGTGCACTCGCAAAGGCCGGCACCGATTTGGCAAATAGCAAGACCTTCTGCTATAGTGACAGCTCTCACAGCGGCCTTGCTCGCGTCGATAGCTCCACCGTATATCTGCCCTTTGACCAGCTCCAGTTGCTCTGCGGCATGACAGAACCAGCCGCCAGAGCGTCCTCGATTCATATCAAATTCAAGCCCGGCACAAAGCTCGAAGCTGGCTGCAGCCGCGTCGCAGAGCTATGGCGCAAATTCACACAGCAATACGCAGGTGAGCGGTACTGCGATTTATTCGAGACGGTGCGGGTGCAAAGCTGGAAAGAGCACCGCCGACAGTTCATCGCCGCGATGGAAAAAGAGCAGACGATGATGACTGCGATGTTCGGCTTGGTCGGATTGACAACCGTCTTCATTGTCTTCGTCGTTTTCTATATGATTGTCAGCCACAAGAGCAAAGACATAGGCATATTAAAGAGCATCGGCGTTTCGCGAGCGAATCTGGTGGCGTTGTTCCTGCTCTTTGCCTTTCTGCTCGGGCTTATCGGCTCTGCGGTCGGAGTCGTCTGTGGAATCCTGTTTTTGCGCTATATAAATGGCGTGGAGGACTGGCTTTTTGAGCGTTTCGGCTTTCAGATCTGGGACAGGACGATTTATGCTATAGGTGACATTCCCAACGAGGTGCATTGGTCAACGCTTGCGGTGATTGTCTTGTGTGCGGCGGCAGCGTGTCTGGCAGGTGCCTGGCTTGCTACTCGGCGAGCGGCCAAACTTGAACCCGTCAAAACTTTGCAGGTGACGCAGTTATGAGTGGTGACAGTGTGATATTGAGGGCAGAGGGATTGTACAAGTCGTATCGCATGGGGGCGGCACAGGTGCGCGTTCTCAAGGGCGTTGAACTCGCAGTGAAAACCGGTGAGTTTGTTGCCGTAGTCGGCGCTTCGGGCAGCGGAAAAAGTACGCTTCTACACATACTCGGTGCCCTCGATAAGCCCGATAAAGGTCTGGTGAAGTTCGAGGGCACACCGCTTAACCGGCTCAGCTCAGGCGAACTGAACAGGTTTCGCAATAAAATGGTGGGCTTTGTCTTTCAGTTCTATCATCTGCTGGACGAATTAAATGTGTCGGAAAACGTGTATCTTCCGGCGATGGTGTCGAAAAGCATCCTTGGCTGGCTTGGCTGCCGCGGGCGCGTGAAGAGGCGAAGCCGAGAGCTTCTCAGGCAGTTCGGCCTTGCAGAGCGGGCCGCCCACAAGCCGTATCAGCTCTCAGGCGGCGAAAGACAGCGGGTCGCCATCGCCCGGGCGCTGATGAACGAGCCAAGGTTGCTGCTGGCTGATGAGCCGACCGGAAACCTTGACTCTGAAACCGGAAATGGTATCCTTAATGTGCTTGAAGAGTTGAATCGAAGCGGGCAGACGATTGTGATGGTGACTCACGACGAACGGATTGCCCGCAGGGCCGGACGAGTAATCACCCTCGCCGACGGCAAGATGCGATAGTTTTTTGCGTTGATTACCTGTTACTCTTGCAAGTAAGGGCAGTTTTATGGCGCTAAAAATCTGGCTGGACAATAAGCTCGTGGACGAAGAGGACGCGCAAGTAAGCGTCTTCGACCACGGTCTGCTCTACGGTGACGGAGTCTTCGAGGGTATTCGCGTCTATAACGAGCGGGTATTTGAACTCGATGCGCACATCGATCGGCTGTACGAATCCGCTAGGAGTATCCGCCTTGAGATCCCGATGGACAGGAAATCGCTGATAAAGGCGGTTGAAGAGACGGTCAGGGCCAACGCGGTCATCGACGGTTACATCCGCCTCGTTGTCACACGCGGCACGGGTACATTGGGGATTAACCCCTTTATATGCGAGAACCCGCGCCTGTTCATCATAGCCGACAATATCCAGCTTTATCCAGAAGAGCTGTATGAAACAGGAATGAAGATAATCAGCGCAACAACGGTTCGCAACCACCCGCTTGCGATTCCGCCACAGGCAAAGAGCTTGAATTACCTGAACAACATTCTGGCCAAGATTGAGGCGCTCGACAACAACGTCCCCGAAGCGGTTATGTACAACCACGAGGGCTACGTTGCGGAAGGCACCGGTGACAACGTGTTCATAGTCCGCAAGGGCATCGTTTGCACACCGCCGGTCGAGGCCGGTGCGCTCGAAGGGGTAACACGAAACCTCGTGATTCGGCTGGCTAAGGAAGAAAAAATCGACGTAGTCGAGAAGAACCTCACGCGGTTCGACTTGTACGTTGCCGACGAGTTTTTCCTGACGGGAACCGCTGCGGAAGTCATCGGCATTGTTGAGATTGACGGCAGGGTCGTCGGAGACGGCAAGCCCGGCCCGATTACGAAGCTCTTGCGCAGGAAGTTCTTTAAATACGCCCACGGAAAGTGAAGGCAGCAGGCATAACAGGCCCTGTCCGGGTCGGTATGAGACGGAGAAGATGCAATTGCCCCCAAGCACAGATACATCCGGTGGCGCAGATTCGGCCTCCGGGCAAGTTGTCGCTCCAGACTTTGCCGTCATTGCCGAACATCTTCAGCGCGTTAACGACCTTATCGCCCGGCAGTTGCACGATTGCAGCCGGCCCGTCCGACGGCTCGCTGAGTACCTCAGCTCCAACAGGGGCAAGATGGTCCGTCCCGCCTTAGTGCTCCTGTCGGGTAAGGCCTGCGGTGGTATTACCGACGACCACATTCGCGTCGCTGCCGTTTTTGAGCTGATACACAACGCCACTCTGCTGCACGACGACGTCCTCGACAACGGCCGGAGCCGCCGAGGACTGCCTACGGTCAATGCCCTCCGGGGTAACGAATCCGCCGTTTTGCTGGGCGATTTCGTCCTCAGCAAGGTATTCAAGCTGTGTGTCGCTCTTAAGCCGCAGGTCTCAGGTATCATCGCCGCTGCGGCTACACGAACATGTGAAGGCGAACTGTGCCAGGTCCTTCAAAGGGAGAATCTGGAGCTTACCGAGTCGCAGTACCTTGAGATAATCACGGAAAAAAGCGCAGCCCTCTTCAGCAGCGCCTGTTCGCTCGGCGCGTCGCTGGCCGGCGCTGATGAGACGATGGTTCAGTCGCTCGGCAGCTACGGCCTCAACACTGGTATCGCCTTTCAGATTACCGACGACCTGCTTGATGTCACCGGCGATGAGAGCGAAACCGGCAAGACACTCGGCGCCGATGTCGAGAATCAAAAGCTTACCTTGCCTTTGATACACCTGCTTGCTGCGGTCGACGATGAACGAAAACGAGACCTGGCCGATTTGCTGCTCGCTGGTGCCGTTAATGAAGCCACCGAACGCAGCACCGGCTCAGCCGGGGCAATCTTGCTCGAGCAGCTAAGAGACCACGGCTCTCTGGACTACTCCCGCCGACTTGCACAAGGCTTCGTCGAAAAGGCGCTCGACGCCCTGTCAAACCTCAAAGAAAGTGAGGCAAAAAACACACTGATAGAGACGGTAAGATTTGTTACCAGCCGTGTCCGCTAAGATACCCGCCGTTGCTCTTGTAACGTGCCGGCCGTGCAAATCACGATGCTTGACTCTCAGTTACCCTTGCGCAATAATATGAAAGCCGAAAATCGCGGGCGTATCTCTGCGGACCCGCGCAGGGTCGGAAATCGTCGCGGTGAGAGTAGCTCAGTTGGATAGAGCACTGGATTGTGGTTCCAGGGGTCGCGGGTTCAAATCCCGTCTCTCACCCTTACCTCTATACACCCCTGAATCCCGCCGGCTATTCCGTCGAAATCGGCAATGAGCTCATCAACATTGCCCGGCGGCAGTCCTGAAATCTTCCGGTTGCCCTGATTGGAAATCCGCCGAGGCGGCTGCAAAAAAATAAACACCGGCCCTTGAACAAACCGAGACGATAGGTTATCTTTGCCGGCTGCTTGTGAACCGAGAAAACAGAAGCTGCGGAAAGCCCGCCTTACTTCGGGTATGCAAAGGAAGAAGAAATGGCAATGAGTCGAGACCAGGTATTCGAGCAGGTCAGAGAGGTTCTCATCGATGCACTCGGCGTGGATGACGACGAAGTCACCCCCGAAGCAACCCTAATGGGAGACCTCGGCGCCGAAAGCATCGATTTCCTCGACGTTGTCTTTCGGCTTGAAAAGGCGTTTCAGATTAAGATCCCCCGCGAAGAGTTGTTTCCGGCAGAATCTCTGCTGAACGACGCCGAGCTTGTCGCAAACGGGCGGCTTACCGAAAAGGGCCTTGCGGAGCTAAGGGGAAAAATGCCGCACACAGATATGAGCGCCTTCGAGGCCGACCCGGACATTAACCGGCTCGGCGACCTGTTCACCGTCAATTCCATTGTCAACTACGTCGAGGGCAAACTAAACTCCGGCTGAACCTGCCCGCGCCGAACGCAAACCTGGCGCCACGCTCAATACTCGTAGGCCACTTCCTCGCTTTGCGCCTCTGGCGACCGCAGTTCCTCGATAAGGGCCTGCTGCTGTTGAATCGTTGCCCGCTGCTGTTCAATTGTTGCCGCCTGCTCATCGATACGTGCCTGCTGCTGCTCGATCGTCGTTCTGAGCTGAGCAATCACCGCTTTCAATTGCTCGGCTTGTTCTTCCGATTGCTTTGCACTTTTGACCTGGCTTTCCAAAAGCTCTATCAAGTTTCCTCCTGCCTCTTGGGCAACCTGTGCCTCGCCGAGGGCCTCATCGCGCTCAGCGAGTGCATCTTCGATCTGCTGTGTCAATTGCTCTTGTCCCTGCCTGGCCGTCTGAAGCTGTTCTCTTAGGAGGACCTGCTCGCTGCGAAGCTGCAGCAGCTCTGCCTTTGCCTTGACAAGCTCGGCCTTTGCCTCGGCTGTCTCTGCAAGTGCCTGCCTTTTCTCTTCGTCTTTGCAACCTACCAGCGTCGCGGCCAGGATTAAGACAATTATTGTCCATGCAAGTTTCTTAATGCCCATCCGTCTGCTCTTAGTTTTAATTACTTTGTTCAGCACCGATTTTCTTTCCAGCTTCTGTTCGCCCGCTTCGTAGTTCTATTATCGGCGAAATCGGGCGGCAGGATGACCTGCTTTTCGACCAAATACTACCTTGGCCAGTCGGCGCCCTTGATGCCGTCGGCGGTAAGATTCGGATTCGGATTACCGTCGTTCGCCGCTCGCAGCTCGTCTGCTTTGAGGAATCGGACCTGGCCGTCGGCGAAGAGATAGTTTCTTCGGCCGGCCCAGCCCCACCAGCCGGGGTCGTCCCCTTCTTCTATTTGAAAATGGTTGCTGAGCCACTCGCCCACGATAATTTTGCCGCCGGGTCTGGCGACATCGGCAGGTCCCTGCGGGATGCTATCCTGTGGGTTGCTGTATGTATCTGCGATGCTGTTCATATCGTCTATCTGCGCGGCGGTATGATAAAAGGCCATCGAATAGGCATAGCTGGTTGACTCGAACTTTTCGGGTGAGGTCTTATCGGCCGGGCAAAGCAGGACCGAGGGCGTATTGGCATCGATGTCGTCGGTCAGGTACGGCTGGGCGAATCCTCGCCAGCCACGACCCATCCAAAGCCAGCAGGACGGCGAGGTCGATACAGGGTCGTCAGCGCAGGGGTAATGGTCATCGTTGCTGCTTACGTAAAGGCCCATAGCGATATCTATCTGGCGAAGATTGCTTGCACAGCCAGTGCGCCGGGCCAGGACGCGGGCCTTGCTCAGGCCGGGCAGCAGTATCGCCAGAAGCGCCGCGATTATCGATATCACGACCAGAAGCTCGATGAGGGTAAATGCGCGGCTGCGCTGCTTGCCACTGCCTGTTGATAACTGATTCGTCTTCCAGCGATTCTTCACGTTCTTACCTGTTTTTCCGCTTAGCCACATCCTCGAATCGGGCCGAGCTACTTTAGTCGCGGCTGGCTCCTCACGCAAGCGTCCTGATTCCCGTGGTGGTTGTGAAGGCGTTGTTGACATTGGCGGGGAAGTGCCGAGAATACCGCTAGAGGTCAATCTATAAGCGTGATGGCTGAACGAGAAATATCCGACGAAAGACGAGGGGCGGTCGGTGGAACTTGCAGAATGAAGGAGAGAAGGTCATGGGGTTATTCTTAGCGTTGTCGGGGATCGGTGGTTCGAGTGCGGATGAGGTGAAACGGTGCATGCAAAGTATGGCGGTAGAAACAGGTAGAACTTTTGAACCGGCTGGGACTGATGTGGATGAACTTGATATCATGGTCATCTCAGAAGCAGCTGGTGGGAGGGTATCCGTATTATACCCAAGTGGCTTGATGGAGTGGGACGAAGTATCTCAGGAGTTGTCGAAGCGACTGGGAAAGCCAGTGTTTTCATTTCACATTCACGACGGAGATTTCTGGATGTATCGGCTGTTTGCCAACGGGGAGGAAGTGGACTGCTTCAACCCGGTACCGGAATACTGGGGAGAGGTCAATGAGCAGGAGCGCGCGCGGTGGTCAGGAAATGCATTACGTGTAGCTGAGCACTGGCCAAAGGTCGAGAAAGAGGATGTCAGAAACTACTTGATCCATTGGGAGCTCGCGGACCTTGCCGGCGCGGGGGGCAAAGCCTATCCAGACGATGAGTACCGCATAGGGAGCGACTGGCAATTGTGTGATTTCATGCGACGCCTGGGTCTGGTCTATCCGATTGATGAAAAAGGCGCTAGGCGGGGTGAGAAATTCGTGTTCGGCAGCAGTGATTCGCGCCAAGTGGGGGATGCGGGGGTGGGGGACAAAGCACGCAAGCCGTGGTGGAAGTTTTGGTGAGTTCAACACAGAGAAATGGAACGGCAAATAGAGCATCCTAATCCTGTCGAGTATGAATGGATTAAGCAGAATCTCCGGGAAGCAAGGAAGCTCTTGGGAAAAGAAGAGGGAGGGGAGACAGAGGCGGGGTCTTCGCCCTTTCGCGGTAAACTCTCCTTGAGGCTGCGCTTCTAGGGTGTTATTCGACGGTGACGCTTTTAGCGAGGTTACGGGGTTTATCGACGTCGTGGCCGCGGAGGACGGCGGCGTGATAGGCGAGGAGCTGGAGGGGGACGACGGTTAGCATCGGGCCGAACATCTCAGGGACCTGCGGGACGGTTATAAGGTGGTCGGCGTATTGTTTGACGTTTTCATCGCCTTCGGTGGCGACGATGATTGTCTTTCCGCCGCGAGCGCGGACCTCGGCGATATTTCCCATAATCTTATCGTACTGCGGGCCGGCGGTGGCGATGAAGACGGCGGGCATTCCATCGACAATGAGGGCGATGGGGCCGTGCTTCATCTCGGCGGCGGGCAGGCCCTCGGCGTGGATGTAGCTTATCTCCTTGAGCTTCAGCGCGCCTTCGAGGGCGACGGGATAATTGAATCCGCGGCCGAGGAAGAGCCAGTTTTCCCGGTTTGCGTTGGCGGCGGCAATTTGCTTTATGTTGTCAGACTGCTCCAGGACCCGCTCGATTTTTTCGGGTATCTGCGAGAGCTGTTCGATGCAGTTTTGGGCCTCGGCGCTACTGATGTGCCGTCTTCTGCCAAGCTCGATTGCGAGCATAGCCAATACGGCCACCTGGGCGGTAAAGGCCTTGGTGCTTGCGACGCCTATTTCGGGGCCGGCGTGCAGATACACACCGGAATCGGTTGCCCTTGCTATGGATGAGCCGACGACGTTGACGATGCCCAGTACCGCCGCCCCGCGCTCTTTGGCCTGCTCCACGGCTGCCAATGTGTCCGCCGTCTCGCCTGACTGACTTATCACAATAACGACGGTGCCGTCCTCAATGATGGGATTGCGATAGCGAAACTCGCTGGCGTATTCAGTCTCGGTGGGTATTCGCGCGAGCTGTTCGAAGAGGAATTCACCCACGAGGCCGGCGTGCCAGGCGGTGCCGCAGGCGGTGAGGATGACACGTTTGGTTCGCGTAAACTCGCGCAGATAATTCGCTATGCCGCCGAGCTTGATTTTGCTGTTGGTCGTGTCGAGGCGGCCTCGCAGACACATCCGCAGCGATTCGGGCTGTTCGAATATTTCCTTGAGCATGTAATGTGCGAAGCCGCCAAGGGCTATCTGCTCGAGGGAGAATTCTATTTCACTTAGCTCTTTGGTTATGGGGACGTTGTCGATTGTCTTGGTGCGAAAGCCCTTCGGCGTGATGGTGACCATTTCGTTGTCGGCCAGGTACACCGCCTGCTTGGTATGCTCGACTATCGCGGCGGCATCGGAGGCGAGGATATATTCATTTTCGCCGACGCCGAGGATGAGGGGGCTTCCTTTTTTGGCGCCTATGAGCGTATCGGGAAAGTCGGCGCAGAGTATCGCAAGGCCGTAGGTCCCGTGCAGCTCGCGCAGTGCGCGCTGGACGGCCCACTCGAACCTGCTCTGACCATCTGTCCTCCTGCTTTCTTCGTCTCCGTCGCCTTTATTGTAGAAATAGCCAATCAGGTTGGCTATTACCTCCGTGTCGGTTTCGCTGGCAAATTCGACTCCTTCGCTTTCGAGCCAGGTCCTGAGGGTCGCATAGTTTTCGATGATGCCGTTGTGCACCACAGCTATTTTGCCGGTCCAGTCGGGATGCGGATGTGCATTGGTCTGGTTCGGCTCACCGTGTGTGGCCCATCTGGTATGGCCCAGGCCGACAGTATCGGCGCTGGACGGCTCATCGAGGATTTCCTCCAGTGCGCTTATCCTGCCGCTGGCCTTCTTTATCTTAATCGCGCCGGCGCCGAGAAGCGCAACGCCCGCTGAGTCATAACCACGATACTCCAGGCGCTTCAATCCCTCGACGAGTATCGGCTGGGCACTTTTTTCACCAAGATATGCTACTATCCCACACATTATAGGTCACTTTCGGTTGCAAGAAGCTGCTGAATTTAATCGGCCAAAGCGGCCCTTTGCTTGACCTTGTCTCGCGGCCTGATTCCGTGTTTGGCGATTATTTTGTCTGGTCTATCGTGGCTAACTGCGGATTTTTTCCCATTTGCCGCTTTTGGCTGAGGCGAGCACGGCGTCGCAGACATATTGGGTTGCCAGGGCCTCGCGGAAGGTCGGTTGCGCAGGCACACCTGTTTCCAGGCCATCGAGAAAGTCGGCTATCTGGTGGACAAATGTGTGCTCGTATCCGATCTGTAGTCCAGGCACCCACCATTTATCCATATAGGGCATATCGGTATCGGTGACATGGATGGAACGCCAGCCGCGAACGATCGACTCGTCGGCGTGATCGAAGTAGCTCAGGCGGTGCATATCGTGCAGGTCCCACGCGATGGATGCATGTTCACCGTTTATCTCAAAAGTGTAAAGTGCCTTGTGACCGCGGGCATAACGGGTGGACTCAAAGTTGCCGAGCGAACCGTTATCAAAATGGCACATGAAGGTACATGCGTCATCGATGCCGACGGGCTCGACCTTTCCCGTCTCAGCGTGCTTGCGTTGTCTAATAAAGGTCTCGGTCATGGCGCAGACCGATTGAATCGGCCCGTTGTGCCACATTGCCGTATCGATGCAATGTGCCAGCAGATCGCCTGTGACCCCGGAGCCGGCCGCTTTGACATCCAGCCGCCACGTGCCGACGCCGCCCTGCGGGACCTGTTCAGAGATAGTCCAGTCCTGCAGGAAGTTCGCGCGATAGTGGAAGATTCGGCCGAGACGACCTTGGTCAATCAGCATCTTGGCCAGCGTTACTGCCGGCACACGGCGATAGTTGAACGATACAAGGTTCGCTACGCCGGCCTTCTCTACGGCCTCGGTCATAGTTTTGGCCTGCTCGCCGTTGAGGGCGAGAGGTTTTTCGCAAATGATCATTTTGCCGGCCTTGGCTGCGGCGATTGCGATTTCCGCGTGGACGTTGTTGGGTACACAGATATCGACGATGTCGATCGAGTCATCCTCGATAACCTTGTGCCAGTCGGTAGTATGCGACTTGTAGCCCCATTGCTCAGCGAAAGCCTTTGCGACGTTGTCGTCAAGACCGCATATAACCTGAAGGTGTGGCTTATAGGCAATGTCGAAAAAATGATTAACCTTGCAGTAAGCGTTAGAGTGTGTTCGGCCCATGAAGCCATATCCGATTATTCCCACGTTCAACTTCTTCATAGGCCAATCCTCTCCTGTCACCTCATCAATTACCGTACTTAGTGTTTAACTTATCCACTGCCGTTTTGCACTTTTCGGTCGCCTCCCATGCGTCAGGCCAGAAACACAAATCTATCGTCCACCAGTCGTGTGGCAAGCCTGCTTTTACAAGTGCTGGCACTATCTCATCGAAATTCACAACCCCCAGCCCAAACGGCGGATGAAGCGATGTCTCGTCATTGCCGTCGGCGTCCTTGTGGCAGGTATTATCCGAGTCAATCAGATGGAGGTGCTTTATTCTGCCGCTTAGCTTGGCAATCAGCTCCAACTGCCCACCAGCCAGCGTTTCCTTCCGGCCATACTGGCGAGCACCCACAACGGCAACCATTTGCCCGTGACACGTATCATACATCACTCCGAAGTTCGGCTTGTCCACCCCGTCGAGCACACGCAGTATCTCCGACGGTTTGTTGAAAGCAAAACCGGGCTCAAACTCCCATGCCACATTCAGCCCGTGGTCGGCCGCAATGTCCGAACACTTCCGCCACGTCTTCGTTATCCGCTCAAATGCGGTTTCGTAATCCACCTCATCGAATATCGTGGGCGGCTGAACCGCGTCAACCCTTATCGTCTTAATGCCCAGGTCCACACAGAATGTGCAGTTCTTTGTGAACTCTGCGACATAACCGCTCTGGTCATCGGTATTGATTAGTTTCTGTGCCCACAGATTCGCGGCGAGACCGCTGAACTGGAGCTGCCATTGCTTCATTTTGCCAACGAGTTCATCGCGCTGGGATTTTTCCGGCATGTCGTCCGGATTCGGGTGAGGGGGGAAGCCGCCCAGCTCCACGCCGTCGAAGTGGTATCCAACCAATTTCTCACATACCGTGTCGAAGTCAATCGGCTTTTCTGCGTAAGGGCCGATCGTGTACGCCCAAGAGCCAATCGATATCTTCTTCATTGCTTCACCTCGTTATTTGCCGCGTTGCCTATTTAATCTTCAAATCCGGATTATCGGGGCCGAAGTGCTTTAGCATAACAATCGGGTCGCTCTTGGAGGGGTTTGATATCTGCACGCCGGCCTTGGCCGCCTGTTCGCTTACGAAGTATTCGTCGTAGGTCAACTGCCCGAAGCGTATCAGAGCGGGCGTTTCTATATCCCACACGCCCATGGTGCCGTGGCCCTGCATCATTATCATTCCGTAGCAGGCGCTATCCTTGATGGTCACGGTTTTGCCGGGCAGGATGGTCAGCTCCTTGGCACTAAAGGCGGTGGATTTATAGCATATCCAGTTCTCTACAAATCCTTCTTGCTCCGTTTCTTTTTTTGGTCTAACCGGGATGGGTCGCATAAACCGGTTTTGCCCGAAGTTCGGGTCAACGTTCAGCTCCCAGTCAATCACCTCCAGCAGCCAGTCAACGTCGTTGATTCTTTCCTTCGGCGTATCCTTCCACAGCAGCTCTTTGGGCACCACCTGGTCACCGGCAAGTGACTGGTACATCGAAAACACATCTGATGCCTTCTGCGGCTCGTATGTGCACAAGCTTCCCGGTGCGTGCAGGACACCGGGCGGGACATCCCAGCCGGTCCCGACTTCCAGCCGATACGCCGTCGAAAGGTTCGTTATCTTGTTGTCCCCTTTGGCGAAATCCTCAAGACACCTTCGGACCTGCCCCTTCGTCGTGCCCGGATTAAGGCCGAAGAAAGTATAGGGGAAATCTCCCCCGTGATTGTTTGCCTGTGGAGGAAAGTAGTACGCCTCGGGCTTGCCCAACTGTCCCGTCAGTTTCGCGTGCTCGTCTCGATGGTGTATGTGGTGCGGCAGGGCACCCTGGTTGTCGAAAAACTTGGAATACATAGGCCAGCACTCGTGTTCCTTCCACAGGCGCTGGCCGATAAGCTCGCCCTTCAGCTTGCTGACCGCATCCCGCAGCAGTACTTTCTCCACCTTGGCGCTATCCTCAAATACAACAAAGCTGAGTCCTTCGTTCGGCGAAGTAAGCGGCCCGTTGTCCGCCGGCGTGGTCGATGCAAACCACCGCTCGTCAATCCCGCCTCTTTCTGCCCCCAGCGCGTAATAATCGTCCGGATGAAGCTTTATTCGCCTGCCTGGAACACAAAACGACCGCGGTACCCACGTCGGGCTAAGCCGCAAAATCCCCTTACCACTTTCAAGCGCCTTGGCTGCCAGTGCACCTGGATTTTTCCCACTCATCTGCCCGGTCTCCTTGCTAAAATTGCGATTTCTGCAAAAGCTGGAGTCTAATTCAGGACCCAACGAGAGTAAAGAAAAAAACTGGCATACGACCACGATTGTGCATAGGATACCCCTTTGTGGGTATTGCCAAACTTTGTCGGTTCAATCCCTTAATGCAAAACGATGATAGCGGTAGTTGATTACAGCGTCGGAAACGTCAAAAGCGTCTGCAATGCCTTTCGATACATCGGCTGCAATGTCGAGCTGACCAACGACCCGGGCAAAATCAAGAACGCCGCCGGCCTCGTGCTGCCGGGTGTGGCTGCCTTCGGCTTCGCCGTAAATGCTCTTGGGGCACTTGGCGGCCTTGTAAAAGAGACGGCGCTAGCCGGAAAGCCAACACTGGGCATTTGTGTCGGCTACCAGATGCTCTTCGAGCGAAGCTGCGAGTTCGGAATCCACAGAGGCCTTGGTCTCATCCGCGGTTCTGTCGTGCCCATACCCAAAGGCCGGGTCATTCCCCACATGGGGTGGAACGAAGTTACGCTGCCCAGGGACATTGACATCTTCGCCGACCTGCCGGAGAAAAAGCATTTCTACTTCGCTCACTCTTTCTACGCAGATGTCACCGACCCGCAAGCGACCGTTGCTTGCACCGATTACGGCTTCAAGCTGCCCGCCGCAGTCCGCAAAGGCAACATCTACGGCACGCAATTCCACCCGGAGAAGTCCGGGCCGCAAGGGCTCAAAATCCTGCAAAACTTCGCTGACATCGCCGAGAGCAAAACAAAGTGAACGCATGTGTGAAAATTGGTATCGAAATTTGCGGCGAGAGGTTTGTCGCGAGCGAGCCGCGATACGCGATACGCGATACGCGATACGAATAAAATGCTTGCAAAGAGAATCATTCCGTGCCTTGACGTAAAAGACGGCCGCGTCGTCAAAGGTGTCCAGTTTGTCAACCTTCGCGACGCCGGTGACCCGGTTGAGCTTGGCGCGCGCTACAGCGACGAAGGCGCCGACGAGCTTGTCTTCCTCGATATCACCGCAACCATTCGCTCCCGAAAGACGCTGGTTGAGCTCGCCGGAAAGGTGGCGGAAAATGTCTTTATCCCCTTCACCGTCGGCGGCGGGATACAGAGCGTTGAGCAGATGGACGAGCTTCTGCGCTGCGGGGCGGAAAAATGCTCCGTCAATACAGCGGCGGTCGAGAATCCCAGAATCCTGACCGAAGCGGCGGAGCATTTCGGCGCACAGTGCGTCGTGTTGGCAATAGATGCCCAGCGACGAACGGACGTGGAAGGTAAATGGATTGTCACCGTAAAGGCAGGGACCGAGCCGACGGATATCGACGTGGTCGAATGGGCGCAAAGGGGCGAAGAGATGGGGGCGGGGGAGATACTCTTGACGAGTATGGACGCCGACGGCACACAGGCCGGCTACGACAACGCCTTGAATAAGGCCGTCTCGGATGCCGTTGATATACCGGTCATCGCCTCAGGCGGTGCAGGCAAGCTTGAACACCTGTACGACGCCATCGTCACTGGAGGAGCCGACGCCGTTCTTATGGCCTCTATCACACACTTCGAGACCCACTCCATCACAGAAATGAAACAATACCTCCGCGACCGTGGAATACCCGTAAACCTCTGATGCGATATTGATCTGTGGCACTTTGAGGATTGACTTTGCAAGGCGTCTATGCTATTTATCCATTTGAGGATGATGAATTTGAAGAGTGCCGTAGAGAAGGTGTGTTCCCCATGAGAATGCATGATATCGATTTTGCGGAAGACAAAATAGCAGAGTTTTGTCGGCAGTGGAAAGTCACGGAGTTGGCATTTTTCGGTTCTATTCTACGGGATGATTTCCGTACCGACAGCGACATTGACGTCCTTGTGACTTTCCAGCCAGATGCTCCATGGAGTATGTGGGATATGCTCGATATGCGTGAGCAGCTTCAAAAGCTCTTCGGCAGAAATGTGGACTTAGTTGAAAAAGACGCCCTGCGCAATCCCTTCCGCAGAAAAGAGATTCTTGAAAACCATAAGGTGCTTTATGCCGCCTGAAAACAGCGACATTTCCTATCTCTGGGACATGCTCGACGTCCTCGCTTGCGCCGGCATCATCCGGTGTCTCGACCTGCCTTCTTGGCCGTAGCAGCTATTGCGTCGAGCTTTTCTACCACTTCGTCGGCAATGCTGTCTTTGCTGACCAAACCCGCCAACACGTGGTAATTGCTCTTGGACAGCAGGTTCGGCAGTCCCAGCTTCTTGAAATACTCTCTGAACAGGGCATCCAAGAAATCATCTGTTGCTTTTATATCGTCTGACCATGGCTCAAGTCCGTACAATGTTCGCGTCGCCTCTGAGACCTTATCAATAATCTCCTGCATGATTTTAACTCGTTTCCTGGCCTCTGTTGCCGCGAAGAGGTCGTCGGCTTTCTCACCCTCCGCATACTTCAACAGAACTTCCGGCATGCAAATGTAATTCTCCAGCTCCTTCTTTGTCCAGGTCATTTGCTCAAGGCCTGGTTTCTCCTCAAGCGGTGCGATAAGTCTATCGAAAATAGCGATTCCAACGAGGCTCGGATACGCTTCGTACAGTCCATAGAAATGGTCATACAGCTTCCTTGGTTGGTTACCTACATAATACACGAACGGCCTTTCGAGCAATCTCGCGGCACTGTGCCCCAGCGTCCTTGCGAGTTCCTGCAAAATCGCCAGGTCAGTTGAGCCTTCGAGGTAGAGCACCCAACCTGTTTGTTCGGCAAGATAGTACTGCTCAAATCCTATCTCTCTTAGCGCCTTTAACAGCTGACTACCTCGGTCGTCAATCCTATGCGGTTTACCGACAAAGGCAATCACGACATCTTTCTCCGCTGCCTCGTTCAGAACAACCTCTGAATGGCTGGCAGCTATTATCTGGGAGCCGCGCTCAGCAGCGACCTCTGTGAGCAGTTGGTAGATTTGCCGTTGTCGCAAGACTTCAAGATGGGCATCGGGCTCATCCAGCAGCAACACGGTCTTCGGGTGCACATACAGGTAGGCCAGTAGCAACAGGGTCTGCTGAAGACCTCGTCCAGAACATGACAGGTCAAAGCTGATGCCGCTTGGCTCCTTATACTCCATCGTTATTTCACCGCGCTCACGGATGTGTTCGGGCGCTATCAGCTCTACTCCGAAAAGTCCCTTGATTCTGGCGCAGAGCTCATCCCACTTGTTTCCCTGACCAGCAGTATAAATCTGATAACAGATGTTCCGGAGCACCTGCGCAGTCTGGCCCTCACCGAGCAGGACGTTGACCCGCCCTTCCTCGAGCTTTGGCTCTGTGGCTGCCAGACCCGACATCGGAGGCAGGTATCCAATTTGCACTTTTTCCGTAATGTCCTGTGGCACCGTGGTGAATTGTGTTTTTGTCACCGGGACATCTTCAAAGCCGGGCTCGCGAATTGGCCTGCAGAAGAGTATCTCCTCATTACTGTAATCAAACTCCAGCCCACACGTCCATTCGTGACCTTCGGTTATCCCGTCCACGACTATCTCGATACGGACATTCTTGGTCTTTGGGGTTGGCCCTGAGTTGTCCACGTCCTTGACGTGGAGGTCCCTCCAAAGGAGATTTGCCTTGGGAACGGGTATCGAAATGAGGTCTCTGCGATTAATTGCTACACCAGGACGTTTCTTAGCCGACGTCTTGCCACCACCTTTCTTGGCGTTCCACTGGCGCAGGCCCACATCCCAAAGAGCCAGCGCCTGAAGAGCGGCCGTCTTTCCAGAGTTGTTGGGGCCAATCAAGACAACATGTCTTCCCAACTCTATCTCTACATCGTCCAGCTTCTTGAAGTTGCGAACATGGATGCGATTCAGCATTTCTGCTCTCCCTTGGTATTCAACTTATCCCCTCGATCAGCATTTACGTACGCTCCGAACTGCTGCCACCAGGTTCAAGCTGCTCTCGGCGGGTTACACATCACAGGAAGCGGCAAATCGTTAACGCCTTTGGCTTGCTGTCGCTGTACATCTTCTTGCAGTATTCTACCAAACCTGCCTTCGGGGTCAACAGAATCTGACGCAAGTGGGCCGAAAGACCCATTCCCTCAGCAACGAGTAGCAATAATCGCTCACTGCCGGACCAAGACGAACGGTTTGAACAGGCCGTAGGCGATGGTGTGGTATTTTTTGCCGGCGGGTGGGCCGTTGGTAGGGGCACGCTGGAAACTCGTGGGCCAGGCCGAACCCAGAGGCGGGTTGCCGTGATGAGGCCCAAGCGTATTCTTCAGTGTTCCCACCACCACCACCACCTCGATTTCATTTTGCCCCGCTTTGATATGCTCGGTGACATCACACTGCCACGGCTGGTGATAGATGTGCCCGGCGTCAGCGCCGTTGACTTTCACCGTGGCAACACTGCCATACCACGAAGGCAATCGCACGAGGTAGCGCCCCTTCGGCTCTGGAACATCATACTGCTGTGTATAGGAAACGCCTTCTGCATAGAAGGGATGTCCGTGGTCGTTCCACCTGCCTAATTCGAGCGGTGCATCCGGGGTAATGACGAAGCCGGATTCTGCGGGTTCGAGCAGGAAGCTACCCAGCACATACGCCGACTCAAGCTCATGATAAATGGTGAAAGGCAACGCCTTGATTGTTACTGCGTTTTCACCGGCCTTCGCAACAGAAGCGATATCGACCCTGCCGAATGCCTTGTCGAGCCACCATTGCCCTTGCTTGGCTTCGACGGCCTTGCCGTTGCAGGTAATCTGGTACAGGTCGGGCCGTTCAATCACTATGCAAAGGTCATGCGGCACGGCGTCTTCAATAGTGAAACGATATGTGGCCTCGAGGCCGCTGTCGGCAGGGAATTTTTTGCTTATCAGCTCGTCTTTGAACTGGACTTCGCTATCCCACGGGTTTTGCTCCATACCGTTCTTTTCGAATGCCATTCTGTTGGCCCGATAGAAGTACAAGCCCTTTCTGGTCTCATCACCGGCGGTAATATCGACATAGTCCAGCGTAAGGACATTCGGCCCCAAGCGTTTGACCTTTGTTGGCGCAGAAGCCGCTATCAGCTTTTCCGTGCCGTCGGAGGTTTGGGTCGTCTTTGTCTCTTCATCCGACAGGAGCAGAAGCAGACTGCCGGCCGGGGCAAGCTCAAACTCGGCGCGGATGCCGGTATCGGTTTTGTCAAACGCATAGTGTGTGACTGCGCCGCTTTCAATATCCCACTGCTCGAGTCCCTTCTTTGGTGACACTATCGTTCCTTTTACTGCTTTGCTTATGCTTGTGTTGGTGATGAAGAGCAACTCTGCGTCGCTGAGGATGCGACGGTGATGAAGGAGCAGCCCTTCGCTGCCGGGTTCGGCTGTGATTGCGAAGCCGTCGGCTGCGTCGGCAAGTAATACCTCGGCAAGGGCTGCCTCATCGACCTGTCTGTATCCGCTGGTTTTCGTCAACGCGCTACCTCGCTCGGATTCAACGGCCTCAACCAGGGCCGGCGGGTCGCCGCAGCAGAAGAGCTTGCCGCCTGCTTTGCAGTATGCCTCCAAGAGTTCCATCGTTTCAGCGTTTAAGGTCTCGGTCATAGGGGGCAGGACAACCGCCGAATAGCTGCGCTTCTCGACGGTCAGCTCCCTATCATTAGCTGAGCCATACCCGGCCATCACATTCTCGCAGCCGACATCAAACTCAACCTGCTTTTTCGAAAGGTCGGTCACCAACTTCTGAAAGCGGGCGCCGATTGCCTCAAGATGCTGCTTATGGGTGGGGTCAAACTGATACATCCATGCGGTCGTCGTCGGCTCGATTACCAGTATCCTGTTGACCTGCTCACCAGCCGAGAGCGCAGCGGAAAGCCGGGCGAAGTAATTGGCCATCACGTGATAATCCTGCCACCAGGGCTCGTGATACGAAAACGACTGGGGGTGGTCTCGCTTGCGCGCGCCGCGGAGCGTGATATAGGAGAGGTGCTCATCCAGTGTGTTTATGCCGAGGACGTAAAGCCAGTCACCTATTCTTTTCATATCCTCGAATCGCAGGTCCCAGCCGCCCGCGCCGTAGGCCTCGCAAAGCGTCCTCTCTTTGCCCAACTGATTGGCGATACTCGACAATTCCTTCACGGCGCGGATATTGCCGAACTGGGCGTTGGCGTGCTCTGCATAATTGTTCATCAGGCAGTCGATAGCGGGTCTCTGGTGCCACGCATACATTGCCATATTGTCGGGCGCGGAGGTGCAGTTCGGCCATTCGTGCTCCCAATAGTGGCCTGTAAACTCAAGGTTATTCTTCTCGCAATAGAGGTAGTAGGGCTTGGCCCATCGCTCGATAAAAAGCTCCAGCAACAACTGATAATAATTATGCCGGACCCGCTTAAAATCCCCCACGGGCTGAATGAGACCGGGCAGATTATCCACGAGCGAATAAGCCCATCTCGCCTTAAACGCCTCCTCTATGTCGTCGGTCCAGTGCAGATTTCCTGTGGGTTTCAAATGCGGCTCATCGGTGAACGACCCCGGTATGCGCTTTCCGAACTCGTCGCCGAACCGCTGCCTATAGGGCTCCAGCGTTATCTCCAGGAATTTCTCTGTTACGCCGGGCCTGGTCAAGTCCACATAAAACCATCCACCATGCCAGCCGGCCCTGTCCGCATAAGTCCTCTCGACAACAAGATAACTGCCGTCGCCCAAATCCCTGCCCTTGCGAATATCATCCGTAACGTTTCTGTACCCAATCGCCTCTTTCAGAAAAACACCGACAACGTTATCAAGCTCTGCCGGTGCCTCTTGGCGTCTCTTAAACGAAATACCCTGTCCTCGCGACTGTGGCATCTGCTCGGGGACGTGTCCGCCTGCGAAACCTGAAGGATATGAATTCTCATCGTATATCCAGAGGTTCATATCCAGTTTCCTCGCCTCATCCAGCGCAATACCCCAAAGCCGGAACCACTCGTCGCCAAGATAAGGCGTCATCAGGCCGGGCCTGGGATGAACAAATGCCTGCTTAACACCTTGGCTCGCCAGGTCACGAAGTGTCGAGCGAACCTGCTCTTCGGTCAACATATCGTTCCAGACCCAAAGCGGCGCCGTCGCGTACTCCCTCGGTGGGTTTAAGAACAATTCCTTCACCGCACCCGAATCCACCGCCTGAACCTCCGCTGCGGTGCCGATGACCGCTGCCGTCGCAATCACCACTTCGCAAAACAAAATGCTTTTTGCCCCGTTCATGATACCCCCTTCACAATTGAAATGCCCATCTCCCAAGCTCAGAATATGTCGAGATACGTGTCAATCTCCCATGGCGTTACCTGCTTTTTGAACTGGTCCCACTCCCGTGCTTTAACATCAATATACCGCTCGAAAAGGTGCACGCCAAGCGCCTCTCGCAGCACTTCATCTCCGCCCAGCGCATCGAGCGCCTCTGCCAGCGATGTCGGCAAAACCTCTATCTTCCTCTCTACCCTGCTCTGGTCGTCAAGCTGGTATATGTTCTCCTCCACCGGCTCCGGCGGCTCCAGATTGTTCCTCACTCCATCCAGGCCCGCCTTTAGCATCACCGCAAAAGCCAGATACGGATTACACGCAGGGTCCGGACACCTTAGCTCTATCCGCGCAGATTCCTGCCTTGTCTTGAACCATTTCGGCACCCGTACCAGGGCCGAGCGGTTCATTGCAGCCCACGTCACATATACCGGCGCTTCAAAACCCGTAACCAGCCGCTTGTAGGAATTTACAGTCGGACACAATATCGCGCACATCCCCGCAATGTGCTTTATCTGTCCCGCGATAAAATTAAACGCCGTCGTCGACAGATTGTACTTATGGTCCTCGTCGTAAAACGCATTCGCCCCCGACTTCGTACCAAACAAGCTCTGATGAATGTGCATCCCCGAACCGGGCTTTGCCATTATCGGCTTGGGCATAAACGTCGCGTGCATACCGTGCATCTGGGCTATCTTCTTCGCGCAGTACTTCAGCGTCAGCACCTTGTCCGCTATGTCCAGGCAAGGCCCGTATGTAAAATCGATCTCATACTGCCCGAACCCCACCTCGTGATGGCTGGTCTCGACGTTAATCCCGAAATTCTCCAGCGAGCTGACTATCTGCTTGATTACCTTGTACCCCTCGTGCGAGGACAAATCAAAATAGCTGCCATAGTCAATCGGCTCGGTGCGTCGCTGCCCATCTGCCCTAAAGAGATAAAACTCCGGCTCGGGTCCCACCTTATACTCAAACCCCTCTTTCGCCGCCTCCGCCACCGTCTGCTTGAGTATATAGCGTGGGTCGCCGCCGAACGGCTGGCCGTCCGCTCGATACGTATCGCAGATAAACCGCGCCGTCCTGCCCTGGTCCGTCAGCCAGGGCACCACCGCGTACGTGCTCATATCCGGCTTGAGGAATAAGTCGCTCTCCTGTATCCTCGCAAAGCCCTCTATCGAAGAGCCGTCAAACCACACCCCGTCTTCGGCCGCAGAAGGCAGGGCCTCGGCTGGTATGATTAGCTCCTTGATTACCCCGAGCAAATCCGTGAATTGAAAGCTCACGAACTCCATCTTGTCCTTCTCTACCTGTCTTAGCACCTTGTCTTCTTCCATCTTCCGGTCCCTTTTTCACTTTGTGCGTTCTTGGCCGTTCCAATTCCAATCATTTTCAAATCGGCCGTTGAGATTATTCTTGCCGTCTGAGCAAAAACTGCAAGCCAATTCCCAAAAATCCCCTTGCTGCCCTTTTCACACGCTGACATCTTTGACTTGCATACACTCATCCCGCAACAGGCCATAAACCACCAAATCCTCATACACTCCCTACTTCTTCACATGTCGCCTGAGCAGGCCTTCGCGAACCATGCCAACTTTGGCCATTACCCGACCCGAGGCAGGATTGCTCGCCAGATGGTGCGCGTGTATCCTGTTTAGCCCTAATTGCTCAAAGCCATAGCGCACCACCGCGCGTGCGGCCTCTGTGCAGTACCCTTGGCCCCAGTAATCTTTTCCAATCCAATAGCCGAGTTCGGCACTGTTGAACTCTCTGTTAATCGTAAGCCCGGCTGCGCCGACAAGCTCTGCGCTGGCCTGCTTGACAATCGCAAAGACCACCTCTTGCCCCTTCTCGAACCGCTCTTTGTGCTCCCCTATCCAGCGCATAGCATCCCCATACTCATACGGATGGGGTATCCGCAGAGTCGTCGCCGCAATCGCTCTATCACCCGCTAATCTTTGCACCGCCGCCGAGTCACTCAGTTCAAACCTGCGCAGAATCAGGCGCTGCGCCTCAATCCCTGGATATTCTTTGGGCCTCTTTTTGCTCCTTAGCCACATAGCGCACCTCTCACTGGCTCACAACTGAATACTCGTTGAAAGCACTTTTAGCTCACCTCGTTCGGACCAGCCGATATGCCGCCAGAATTGCTGTCCCTCAACATTGTCGGCGTACAAAAACAGATTGCATTTGCGAATGCCAATCTGCTGAAGCTTCGAGAGCACCTTTTCCACAAGCCGCTTGCCTATCTCTTTGTTTCGGTATTCCTTCGCCACCGCCAGGTGATGGAGGTACCCACGCCGGCCATCGTGTCCGCACAGAACCGCTCCGACGACCCCCCGCGGGGCCCTTGCGGGCTTGCTGCGCTCGACCGCTACAAAGCTAAGACCGGGATTTCGCCACAGATACATTTGCACTCGCTCTTTGGTGTCCACATCGCTGTCCAGACCAACGCCTTCACAACTTCGCCACAACCGCGACACTTCGTCATAATGCTCGATTCTGAATTCCTTTATCTCCATCTTTCGCTCCTTTCCAATAACGTCCATAAGTCACTGCCAGTGCCTTTCCACCTGCGGCGGATCATTCTATGGCTCAAATAAAAAAGGCCTTGCAGAGTTTCAAACCCTGCAAGGCCTTTCAAATCAATGATATCGAGTTCCTCTTAGGGTTCGTCCTCCTTTGTCTGCATCAGGGCGAAGTTGATGCACATAACGTCCGTTGTGACGTTCAGCCGCACTGCGCAGACGACCTTCGCATCGGCCTTCGGCCTTGTCAGATGAACAAAACTGTTATTGCGCTGGCGAACCATCTAATAGAAGCTCCTGCCTAAAAGTTCAAAGCGAGGACACTACCAAACTTAATTGGCCCCTGTCACCCAAAAAATTCGAGAATTTCAAAAAGTGCCTTTTTCTCTGTTTGCCACTTGACACGGTTTCTCCCCTTAGTATAATCTTCTTAGCGTTGAGTCACGTCAGACCACAGGTCCGGTGCTCGACAGCCTACCGCGAGGAGAAGATAGTGGGAATTTGCCTGTCACGATGCCTGATGCTTATCGTTGGGGAGCGGCGTTATTCTCTGTTTTATGTGCCGCTATGTCCTCTTTTGCTCGCCGTTTTGCTTCTCCTCTTTGGGCGATCCCACTTTCCCTCGACGATTCCGAATACCCCTTGTTACCCGGTTGCGCTCAAAAATGAACTCCGCAATATCAGTTTTGTCCGCTACCACAGAGAAATGCCCCAAAGTCCCACCTTCTCACTTTACCTTAAGCGTCTCCAACTGCAGAGCAATAACCTGGCCTTATTCAAAACCGCCCTCCATCTACTTCTCAGCATCCACGACCTCCGCCTAAAATTCTATTCCTTTGACAAACCACTTGCCTCGGTCGCCGGAGATTCCGGCCTTATCATTGATCACCAAACGCGCTACTCAAACACGAATGCGCTCAAAGCGGCCTTGCCTTCCTTCATGTCCACCGCAGATTTGCAGCCCTGCGACTTGACTTCAATTGCCCAGAAACTGCTTGCCAAACTCCAAAACCCCAGTGGTACATGGCACCTCGAAAACATCAAGCTTGGCAACATTTCCGAGTTGGCCGTTGCTAAATTTGCGTGTGATTTCTACCACAACAACCAACTTCAAGTAAGTATCCGAAGCAAAACAGCACACGCTTCATACAAACAACCATACTTTACGCTTCGTGGGCACGTCACCATAAAGACCGGCGACGAATCCATACTTGAAGCCAACTGCGTCAAATGGGACATATTCTCCGGCCAGTTTAACGTTGATGGAGACTATTGCTTGACTAAAACCCAAACCGTAATTACAGGTAGAAACGCCTGTTTAGACAACAGCCTTCACATCCTCAACACTCAAAACTCGAACGTTTGTCAAAAGGAGCAATCTCTATGTCTCGCAGAAATTTCACTATAGTACTATTCTTAGCCGTCCTGTCTGCCCCCGTCCTAGGGAACGATGCTGCCTACTATATTTGCGCAGGCCGAGCCTTTCTGTTTGATGGCACCGTCTCTGGAATTCGCCTCGCGCATCAAACCTTCGATGACGGCCTGAACGACACCAACTGTCCTGATTGCAACAATAGTCGAGAATTGCATTTCTTTCACGCCGTCTCAGCTACTGCTATGCTGATTGTTCGCGATGACAATAGCCCCGTGGATAGTGTCCTGGAGCTTGCAAGACTGTTCAACATAGACCTCCTTGGTAGCTACTGGGCTCCGTACTTCTATCCCAATACCCTTGAATTTCACACCGAACTTGACCAGCATGATGCCTATCGCATACCTTCAACTGCCCCGGACCACAATGCCCTCGGTGATATCCTCAACACCTCAGTAATTCCACAGCTCCAGGACATTATCGATGAGCTCGACTCCGTCAGCGATTCTCCCGGAGATCCGTTCAAGCTCTTTCTCACACCTGATGAGACTCGAATCCTCTTTCATCCTGATTCACCTGGGCTGTCTTGCGATGTCGAGGTTGACTATGGCGATCTACTTTTATTGAAGGGTATTCTGACCGTAGTAAAGGCCCAATTGCTCCTTCAG
Organism: uncultured Pirellulales bacterium; assembly: GCA_964514115.1. GTDB lineage: Bacteria > Planctomycetota > Phycisphaerae > Sedimentisphaerales > Anaerobacaceae > CAZEPI01. The sequence continues at coordinate 89,511 of CAZEPI010000006.1, read as the reverse complement.
GCCCCATACGATTTGTTTGTCGAACCTAATGACCTCCTTGTTGAAAAGTACTATGCCTCTGCCCTCGACGTGAATACCGATGCCCTTGAAAAGCACCCCGAATTGCTGAAGGTTCTGCCTACATCGAATGACCCCACCGATGGAAAAGCACTGCTCTCACAGGCACGCACCGACTTAATTAACGCTGCGGACTACTACCTCGATGCTGTTGACTACATACGCGGCGAAAACGACTCGGGTTGCGACCCCCAGGACGACGATCTGCTTTTCATAGACCCAAATGACTCGCATGTCCTCGATGTCGTCTGCGAAAACATCAAAAAAGCCCGGGATTCTCTTCCAAGCGATGGCTCTCAATCATATGCTTGGGAGACCACTAAAACGTTTGAAATAATTGACTCTGACCTGAATAACATCGGCTCTATGACACTCGTTCTCGATGCAACAACAATGCAGGGGTCCGAAGGAACGCTCATCTTCCACGATACGAATGATGCGCCTTCGCCCTGGAGAATATACCGAATCAACATAGGTGGTGGCCCTGCTGTCAAAACCCCCACCAACTCAGAAAACGCCTCACAAATCACGGCAGAGCTTACCTACGATGTACCCGGTCAGTGGGGGGGCGGTTACTTCGAAGGTGTCCTTGCCCCGGACGGAAATTCCATAACCGACTGTTCCTTTGAGTATTGGGGCAACCAGTCCGGAGACCTGAACAACATCTATGCCGAACTCGCAGAGACACAAATCGTTTACCGACAACTCGATCTCAATCCCGTCTTCGGAGATTCCCCGCGTTATCCTAATCCCGTTCACCCACGTGAACTGCTCCCTGAGTTCGACAGGTGGAATTGCTCGCTGCCCGGCACGGTCGGCCACGGCCTCGGCTACGACGCCACTCTTGCCGGCATCACCCCGGATATGACGCAATTTGACTGGCAACTGCTTTTCGACCTTCAGCCTGCCGGAGTGGTTTATCTTTATGAGGCGTACCCGTGGCAGAAAAATAACCACGGCTACGTCGACCTCTGGCTGTATGAGAATCTCCTGCTGCAAGACCCTGCCTCCGACACCTCCAATCCCGGTGAGGACGTCAACAACGCCGACCTCGATTGCGTCTATGCCGCCTATGACAGCTCATATCTCTATGGAGGCATCACCTTCCACGACTTCAATGGTCTTTCAAACGCGGGCTACAGCGACTGCCGCCTATACCTGACTTACACACCGCAAAGCATAGAGTCTCTGCACACGCTGCTCCTTGATATCACAATGGATGATGGTGTTCCATTGGGTCGCTTATACGCGTTGAACGATTCCTACGGCTACCCGTCCTGGGAATCCGAAGGTTCATTTGACGTTCGAATAAGCGATGTCGGCCTCGAATTCAAAATCTTCTGGTGCGATATCCCCGGTTATCTGCCTGGAAGATTCATCTGCGCTGACGTAACCTCCTATGATTCCTCCTGGGCTCGGCACGACGCCGAATCCAACCTTACTCATCTGCAGTTTGCCGCGACGACTACTGTCAGCGGCTCGATTACATACTCTGGCTGCAACGGCGCACCCATTTTTGTTCAGGCCTTCACCGATGCGCACGACCCCGACAACAGCATCATCGCAGCGGCTGTGATAGATTCGCCGGGACAATACACTCTTGAAGGGATAGGCCTTGGGTGGGAAGGTTATCTCCGCGCCTCAATTCCTTTGTTCGGATTTAATATCTTCGACGCCCAATCCATATCCGCAGAAGACATCATCCCCGTCTTCATCTGGACCGAAAACCTCACTGGCCTCGACCTGTCGCCCAAAAAGCCGACCATGCTAGACGATGACCTCTGGTTGTCCGACAATCTCGACGCGGATACACGCAAGACCAACTATTACTGTTTCGATGCCCTGCGGGGCGGCCTCTACTGCCTCGACCTCACGAGGACCACCTCCGATTACGCCGATATGACTCTCCTCGGCCGCGACGGCCGCACCGAGTTGGCCCACGCCCCATACTGGCAGAATCCGCAGCATATCGACTGGGTCTGCGCCCAAAGTGGAAGATACTTTGTCGCTGTATCAAACGGCTACTATGAGCCCGACGGTGGCTCGTATCAAATCTGCATGTCAACCGACGTCAACTGCCCGTCCGTCGATATCGCCGATGCGAACTGGCCCGACGTCAAAGACTGCACCGTCGATGTGCACGACCTCGCCGCACTTTGTCAGAACTGGCTTGCCGACTGCCCCGATTTCTATTGCTGTAACAACGCTGACGTGAATCACGACAAGAAAATCGACTTCCGCGACCTCGCGACCCTTGCTGCATACTGGAAACAAAGTGGCACTATCCCCTGACACCGAAGCAAAAGCCGATAAAGCAAAAGCCACGTCATAACCCTGTTTGTGGCTTGACTGGCGTTGTTTTTGCTGAACAATCGTGATGTTTGAGCGTAAGCTTTGACGGCAGTCGAGGCGAGCTTAGCTGCGAAGAAACAAGCGGATCTAATCCGGCGGAATCGGCAGTGGCGGCACCCATTCTACAAATAGTCGTTTATCGCCAAGGGAAAAAACGGCCTTGTTTTCACAGTTGACAGTTCTTTAGGAGGTGACACTATGCGCTGCGCGAGGATTTTCTGTTTCTGGGTAATTGTTAGTGTGATTGTGGCGGGACTATTGTGTTTCGGCCTTGCCGTTTACGTCCCTATGTACACAGCCGAGACATTTATTGGTGTGCTGCCGGCCGCTGCGGGAGGTCCTCTTAGGTCGGGACCTGCTGCGGAGATACCAGCAGTTTCTTACGGCCAGCGGGTGACAATGGCCACGCTAATGAGAAGCCAGACCAATCTACAGAGGGTGCTCGATAACCAAAAGGTCCGTGAGACCGAATGGTTTTGGTCTTTGGGTACGAACACCGACCAGCGCATAGAAATGGCCAGCAGGTATCTTCAGAAGCACCTGAGGGTCCATCCTCAAAGACACGGCAATCTGCTGGTTGTCTCAATGACCTGTCCATATCAGAGCGACGCGGCCGTCATCGTCGATGGAATGGTCGAATCTTTTGTCAGGGATCGTAGTGTTATGGAGAAAGAGCATATCGCCTCGAAACTCCGCCGACTTGAAGAGCAGCGCGTGAGGATTCAAAGAGACCTCGATTCAGCTGAAGATGCGCTCGGTGATGTCCAAAGGAGATGGGGCTTTACTGACCTCGACGAGCATCCATATCGCAACGTGCTGACAGAGCGGCTGATTAACCTCGATGAGCAGCGAGATGAGTGCGCCATCAAGATAAAAAAGCTGCAGGCGCAAGTCGAGTTTGCTGCGCAGCAGCCGCAGACGTCAGAAGCGCCCGAAGCCGGGCAGAGCGCACCGCTGGAGCTTCGCCGCTCTCTGGCGGGTATGCAGGCTGCGCTGGCGGAGATAGAGAAGATGCGGGAAGAGACCGCCGAGCGGAAGAGGGAAATCGACCTAGCAAGGGTCCAATACGCGCAGAGGGCAGTTATAAGAGATGAAAGGGCAAGAGCGCTTGATGCGGTCAAGGCCCAACTGGAGAGACTCAGGATACTTCATGATGGCCCGGAGGCGGCCGGATTGCGCTATCTGGGTGCAGCGTGCGAACCGTTTCCTCCGGACCCTCCGAGGTGGCGCCTATACCTGCCCGCGGGTGCGATTGTCGGTCTGACGCTTGCTCTGCTGCATTGTTCCTTCAGACCGGCAAGACGCCAGAAAAAGCCCGAATAGCTGTGCCCTTTGGTGTTTCACCCGGCCGGCGCAGGAGAACTTAGACCTTTTCGAATGTGAACTTGTGGGCATCGGCGTCAACGCGGACGGTGTCACCCTCGGCGAAGCTGCCGGTGAGTATCTCGGTGGCCAAAGCATTCTCAATCCGCTGCTGTATCACCCGCTTCAAGGGCCGGGCACCGTAAACAGGGTCGTATCCCTCATCCTTTATCTGCTGCCGTGCCGAGTCCGTCAGCTCAAGAGCTATCTTCTGCTCGGCCAACCGTTCGGTGAGATACCGAAGTTGAATATCCACAATCTGCTTCAGGTTCTCATCGGTCAGCATGTGGAATACAATCACCTCATCGATGCGGTTGAGGAACTCCGGCTTAAATACCTGCTTGAGCGCATCCTTTACGTGGGCCTCAATCTCCCAGTCCGCCCCTTTCTCTTCCGTGAGTTTTTGTATCTGCTGGCTTGCGATATTGCTGGTCATAATTATCACGGTGTTCTTGAAATCGACGGTCCTGCCCTTTCCGTCGGTTAGTCGACCGTCGTCAAAGACCTGCAAAAGCACATTGAACACATCGGGATGGGCCTTTTCTATCTCATCGAGCAGAATTACCGAGTAGGGCTTTCTTCGCACGGCCTCGGTGAGCCGGCCGCCTTCCTCATATCCGACGTACCCGGGCGGTGCACCTATCAATCTTGCCACCGAATGCTGCTCCATAAACTCGCTCATATCAATCCGAACCATCGAATTCGGGTCGTTGAACAAAAAGTCCGCAAGCGCCTTCGACAGTTCCGTCTTGCCCACGCCCGTCGGCCCCAAAAACAAAAGTGTCCCTATTGGCCGATTCGGGTCACCCAATCCCGCGCGATTGCGCCGAACAGCGTTACACAACGCCTCTACCGCCTCATCCTGCCCGACAACGCGCTGGCGAATCTTATCCTCCATCCGCATCAACCGCTCTCGCTCACCCGTCAAGAGCCGCGAGACCGGTATCCCCGTCCACTTCGATACCATCTCCGCGATATGCTCCTCGGTCACCTCGTTCTGTATCATCGTCCGCTCCGCCTTGCCCAATTCCTCTTCCTTGCTCTCTAATTCCTTCCGCAGATTCGCAATCGTCTCGTACTTCAGCCGGGCCGCCTTCTCTAATTCACCTCGCCGCTGCGCCTCCTCGAACTCCATCTGTGCCTGCTCTATCTGCTGCTTCAAATCCTTTATCTGGTCTATCTCACCCTTCTCCTTCCCCCACTGCGCCGTCAGCTTGCCGTCCTGTTGCTCCAATTCCTTAAGCTGCTTTTCCATTTTCTTCAGCCGCTCCCTGCTCGCCGCGTCGCTCTCCTTCTTTAGCGCCTCCCGCTCGACTTGAAGCTGAATTTTCCTCCTGCGTATATCGTCTAACTCTGCCGGAAGCGAATCGTTCTCAATCCGCAGCTTGCTCGCCGCCTCATCAATCAAATCAATGGCCTTGTCCGGCAGCCACCTGTCCGAGATATACCGGTTCGACAGGGTCGCGGCCGCTACGAGCGAGGCGTCGGTAATCCGAACCCCGTGGTGCGTATCGTATCTGTCCTTCAATCCCCGCAGTATCGTCACCGTATCCTCTACGCTCGGCGGCTCTATCACCATCGGTGCAAATCGCCTCTCCAGCGCGGCATCCTTCTCGACATACTTGCGGTACTCGTCTATCGTCGTGGCTCCTATGCAGCGCAGTTCTCCTCGCGCAAGCGACGGCTTCAAAAGGTTGCCCGCATCGACCGCCCCCTCGGCCTTGCCCGCCCCCACAACCGTATGCAGCTCATCGATAAACAGTATCACCGCTCCCTCTGCACCCACTACCTCTTTTAGTACCGCCTTTAGGCGGTCCTCAAATTCCCCGCGAAACTTCGTCCCTGCAATCAGAGCACCCATATCAAGTGCAACTATCCGTTTATTGCTCAGCCCCGTCGGCACGTCCCCCGCCACTATCCTCTGCGCAAGTCCCTCCACGATAGCCGTCTTACCCACGCCCGGCTCTCCTATTAAGACCGGATTATTCTTCGTCCGCCTGTTCAGTACCTGCATACACCGCCGAATCTCCTCGTCTCTTCCGATGACCGGGTCAAGCTTGCCCTTCCTTGCCATCGCGCACAGGTCAATGCCGTACCGCTCAAGCGCCTTGTACTTGCCCTCCGGGCTCTCGTCGGTGACCTTCTCCCCGCCCCGTATATCCTTAATCGCGCTCTCGAGCTGCTCAGGGCTTATCGAATTTAAGCTCAAAACTTCCTTTGCGCTGCTGTCCACCGACGCAAGAGACAAGAGCAAATGCTCCACGCTTAGATATTCATCGCCCATTGCATCCGCCTTGTTCTGAGCATCCAATACAACCTGATTTAGCACAGGGTCCGGCATCAACTGTCCGGCGCCTTTGCCTTGCGGTAGGCGATTCAATTCGCTCTCAAGCATATCCCGCAGACGCGAAACATTGGCTCCTATCTTCTTTATTATCTCACAGCCGATACCTTCCTCGTCCTCGCATATCGCGCTTAGCAAATGCAAAGGCGAGAGCACCGTGTGCGATTTACGCATCGCCGTCTGCTGTGCCGTCGCCAGCGCCTCCTGCGCCTTCAATGTAAATTTGTCGAACTTCATATCTCAATACCCCTTACACACATCTTCCGCTTATCACCTTTTTGTGTGCAAACTCTGTGCCCAAATCCCCCAAAACCCTAACCGGCTTCCAAGACAAGACTTGCGCACATCCCCACCCACCCCGGCTATGCCATTCTGGCAGTGCCCCCCCGCTTTGACTCACCGCAAAATTCGCCTCCTGCTGGAAGATCTGACCCCAAAGCTTGTTCCCCCATCCCCACGTCGAAATCCTTCCTCCAGTTGTCCGATTTGCTTTTATTGGTCTGTCTCTGCGTGCGGGCGGCCGAATATTCCCAGTGTTCCCTCGAGCACGGGAAGCGTCGTCGTCTCTATCTTCGGGTCATCCGCATCACCCGTCACGTCCAGCCGAACGACCGCCTGCCCCAAACCCTCCGTCAAGGACGCAAGTATCGACGGCTCGGACGTAGCCAGACGCCTGCCCCTTGCCGTCAACCTAAGCTCCACCTCTCTGCTGTCAAGGTCCATCCAACCCGTACCGTTAAATGCCACCGTCTGGCCCGACAAATCAAACTTCTCAAAATACACCCTGTTGTCCCTGATGTACGAATCAACTAACATCTCTTTGAACGCATAGTCACTCGGCTCGGTCAAATTCAAAACCCCCAGCAGCTTCGCAAGCGGCGAAAGCTTGCCCACCTGCATATCCGTTATCGACAGCCGACACCGCCCGAGCTCCAGATACTCATCCCGCACACGACCTATCGCACTGAGTGACCCGTTCATTCTCCCCGTGCTGTAATCTTCCTTATCCCCCTCGCCTTTCTCCGTATCCGCCAAAAGCTCCCGCAGGTCCACGTCCACAAAGCTCGCCTCGGCCAAAAATTTGCTGTCCGCCTCGCCCGGATTGTCCACCTCCAGCCGCCCCAGCAGCCGACCGCCGTAGAAGTTGCCCAGAAGCTGTCTCGACCGCCACTGCTTTTCCTCTCGTTCGTACTGCATCCCTGTTTCCACGCTCGCCAATGTCTTTCCCCTGATGCGCAGATTGCTGCCCTTAAATTCTATCCACCCCTCTGAAATCTCCGCTCCGTCGTCTCCGGCCTCCGCAAAGCTTATCTTGCCCTCCATCTCCATCCTCGATGTCCCTGAGATTATGTCCGACCCGTCCGCGCCCTTTGCCGTTATCTGTTCGAGTTCAATGCCCTGCTCATCTATGCTTATTCTCCCGCGAACATCCTCCAATGGATAAGGAAGCATGTCCCACTTAATCTCGTTGCCCAGGCACTCCACAACCACTCGGTTAGACCCGCAGAGGTCATCCTGCCTGTTGGTAAGTTTGGCCGAAAAATTCACCGGCCCGCTCGGCTTAAGACCCGAAATCAACTGCCCGACCGAACCCGGCACAGATTCCAATAGCTCCTGTCCGAGCTGCGTCCCCCTCCCTTCCGCGCTAACGCAGTAAAGCTCTTTTTCGCCCCCTGGGGCCAAGCCCCCACCCCAGACCTTGCCGTTCAGCTCCACCTCACCCCCGCCGTAGCCGCCGCGAAGCCCCTCTATCCCAATCGATTCACTGGTAACACTGACCTTGCCGGTCACATCCGAAAGCACAACCGGATAACCCGCCGCCTTTAGCCGTATCTCCTTCGGAAAGACATCCGCACGATATGCCGCCTTGCCCGCCCGTCCCGCCGGCGTAAAGACAGCTACGTTAATATCCGCAGCACCTTCGGTTTCGAACCGACGGTAAAACGCCTTCTGCGCCGCCGGAAGCGCCTCCGCAAGCGTCTCGTCAAGACCTATGTTCTCGCCCGTAATCAACATATCATAGTCCGCCTTGTTACTGTCCGGCGACTGTATCTTGCCTTCGATTGTTATTCGCCGGCCCCCGACCTCCGACACCACTCTCGAAAAACCTATCCCCTGCTCATCGAAGAATATCAGCCCGTGCGCATCGCTCAGCGGATACGGAAATCCTTCATACCGCCCGTCAACATCCAAAAGCTCTACCGCAAGTGCGCTGCGCTTGAGGCCCGTGCCGAGGCGACTTTGCGAATAATTTATTGCCGCCACCCCGCTCGGTGAAAACATATCCCAAAACTCCTTACCACCTTTGCCCAGAGCTTTGTACAAATCCTCATCAAGACGCATATTGTCGCTGGTTATCTTGACCTGATACTTAAACTGCGGCCCGAAATCCTCACACCGGCCGTCCACGCAAATATTTACGTCACCGTGACAGCCATTGACGTCCCTGAAAACGACGCTCTGTTCGGTGAAATCCATCCGGCCCGACAAATCCGCGACCGGATACTCAAACCGCTCATCGGACGCCCAGGATTTGCAGCAGGTGACTGTTCCGGCGAGCCGGCTTTCTTCGAGCCGGTCAAAGCGGCCCGTAGCCTTCATCTCCAAATCCACCGTTCCGGCCGGCCTGTAGCGCCTGAAAAACTTCTGAACCGCATCCAGTATCGCAAAACGCTCCAGTATCGGCTCGCTGTCAAACGAAAATATCTCCTGAGTCGAGCTCATCGGCCCAATCATATCATTCACATCCAGAAAGAGCCGATACGAACCGTCGTCATCGTAATACAGATCCGCAGTCAGATTTTTTATTTCCCACGGCCGCTCAAACCACGGTATATGCTCCGAACGTACCACCGCTCCCACTTGCACCTGTCCTTTTCGCCAGTTACCCACTATCTCGCTCTCGTCAAATTGCTCACCCTTCATCGTTGTTATGTCAAAGCTGTATCCGCCGATGAGCTTCTCGGCAGGTCTGAAACCCGCCGAAACAGACGCACTGGCCGCCACTCGAACCCGACCGTCGGCCACCTTCGTGTACTGCACCCACCCGTTGGAGAGCCATATCCGCGGCATTTTCTCAGCTCGCTCGCTCGGTTCGGGAAAATCGAGTGCTGACAGATTCCACGCTCCTCGGTCCGTGTCATACTGTGCGTTGAACACAAAATCGTTTATCCGTATCTCTCTTATTCGAGGCCGCAGCTTAAGCAGACTGCTCAGCAAGAACCGCACCTGGACTTCATCCGCCTCCAGTATTGAATTGTCATAACCGAAACTCCGGTGCGGCCAAACCACCAAATCCTCTATCCAAACCGAACCGTTGAGCTGAAATCGCACCGACCGTGCTTCTATCTTCGTGTTCGTTAGCTTGCTCAACTGACCAAGCGCAATCTGCGGCATCGCCCGACCAGCCACAATAAATATCAGCCAGCCAGCCCCGAAAAGCGCAAAGAACTCTGCTGCCCAGCGTACTATCTTGCCCCAGCCCCTCCGCCCCGTTGGCTTATGCTCACGCTCGGCCATATCCGCCCGTCAATTACCCCGTTTATTTACCAACCTTAATCGCCTTGTCCGCGATATCCTTCCGCCAGTACGCCTCGTCGAACCTTATCTTGCCGACCGCCTCGTATGCCTTGCCCTTCGCCTCGGCTATCGTCGGCCCGCTCGCCGTCACCCCCAGCACTCGACCTCCGCTGGTGACAAGCTCTCCCTCCTCCACCGCCGTCCCCGCGTGAAACACCACCACGTCCCCAAGCGCCTCCGCCGCATCTATACCCGTTATCACCTTATCCTTTTCGTATTTTCCGGGATATCCTCCCGATGCCATAACCACGCACACCGCCGGCCTGGCGTCCCATTCCAGGTCAACCTCATCAAGCCGACCATCGCACACCGCCTCGAAAACATCGAGCAAATCACTCTTCAGGCGCATCAATATCGGCTGCGTCTCCGGGTCACCAAACCGAACGTTAAATTCCAGCACCCTCGGCCCCGCCGCCGTTATCATCAATCCCGCATACAACACGCCCTTATAGGGTGTGCCGTTGCGATTCATCCCGTCCACCACCGGCACAAGAACCTCCCGCTCTATCCGCCGCATCATCTCCTCCGTCACGACAGGCGCAGGGCTATACGCGCCCATCCCTCCCGTATTCGGCCCCGTGTCACCATCCCCTATCGGCTTGTGGTCCTGAGATGACTCCATCACATAGATATTTCGGCCATCCACAAACGCTAAGATTGATGCCTCTTGTCCTAAGAGCTTCTCCTCAACCACTATCTTATCTCCCGCAGAGCCGAATATTTTGTCCACCATTATCTTCTCTGCCGCCAATATCCCGTCCGACGGCTCCTCGCACACAATCACCCCCTTGCCCTTGGCCAGACCCGCCGCCTTTACGACCACCGCCTCATCTCTGCTCGCTATATACGCCTTCGCATCTGCATATCTGTCGAATATCCGCCCCTCTGCCGTCGGTATGGAGCTATTGCGCATCATCTGCTTGGCAAATGCCTTGTCACCCTCTAACTTGGCCGCGGCGCCGCTTGGCCCAAACGCCTTTATCTCCTCTCCCTCGAATACATCAACTATCCCGCTGCAAAGCGGGTCCTCCGGCCCTATCACCACAAGACCCACGTCTTTCTCCTTCGCAAAGCGAACCAGATTGTCTGTCTCATCGGCCCCAATCGGAACATTCATCCCGCACCCCGCCGTCCCCGGGTTGCCCGGCGCAATATAGAGCTTGCCCAACCGCTTCGACTGCGCCAACTTCCACGCCAGCGAATGCTCACGACCACCACTTCCTACCAATAGCACGTTCATTTTTCAACCTCGACTGCTTTACCTGTTCTGCCCGGCGTTACTGCTCTTACGCCAAATTGACTGCTTCTTTTGCGCGGTAATCTATCAGAGCGCACGCCTGTCCTCAAGCGCATATTTCGCTGTTGATTATTCCAGTGGCCGATGTTACCCTGTTGCTGAGACTATTAAGGAGCTACCTTAGACCGGATGACTTGGCCCATAAAATTAAGAATCGCCGCTTCCGCCACCGTCGGCATCCTGGTCATGGGATTCCTCGCCTGGCCCCTGATTGCACCCGACAACCGCGCACACGTCGTCTCACTCATTACAGCCGGCACTGGCCTTACCGAAGTTCTCGTCCTGCTGCTACTTGCCTTTGTCGTCGGACTCGTCGCCTATTTTCTCACCTGGCCGTACGGAAGACATATCGCGCCTCTTGCCGTCCCTGCCGGCTTGGCCGTCTGGGCCCTGCGCTCCCAAAATATAAGCAAACTGCTCCAGCTAAATCCGGCACCCGATTACCGCCAACACATCCTGCTCGCCATCAAATGGGAATCCTTCTTCTATCTCGCCCTCGCCGCAGCCGGCGTCCTGGCTGTCCTGCTCGCCCAAAGAATTAAGTCTCCAAAACAGAATCCCTTACCCGACATCTCCCCGTCCGCCAAACCGGCTGCCTACATCAACGCCGCACTTAGCCTGCTTGCCTCACTCCTTCTCGCCTTCATCCTTATCACTGCCTTCGCACAGAATACCCGCTTTGACGACCAAATCCTCGGTTCAGTTGTTGCTCAGCCCGCAAAAGCTCAGATTTGCTTCGCTGTCACCGCCGCATTTGCCCTTATCACCTTTGCCGCCGCTAAATTCCTGAAAATCGACTATCTCGTCCCTGCTTGCGCGACTGCACTTTTGACCCCCGTTGCCGTCACAACGTATCTCCGGCGCGAAATGCTCGCCTGCATCACAGACCGATGGCCTGCCCTGTTCTTCGCAAATCCACTGCTCGCCATTCTCCCCGTCCAGCTCGTCGCCTTCGGCTCTGTCGGCTCGGTCATCGGTTACTATATCGCCACCCGATGCGAATTTGCCCAACCTGCCCAAAGAGATACCAGAAATACCTCTTGAATACCCCCGCCCACAAAACCGCGTCTCTATCTTTTTTAAGCTGCACCAGACAATCTAAGTCTTTCTATATAAAGCTCTTAAGACAATAAAGTCCCATAAGCTCCCCGCCTGCTATAAACAAATATAAAATTCGGTGTTTTGACTATTCCGTTTAGCCGAAATAATCTACGTATCCGAAAACAAAAGGCCGACATCGAATCGCACGCACCTGGTGCTGGCAACATTAACGCGAACAGCATTTTGAATTGATTCGTAAAGTATTAGAGCAGAACCAACTGGCAAAAGGAGTTGATAATGTTGGTGCTCAGCAGACAAAAAGATGAATCAATCATGGTTGGTGACGATGTCGAAATCACCATCGTTGATGTCCGGGGTGACAAAGTCCGACTGGGGATTACCGCTCCCAAGGCCATCCCCGTACACAGAAAAGAAGTCTACTTGGCCATCCAGCGCGAAAAACAGGCACAGAAAGAGGCCAGACAGTAGCTTTTTCTGACTAACTCCTCAAAAAATCGCCCTCTTTCGCCGGCCGCCTTCAACAAACCCCAAAAAAAGACCGGCCTTTTTTATGCGCAATACAATCCCCGTTTTGACTTGACAAACACCCCTCCCCGCCTTATTCCATTGTCAAAACCGCACCCTATCGTTGCAATGCCTCTTTGGCAAGGCAGGACTTCGGAGTGCAGATATGAATCAGCAGACCGTATCCATCACCGTCGTCGGCTCAAGCAATATGGACCTCATCGTCAAGTCCGACCGCATCCCCGTCGTTGGTGAGACCATCCTCGGCGGCGATTTCATCATGGCTCCCGGCGGCAAGGGTGCAAACCAGGCGGTCGCGGCCGCTAAGCTCGGCGCAAACGTCTTCTTCATCGCAAAACTCGGCGATGATATTTTCGGTGCCAAATCCCTTGATAACTTCACCGCCGAAGGCGTCAATACAAAGTATGTCAGCAAAACCCCCGATGCCCCCTCAGGCATCGCACTGATTATGGTGGACCAGAAGGGCAACAACTCCATCGTCGTCGCTCCCGGTGCAAACAGCAAGCTCACTCCGGAGGACGTCGAGAAAGCAAAGCCGGACATCGCTGCCTCCGCTGCCGTCGTCGCACAGCTTGAAGTACCCCTCGAAACCGTCGAAGCCGCCGTCGACCTTGCAAACCAGTCCTCCGTCTGCTTCATCCTCGACCCGGCCCCCGCAAGACCGCTGCCCGACTCGCTGCTCGCAAAAGTCGATATCCTCACTCCAAACGAAACAGAGGCCGGCATCCTGACCGGCATCGATGTGACCGACGATAACTCTGCGCGTGCCGCCTCTGAGTTGCTGCTGGCGAAAGGCGTCAAGGCCGTCATTCTTACGCTCGGTGCGCGTGGATACCTGCTTGCTGACGGCCAAACCGCTGAATTCGTCCTTCCGCGCAAGGTCGTCGCCGTCGATTCAACCGCGGCAGGTGATGCGTTCTCGGGTGCACTGGCCGTCGGAATAGCTCAGGGAAAAACCCTTGGCCGGGCCGCTCGATTCGCAAACGTCGTGGCTGCCCTGTCTGTTACAAAAATGGGCGCTCAGCCCTCCATGCCCACTTTAAAGGAAGTTCAGGATTTCATAAAAGACACAGCCGAATAGCCGGCCTCAGTAAATAAAACCCAATAGTCCGATACGGAGGTCTCTGAAATGGTTGTCATACAAAATTATCCGCTGGCCGTTGTCTTGTGTTTCGTCACTATGCTCTGCTGGGGCTCATGGGCGAACACTCAAAAACTGGCCAGTAGAGAATGGAAGTTCCAGCTCTTCTACTGGGATTACTGCATCGGCGTCGTAATCCTCTCACTCATCATGGGCTTCACCATTGGCTCTATGGGCTCCGTTGGCCGTGGCTTCGTCGCCGACCTCACACAGGCAACCACCGCCGCTGTCGGCTGGGCATTCCTCGGCGGCGTTGTCTTTAACCTCGCAAACATCCTGCTCGTCGCTGCCATTGACATCGCAGGTATGTCCGTCGCTTTCCCCATTGGCATCGGTATCGCTCTCGTTGAAGGCGTCATCATCAACTACATCCTTAAACCTGCCGGAAACCCCATCATTCTCTTTGTCGGTGTTGCCGCTATCGTAGTCGCCATCATCATCGACGCCTTCGCCTACAGGGAACTCTCGGGCCCAACAAAACAAACCGGCGGCAAAGGCATCACCATCTCTGTTGTTGCTGGTATCCTTATGGGCCTGTTTTACTATCTCGTCCAGAGAGGCATCGCACCGGATTTCAAAGACCCCGCGCCCGGCCTGATGGGGCCTTACGCCGCCGTCTTCGTCTTCTCAATCGGACTGTTTCTCTCAAGCTTCGTCTGGAACTCCATCGTTATGAAACACCCTTTTAGCGGTGAACCCGTCGCCTTCACTGACTACTTCACGAAAGGAAATCTGCGACTGCACCTGATTGGAATCCTCGGCGGTATCATCTGGAACATCGGCATGTCCGTCAACAACGTCGCCTCGGGAACCGCAGGCCCGGCAACTTCCTACGGCCTTGGACAAGGCGCGACAATGGTCGCCGCCCTGTGGGGCGTGTTCATCTGGAAGGAATTCAAAGATGCCCCCAGCGGCACAAATAAGCTGCTTACGCTGATGTTCGTCTTTTACGTCGTTGGTCTGGCCCTGATTATCATCGCAAGAGTGGCGGCCTGACAACCGGCGACCAAAATCACTACCAGTAGCGCGGCAGTCCGGTAGCACTGCAGGACACAAGTCCACCCGAATGCAAGGCGGGCTTCGTCCACTGCCCGCCGTAGTTCTCGCAACAATCGATTATTCACGACCCATCTTGCACCAGTTTCTGCTATAATGGGAGCACTCGTATATCACTAATAGAATCACGTTTGGACGCAGGGTGATCTATGCGGCTGGAGATGTCTCCAAAAATGCGGCTCGAGCAGCAAATGAAGCTCGCTCCGCACATGATTCAGTCTATGGAGATTCTCCAGCTACCGATTCTTGCCCTCCAGGAACGAATCGAGCAGGAGCTAAACGCAAACCCGGTCCTCGAAATCGAAGAATCTGAAAATCCCGAGCAGCCCGCCGACCGGACCTCCGAAGCTCCTCCGTCCGAGACAGCCGAGGGCTCCGTTGACCAGACCGCCCACGAATTCCAGCGAGTCGAGAACCTCGACGAAGAGTTCAAAGACTACATGGACCAGTCGGGGTTTTCCCAAAGGAAACCTCGCGCCGACGAGCCCGACCTCAAACTACAGGCCCTCAAAAACACCGAAGCTCCGCCACAATCCCTCCACGACTACCTCGAAGACCAATGGCGGCTCGTCGAGGCAGAGCCACCCGTCAAAGCCGCCGGCTCGCTCATCGTCGACTACATCGACAACAGGGGCTACCTCTCCGTTATGCTCGAACAGCTCTACTCAAAAGACAGAACCGAATTCAACCTCGACCACCTTTACCACGCCCTGAAGTTCGTCCAGAAGCTTGACCCGCCCGGCATCGGCGCCCGCGACCTGAAGGAATGCCTCCTCATCCAAATCGACCAGTCAGGCAATAATATGCCCCTCGAAAGACGGCTCATCGCCGAACACCTTGACAAACTCCTCGAAAACCGCCTGCCCGAAATCGCAAAAAAGCTCGACTGCTCCCTCGAAGAAATAAACCACGCCATCGAACGCCTCAGTAAATTCGACACCTCCCCCGGCCTGCGAATCGGCAGAACCGAAAACCACCATATTACCGCCGATGTCATCGTCGAATACGACGAGGAGCTCGATGACTACACCGTCCGGCTCGCCGATAACTCCCTCCCTCGCCTTCGAGTCAGCGACCACTATACAAAAATGGCTAAGCAGAGGTCCGTCGCCGAGAAAACCAGACAATTTCTCCGCGACAACATCCGTTCCGCTCAATGGATTATCGAAGCCATTCAGCAGCGAAGAAACACCCTTCTCAGGGTCACAAAGACAATCGTAAAATACCAGCGTGAATTCTTCGACAAAGGCCGACTTCATCTGAAACCCCTCCCAATGGCCAAAGTCGCCGATGACGTAGGCGTCCACCTCGCCACCGTCTCGCGCGCCGTCGCAAACAAATACGTCCAGTGCTCCCGGGGAATCCTTCCACTTAGAAAATTCTTCTCGGGCGGAATCGAAGACGCAAACGGAAATGAAAAAAGCTGGGAAGCCATCCGCGCCAGGTTGCAGCAAATCATCGACGAAGAAGACAAATCAAAACCCCTCAGCGACGACCAGATCAGAAAAGAACTCGCCGACGCCGGCATCGAAAATATCGCCCGAAGAACCGTCGCCAAGTATCGTAACCTCCTCAACATCCCTTCCGCACGCCTACGAAAAAAATACTGACTCGTAGCGCAGCTTCCTGCTCCTCCCGCCCCACTTTCCTTTTGCCTTCGTCCCTCTTCTCAATTACCATTTGCACAAACCGCGGCGGCGTTCGTATGCTCCTTGAATCGAAAATCGAAAACAGCAAACAGCAAGTGCTAAATTCAAAATCCCTATGCGTCTGCAGCTCATAATATGCAAGGTTCTCCAGAAAGAGGCCTACTACTGTGCCGCCCGCTCGCCTAACACCGTCGACATACGCCTGATGCCCCAGGGGCTGCACAACGAGCCCGACAAGCTCCGCGCCGAAGTCCAGGCTGCCCTCGACGTTACCACCGACATCCGGGGCTGCCCCTACGACGCCTCGCTGCTCGGCTATGGCCTGTGCTCGAACGGCATCGTCGGACTGTCGGCCAAAATCCCAATCGTCGCATCCCGCGCACACGACTGCATCACGCTGTTGCTCGGCTCGAAGGAAAAATACCAGAGCTACTTCGACGCCCACCCCGGCACGTACTGGTTCAGCACCGGCTGGATTGAAACCGATACCCAGCCCGGAAAAGACCGCTACGAAAAAACCCTCAAAGAGTACATCCAAAAATTCGGTCACGATAACGCAAAATTCCTTATGCAGACCGAGCAGTCCTGGCTGAGCAAATACAAATACGCAACCTACATCGACTGGAACCTTCCAAACGCCGAAAAAGAAAAACAGTTCACAAAACAAGCCGCCCAATTCCTCGACTGGAACTACGACGAAGTCAAAGGAGACCCCTCTCTGCTCCAGCGACTCCTCGACGGCCAATGGAGCAACAACGATTTCCTCATCGTAAAACCGGGCCAGAAAATCGCCGAAAACCTCACGACCGACCAGATAATCAAAGCCGAATAATATGACCACACAAGAAGCACTCTCCATCTTCCTCTTTATGCTCATCATACTCATAATCTACGCCGCAGAATCCCTCCTCATCACCCGCTTCGCCCTGGCAAAACTAAAAAACAAACCCTCTAAATTCTTCTTCTCAAAACCCGTCCTTATTCTCCACGCCCTCGCCATCCTCGGCATCGCCTGCTTTCTCTATGGCCTGCTAATCGGACCCAACTGGCTACAAGTCACCACCGTCAAAATCCAGACCCCAAAACTAAAAAACACCACCCTCTGCATTGTTCAAATCTCCGACACTCACTGCGACAAAAAAGCGCGCAACGAAAAGCGCCTCGTCGGAATTGTAAACTCCCTCGACCCAGACCTTATCGTCTTCACCGGTGACGCCCTGAACACCCCCGACGCTCTGCCCCTCTTCAAAAACACAATGCAAAACCTAAACGCCTCCATCGCCAAGCTCGCCGTCCGCGGAAACTTCGACCTCAATCGAGACGCAAACGAGCTCTACAGCAATACGGGCTTTCGGCTCCTCGACGCCGACACCGTCTCGCTCAGCAAAGACGGCGAAACCTTCTATGTCACCGGCCTGGCTTGGGCCAACCCCAAAGAATTCCGCTCGCTACTTCAAAACGTCCCCGACGACAAGTTCAGCATTTTCCTCTACCACTACTCCGACCTCGTCGAAGATACCAATGGCCTCAATGTCGACTTGTATCTCTCAGGGCACACGCACGGCGGCCAGGTCCGCCTCCCGCTCTACGGCGCACTGATTACGCTTTCAAAATTCGGGAAAAAATACGAAGCCGGACTCTACAAAATTGGCCACACTTGGCTTTACGTCAACCGCGGCATAGGCCTCGAAGTGCCGCCCGCCCCGCCCGTCCGTTTCCTCTGCCGACCTGAAATCACCCTCTTTGAAATATCCCCTCAAAACCACGCCGCAGACACCGAGCTATGACAAAAAACAATACCAAAAACCGGTTCGACCAAATCTACAAAGCCACTCCACTCGACCAAATCCCCTGGAACCACGAAGACCCGCCCGGCTTGCTTGTCGAGCTCATCGACTCAGGCAAAATCAAACCCTGCCGCGTGCTCGACCTCGGCTGCGGCGCCGGGAACTACGCTATATACCTCGCCTCGCGCGGCTTCAATGTCACTGCTGTCGACATCTCTGCCCAGGCCATCAAAATCGCAAAACAAAACGCCAAAAAAAAGAACGTCAAATGCACTTTCTTAACTGCCGACCTCACCGACAAATTCCCTAACTTCACAAAACCCTTCGACTTCATTTACGACTGGGGCCTGTTGCACCACATCGGCCCGCGGAAAAGAAAAACCTATACCAAAAACGTCGCCACCTCTCTAAAACCAAAAGGCCTCTATCTCTCACTTTGCTTCAACGAACTCGACTCCGCCTTCCCGGGTCGCGGAAAACGCCGAAATACCCAACGCGGCACCACCGTCTATCTCTCCTGCGAATCCGACCTCAAAAGACTCTGGGCCCCATACTTCAATATCCTCCATTTCCACGTCTTCCGCGCCGAAGGCAAAACCCTCACCCACGTCTTCAACTTCGCCCTGCTTGAGAAAATCTTATGAAGTCCTCGCCTGTCTTCCTCAATTTCCTGTTGCCTCGCCGCCCCCTTGCAGCTATCATACTGGACAGCCCTTAGGGATTTGTGGAATGGAGATCTTCGCAAAGGAGTTCGCGTTATATGACCGCATTCGTCCCAATCGGCCTTAGTTCCGCCTACAAACAGACCGGCTGGTCCGCGTGCTTCTGCCCATTCTGCCTACAGTACGAAGCCGCCCGAGTCGAGGACTCCTCCGTCCGCCTCACACTCTTCTCCAAAACTATAGCTGAGTTCGCACACCGAAAAACCTTCCGATGCGACTTCTGTCACCAGTCATTCGCCGCCCGCAAAGATGTCCACATCATCTCCACCGACGCCTGGCACCGCACCCAGGGCCTGCGCTCACTCTTCCACCAAATCTTCCCAAACCTCGACGTCCATCCCTCAAGAACACTCGACCGCCCCAGAATGCAGGCACTGCTAAAATCAATCACCAGCGACACCTCACTCGCAAAAATCGACGTCTCAATGACAGGACTCATCCTCGGCGCCATCATATCCATCCCCTTATCTATCCCCCTCGCAATCCTCCTCCACGAACAATACTTAACCCACACCCACCTCGCCAAGTTCGCGTTCGTTGCCGGCTGCATTATCCTCGGTATCGCCGTCGGCGCGACCATCGGCGCACTAATCAACGGCCTCCTCGTCGCACCGAGAATCACCGCCCACAGAATCAAAGACGCCTGCTCCAAATACGACATCGACCTCGAAAAGCTCGAACTCTTATCCCGACTGTATCCCCCGCGTGTCAAAAACGCCGTCGCAAACGCCTACTACAACTCCCTCACCTCGCCCCCCACAGCGAGCACCGAACCAGCAGACTCCCCCGAGAGTATCCCAACTGACTGATAATCTCTGCACCCATACCAACTGCCCCATGCCTATCTTCGAAGTTCACGGTTGAATGTTCGCTGTTCGACATTCCCCAGGTTCTGTCCCCGGCCTGTGGTCTTTCGTCTTCTATCTACCTCCTTCTTACCACTCACTTCTTGTGTCTTGCTACTGCCTCCATACAATCCTGCCCCCCACTACCGTCGTATATACCAACAGGTCTTCATCAAGCGGTACCACATCCCCGTCCTTGCCGACCTCACCGACAAATTCCCTAACTTCACAAAACCCTTCGACTTCATTTACGACTGGGGCCTGTTGCACCACATCGGCCCGCGGAAAAGAAAAACCTATACCAAAAACGTCGCCACCTCTCTAAAACCAAAAGGCCTCTATCTCTCACTTTGCTTCAACGAACTCGACTCCGCCTTCCCGGGTCGCGGAAAACGCCGAAATACCCAACGCGGCACCACCGTCTATCTCTCCTGCGAATCCGACCTCAAAAGACTCTGGGCCCCATACTTCAATATCCTCCATTTCCACGTCTTCCGCGCCGAAGGCAAAACCCTCACCCACGTCTTCAACTTCGCCCTGCTTGAGAAAATCTTATGAAGTCCTCGCCTGTCTTCCTCAATTTCCTGTTGCCTTCCTTCTCGCTCACGTAACCGACCCATTACGAAAAAAATATAGGCGAGGCACTGGTCGGCCAGAACCGGCGAATTTTCTGCAAAAAATTCCTGCTTTTTTTGCAACAAAAGGCCGGACAGTCTTCGTATAATAGACTATCATTGAAGTAGGAATACTGGGGAATTGAATATGAAGCTGTCGACACGAGTAAGATATGGCATCCGTGCCGTAATCGACCTGGCCGAGCACTACGGCAAAGGGCCGGTCCAGACCAAGGTCATTGCCAAACATCAGGACATATCGGTCAAATACCTTGAGCAATTGATGGCAACACTGAAGTCGGCCGGTGTTGTCAGGAGCATTCGCGGCTCAAAGGGCGGATATGTACTTGCCAAGCCACCCAAGAAGATCCGACTGAGTGATGTCTTTGTTGCGTTTGAAGGGTCCGTGGCGACGGTGGAGTGCGTCGCGAATGCGGATTACTGTGGTCGCGCCGCGGACTGTGTGGCCAGAGAAGTCTGGATAGAGGTGCAAAGGGCGATTACGGGCGTTCTGCAGTCAATCACGTTAGAGGATGTTGTCCGGCGGATTGAAGATGGCATCGGACCTGATTATCAGATTTAAGTTAGTGCGAGGAGAATATTATGAGCGCGATATTCGAAGATGTGACGGCAGCCGTCGGTTACACTCCGCTCGTTCAGATTAACAAGCTCGGTTCGGGTGAGGCGATGATACTGGCAAAGCTGGAGTCCAAGAATCCTGCGGGCAGCGTCAAGGACCGAATAGCACTTTCGATGATTGAGGATGCCGAGCAGAAGGGACTGATAAAGGACAACACGGTGATAATTGAGCCGACCAGCGGCAACACAGGTATAGGCCTTGCTTTTGTCTGCGCGGCTCGGGGGCACAAGCTGGTACTATGTATGCCGGAATCGATGAGTGTGGAGCGAAGGAAGCTGCTGAAGTTATTTGGGGCTAAGATAGTGCTGACGCCTGCTGAGAAGGGGATGACAGGGGCCGTTGAAAAGGCGGAGCAGATGGTCGCAGACAATCCCAATGCCTTTATGCCGCAGCAGTTCAAGAATCCTGCAAATCCAAAGATTCACCGGGAGACGACGGCAAGGGAAATCTGGGTGGATACCGACGGCAAGGTTGATATATTAGTGGCGGGAGTGGGCACCGGCGGAACGCTTACCGGCTGTGGAGAGGCACTTAGGCAGAAGAACAGGGATTTGAAGATAGTTGCCGTCGAGCCGGTGGATTCACCGGTTCTGTCCGGCGGAAAGCCGGGGGCACACAAGATACAGGGTATCGGCGCGGGCTTTGTACCTGATGTTCTTAACGTTGAATTGATTGACGAGATTATCCAGGTCTCGAACAATGATGCAATCGAAACAGCGAGACAACTGGCGTGCAAGGAAGGGATTCTGTCGGGTATAAGCGGCGGCGCAAATGTCTGGGCTGCGGTGCAGCTTTCGCAGCGCGACGAGTGCCGAGATAAAACGATAGTCACTTTTATCTGTGATACCGGTGAGCGATACATATCGACCGAAATGTATGAAGGGCTTTGATGGTCGGCGTCTCGACGCCTCCTTCGAGCCAATGAGGACAGCATTATGGCAAAGGACAGGTTCAGGGACAAGAAAATAGAAGATCTGGTCAGCGAGATAACCACTACCTACAAAGACGATTCGGGTATCAATTTCATTGATACGTCGAATCTGCCCGTGCGCGAAAGCATCATTGACATACTCGACCTGCTCACAGAATTGCTTTTCCCGGGTTATACGGGCAAGCGAACTATAACGCGCTCCAACATTGAATTCGCGGTCATTGATATCCTGTATCACGTCTATACCGAGCTGACCGAGCAGGTTGAGCGGGCTTTTAAGTATCGGTGCAAGATGGAGAAATGCGATACAGGCGATTGTCGGATAATGGCGGAGGAAGTCAGCCAGCACCTGCTCAGCCGGTTGCCGAAGATAAGGGAGCTGCTAAAGGGTGACGTTGGTGCTGCATTTGACGGCGACCCGGCTGCAAAATCGTACGAAGAGATTGTGATAAGCTATCCGTGCATTACGGCCATAGCTACATATCGCATTGCGCACGAGCTTTATGTCAAAGATGTGCCGCTCATACCGAGGATAATGGGCGAGTGCGCCCACGCAAGAACGGGAATTGATATCCACCCCGGAGCTAAGATAGGCAGAAACTTCTTCATCGACCACGGCACGGGCGTTGTTGTCGGAGAAACAACCGTTATAGGTGACAACGTCAAGCTCTATCAGGGCACAACGCTTGGCGCTCTGAGTTTCCCGAAGGATGAAAGGGGCAGAATAATAAAGGGCGGCAAGAGACACCCGACCATTGAGGACAATGTGACCATCTACGCAGAAGCAACGATACTCGGTAACGTAACCATCGGCAAGGGCGCGGTAATCGGCGGAAACGTATGGATAAAAGAGTCCGTTCCTGCGGGTGTCACGGTGACGACCGCACATCCGGACCTGGTTTACACAAAACACGGAGAAAAGAGCGAAGACAAGAAGTGAGGTGACAAGATTGAACGAGCAGGCGGTTGAGAAGATTGAACGGCTCAAGAAACAGCGAAGAGCGGTGATACTGGCCCACAATTATCAGCCCGGCGAGATACAGGATTTGGCGGACTTCACGGGGGATTCTCTGGGGTTGAGCATAAAGGCCGCCGAGACCGATGCGGAGGTTATAGTTTTTTGCGGCGTTCTTTTCATGGCGGAGACAGCAGCTATTTTGTCGCCCGACAAAACGGTTCTGTTGCCTGATAAGACAGCGGGTTGTCCACTGGCTGATATGATAACAGCAGAGCAGCTTCGAGAGCTTAAAGACAAACATCCGGATGCTTTGGTCGTCTGTTATGTCAACAGCGCCGCAGAGGTCAAGGCAGAAAGCGACTACTGCTGCACGAGCGCCAACGCCGTCGAAGTGGTCGAGCGTCTGCCTGAGGATAAGGAGATAATATTTGTTCCTGACCGGCATCTCGGTTGGTTTGTGGAGGAAAAGACCGGCAGGGGGCTTATACTGTGGCCGGGATATTGTGCGACGCATGTTTACATAAGCGCCGATGACATTGAGCAGGCCAGACGAGAACACCCCGACGCCGTTGTTATGGCACATCCCGAGTGCACCGAGCTGGTCAAGGCATTGGCCGATGAGATACTAAGCACCGGCGGAATGCTGAAGTTCGTGCCTAAGAGCCATGCCAAGACATTCATAGTCGCCACTGAGAATGGAATGGTCCACGCGCTGAAGAAGCAGAACCCAAGCGCTGAATTCATACCGGCAAGCGAGCGAGGTATCTGCCCGAATATGAAAAAGATTACGCTGGATAAGATTATTCTGTCGCTGGAGCAAATGCAGCCCTGTGTCACTATCCCGCAGGATATTGCGGTCAGGGCCAGAAGAGCTCTCGACAGGATGGTCGAAGTCCTGCCGAACCGATAGTAGAGGAAAAACAACCTATGGAAAGCGAAAGAAAGTATCATTTGGAGACGTTGGCATTGCACGCGGGCCAGACGGTGGATTCTGATACGCTCAGCAGGGCAGTGCCGATTTATCAGACTACGAGCTACCTTTTTAGGGACACGGAACACGCGGGGAATCTGTTCGCCCTGAAAGAGTTCGGCAACATCTACACTCGCCTGATGAATCCGACGACCGACGTGCTAGAAAAACGGCTCTCGGCACTGGAGGGTGGCGTAGGCGGGCTGGGGTTGAGCTCAGGTCAGTCGGCAACCTACGTCAGCATCTTCAATATATGCGGTTCAGGAGGACACATTGTATCGTCCAGCTCGCTCTATGGGGGTACGGTCACGCTGTTTAGCCAGACTTTCGCCAAGCTCGGTATTGAGGTTACGTTTGTTGACCCGACCGAGCCGGAGAATTTCGCTAAGGTGATAAAGGACAACACGCGTCTGATTTACATCGAGACGATAGGCAACCCGAAGAATGATGTTCTGGAGTATGAGGCGATAGCGAAAATTGCTCACGACCACGGGATGCCTGTTATTTGTGACAATACCGTGGCGACGCCGGTGCTGTTCAGGCCCATCGAGCACGGTATTGATATTGTCGTGCATAGTTGCACCAAGTTCATCGGAGGGCACGGCACAAGCATCGGAGGTGCGATAGTTGATTCGGGAAATTTCGACTGGACGAACGGCCGATACCCCGACCTTACCGAACCGGACCCGAGCTATCACGGCGTGAAATACGTCGAGAGCTTCGGGAAGATGGCGTATATCATAAAGGCCAGAACCCAGTTCCTGCGTGATATGGGTTCGTGTATGTCGCCGTTCAACGCGTTTTTGTTCCTGCAGGGGCTTGAGACACTTCATTTGCGAATGCCGCGGCACAGTGAAAATGCGCTGCTGCTTGCGAGATGGCTTGATAAGCAGGAGGCGGTCGGCTGGGTTAATTACCCGGGTCTGGAGTCTCACCCGGATTATGAGCGAGCGTGCAGGTATCTTCCGAAAGGGCAGGGTGCGATTCTGGGCTTTGGGATAAAGGGTGGAAAAGACGCAGGCGTGCGGTTTATCAAGAACGTCAGACTGGCAAGCCACCTTGCCAATATCGGCGACAGCAAGACATTAGTGATTCACCCCGCCAGTACGACGCATCAACAGCTCACCAGAGCTGAACAGCTTGCGGCAGGGGTCACCGAAGACTACATCCGCGTTTCGGTTGGAACCGAGCACATCAATGATATAATTGCCGACTTCGAGAGCGCGTTAAAGGCAAGTCGGAGGTAGTCGCTATGTGGGAATATACGGACAAGGTTATGGACCACTTTATGAACCCGCGGAACGTCGGCGAGATAGAGGAGCCGGACGGCGTGGGAGAGGTTGGCTCGCTTGCTTGTGGAGATGCCTTGAAGCTGACGTTCAAGCTGGATGAAAATGGCAGGATAGCCGATGCCAAATTCAAGACGTTCGGCTGCGCGAGTGCGATAGCCACATCTTCGGTGCTGACTGAAATGATAAAGGACATGACGATAGAGGAGGCCGCGAAGGTAACCAATAAGGACATTGCAGATTATCTCGGCGGTCTTCCGGAGCAGAAGATGCACTGCTCGGTTATGGGAAGAGAGGCACTGGAGGCGGCAATAGAGAATTATCGAGGCGGCGGCAAGAAAAAACGGGAGCTTGAAGGAAGGGTCGTCTGCACCTGCTTTGGGGTGACGGAGAACGAAATTGAGAGAGTCATAAGTGAGAACGACCTGGCTACTGTCGAGCAGGTTACCAATTACTGCAAGGCCGGCGGCGGCTGCGGCGGGTGCAAGGGCGAGATAGAGAAGATAATCGAACGTGTGCAGGGTGAAAGGGCCAAACAGACGCCTGCTAAGGTAACCGCAAAACAAAAGAAGCTGACCAACATCCGCAAGATTCAATTGGTCCAGCAGACGATAAACGAGCAGATACGACCTCTGTTGCGTGCGCACGGGGGCGACATTGAGCTGATTGACGTCGAAGGCGATAAGGTGATTGTGGCGTTTCGCGGGATGTGCGCACAGTGTCATCTTGCGGAGTTTACGATGAAGGACGTAGTGGAAGCGAGGCTGCGGGAGTTTGTCAGCGAAGATTTGTTCGTCGAAGAGGACAAGGAATCAGTGGGGCAACCTCATAATCACAGGGAATAAAAATGGACCGCATAGTCTATTTCGACAATAACGCGACGACGAGAGTGGCCGAAGAGGTCTTCGAGGAGATTCGGCCTTACTTCTGCGAGCTGTACGGCAACCCGTCGAGCATGCACACCTTCGGAGGCCAGGTTGGCAGGAAAATCCGCGAGGCACGCGAAAAGGTGGCGGCCCTTTTGGGCTGTGAGCCGAGCGAGGTGATATTCACCGGTTGTGGAACCGAAAGCGACAACACAGCCATCAAGGGGACACTCGCCGCATATCCCAACAAGCGAAAACTAATCACGTCTCGTGTGGAGCATCCCGCTGTGCTTCAGGTGTGTCGCGAACTGGAGAATAGCGGCTACACGGTAGTCGAGATTGGCGTCGACCGCAGCGGCCGACTCGATATGGACCAGCTTACAGAGCAAGTTGACGACGACACCGCGCTTGTCACTATGATGTACGCCAACAATGAAACCGGGACGATATTCCCCATCGATGAGATTGCCGAGCTTGCCTCGAGCAGGGGAGCCGTCTTTCACACAGACGCGGTGCAGGCGGTGGGCAAGATACCGATGAACCTTTCCGCCCGGCTGGGCATCGACCTGCTCAGCATATCCGGTCATAAGCTGCACTCGCCGAAGGGAATCGGAGTTCTGTTCGTCCGCAAGGGTACACGCCTTACTCCGTTTGTGCTGGGCGGACATCAGGAAGGCGGCAGAAGGGCAGGGACTGAAAATGTCCCTGGGATTATCGGCTTAGGTAAGGCCTGCGAGTTGGCCGCTGAGAATATGGAGCAGGAGGTTACCCGCGTCGGCCGCCTCCGCGATAAACTTGAGAAGGCGATTCTAGATAAGTGTCCCGACTGTATGGTCAACGGTGACACGGAAAATCGCCTGCCGAATACAAGCAATGTCAGCTTCGAGTATATCGAGGGCGAGGCCATTCTGCTTATGTTAGATAAATACGGCATCTGCGCAAGCAGCGGCTCTGCGTGCACGAGCGGCTCGCTTGAACCGAGCCACGTCCTTCGCGCAATGGGCGTGCCCTTTACCGCCGCGCACGGCTCGGTGCGATTTAGTTTGAGCAGATATAACAGCGAAGAGGAAATCGACTACGCAATCGGGAAAATCCCGCCGATTATCAATCGCCTCCGTGAACTGTCACCATTCGTGGGCCGGGAAGGCGGCGGGAAAGAAAAAGCGGCGGAGCTATGACCTCTGTTTGACCAGAAGTGTGCGGAGGCGGTTGATGGCTGCGGCGAGTTCGAGCTTTCTGAATTGCGCGTAGTTTCCTACCGGAGAACGGCTGATACAATCGAGGGCATTTTCGGCAATGTCCTTTTCCACGGTTTCTATCACCTCTCGCAGTGTTTGCCTGCCATCCATATACCGGGTGGCGTAGTGGATGGCGTCGCCGACGGCGCGGGTCTGGCTTAAATCGATAAGCTGCTCGACGGCCGCTAAGTCAATGCTGTATCTGCCGAAGTCGATTTCGTTGATGTCTCGCGATTTGATTTTGACGTCGCGTTTGCCTTTGCTGGCATCGAAGCTTGCCTGGATTGGGATACGGTGGACGATTTTTCCGAAGTTAGGGCCGCCTTCGGGTTTTCGCTCTGCCTTGTATTTCTGTGCGACGGCTTTGGCCTTTTCGGTGAAATCGTTCGGCCTGTATTCAATCATACAAATGACCGAATCGGCAACGTCGAAGTAATCGCCTGAGCCGCCTATGACGAGTATGGTGGAGACGCCGAGGTCTTCGTAGAGCTGTCTTGCCTTGTCGATAAAGGGGGTGATGGGCTCTTTGTCCTTGGCAACCAGCTCCTGCATCCGGTGGTCACGAATCATAAAGTTGGTGGCCGAGGTGTCTTCATCAATCAGCAGGACTTCGGCGCCTGCCTCGAGGGCTTCGATAATGTTTGCCGCCTGTGAGGTCGAGCCAGAGGCGTTGTCTGTGGAAAAGGCGCCCGTATCGGCGCCCAGGGGAAGGTTGCTTATGAACGGCTCGATACAGACTTTCTCGATGCGTCTGCCGTCTTCGGCGCGAATCTTGACGGCATTGGGGTTGGTGACGACGAATTCCCTGCCGTCGCCCGGTATGTGGTTGTAAATGCCCAGCTCAAGAGCATTCAGAAGTGTGCTTTTCCCGTGATAGCCGCCGCCGACAATGAGTGTGATACCTTTGCCTATTGCCATACCGGTTATTCTGCCGCGGTTGGGCAGCTCAAGGCCAATTCGCATTGAATCGGGCGATTGAAAGGAAACAGCCCTTTGCCGGGAAAGCGGTCTTGGGTCTATGCCGCTTGCCCTCGGCAGAATAGCATCATCGGCGACGAATGCGACGAGATTCAATTCTTCCAGCTTGCTTCGCAGAAAGTCTGCATCCTCGGCTGTTTCGACGTGCCTGCAAATGCCCCGGGCGTCGAGATTCCCGTAGAGCAGCGATGCGCCGACGATTTCGGGCAGCTCCTCGAAGAACATCGCCTCGGCGGCTCTGCCCGCGACGCGCCTGCCGAAGGCGGGCAGGCCCATCACGAAGCGCGCCTCGACCTGCCGGCTATCGACGAAAGCAGATGTGCGTTCGAGGATTTCCTGCTTCGGCGTGTCGATATTGATAATTCCGCTCTTGCCGGAACCGCGCCTGCCGCGACTGAGCCGTCGGGCGGCTTCTGCGAATCGACGGGTCAGGAAATTTCTTAGAGCAATCTGGCGACTTGTGCTGCTGAACGTCTCAGGGGGAAAACCCGCCTCGCTTTGCGCCACCTGTACGCGGACCCTGCTGGGCGAGGCGAAGGGGTCGCCCTGGACGTGGTCAATCAACAGTACGTAGCTGCCGAAATCGTAAATGCCACGTATATCCTTGTACGCCTTGTAGCCCCGCCCGTCGATTCGGCGCAAAATACTTCTCAAGTCTTCACCACTTTTCATAGCAAACATCTTATAGGTGCGAGTGCTTGTGGAAAGCAAAAAATGTGTGTGAGTCGCTCTGCCTGCTTAGTCGTCGTTCCTGAGCGATTCTTTCAGAGCGGCTCTTGCGAGAAGGCGCGTCGAATCGAGGACGGGGAGGAGACAGTCATTCGGGTCAATCAGCAGGGGTATCTCCGTACAGCCGAGAACCACCGCATCGCAGCCATCAGCTTTAAGCTTATCTATCACCTCGTTGAAATAAAGACGAGAATCTTCAGTGAAGACGGCGTTGACCAACTCTGTGAAGATTATTCTGTCTATTCTTTCGCGGTCCTGCTCATTCGGTATCCGGCAGCTTATTCCAAATTGCTTTAGTGTCTGCGGATAGACGGGTCCGGTCATAAGATACTTTGTTCCGAGGATGCCGAGCCGTGTAAAGCCGTGCTGCCTGGCCTGCTCGGCGACGGCCTCGGCGATGTGCAGCCAGGGAATCGGTGACTTCTCCGCTACGTATTCAAACGCTTCGTGGATTGTGTTGTCGGGGCAAATGGCAAAGTCTGCGCCGGCCCTGGCCAGCACATTTACCGAGCGAAGCATAAGCTCAGCTACGCCCTTCCAGTTGCTTGCGCGGATTCCCACCATATATTCAGAGAGCGGTGTCGTGTGCATTGTGATTTCGGGATGACAGTGCTCGCCCATTTCTGCCGGCGCTTCTGCGCAAATCGTTCTGTAGCACAGCGCCGCCCCCTCGGCACTACACGCAACTATTCCTATGTGCTTTGCCATTGGCTTTCCTTGCTTTTTGCAGTCCGCAGGACGTCGCCAGTCCCGCAAGGGACGCCTCACGGCGGACCCCCAGTGGGGCCTTGCGGCGGGACGGTGCTTGAAAATAAGCGCTTACCATGTAACTGCCGAAGGAGGGACTCTGCGCCGCCTCTGTTGCTGCCAGTTCAATACCACGAGTTCGGTCTGCTGACTGTAGCCCCGCCAATCACAAGCGTGTCGGGGAACTGGCTCTTTCTAAGCACCTTTTCGCCTATCGTCTTATAAAAATCAGCAGCTTCTTTCAATGAATTATTGAATCTGCGTGGTGGAAAGACCACGCCCACTTCCTTTTCCGGGGCGATTTCGTGAACGGCTTGAATAGCAGGGGCAAGGTCGGTATCGCCTGAGATCAGGACGGCACGGTCATATGTATCCTTAACAGCTCCCTTTACCATATGCAAGGCGATGTTGACATCAGTTTGTTTCTCTTCCCTGGTCTTGAATCCTTTGCCGCATATATGGCAGGTGACATCTTTCTTCGTAAAACGGCCGAATATCACTTTCACCCTGACACTCCTCAATGCCTTGATGTACTCTTTATGTCGGGCTACAGCATCAGGCTTCCAGCTTACACAAGTAGTGAAATAGTGAATTCCGGAAACGGAGTCTCTGTGGCTCACGAAATGCCTGACTAACTCGCGATAGTCCAGCCATTTGTATTTCCTGAACTGTATCGTGTTCAGTGAGTAATAGACGTTGAAACCATCGGTGTAGAAACAGTATCTCATTTTGCGCGAAAAGGGGGCGGCGGTGCGCATAAAAAAGCCCGGACAAAATACCCTTGTCCGGGGGCCTGACGGTTGCCCGTCAGGGGCATAATAGCATTATCGCACGCTGAGCCCATATGTTCAAGTGAAAAGTCGCAAAATCTGCAAAAAATCATTTCTTCTGCCATGTAACTGCCGAAGGAGGGAGTCGAACCCTCACCCTGTTGCCAGGACGGGATTTTGAATCCCGCGCGTCTGCCAATTCCGCCACTTCGGCCCGGCCAAGAACTGCAAATTATCGGTTCTCAGTGCCTGCTTGTCAATCCTCGATCGAACGATCAACTGGGATGGCCAGGACTACATCACAAGAGAAGAACTTCTCCTAAGGGGGTACGATCTACACGGTGGTGACTCAGGCCCCGGCCCACGAGGGGTTGTTTTTGGGGGTGATTTAGGGTACAATATGGATTTGGGTGTGGTCTATGGGCTTATTTCGACGGAAACGCATGCAGATAAAGCTGAGATTTCTTGGCGCAGCGCAGAATGTCACCGGTTCGAGGCATCTGTTAGAGGCAAACGGTACGCGTGTACTCGTTGACTGCGGCCTTTATCAGGAAAGGCAGTTGCGTGGTCGCAACTGGGAGCCGTTTCCGGTAAAGCCGGCCAGTTTGGATGCCGTGCTGCTGACTCATGCTCATCTGGACCATTGCGGACTGCTGCCGAAGCTGGTTCGGGAGGGTTTCCGGGGCAAGATATACTGCACTGAGGCGACGGCGGAGATTACACGGATAATTCTGCTGGATTCTGCGAAGCTGCAGGAAGAGGATGCCGAGCACAAGCGCCGCAGGCACGAGCGAGAGGGCAGGAAAGGGCCTTACCCGGAGGTGCCGCTTTATACGATTGAGGATGCGGAGGCGAGCTTTCCGCATTTTTCGCCGGTGAAATACAAGCAGCCGATTAGTGTCGGCGACGGCGTTGAGGCGACGTTTTGCGATGCGGGGCATGTGCTTGGGTCTTCGATGATAAGGGTTGACGCGCAAAAGGACGGCCAAAACAGGACCGTGTTATTTTCCGGGGACATTGGACGGCCCGACCGGCCTATCGTGCGCGACCCCGACATTCCTCAGGAGGTTGACTATGTCGTGGTCGAATCCACGTACGGCGACAGGGTGCACGCCGCCACCGGAGATGTCAGACAACAGATGGCTGAGGTTATCAACTCGACCAGGGAGCAAGGTGGGAACATCGTCGTGCCCAGCTTTGCACTGGAGCGGTCGCAGGAAATTCTGTTCTACCTGAGCGAGCTGCTGGAAGAAGGGGCGATAGAGCAACTGCCGGTCTTTCTGGATAGTCCGATGGCTATCAAAATCACCAAGATTTTCAAACAGCACCCTGAACTCTACGACCGCGAACTGACCGAGGCCGTGCAAAACCACCAAAGACCGTTCAACTTCCCCGGGCTTAGTATCTCCTGCACCACCGCTGAATCAAAGGCCATCAACAAAATCGACCACAGCATTATGGTCATTGCCGGCTCGGGTATGTGCACGGGCGGGAGAGTGAAACATCATCTCGTAAACAACATCTCAGAACCGCAGAACACGATAATGTTTGTCGGCTATCAGGCGGTCGGGACGCTGGGACGCGGCATCGTTGACGGGGTAAACCCGATACGTATCTTCGGCGAGAAGCGCCACGTCAGGGCGCGCATCGTGCAGGTGCATGGTTTCAGCGCGCACGCCGACAGGAACGAGCTGCTCGGATGGCTAAAAAAGATCAAGCAGCGCCCCACGGGCATCTTCGTTGTGCATGGCGAAGAAGACAGCGCGCTGGCCTTCGGTGACTACCTGAAGGAAAACGGTGACTGGCAGGTTACCGTCCCTGAGTACGGGCAGGAAGTTGTTCTTGATTAGGGGTTTCTCAGCTTTCGGAGGATGTCCCAGTATGCACCGCGAGCGCCGGCTGCTATTGCATTGACCAGTTCGGTGTTGTCGTTGTAGTTGTGGTCCTTTGAGGTGTCGGACATATCTTCAGCAGGCTCGAAGAATCTTGTGTCGCCCGCAATAATGTCTTTGATTAGTGCTGCGGGTTTTTCGCCGAGGGCCTTTGATATGTAGAAGCTCGGCTGGAAGAGGTCAACTTTGCCGTCATATTTTCTGCAGATGTTTGGGTTTGATTCAGGCGGGCCCTCTTTGGCGAGAATGTCGGCCATTTCCGTATGCGGGTAAACGCGGACGCCGAGGGGTGCTCCGGCGGCATCGGGGGCGATTTGTTTGATAAAGTCGATAGTCTCTCTGGCGGTCTGCGGTGTCTCGCCCGGCCCGCCGAGGAGCAGGTCTATCATGACGGTTATGCCGTTATCTTTGCATATCTGAACGGTGGCGGCGAGGTCTTCTTTGGTGTGATTTTGGCGGAGGTTTTTCAGTATCGGCGGACAGGCGGCATCACCCGTGAAGTCGATGCCGACACAGCCGGCTACTCTCATTGCCTTAGCCAGTTCGGCATCGAAAGGCACCACAGCCATGTAGGTGTACCAGCGTAGGCGTTTGCCGAGCCGGCGGCGAATAAATTCCTCGCAGACGGCAAGTGCGTGACTTCGCGGTATGTTGAACTCGGAATCGCATATATGCAGCATGTCTATTCGCTGTTCGGCAAGCGATTCGGCTTCGTCGGCGACCTCTGCCGGCGGGCGCAAGCGGAGTGATGTACCCTTGGCCAGTGGGTCGGCGCAGTAGATGCATTTTTGATTGCAGCCGCGTTTTGTTTCCAGGCCGCACTGGCCGCCTCTTTGGAGATACGCGGCGTTGTCGATTGTGTTTCTGCCGGTGGGCAGGGAGAGGTTCTCAGGCCAGGCGGGTTTGTTGGCTCGGAGGGTGTCGTTGTTGCGCCAGACCAGGCCGGGCACACGGTCGAAGCGCTTGTCGGTCCTGAGCTGGTTGTAGAGGGAGCATATTGCCTGCTCGCCGTCGCCGCGAATACCGAAATCGGCGCCGGTGTATTCGACGATTTGCTCGGCGAAAATGGAGAAGCCAACTCCGCCAACGACGATCGGCGCCTCGGTGGTACTGCGCAATTTTTTGATGGTATCGGCCAGTGTCGGGACGAACCACCGGCAGCTTGGCCAGAAGCAGTCATCCACGTTGCGGAATGAAAGTCCCACGAGAGCAGGAGAATGGTTTAAGAAATATTCCTTAAGTGTTGCGTCGGGCTCATCGGCCAGGCACAGGTCGAGAACGTCCATGTCGATGCCTGACTGCTTGGCGGCTGCTGCGATGTAATCGAGGCCGAGTGGTGCGATGGCAGGCAGCATTGTGTTCGTGTTGACGAGTGTAAGCATTTCAGCGTCACCTTCGAATCGTCATAGCCGACCGACGAGCAGCCAACAGAGGCGAAACGCTCTATTATACCGAAAGTTTTTCCAATACGCTGCGGACGCGGTCGTCCATAGCTTTCTGGTCGGTCTTGAAGCTGTTCAGGCCCGCAAGGTTCATCAAGCTGTCAAGGCCGACAGATTTGCTCGCGAGGGCGTCTTTCCAGTTTTCGAGCTTTGGAATTTTGCCCTCGGCGATGCTTGCGGCAATCTGTGAATCGCTCCAGCGAACAAGCACGTCGCCGCAGCGGTGCTGTTTGAAGAATTCAACAAGGTCATCGGGTGTGAAGCTGTCAATATCTTCTTTCTCCAGGGCTTCGACACAGGCGATTAGTGCGTCGTCGATGTCCCAGAGTGTGTTCAGTCGAATTTTGTTTTGGTCGATGTCGTCAGCGACGCCCGGCTGGTAATCTTCGGCTGTTTTGTCTGTGACGTGGTCAGGTTGGAGCCCCAAGTCCAGGAATTCATTTGCAACCTTCGGCGGCATTGTCATGACGTCGATACCTGCCAGGTCGCGGACCTGACTGCCCTGCCTGAAGCTTGCCCCGATTTGTCGTGAGGGAGAGAGGTTCTTTTGGCGCAACTGACTTACAGCCGTCTGCGACGCCAGTGTTGCCTTTTCACCTATGTAGCTTCCGTCGCCGAGCCGGTTGTCGAGGACGAAGCTGTTGAGCCGGCCAAGAAAGACGTTGACGTAAGCCGGCTTTGCGATTCGGGCTATGATGTAATTTTGTCTGGCTGAAAAACCGAGAGTGTGATTAACGGGGATACCGTCGGCGGAGAGCTTTAGCGTGGCGAGCAGGCCCGCGGGGGTAAACGGTATCTTGATGATGAAACGCTCGGGACAAATCGCGTAGTAACGCTTAGCGTAAGCTGCGGCCCCGGCCACGTCGTCGGCGAGGTCCGTGTGCTCCTCGACCGAGACGCGGGCATCGAATTGTTCGACCAGCCGCAGGGCGTGTCTGGCGTTTAGAATAAAAGTAATCTCGAGCATTCGCTGTTTCTCTGAGAGCTCAGGATATCGCGAGAGCAAATCGTTGGCCCGCGGAATCAGGGAATCGTAGGTGCCTTTTTGGACTTCTTTGTTGAGCAGTGTGTTGTTTGTAGTCAGGGCCGAAAACTCGCGGGTCCACATTTTTTCGGCGTCTTCGATGCTGCCTGTATCGAGCCACAACTCACTTCCCATCTCGCACAGCCGTTGCCATAATGAATTGCTCTCAAAGGTATCGGTGAGCTTGCCGAAGTGCGGTTCGAATCCTTTCTTTACGAATTGCGCTACTTGCTTATCGATATTCATAGCCGACTTGCCCCTTATTGTGTGTTTGGCGATTTAACCGTTTTGAACACGTGTGAACGGGCATGTATATTAGCAGACATATCGGTCGTTGGCCAGGGTATTGTCGTGCGCGGGAATGACAGGAACGTTGTATGCGGTTCTGCAAGTGAAAAAGGCCGAGACAGGAGAATCTGCCTGCAATCGTGAGGCACACCCTGGGTCAGGAGGGGGGTTGTTGGCTGTTGACATGGGGTATTGTGGGGATTAGTATCGTGGTTTTTGCGGGCCGGTGCGGCGTGTTGTGGCGGAAGTTAATCTGGAAACTGAGGTGGCGGTAAGTATGGATGTGACGATATTCAAGGCATACGATATACGCGGGGTATATCCTGAGCAGCTGAACGAGGAGGATGCGTGGAAGATTGGTTCGGCGGCGGCGCGGTTTTTGCCGTCGCTGATGCACGGATACGACCGCGGAGGAGCACACAGCCGGTCGATATGTGTCGGGCGTGACATGCGGACGCACAGCAAGGGGCTAAGTGACGCGCTAATCAGTGGGATTACAGCGGCGGGAATCGACGCGATTGATATAGGGATGGTTGACAGCCCGCAGATATATTATGCGATAAACGAGCTTGGCACGTGCGGTGGAATTCAGGTGACGGCGTCGCACAACCCGGCCAAGTACAACGGCTTCAAGATATCGGGTCCGGGGGCAAAGCCGATAGGCGAGGACACGGGGCTAAAAGACATCAGGCACATTGCGACGTCACTGATACACACACGTGGGAGGACAACGGGGGCGGCAACTGAGAAGGACCTGACGGCGGGATACAGGAGGCACGTGCTGAAATTTTTGAATCCGAAGATTCGCAAGCTGAAGGTGGCGATTGATGCTTTGAATGGAATGGCGGGTAAGATGGTTCCTGCAGTATTCGGAAAGCTGCCGATTGAGATTGTTCGGCTGAACTTTGAGCATGACGGGAGTTTCAAGCACGAGCCGAATCCGCTTATTGGGGAAAATTTAGTCGACGTAAAGGCGGCGGTCAGACAAAACAAGTGTGACTTTGGTGTTTGCTTTGACGGCGATGCGGACCGGCTTATGATGGTGGATGAGAAGTCGGAGACAGTGGGTTGTGATTTGATGACGGCGCTGATGGCGGGTTATTTTTTGAAGAAACATCCGAGGGCGACGATTGTTTATGATTTGCGGTCGAGCCGGGTCGTGGCGGAGGAGATAATCAGATTAGGCGGGACGCCGAGGAGGGAGCGGGTAGGTCATGCTTTTATGAAGAAGGCGATGTGTGATTCGCATGCGATTTTCGGAGGTGAGCTATCAGGGCATTTTTACTACAGGGACAATTTTAACGGGGACTCGGGCCTGATTACGCTTGTGCATATTCTGAACATTGTTTCGGATGCGAAAGTGCCGGTTTCCCGGCTGATGAAGCCGTTTCGCAAATACTATGCAAGCGGGGAGGTCAACTTTGAGGTAAAGGATAAAGAGCAGAAGATGGCGGAGCTGGAGAGGAGGTTTCGGGACGGGCAGGCCGACCACCTGGACGGCGTTACGGTCGGTTTTAAGGACTGGTGGTTCAACTGCAGGCCGAGTAATACGGAGCCGCTTTTGCGACTGAATGTTGAGGCGAAGACGGAGGAGCTTCTTGCCGAGAAGCTTGTTGAGATTGAGTCGGTACTGGGTAAGCCGGTGGGGCATGCGGGGGCGGTGGTTGAGAAGGAGGTTGCGGGCGGCAAAAAGAGGAAGCGTGTAAAGAAGGCGGCTGCGAAAAAGAGAAGCATGGTCAAAAAAGAGAAGAAACCCAAAACCATGACTACGAGAAAGAAGAGCAAGGTCAAGACCACTAAGAAGCAGGTCAAAAAGAAGAAGCAGACGAAAAAGCAGCGGACCAAGAAGAAAGGCACAACTAAAAAGGGCAAGAAGAAAAGCTGAGCATTTGGTCGAGAGCTGAAGGTGTTAGGAGGGGGAACATAGGGAGAGGCAAATGGAGATTCACACAAAGACATTTGATACGCCGAACGGTCCGGTGGAGGGGGTTCAGACGAAATGGGCGGGTTTTAACATTCTGCTTGTCACGGGGACGAAGGGATTTTTGGCGTGCCCTGCGATTGACGTGGAGGCGTGTGAGGGGTACGGCGTTGCGGCGGCGATTGTGGAATCATCGCCGGCAAACCCGATTGGCACGCTCGACAGATTTGGGAATCGAAACATCCTGAAGGCAAATGACAAGGCCAAGGCCCTCGGTATAAAAGAGGGTATGGCTGTGACGGAGGCGTTTTCGCTGATTGCGTAATGGGTTTGTCAGGTGAGCAGGGGTTGGGGTGCAAAGGAGCAAGAAATGAATACGCAGAAGGTGGTTTTGATATCAGCTTTAGTATTAGTGTCTCTGGCGGGCGGGGCTGTGTGGGCAGGTGAAGGTGTGCCTGTGCGGGAATTGGTGTCGGGTCGCGAGGGTGATTTGCCTTTGATAGGCAGGCACAATCCTGCGCTGGTGCGTATCGAGGAGATTTGTGTGGCGGAGGCAATCGGCGAGCCGAACGGGGGAAAATTGGAGACAGTTCTGCAGAGCATCAATAGTGATGCGCGGGCACAGCTTTCGGCGGCGGGCCTGGAGGTCAAGACGGGGCGGTCGTCGGGGGCGGTGAATTCAGGGCAGCTACGAGTTGTTGTTGATACGCTGGAGCCAGGCGACACGAACGAAGTGGTGTTTCATATCCAGGTGTATGTAGGGGTGCGGCTTTGTTTGCCGGGTCATGCGAATCTGTACGTCAATGCGGATATCTGGAAGAGCGGGGGGGAGATGGGCAGCGTGAGTGTTGCGGGGCTGGATGAAGCGATTCGGGCGGTGGCGGCGGAACAGGTTAAAGCGTTTATCGGGGCGTGGTCGGTTGCGAAGGAATCGCAGCCGGAGAGGTCGCGTCGGTCGGCTGAGACGAGACGGCCGAGAGCGGAGGTAAGGGAGGCCGAAGAGGAGAAGGCACAGCCACAAGCCGATGCGCCGTATGTGGCTTCGAAGCGAAGCGAGGTTTTCCACAAAGCGGACTGCTCGTCGGCCAAGAGGATATCTCCGGAGAACCTGGTGAGCTATGGCAGCCGGGAGGAGGCGATAGCAGACGGCAAGCGGCCTTGCAGGCGGTGCAATCCATAGTTGGTAAGGAGAGTACCTATGGGAGACGAAAACGATGCCATATTTCGCGAGGTTCAGCAATTTCCACTGTGGATGAGGATGTTTGTGCTTATCGCGATGGCTGCTGCGCTTGTCGGTGCGGCTTTTGCTCTGTCTGCGGCGCCGCACGAGCAGCGGCCTCAGGCGCTCTGGGAGGCGGCGTTGATGCTGTTGGTGGCCGTGGTTTTGCCTATTCTGGTGGGATTGCTTTTTTTCACGGCGCGATTAGAGACGGAGGTGCGGGGTGACGGGCTTTACGTGCGTTACTTTCCTTTTCATATCCGCTTTAAGAGGTTCGGCAAAGAGCAGCTTGAGAGATATTATCCGCGTGTTTATAAGCCGCTGCGAGAGTTCGGCGGGTATGGATTGAGGTGTTCTTTTAAGAGGGGCGGGGGAAGGGCGTATAACGTCAGCGGCAATCACGGGCTGCAGCTTGTCTTCAGGGACGGCAGGAAACTGCTCATTGGGTCGCAAGAGCCGCATTTGCTGGTCAGGGCGCTCGACTCGATACCTTCGGCCGAAGGGGGTTGAGTGGGCCGGTTGAGGCGGGGTCAGGCAGTGTAGATGAGATACAGGGCAGCGAGGATGACGAGGAGGGCGCAGATTTTTTTGAGGAGGGCGGTCGCCCTGGATTTCTGGTTCCAGTTCATATACTGCTGGACGATTTCGGTGCAAGTGCCGGCAAAAACAATGACCGAGCAGTGGCCAACAGCGTAGACGAGCAGCAAGAGCGCCCCGTAAGCGATACTGGTTGATGCCAGCTTGAACGTGACGCCAAGCATAGGAGCCATGTAGGCAAAAGTGCAGGGTCCAAGGGCAATTCCGAATACCAGACCCAGAATAAACGCTGCGAGCAACCCTTTGCGTTTCATTCCTACCTGTCCCGGTCCGGACCAGGGGATGGGGATGACATCAAGCAGATGAAGCCCGACGGCAAAAAATATCAATGCGACAAAGTAATTGCCGTATTTTCCTACGTCGCCCATCATTCTGCCGGCGGCGGCTGTAATCGCGCCTATTGCTGCAATAGTGGTTAGTATTCCCACTGCAAACAGAGTTGAAATCCAGAATGCCCGTTTCGTCGAGATTCTTCCCTGGTCATCGATAAATCCAACGATCAAAGGAATACTCGCCAGATGACAAGGGCTGAGTAGAATACTCAGTATTCCCCAGACAAATGACGCCGCTATGGCGATTAACCACGTACCCTCCACGGCACGGGTCAGTTGCGTAAATAATTCCTGCATCCTACCGGCCTTTAGATTGTAAATCTAAACCAAGTTCTTTCCATTTGCCGAGAATATCTTCTTTTGAGTAGAAGCCCTCGTGGCGGAAAAGCTCTTTTCCGTCGGCGTCGTAGAAGATTTGCGTGGGGATGACTCTGATATTGTATTCGGTGGCGTAGGCGGGGGTTTCTCTGACGTCGTAGAATTCGACGCTGAGGCGGTCGGCGTGTTTTTGTTTTAGCTCTTCGAGGATGGGGGCCATCATTTTGCAGGGAATACAGTCTGTTGAGCCGAAGTCAACGAGGCGGGGCAGAGGTGTCCCGGCTCGCCGGGATTGCGGCGGCTTCGGAGGTGAGGCATCGGGGGCGGTTAGGGGCGGGTTGGTTTTGGCGTACTTTACGGCGAGGACGGCGCCGACGGCAAGGATGAGGACGAGGACGGTTATTGTTTTTGTGGTTTTGTTCATAATGTAGTCCTTAAGAGTTTCTCAGCATGGCTCTTTGTGAGCCGGCGCAAGATGGCTGGTTATTGGAGCATTTGTCTTATTTCATCGACGGAGGCGACTTTTCCGGTGAGCTTGACGGTTCCGTCGATGGCCAGTGCCGGGGTGAGCATAATGCCGAATTTCATTATTTCGGTTATGTCGGTTACTTTTTCGATTTGGTATTCGATGCCGAGGTCAT
Organism: uncultured Pirellulales bacterium; assembly: GCA_964514115.1. Lineage (GTDB taxonomy): Bacteria > Planctomycetota > Phycisphaerae > Sedimentisphaerales > Anaerobacaceae > CAZEPI01. Next base: position 49,329 of record CAZEPI010000006.1, on the reverse strand, counting down.
TAGCGGCGGCTTCGGCGTTTTCGGCGAGTTTTTTGCACTTGGGGCAGCCGGTGCCGAGTATTTGGATTCTCTTCATAAGGGCCTTCTATGAGGGATTGTTTTTGAAGAATCTGTCATCGGCGCGTGGACGTTTTTCGTCTGCGTGCCGGAGCCAGCCGATGTGTTTCACATTGAAGTGGTCGAATTTTGGTGCATAGGGTTTGATGTCGAGTAATGGTGTGCCGTCGAGGATGTCGATTTCGGCGACGCGGAGCAGGGGGCCTTCGATACTGAGCAATCGCACGCAGGACAGGCCGATGGGATTTGGTCTGGCCGGTGCGCGGGTTGCGAAGAGACCGCGAAGTGCGTCATCCATATACGGCTTGACTACAAGGTTCGGCTCAGAGGCGAGGTGCATCCAGTACAGCAGCCAGATGCGTTCGAAGCCGTCGAGGTCCTTCAGGCCTGCGGCGAAATCGGGGAAGACTTCGACGACGGCCTGGCGGTCGTCTGCAAAGGCCGGTTGGATTGGCGTGCCCGATGCCTGTTTGAAGGGAGAATGGATGACGCCGATTGGTTTTAAGGTCATTGCGTTTTCCATTAGGGCAATGCTCCGAAAATGATACCTGAGATAGTGGCCATGATGACGACGAGGATGATGAAGACGGCGGTTCTTTTGTTTCCGATGACTTTTCTTATGACGAGGATGTTTGGCAGCGACAGGGCAGGGCCTGCAAGCAGCAGCGCGAGGACGGGGCCTTTGTGCATACCGAGATTCATCAGGGCCTGTGTAATGGGGATTTCGGTCAAGGTGGCGAAGTACCAGAAGGTGCCGACGACTGAGGCGACGAGGTTTGCTCTTAGTGAGTTGTCGCCGACCCATTGGGCGATTTGTTTTTCAGGCAGCAGGACGCTGACGAATCCGACGATGAATACGCCGCCGAAGAGCAGGGGGACGAGAAGTTTAGCGAACGACCAGGTGTTTTGAAGCCACTGGCGGAGCTCGTCGCGGCTGTGCCATCGCCACGCCATAAGGAGGGTGGCGATTCCGCAGAGGCCAGCGAGATACCAGCGGATGTGGTGGATGGTTGTGACCCAGGTCTTCTGCTGTTGCATATCGGCAATTTTGTTTTTATCGAGTGAGATTTTGTCACCGAGCTTGTTTTGGTCGAGGTCTTGTTCGAGCTGGAAGCGGACGGCGTCTTTTGTTTCGTGGATGACGACGGCGTTGAAGGTGCGGCTATCGGTGGTGGTTACGGTGACGTTGCCGGGGTTGTACCAGTCGCTGAATACGAGAAAGAGAATCATTGAGGCGAGGAAGAGGACGGTTTTTGCGATGTGCCGTTTTGGTTTTTCAGGTTCGGGCATCGCCAGGGCAGCGGCGGCTTTTTTGCGCTCGGATTTTAGAAACAGGGCGGCCATGAGCAGGCCGATGACGACGGCGAAGACCACCGCGCCAATGAATCTGGCGGCGCCGATGGAGAAGCCGAGGACACGGGCGGTGAGGAAGATTGCGAGGACGTTTATTGCAGGGCCTGAGTAGAGAAAGGCGGTAGCGGGGCCAAGTCCTGCACCGAGGTTGTAGATACCGGCGAACATAGGCAGGACGCTGCAGGAACAGACGGCAAGGACGCAGCCGGCGACAGAGGCGACGGCATACGCGAGGATGGGGTTTGCATTTGGGCCGAGGTATCGCATTACGGAATTCTGTGAGAGGAAGGTGATGATTGCGCCTGCGATGAACAGAGCGGGGACGACGCAGGGCAGCGTATGGTTGCGGGCGTACCACTGGAGCAGACGAAAGGCCTCGTGGATTGCGGTCTGTGTCTTGGGACTTCCGAGCGGGAGAAAGTAGGCGATGAGGAAGACGACGAGCATCGCGGCCAGGATTTTTAGCTCTCTTTTCATAGCTTGGGGCCCGGGATTAGCTTGTTATAGCTGAGAGTAGTTTTTTGTTTTCATTTGCTTGTTGCCTGATGACGGTCGTGATGCAGGTGAAAAAGTCAAAGATGCAGGGGCATTTGAGGGCATAGATGACTTTCAGGCCGTCCTTGTGGTAGTCGAGGATGCCGGCGGCCGTCATCAGGGCGAGGTGGCGGGAGACGTTTGAGCGTTCGGAGCCGATGTGGTGGGCGATGTCGCAGACGCACTGAGGGCCGTCTTTTAGGAAATCAACGATGGCGACGCGGATGGGATGGGCGAGGGCCTTGGCGATTTCGGCCTGTTTCTTGAACAGCAGTTCGGTATTTTTGCGCGGCATAACATATCTCCAAAATGCGTTACTATATGACCATATACTCACATAGGCCGAAAAAGTTCAAGAGGAAAATGAAAAAAATCAGCCGCGAGGACAAAAAAGTGAAAAGTGAAAGGGCAAAAGTGAAAAGGGGTGCGAGCTGTCGGGGTTGGGAAAAGGCGGGGGGTAAAAAGGAGGTCTTGACAAGCTGATTACGTGCTGGTATATTGGGTGTGAAATACGAGCAGGAAACTGGCGGATGCAGGCCTTATCGCACCCGCCCAAAAGCCGGTTCGGGAGTTAGAAGAGAAACACGTGAGGAGCGAGGGCAAGGCCCATGGGGGGCCTGGCGGCGCGTTGCGAGCGCAGCGACGGCGATGGTGGGGGGGCTATTTAGACCTGCAAGCCAGCCAAACGTTCATTTGCACCGCGTTAGAGGAGGATTGTATTTGCGCACAGAGATAATGGGCCATAAATATATCGTGATTTTTTGCGGAGCAAGTCGGGAGAAGGTGTGTGCGACGAGGGTGGGGTTTTGGGTTAATTCTTTCTGAGAGGGAATTATTATGAAAAGTGTATCGGCGGGAATCTTAGCGGTAATTCTTTGGGTCGGTGGTGCTGTTTTTGCGGAATGTCCGTCGGCGGACCTTAGCGGCGACTGTTTTGTCGATTTTAATGATTTTGCCCTGATGGCAGGTGACTGGGGAAAAGACTGTAATTCGGCCAACAACTGGTGCGGGTGGGCGGATTTTGATTTCTCGGGGTGGGTCGATGCCAACGACGTTGCGGTCTTGGCCGGCGAGTGGATGAAGAATTATGCCTTTGTGACGACCTGGGATACGAGTCTGGGCTCTGGGACGACGGTTACACTGGCGCTGGCCGGTGATGTTAATGCAACCATCGACTGGGGTGATGGCAACGTGGTCGACGTAAAGACTCCGGGGCCGCACACGCACGATTACGGAATCAATGGAATCTATACCGCCCGGGTCACCGGCAGCGTTACGGCGTATAATAGCAGCAGCAACGGCGGGGGGGTGTTTTTTTATAACGAGGAAGCGAAGCTGGTGAGTGTTGATAACTGGGGGCAGGTTGGTTTCACCAGTATGAAATATGCGTTCTGTCGGTGCTCAAATCTCGTTTCAGTACCGGCCGATTCGGACGGTCTTGAAGCCGTCACCGACATGAGCGAGATGTTCTACGATGCATCGTCGTTCAACGCTGACATCAGCGCGTGGGATACATCAAACGTGACGGACATGTACCGTATGTTTTGCTATGCGTCGTCGTTCAACCAGCCGATAGGCGCCTGGGATACCTCGAACATTACATACATGAGGATGATGTTCTGCGACGCGTCGTTGTTCAATCAGCCGATAGGCGCCTGGGATACATCCAGCGTCACCAACATGAGCCGGATGTTCGACGGTGCGTCCGACTTTAACCAGCCGATAGGGAGCTGGGATACGTCGAACGTCACCAGCATGAACAGTATGTTCATGGATGC
>CAZEPI010000006.1:0-45507 GCA_964514115.1 uncultured Pirellulales bacterium | reverse complement strand
GTCGTCGTTCAACCAGCCGATAGGCGGCTGGGATACGTCGAACGTCACCAACATGAGATATATGTTCCAGCAGGCATCGTCGTTCAATCAGAACATCAGCAACTGGAATACCTCTAACGTTACAAGCATGCACCGCATGTTTCAGGGTGCGTCGTCGTTCAACCAGGACATCAGCGGCTGGGATACCTCGAACGTCACCGACATGAGCGTGATGTTCTGCGACGCGTCGTCGTTCAATCAGCCGATAGGCGGCTGGGATACCTCCAGCGTCACCGATATGGGAGCGATGTTCCTGTATGCGTCGTCGTTCAACCAGCCGATAGGCGGCTGGGATACGTCGAACGTCACCAACATGGACCGGATGTTCTACGATGCGTGGGCGTTTAACCAGCCAATAGGCGCCTGGAATACCTCGAACGTGACTGGCATGAGCTGGATGTTCTGCAATGCGTACTCATTCAACCAGCCCATAGGCGGCTGGGATACCTCGAACGTCCGCTACATGGACCGGATGTTCTACAATGCATCGGCGTTCAACCGGGACCTGTCGGGATGGTGTGTCTCGAAGATTTCTTCTGAGCCGCCTTGGTTCGATAACGGTGCAATAAGCTGGACAGACCCTAATTGGAGGCCGGTATGGGGAACCTGCCCGTGATAAAAGGGGGCAACCCCGCCCCAATTTCTTAAGGCGGGGTTACAGGAGCAATCAAGCAAGGAGCAGGCGTTGGTGTTTGAGTGTGGTGGCGCTGGAAGTGGAAATTGGGGCGGGGTCTTCGCTACGCTACGAGATGGGCGTGAGACGCACGGGCTGGAAGCCCGTGCCACGAGAGAGGGCAGAGAGGGTTAGAGTTTTTCGTATTTCATGATGGCGCGGTAGATGCCGTTTATTTTTTTGGGTTTTTCGATTTGGGGCGGATAGTTTTCGTTTCTCGGCTGGAGTCGGATTTTGCCATCAGACTCGAAAAAGGCCCTCTTGAAGGTGGTCTGGTGGGGGGAGGCGAATCTGATGAAGCAGTCGTCGCCGGAGCGTACGTCGGCGGCGGGTGAGAAGATTACGATATCGCCTTGTTTGAATTTCGGTTCCATGGAATCGCCGACGACTCTGACGGCGAAGGCGTTCGGGTCGTGCAGGTCGGGGCATCTGACGTAATCGTCGGCGACGCCGACGGGGTAGTCGAGGTCGTTGAAATCAGAGGGATACCCGGCCGAGACTCTGTTGATGATTGGGACGAGCTGGCTTGCGGGCAGAGGAGACTCGATGTTTCGGGTGGAGAGTTTTCTTTTTGGGAGGAGCTTGTTGAGTTTCTTGACATCGATTCTCTGGTCGAGGAGGTTTTTCAGCAAGTGCTTGAATTTCTTGTTTTCGGCGGTGGTGGCCTCGAACTGCTGGCGGATATCCGTTGGCACTCGCTGCATGTGAGCAATGTGGAGGAGCAGGCCGGGTTCGAACTCGAGGACCTGTTCGAGCTTTCTGAGCAGTTCGTCGCTTGGGGGGTTTTGGGCCTTTCCGGTTTCAATGGTGGAGAGGTAGGGTTTTGAGAAGCCGACGCGCGAGGAGACTTCGTCGAGTGTGAGGTTCATCTCTTCGCGCTTTTTTCGGATTATTCCGCCGAGCGACATAATTTGTATTTTAGCGTCGGCAAAAAGAAATGCAAGGTGGTAAGTTGGAAATTTAGAAGACAGCCCCGCACCTACTTTCCCCCTGGGATGGTGTGGCCACTTAGGTCGGAGGTGCATTTAGGATTGTGGGAGGTTGGGTAGCTCAGGCAGTGGGGATAGAACACGCGCACATTGGAAGTAGGTGCGGGATTCCGCCTTCGCTATCCTGATTTGCCAAAGCTATGTAGGACTGGGCTACGAGAAGGCGGGGGGTCAGATTGTGGTGGTGTGGTCGGAGTGCTGGTGCGCGAGTCGGACGGCTTTTCCGGTGCGGTTTCGGAGGTAGTAGAGCTTTGCGCGTCGGGTTTTTCCGCTCCGGACGGGTTTGACGGAGATGACGTTTGGTGAGTGCAGAGGAAAGATTCTTTCGACGCCTTCTCCGGCGACGATTCGTCGGACGATGAATGTTTCGTTGATTCCTCTGCCCCTGCGGGCGATGACGGTGCCGTTGAAAATCTGGATTCTTTCTTTGTCTGCCTCGATGATTCTGCAGCGGACGTCAACGGTATCGCCGATTTGGAAATGGGGGGTGTCAGTCTTCTTGCTCTTGCTTTCGACAGCGTCGAGTAGCTCGGTTTTTGACGGTTTATGTGTTTTTTCCTTTTTTGCCATTTTTGATATCCGTGTCGGCTCTTTGTTATTTGTTGCACTTGCAAGTTTGCAGGCGGCTGCGGGATTCAGCTGCGGATGCAAACAAGGCATTATACAGACTGTGGCGGGCGCGACAAGGGTTTTTTTGTGTGCAAGAGGGGGGAAATGGTGGTTGGCGGGGAGTTATTGTTTTGGGAGGTTAACGGGCTGGTTCAGGGAGGCGGCCCAGTTGAGTACAGCCGTGAACTTTGGGGATTTGGCGGGGTCATCGTCGTAGTGCTGGAGCAGGCCCCATGAGCCCCACTTTGACCAGCGGCTTACGGAGGAGAAATGGCAGAGCAGGTCGCCGCCGGCATCGGTCCAGGCGGTGAGGTATTTTTCGTAGATTTTGCCCATGCGCGGATGGGCGTTTGCTTTGTGTAGCAGCGCGGTGACAGTTTCGTTGTTTTCGCCTCCTGCGACGCCGACGAGGTGCTGACCCGCTTCGTAGGCGATTAGCTTTAGGCCGAACTTGTCGGCGGTGTGTTTCTGCCTTTGGATCCAACCAATGGATTGTGGCAGTGACTTTGTTTCGACGTAGTCGAGGAGCTGGTCGAGGGTCCAGTTTTGGACTTCGGCGGTGGGGTTGACTGGTGCCTGTGGGTGTATGTTGAAGCTGATATAGGGGGCGACTGCGAGGGCGTCGGCGTGTTTGTAGGCGTCCTGGAATTCGAGGATTCGTTCGGAGACATAGGGGTTGGCGGCTTGGGTGGGCAGGACGCGGATGAGCCGGTCGGCAGAGCCGAAGACTTCTTCGAAGATATTGAAGATTTGGACGGAGCGGTATGCAGTGTATCGCCAGGCGGCTTCCCAGGGTTTTTCGGCGAAGCCCAGTTCCTGGCCCTTTTGGCCTGCGTAGTGATGCTGCTTGAATTGGCCGTTCCAAACTTCGTTGGAGTATTCGATGTAAATCTTCAGGTCGGGGTTGAGGCGATTCTTTACCATTTGGGCGAAGTTGCGGACGTAGTCGTCGTCGGCAAGGTGGGGTATGCAGAACCAGGGGTCGGTGTTTAGGCGGTTTGCGAGGTCGATGAGCAGCTCGAGTGGAATGCCTTTTGTTGTGAAGGTGGCGTCGGAGAGCTTAGGTCGGTCGGCCCAGGTTGAAATGGTTGAGTTGTTGGTGTGCATAAAATCCATGAAGCGAAGGCAGGCCATGCCCTTCCAGCGAGCGAGGAAGACCGGGTGCCAGGGATTGTCCTGGCAGGTTTCGAGAAAGCCGGGCATGATGACGCGGATGTTGCGGATGTAGTCGTCGGGGTCGGTCTGCGTGATTTTTAGATGGAAGCCGCCTTTGTTCGGGTCGGCGTTGATGCTGATTTTGCCCGGTTCGGAGGCGATGATTTTTGCGGCGTTGAAGAATTCGATTTTGCCTTTGCCATCGTAGAGGACGGTGTATTGTCCGGGCGGGTAGTGGCCGCCGCGGATGGTGCAGATGGGGGTTTCGGCCCAGCAGTTTGGTTCGAGCTTTTTAACCCAGCCGTGCTCGTCGAGGGTCAGTTCCGGCCCTTTGCCCCAGGGTTGGCCTTTTGTCTGGCTTACCCATTTTCGGGCCAAGCGAAAGACATCGACGAAGGGCAGCTCGGTGTTCCAGTCGGCGGGGCCTGCGAGGTTGATGCCCAGTCGCGGATTGGGCTGAGGTATTGCCGAACCGGCTGCGAGGCCTGCTGTGCACAGGGCGAGTACGGTGGCCGCGGTGAGCAAGATGAACTGGCGAGGGTTCATTAGTAAATCAGTAGGTCAAGGGCCACCGGCCGAATCACGGGTTACGGCGATTCAGCCGGGGGCCAGATACACCGGTTGTTTATGCCTTTTCTTTTTTCTGTTTTTCTTCGCGGAGTTTCTTGTAGTTTTGCAGAGATTTTTCAATGGCGACGAGGGGGGGGTAGGCGTCCTTTTCCTCTTCGATGATATACCATTCGGTTGTGCCTGTGGATTCGCAGAGGGCAAAGACACGCTGGAAGTCTATGTCACCTTCGCCGATGAGTGCTTTGGGGTTGGTGGCGGAGAATTCCTTTAGGTGGATGGTCACGGCACGTCCGGGATATTTTTCGAGGTACTCGATTGGATTGCCGCCGCCCATCATAGCGTTGCCCGTGTCGAGCTGGAGGATAACGTCTTTGGTGGTGTTCTGTGCGAAGATGTCCCAGGGGATTTCGCCGTCGGTGAGCTTGAAGTCGTGGGCGTGGTTGTGGTAGCCGACGAGCATAGCGTGGGGTTTGAGCTTTTCAGCGAGTTTGTTCATGCGGTCGGCTTGCTTGAGCCAGAAGTCTTTGGTGTTACCTTCGCGGTCGCCGAGCCAGGGGATGATGAGGAATCTATTGCCGAGGATTTTGTTGAACTTGATGGTTTGTTCGATGGTGTCGGGTTCGAGCATGTTGTTTTGGGTATGTGAGCCGCAGCATTTTAGGCCGTTGTCGTCGAGGACCTTGCGGAGGAGCTCGGCCTTTTGCTCATAGAAGCCGGCAAATTCGACGCCTTTGTAGCCCATTTTGGCGATGGCTTCGATGGTTTTGGGGAAATCTTTTGCCGCCAACTCGCGGACGCACCAGAGCTGGACTCCGACGGGGATGGTTTTGGCTTCTTTCATTTCATCTGCCCTTAAGATTTTGGGAACTGCGGTTGCGGCGGCCATTGCGGCGGTGGATTTTAGGAAGTTGCGGCGGGAAAGGGTTTTCTTGTTTTGATGGGGGGACATAGTTTCACCTCTTTTTAGCAGGTATACGTGATTGTCTTGAGCGTGGTTTTCTATTTTTAGTTTGCTTAGAGTTCATATTGTCCTCGTTGTGGTACTGATAACAGAGTCAGTGTATAGCAGAGAGAGGCGGAAATATCAAGAAAAAAGAGTGAGCGGCTGCGGGGTGGTGGGCGGCAGGGTCGGTTAGGGGGTGTTGTCCTTGAGGAGGTCCGGGCGGGAGTTCTTAGTGCGTATGTGGGCCTGGTTGCGGCGCCACTTTTCGATTTCGGCGTGGTTTCCCGATAGCAGAACATCCGGAACTTTCATACCGCGAAAGACTTCGGGCCGGGTGTAGTGGGGATACTCGAGGAGCTGTTCAGCGGATTGGCTGAAGGATTCGTCTTTGGGTGAGTCTTCGTCGCCGAGAGCACCGGGCAGCAGGCGGACGACGGCGTCGATGATGACCATAGCGGCGAGTTCTCCGCCTGAGAGGACGTAATCGCCGATGGAGATTTGCTCGGCGGAGAGTCCATCGCGGATTCTTTCGTCGAAGCCCTCGTATCGGCCTGAGATGAGGATGAGCCGTTTTTCTTTGGAAAGCTCGACTGCCTTTTGTTGATTGAAGGGCTGTCCCTGCGGGGTGAGCAGGATGGTACGAGGCATATCGGGGCAGAGGGATTTTACGTGTTCGAAGCAGTCGAAGGCGGGCTGTGGCATCATTACCATACCGGGGCCTCCGCCATAGGGGCGGTCGTCAACTTTTTTGTGCTTATCTTTTGAGAAGTCGCGGATGTTGGTTAGGTGGATTTGGACTACGCCGGTATCCTGGGCGCGTTTAAGGATTGAAGCGCTCAGGGGCGAGGCGAACATCTCGGGGAACAGGGTTAGACAATCAATACGCATAAGACGGCAATTATAAATCGCGGATTACGCGGATCACAAAGATTTCTTTCCGTAAAAGAAAACCCCCAGCGTGCCGGGGGTTAAAGACTTAGTATTTTATGAGCGATGGGGGCTACGGAGCCGGTGGCTGGTCTTCGGGTTTGTCTTGGTCGCCTTTTGTTTCAGCTTCGGGCATTTTTTTGGGTTCGATTTTTTTCTTAGTTTTTGTTTTGCGTTTTGGTTTTTCTTTGGGCTGTTCTGTCTTGTCCGGCTTTGGTTCTTGCTCAGCGGGTTGTTCTTCATCAGGTTGCGGTTCGGGTTTAGGTTCCTCGGCCTTTGGCTGCTCGGGTTTTTTCTCTGGCGTCGGTTCTTCGGAAGGTTTGGGTTCTGCTTTCTCTTCTGGTGCTGGTTTTTCGGCGGGAGGTTCTTCTTTTGGCTGCGGTTCTTCAGGGGCGGGCTTTTCCTCGGGTTGTTGTTTTTCTTCGGATTTTTGCTCTTCAGCGGGTTTTTCTTCAGCCGGTGGCTCTTCGGTGGGTTTGGGCTCGGGGGCCTCGGCAGGTTTCTCTTCCGGTGCCGGTTCTTTGGCAGATTTGGCTTCGGCAGGTTTTTCTTCTGCTTTGGGTTTCTCTTTTTCGGCTTTTTTCTTGGCTTCTTCAGCGGCCTTAGCGTCGGCTTCGGCCTTTTTCTTGGCCTCTTTGGCTGCCTTGGCGTCGGCTTCGGCCTTTGCCCTTTGGGCATCGGCGGCTTTTTGGATGGTCGCTCTGTCGGCTTTATCAAACGGTTTTCCGGTGGCGCGTGCCTTTTGTTTTGCGCGTTGGCGTCTTGCGGCGCGCTGCTCGGCCTGTTTGTGTTTTATTCCTTTTCGAAGGAGAATATGTGAGACGGCCTCGGAGGGGATGGCGCCTTGTTCGAGCCAGTATCGGACTCTTTCGATATTGAGGACGACCTGTTTTTCGTCGTCTCTTTCGAGCGGGTCGTAGTGGCCTAATTTTTCGATGATTCTACCGTCGCGGGGGGTGCGAGAGTCAAGGACGTTGATTCTGAAGAACGGGCGGTGCCGTCTTCCCATTCGGGACATTCTGATTTTAACTGCCATCGTATTCTCCTTTTTTTGTTTATGGTCAATTCTCTCGGCCTTTACACCGTCGGCCGTGAGACGGGTTTACATCATTTGGCCACAGCCCCGACACGTCGGGATGCAAGCAAGGACACCCCGCTTCGCCCGAAGGGCTACGCAGGGCAGGCAGAGACCTCAGAGACCTAATTATGGATTGGCGTTAGCTGACCTTAGGATGCGAGCCGACGCCGGAACGCAATAGTATAGCGGAAATCCGGGGGAAGGCAAATATTTTCCGTGGTGTCTGGATGGGTTTCTGGCGAGTCGTCTATTGCGGGAGGTCGTCAGAGCAGAGCAGGTGCAGGGCCTGGATTTTATCCTCGGCCAAATCGAAGACTTTGTTTAGGCAGGTAGTGGCGAAGATGCCTCTTGTGACAGGGGCGAGATTGCAGAGGACGAGGCGGTGGCCGGCGTCGAGGAGTGTCTGGCGGAGGATGATGAGCCGGCGGAGCGTGGGGGACCTTAGTATATCGACCTGCGAGAAATCGACGATTGTGTCGCAGGGGCCGCCGTCTCGGAGGGTTTTGATGGCTTTTTCGAGCTGGCCGGCTGTGTTTGGTTCGGGCGGCAGGGCCACGATTACGCTATTTTGCAGTTTTTCCTGTTTGGGCATTGATGAACTCCCATGCGGCAAAACATGCTTTCTCAATAGTATTTATCGAGCAGATAAGAGGCAATCTTAAGCATAAACATTATTTTTTCTGCCGGATGAGCATATTCTTAATGAGAAAAGGGGGGTGAATGAGAGGGGGCAGTGGGGTTTTTGGCTGAATGGGCGTATTGGGCTGTTGTTGCGGCTAAGGGTGCTTTTGGGGTTGCTTTCGGTGCAGGGCGAAGCCGTTTATAAAGATGGCGAAATTTCCGGCATCTATTCCGGCGTCGGCGGCGATATGTTGTATCTGTTGCTCGGTGAGATTACAAGCGTTTTGTTTTTCTGCGAGGGTCATTATTGCGACGGCTCGGCGGAGCTGTTCGAGTTCCTCAGTAGTTGGTGCAGCGAGCATAGCGAGCTCGGCGGAGCCGCGGCGGTCTTTGAACTGATTGCGGACCATTCGGCCGTACTTGCTGTCGGCGAAGGCGGCGAGTTGTTCGAGATATTCGTCTATTGTCATGTTGGCCTCACAGCCGACCATTATCTTTTCATCAAGAGTGGTTTTGGTGAGACAACCCATCCGGCGGGGCGGGTGTTGAGGCCTGGGATTTCTGTGTCACCGAGGTCGAGCTTTGCGCGTTCTGCAAGTTTGAGGAGGCGTTCGACTACGTCTGGGTGCCGGTCGGCGAGGTTGTTTGATTCGGCGACGTCGGCTTCGAGGTCGTAGAGCTGCAGAAGGGCATCGAGGTCGGGCTCGCCCCAGTTCTTCTTTTTCTCTTTGAGCGGGAGATGCAATTTCCATTTTCCACTTCTGACGGCCTGTAACTGGTCGATTTGGTAGTAGTAGAATGCCTCATGTGGTGATTTTGCGTTGGGTTTTCCTGACATAAGCGGCCAGATGTTTTTTCCGTCGATGATTCGGTTGACGGGCAGCGATGCACCGGCGAGAGCAGCGAAGGTTGGGAGCAGGTCCATCGTGATGGTCATTTCATCACAGGTTTTTCCAAGAGGGATGTGGCCGGGCCACCACATTAAGCAGGGCTCTCTCATGCCGCCTTCCCATGTGGAACCTTTGTGGCCTCGCAGTGGGGCATTTGAGCCGCCGAACTGGTTTGAGGTGCCGTTGTCGGAGGTGAATACGACGAGGGTGTTCTTATCGAGATTGAGTTTTCTTAGCGTGTTGAGTATTTGTCCTGTGGAGAAATCGACTTCTTCGACGGCGTCGCCGTAGATACCGTTGGCACTTTTGCCCCGGAAGTCGTCACTTGCGTGGAGCGGGTTGTGGACCATTGAATGAGGCAGGTAGATGAAGAAGGGCCGGTCCTTGTTGTTCTTTATGAAGTCGATTGCCTGCTGCGTGTAGCGTTTTGTGAGTGTGTTCTGGTCGGCGGGTGCTTCAATGACGGTTTCGTTTCGCAAGAGCGGTAAGGGAGGTCTTGTTCGCTTTTTGCCGCCCATGTCGTTGCTGTATGGGATTCCGTAGTAGTAATCGAAGCCCTGGCGTGTGGGCAGGAAGTCGGGCTGGTCTCCGAGGTGCCATTTTCCGATGCAGCAGGTAGCGTAGCCCTGTTGTTTAAGGATTTCAGCGATGGTGATTTCGTTTGGGTTGAGACCTTTTTTGGCGCGCGGGAAGAGGACGCACTGGTGGATGGAATCTTCGTGCATATCGACGCGTTTGGGATAGCAGCCGGTCATAAGGGAAGCGCGTGAGGGGGTGCAGACGCCGGAGGTAACGTAGAAGCTGGTGAATTTGATTCCTTCGGCGGCCATTCGGTCGAGGTTGGGTGTTCGGTGGACTTTGGAGCCGAAACAGCCGAGGTCGCCGTAGCCCATATCGTCGATGAAAATCACGATGAAGTTCGGCCTATCGGGCGAAGTGGCTGAATCAGTGCCAGCCGGCGCACCGGGGCAGCTATTCAGAAATGCAGAAGCAACACCGGCACCGGCAACAGTAAGAAATCGTCGGCGTGAGATTGGACGTGACATCCGGAGATCTCCTTTTTTAGCGGCGTTTTTTGATTTTACCTTTTCTTCTGACGGTGTGTTTTCTTTTTGAGCGTTGTTTTATTTTTCTTCCCTGGGTCATTGCCTCTGAGAGCGAGCCGAGGTTGAGGCCTCCGGACATAAGTGCTTTTAGACCGCCAAGCCGGCCGCCGGAGAGGGCTTTTAGCATATCGCGTGACCTTTTGAATGTTTTGACGAGTGAAGAGACATCGTGTGGCTGGGAGCCGGAGCCGGCGGCAACCCTTCGGCGGCGCGAGGCATCGATGAGGTCGGGGTCGCGGCGCTCGGTCAGTGTCATTGAGTGAACGATGGCCTCCATCTGTGTTAGCTGGCCGTCATCGAAGTCGAGGTCGCCGAGGCCGGATGCGCCGGGCATGAGCTTTAGCATATCTTTCATACCGCCCATCTTCTTGACGGTTTGCATTTGCTTGAGGAAGTCGTCGAAGCCGAAGGCGCCTTTAGCCATTTTTGCCTGCATCTTGGCGGCCTCTTCAACGTCGATCTGCTCTTGGACTTTTTCGACAAGCGAAACGACGTCGCCCATGCCGAGGATTCGGGAGGCCATTCTGTCGGGGTGGAACCCTTCGAGTTTGTCGAGCTTTTCGCCGACGCCGACGAACTTGATGGGCTTTCCCGTGACGGCTTTTATGGAAAGGGCGGCGCCGCCTCGTGCGTCGCCGTCGAGCTTAGTGAGGATGACGCCGTCGAGCTCGAGGCGCTGGTTGAATTCCTTTGCGGAGTTGACGGCGTCTTGGCCGGTCATTGCGTCGCAGACGAGGTAGATTTGGTGCGGGGTGACGGCTTTTGCGACGTCCGAGATTTCGGACATCATTGCTTCGTCGATGTGCAGTCGGCCTGCGGTATCGAAGACGATGACGTCGTGGCTGTGTTTTTTGGCGTGTTTGAGGGCGTTTTTGGCGACTTTGACGGCGTTTTTTGAGTCTTCAGCATAGACGTCGATGTTTAGCTGCTCACCGAGCGTTTTTAGCTGTTCGATGGCGGCGGGGCGCTGGAGGTCGTCGGCAACGAGCAGGGGGCGTCTGTTTTTTTCGACGAGGTATTTGGCGAGCTTTGCGGCGGTCGTGGTTTTGCCTCCGCCCTGGAGCCCTGCGAGCATAATGATGGTTGGGCCAGGTGAAACGAAATAGATTTTGGTATCGACGGGGCCCATAAGTTTCGTAAGCTCGTCGTTGACGATTTTTACGAAGACCTGTCCGGGGTGGAGGGATTTTACGACGTCTGCGCCCATTGCGGCCTGTGTGACGTCTTTGCAGAACTGCTTTACGACCTGATAGTTGACGTCGGCTTCGAGCAGTGCCTTTCGGACGTCGCGGACGGCGTCGGCGATGTTTGCTTCGGTGATTCGGCCTCTGCCCGAGAGGGATTTGACGACGGAATTGAACTTTTCTGTTAGTGCATCAAACACGGCGTTTCTCTAATTTCCTCGGCGGACTTGGTGAGTGTCCGTTGCAAAGGGCTTATTCTATAAGCGCAACGGCCTTTTCACAAGGTCAAATCCGTGCTGTGGTGATGCGCTCGGGGGATCCGGCGACTGGGCCAAGATGCGTGGCTGATGAATTTGGCCACAAACAGCTCAGGCACCGCTGCGCCGGGAAATGCGCCGACTTGGGTTCGTTGGAAAAACTCCCACAATCGGTGGGGCATTTCTCGGTGGTATAAGCGTTACGACCTTAACTACGTACGGCAAAAGAGGTGTGCACCAGCGCTTCCCTGTCAATCTCCAGGGTGTTGTATTACTTGGAGGCAAAGAGGCGTCTGTTACGTTGAGCCACCCGTTAGAATGCTTCGAACGAGCCGGTTACAAGCACCTGCACGGGGATGTTGTCGAGTTCAGCGGGTATTCGTCTGCGTGCTTCGGCTGAATCCTCTTTCAGATAGATCTGGATGACCGGCTGTTTGGCATCCGATAGGCCAACGCCAATACCCGCCACACCATCAATTTGGAAAAGGTTCTGTTCGTGACGTTTTTTCACTCTAACGGCGCGTTTGATTAGTTGCTGGCCAAGCGATTTTCCTTTGCCTTTGTGCGGCCTCAAAGAAAAATCGACGATAGTCTGCTGGCCTTCGTAAACTGTCGCTGGTTTTGTTTGTGGTTTGAAGCCGGCGGCGGAGGCCTTTACCGAGTAGTCACCGACCTGAACTTCGTTGATAAGATAGCTGCCATCGGGATTCGTCGTCGTGGATTGGCCGGTCTCTACCACGGTAACCACTGCCCCTTCGATAGGGCTTTGGTCCTTGCTGTTCATAACCGTGCCCTTAATGCTGCCCACAGGTTTTGGTCCGGGTGGAGCGCCGCCGGCCATGACAACGCCAAAGGCCTGGAGGACGGCGTTTATAGGGTTGGCGACCGTTAAACTGCCGTCGGAGCTTCCGGCGAACAACAGCCCGACTGCCTGTTGCTCTGAGCCCGCGTCCGTAACAATGAGCGAGCCGCTATCGCCGCCTGCGGAGAATCCTTCGGTGTCAATGAGTATCTGATTGTTAAAGCGCGCCACTAAGTTCGCTGCCCCCCCACATTTTCTGTTATAGCCCACATCAACAGTGACATTGATTGCTCCAATAGTCCCAGTGGTGAGACCTGTGGTTCTTCCGCTTTTTTTGACGGTCTGGCCGATTGCCGGTCCTGATGTGTTCGAGCTCACTACTCCGATACAGAGGATGGCGCCGTTGGGCTCGACTGCCCCGGGCACGACTTGAGCAATCGCCGCATCGACCTGGTTCAGCGGTACGACCTTTCCTTTTTTGAACCGAATCTTGACAAAGTCACTGAGGTGGGCCACTGTGTCGTCCACATCTTCGTAACACACGGGGGTCTGGTCGATAAGTCCCGGCTGGATTATTTCTTCTCCCGGCAGCGCGTTATTTGTCCGTGCCAGGACGTGGTTATTACTCAGTATGTACTGGAAATTGCCATCCTCCACCAGTGCCCCTAATGTTCCGCTGCAACAGAAGGCCGTGCTGCTGTCATTGATATTTCCTCCACTGGTGCCGAGTTTTATGGGTCGTGGTTGTTCTGTCTGGTGTTGCAGCGCCGTGTCCGCCTGGGTGGCAATCTGGTTGACGGTTAGCAACAAGAGCCATACTGCCGCGAGATGCAATAATTTTTTACACATTTTTGTTCTCCTGCTTTTTGAACCGTTCTAACTTGCGGGATTAATCAGCGTTCGCTGATTGCGCTGCGACCGGAACGGTTTGAGGTAATTATAGCTTCCGTACTTCGATATGTCAACACTCACCTTCCTGGGCTTGGCCATGAGACAGCCCCTCACAATGGCCGTCGCCGAGCGCGTTATAATTGGCAGTTGCAGAGACAACTTAGACAGTCCAGTTTTTCTCGCCCTTGACAAAGCGGTATTGCAGGAGCATGCCGAAGCAGGTGGCGGCGATGAGCAGGACGGGCATAAACCAGTTGTGGTTGAAGTACCAGTCTTCGAGGTGCTGGGTGGGGGGCTGCTGCATAAGCTCATACTGATAGACGAGTGTGAGGACTCCGACGATGATGAGGGCACCTCCGCCGAGTGAGGTGAAGAGCATAACGGAGATTCTAAAGACGATGAAGGCGATCATTCCTCCTGCGATGAAACCGATGAGAGCGCCCGCCCAGATGTATTGTTCCGGCAGGTTAAGCGCGTGCCAGATGCTTGCGGTGAGTACTCCGCCGGCGACGGCGCCGAGTATTCCGACGGCCCATCTCATAAGTGGTACGGAGAGAACGGCGAGGATACCGAGTCCGAGGAGCGAGCCGAGCAGGACTTTGTCGAACTGAGCGCCTATCCACATACCGCCGTAGAGTCCGAGCAGTGCGAAGGCGATGACGGTCAGTGCTTTGAAGATTCTCCAGCCGTACATCAGGTAGACGACGCCGAAGGAAACGGCGAAGACGGCCTGGAGCCAGCCGAGCGTGGTGATTTGCTGCCAGAAATAGTTGAGGGCGTCAGTGACGGCGTGAGTTTCGGCGGTCTCTTCGGCGTATGCGGCTGACGTCTGTGCGAGAAGGTTAAACAGGTCCATTTGTCTTCTCCCTTATGTCTGTTTACGAAGGGTGGCGGTAAGGTCAGGCGGTTCGCCAACTGCTCTGTGCTGTGGAGTCCTCGTCCTGCTGCTCTGCTTCTTTTCCCTTTTTTGGTTTGTTGGGTTTGATTTTATGAATTTTTCCGGTTTTGAATCTGGCGGCGACCTTCGGCGAGACCAGTTGTATGGCGGTGCCGACAGCGGCTACCGCCAGAAGGATTATGAGCATCCGGAGTGGGTTCTGAGAGACGATTTGCTGTGGTTCGGTTCTGATGCGGATGTTGAGCAGCGCGACCGCGGCGAGCAGCAGAGTCGAGCCGAGCGTTGAGGAGAGGACGGCAAAGGTGATGCGCCAGAGGTAGTAACCGGCAATGACGGGTAGAGCGATGAGAAGCAGGAGCAGGGCCCAATTGTAGGGTGGGACGATGTTGACGGTCTGCTGGAGTATTTTGAAGATTTCGTCGTCGGGTTTGATGTAGGGAGTGATGAGTGTGGTGAATCCGAGTATGGCGGCGATGAAAGTTGCGATGATGGCGAGGAAGTATTCCTTGAGATATATTGAGCCGATGATTCCGACTCCGACAAGGGCGATGCCCAGGAGTATGTTCCAGGATGCGATGAGCAGGCCGAAGATGATTCCGCAGGCGGTGCCTATGACGATGAGCAGGAGTTTGCGAAATCCGAATCCGCCGAGCCAGATGAACAGGCCCAGGGCCAGGGCGAGAAGTGCGCAGATTATCTGGGTGGTGGAGTGCAGGCGAGTGGCGGACTGCTCGAGATTCTGAAGCATTTCAAGCATAAAGACCTCGGTCAATGCATTTGGATTGTCCGGGTGGACCCCAGCCGCCATTTTTCGCGGCTGGGAGCCCTTTTCGCGGCTGGGAACCCATTCAACGACGTAACAGTTTTATATGGTTATTTATCGGCCTGTCGGCGGTATTTCGTTAAAGAGTTGGTATTGAGAGGGGTTTTTGGGGGTTGAAGGGGAGGGTGAATGCGGATGAGAGGAGTCGAACCTCCACGAGCCGAAGCCCACAGGCACCTGAAGCCTGCGCGTCTGCCAGTTCCGCCACATCCGCGATATTGGGCAATATATCAGCTTTTTGTAAATCGTCAATACCTTTGGTTCGGCTTGAGGGCTGGGGGGTTGTGTTTTCAGGGGGTGGCAGTGGGCGCGAGCGCTCGGCAGAGATTGTTAAAATAAATTGGGAAAATCAGTGGAGGTTGAAGAAGGATTTTGCGGTGGCGGTGGTTTGGCCAGCGAGGGTATCGAGGGGTGTTTGTTTTAGTTCGGCGAGGAAGCGGGCGGTGTGGACGAGCAGTGCGGGTTCGTTCGGCTGGATTTTGCGGACGGGCTCGGGAGACATATAGGGGCAATCGGTCTCGAGCATGAGCCGGTCGGGGGGGACGGCCAGGGCGGCCTTTCGGGTTTTTTCGGCGTTTTTGAAAGTGACGACGCCGGTGAAGGAGATGTAGAAACCTTTGTCGAGGAGGATTTTGGCCTGCTCGGATGAGCCGGAGAAGCAGTGGAAGACAACTTTTGGGAGTGAATGGGGGAAGTCTTTCAGGATGGCGAGGGTATCGTCGAAGGCCTTTCGGCAGTGGATGATGACGGGCAGGTTGAGGTCGGCGGCGACTTGGAGGTGGAGGCCGAAGACTCGTTTCTGGTCGGCCTCTTTGGAAAAGTCGTAGTGGAAGTCGAGGCCTGTTTCGCCGATTGCGACGACCTTGTTGCTTTGGGCGAGATGTTTCAATTCAGCCATCATTTCATCGGTGACGGTCCTGGCGTCGTGGGGGTGGACGGCAACGGCGGCGTAAAGGTTGCTATGGTTTTGTGCGAGTTCCACTGCTTTTCGGGAATCATCGAGTGTTGTGCCCACGGTAATCCACGATGTGACGGAGGCATCATGGCTTCGCTGAAGGACTTGCTCAACTTGTCCATCGAATGCGTCAAATGTCAGGTGACAGTGCGTGTCGATTAGCTGCATGGGTTCACCTCAGAAAGGCATTTTCGTAGTGGGTTATCTTGGGGCGGGCGGAGTGGTCAAGCGTTATAGTAACGATGTCGAAGCGGTAGGGGCGGTTTTCGATTTCGTGGGCGGTGAGGAAGTAGCGGGCGGTGCGGGCGAGCTTGTTCATTTTTGAGGTGGTTATAACCTCTTCGGTGGCGGTGAAATCCTCGGCGGCTCGGGTTTTTACCTCGACAAAGACAATTGAGCGGTCGGGAGCGACCATAATGAGGTCGATTTCGCCGGCCCTGCAGGAGTAGTTTCGCGCAAGAAAGTGCATACCTTTTTTGCGGAGGAATTTTTCGGTGTGTTTTTCGCCCCATCGGCCAAGCCGCTTCGGGTCGGAGAGGAGCTTCTTTCGGTTCGGAAACAGACCAAGCACGAAATTGTAAATCCTTAGGTCCGAAACAAATCTAAAATCCGAATGTTCAAATGACGTAAACGGGATTCCTGGCTGCGCAGGGATAACATATTATGTGGTTGATGGCAGGGATAAATCAAGAGAAAAGGGGATGTTGACGAGTGGGTGAGGGGTTACAGGGTTCGGGTTTGGGGGCTGATTTGCGGCTCTTGAATCAGCTTAAGGCGGCGGGCCGGCTTAGTTGTTCCGGGAGCAGAAGAGGATTAACCTATGCTGGCGAGTTTGTGTCCGGGGCCGACGGTGTAGAGGCGTTTCTTTGCGTCGGTATTTACATGTGAGCAGATAACCTTACCCACAAAGATGATGTGGTCGCCGGCCTCGGTTTGCGATTCCAGCACGCACTCGAAGTTGGCAACGGCATCGGCGAGCAATACCGAGTCAATCTCCGTTGCCGGGGCTGTCGGGCAGTCGAACTCGGCGAATTTGTCGGTATCCCGGCCTGAGTGGGAGCCGAAGAATAGTGCCGCCTCGGCCTGGTCGGCGGACGGGAATGCGATTGTAAAACACTTCGAATGTCGGATGCACTCGGTGGAGTAATGGCCCTTAGCGATGGCGACCGCCATCATTGGCGGGCTGCCGCTTGCAATCATTGTCCAGCCGAGCGTTACCGGATTGGCCTTGCCGGTGTGGTCTTTGGCTATGGCTATGACCACCTGCTCCGGGTATTTGGTCCTAATTGCCTCACTGTATTCAACCTGCTTTTGCATTGCCATTCTCCCGAATCGCACCTATATTAGCTTGTGAGATTTTCGAACAAATTTAACAGGTGGTATCACTTTTAACAAGGAGCAAGAGGTGAGCACGATTGGATTTGTTGGCGCGGGGAATATGGCTGAGGTGCTGATAAAGGGCATCATCGGCGCGAAGCTGTATAAGCCAAAAGATATTTTAATAAGCGACGTGCGCAAGGAGCGTTTAGAGCAATTGTCAGCGGAATACGGAGTCATGGTGGCAAGCGATAACGCCGAGTTGGCCGGGCAGGTGGACGTTTTGGTTCTGAGTGTAAAGCCACAGAATATGGCAGAGGCGCTGGGGAGCATTGAAGATTCTTTCAACAAAAAGGCCCTGGTCATCTCAATCGCAGCCGGAATAAAAGTCGGCAAGATTACGGATGCTCTTGGCGATATTGGCGTTGTTCGAGTTATGCCGAACACACCGGCACTTATTGGCCAGGGCGCAAGCGCGCTATTCGCAAACGAGAAAGCGAAACCTGTAATGGAAAAGGCCCTTGATATTTTCTCTGCGGTCGGTGTAGCTGTTGTGGTCGAAGATGAGGGGCTGATTGATGCGGTGACGGCGGTGAGCGGCTCAGGGCCTGCATATTACTTTTTGCTGATGGAGGAGATGGTCAAGGCCGCGGAGCAGTTAGGTCTGGGCGGGAAGGTGGCGAAAGAGCTTGTTCTTCAAATGGCAAAAGGAGCAGCTCTATTGGCTGTCGAAAGGGACAAGGCGGGTGAATCACCGGCCGAATTAAGGCGGAAGGTCACTTCGCCCGGCGGGACGACGGAAGCGGCGTTGAAAGTTTTTGCTGAGGCGAAGTTCAGCGAATTAGTGGCCCGCGCGCTGACTGCGGCGTGCAGGCGAAGCGAGGAGCTTAGCGGCTGAGTTATTCGACGACTATGGCTTCGACGGGGCACTCGTCGGCGGCCTGCTGAACGGTGTCCTCGTGTTCGGAGGGGACCTCGTCCATTTTAACCTGGGCGATGTCCGGGCCCATCTCAAAGACTTCGGGGCAGGTGTCGCAGCACAGCCCGCAGGCGGTGCAGGTATCTTCGATTCTGACAATCATAGCGAAACTCCTTTCTCGAAAGACCAAATGCCAAGACGAACCTTAATGCTATTAACTTTTTGGCCGCGTTTGTTCAACAGAAAATTTGGGATTTGGGATGTTTGTGTAGAAATGGCGGAGCGGTTTGCTATACTGTGCTGAGACAGCAGGCCAAGAGGGCATAATCGGCCGGGTCCCATGCAGGCCGGCGCCGTGAACCTGGTCAGGCGGGGAACCGAGCAGCCATAAGCGGACTGTTGGTCGTGCCGTGGCCAACCCGGCCGGCTATTTTTGAAATGATAATTGATAATTGATAAGTGATTATTACTGTGAACGAGGACGACCTAAAGAAACGGACGAGACCCTGTTCCGGCTTGAATTCATCGTGGATGAAGCATTGCTGGGCGAGGACAGAGCTGGTCGTTTGCTTACTGAGGCAACAAAGCTGACTGCGATATTCATTAGTTCGCGAAAGACGGTGAAGGACAGAAGTGCGGAGTTTAGTAACGCGTGCAGTAATCAATAGTCAATCACTATGGCTTATACGGTTTTGGCGAGGAAATATCGTTCGCAGCGTTTCGATGAGGTCGTCGGGCAGGAGCCGATTGCGCAGACGCTGAAGAACGCCATCAAGACGAACCATGTTCACCATGCATACCTGTTTACAGGGACGCGGGGCGTGGGCAAGACGACAATGGCGCGGATACTGGCAAAGGCGCTGAACTGTCTGTCGGCTGATGCGCCGACGACGGAGCCCTGCTGCAAATGCGATGCGTGCACGGCAATCAACATCGGAGAAGACATCGATGTGATCGAGATAGACGGGGCTTCAAACCGCGGCATCGACAACATTCGGCAGCTTCGGGGCAACGCGATTTATCGGCCTGCGCGGTCGCGGTATAAGATTTACGTCATCGACGAGGTGCATATGCTGACGACGGAGGCGTTTAACGCGCTTCTCAAGACACTGGAAGAGCCGCCTTCGCACATCAAGTTTATCTTTGCGACGACCGAGCCGAACAAGGTCATTCCGACGATTCAGTCTCGCTGCCAGCGGTTTGACTTCAGGAACATTACACCACGGCTGATTGCCAGGCATCTCAAGCTCGTGCTCGAGCAAGAGGGCATCGAGTATGAGGAAGAGCTGGTGCTGCCTTTAGCGAAGATGGCGAACGGTTCTATGCGTGATGGTTTGTCGTTGCTTGACCGGCTGATAAGCACGGGAGCTGCGCCGCTGTCTGCGGGGCTGCTAAGTGAGTACTTGGGGACACCGAGCGCGGAGAAGGTGCAGCTTCTGGTGGAAAGAATAGGCGACAGCGATGCAGCGGGCACACTCAATGCCGTCGATGAGCTGATAAGTACCGGGCTTAGCGAGCTGCAAATCGCCGATGCACTTGTGGAGCTGACGAGAGACCTTATGGTCATAAAGAGCGCGGGGGTCGATTCGGAACTTTTGATTTTGACGAAAGAGCAAAAGCAAAGCGCAGCGAAGCTTGCCGAGAAATTTGATGTAGCGGGATTGGTCTATAACATTTCGGTGCTGGAGAAGCTTCGGTTTACACTGAAGAACTCGGAGACGGCCAGGGCGCTGCTGGAGGCGGCTCTGCTGCGTCTTTGCCTTTCGGAGCATTTTCTGAACGTTGATGCGCTGTTGTCCAGCACGGAGACTGCCGCGCATAAAAAAAAAGAGGTAAGCAGCCGTAAGGTTCCGGCTGAGGTGGGCTTAGGTAATGAGCGCGGTGGGAAAACGTCGAGGGAAGATTTTAACGCAGGCCAGGCGGCGAAGAGCGTAAATGCAGGTGCTGCCGGCGACGAGGTGAGGGATGAGGCGGGTGTGTCGGCACAGCCGGTCCGGGACCTTAAGTCGATAAGGAAATGCTGGGGGCATATTTTGGAGGCGACGGCGGCACGGCTGGGCAACTCGACGGCGGGTCTCCTGTCGTCGGCTCAGCCGGAGAGCTTTGAAGGGTCGGTTCTGACATTGAGCTTCGGGGCTTCGGGGCGGATTCAAAAGCAGCTATGCGGACAGAACTCTCGGCTCGAGAAGATTCAGTCGGTTGTATCGGAGTATTTGGCCCAGCCGGTAATACTGAAGCTGACGATGGCGGAGAAGGGGTCTGCTGATGAGCAGGGGCGGACAGAGCAGAAGACCCAAAGCCAGAAGCAGAACGAGCTGATTAACGACCCGGCTGTCAGGACGGTGGTAATGGGCCTCGACGCGACTATCACCGGCATTGAGGAGGCATAGGGCGGACGGTTTATTCTTTTTTCAGGTAGAGCGTCTGGGTGGGGAAAGCGAATTCGATGTCGGCTTCGGTGAATTGTTTCATAATCTCGAAGTTTACGCGTTCGTTTACCTCGTGGTAGAGCCAGTAGTCGGGGGGTTTTACCCAGTAGGACATATAGATGTTGAGTGAGCAGTCGTTGTAGTCGCTGAAATAGACCCGCGGGGGGTGGTCGGGGTCTTTGTTGACTTCGAGGGTGTCGGCGAGGATTTGCTTGATGATATCGACGGCTTTTTTGGTTTTGTCGTATTTAGAGTCGTAGGTGATGGTGATGTTAGAGGTTCTTCTGATGAAGGGGCGTCTGCCCACGTTTTCGATGATTGAGTTTGCGATGGTACTGTTTGGTATGGTGACGAGGTGTCCATCGAGCGTACGGACGCGCGTGGAGCGAAAGCCCACCTCTTCAACGGGGCCGAAGTGGCCTTCGATTTTAACCAGCTCTGCGACCTGGAAGGGCCGGTCGGCGAAGATGGTGATGGAGCCGAAGAAGTTTGCGATGGTTTCCTTTGCGGCCAGCGCTATGGCGACGCCGCCGACGCCTGCACCGAGGAGGATGGACTTGACGTCTTGGTGGAGGACGTTATCGACGATGTAGATGACGGCGATGATGGCGATGGTGACGCGGAGGGATTTTCTGATGACGGGGACGAGCATATCGTCGAGGCGGGTGTCGGTTTTGCCCGTCCAGCGGAGGAGGTAGTATTCGGCGATGTCGACGAGCCGGAAGATTGCGTATGCGACGGTGATGGCGGCGATTGCCTTTGCGATTTGCAGCCAGGCGGTTTCGATAGTGGCACTTATGCCTTCGACGGGGGGTGTGGTCTGGAGGTTTTCAAAGACAAGGCAGAGCTTGGAGAGGTACAGGGCCAGCGCGAAGAAGGCGACGTAGGCGGGTTTGCTGAGTGATTTGAGGAAGAGTGTCAGGACGGTGGGTTCTGTTTTTGATTCTCGGCGTGCGGCGTAGGCGTTGAGGGCGAACTGTACGATTCGGCCCGTAGCGAGGGTGATGAGCAGGACGATGAGGAGCAGGACAAATCTCCAGAGGGGGTTCGCCGGGAGGATTTGGTAGTTGACGGTGCTTTGCCACCAGTCGGCGGCGGCGAGCGAGCTATAGGCATCTGAGACGATCATTTTTTTCTCCGCACAGCTAACAGTGTTCTTTCACATAGGGTATATATATCGTATTTGCTTTGTTTTTTCCAGTGGCGTGAGAATGTTTGTCGAAGTTTTGTTTTACAGGGTAAGTTTGCGGTGGGAGAATGGTTTTTAATGCGGCGGCGAGTGTTTTTGTGAGCAATTGCCGGGCTTTGCGCATGTTTATTGATGTTTGCATAAATAATGGAACAGACATACAGTCACTGCTGTGCAGGAATGACAAGGGGATGTTGTTGTAAGTACTTATTCGAGGCAGCTTAGCCGCTGTGGCCATCTTCGACGCATCAGTATGTTCCATTCGCCAATTCCGACAGGTATATCTGCCCGCCGTTACCCCAGACGATACAATTGCTGATATTTGGGTTACCTGAGGACATATAGGGGTCTATCCCATACGAGCCGTTACCGATGATTGTGTTGTTGCGTATGTTGCACGTGCTCGCTGACCAGGCGGAGTAAGCGATTCCCTGGCCGGCGTCGTCGTGGATACGGCTGTTGGTTATATCCACCGACGTGGACAACGATGTCCCGTCTGCAGGACATGCAATGTTATCGATTGCACTGTGCCTTACGTTCAGCGACGCACGCGAAGCGGTTATGCTGGATGTTTAGCGTCGGGTGATATTTCAGCCCTCACCACCAGGTCTTATGAACGGATTGTACCATCGCTTGTCGGTGGTTTCAGGAGAAGGTGATTTTACCGCCACGTTCGGGTGTCAGGGTAGGTCCGTTCGGATAACACTGCCCAAAGCGGGTTCGGGATGGTATGCCACCGCAGCGACTGCGCGTAAGGCCAGTTCAAAGTTTTTGCTTTACTTCTAAGTGGTGTGCAATAGGATATTTGCGTTTGTCGTTATTTCGTATTGGGGTTATGGCGCGCGAGTTTCAAGACATAAGCGATGCGGAGCTTTTGAGCCGTTCAGCGGCGGGCGATGAAGGTGCGTTTAGAGAAATCGTCGAGCGGTATAAGAACGGCTTATATGCCTTTCTATGGAAATTTATGGGCAGGCGCGACCTCGTGGAAGACGTCTTCCAGGAGACGTTTCTGCAGCTCTACACAAGCCAGGAGAGTTTTGACCCGAGCAGGCCGCTCAGACCGTGGCTATTTACAATTGCGGCCAACAAGGCAAAGGACGCCCTGCGGAAGATTCAGCGAACGGCGGCGGTCTCGATAGGCAGCTTAACCAGCCCGGAGGAGATGTCGTTCGGCGAGGCGGTGAATATCCTAACTTCGGAAGAGGAAAGGCCATACGAGGAAATCCAGAGGGATGAGGCGGCGGCGAATGTGAGGCGGGTTATAGCGGATATGCCGGAGAACCTGCGAGAAATCTTGATTATGGCCTATTTTAACAAATTTTCCTACAAACAAATGGCCCAGATTTTAAGTATACCCATTGGCACGGTAAAGAGCCGGCTTCATACGGCTGTAGGCCGGTTCGCCAAAGAGTGGAAGGCAACAGTCAGGAAAAGTAGGACTCAATGACACCACTAACCGAGCAACAAGAGCAGCTTCTTTTCGATTACTGCATGGGGGTCACATCAGAACAGCAAACCGCTGAAGCCCAGGAATTGATATTCTCCCAGGAGCAGGCCGCGGAATTCTGTGACAAGCTCAAGAAGGCACTGGCTCCTCTGGATTGTATTGATACCGAGCCGTGCCCGGACGAATTGGTCGAGGGCACGGTCTGGCGGTTCAAGCAACAAATGAGCCAGAGCCAGTCTAAGCTCGAGCAGCTAATTGCATCGGAACAGAAGAAGTCTGCGTCCAAGTTCCGTTGGTGGGCAGAAATAGTAAGACCGGCGGCGGTAGCGGCCGTGTTTATAATCGTGGGAAGCGTGTTGTTTGGAGGCGGTAGAGTCGCGCTCAACTATGCCCATCAGCGCTATTGGCAACATCAGTGCGCCTCACAGCTCGGCAGTATCTTCCAGGGGCTCGAGAACTACAGGGCTGACAACGACCAGCAGATGCCGGCTCTGGCGGCGGCACCGGGTTCACCCTGGTGGAAGGTGGGCTATCAAGGCAAAGAAAACCACTCAAACACACGGCGAATGTGGCTGTTGGTAAAGCACGGTTATACCGACGCGAACAACTTTGTCTGCCCGACGAGGAAAGATGAGCAATACCTGCAGGTGGACCCGGAGACGGTGAAGCATCGCAACGATTTTCCAGGCAGGAACTTCGTAACGTACAGCTTCAGGATAAGCTGTCCCAAATCGACTATCGCCGATGAGCGTGCCACGAGGGTAATCATAGCCGACCTCAATCCGCTTTTTGAGATACTGCCCGAGTTATCCGAGCCGAGACTGGGGGTCAACCTGACCGATGAACTACGTGGGCTGAATAGCAGCAACCATGACCGTCGTGGCCAGAACGCGCTTTTCTGCGATGGAAGCTGCAGGTTCATGAAGACGCGCCAGGCAGATGTTACTCTTGACGACATCTTCACACTGCAGGACAAAACAACATACGAGGGGACTGAGACCCCCTCGTGTGAAACCGACGCATTCCTTGCTCCGTAAGCGCACGGCACCTTGCAAACCCAAGGCATACGCAGCAACATTTTCCTTTTAACAAGCCGATAGTCGCGAGGTATCATCAGAGACGTTTGTGGCGTAATACAACAGGGATACGTCTATCTCCGAGTAAGGTGCTTCTGCGTTTGGTGTGTGCACGAGCTGTTATTCGAGCATATTTGGAATAAGGAGGCCGAAGCCATGAGAGCAGGAACGCTGAAAGCAAGCATACTGATAATCATTTTGTTCCTTTGCGGCTGTGGCGCGGCCGCTGAGGAAGGAGTCGTATGGAAGCACCTTTCAACTGCAAACGGGGACTTGGGGGTGCCGAATGCAGGCGCACAGCAGACGGCAACGGCTGTTTTTGACGTGGACAAGGACGGGGTGAATGACTTTCTAATAGCGGAACGGACAGAGGCACCGGCCGTTGTGTGGTACAGGAGAACAGCAGACGGCTGGGACAAATACACCGTCGAAGCGGAAATGCTGAAGATAGAGGCGGGCGCGGCCTGGACAGATATCGACGGCGACGGGGATACGGATGTGGTATTCGGCGGCGATTCGCAAAGCAACAGGGTGTGGTGGTGGGAGAATCCCTGCCCGGATTACGACAGGAGCAAGGGCTGGAAGCGTCACGTGATAAAGGACTTCGGTGCAAACAAACACCACGACCAGATATTCGGCGACTTCGACGACGATGGCCAAAGCGAACTGGCGTTCTGGAACCAGGGGGCGGCAAAGCTGTATATCGCGGAAGTACCGGATGACCCGAAGACAGCAGACAACTGGCAGTGCACGGAAATTTACCGCTACAGTACGGACGGCGAAATGCAGCAGCGAGGCAGATACCCGGGATTCAAGGGCGTAAATGAGCACGAGGGACTGGGCAAGTGCGACGTCGATGGTGACGGCAGGGAGGACATCATTGCCGGTGGACATTGGTTCAAGCATGTTGGGGAAGGGGATTTCACTGCGAATACCATTGACGCGAGCTACCAGTTCAGCCGGGCTGCTGTGGGACAGCTTATCAAGGGAGGCAGGTGCGAAGTTGTGCTGGTTGTCGGCGATGGGGTGGCGCCTATGATGATATACGAGTGGAGAGAAGGCACGTGGTTCGGCAAGGTACTCATAGCCGAAGTTGATAACGGTCACTCATTAGACATCATCGACTTCAACGGGGACGGGCATCTTGATATATTTAACGCAGAGATGCGGTTCGGCAAGGGCAACGCGGACGCGCACTGCCGGATATTGCTCGGAGACGGCAAGGGTAATTTCGAGCAGGTGGAGATAGCGACGGGATTCGGTCTGCACGAGTCGCGAATGGTCGACCTCGACGGGGACGGTGACTATGACGTTCTGGGCAAGCCGTATAGCTGGAACGCGCCACGTCTCGATATTTGGATTAACGAGGGGCAGGCAGCCAAATAAAGGTTGGGTAATCCTTCAAGCTCACAGGCAAGAGGGTAGAATTGAGCGCAAAAAAAAGGGAGACGCCGGCGATTTATTTTGACGGCTTTTCGTCACCCGTCTCCCCTGTTGCAACGTGCCGTTATGCAAAGGATTTGCTTATGCGAAACCGCCTTTTTGCACTTGCAACATTAGTATTTTACGAAATCCGTCAAGCTGAGTCAATGTCCAGCAGGAAAAATAGTGTATTTTCGAGTATTGGAACACCAGCACACGGGATATAGAGATGGGTAAGGTTTTCTTCTTTTCACGTTTGATGGAGCAAAAAGGGCTGTTACTGCTGCAAGTTTCGGCTGGGCGTTGGGGGCATGTAATTTCAATGGATAGACATATTTTTCATCCAGGGGGCTTTTTCGTTCCACCAGGCGGAGTAGGCACCAACGTCGCCACCAAAGCCGCACAGCGTAGCCGGTGCGCAGATGTCGTATTGCTTGTGCCACCTGAGTGTCCACAACTCTTTTAGGCCGACCTTTCGCACAGACCAGTCCATAAAAAGGACGTTGACAAATCGCTGATGGCGGTTAACGCAGAAGCGTCGCATTTCGTGTTGACCGGGCATATCGAATCTCCATTCTTCAATGATTGCCGGCTCATCTGCTTCCTTCGGCCAGGCGTCAACCCACATACAATCGAGGAACACGGGTATCTCGTTTGTGCGTTTGGCATAAGCGCTTCTCCAGTGCCATTTAATCGGCGTACGTCCCCAGAGGTTGTTCACCTTCTGGCCGCTACTGGTTGTCGCTGGCGGATTACATATCCAGCCGTTCGGTCCGTAACTGCCCAGCAGACATGGGAAGCCGTCGAGAATCACATCGGTATCGTCTTCGTCGAAGTGAATTTCACCGGGCCAGATGCGGACAGCCCACGCATCGAAAGAGTCGCGGCCAATCGGCGCGCTTGCGGGGCCGTCGTGTCTGGTTGCCTCCGGGCATAGACGAAGCTTGGGTTCGTCGTAGAACGGCTCAAGTGATTTCATCCACCACCTGCCGCTTCCGGCGTCGGTTGCAGAGTCATTGAGCAAGCCACTTATGAAGAAGCCGTCGTTTTGACCCGTGTACATTGAAAGAATCAATCCCCACTGGTGAAGCCGACTCTGACAGAGGGCTGTCCGGGCCTGCTTTCCGGCTCGCTGAAGTGCGGGCATCAGTATGGACATCAGCAAAGCTACAATCGCGATGACAACGAGCAGCTCAATCAGCGTAAAGCCGTGGAATTTGTCACGTCTATCAGCCATAGTCAGGCAATTGCCTCCACAGAACGGACCTGAGCGGCTTTTCTACCTGCTATTCTAACACATACGGCAGTAAAAAGGAAAATGGTTCTTTGAACAGCGGCGTTGGCGATGGGTGGATTTAAGAATACCTCGGAGCAGAAGACGGGACGGAAGAATGCCTGTTATTAACGCGAACGTGCAAAAGCAGCCCGCGATTTGTGCCGAAAATATTATGGTTCGGGGTTTGTTGACAAACCCGGCGGCAGGTTTTATAATTATGGGTTTGCAGAGATGTTTGGCTTGTGCAGCACGAACAGAAGAGCTGTAAGCTGGAAAGGTTCTGGGATAATCAGATCTTATATCCTGACTTCGGGAACTCTAACGGATGGCCTCTGAGCAGTCACTCAGCACACAACCACACCCTGAAAACGAGCCGGAGCTGAATAAGTTCTTCCGGGCAGCGATAAAGACGCGCGCAAGCGACGTGCACCTGAAGGTGGGGCAGCCGCCCAAACTGCGAATCCAGGGTCAACTTCGAAACACGACGGGCGAGGCGCTTAGCGAGGAGGAGATAGAGCGGCTTGCCGCTGAGATATTAACAGAGGACCAGAAGCGTCGCTTTCTTGAACACGGGACGCTGGACCTTGCTTACAGAGTAACCGGAGAAGAGAGGTTTCGCATAAATGTCTTTCGCCAGCGAGGCCTGACAAGCATAGCGGCCAGGCGGGTAGATACGAACATACCGGGCTTGGCGGAGCTGCACCTTCCGGCGATGGTCGAGAAGATAGCGGACAGCAAGCAGGGTCTTGTGCTTCTGGTGGGGCCGACGGGGTGTGGCAAAACGACAACGGCTGTATCTATGATTGACCACATAAATGCCATGCAGTTCTGTCATATCATCACGGTTGAGGACCCAATCGAGTATCTCATCAAGGATAAAAATGCGATTGTCTCGCAGAGAGAGATAGGAATCGACGTGAGTGACTACGAGGAGGCGCTGAGGTATCTGATGCGTCAGGACCCGGACGTTGTGTTTATCGGGGAAATGCGGGATGCCCGGACAGTCGGTGCGGGAATGCGTGCGGCTGAGACGGGGCATCTGGTCTTCGGCACGATGCACGCGGCGAATGCAGCTCAATCGGTTCAGCGGTTAGTGGACTTGTTTCCGCAGATGGAGCGGGACTTGGCAAGGCAGACTCTGAGCTTGACCATAAGGGCAATAATCAGTCAGGTGCTCTTGCCGAGCATCAAGGAGGGGGTGGACAGGATACCGGCAGTTGAGATACTGCTTGCCAATCCTGAGGCCAGGAAGCTGATAAGCGAAGAGCGTGAGGCGGACCTGTCCAGCTTGATTCGCGGCTGCATAGAAGAAGGGATGCAGGACTTCACGGACAGCTTATGTGAGCTGGTGTTGAATGGCAGTGTCGAGCCAAAGGAGGCGTACAATTACGCGCCTAACGCCGACGAGCTGAAGATGGCCCTGAAAGGGATTAGAGCGGACAAAGGCGGCATCCTGTGAGAAGTTGCGCAATGCGATAAGGAAGTTACGTATGTCAGAGCTACTACTGTCATCTGTGGGCTACGGCGGCTATGTATCGCCGATTAAGCTGGCTTTGTATGCGGTTTTGTTTTTTCTCTGGCTGCCGGTGGTGAGCTGGGTTTACAAGGATGCCGAGGCGGTCGGCACGAAGCAGGTGTTCTGGACGGCGATAGTTTTTGGCGTGTGGGCGGCGGGGTCAATCATATGGCTGCTGGTGCCTGTATTTGTCATTGGTCTTCTGCTGTATTTGATAGCAGCAGGCGGGGCGTCGCTCAGCTATGTGATGCACCGCAATTCTCTGGTTCCGGAGTTTCAGCGGGTACTTACGGCAGACCATATCAGGGGTCTTTTTTCAAGCGAGAAGAAGAAGCTGGATGAGCTTGAGGACCTGACGTTCATCACGGCTAACAACAATGAAGTCCCTGTGCCGGAGCCCAAGACGCCGGATTACTTCGGGTATAAGGCGGTCTTTGACCTTCTTTCGGACGCGATGTGGCGACGGGCATACGATATTGTTCTATCTCCGACGCCTGAGAACTACAAAGTGGTGTATTTTGTTGATGGTGCGGGGCTTAAGCAGCCCGGCATTGCCAGAGGCCAGATAGAGTACCTCGGGCGTTTTTTGAAGCACTTAGCTGACCTGGATGTTGACGAAAAGCGAAAACCGCAGAAAGGCAGTTTCACGATATTCCGCGATGAGAAGAGGACGGACTGGGAGGTATCATCGGCAGGTTCTACAGCCGGGGAGCAAATCAGAATCAAGCAATTGGGCCAGCAGAGCTTAACTAAGCTCGACGAACTGGGTCTTACGGAACAGCAACACCAGCAGTCGGCGGCGCTTGCCGGTGCAAAGCAGGGTTTGTTTATCGTCTCAGGGCCCAAAACCAGCGGAGTCACAACCACCTTTTACTCGCTTCTCAGAAGCCACGACGCATTTCTAAACAGCATAATAACCCTGGAAAAGCAGCCAAGCGCCAAGCTGCAAAACATAACGCAGAATGTTTTTAGATTGAGTGACAGCGGCGTAACCACATACGGCAAGAAACTCCAGGAGGTTGTACGTACGGACCCGGATATTGTCGGCGTGGCGGACTGCGAAGATGCAGAGGCCGCAAAGACGGCGCGCAAGACCGCCGACGACGGTAAATTAGTGTATGTAACAATCGAGGCGGATAACGTACTCAAGGCACTTGCAAAATGGATAAAAATGGTTGGGGACAAGGACCGTGCGGTCGCCTCGCTTTTGGGGATAACGAATCAGCGCCTGCTCAGGATTCTCTGCGATAGCTGCAAACAGGCATACGAACCAAAGCAGGAGCTGCTGAGGAAGTTCAACATCCCTCCGGAGAAGGCCAAGGTGCTCTATCGGGTGGGCAAGGTCGTCTACGACAAGAGGGGAAAGCCGTCACCCTGCGACGACTGCCAGGAGACCGGCTTCCTCGGCCGAACGAGTGTGTTCGAGATGATAATGATAAACAAGGACCTGCGACAGGCAATCATCAGGGCAAAGTCGCTTTCGGATATCAGCACGGAGTTTAGACGGGCAAAGATGCTTTATCTTCAGGAACAGGCGCTGAGGCGTGTCGTGAACGGCCAGACGTCAATCAACGAAATGATACGAGTTCTCTCGCCGCCGAAGGAGCAGACGGTTAGAAGGAAAAGCAAGCAGGCAGAGTAAGACATCATCGCTGAAGAACTATGACAGCAAGGCCATACAGGATGGAAGCGAGGTTTTGATGGCAAGTGTGATTGTGATAGTGATTACCGCGGGCTGTGGTGCCTATCAGTATTTCAAGGGGGCACTGGTCAAGTCTTTTGCGACGTTAATGGCAGCGTTGCTCGCGGCGGTGATTGCGTATTCGTACTTTGAGCCGCTGTCCGGTCTGCTTATCTCGCGTAAAATGCTGGTTCTTTGGGCTCAGCCGGTATGCTTTCTGCTGCTTTTCGTGGTCTGTTTCGCAGTTTTGCAGACCGTGGCAAGTGTCCTGACAAAGACAAAGGTGGATTTCGGCGCCGCCGCAGACCGCGCAGGCAGAGTGGTTTTGGGATTAGTCACGGGGCTGCTTATAGCAGGCGTTGTGCTGACCGCCCTTGCGGCAGCTCCGTTATCGAACACGCTGCCCTATCAGCGTTTTGCCTCGGAGCCGTCCGGCCCGGACGATGCCAAGAAGGTGCTGCTCAACGCCGACGGGTTTGCGACGGGATGGTTTAGTCTAATAAGCCGCGGGGGGCTGGGCGGCAAACGAAGCTTTGCGACCATCCACGCAGACTTTCTGGACCAGCTCTACCTTAATCGTCACAGAATCCGCCAAGACGTTCCGATCATTACGGACCCGGGTGCGATAAAGGTTCCGCCGAAAGCAGCGGCCTGGGCGGCGCCTGAAGACCTTGTTGATGCCGACGGAAACCCTGTACAGACAAGGAGCGGGGAAGAGCTTGTTATGATTCGCGTCGGCTTGTCGACAAAGATGCTTCCGCCGGGAGGAAATTTCACACTTGCACAGCTAAGGGCCATTTGTGCCGAGCGGGCAGCCAGGAATCGGCTCGCGGGCAAAGGCGTGACCGTCTATCCGGCGGGCTACCTGCGAACAGCGAATCAACTGCAGACAAGGAAACTGACCGAGCCAATCAAGATTCAAAAGGCGGATATAATGGGGACGAGCAGATGGGTGGATTTCGCCTTTTATATGCCACAGGGCTATGAGCCGGTGGCGGTGGCGTTTAAGGCCAATGCAATAGCTGAAGTGCCGGGTATGGCAGGAGCGGACGAAAGGCCGAAGCCGGAACCATTTGTGCCGGTCTCTGCGTGCACAAGCCAGTCAGGGAAGCTCAAGCCCATAACCTCTGCAAAAATACACGGACTTGAGGTCGCCTCCGACATCAGATTTCTTGCGGATTTTGTGCTCAGCGTACAGGACCAGAACGACTGGCAGGGCATGCAGGGCATGCAGGGCAGCCAGAGCACCCTGCCGGCACGTTTTGAGGACGGCAAGATTGTCTGCGTGCAGGCGGAGCTGAAGGTGCCGGAACCAGCCGAGGAGGCAGAGGAATCGGATGAATCGCCGTCTCGGGGCAGGTTTGACACGATGCTAAAGATCTCGGAGGGGTATCGCCTGGTTTCGGTGAAGTGCAACAGTCCGGCGGCTGGCAGGTCGATAAGCGGCAACGAGCTTCCGGTGCTCGTGGAGATAACCGGCACGATTCATCGAGCCATCGGTATCGCCGCCTCCGGTCAGGTAGCGGACGGGACAATCTACGAGATTGATTACTGCACCGAGCAGGTGCAAACCGCCGAAGACGGGACAGTAAGCCGAGCGTGGCCAGAGCGAGTCTGGCTTGGCGAACGAGCCGAGAAAATCACTCAGTTCTACGTAATCTATATGGTCAAGGCCGGCGAGAAGAGAATCATCGGTTCGGTCAAGCCGGCAGGTGCAGACACGGGCGCCCCATTCGAGGAATACGAGGGTTTTCTTGTTCAGTAGCTCCACGGGCGGGCGGCACCGCTGTGCGGACAGTTGCAGGATTTGCCCCCCTTCCGTAACGCCGCAACCTAAGCGCAGACCGCTATCTCCTCAAGGTCCAGTTCCATGAGGTGCTCAAGGTAATCCTGCAGCTCGTCTTCGGAAAACTCCTCGAGGAATTCGGGCTTGGCGGATTTGTTAAGCTCACAAATGCACTCTACCAGCTCTCTCTTGCTCATATTGCGAAATCCTTTCACACCCATGATAAGGAACCGTTGACTAACGCCATATCGGATGGCCAGTAGTGATTGCTTTAGCGGCGTGTGTTGGGGGCGGTCTAAGCCCTATAACCAGACCCCCAAGATAGCGGCGGTACCAGGGCTGCGACCACCATATATCGGCACTGCTTGCGCGGCCGATTGTGCAGGACTGTGAATGTCCAATAAAATGTACGCACAAACACTCCAGAGCAGAGGAGTAAATTTTCTTCTTTTGCCGCGTTTTTGCCGGGGTGATTCCAATACAGGCAGGCCAATGCCCGAGTCGACTGGAGCATTATGTCGCGCTTGCAGCAAACGCATCAGGTGTACACCGCAATCGACTCCGTCAGCAGAGGCGCGGTAGTTCATCCTGCGATTTGGTAAGCAGGCGGCCTTGGGGGAAGAGAGGCGGATTTTGGAAAAAGTGCTTGCTCTTTAGGTGCAGGTTTGATTATGGTAGCTACTTTTGGGAATTAAAGAACGGTAAGTTGATAACAAGCTTTTACCGGAGGCGCGAAAGTGGCAAAGAGTTCCGATTTTCGCAATATTGTGCTCGTTGGACACGGCGGTGCGGGCAAGACCTCCCTGGCCGAGGCGATACTGCATAAGACCGGGGCAACCAACCGTCTCGGCAGTGTGGACGACAAGATGAGCGTCTGTGATTACTTCGACGAGGAGAAGGAGCACGGCCACTCGATTCAGACGGCGGTGGTCCATACGGAGTACGACGGCAAGAGCATTAACATAATTGACACGCCGGGCTACCCGGACTTCATAGGCCCGTCCATAACAGCCGTGCCCGCGGCTGAGACGGTGGTGCTTGTAATTAGCGCGGCGGCCGGTATCGAGACCGTCACCCGCAAGATGTTCGAGACGGCGCGCCAGGCAAAAAAGCCCATACTGATTGTTATTAACAAGATCGACGCGGACAACATCGACCTGCCCTCGCTCGTCAAGAGCATTCAGGCCAGCTTCGGCACGGCATGTCGCTGCGCCAATCTTCCGGGCTCCGATGACAAGTCGGTGATTGACTGCATAGAGCACAAGGGCGGCGCGTCACCGCTTATGGATGTCGCAACGGCTCACACGGAGCTTATCGAAAATGTGATTGAGGCCGACGACGCTCTGATGGAAAGCTACCTGGGCGGAGAGGAAATTTCGACGGAGAAAATCGCCTCGGTTTTCGTCAAGGCGATGAACGCGGCAACGGTTGTCCCAATCGTTTTTACCAACGCGCGTGACGAGGTCGGCATCACCGAGCTTCTGGATATTATTGTAAAATATACGGCGTCTGCGTCACAGGCCGAGCCGGCGCAGCTCATATCCGGCGAACAAACTACATTGCTGAAGGCGGATGCAGGCGGTCCGCTGGCAGGGCTGGTTTTTCGGACGGCGTTCGACCCGAAGTCGAATATGAAATATTCGACGATTCGCATTTTCAGTGGCACGCTCAAGTCGGACACGAATCTTCTTCGCAATGACGAGAAAAAGGGTATTCGGCCCGGACACATACTCAAGAGCCGGGGGGGAGAGACGGGTGAAATCGACGCCGGTGTCGCGGGTGACATTGTCACGCTGGCGAAGATAGAGGAGCTGCAGGTCGGCGATTTGATTCACGACGGACAGGTGAGCGGGAAATTCGCAGTTGCGTCGGTGCCGGAGCCGATGTTCGCACTGGCGCTGGAGCCGGCCTCGAGAGGGGACGAGCAGAAAATAGGCGCTTCGCTCGAACGGCTCTGTGAAGAAGACCCGTGCTTCCGCGTAAAGCGCGATATGCAGACCAAGGAACTGGTGGTTTACGGTCTTGGTGATTTGCATCTTCGAGTTATGCTGGAGAAGATGTACAACCGTTCAAAACTTCAGGTGACGACGAAGGAGCCGAAGATACCGTATCGTGAGACGATAACAGCCAAGGCAGAGGGGCACTACCGGCACAAAAAGCAGACCGGCGGCGCAGGTCAGTTCGGCGAGGTTTACCTTCGCGTGGAACCGGCTGAGAGGAATTCAGACCCGTCGCTGGAGTTTAGCTGGGACATATTCGGCGGCTCGATACCGGGTCAGTACGAGCCGGCGGTCCTGAAAGGTATCAATGAAGTTATGGACTCCGGCTTCGTCGCAGGATTCCCCTTACAGGACGTTAAGGTGTCCATCTACGACGGCAAACACCACCCGGTCGATTCAAAGGAAGTGGCATTTCGCGCCGCAGGAAAAGGCGCTTTCCGCGATGCGCTTGAGAAGGCAAGGCCCGTCTTGCTGGAGCCGATTGTCGATATGGAGGTTGTCGCTCCGGCGGAGAATATCGGCGACATCACCGGAGACCTTGCCTCAAAGAGAGGACGCGTCATGGGCCAGGACATGCTGCCCGGAAACCAGATTTGCATAAAGGCCCAGGTCCCCCTCTCTGAGGTCACACAGTACAACTCGCAGTTAAAGAGCGTAACAGGT
Organism: uncultured Pirellulales bacterium; assembly: GCA_964514115.1. Lineage (GTDB taxonomy): Bacteria > Planctomycetota > Phycisphaerae > Sedimentisphaerales > Anaerobacaceae > CAZEPI01. The sequence goes on along the minus strand of CAZEPI010000006.1, from coordinate 11,376 downwards.
GGTCGGGGTTCATACTCGATGTCGCTGAGCCATTATGAAGTTGTTCCGCCAAACATACAGCAGCAGGTCGTCGCCGCGTATCAGAAACAGAAACAAAGTGAGTAACTCGAAGACGGTCTAAAAGCAGCAAAATGAACCCGCGGGGGGCCCACAGACTCATGACTCTATCGACTTGGCGAGGGTGGAGCGGTTTTTATCAATCCAGCTTGCCTTGCGTTTAATCATACTGAGGAAATCCAGCCCTGTAAGATTACCGAAAAGGCCGGTGGCGGCGACGGGAAGGACGGCTTCGGCTATCATCGTCTCTATCATCAAATCGAGCAGAGCATCCAGTTTGTTTTCGTCGAGCGAGACAATTTCACGATAGCCATCGAGTACCTGTGCAGCTTTTGCCTGGTCGAGATAATCGGGCCAGTCTGCGGGATTGGGCTGGTAACCGACTATCGAAAACTGCAGCATAGCGTTGGCAAGGTCGGTAATCGGAGGCGCAATCTTTACGGAATCAAAGTCGATAACGGCAGCAACCTTGTCTTTGTCAAAAAGCATGTTGCCGGGATGCCAGTCGCCGTGGACAACCTGCTGCTCCCACGAGTCAAAGCCGAGTTGATTGACACGAACGCTGGCGGCGTTGTAAAGCGTCATCAGTTCTTCGCCAATCCGCTGCAGTTTCTTATCGGGACTTGGTGAGCTTTCGGAGGCGACTGTCTTGAGATGTCCCCTTACGGTGATGGAGTCGTGGAAACTTGCTTTCAATGGTTCCCATTCGAAGGCGAAATTGGTGAGGTACTGATGAAAGCGGGCGAGCTGTCTGCCGACGTCCATCGTGGCCTCGATTGAGCCGTCGTAACGCCGGCCTCCCACGAATTTGAACAGCTCGTATATGTTGCCTCGGAGCTGCAGGATGCTGCTGTACTCATCACGGGTGTGCATAAGCGGAGCGAGGGGAAAATACTTCTTTGCGAGGTGCTCCTGGACGGCATGTGCAAAGGCGACACGATAGACGTCGTCTTTTCCCTGTGGTCTGCGCTTGAGGAGGAACCTGCCCTGGGTGGTTGTGACCACGGCCTTTGGGGCGCTTCGGCTTCCGCCTCTGAGACGCATCACCTTGCGAATCTTGCCGATTTCATAGTGACTAAGCACAGAGGCAACTTCCTGCGTAGAAAATTGTGTACCACCCTTTGACATAATAGCGTGCAGAACAGTCAACAATCGGCGATAACATTAAGGGACAAGCCGTCAGCGGACAAGCAGCAGGACGATAACCAGTACGAGCACGGCCGACAGTACACCGAGGGCAAGTATAACATTTCTGTACCGTGCGAACCTCTGCTCAACACTGACCGTGTCAAAGGGCTCGACCACTTCACCGTTTTCGAGTTCCTCCAGCACAGAGACATCAAAGCGTTTGTGGGCTCTGAGCGGCGGCTGACCCTCGCGGACGGCCTTTAGGTCAGCGAGCAGCTCTTCAACGTTGCTGTATCTGTGCTGCTTGTCCTTTGCCATCATCACCTCTATCACTTCGGAGGCCCCGGCCGAGAGAGAAGTATTGATGTGGTCCGGCGGAACCAGTTCATCCCTGAGGTGCTTTTTCATAACCTCGACGGGGTCGTCGGCCATGAACGGCACTCGCCCGGTGACGAGGTGATAAAATGTCGCACCGAGACCGTAGATATCGGCCCGCTCGTCGATATCCATCTCGCCTCGAATCTGTTCGGGCGCGATGTAGTATGGTGTTCCATAGGCCCTGCCCTTTTCGGTCTTGGCTGCTTCAATATCGGTGGTCTCGCGGGCAAGACCCATATCTGCAAGTTTGACTATCCCCTCCTTGTTAATCATTATGTTCTTGGGCTTGACGTCCCTGTGAATGAGTCCTACGGAGTGTGCGTGTCTGAGGGCTTCGCCGACCTGGATGATGATGTCGAGGGCCTCTTCTTCGCCGAACACCTTTCCCGCAGATATATCGTCGTACAGAGTTTTTCCCTCGACGCATTCCATTACGAAATAGTGATAGCCCCCTGCCTCGCCGACATCGACGGCCTGCACAATGTTAGGGTGATTGAGCATACCGGCGGCCTGTCCTTCCTTGTAGAAGCGCTCGACATATTCGGGGTTTTCGCTGAAGCGCTTCGGCAGGACTTTAATCGCTACGGTGCGGTTCAAACTGAGCTGTTTTGCTTTATACACAACAGCCATAGCGCCTGCGCCGAGTTTGCCGAGGATTTGGTAGCCGGGTATCTGGTGGGCGGCGCTTTTGCTTTCCTTTATCACATTCTTTAGTCGGGTGGCCTGCGTATTAGTGATAAAGCCGAACTCAAGCATAAGCTGCTTGAGCGATGTGGGATTTGCCTTCTGGCGTGACTGCAACTGTTCGAGGCAGTGATGGAGCTCGTCACTTGTACACAAGCCCTGGTCGAGAGCCATTCGACCGAAAACCGTGTCGTAGTTTGTTTCGTTCCCCATGTATAGTCTCTATAAAGCCGGTCCGTTGGCTGGGCCAGGCCACACCTATATTATACCCCAAATCCGCTAATTATGTTTTATATGGGACCTTTGTCAAAACAAAATTAGCAGCGGCCCGTAAATACGGCCCGTGTCTGAATAGAATCGACTTTTCGGCTTGCGAGGTTTAACGCTTTCTGGGTTTAGGATGCGCTGCGGTAGTGCTAAAATCACCCAGTTTAACTTGACTTGCGGTTAAATCGGGGTAAACTGGGCTTCTTTTTGAGGCGGGTAGTTGTGCCAACGAGTAGATTAGGAGAAGAGAGTGTGGCCTATAATTGTGTCGTTTTAGCCAAGCAGGTCCCCGACACTAAAAGCGTTACAGGCAAGGCGATGAACGAGGACGGGACGGTGAATCGCTCTGCTTTGCCGGCCATTTTCAACCCGGAAGACGTCAACGCACTGGAATTAGCGGTTGAGATTAAGGAGCGATTCGGCGGCAGTGTGACGGTAATTACGATGGGTCTTCCGGCCGCTGCCTCAATCCTGCGAGAGGCGCTGTACCGCGGTGCGGACGATGCAATCCTGATAACGGACATCCGGTGCGCAGCCAGCGACACGCTGGCAACCAGCTACATACTGAGTTGTGCGGCCAGGAAGCTCGACTATGACTTGGTGCTGTGCGGCAGACAGGCCATCGACGGCGATACGGCCCAGGTCGGCCCTCAGCTTGCCGAGAAGCTGGGAATCGCCCAGATAACCTATGTCGAAGAGCTTACGGAATTGAACGGCGATGACATAATCGCACGGCGAAATATCGGCAACGGCTGGCAGAAGGTCAAGGCCCGGCTTCCCGTGCTCCTGACCGTTACCGCTGACGCGAATGACCCACGTGTGGCGGCGGCTAAGAGAATGATGAAGTTCAAGAAGGCACTGGCGCCGGTGGAGATTGAGCAGAGCATCAGAACGCAGAATCCGGATGCAAGTGATTCTGAAATCAAAGAGCTTGTCGAACACAAATCGACGGAACTGCAAAAGAAGGGGTTGTTGATAAAGCAGTGGGACCTTGATTATCTTGAGGCGGACCTTGCCTGGTGCGGCAGGAACGGCTCACCCACAAAGGTCCACCGCATCCAGAGCGTAGTCCTAGCCGCCAAGGAAAGTAAGGAAATCGAGCCGAGCAACGAGGGTATCGCAGCTATGCTCCACGAGCTGATTGAGGATAAGATTATTGCTTAAAGGACTATCGAGCAAAGATGATTGACGTAAATAGACAAGGCGAGGTTTGGGTATTTGTCGAGCAGCATAACGGCCGGCTCGAGGAAACGCCGCTGGAGCTGATGAGCAAGGCGCGTCGTCTGGCCGACGTGCTCGGCGCAGAATTAGGTGTGCTGCTGCTGGGCTGCGACGTCGGTGAGCTGGCGGAAAAACTGATTCACTACGGGGCGGACAGGGTCTATTTAGCTGAGCACCCGTTGCTTGAGCACTACCAGACTAACAGCTATGCGAAGGTGATTTACGATTTGATTCACAAATATCAGCCGCAGATAGTCCTTTACGGTGCGACAATAACGGGCAGGGACCTTGCCCCGCGGATTGCCAGCGCCGCAAAAGCCGGGCTTACCGCCGACTGCACGGATTTGCAGATTGGCGACCATAAGCCCTCGGGCGGTAACGAGATACACAAGAATCTGTTGTTTCAGATACGGCCCGCCTTCGGCGGCAACATCATTGCAACAATTATCAACTATGACCGCTGGCCACAAATGGCCACGGTTCGCGAGGGCGTAATGCCCATGGCCGAGCCGGATACCGACCGAAAAGGGCAGATAATACGTGAACAGGTGCACGTCAGCGGTGATGATTTACCTCTCGAGATTCTCGAAGAACACAAAAGGCCGAAGAAGGTCAATCTAAAGGCCGCCAGAATAGTCGTCGCGGGCGGGGCGGGCGTCGGCAGCAAGGAGAACTTCCGGCTCATCTGGGACCTTGCCAACTGTCTCGGTGCAGCGCCGGCTGCTTCGAGAGCGGCGGTTGACCTGGGTTTTATTGACCACGACCACCAGGTCGGCCAGACCGGCACGACCGTAAGGCCTTCGCTTTACATAGCCGTGGGGATAAGCGGTGCAATCCAACATCAGGCGGGTATGAACCAAAGCCAGAAAATCCTGGCCGTCAACAACGACCCCGAAGCTTCTATCTTTGACATTGCACATTACAAAATCGTGGGCGATTTGAATGAAGTTGTGCCGCGAATGATAAAGGCATTGAAGGAAAAGGATATCAGGGAAGAAAGCCCGGTTACGGCATAGGATGTGAGTGTTGTATGGCCAACTTTTACAGGGATAACGACGACATACGGTTTCTGTTTCGGCATATCGACCTCGGCGAACTGGCTACTCTGAGTGAAGACGGCTTTAAATTCGCCGCTGACTTTGATTACGCACCTGCTGACGCCGACGAGGCCGTCCGCAACTACGATATGGTTCTCGATTCGCTCGGCCGGCTTAGCGGCGACTTCATAGAACCGCGAGCCGAAGATACCGACCGTCAGGGCAATACGCTCAATGAAGACGGCACGGTAACATACGCGAAGGGGATAAGCGAATCGCTGGATAAACTCGCCAAGGCGGACGTTATGGGTTTTACGCTCCCCCATCGCTTCGGCGGTCTTAATTTCCCGAATTTGGTCTATTCGGCTGCCATCGAGATTGTCTCGCGCGCCGATGCGTCACTGATGAACATATTCGGGCTGCAGGGAATAGCGGAGACAATAAACGCCTTTGCATCGGAAGAGATTAAGCAGAAATACTTACCGGCGTTCGCCGCAGGCAAAGTCACCAGCGCGATGGTGCTGACCGAGCCGGACGCGGGCTCGGATTTGCAGTCAGTAAAGCTCAAGGCATTGGCGGACAGCGACGGCAACTGGTTTTTGCACGGGGTCAAAAGATTCATAACCAACGGCTGCGGCGAGGTGCTGCTTGTGCTGGCTCGCAGCGAGCCGGACAGAAGCGGAGGACTGGGCCTTAGCCTGTTTGTGTGCGAGAGAGGGCCGACCGTGCATATTCGCCGGCTGGAGGATAAATTAGGCATTCACGGCTCGCCGACCTGCGAGATATTCTTCGACAACACGCCGTGCGAGCTTATCGGCGAGCGTCAGCGGGGACTGGTGACATACGTAATGAGCTTGATGAACGGCGCGCGGATAGGCATCGCGGCCCAATCGGTGGGCATTGCCGAGGCGGCGTGGCGCCTGGCTCGCGACTACGCGGCGAGCAGAAAGCAGTTCGGTGTGGCAATCGAGAAGCTGCCTGCCGTGCGGGATATGCTTATAGATACCAAAACGGTGATAGAGGCAGGACGCGCCCTTTTGTACGAGACCTGCCGCGTGGTAGATATTGAAATCGGCCTGGCAAGGCAACTCGAATCCAGTCCGCCGGAGGACAAAGCGGAGCTAAAGCAGCTAAAGAATGAATCAAAGACATACAGAAGGTATGCGGGTATGCTGACCCCGATGAGCAAGTATTATTGCTCGGAGATGTGTAACCGCGTCGCGTACGATGCGATTCAGGTCCTTGGGGGAAGCGGATATATGCGGGATTACGCCTGCGAACGACACGCGCGGGACGCCCGCATCACCACGATTTACGAGGGGACGAGTCAGTTGCAGATAGTGGCGGCGGTGCGAGGGGTATGTAGCGGCACGGTAGAAAAATACATGGCCGAGCTTGAAGAAAAGTCATACGACCGGAAGGTCGGCGAGCTGCTGGAGAAGCTTGCCGAGGGACGAAAGCATCTGGCCGATGCCGTTGCGTTTGTCAAGGAGCAGGGGACCGAATATATGGACCTGTACGGGCGGGCACTGGTGGATACAGCAATCGACTTAATCATCGGTTATCTGCTCTGTGACCAGGCGGGCACGAACGTGGATATGGAAGTTGCGATTGGTAGTGATACCGGGCAAGGAAGTAACGGTCAAAAGATTCAAATGAAAGAAAGAAAAGCGATTCTTGCCCGCAGGTTCATTACCAAAAACGCACCTAAAATCGTCTCGCTCGCCAGCCGGATTCTCACCGGCGATAAATCAACGTTCACCGAATTCGACAAGTTGGTCGGCCCTGTGCCGGCTGAATGAGGATACCGATGCTCGGCGCGGTAATATTCGATTTCGACGGCGTTATAGTAGACTCGGAGAAGCTCCATCACCGCGCTTTTAATGAAGTAGCCAGCCAGTTCAACATCGAAATCACAACTGAGGACTACTATGGCAGGTACCTGGGACTAACCGACCGCGAGGTGTTCGAGATTCTCGTTGCCGATAACAACCTAAACGATTACACCGCGCGCATCGACCAGCTCGTTGCTCAGAAGACGGCCATCTTCAAACACCTCGCCGAGACAGAGGCTGTCGTTATCGATGGTGTCAGTGACTTCTTAGACGTGCTGCGTGAGAACAACGTCCCTATGGCAATTTGCTCGGGGGCCCTTGCGCCGGAAATCGAGTTGATTCTGGCAGGTACAAATCTCGCCGACTACTTCCCGGTGATAGTGGCAGCCGAGCACGTGCAGAGAGGCAAGCCCGACCCACAGGGCTTTCTGCTGGCCCTGCAGAAACTAAATGACAAGCTAAGCCGCGATATTGGGCCGAGCGATTGTGTTGTAGTGGAGGATTCGCGGTGGGGCCTGCAGGCAGCCAAGGCCGCGGGTATGCACGCCGTAGCTGTAACGAACACATACGAGCCGGCGCAGTTGGCAGCGGCCGACAGGATCGTCGAGAAGTTAAGCGATTTGAGAATGGAGGATTTGTACGCGTTTTGCGGTTGAGTGCCGAGGCGCTGCTGCCGTGAACCGTCTTCCCTGCCGGCGTGAGGTTTATTGCCGCAATGTCCCACCGCTAACACGGGCAGCTACTTGGCCTGTCTGGAGATTGTATTCCAGGCCATCGACCATTGTACCATTTAACAGGCACGGCTGACTCTGGTCACCATAAGCCCTGATTGTCGAGGTGCGGCCGTTGTAGTTGAAAAAGCTTCCGACAAACTGGATATCTGCGTCTTCATAGGTTACGCCGCTCGAGGCAGACAACGAGACAATCTCAGTCCTCCCTTTAACATTGACGGCCTCGGCCTGAATACGGCCTGCGATGACGGCGACATGGTCTTCTGAGCCATCCTCGGCAATAGGGAAGTAATCAACGAGCACGCCGCCTTTGCGGGCATCGGCAACGAGCTGGTTTGTTTTCGGGGAGAATTGCAGGAGTTCAAAATCCCGGAGGAAGGCATAGCAGGGTCGGCGCAGACTCAGGCGTCCGAGGCCCTGCAATCGTTCGGCCTTTGAGTTGTCAACCTTCACTACGCCGGGTCCAGCGGCGGTGAACAGGTCCGCATTGGCATCATAGTCGAACTTAGTGCACTTTAGCTCAACTCCACCAAGGAGTTCGCTGCCTGCGGTTTTCGTGCTTGCAAGACGAACTTCGTGGCCGGTTGCGCTTATGCTTTTGATGTCGGCAGCGGCTGCGCTTTGGGTGCTTTGCGGCTGTTGCAGCTCGATACGCAGTTGCGGCGAGCTAAGCATAAATTGCTGGTCAGCCGCCGGGTCGTGACGAATCATCTTGCAGAGGCAATTGCCTTGGAGATTGATGACGTTTGTGCGACCGCTGAAATGGCCCGACTTCGCGGCGGTTACGGTAAACGGCACAAGGTTTGGTTCGGAGCTTTGCTCGCCGCCGAAATCACTGACATACAGCCTGGCAGCCAGCGGCCCGGCAGCCAGGGCATCACCGCTAACTGCATCGTAGTCTATCCTGTGGGCGACGAGGACCGCCCTGCCGTTGGCATCTGGACTTTCGAGCATATCCAGCGGCGGCTCCGTCTGCTGCTCATTTACCTCGGCGGCCAGAAAATCGTCTATCCTCTTCGAGTCCGTCGGCGCAACGACTATACCGCCGCGACACTTCACAACCACTTCAGTGATGACCAAATCTGCGGCAGGCGCGGCGTTTGCGTCTTGTTGGGGACTTTCATGGTCGGCGGTTGGCGAGGCCTGCTCAGTACGGGCATCGGATTGAGCGCCCTGCTCAGTTGCCCCGAATATATTGTTTATCGATACTACGTCGGCAAACACCAACTGCTCCGGTCCGTCTATAACCACATTGTCGCTGAGCACGCAGCGGTATCCGCCGGCTGTGGCAGAAGGCGGCTGCTGCTCGGCGAAGGTTGTTGAGAGAGAGGAATTCTCGGGCTGCGGCACAGGGGAAAACAAAGTCGAACCTGCAGATGAGAGCTTCAGGCGGAGATTATCAAGCTCGGCAATTCTGAGCAGCTCAGGTCTCTGGGCCGCTTCATTGTAAATAAGCGCCATACCCCTGCCCACAAGGTGGGCCTTGTCGGAAACAAATTCGACGAACCCGTCGGTGGAGAATTGTGACCTGCTGCTTATGAAGACGACGTCATCGAGATAAATGACCGCTTCGCCTATCGGCGACTCGGTGATGGGCAGGATTCTGATAAGGACGTTGTTCTGCAGCGTTGCATCTTTCAGGGTGGTCTTTCCGGCGGCGGTTTCAACGATGATTTTCCCTTTGTCGGCCTCGATATAGCAATTGAATTTCGGTCTGAAGATTTTTATATAGGGCTTTTCGATTTCCCACTCGTCGCCGGACTCGTGCAGAAGCTCTTCGAAACCGAACTCGCGTTCGAGCTCCTTTTGCTCGTTGAGCGTCTGGTACTTGGCGTTTCTTACCCTGCCGACACCGACGTCGCCGACCATCCCAATCGTCTCTGTCTGCTCCGTTGCGTTCGCGTCGGTTTCGACGGGACCATACGTCTCGGCAAGGTCGGACTGCACGGGGGGCGTGTGCGTGAGGCGTGTGTACAGCAGATAAACAAGCATCACAACCAGAAGCGAACCAAGCCAGACATAAAATCTTCGAGCATCAAAGGCCATTTTCATTCAGCCGCGTGCGCGACCGTCCCGTTGTCACAAAATAGTCCCCCGGCCTGGCCGAGTTTTTCAATCCGGCAGATATCTTTCCAGCAGCTTCTGCCATCTGCCGCTTTTCTTCAGGATGTACTCAATCACCTCCCGTACTGCACCATCGCCGCCCTTTCGCAGGGTGACATAATCAGCATATCGTTTTACTTCATCAACGCTGCCGGCCACTGCAACACCGAATCCCGCAAACTGGATGGCGGGCAAGTCGGGCAGGTCGTCTCCGACGTAGGCAACCTGCTCAGCCGAAAGTCCGGTTTCATCGAGCAGTTCCGTAAGGGTCTTGAGCTTATCGTGGCATTCCTGCAGGCAGTGGTCTGCCTCTATCTGGTCGGCGCGGTGTGCGGTGGGAGCGGAAGTCCTGCCGCTCAGAAGAGCGACTTTCAGCCCGGCCCGCCGCCACATCCGGATGCCGTGGCCGTCGAGGACATTAAAGAGCTTGCTTTCGGTCCCGTCACCATTGACGACGATGGTTCCGTCGGTAAGCACGCCATCCACATCAAGAACGAGTATCTCAATCGCAGCAAGATTCGCCTTTTTATGATTGCCGATTTCCACTGTCAGCCCACAACCTTTATTGTCACAATATCCTGAACGTCGATAAGCCCGACGGGTCTGTCCTGCGAATCGACAACCGGCAGCTCATCGATTCTGAACTTGTGGAAGATAGCCGTCGCTTCGGAGGCAAGGGCGTCGGCCCTTATCCTTTTACAACCCTTAGTCATTACGTCGGCGACATTTCTCTCGAACCCCGATAGGCCTTCTTTCGTCAAGAGCCGTCTTAAGTCCGCATCGGTAATGATGCCCGCCAAGCTGCCCTTATCGTCCACAATCATAACCGCCCCGTGGCGTTTGACATCGCCTGTCTTCTCGAGCATCTGTTTTATGGTGTCGGTTGGTTGAGCTATGGGCAGTTTTTCGCCGGGCCTGAACATCATCGACTGCTCGACGGTCATCAGTTTTGCGCCGAGAGAGCCGCCGGGGTGAAAGCGGACGTAGTCTTCCACGCTGAAGTTGCGCGCCTTCATAACGGTAAGGGCAATCGCGTCACCGACAGCTAACATACAGGTGGTAGAAACGCTCGGGGCCACGCCGAGCGGGCAGGCCTCGTTCATCCTGCCCATACAGAGCACAACGTCGCTGTGCTCGCTGAGCGTCGAGTCCTTATCGCCGGTGATGGCGATTAGCTTTATGTCGAGTTGCTTGACTAAGTTTATCAGCCGCGTCACCTCGTCGGTCTCACCGCCGTAGCTAAGCACGATGACGATATCGCCTTTGCGAAGTCGGCCGAGGTCGCCGTGGACGGCCTCTGCCGGATGCAGGAAATGGCTGGGCGTGCCGGTCGAGGCAAGCGTGGCGCTAATCTTTTGGCCGATGATGCCCGCCTTGCCGATTCCGCTTACTATGCAGGAGCCCGAGCAGTTGCAAATCATCTCGGCGGCCCTGGCGAACGCATCATCCACTATGCCCACTACCGAGTTAATCGCCTCTGCTTCGCTTTTTATAACGCTTCGTGCGTAGTCGAGGTCAAATTGCACTTATTCAAAGCTCCTTTTTGAAAAGTGACGACGAGTCAGCAACAGTATCAGCCAAACACACCCCGCCGTCAAGCCCCCCGTGCCGGTGTCTTTGTGCTTTGCCTGCCACGATGTAACGTTACAACGCCTCAATGTAAGGCTGCAACATCACGATGTAAGCTTGCAACGTCGTGATGTAAACCACCAAAACAATGAAATCTCTAAAATATTTAATTCTACTCCCACAATTAGCTTAATACTGTGAATTAAACGATTGCTTTATTAACGAGATTGCTTGGGGTATTTCGGATAAATTGGAAATCCTCAATTCAACATCACCCGAACCCCAATGACCTATATTGCTAACATCACGAGCAAATGATGGTGGATTATCTAAACGACTATATTTTAATTTCAACCATATACGCAA
>CAZEPI010000005.1:81569-306314 GCA_964514115.1 uncultured Pirellulales bacterium | reverse complement strand
TATCGACGAACGTTCCCCCTGCGTCACCGAGGCCGCCGAGATTTACGCCCAACTGGCCAGGGTAACTCGCGCCCTGCAGCGTGGCGCAAAATACCAGCACCAGCAGGGCGGCCAACAAAGCTAATTTCTTCCACATAGCGTTTTCCTCCCAAAGATATCCAAGAGTTTAAAGTTGCAACATTGACCAACAAAAAAATCACCTTCAATTCTTCGCTCCTTTTTTCTCACCTCCTTTCCGAAGCGGATATGAATTGCGAATAGCTCGTAATTGCGTATCCCCTGGCACCGGCGCAAATGAGCAGGAGATGTGCGCAATTGGGTGGCTCTTTTCTACGCGCCAGCGTATGCGATACCTGCTGGACATAACATGCTCCTCGCAAGTATTAAACGGCGAATCTCTGCGCCCGTCAAGAGAATTCGGCCTTTTTTTCGCAGACTGCCCCTTGTGCGGCGGGTCATCCGGAAGTCCTTGCCGGGTTTGCTCTTAGCGGATATACTGCACGTCGATGTCGCGAAGAAAAGGAGTAGCCGGGTGAAAGTAACGCGTAGTCCTGAAAACCCAGTAATCGAGCCAAAGGACGTCAAGCCGTCCAGAGAGGGCTTTGAAGTTGTTGGTGTCTTCAACGCAGGGGTCGCCCGACTTGAAGATGAAGTCATACTACTGCTGCGTGTTGCGGAAAAGCCGATTGTAAGCAAACCGGGTATTGCGGCCGCCGCCGTCTATGACCTGACCAAACGCGACATCATTATCAGGGAATTTCCTAAGGATGACCCTGACAGCGATTTCTCCGACCCGCGGCTCATAATAAGGCCGGGTGAAACATATCTCACCTCCTTCTCACACCTGCGATTGGCTCAAAGCAGCAACGGAATCGACTTCGAAATCTCCGCCGAGCCGACGGTCTTTCCGGCTAACGAGCACGAGACCTTCGGCATCGAAGACGCTCGAATTGCCCGCATCGAGGACGTTTATTACATTGATTATGTTGCAGTGTCACCTAACGGCGTGACTACCTGTCTTGCATCAACAAAGGACTTCGAATCTTTTCAGCGTCACGGCGTCATCTTCCCTCCTGAAAACAAAGACGTAGTTCTGTTTCCTGAGCGAATCAGGGGACTTCGACGAGCTCAGTCGAGTCGCAGTTACTTCTGCCTGCATCGGCCCAGCTCGCCCCTCTTTGCCAAAAACGATATCTGGATAGCCCAATCGCCCGACCTGCTGTCCTGGGGCAATCACCGCTGGCTTATGGCGCCGCGCCCACAATTCTGGGACTCGGAAAGAATTGGCGCAGGAGCACCCCCTGTCAAAATCGAACAGGGCTGGCTCGAGGTGTATCACGGCGTGGACCGTGCCGGCCGATATTCCCTCGGCGCGGCACTGCTCGATGCGCAGAATCCCTCAAAGGTCATCGCAAGGTCAAAAGAGCCCCTGCTGTCGCCCGAAGCTGATTACGAGGTGAGCGGTTTCTACGGCAACGTCGTCTTTAGCTGCGGCCTGCTCTGCGAAGATGATAAGCTGAAACTCTATTACGGCGCCGCCGACTGCTCCGTATGTTACGCCGAACTGCCGCTCGACTACGTACTGCAAAACCTGAAACTAAATCGCTGACCAACTTTAGTCCCCCAATCCGCATTGAGAGCTTTGTCACTATCGCTCTTTGATTCGCCTTTGCCCCATTTTGAAACAGCTTGCTATTACGCATCACTTACTCTATTCTTTGCCCAATGAAAAAGGGTTCCAGCCACCACGAAGCGGCAGAAGTCGCGTCGGCTGTGCGGGCATATAGATTCCTTGCGCAGCGAGCGTTTACGCTTATCGTGTTCGGTGCTCTGTTCTGCACACTTGCCGTCAAACTCTTCCATGCCATTCGCCGAGACCGGCTCAGCAATTACCCGAGCTGGGTCCTTGCTGATATCGCCGTCCTCTTGGCGGTTGAACTGGTCCTCGTGGTTGTGTGCTATATCCGGCCGAGGCGATGGATAATCCGCGCCGCCAACGTAGTTGCCGCAATCGTCTGCACATGGTCGGTTATGAATGCCGGATGGCTTATAAGGACCGGTACACAGATTCTTCCCACCGTTCTCTTGCCGCTCTTCCGTGACCCCTTAAATGCCCTGACCATCATTGGTTCCAATCTCGCCAAAATGCCCATCGCCGCGGTTGCCCTTCTCGCACCAAGCGCGGTGGCCCTTCTCTTTTTCTTCTCTGTACTTATTAAACCGGCCCCGCCCCCATACACCCGAAAAGCCCTTGACCACAAGATGCTCGTATCTTCTGTGACCATACTCCTGGTCGTCTCAGCCCGACTCTTCATCGTCGAAAAAGCCCCGGCGCAAATCACCACAATGGAGCTTCGCCCAAATGCTCAGCTAAGAGCCATAACCACCCTCCTTGTCCATAGCTCCAACCATCTCAAAGGCCCCGGCCAGGCAAAAACTGACCGCTTTATCCCGAACTGCAACCAACTGGACGTTCCCCTTGCGGACTCAAGAGACACTGCCGAATACAACGTCCTGCTGATCGTCCTCGAAGGAGTTCAGTACAAGTACATCTCCATAGCCGACCCAAACAAAAACCTGACCCCCTTTCTGGCGGAATTCGCTCGAAGTGGTGTCCGGTTCACCAACGCCCGCTCGACACTGACGCACACAACCAAAGTCCTTTTAAGTATTCTGACAGGTAGATACCCCTCTGTTTCTCAGGACCTTGCTGAAGCTGTTCCCGTCAGGACACCCTACGCCAGTTTGGCAACAATCCTGGAGAAACTGAGTTTTCGCACGGCTTTCTTCCAGTCGGCAAAGGGAAACTTCGAGTCCCGTCCCGGCCTCGTTCATAATCTCGGCTTTGACAAGTTCTGGGCGAGGGACGACCTCAACGACCCCAATATGTTCGTAGGTTCGCTCGGCAGCGACGAGTTCGCTATGATCAGGCCGGTCTGCAACTGGATAACCGAAAACGATAAGCCCTTCTGCATCACCCTCTTGTGCTCTGTAACCCATGACCCTTACGAAGTCCCCCGGTGGTTTGAAGAGCCCGCAAAGGAACCCATCGAAAGATACGAACAGACAATCCGTTACACCGACGCCTTCCTTGGCAAGCTCGACTCGGAACTTGCCCGCCTGCATCTTCAGGATAATACAATCGTCTGCATAATTGGCGACCACGGCGAGGCCTTCGGCGAGCACGGCCTGTTTGGCCACGAGAGAATCGCATTTGAAGAGGCCCTGCGAGTACCCTGGTTCATACGCGCACCCGACCTGGTTGAGCCAAACCGCCAAGTCGATAAACCGGTAAGCTCAATTGACGTGACACCAACCTTGCTCAAGCTGCTCGGCTTCGATACTTCAAAGGCCGACTTTGACGGTGCAGACGCTCTGGGCACACTCCCGGACGACCGCGAGGTCTTTTTCTCCGGCTGGCTGCTCGAAAGTCCCGCAGGTCTCGTAAAAAACAGCAACAAGTTTGTCTATGACCCTGTAAGCGAAACCGTTGTCGCCTACGACCTCTCACGGGACCGGCTTGAGTTGGCGGCCACTCTCTTGAGTGAAGAAGATGCGCAGCCGATAGCCGACAAAATCCTTCGTTGGCGTCGCGACAGTGTTTTCCATCTCGACCAGCAGGAAACTGGTGAGATGGTTGTTTTCGGACGCTGGCTCTGCCGCTGGAACCAGCGAGTTGCAAGGAAGTGTACCCGGTTAGAGCCTTCCTCTGTAGAAGGTACATCTCGCTGATAACAACACATCCGTAATCCTGAAGTGTATGGTGTTCATTTTCAACATACCTGCGTTGCCTTTTGTAAACACATCGGCCACAGTGGTGCAGATAAACAGTTTATCGGCCCTATCAGCAAATCGACGAGCTCCTGATAAGCCGCCTTGTTGATAGAAAGCAACACACTGATAGAACCTGACATACGTCCACTTGCTGGATTGAAATCTTGTTTGGTTGTAAGCACTTTTCTTGTAAACGCTTACTGCCATCGGGATTCGGTTCTAATGCTATGCTGCATTGTTGGCACGCGCTTTGCGGAGAGGTCTGATTCGCTCTTTTTGCGATGGTATTGGGCGGAGCGTTTAGACAACCACGAAGGAGGAGGAAACGCATCCGCCCGATATCCGATGGCTGTCAAAACCGGCTGTGCTGTTAGGTATTTGTGTTTCAACCGGTTTTGTTATCAATAAGAAGGGGTCGTCCCGGAGGAGGAACGACCCCTGTTTTTTTTGCGCCTCGTAAGCACCCAGCCTCTTATCCTCAACTCCGTGCGCCAAAAAGGGCTCCCATCGCCGCTCGGTTTTCGTCCAATTTTCCTTACTTGTTGCACTGCGGACAGCTTATAATCACAAAACTATGGAGCGTTCGGCCTACAGAATCATCGACGCCAACTTTAATCGCGCCCGCGAAGCACTGCGGGTGATGGAGGAATACTGCCGGTTCGCCCTTAATTGCGCCTTGCTGACGGAAAGGGCGAAACAGCTCCGGCACCGCCTTAGTTCTGCCCTTGCCCGGCTTGAGCAGCATCGACTTATCGCCGCCAGAGACACCGACACTGATGTCGGCGCAGCAGGCAGAATCCCCGGCCGGCTAAAGCGGAGCGACGTGAGGGATACTTTCATCGCGGCGGCCAAGCGCCTGACCGAGGCCCTGCGTGTCCTTGCTGAAATCATCCAGCCGACCGACCCCGCAGTCGCTAACGAAATGGAACAGATGAGATTCGACGCCTATAAGCTCGAAAAGGACATTGTCCTCTTTGGTGATACCGCAGAAAAGTTCAAAAAAGTCCGACTCTACGTCATCATCAGCTCAACTCTGCCTGCTGAGGTCTTGTCTGTCACCAATAAATGCGCTGCCGGGGGTGCCGACTGTATCCAACTGCGAGCCAAGAACATCAGCGACGATACGCTCTTGGCTTTGGCTCGCGAGTTCTGCAAGCTGTGCAGGGATGCCGGCGTCCTTAGCATAATCAACGACCGCGTCGATATTGCCGTTGCTGCAGATGCTGATGGCGTCCACCTCGGCCAAAATGACTTGCCTGTGGAGCAGGCCCGCAAGCTTCAATTAACCCCTCTGGTCATCGGCACGAGCACGCACAGCGGTGACCAGCTTCGCCAGGCCGTTGAGCAGCTTCCCACCTACGTTGGCTTGGGTCCCGTCTTTACCACTCCCACAAAATCGGATGCCAAGCCCGTCGGCCTTGACTACCTCCGCCAGGCAACAGACCTCCTCGCCAAGACCGGCATTGCATCTGTTGCCATTGGTGGCATAACGCTGGACAATCTTGAGCAGGTCCTGAAGACCGGTGTATCGGCTGTTGCGGTGTGCTCCGCCATCGCCGCCGCTGCTGACCCCCAAGCCGCCTGTGAGCAGTTCAAAGCAAACATAGCTGATTTTTGCACCGAAATCTGAGCGCAACAGCCGCTCTTAGTTGCTACTTACGGTCGATTCGCACCAGTTTATCCACTATGGGGATTCAGCCCTCCCGAATTCCTATCTGTTAGCAGGGGATTGTGCCACGGCTTCCCACCGCCGGACAATCTCACAATCACCCACAGCAGCGGCGATTGTCTGTAACCTTAACTTCCTTTTATAAAAGGAATTAGGGTGCATACCTCCCGTGGCCAAGCAATCTCTTTTGCCCCATGCTTGCCTCTGTCGCCCTCCAGTGCCTCAAGCCCGACTTTTACCTCCTGCCAGCCAGTTGGCCCAGGGCGAAGTTATCAACAGATTATCCACAAGCACTGGCGGCCCGTGGTGTCTTATTGAAGGCCAACTCCGCAGCATAAATCTGTAAGCCTCTAACGAGCAGCGCCTCTAAGCTATTGCTAATGCTAATTATAGGTGTGTGCGCCTCAACTCTTGCCGTGGTATGGGCATTAGTCTCTATCGCAGCTTGATTGAGCCAGACGACGTCTTAAGTTCCACCCTTCCTGTCCCTGCTGCCACCGTCCCTTCTATATGCTGTGGGTCAATGTCCCCTGTTATAGTCACCGGCAGATTCGTTTTCACTAAGCCGAAGTCTATACCCATCATCACCGTACCCGCAAACCCAGACGGAGCAACGAAATCGATGTTCCCGAACGATGTTGCGGCAAATTCTCTGGCAGAACCGCTCAAAAACCTTAGATTATTCTGAAGAATTTGGTTTGCTGTGCGTCTGTTTGCCGGGAGAAGCAGTGCGGCGGATATCCCGGCCTGGGTGCTGGTTTGGGAGTTGCCGGATTTGGACAATGTATGCCAAAAGGATGCAGCCGCGATATACAGCCGCGGCCTGACCTCGACGGATGCCTTCGAGCAATTCGTCAAAAGATATATGAAAGACGCATACTTTATCGCGCTCGGACTTGTCGGCAACCGGGATGATGCACTGGAACTATCCCAGGAGGCATTTCTAAAGGCCTACCGAAACAGAAAACAACTATCCTCAAGCGACAAAATCTTCCCCTGGTTCTACAGAATACTGAGAAATCTGTGCTTCAGCCATTTGAGGAAAAGGCGGCTGAGGCAGGCAGCTTCCCTTGATGATTCTCAGATGGGCCGGCCAGCCCCGCAGGTCGGTGACTCTTTCGACCCCGAAGTCATCGCCCAAAAAGGCGAAACCCAAAAACGCCTCTGGCGAGCCATCGCCCGGCTCGATGAGAAGCACAGAGAAGTCATCATCCTGCGACACTTCCGAGGCCTTTCATACGAGCAGATGGCCCAGATGCTCTTTTGTAACAAAGGGACAGTTACAAGTCGGCTCTATTACGCACGCAAACGACTTAAAGAAATCTTGGACAGCGAGAAAGGAGGTAGCCAGCAATGACCTGCCGCGATTACAAAGACCTGATGATGGCCTACCTGGATAACGAGCTGGATGACGAGCAGCGAAAGACCTTTGAGGACCATTTAGCATCCTGCAAAAGCTGCGCCGCCGAGTTCGAGCAGTTCGGACAGTTAAAACGGCTCACCGATGACGTAAAGCTCGTCGAACCCGAAGACCAGATATGGCAGCAATACTGGGGCAGTATCTATAACCGCATCGAAAGAGGTGCCGGCTGGGTGTTGTTCTCTGTCGCTGCCGTATTGCTGCTCATCTATGGCGGCTTCAAGGCCATCGAGCAGATTATCAAGGACCCAGCCATCGAAACGTGGCTCAAAGCCGCTCTGGTTGCACTTATTGCGGGGCTGGCGATTCTGTTCGTCTCGGTTCTCCGCGAACGCCTGTATTTCTGGAAAAAAGACCGTTACAAAGATGTCAGGAGATAACGCAATGCTTTTATCAACCACCGATACCATACCAACAAAGCAAATCGTCAGGCACCTCGGCTTAGTCAGAGGCAACACCATTCGAGCACGTCACGTTGGCAAGGATATCCTCGCCGGCTTGAAAAACATCGTCGGAGGTGAAATATCCGACTATACCAAGATGATGGCTGAGTCCCGTGAACAGTCCATCGACAGAATGATAGAAGAAGCCAAAGGTCTCGGCGCAAACGCGATTGTGGGGATATACTTTACTACCTCGATGGTTATGTCTGCCGCCGCTGAAATCCTCGTCTTCGGCACCGCCGTTGTCGTCGAGTGACACCGGCCTTGTTGCGAAAAAATTTTGCATAATGCCTTGAAGAAATGGATGAGCTTATGCGTCTGTGTATTTGAAGGGAGAACAAATGGAATCGATACAGGAGTTTCTAAAGCCCGAGTTGATATGGTTTCTGATTGGCCTGGCGCTGTTGCTGGCTGAATTCGCTCTGCCGGGGCTGATTGTATTCTTCTTCGGCATCGGCGCCTGGGTGGTGGCGATTATCTGTTTGTTTGTGGATATCTCGCTCAACACCCAGTTGGTCATCTTTATCGTCAGCTCGATTGTCCTGCTTCTGGCGCTTCGGCGGTGGCTGAAGGGTATCTTCATCGGCCATGTTAAAACGAAACAGGACCTGACCGAGGACATGGCCGAATTCATCGGCGAAAAGGCCGTGGTCAAAAAGGCAATCAGGCCCAACGTAGCCGGCAAGGTCGAATTTCACGGCACGGACTGGACAGCCGAAGCAAGTGAAGAGATTGCCGAGGGGGCAACGGTTGAGATTATCGGTAAGGATAACCTAACGCTAAAGGTCAAATCACTGTAGTCGAAAGGAGAAAGCGATGTTGGCAGCAATAGAAATAAATGTAACGACCATCATTCTCATTGGCGTGCTTGTCTTTGCACTGTTCCTATTTTTCAAGACGATACGAATAGTGCCGCAGAAGCAGGCGTTCATTGTCGAGCGTCTGGGCAAATACTCCAGAACGCTCGACGCGGGCTTTCATATACTGCTGCCCTTTATTGACAAAGTCTCGTATAAGCACACCTTAAAAGAACAGGCGGTCGATGTCGCACCCCAGGCCTGCATTACCAAGGATAACATTGCAGTGGAGGTTGACGGGATTCTGTATATGCAGGTTGTTGACCCCAAGAAGGCCTCCTACGGCATCGATAACTACAGGTTTGCCTCGACTCAGCTTGCCCAGACCACTATGCGTAGCGTTATGGGCAAGCTCGACTTGGATAAGACCTTCGAGGAGCGAGAGACCATAAACAGCGTAATCGTCGATGCGGTCGATAAGGCCTCGGACCCGTGGGGCGTCAAGGTGACTCGCTATGAGGTGAAGAACATTCTGCCGCCGCAGAGCATCAAGGATGCAATGGAAAAGCAGATGCGTGCCGAGCGTGAGAAGCGTGCCGCCATTGCCGAATCGGAGGGTGACCGCCAGGCCAAAATCAACAGGGCCGAAGGTGACAGGCAGGAGATGATTGCCCGCAGCGAAGGCGAGAAGCAGCGTCGCATGAACGAGGCCGAGGGGCGGGCATTCGAGATAGAGAGGGTGGCCAAAGCTACAGCAGAAGGTATCAGAAACATTGCCGCGTCGATAAACGAGAAAGGCGGCATCAACGCGGTTAATCTCCGCGTCGCAGAGCAGTACCTTGACCAGTTCGGCAAACTCGCCAAGACAAACAACTCGGTCATTATCCCGTCGAACCTCTCTGATATCGCTGGCATGATTGCCGCAGCGACGACGGTCATAAAGGACCAGACCCAGCCGACGCCGCCAAAGGTCCCACAGAGCTAAGTCAGTTCACTGTTCGTCGTCAATGCCGGTTGAAGGGTGGGCCTTTGCCCACCCTTTGTGATTATGGGCAAAACGCCGGCGATAATAGCACACTCGAGGATGCCACGTATCGCCTGGTGGCCAGCGGCCTGATTCTGGCAACCGGAGGAGACATAGCAGGGTCTTGAAGTGTTGGCTCGACACAATACAATTGTGTTGACTGGACCAAAAAAGGTAAGGGATATACCGTGTTCGACGGACTGCGTCAGTTCAATCCGATTGTTCAGGCACTTATAGCAACACTGTTTACCTGGGGTGTTACCGCTCTGGGCGCCGCCACCGTGTTTCTGACCAAGAGTATCAGCAGACGATTGCTTGATTTTATGCTGGGTTTTGCCGGCGGAGTTATGATTGCGGCCAGCTTCTGGTCGCTGCTTGCGCCGGCTATCGAAATGGTTGAGCAGGAAGGTGGCATCGCCTGGCTGCCTGCCGCCGTGGGTTTTCTCGCCGGTGGTATATTCATTCGCATCATCGATAGAATCCTGCCGCATCTCCATATCGGCTTGCCCATCGAGCAGGCAGAGGGCATAAAGACCTCCTGGCATCGCAGCATCCTGCTGGTACTGGCGATTACGCTTCACAACATTCCCGAAGGACTTGCCGTCGGCGTTGCCTTCGGGGCGCTGGCGACGGGCAGCAGCCACGCAACTTTTGCCGCGGCGGCCGCCCTGGCCCTGGGGATAGGTATTCAGAATTTCCCCGAAGGTATGGCCGTCTCTGTGCCGCTGAGACGTGAAGGCATGAGCCGTCTGAAAAGCTTCTGGTATGGCCAGCTTTCGGGCGCGGTCGAGCCGGTCGCGGGCATTATCGGCGCAGCGGCGGTCATTATTATCCAGCCGCTGCTGCCATACGCGCTTAGCTTCGCCGCCGGCGCTATGATTTTCGTGGTCGTCGAAGAGGTCGTCCCGGAATCCCAAAGCCGCGGCAATACAGACCTGGCCACTATGGGTGTTCTTATCGGCTTTACCGTTATGATGATACTCGACGTGGCGCTTGGCTAACAAAAAACCAGGACTGCGCCCGCCGGAAGGCCCCACTGGGGGTCCTGGCGACGTCCCCTCCGGGACTGCCAATCCGGATTCTGAAAAGTTTTTTCCGATGGATTTGCCCTCGCCGGATTATTTTGAATAATTTATAGAAGGGGAAACAGTGAAGCACGCTCAAATGCACGAGCTATGCCGAAGGTTGGTCTTTCTGTCCGCGCTTACGCTGTTAGTTGCGCTGCCGCAGATTGCTTTTGCTGACCTGCTGACAGCCGTTGACCTTTGCGATGTGACCGTTGAAGACCGGTTTTGGTCACCGCGCATTGAGACCAACAGAACGGTCACCATCCCGTATTGTTTCGAGATGTGCGAGCGCACCGGTCGAATCGACAACTTCGCCAAGGCCGCACGCCTCATGCAGGGTGATTTTGAGGGCATCTACTTCAACGATTCCGACGTATATAAGCTCATCGAAGCCGCCGCTTATTCCCTTGTAAACAGACCCGACCCCAACCTTGAACAGTATGTCGATGGCCTTATCGAGAAAATCGCCGCCGCCCAGTGGGAGGACGGCTACCTGTACACTTTTTATTCAGTGCCCAACAGACAGCCGGAGAAGCGCTGGACGAACTTGAAGGATATGCACGAGCTCTACTGTGCCGGTCATCTCTTCGAGGCCGCCGTTGCATACAACCGGGCCACGGGCAAGACCAAGCTGCTCGATGTGGCAATCAAGTTAGCCGACCATATCAATTTTGCCTTCGGGCCGTACGCAAACCATAACGTCCCCGGCCATCCGGAGATTGAAATCGGCCTGATAAAGCTTTTCCGCCTGACCGGCAATGACAAGTACTTCAAACTCGCCAAATTCTTCGTTGACCAGCGCGGCTATGCCCATAACAGACCGCTCTACGGCACCTACTGCCAGGACCATATACCCGTAATAAAGCAGCGAGAAGCTGTTGGGCATGCAGTCCGTGCCGCATATCTCTACTCGGCGATGGCTGACATTGCCGCCCACAACGATGACCGGCGATACATCACAGCACTTGAGCAAATCTGGCAAGACGTCGTCTCGAAGAAGATGTATCTAGCCGGCGGAATCGGCAGCACGCACGAGGGTGAGGCCTTCGGGAGAGAATACGAGCTTCCCAACAAGACCGCTTATTGCGAAACCTGCGCCGCAATCGCCAATGCTATGTGGAACCACCGGATGTTTCTACTTAGCGGCGATGCGGAGTACCTCGATGTCCTTGAACGCATAATCTACAACGGCCTGCTCTCGGGAGTCTCCCTGAGCGGCAACCGATTCTTCTATCCAAATCCCCTGCTCTCGGATGGTGAGTACGGCTTCAACAAAGGGCTCGCCACACGTCGCGCCTGGTTTTCCTGTGCTTGCTGTCCTCCGAATATTGCCCGCTTTCTCGCTTCGCTCGGGGGCTATATCTATGCCAGGGACAAGGACGCCATATACGTAAATCTCTTCGTCGTCGGCACCGCTACCATACAAATGGGTGAAAACACCGTCCGCATCACCCAGAGGACCGATTACCCCTGGGATGGAGACATCGAAATCACCATTGAGCCCGAGTACCGCGACCAGTTTACGGTTTTTGTGCGCATACCGGGCTGGCTGCGAGACAGACCCGTTCCTTCACATCTCTACCGTTACAAAAACCGGCTCGCGACCGGGATGAAGATGAAAGTTGATGAGTACTCCGTCGGACTGCAGACAAGAAGGGGCTTTGCCCGAATCCAACGAGAGTGGATGAAGGGCGACATCATCAGGATACATCTGCCTATGCCCATACGCCGTGTTCTTGCCCACGAGTGCGTCGCCGAAAACGGCGGTAGAGTCGCACTTGAGCGCGGCCCTATCGTCTATTGTGCCGAGGCCGTCGACAATCACGGCGGCGCCCTCAATATAGTCCTGCAGGAGGAGAGCGAACTTGAGGCAGAATTTCGAGAGGACCTTCTCGGGGCAGTTGTCGTCCTTACGGGAAACGCCTATGGCCTCTATGTCGGCCCCGACGGCTGGGGCGTTGTGCTCAAGAAGCAGGACTTCACAGCCGTCCCATACTTCGCCTGGTCTAACCGCAGCGTAGGCGAAATGGCCGTCTGGCTTGCAGAAAAACCAGACATCGCTGTCCCGTCCGGCAGGTAATGCCCATATCCCACATCCGGACCGCGAGGAATTTTCTTGCCCGGCAAACAGCCCTGTGCTAAAAACAACCTTTATTATCGAAGCAATATGACTTTTTGGAAGGGAGTTGCACTATGGTAAAGTCAACTGATACGCCCGAAGAAAAACAGGAAGCCAAGACCCCGGCCGAGCAGGTGCCTCAAGAGGCCCGCATGTGGGCGATGTTCTGCCATTTGGCCGGCCTCGCCTGGATGCTCTGGTGGATTGTCCCTGTCATAGGAGGTGTGGTTGGCCCGCTAATCCTGTGGCAAATCAAAAAACACGAATACCCCTTTATCGATGACCAGGGAAAAGAAGCGATAAACTTCCAGATATCCATGCTTCTGTACTGCCTGGTCGCCGTGCTGCTTTGCTTCTGCGGCGTTGGTTTTGTGCTGCTGCCGGTAATAGCGGTTGTGGATGTCGTCTTTGCGATTATCGCTGCTGTCCGGACGAGCAACGGCGTCGCGTACCGGTATCCGCTCAGCATCAGATTCGTCAGGTAATAACGACGATTGCAGTTTGCTTGCCGGCCCGGCCTGGTTTCGACCGTAGCCATTCACCAACTACTCCTTGGAAAGCAGCACTGCAAGAGACGGGACTGTTTTAGAGTAAAGCTGTGAGCGAAAAACTAAACCGCCGACAATTCCTGCGGATGGTCACCTCGACCGTTGCGACTACCGCACTGGCCGGGTGCAGCTATGGTCGAAAATCCGCGGCCTGCCGACCCCTCTCCGAACTGCCCAACGTCGTTATCATTTTCACCGACGACCAGGGCTACGCCGACGTCGGCTGTTACGGTGCCGAAGGATTCCAGACACCCAATCTCGACCGAATGGCCGCTGAGGGAATCCGTTTCACGGACTTCTATGTTGCTGCTCCTGCCTGCACGCCGTCCAGAGCTGCCCTTATGACCGGCTGTTACCCCCAGCGTGTCGGGCTGCCCCACGTCCTCGGCCCTGATGCCAAAATCGGTATCAGTGAGAAGGAAACGACCATCGCGGAGATGCTTAAGCAATGTGGGTATGCTACGGCCTGCTACGGCAAGTGGCATCTTGGTCACCACCCCAAATTCCTTCCCACGAGCCACGGCTTCGACGACTACTTCGGCCTGCCTTACTCGAACGATATGTGGACATACCACCCCACAAACAAAAGCTTCCCACGCTTACCCCTAATCGACGGCAAGAAAAACATTTCCTACGACCCCGACCAGTCACAATTAACAACGTGGTACACGGAGCATGCCGTAAGCTTCATCGAGCGAAACACAGACAGGCCCTTTTTTGTTTACCTTGCTCATTCGATGCCTCATGTCCCGCTTTTTGTCTCGGACAAATTCAAAGGCAAATCCAGGCAGGGCTTATACGGTGATGTGATAATGGAAATCGACTGGTCCGTCGGAGAGATTCTATCAACCCTCAAACGTCTTGCCATAGACGAAAAGACCCTGGTCATCTTTACTTCCGACAATGGCCCATGGCTAAGCTACGGCGACCATGCCGGCTCAGCCGAGCCGCTGCGCGAAGGTAAGGGAACAACGTTCGACGGCGGTCAGCGCGAGGCGTGCATTATGCGCTGGCCTGGAAGAATTCCACCCGGCACCATCTGCAAAGAAATGGCCACCGCAATGGACGTCCTGCCCACGCTGGCACGGCTCACCGGCGCCACACTGCCCGGTCGCAGGATTGATGGTAAGGATATCTGGCCTTTGATGTCGGCTCAGCCCGGCGCCAAAACTGGCCACGAGGCATTCTTCTATTACAATGGCTGGAACCTCGAGGCCGTCCGAAGCGGAAAATGGAAGCTCCACTTGCCCCATACGTATAGAACCCTCGCCGGACGAAAAGGCGGAACCGGAGGTAAACCGGTGCGCTATGACCAGGAGAAAATCACCCTGTCTCTTTTTGACCTTGAAAGCGACATTGCTGAATCACGGGACATCGCTGACCAGCATCCCGAAGTCGTAGAACGTCTGTCGGCCCTTGCGAAAAAGATGGCGCAGATGCTCGGCGACCGCGGGACAAAGATGAAGGGTGCCGAGCTCAGGGCCCCCGGCCGCCTGTAGCGGCACGCCGCATTTCTGAACAAGCCATACACACCGCGCTGACAGTTCACTGCTTGCCTCGCTTCTTTGCAAAAGCCCCGCACCGTGTTATCATAGCTCAAATGGCAAAATCGCCCAAAAACAAGGCTCACAAGGGCCCCGTTGCGGTCAACAGAAAGGCCTATAGAGACTTCGAGCTGACCGAAAAAATCGAGGCCGGCCTGCAGCTCCTGGGGAGCGAAGTCAAATCCCTTCGCTCAGCCAGTGCCGACCTGACAGGTTCATACGCGAGAATCGACGACGGCCAATGCTGGCTGTTCGGCGCAAATATCGCCCCCTATCAGCAGGTGGCCACCAGCCACAACCCTGTAAGAAAAAGAAAACTGCTGCTGCACAAAACCCAAATCCGCAAAATTGCTGTAAAACTTGAGCAGAAGGGCTTCACACTCGTGCCGCTGCTCATATATTTTAACGAAAAGGGCCTGGCGAAAATCGAAATTGCCCTTGCAAGAGGCAAACGCAAATACGACAAACGACGCACCATCACCGAACGTGAACAGAAAAAGGATATCAACAGTAAAATGAGGAAGTATCGCACCTGATTTGGACCGCCTTTTCTTTACCACTAAGACACGAAGGCACAAAGGAAAATGATAAAACTCAAAAGTAAAAAACAAATAATGGCCTTGCCATCCCTCACGGGAGAATTCTTTGTGCCGTGGTGTCTTTGCGGTGAAAAAGGTTAATTAGACCCGTTTGCCGGGCAAGGAAATTATGTCTTGAAGGAGTGGCAAACTATGACCAAAGAACAAAGCGAAAATGAGAAGAAGATCATCGTCGATGAGGACTGGAAACAGGAGGCGCAAAAAGAAAAGCAGGTCCTTGATGCTCAGGAAAAAACGGAAAAAGAAGAACCGGAGCAGCAAGGCCGAAGAGGCCCTTTGCCCGAAGGTGATTTCGCCGCCCTTGTGAGTATGCTCGTAACACAGGCCCTGTTCTCACTCGGCGTCGTCCATGTTGAAGGACAGGAAAAAAGAGCACCCGACCTTGAGCTGGCAAGATACAACATCGATATGCTCGATATGCTCGAAGAAAAAACAAAAGGAAACCTCACCGAAGATGAGCAGAAGGTCTTCCAGAATACCCTCAGTCAGGTCCGAATGGCCTTCGTTCAGGTCTCTAAGAATGAATCGTGACCGGCCTGAAAATAAAACTCAAAAGAGACCTTTTCGTCCCGTTAAAAAATAAGTCTTTGGCTGAGTGAACTACTTTGGCAAACATACTCGATAAAATCATTGCAGACAAGCGCAGCGAGGTTGAGACCCGATGTGCCGAAACAAGTCTGGACCGGCTCAGGGAGGGCATTCGGTCAATGCCGAAGTGCCGGAATTTCTATAAAGCCGTCACAAAGCGCAGCCCCCGCGGCCTCAATGTCATAGCCGAGGTAAAGAAGGCCTCGCCGTCGGCCGGCCTTATACGCAAAGACTTCGACCCCGTCAAAATAGCACAAACCTACCGGTCCTGCGGCGCCGACGCTGTCAGCGTCCTCACCGATGAAAAGTATTTCCAGGGCCGACTCGAATACATCCAACAAATAAAACAAGTCATCGACCTGCCCATCCTGCGAAAAGACTTCATCATCGACCTCTGGCAGGTCTATGAATCACGAGCCGCCGGCGCCGACGCAATCCTGCTAATCGCAGAAACCCTAAAGCCCGGACAGCTTATGGACCTGATGATAGCCGCCGCAGAGCTTACGCTCACCGTCCTGCTCGAAGTCCACACCGCCGATACCCTCCTGCAGGTCCGAAGTCTCATCGGATTTCCAAAAGCCGGCTACAGCGTCCCCGGCATAAACAACAGAGACCTGACCACAATGAAAGTTGACCTCAATACAACCAGCCGATTAGCTGAGCTTCTCGACAACAAAAAAGGCCTTGTTGCAGAAAGCGGTATAAAGACCCGTTCCGACGTCGATAAACTAAGGGCCGCAGGCGTCAGCGCCGTCCTCATAGGCCAGACGCTATGCGAAAGTCCCGACATAGAGGCCAAATTTACCGAGCTATTCGGCTGATCTTGCGATGTATTACCTGACGCTGGCTGTAATTGGACTTGCGATGGGCGTGTTCGGCGGGCTGCTCGGCATCGGCGGTTCTATCGTTATGATTCCCGCCCTTGTCTTTGCCTTTGGCGAAAACCAGCACCTCTACCAGGCCTCTGCGATGATATGCAATTTCTGCGTAGGTGCCGCATCGGCCTTTGTCCACAAAAAAGCCGATGTCCTGGTTCCCCACGTCATCAGGTGGCTCATCCCCTCAGCTGCCCTTGCCACGATTGCTGGCGTTGCCATTAGCAACTGTTCCGTCTTTGCAGGCCGAAACAGCTACCTGCTCGCCCGCATCTATGGTTTCTTCCTGCTCTATGTCGTTGCCTACAACCTGCCCCGCCTCCGCACCGGCGGATACGGCGGCGCCGGCGGCCTCGATATTTCGACGGTCAAACGCTCGATACCGCTGACCATCCTCTGCGGCCTGCTCACCGGCATTTCCGCAGGACTGCTCGGTATCGGAGGCGGCACTGTCTGTGTCCCCGCACAGCAGCTCTTCCTGAAAATGCCCCTGAAAAGGGCCATCAGCAATTCCGCCGCCACCATCGCCGCCATTGCCGTAATGGGGGCAGTCTATAAGAATCTAACATTGTCACAGCACGACATCCGAATAGCTGAATCTCTCACCATTGCCCTGTTTGTTATCCCGGGTGCTGTCATCGGTGCTGTGGTTGGCGGCCGGCTGATGCACAAACTGCCCGTCAAACTCGTAAGGATCGTCTTTATCCTCCTCGCCGCCTTAGCCGCCTCCAAAATGCTCACCGTCCTCCCTGCGGCAGCATCTCATTAGCTCAGGCCCGATATATTCGCCACTAATAATGCAAGTTGCCCCGCCGTGTTCTCCGGCTCTTCACTTTTGCCGCTTTTGGATTTTTGCCCAGGTGTCGCGGAGTGTTACGGTCCTGTTGAAGATTAGTTTGTCTTCGGTCGAATCGGGGTCCACGCAGAAATAACCCAATCGCTCGAACTGGTAGCGGCTGAGTGGCTCTGCACCTTTCAGGCCTGGCTCGACGTAACAGCCCGTTAAGACTTCTAACGAATTCGGGTTCAGATTCGATTTGAAATCCTGCCCCTCGGCTGTCTGGTCGGGATTTTCTTTGGTAAACAAATGGTCGTAAAGCCGAACCTCCGCCTTAACTGCGTGCTCAGCCGAGACCCAATGTAGCGTCGACTTCACCTTCCTGCCGTCCGGGGCATCGCCGCCCCGCGTCGCTGGGTCATAGGTGCAGCGCAGCCCCACGATATTGCCGTCGGCGTCCTTGACCACCTCCTTACAGGTGATGAAATAGGCATATCTCAGCCGAACCTCCCGGCCCGGAGCCAGCCGATAAAACTTCTTCACCGGCTCAGCCATAAAGTCCTCCTGCTCGATGTAAAGCTCGCGCGAGAACGGCACCGGCCGGGTCCCCGCACTTGCATCCTCCGGATTATTTATCGCCTCAAGCTGCTCGGTCTTGCCCTGCGGGTAATTCTCAATCACCACCTTCAAGGGCCGAAGCACCACCATAACCCGCGGGCTTGTCTTATTCAAACGCCGGCGCAGACAGTGCTCAAGAAGCGCAATATCAATCGTGCTGTTGAACTTGTTCACCCCGATAACCCGGGCAAAGTCCCTTATCGCTTCCGGCGAATACCCCCGCCGACGCATCCCGCATATCGTCGGCAGCCGAGGGTCGTCCCAGCCCGATACGAAACCGCCCTGCACAAGCTCGAGCAGCTTGCGCTTGCTCATCACGGTATAGCTAAGGTTCAGGCGAGCAAACTCTATCTGCTGCGGATGATGGACTCCCAGCGCATCGAGAAACCAGTCATATAAGGGCCTGTGATTTTCAAACTCAAGCGTGCATATCGAGTGCGTTATCCGCTCCACGGAATCCGACTGCCCGTGCGTCCAGTCGTACGTCGGGTATATGCACCATTTATCACCGGTGCGATGATGTGATGCGTGCAGTATCCTGTACATCACAGGGTCCCGCATATTCAAATTCGGATGGGCCATATCAATCTTCGCCCGCAGCGTCCGCGTCCCGTCGGCAAACTCGCCGTTCTTCATCCGCTCGAACAGGTCGAGATTCTCCTCAACGCTGCGATTTCGATGCGGGCTACCCCTGCCGGGCTCGGTCAGCGTGCCGCGATATTCGCGTATCTCGTCAGCGGTCAGGTCGCAGACGTAGGCCTTGCCTGCTTTGATAAGCTGGAGCGCCCACTCGCAGAGCTGCTCGAAGTAGTCGCTGGCGTAGTATTCGTGCTCGCCCCAGTCAAACCCCAGCCACCGAATATCTTCCTTTATCGAGTCGATATACTCCTGCTCCTCCTTGACCGGGTTGGTGTCGTCGAATCGCAGGTGACATCTCCCGCCGAACTCCTGCGCAATGCCGAAGTTCAGACAGATGCTCTTTGCGTGCCCGATATGCAGATAGCCGTTCGGCTCGGGCGGAAATCGCGTTACCGCCCTGCCGTCCCACTTGCCGCTCCGGCGGTCCTGGGCCACTATACTGCGGACGAAGTCCAGCCGAGTGTCTTTCCCGCTGCCGTTGCCGTTTTTTTCGGGCACTTGCTGCACCTCTGTATCTTCACGCAGAAGTCGTTTCGTACAATACGCCCGGCAATTTAGCAAATTGCCTCTTCTCTGTCCAGCCGGCCCTATCGCCTGCTTCCGGCTTCGGAGAAACTGTTATGAATAGGCATATCAAAAAATCCCGAAGTTTGAGTAAAAACTGTGTTGACAGGACTGCGGTTTGGTAGTAGAATATTACGGTACTCGTGATGGCTGCGCTTTCGGCACCACGCCCGCTTATGTGCTCAACAAGTTTGGTGTGGGAAAAAATGGGAGAAGTGCAGATATGAAGAGGCAAAGGGGGTTTACGTTAATAGAGCTTCTTGTGGTCATTGCTATTATCGCCCTGCTTATGGCTATTTTGATGCCGGCGCTCGGCAGGGCAAGGGCTCAGGCCAAGAAGGCGGCCTGCATGGTGCTCCTGAAGCAATGGGGGACGGCCCTGTCGGCTTATACCAACAGCAATGACGGCTACTTTATGTGGGGCTGGCTCGGTCACGGTAACTGGACCAACCCGAAGTGGACGTGGTTCGGGATGCTCAAGGAAACGATGTCGGCAAGTGATTTCAATGACGTCCGCTGTTGTCCAAGTGCCGAAATACCCTGGCCGCAAGGCGGCTCGGCCTGGTGGATCGCCGATGGGACCGAAGGCGCGAACGTGCAGAATATGTGCAATTGGGGATATCACTGCTATGAGTACGGCAGCTATGGCTGCAACAGATGGATGTATAATCCGCCCAAGGTTTGGCCACCAGGTCATGACGACGCAGGCGAAGTTATCCCAATAATATACCAGGCCCGGCCCAAGTATAATTGGAGAACTACGGACGTCAGAGGTTCGAACAACATCCCCATCCTCGGCGACGCAAGCTGGGTTGGAAACCATCCGGGTAATCCGGATTTCGGTGTCGGACCAGGTGCCGATGAGGCTATAGGCCAATTTCTGACCGGCCGCCATAACGGTACAACCAATATGCTGTTTATGGATTTCTCCATTAGAAACCTCAGAAGCAAGTGTATGTGGACCCTCAATTGGAACAGGGACTACGACACCTGCAACGACTGGACCCCCTGCGGCGACGTTCAGCACGACGACTGGCCCGGCAACCTCAGTACCCTGCCCGAGTGCCGCGAGTCCTATTGAAAACTACCGGTACGTATTGAGACCCGGCGGAACACAAGTAAGTCTTGAGCTCGCGAGTTGAAAGCCCTTGCATTAAGCTGCGGAGGGAGATGCCTTGCCCTTCTAACTGCGCTCGTTGCGTATCAATACATGCCCGCGGAGCGCGCCCTATCAAGTCGAATCTTTGCAGATTGCCTATTTTAACATTGGGGGCTTGGGGGATTTGGGTGTTGTAGGTGGATAAGTATGAATTTTTTGACAATTTTTCAAAAACTCTCATTTTCTTATTTACAAAGCGCGCATCGTGCTCTTATTGTGTCACTTGATTGTCAGTGCGGGGGGACAGTCGGAAGGCGCGAAAACTTTGGGATGGGAGGGGGCATTCCTGAGCCGCCTCATTATGTGGAAATGGACTTTGTGTAATCAAAGGAGGTGTGCCTATGCTGGAGAAGTCATCGCAGATACGGCTGGCGTCTTGACGGGCGCATTGCCCAAGCTGGATCAAGGGAGATTATGCGATTTCTGACGTGAGCCGTAGTCTCAGAATGTATTCTTGGCAGCGGGATGCTTTATGCATCTCGCAGTGAATGTGGGGGGATTCAAGACTGAGAAAATGAAAGGAATCGAAGATGAAGACGGTTAAGCTTACAGTTTGTTGTATGGTTTTGTTATTGGCGAGAAGTGCATGGGCGACTACGTATTACGCCACCACTGAGACTTTCCATGATATCCAGCGCAACTATGCTGAATCCGGGGATACGATAGAGCTTGCTGAGGGGACATATTACGGAGCTTATTACGATAGCACCTGGGTAACGATATATCCCGATGGTGAAAACATAATATACACAAGTGAGGACCCGGACGACCCTGACTGCGTGGCCAATACAATAATCAGCGGCAGGGGCTGGACAGATGAGCAAGAGCCCGAGTTCGAAGCCTACGAGAGGGCCTGCCAGTTTGTAAACGGCGAGAGTAGTTCATGCAAGTTGATTGGGCTTACGATCATGCGGGGCCTAATAGAAGATCCCCTTCCTTGTGGTGGGCGGATAACATCGGAGCCCGCGATTTACTGTGACGGTGCAAGCCCGACAATCAGCAAGTGCAGGATAATAGGGGGTGACTGTGGAATGGATGTGGAGGGTATAACCTGCAACGACAGCAGCTCTCTCATAGAAGAATGTGAGATTTCTGCGGCGGAAGGCAGCTCACAAGCTGTCCTAATCGACGGCAGCAGCTCCGTAGTCATCCGAGATTGCACTATTTCTGATAATACGGAGTGCACCGTCACGGGCGGTATATATTGCTCAGGTACGGCGACGGTGGAGATAACCGGTTGCACGATATCCGAAAACGAGGGAGCGAGGGTTGGTGGTATATACTCCGACTCGAGCGGTACAGTAACGGTCAGAGACTGTGAGATTGTCAGCAACGTGACAGATGCGGGTTATGCGGGGGCATTCGAAATAAGTAACGGCGATGCAGTCATCGAGGACTGCACAATTGCTGACAATGATGGCGGCAGTCAAGCCGGTGGCATATGTATAGGCCCTGGCTTGGATACAATAGACGTCACAAACTGCGAGATAGTCGGGAATCACGGCAGCAATGCCGGCGGGATTTACTGTAACTCCGACGCTGACGTAGTCATTGAGAACTGCAAGATTACTGAGAATCAAGGCGATTATATGGCCGGTGGTTTGGAATGCCATGGAGGCCTTGGAAGTTCGCTCGTCGTGAGAAACTGTGTTATAGAGGGGAATCACGGCTATTATGCGGGCGGCGCAACGGTCGATTCCTTAAGTGCAGCCGTCGAGCACTGCACAATTTCTGACAATTATGCCGAAAATGGCGTTGGCGGTATAGAGTGGGCCTCGAGCGGTTCCTTAATGATTACAAATTGTCTGATTGTGGGTAATCACGGCGCCGATGCCGGTCCCGGTGGCCTAACCGCCGGCGGGGTTCTGCTGCCCATCGGGGATATATCGATTCGGAACTGCACGATCGCTGAGAATGTCTCCGACGCAGACGGTGGAGGTATATGGATTGGCTGCCCGCTCTCCCCGACGTGGGCAGACATTCGGAACACCATCATTTGGGGCAATATCGCATGCGACTCAGGGAACCAGATTTATAACGATTACTACTACTGGCCCCTCGCTGACATAGGCAATTGCGATATTCAGGATAGTGATACTGATGACGTGTATGTATATGACGTTGTTACCGATGCAATCCTTGGCAACGATGAGGGCGGCAATATAGATGCCGACCCGGAATTTGTTGCCGACGGCGGCTGGAGCGGCAATTGCGAGGATATTGGGGAATGGACGGCGGGAGACTACCATCTCACAAACAATTCAACCGCATGTATCGAGACAGGCGATGATTCCGTAGTGGACTGGGACTACGATATTGACGGGGAGGACCGAATAATGGGAGACCACGTTGATATCGGGGCGGATGAGTACCCATACCCACTTCTTATCGATGACGGTTACTATGACACCATACAGGACGCGATAGATGCTGCGGTTGATGGCAACGTGATTATCTTGTATCCGAGGGTCTATTACGAGAAGATCGATTTCGACGGTAAGGCGATAACGATAACCGGAACCGACACATGTAACTGGGACGTCATCGGCGCGACGGTGATACAGGGTGGCAGCGGCAACGGGGTAAAAGCCGTCTCACAGGAAGGCAACGACTCTGTCCTGACAGGCGTCACAGTGACCGGATGGACCACCGGGGTTTATTGCAATGGTGGGTCGTCTCCGACGATTGCCCGCTGTATCATCGAGGATAACAGTAACGCGTTACTTAGCTACAGCGGTTCCTGCACCAATATCCTTGAGAACATAATCCGCAACAATTCGTACACGGGCATCTACGGAAATGGCGCGACGAACATCGTGGCCAAAGGGAATATAATCAGCGGTAACGCCTATGGTATTTCGCTCCAGTATTGCGCCCCGACGATACACAATAACACGATAGTCGACAACACAACAGAAGGTGTAAAGGCCCAGTACGCCAACCCGAACATTAAGAATTGCATTTTGTGGAATGACAGCGACGACCTTGACGGCTGCACAGCAACGTACAGTTGCATTAAGGAAGGCGCCAGCGGTACAAACATTGATGACGATCCGGAGCTTGATGAGGATTATCGATTGACGGCAGATTCTCCGTGTATCGATACAGGGGATGCGATATACGACCCCGACAATGAAGAAATTGATATAGACTGTGAGGCCCGGATGGCGAACCGGTACATTGATATGGGTGCTGATGAGATGTCGATATTCAGCGACCCGAATGCCCATTGGTGGATGTTCGAGCAGTCAACGGCAGACCTTGTCGGAAACAGCAACGGCACTCTGGTGAACGGGGCCGGTTATACGAGTGAAGGACTCTTCGGCTACGCGCTTACCCTGGATGGAACCAACGATTATATGTCCGTTTCGAGCCTTGATAACGCCTACCTCAATGACGATACATTCAGCGTTTGTGGTTGGTTCAAGGCAGATAGCACGAGCGGCACTCAGACGATAGTCGGGCAATGGAGGCATTTTGACCCCAGCGGTACGGGTGCAGCGAAGATATACTTTGGGTGGCAGGTACTTGTCGAAGACGGGCATTTGAAGGCGCGTTTTGGGGCCGGCCTGACACCTGTTGACATTGATGCCGGGGAAGTGGATGCAGACGAATGGTATCACTTCGCCCTTGTTTACCAAACCGGTTATGTTGACGCAGTTCTCTACTTAGACGCAGTGGCTGGAGACCCTGAAAGTGGCTGTTACTTCGCCGCCAGCAATACGAAGTTCCGAATCGGAGATGGGAGCTATAAAGATGCGACCTTTGATCCGGATTATCTCAAAGGCGGGCCTTTCGACGGGGATATCGACGACGTGATGATTTTCCATCGTGCGTTGAGCGCCGACGAGGTAGAAGCATTGTACGACTCGGGTTTGTAGACGTGGGGTTTTGTAAAAGAGCGAGGTAGGTGATAATCCTGCCTCGCTTTTTTTTTGCGCCGGGGCCGATGGGATTTGCGGGTTAATTCCTCGTAACAGTGATGCTGTCCGCAGCGGCAGCGCTACCCTGGTAATCATAGCCGACGAATTCAAGGACATTGTCGCCGTATTCGAGAGGTACCTGCACCTGCCAGTCATTGATATCCGTCCACACAAACTCCGGATTCGGTTCCCAGCCGGTCAACTGTATCCGGCGAATGTTAATCCACGCCCCGCCCTCAATCGTTACTGAATCCGTCCCGACCGCAAAGTCGGCTCCGCCGTTGGTCGTAATCTCGAAGGGGACTTCCGGTGGAAGCTGGTTTGCGTCTATCCAGTCCGCCCGCTCAAGCTGAAAATCCAGGTAATCGATGAAGTTTTCATCAGGAATCAACGTGTCATAGTGATTGGCCCATTCGGTCAGATATGAAGCATTGACTGTCGTGGTCAGCATATCGTGTATGTGGCCCCAATAAGCCCGGTCGTACTTCGGGTCAACGTCGAGGACATTATCGTTAATATGCGGCGTCCTCTTGAGTTCCCAGGGGTCGGGATGCCAGCCCGCACACTCGAAATGGAAATCATTGTCCCAGGGCAGAAAGACTATGCGATTGTCTGAGGGACGAACATAGAAGTAATGATTGTGAGGGGTATTGGAGCCGAAGTAGTTGTCAAACGAGCACACCACTCCCGTCCAGGCGTAGGCGCGGAGCCACTGGTCAATGTCAATCAAACCTTCCGCCGCCGTCAGAAATGCCGTTCCTGTCAAATCGAATGCCTGAGCCATTTCAATCAGACGCGCATAGTCGTCGCGGTCGCGGTTGCTGCGAACAAAGTATATCCCCCGGTAATCCTCAGCGCCGTCGCCCATGTCGTATATCGGTTCGTACGTTGGCGGATTCGGACCAGTCGCGCTTGCCGGTGTCGTCTTCTTCGGGCTTTCAGGATTGCCGTCTGTTGTCTGCTGCGGATAATAGATTGCTTCTTGTTTGAACAGCATGCCGTTGCCACCGTCGGTGAACGCCGAATCGAGATACCGATTGCTAAACCGGGCAAGTTGAAGCTGGGCGTAGCTTGCATTTTGTGTGTCCGGCGGCGGCATGAGGCGAATGAGGTCGTCGTACTGGGTTGAGATACCGCCGACACGGTTGAGTATGTGCTTGACAAATATCTCCCTTGTGGGCTGACGTCCGCACCAGCCGGAGCTGGCTCTGTCGATTGCGACCACACTGTGCACCCCACGGAATAAATCATCACTGTTGAACTCGACCTTCCAGCCCCTTCGCCCGCGTTCGGGCTTGCTCCGTGTGAACAGCGAACCCTTGAAATGAACACCGACATCATAAAACGCCCTGTTTTCATCATAAATGACCGTACAGGGCATATAGTAGTTCGTATAGCGATTCGTTATGTCATTCAAATCGTCATAGTCAGCGGCATTCATAATTATGCGGAAGTTGTGCAGGCCGTTCGTTGCCGCCTGGCCGTCGTTTACTTTGTATAACGCGCGTGACTCGGCTCCCGCTACAGGATACGTTGACCCGTTCCCCGACGAATCCTGGGCCTCGACGTAGAACTGAACGACCGTCGCACTGGCCTCACCTGATATCGTTTCCTTATACTCGCCATCGCCCTGATGCACCATCGATTTGCTGCTCCAGCCCCCGCCATCGACTCTGTACCAGAGCTTACACCACGCTATACCGTCCGGGTCCTTCGTGACCGTCGTCACTGTCACCGTCTCCCAGGCATTCGGCACGACGGGGCTGTGTCCAAGGTAGTTGTAAGTAGGCCCTGTGTTCGATTCGTAGCAGGAATTGGGCTTGCCCGGTGTGCCGTTGTGCTGGTTCGGCTCGATAATCGTTGTTCTCGCCACCCGGTGGTAATACAGATGAGTATTGAGCCGGGGGTTACCCGCCAGCCACTTCGCCTTGAACGATATCTCGTAATCCTCACCGTTGACCACCGCCTCACTGTTATCGAAGGTGGTCTCGGCGTGGTTGTAGATGTTTTCCATCGGACGCGTGGCAATCAGATGCAAGGCCTTGTTGCTTCCGTTGTCGGGGTCTGTTACCACCTCGCTGAAACCGTGCGTCCCACCGAACCGCCAGTGACCGGCCCCCGTCTCAAACGTACCGTTCTGGATAAACTGCGTCGCCGCCCCCTCCGGGTCCTCAACCACGCTGATATCATCTATCAGGACCTCACCAACATCGAGCAGTCCCATTATGAACTCTTTCCACAGCGTCGGCTCGAAGCCCCAGTCAGCCGCCGTCGTAGAATACGTATACGTATTCCAGCCGGCCTTATCCCGCTCATTACTGTCGGCCCAGGCCTCGGGTTTTGTGTTGTCGGCATCGGGGTCTCGCAGCTCGAGCGAGGAGCCGCCGCCGTCGGCATATTTGGGCCAGGGCTTGCGGTCGTAATATCGAACCTCATCGATAACCGTCCCCGTGTTGTTGATAAGCTGTATTCGTTCACCGTCATTTGACAAACTGCCGGGAAAGTCGCCGATTATCCGGCTGCTGACAGAGGGATACTTGGCCTTTAAGGCGGCGGAATCCTTAGCGACGACAAGGTAGCCGTAACCTGAGATTTGTGTCGTTGCCGGGAAGACAAACTCACCTACACCCTTCAGTCGCCAGCCGGTGATATCGATACTGCCACCGGTGCGGTTGTAAAGCTCAATCCACTCTTCGTTTGAGTCGGCGAACGGTGTTGTATCGGTCTCCCATATCGGCTGGTGGTGGTACATAATCTCATTTATGACGATGTCGTTCGCCACGTGTGTGTCCGTCGGAATCGCCACCGTCCCGGCCAAACCGTTATCGGCCCCGGGTGTGCCGTTGGGCTCTGCGCTTACAGTCCAGTTCTCAGCCGGCCCGCTCGCCGTATCCGGGTCAATCTTCGCAAGTGTCAGCCCGGTCCCGTCGGCACCTGCCGGCCAATCCCCTCCGTCGTTGTAGTCGATGACGTCCATAATGCGTCCGCTGTTATCCCGCAGGCGGACGGTGTCGCTGCCGTTCGAGAGGCGTCCCTTGAACGGGCCGAGGGCGTCGGCGCAGCCGGTCACCGCTTCCATCTCGGCGAGGTTGTTTGCGACGACGATGTAATCGCCCCCTTGTATTGTTGTACCCTGCGGGAAATCGTACCCGATGCCCGTTGTAAGCGACCAGCCGGAAAGGTCGATATCGATGGCCATTTGATTGTGCAACTCGACCCATTCCAGAGAGACATCGTTTGAGTGGTTATACATAATCTCGTTGAAGACGACGACGCAGTCCGGCTGGTCACTGACTACCGCATCGGGATATTCAGACAGGAAATTTGCGGCCTGTGGAGTGGGCTCGCCAAAGACCCACCAGGCGTCCTCGGCATCGGGAAACCGGCCATAGGACCTGTCGTTGTCCTGAGGACCGAAGACTATGCTGTCGATGAAAGTGGTGCCATCAAAGGCGACCAATCCAACTCGCTCGCCATCTGCTTTGAGACTAAACCCGACGTGCAAAGGGCCATCTTCAGCATCCTTGTCGGCCCAGATGAGCAGGTAGCCGTGCGGCCCGATAGCGGTTTCTGCCGGTGAGTTCGGGGGTATCTGATTTAAGTCGGGTATATTGAAATCGTCGGTAACATACAGTCCCCCTACATCTGCAGCGATGTCGCTGTCGTTGTAAATCTCGAACCAGTCGTCATAATCGCCCTGGGGGTCGGCTATAGTGGTCTCATTGTCCGCCTGAAGCTCGTTGATGACGACCCGTACATCCTCGCAACCCCTGCCCCAGTTCGCCGCCAGCAGAGCAAAATCAGCCATATCCACCCTGCCGAGCCCATCCAAATCAGCGCATAGTACCCCCGGACAGCCCTGGTTTAGCCACTGCTCGGCCAGAATTGCTACGTCCTGCTCGTTAACCTCGCAGTCCTTGTTGATATCCCCCAGCGGTGCGGCTGCCAGGCTCTCGCTCGCAATGCACCCAAACAACAACAAAGCAAAACAGATTCTCCAGCACCTATGCCTAATCAATATCAATACCTTGCCCTTCTCCACCGATGGGTGCGAAATATGTTCCTCTGCCGAACCATCCGGATACAAAAAGCCCCCGATGACCAAACTCCATTCTAACATAAAACGCGGCACGCTGCAACGGTCTATCCCTGCCTGATGCTGCTAAGTGCTGCTGTCGAAACGTGTTTAGGAAATGCAAATACCTGACTCTGTCAGCTCTGCTCTGCTGCCCTGATGGCCTCGGCAACGCTGAGCGTTCCTTCGTAGAGGGCCCTGCCGATGATTGCCCCCGCGACCCCCAGTTCAGCTAACTTGGTGATATCCTCCGGCTTGGTGACCCCGCCGGCTGCGATAACCGGCACATCGACCGCATCGACCAGTGCCTTTGTTCTCTCGAAGTTGGGCCCCGCCATCATGCCGTCTTTGGTGATGTCGGTGTAGATTATGGCCGAGATTGGCAGCTTCGCCGCCTGCCCGGCAAACTCAATAAGCGGTGTGGGGTGCTCTTTGGTCCAGGCGGCGGTTGCCACCTTAGACCCTCGCGCATCGAGACCAAAGGCGAGTTTGCCCGCGAATTTCTCTGCTGCGCTGCTGAACCAGTCGAAGTCGCTCACCGCCCTTGTGCCGATTATCACCCGCTCTATCCCTATGTCCAGAAGCTGGGCGATATCCTGCTCGTTCCTGACGCCCCCGCCTACCTCAATCTTCAGCTTACCAAGTGCGGCAATGGCCGAGATGGTCTCCGTGTTGACCGGCTTGCCGACCTTTGCCCCGTCAAGGTCCACGATGTGCAGCCACTTGGCCCCCTGTGAAATGAATTCATTCGCCTGCTTGACGGGGTCGTCCTCGTAGTCTATCTGGCGGTGATAATCGCCCTGGATAAGCCGAACGCATTTGCCGCCCCGCAGGTCAATTGCCGGTATGACATACATATTTTCATCCTTACCATGTCCCGCACGAAATCCGAAGGATTTTAGATAAAACGTTCCTTGCTTTCAACGTCTTTTAACAGAAAGCAATTGCAAAAGAATAGTCAATAGTAAATAATCAATATTTGTCCGCCCCTGGCTCGCCGGGGTTTGGCCGAGTCAATTGAACCGGAGAGGTGTCGGAGTGGCTGATCGAGCCGGTTTCGAAAACCGGTGTGCCCTTTACGGGTACCGCGGGTTCGAATCCCGCCCTCTCCGTTGGCCTTTGGCCAACAGAGCAGTTGAGCAGTAGAAAGGTGAAAGTAGAGCAATAAAAAGACCTTTCCTGCGAGACTGCGGTCAACTGCTCCCCTGCTCTACTGTTCAAGCAAGTGGGATGAGAACACGCGCGATGCGCAGCATCGCTACGCGGGTTCGACACGCCGAAGCCGGGCCGCGAAGCGAATCCCGCCCAATCTCCACATCTCCGGCCTTAGCACGCTCCAGCAGAACCTTGTGCTCAACCTCTTCGGCTGCAAACCCCAGCAAAACCTCCCGCAGCTTCGCAGCTTTAACCCGCGTAGCCAAATCCCTGTAGAATTCGTACGCCTCAACCTCGCGCGCTATCGCGTAGTCCAAAACCTCCCCAACATCGTTAAAATGTCTCTCGTTCATCTAAGCTTTCTGGCCAAAATCAACATACCGGGCAGGAGAAGCATTATCCACCCGATAAGCGCAACAACAATCGTCCAGTCCGCCCGAATCAACTCATCCATTCGGCCCCGACCCAAAAAAGGTGCTATCGCATCGGCAAACCATATCACCGCCAGCGACATCAAGAGCCAGAAAAGCAGTATCGCAAATACTCCCTGAGCATCGTCGGCACCTGCAGATTCGCGCGTCAAATACGAAAAACCAAACAGCCCCACATACAAAACCGCAACTCCCAGCGATATCCAGCGCGACTTGGTCACCGCGTTTGCTCCTCTCACTCGCTTGCCATCTTAAGCACCATTTCCTCCATAGCCACCTTCGCCTGTGCCCGGCCTCGCTTTATCGCATAGTCAATTCCCGCAAGCTCTCCCAGTTGCTCGCCAATCTGCTTCAAGCTTAGCTGTCTAAGCTGGCGAAACTGCGCCTCTTTGTTGTACCAGATACCTGCCTTTTTGGCCACCCACTCAGGCCGGTCCCCCTCAGCCAGCATCTTCTTTGCGGTAAACAGCTTGCGAAAGTGATACGCAAACGCACCCACAACCTTGTATTCTGCGCTTTTGTCTTCTGCGAACATCTTCCTGAGCCGCTCCACCGCCTTGCCTGCCTCAGCTCTCACGCAGGCGTCGATTACCGCAAACGCACTATAAAGGCGATTATGACCAATCAGCGATTCAACATCCTGCTCCTTTATCGCCTTACTACCACCCACATACAACGCTAACTTGTCAACCTCCCCGTAAAGCCGTCCCAAGTCATCACCGGCCAACTCCGCCAACAACTCCGCCGCCTCCCGACTCATTTTCTTCTGATGTGCATCGGCTGCATACTGCACGAGACGGCCCGGCAATTCCCACGCCTTCGGCTGCGAAACCTTTATCAGTGTCCCAACGCTCGGCAGCTTTTTGGCCAAGTTCGTTTTACTCTGCCAATTGCTCACCACCAGCACAAGCACGCCCGTAGGTGAAGGATTGTCAAAATACCTCTCCAACTGCGGGCGG
The DNA here is from genome assembly GCA_964514115.1 of uncultured Pirellulales bacterium. Classification (GTDB taxonomy): domain Bacteria; phylum Planctomycetota; class Phycisphaerae; order Sedimentisphaerales; family Anaerobacaceae; genus CAZEPI01. The sequence continues at coordinate 275,546 of CAZEPI010000005.1, read as the reverse complement.
TTATTCGAGACAAACTTATCCGCCCTCCTTACCAGCACTACCCGCTTATCCGCCAGAAAAGGAAGTGTCCGCAGCTCATCCAGCACCTCCGAGGTCTCCGCTTTATCCCCGTCTAAGTCCAAAAGGCCCGTCACACGCTGGGCTGCCGAAAGCAGGCCCTCAAGAAGCTCACTCAACGCAAAACCCGCGAGTGTCTCTTCGCTACCCGCAATCACATATATCCGGTCCTGCTTTTTGGATTTCAACGCCCGCTTACCCACGACGGCCTTTCCTGCCTTTCTTTGTCTTGGTCTTCGCGGTCTTGGTCACCTTCTTGGACGTTTTCTTTGCCTTTGCGCCGCTCTTCGTATCGCTGTCGCGCTTTGGACTCTTTGCATCTGTTTTCTTTCGGCCGGACTGGGGCTGCGGCTCCGACTCATCCTCACCCTGCTGCGACTGCTCCTTTGCCTTGGCATTTGCCTGCCGCACCGCCATCTCCTTCGCCTTCGACGTGCTCAACTCCTCATTCGCTATCTTCGCCGCTGCCACAAGCTTGTCTTGACCGCGGAACTTAATCAACCGAACGCCCTGAGTATTCCGCCCGATAGACCGAATCTGGTCCAGCCCAGTCCGAATAATTATCCCGTTTGCCGTTATCAGCATCAGCTCATCAGACCACTGAACCGCCTTCAGCGCCACCACCTTGCCGTTGCGAGCCGTCGTCTTGATATTCTTCAAGCCCACCCCGCCACGGCTCTGAGACCGGTAGTTCTCCAGCCCCGTCCGCTTGCCGTATCCGTTCTCGCATACCGTCAACAGCGCTGACTTCTCCTCCGCTATCACCATATCCACAACCTCATCACCCGCACGTAGCTTAATGCCCTTGACCCCGCGTGAAACACGACCCATCGACCGAACCTGTTTCTCTTCAAATCGTATCGACATCCCGTCCCGTGTCCCCAATACAACATGATCTCGCCCCGTCGTAAGCGCAACGTTAATCAGCGCATCATTCGGGTCAAGCTTTATCGCTATCACACCCGTCGCACGCGGATGACTATAGGCGCTTAGCTTTGTCTTCTTCACCAAGCCGTTCTTCGTCGCCATCACAAGCTGAAGCTTGCTCGCCCCTTCGGTCTCTTCTTCATCACCGCGGAGCTTCGCAACGTTGATTATCGATGCTATCGTCTGGTCCCCAAGTTTCAACAGGTTCGCAACGCTCCTGCCCTTGCTCTGCCTCGACATGCTCGGAACGTCATACACCTTCAGCCAATAACACTTGCCCCGATTGGTGAATATCAAAAGATAATCGTGCGTCGAGGCCACAAAGAAATGCTCAATAAAATCTCCCTCCTTCGTATCAGACCCGATTACTCCCGTCCCGCCTCTGCCCTGCTTGCGATACGTGTCTTTCGGAACACGCTTAATATATCCCGCGTGACTTACCGTCACGATAACCTCCTCGGCCGCTATCAAATCCTCCACGTCAAGCTGCTCGGCCTGCCCCGTTATCTCCGTCCGCCTCTTGTCGCCGTATTTGGCCCTTATCTCATGAACGTCCTCACGAACTATGTCCAACAGCACCTGCTCTTTGGCAAGTATCGCTTTGTACCCTTCAATCTCCTCAATCAACGCCGCGTACTCTTTCGCCAGCTTCTCAATCTCCAGCCCCGTCAGTCGCTGAAGCTGCATCGTCAAAATCGCGTCCGCCTGCGGACCGGTCAAATAATGTTTGCCCTTGCTCTTGACCTTCACAAACTCCTTGGGCAAGAGCTTCTTTAAAGTCGCCGTCTCGACCAGCTTGAGCGCCTTTTTCATCAAATTCAGCTTTGCCGTCGGAGCATCCGGCGACTTTTTGATAATCTCGATAATCTCGTCTATGTCACTTACCGCTAAAATCAAGCCCTCCAGAATGTGAGCACGATTCCTGCAGCGCCTCAGGAGAAAGCGGCTCCGCCGCAGTATCACGGTCTTGCGGTGGTCGATAAAATACTCCAGCATCTGCCGAATATTCAGCGTCTCCGGCCTGCCGTTCACCAAAGCCACGTTCGATATCGCAAAAGTCGTCTGAAGAGGCGTGTACCGATAAAGCTTGTTCAACGCGACCTGCGCATCAGCATCCTTCTTGAGCTCCACAACTATCCGAAGACCGTGACGGTCCGACTCATCCCGAATATCCGAAACCTCCGCCAGTTGACCGGCTCGCACATGGTCCGCTATCTTCGAGACGATTGTCGTCTTGACCACCATATACGGAATCTCGGTAACAACAATCCGCTCCTTGCCTCTCTTTGATGTCTCGACATCCACCCTGCCCCGAACGGTCAAGTGTCCCTTGCCCGTAGTATAAGCGTCCACTATACCTTTCTTGCCACAGATGACGCCGCCCGTGGGAAAATCAGGACCCGGCAGCTTGGCCATTATCTCCCTGAATCCGCACTTCGGGTCGTTTATCACCAGCAGCAAGGCCTCGCAGACCTCCGATATGTTGTGAGGCGCTATGTTGGTCGCCATACCAACGGCTATACCCGTCGAACCGTTCACCAAAAGATTCGGAAACTTCGACGGCAGCACTACCGGCTCGGTCCGCGTCTCATCATAGTTCGGAACAAAGTCCACCGTGTCGCACTTTATATCCTCCAGCATCTCCATCGCCGGGGATGCCATCCTCGCCTCGGTATATCGCATCGCCGCAGGCGGGTCGTTGTCTATCGAACCGAAGTTGCCCTGCGGGTCCACCAGCGGGTAACGCATATTCCAGTCCTGCGCCAGACGAACCAGCGTCCCGTACGTCGCCTGGTCTCCGTGAGGATGGTAATTACCCCCCGTGTCACCCACAATCTTGGCGCATTTGCGATGCTTGCTCCGCGGACCGAGATTCAAGTCGTTCATCGCCACGAGTATCCGACGCTGTGAGGGTTTCAGCCCGTCCCGAACATCCGGAAGTGCACGCGAGACAATCACGCTCATCGCATAGTTCAAATACGAGTTCTTCAACTCGTCGAGGATGGGCATGCTCTTGAAACGCTCTTGGATTTCTTTCCGCTTTTTCATACGTCAAATACCATCCTTAATATCTGCCCGGCTTGATATCTGCAGTCCCTTGCACCTGAGAACTGAACAAGACCAAACGCCCTGAAAATACCCCCACACCGCCCAAAAGTCAAGAAAATCACGCCCTCCCGGAAAACTTCACCGCACTAAAATCACCCACAAAAAAGCGGCGTCCCACGCGGCGTGCAAGGGTCCGCACTGCACTTAACCGCTGAAAGGACGCCGTGTAGTATGCCCAAAAAACCCGGGTTCAATCACCCCTGAGAAAACCGGCGCAGATACACCGGCTCAACGCCGCGGCGCAGCCGGTTAAACACACGCCTCGCCGCTAAACGCTCAATATGCTGGGCTATTACCCATCCTCCGGGAATCCTCCCTGCTCCCGACACAACTACACCCCAGTGTACCCAAACACCCCGGAAAAGTCAAGAAAAACTCCCCTCATCAACGCACCACCAGTTTAGCCCCATCAGCCCCCGGCTACCACGCCCACCTTACTTCCTCTCCCCACCTTAATTGGCCACCATCGACTCGAATTCGTACCGTCCTGAGCCGATCTCAAACACCGCGCTGTTACGCTCCATCCGCAAGAATTTCACGCCGTCGGCTTGCGCCGCCTTGCCGCCCCCCTCAGTGACGCTATCCGCCTCGCTTGTCGCCACATACACACTGGCCGTCGTATTGACCGGGACCGTCACACTCAAGCTGAGCTTACCGTCTTCGACCTTCCAGTTGCTCTCAATTCTACCGTAAATAGAATCGTACGAAACCGTCGCCCATCTCAGGTCGCCCACAATCGCAGGCCTTATCACGAAGTGCTTAAAACCGGGCACGGCTTCATCAATTTGAATCCCGCCGACGCCCTGGATAAACCACGAACCAATTGATATCAATGTGTCGTGAATGTGCGAACCGCCTCTCCACCCCTCCCAGATTGTCGTCGCACCCTGTTCAAGCATATACCCCCAGCCGGGATATGTCTTCTTGTTGGCCATCTCAAAGATAAGGTCGTTACGACCTTCTTCCATCAGCTCCTTCAGCATAAAGTACGTCCCGTGCATTCCGCTGTTAAGGTGTCCGTCTCTCGTTACCAGGATTGCATGCTCAAGGTTTTCCATAACCTTGCCGCGAAGTTCCTTCGGAACAACATCAACAAGCAAAGGAAATGCAAGATAGGGTTGCTCACCGTTTGCATACGTCTTGCGCTCAGAATTAAAATACAGCTCATGAAGTTTGGCCTGAAGCGTCTCGGCCTTGGCTGCGTACATCTCCGCGTCGCCGCTGTTTCCAAGCACCTGCGCTATCTTCGCTGCAAGCTGAAGGTTGTAAACATAATAGCAGTTGTTGAAGAAATTGGTGGAGGCCTCGTCAACCCTGCCGTTACGCTGACGAGACAGACCCTCACCTTCTCTCGGCGGCAGCCAGTCGCCCAGAAAGTTCCACTCCGGATAGCTGATTGCATAGCAAATATACTTCTCAAGCACACCGTCCTTCGTCTTGGTCTCCAAAAAAGACAACCACTGCTGAATCGTCGGGTACTGCACCTCTAAGATTCGCTTGTCACCGTAGTGCAGGTAGATTTGCCACGGCAGCGTCACGACAAAGCCGCTCCATATCGGCCCGCCCCCGCCTCTGTCCTGGTAGGCCGGCGCCGTATAAGGCAAATCCCCGGTCCTGACCTGCGCATCACGCCAGTTGCCGAGCCACTTCGTATACAACGCAGCAGTATCGAAGTTGAACATACCCATCTCCAGCGACGTCCCGGCGTCACCGCCGTACCCCAACCGCTCACGATGCGGACAATCCACCACATACCCTCCAAGCGTAAGGCACTGATACGTCCAGACGGTCGTGTCGTAAATTCGATTCAGCAGCTCGTTTGAGCATCGAAACTCCGACACAGGCCGGTAATCCGTCCGAATTAGATAACCTTTGATTTTGCCCGGCGCCGGCTCTTCTTTCAGCCCCGTAATCCTGACCCAGCGAAACGCATGGTAGTTGTGCCTGGTCCGAAATCGCTCGGTCCCATCGCCTTTGGCGATGTAAATGTCGCGCTGATTGAAGGTGCGCAGCCCGCCATCCCTGCCGTGCTGGTCTCCATACTCCAGCTTGATTTCGTCCCCCGCCTCATAACCACCGGCAAACTCAATCTCGAACCATCCGGTGTAGTTCGTCCCCATATCCACCTGCCACGCACCATCTTCGAGTTTCTCCACGCCTTTGGGCTCAATGGTCTTTATGATACGGTTTGGCTGCACCATCTGAGCACAAAGCTTCTTATGGCGAGCGGCCAACGCCTTGGCTTGCCCCCACTCCGAACGGTCAAGCCCTGCCTTGTTCCAGTCCTCCATCTCCAGCCGTGCATCGTAAAGCTCTCCGCCGTAATCCCCAAACGCAAGACCCTTTCCTAACGGCTTGATACAGCTTTGATGAACCTGCCACGATTCATCGGTGATTATGTCCTGCCTCTGGTCGCCCTGGTTCTCCATCATCACCACCGCCCGCACCAACGGACCTGTATGCACGACCCCCGGATGCCCCTTTACATACCACCCCCGGCCAAGCCAAAACGCGATACAATTCTCGCCTTCGACTAAGTACTCCGTAACATCGTGCGTGATGTAATAAGCACGCTTTGAAAAGTCACTCACGGCCGGGCTCAGCACATGGTCGTCTACCTTCCTGCCGTTGATATACAGCTCATAGTACCCAAGCGCACAGACATACGCCGTTGCCCGCCCAGGCCTCTCCGTCAGAACAACCTCCTTACAGAGCCACGGCAAAGCCGGCGCCGGCTCTCCTTCCCATTCGCCGCCAATCCACCTCGCCTCACTCCAGTCCGACTCATCAAGCAGACCCATCAACCAACTGCCCGGCTCGCTCCAGCCGCTCGCAACACCATCTTGGCCCCATACTCGCACCTTCCAAAACACCCGCATACGCGACTCAAGGGCCCCGCCGTCATAGACAATATGTATCGACTCATCGCCGTCCACCTTGCCGCTGTCCCAAACGTCCGCCTCTCCCGTCTGCAGCTTATCCATACTCGTCGCTGCCAGAATCTGATAAGCACTCTGCCGCCAGCCGCGCCCCTCCGTATCGATTACCCAGCTAAGCCGCGGCTGAACAACATCTATCCCCGCAGGATTCGTAAGGTACTCACACCGCAAGTCCCTCACCACTACATCACTGGCACCGAACGCCCCGCTGCACATAAACAAAGACACCGTCGCCCAAATCTGCACAAAACCCTTCATCGCCGGACTCCCTTACATCTCAGACTCGAATTCGTAGCGCCCCGACCCTACTTCAAAAACCGCAGCGCCATCCTCCATCCCCAGAAACTGCACTCCGTCGGCCTTCTCCGCCCACACCCCGCCTTCCGTCACCAGGCCGGCTTGTTTCACCGGCACATACACCGTAGCGCCCGTATTCGCAGGTATCTCTATATCAAGCTTGAAACTGCTGCCTTCAATTCTCCAGTCCGTCATAATCTCGCCCCGAATCGACTCGTAGCTCGCCCTGGCATACGTTATATCACCACCGGGCCTGGGGCGAATTGTCACATGCTTGTACCCCGGCTCACCCACACCTATCCCCGCTATTGTCGAAAACATCCACTCACCACACGACCCGTATGCATAATGGTTGAACGAATTCATACCCGCGTCGCCGAAACCATCGGCCTTCGTGAAGCTGTTCCACCGCTCCCACACCGTCGTCGCACCCTGATGTATTGAATAAAGCCACGATGGATAATCCTCGTTCGTCAGCAAACGGTACGCCACGTCCAGCCGACCCATCTCGGTAAGCGTGGGCAACAGCAGATTCACTCCCAAAAATCCCGTCGACAAGTGCCAGTCCTTCTCCTCTATTCGCCTTATCAAGTAATCCTCCGCCAGCCGACGCTGCTGGGCGTCCACCAAGTCGAAACTTAACGCAAGCAGATACGCCGTCTGCGTATCACCCGTAATCTTGCCGTCCTCGGCCACAAACGCCCTGTTAAACGCCGACTTAATCTGCTCGAAAAGCTCTTCGTACCGCTGCGCATCCTTTTCCCTGCCGAGCACCCGAGCTATCTTCGAGAGTAATTTCGTACTGTACGCAAAGTACGCCGTATTTATCACCGGCTTCGGCGTCTCAACCTCATCAAGATTGAGCCAGTCACCAAACCCCCACACATCCCTGACAAGCTCCCTGCTCGTCCCCTCCATATACGCAACCCACGCGCACATACCATCGTAATGCTCGGCCAGAATCTGCTTGTCGCCGTAAAACTCGTATATGACCCACGGGCATATAATTCCCGCGTCGCTCCAGCCGGCGCTTGAGCCCTCGTCTCCCACCGGTGCTATAACAGGATACTGCCCGTCCGGATACTGATTGTCATTCAGTGTCCGCAGCCAGGCCGTGAAAAACGCCGCCACATCCATATTGTACGCACCCGTCCTGATGAACACCTGAGCATCGCCCGTCCAGCCGAGCCGCTCATCACGCTGCGGACAATCCGTCGGGGTCTCCCAGTAATTAGACTGCTGCCCCCACAGAATATTGCTGTAGAGCTTATTAAGCATCTCATTCAAACACTCAAAACTACTCGCTATCGGCGCATCCGACCGCACAACGATGCCCGTCACCGCATCGGCGCCAGGTCGACCCGGATATCCCGTCACCTCCACATACCGAAAGCCGTGATAAGTAAACCGCGGCTCCCATTGCTCCACACCGTTGCCTTTTAGTATGTATGTATCCGTCGCCTTCGCACTTCTCAGATTCTCCGTATAGATTGTCCCGTCCTCGTTGAGCATCTCCGCAAATCTAAGCTGGACCTTAATCCCCGCTTTTCCTTCCACCTTCAGCCGTGCCCAGCCGGAAAAATTCTGTCCCATATCAAACACGAACACGTTCGGCTCCGGCTCACTGACCTCCACCGGCTCTATCTCCATCGTCCGCCGTATCGCCTCGCCCGGATGACGAGTCAGCCGGGCACCCTCATCTTCAAGAACGACCACCGGCTCTAAGTGAGGATTCCTGAAATTTGGCTCGGCCCAGCCGGCCAGCTCCTTTCTCGCATCATACTCCTCGCCGTTGTAAATATCCGACGAAAGAATCGGCCCATCCGTCGTCATCTCCCAGCTCCCATCCGTCACCACCCGCTCTTTCCCCCCATCCGTGTATTCAATAACAACCTGTGCCAGCAGGGCCGTCTTCTTTCCCACATACTCCTTATTGTTCAGCATCACATACCAGCCGTCGCCCACTATCGCACCTATCGCATTAGCCCCGCTCTTCAGCAGCTCAGTAATATCATACGCCTGATACCAGTACCGCTTTTCGTGCACACTCCAACCGGGCGTAAAATAATCCTGCCCAACACGCTGCCCGTTCACATAAAGCTCATACAAACCTCTGGCCGTCACATAGACTCCGGCCCTCCTTACCTCCCCAGTCAGCGAAAATTCCTTCCGGTAGTACGTGCATGGATAATAGTACCTGTCATACTTATCCACCCAGTCCCCCCATCGCTCTTCCCTACCGACCTTCTGCATTCGCACCACCCCGTCACCTATCCACTTCGCCTTCCAATCCGACCCCTTGAGCAGCCCCATCGACCAGCACGCCACCCCGCTCCAATCACTCACGTTGCCCATCACGTCCCACACTCGCACCATCCACCAGCACCGCCTGCCGGATGAGAGCTTCTTGCCCCCGTACACTATCTGATTCGTCTGCTCACTCGCGACTTTTCCGCTATTCCACAAATCACCCCGCTGCCGCCCTAAATTCTCTCTGCTGCCGGCAACAAGTATCTGATACGCCCCCTGCTTCCACCCACGCCCCTCGGCTTCAATCACCCAGCTAAGCCGAGGGCGCAGCACATCTATCCCTTCAGGATTGCTCTTGTACTCACATCGAAGGGCCTTTACTGCTGCCCCTCTGTCAATCTGCTCGCTGCCTACCACCGGAAGGCGTCCGCCGGAAGGCGTCCCATCCGGGACTGGGGACTGCTCGGCCGCACAGCCGCACCAGAACACAAAAGATACAACAGACAAACCGCCCACAAACCATCTCATCGCTTTTCTCCTGTTGAAATGAAAAAAACAAGCTTCAGTTCGTCTCAGCCGAACCGCCGTAGATAAATCGCATTCGACCGACATTCGGAACAAACGCAAGCCGCGAGCCCGCAAACGGCCTGAATCCTGATGGCCAATACACAAACAACGCCTTGCCGACAAGGTACTCCCGAGGCACTATACCCTCCCGATAGCGAAGACCGTTATTGCCGCGACCCCACCTGTCCCACCACCGACTGTCCTGACTGCGAGGACTATTATCACCAAGAACGAAAAACTCGTCCTCACCAAGCTCAATCGCATTATCTTCCGTCCCGTGCCCCCCTCCGCTCGACTGCGGATTTGTAGTCGTATAATGTATATCCCGGAAAACCCCAACGTGACACAGCGACACCTTTCCCGCTCCGAATATCTCCGCACCCGGCTCTATCTCCGACAGCCGATTACCGGCATCACCCGGCCCGCGCCCTAAGTCATATCGAAGCTGCTCAGAGCCGAATTCCAGCACAAGCTCATGGTCAACGTTTGCAAACTTAAAATCCACTCCGGCCCCTGCCTCCGGCATGCCTATCATTTCCCTCGCAAGTATCTCCTGCGCCTGGCCATCGGCCCGGGCTATCACCAACTCACCGGCAAAATCCACCCAGCCGGAATACCACAGCCCGTACTTGCTCAGCCGCACGCCAACAAATCCCTCGTCCGCACCCCTCTCAACATCAAAACGCATCATCAAATCGCTGCAGTACGGCATATAACGATATCCCGAAACATCATCGTACGCATACGTCGCCCGAAAATCGTTACCCGCTGACGTATCATAACGCAACGTGCTCATCTCCCTGCCGCCACCGGATAATCTGAAAACCGTCGGCCAACCTTCCTCAACCCCCCAATGCAACCCATCCACGTTCTCAAATGGCTGCTCCCACGCCCTGCCGTTAAACGCCGGCTCGTCGGGACGAACCGGGCGGTAGTCATTATCATAAACCACCATCCAAAGCTGCTCCTGCACCTTCGCCGGCTTTCGCGCTATCGCCCCGTTGATATAAACATCTCCGTCAATTATCTCTACCGTCTCACCGGGCCGGCCTACAAGACGCTTGATATAATTCTCCGGCGGGTTCAGCGGATTCTTGAACACAACTACGTCCCATCGGCTTGGCTCGACAAACTGATATAAACACTTCAACACAAGTATCCTGTCGCCGTGCGACGGAACCATCCCACCGCCAACATGTTGATAGAATCCGCAGCTCGGACACCGCGACGGTTTTGTTCGCAAATGGCCCGGCCACCTCGAATCTCGGTCAACACCGAAATTCCCCAAGCCATAGTCGTACTCATAACCGCACTGACGACAGCGAAGACGAAGATGGTCGCCCAACAGAGTGTCAGCCATGCTTCCCGTCGGAATGCGAAACGCCTCCATCACAAAAGCCCGGAATACGAATGCAAGCACAAACGCCGTTATCAGCCACTCAAACGTATGCGCTACCTCTGCTACCCGGTCTTTCTTCTTGCCGCCCTTGGCACCCATTTCCTTATCGGCCCTGCATTTTTTTAAAAACAAACAAACTATTCCCTCCCGAATCCGCACACATTTTTCAAAAACAACGATTATCCGCACAAGCCCCCTTGACGTCAACTCCCAATTCCGCTCACCCGCGCCACAAAGCCCCTTGCCGCGGCTCGACTGAGGGCTTCGACTGAGCTCAGCCGAATGTCCTCGCCGAAGTCCGCGCAAAACCGCCTCTCGGCTCTTAGACCCCAAGAACCGAACCTCTTCCACCCCAGCACACACTCGCTCCATCCCACTATCCACAACCGTAAATCCACCCTCCGCGACACGGCCGGCCGATTATCCCCCCACCGCCCGAAATCTTCCCAAAATTTTTCCTCAAAAATTCCTTGCTGTTTAGAAGTCGTTGCTGTAAAGTGAGTTGCAGAAGTCCAGACCGCCGGTTTGGAATTTGCAAATGTGACGTTGCGGAGACGTTAAATGCGTAGGTCCGTTACCACACAGCTTCGTTATCCGAATCTATTTTTCCATAACACGTAGCGGACAATCTTATTTGATAACTGCTCCTTCATGAAGCGAGGTGACTATGGCCACTGTCACAAAGAAAGAACTTGTCGATCGCATCGCAAAGAAAACCCAGGCAAAAAGAGTTACGGTAAAGAGGGTCATCCAGGCATTCCTTGACCAGATAACCACCGAGCTGATGAAAGGGAACCGACTCGAATTCCGAGACTTCGGTGTCTTCGAGGCTCGAACTCGCGCCTCTCGAGTCGCGCAAAATCCAAAGACCCTCCAAAGAGTCCGTGTGCCTTCCAAGAGAACCGTCAAATTCAAGATGGGCCGCCTTATGAGGCAAAACCTCATGAACGCCGTACCCGAAACCTCCGCAGCCCAGGACTCACAACACGGCTCCTGACACCCAAAGCATAACGAACACTCAAATGAATAACGGCAATCCAAAAATGCGACAATTCGAGGTTGGTAAAAACACGAAGCCGCCCGCGCTTGACGGCTCGATGTTTAATGATTTCTTTTCCCGCTAATTTTCTCAAGGAAAGTTGTATATGTCAGAGGGAACAGTCAAATGGTTCAACTCAAGGAAGGGCTATGGATTCATTGCCACACCTGATGGTAACGATGTCTTCGTCCACTACTCAAGCATCTCCGGAGACGGCTACAAAACGCTGAATGAAGGCGACCCCGTAACTTTCGATATCGTCGAGGGCGAAAAAGGCCTGCGCGCTGAAAACGTCATCCAGCAAGCTGGCAAGAAAGTCTAAGAAACCAAACCCCCTCAACAGAAGCACATCGCCAGGCCCGAGACTTTGCCTGCACATCCAAAGACTAAACCGTAATCGCACCTTACCACTCCACAGCCAGCCATACCCAAAAATCACCTCCCTGCCTGCACAAAACGACCGCCCGAATCGCCATACCGACCCCACATACCCCTGTCAGCGATTTTCGCTTGAATATTCACTACGATTCTGGTATGAGAATACTAACGTGTGAATGAAAAACCGATATGGTGACCGTGACAATGAGTGCTGCCGAACCAAAATCAGCGCTGGACTGTAACGTCCTCGTACTGAACAAACACTATATGGCCATCCGTATAGTCGGCGCAAGGAGAGCATTTTCCTTGCTCTGCCGGCAGCTCGCCGAGGTCGTCTCCGTCGAAAAAGGCGCCTACTACAACTACAACTTCCAAAGCTGGTGCGAAGTAAGCGAATTCAAAAGAAACTTCGAGCCCGACGGCCATGACTGGGTCTCCACTGTAAACTTCTATATCGCCGTCCCAAGAATTATCCGGCTGCTTTTCTACGACCGGCTTCCAAAGTCCGAAGTCAAATTCAACAGAAGAAACATCTTCGCAAGAGACCAGAATCACTGCCAGTACTGCGGAAAAAAATACTCAACCTCCGAGCTCTCACTCGACCACGTCATCCCAAGGAGCATCGGCGGAAAATCCGTCTGGACGAACATCGTCTGCGCCTGCACCAAATGCAACGTCAAAAAAGGAGGCAGAACCCCGAAAAGGGCCGGCATGACCCTCATCAGAAAACCCCTCAAACCAAAACGAAACCCCCTAATCCACCTGCACCTCGGACACCAAAGATACAGAACCTGGAAACAGTTCCTCGAACACGCCTACTGGTCCGTCGAACTAAAATAATCCCAGACCCCTTACCGCTTGCTCCATATCCGCGTATTGAGATTCAAGTCTTCAACAATCCCAATCGCCAACTGCAAATCCTCAAAATAATCTTCCAGCAACTCCGTATCTAATATCGTCTTGACCAAAGACGGCTCAAAAAGCTTTCTCTCAAACGGCACCGCCACGTAAACCTTCGACCCGACAAAAGACAACCGAATCTCACTGCGCGTCTTCCTCTTAAAAGCCACAATCCGCCGCATCAGGCTCGGGCTGAGAATATACCTCGCCTCAATCTGGCTATCCCCATACACAACAAAGTACTTCTCAAACTCAGGGTCCTCCAACTTGATAAGCTCCTCCCGCGTCGGGTTTAGCTCCTGCAGCTTCTGGCCCAGCCACCCGAACGCCCGCTCCGCCACGTCCGGCAGCACATAAGTATTGCCTTTGAACTGCTTATTGAAGTCCCCGATGAAAAACAAGCCCCTAAATATCGTATGCCAGTGCGTGTTTCCTTTGCTGTCGCGACTCTTATACTCCGAATGAATCTCCGAAAACTCAATCGATGTGTCCCCTACCTTGCCCGTCACTAAGTCGTCACCCCGATAACGGTCCGGCTTGGTCTTGTAAAGCCCCGACAGCATATACACCGACCGCGATATGCACCTCGTCGGATAGTACGCCAAACCCTCATCCACAAACCGCACTATCCGCCCGATTATCCTGTCCTTGAATCGCCGCTTGTAATCGGCGCCATACCTCTTTGTAAGCCAGAAAATCAAAACCCCGACAAGCACCACCACGACAGCAACAAAACCCATACCCTCTGCTACAAGCTCCGGCACTCGCCACGCAATGACGAGCAAGACCACACCCACAATCCCAGCTAGCACGCACCCTGTCTCGACCACCCTCGCAAAAACCTTCCGCCGCTCCTGCTCCAGCGCATACAAATCTTCCCGCAGCTCAATCAAACAAAACCTCCTGAATTCCTCAAGCGTCTTCATTATCTCACCGCTTGCCCCATATCCGCGTATTCAAATTCAGGTCCTCAACGATCCCAATGGCCACGCACAAATCCTGAAAGAACACAGCCAACCTTTCAAAATTGGGCAAGCTTCGAAACAACGGCGGTTCAAAAAGAAGTCGAGTATAGCTTATTGCCATATACATTTTTGATTCCACAAATGACAGCCGAAGTGGCTTGCCCACTCTTTTCCGCAAATTTGTAATTCTCTCCATCAGACTTGGCGACAGGATATACCGCGTCTCGATGGCGTTGGTACCATAGACAACAAACTCCTTCTCAAAATCGGGGTCCTCCAACTTCATCAATTCACCTCTGAACGGATTTCGGCTCTGAATCTGTTGAGCAACCTTCCCCAGTCTCTTCTCAAACCTGTCCGGCAGCACCACCGTTTCGCCCTGAAATGTCTTGCCGAAGTCGGCCACAAAGAGCAGCCCCTTGAATCCTGTTCGCAGCGCACCTTCATCGAATTCAAGGGCCGCTACTCCGGCATCCACCTCTGAAAACCTGATTTCCGTTTCACCGACTCTGCCGAAAAACAAATCCTCACTTTTATAAGGTGCCGGCAGGCTCAGGAACAGTCTTGAACTTGAGTAGTCCCATTCCATCATCCCGCTCTTTGGCTCGTACCTCAAACTCGGCTCTATGAAGCGCGCTATCCGTCCGACGACCAGGGGCTTGGCGTATGAATTGTACTTCTCTCTCACACGCTCGTAGTATCCCTTAACGAATGGAATCATCAGAAAGGGAATAGCTATGAACACACAGCCAAGATGGCCAATCACCGCCCACGCTATAGCTGCCGCCACAAGGTACACAGCCAAAACCGAAACAACAAATGTCCCTGCGAGTATTAGTCTTCTTCGCTCGACCCCCCTTAGTTGCGGCCGCCAATCGTTCTCATAGAATAATCTGAACTCCTCGAGCGTCTTCATCGCAATATTTGCTCAACCACCCACTCGCCGAGCGAAGCTTCCCAATCAGCTCTTGAAGAGCGCATCTGCATCGACGTCGCCTCGCTCTCGCTCGCTTATCTCAAAGACCCTTTTCAGGCCATAGCCCATCATTGAGGCCACAATATTCGTCGGGAACATCTCCACTGCATTATTGTAGTCGGTTACCGCTGCGTTATACGCCCGCCTTGCCGCAGATATCTGCTCCTCAACCTCGTTCATACTCGCCTGAAGCTGCAGAAAATTCTCGCTCGCCTTAAGCTGCGGATAATTCTCCACCGCTACCATAATCCCGCCTAACAATCTGCTTATCTTGTTGTCCAAATCCACCCGCTCATCGTCGCTGAGCCCGCCCCTCAGCGCCTCTGCCCGCATCTTCGTTATCTCTTCCAGCACACCCCGCTCATGCTGCATATAATTCTTCACCGCCACAATCAGCTTCGGTATCAGGTCGTACCGTTTCTTCAGCATCGCATCTATCGTCCCGAACACGTTCGTCACCTGGTTCTTCTTGCCCACCAGCGAGTTGTAAAGCAGAACAAAGACCAGAAGCAGCGCAATCGGAATACCTATCAGAATCCACAGCCAGATACCCATGACAACTGCCCTCCAAAAAATGTCCCTCTTTTAGTTCAGAATACGACCGCCGCCGTCAATACAGACGCACATCGCCGCCAATACTCTCAAAAAAATCCCCCTTCTTCAACACTGAAATGAAAAATCCCCACCCTCGGCGCACAACACCTCCATCCCCCTCGCCCCCCACGCAACCCGACCGCTACCTCAGCGACCAGCCGTAAGGACAATACCACAGCCAGTCATAGACAAGCACCTCAAGGTCATCCATATCGACGTCGTTGTCGCCGTCAAGGTCCGCCGGCAAATCGGGCCCGCTCTCCAGCCAGTGTTCTGCAAATAGCGCAAACTCTTCGAAGTCCACGATACACAAAGGCCCGCCCGGCCAGAATCCACCAAGCAGCTCATACGGACCACCCTCTGAGTACGCTGCGTCCGCCTGTCCTATCGTCCCCGTAAGCACATACTGCCCGCTGCTGCTCGCTCCTCCACCACCATCAATCGTACTCCAGACGATTTCATAATCACCCAACGCAGGGACAGCCATTAGAAAAATCAACAGCACCAGGCCCTTGCCTATATCCTTAACGCATATCGGATTGTTGCTGTTTCGTCTCATAGCTGCACCTCCTTCGCGCTACGAAGCTCCTGCATTGTCCTTTCCAACCCATCAAGTCTCTGATTCAACTGCTCATTTTCTGCCTTGAGTTGCTCGGTCAGCTTCACCTGGTCTTTGACGACCTCCAGCAGATAAAGGGATACTAAGTTGTATTTAAGAGCGTCGGGCTTACCATCTTTATAAACCACCAGATTATTAAGCCCGAGATTGTCAAACTCTTCGGCGATGAAACCAATTTCGCTCTGTCCGGATACCTTGTCGATGAAAGACTTCGGACTGGCATCGAGGATCTTGGTGAAATCATCGGTCAGTGACTGAATATCATCCTTGTATTTGGCTGATGAGCTGTCGTAGTAAAGCCCACCATTGAGCACTCTGACATAGTTGCCGCTTGATGTACCGGTTAATCCCCCAAAAATAACATGGCTGCCGTCTACCTCCAGGTTATTCTCCACATAGAGGTCACCCACGCCTGATACCCACACATCTGCACCGCCGTCCCAGATCCTGACGAGATCCCCTGTTACGTCGAGGCCGCCGCCTACATCCACGTCATCCCCTACATCGAGGGCATTGCCCACATCGAGGTCATTCCCCACATAGAGATTATCGTCTACCTCCAGGTCATCCTCCACATAGAGGTCACCATCAGCGGTGGCATAATTTACAGTACCTGCATTCCCGATGCGCACTTCATCCCCAACTACCTGCAGACGCCCAGTTGGAATAGATATCCCGATACCGACATCACTGCTGAAGTAGCCTCTGCCTTCAAAGTATCCCCCATAGCCGCTGCTGCTGTCTGACTGGCCGTAAACACCCCTGCCATAATCGCCACTGGCCACAAAGTAGC
The DNA here is from genome assembly GCA_964514115.1 of uncultured Pirellulales bacterium. Lineage (GTDB taxonomy): Bacteria > Planctomycetota > Phycisphaerae > Sedimentisphaerales > Anaerobacaceae > CAZEPI01. The sequence continues at coordinate 258,737 of CAZEPI010000005.1, read as the reverse complement.
CGCCAAAGTTGGTGGTGAAGTTGCTGTCATAAGTGGCCTCGCCATAGACCCCAATGCCGGTTTCGGCTGCGGCGGAAAAAAAACCACCGTAGTTCATATTATTTCCAGTATCAGTGGCGCTACCAAAGACGCCACGACCGCCTATTCCTGTCGCCTCGCCGTAGAGTCCATAGGCATTTAAGCGTGAATTCTCGCCCTTGATAGCATAATCGTAGTTAGTCGTTACGGTCAGATAGCCACTCATTGTGTCGCCTGTTACGTTTACATAACATGGGTCATGATCGTGTCCATCTAATGAAAATGCGGTCGAATCCAGTGTGTCTAAAGTATCTGCATCTATCCCTGACGCACTGAAAGTGCCACCTACAGTCAAGTCGCCTGTTACTGCTGCGTCTCCCTTAAAGTGGCCGGCATAGCCGCTGCTGCTCTCCCCGTGGACACCATAGTCGTCTGAGCCGAGGTAACCACAGTTGCCGCTGCCGTCGTCTTTGCCGTAGACACCATAGTCGTTTGAGCCAATGTAACCATAGTTGCCGCTGCTGTCGTCCATGCCGTAGACACCATAGGCGTTTGAGCCGAGGTAACCATAGTTTTGGCTACTGTCGTGTTTGCCATACGCACCATAGGTATCGCTGCCGAGGTAGCCATGGTTGCCGCTACCGTCATCATTACCGTAGGCGCCATAGGAATCCGAGCCGAGGTGACCAAAGTTACCGCTGCTGTCGTCCATGCCGTAGACACCATGGCCGATTGAGCCAAGATAACCATAGTTGCCGCTGCTGTCGTGCACGCCATACATACCCTGGCCGTTCCCAGTATTGGTGCCTTTGATAATTGCATCAGAACTTGAGCCGCTCAGGTCAAGTGGAACAGGAACCCCCGGTCCCGATGCTGCATATAGGGCATAAGGCGTAGGCGTTATCTCCTGTCGCGGGCTAAGGACACTATAGCCACTCTGGTCGTTTGGGTCCTCCGGCCGAACACCAATTTCAAGCCATCTTGCGCTGCCGTCAAAAACGCATGGAACGCATGGGTCGTTAAAATCCGGAAAATCCAGTTCCACCGTAAAATACCCGTCAATCACATCCACACCGGCTGTGTTAATGTCCCCGCCCACCTGAACGCAGTTGGGGTCGGGGGCATCGTACAGCTTGAACTGAAAGTCATATACCCCATCCGCCACGTCATTGTTGTCTATCAGACGCCCCTGATACGTCCATGCCGTCCCCATCAACGCCGCCTGACCGGCCTGCGCCGAGCAGACCATCAACGCCAATACCAAAATCACTAAAACTCTTCCCTTTAACCTTCCCATTTTTCTGTCCTCCAAATGGGTATTAAAAAACCTTTCTCTTTCCACAGCGCCCGTCCTGCCCGCCCTAGACGCAGTTGAGGGGAGCCTGCCTGTCGTGAGCACAGTCGAACGGTCGAATGGCGCAGACCACCTGCACCAATACCATATCTTTGGAATTCCCCCCCACGGATGCATCACTCCTCCACATGTTCTTCTTTCCTCGTTTCAACCCCTCCCACCCGAAAAGCCGCTATATTGTACGCGCTCTGCATCCAATGTCAAGCTAAATGTCCCCCTCTTCAAAAATTGATACCCCGATTTTCTCCCCAAAATCGCCCAACTCCCGTACTTTTCGAATTTTAATACACTTTCCCCCATCCTTGTCCCCCTCCCCACACCCGCGTCAAGAAAATTCGGACAAAACCGCCCCCTCGAAAACCGCCCCCCTCTCACTTGCCCCCAATCAGCGACTTGATATAGCTCTTAATCCACGTCCAGTGCAGCACGATATGCACAACCATCAATACCACGAAGATAACCGCATACCAGAAATGAACAGCCCCCCAGTCGTGCCTGCCAAGCCCCCAAAGCTGCTTTATATGCTCTCCACCCGCTCCTCCATGCAGCTCCTGTCCCAGCCCTCCACTGCCCGGCGGCAGCACCCACTTCATAATAACACCCGTCGCCGCCAACCCCAAAAGGTCAACGAAACTCGCCAAATCCACAACGAAATTCACCGTGCTCCGCTTCATCTTCCTATCTCCCAAAAAGATTTAGGCCCCGGTTCCGAGCCGAGGCCTGAATCTTACACAACCGTCTTTAATCCCGCACGCCCAAAATCCGCGCCGACCCTGCTAATACCTTGGCCAGCTAACCGTATATTCCACCGTCACAGTCCCGTCCGGCCCAACAGTCAACGGGAACCTGGCCGTAAACGCATCACGTTTCTCCCACTTGTGCGTCGAGCTCTCTATCTTCCAGTCCTCCCGATAAGGCATCTTCTCATCCACAAATACCGTCACTTTCTCTTCCTTGCGGTTGCGAATCTCCACCTTGTGCGTCTCGAAATACCTGCCCCACCGCTCCTTGTAATCAACCTGTGTATATTCGGCAACGATATCGAACGCATCACCGATATAAAGCGAGAGCTTCTCATTCCTCGGCGTATGGTCAATCGTATCCTCACCAACAAACTCCAGGCTCTCATCAGCCGGGTCACGCTTAAACACCCGCACCTTGCCCTTCGGAAGCGCCATCCCCAGCTTGTTCTTCTCGGTGTTCTCAAACTCAATCTTCACCTTCACCTTCTTCGGGTCCTGACCTCTCCAGTACCATCCCCGCCCACGCTCATACACATATATCTTCTTCACCGCCACACCGACAGCCGGCTCGATAAACTCTATCTGCTTGACCTGATTGTTGTTTATCGTGCTCTTCCTCCCAAGCGTGTACATATGATATTCCATAAACGCCTTCTCCTCGAAACCCGGCGCCGCCGCCTTCTCCATCCCAAGCGCCACCATCCTTCTGTCACGCATCGGCTCTTCAGCCACCCTGCGAACGTCACCCGCAATCAGCTTCAAGCCCGCATCCCTATAGCTCGCTCCGCTGCGGTTGTTTATCGTCACCCAACCCGAAAAATCCAACGCAGTATCCCCCTCATTTAACACCGCGGTATAATCCGCCTTCCAGCTAATAGCGCCCGTCGTATATGTCACCTGGCAAAGTTCCTCACCTGCCTTATCCGCCTCTGCAAGCCAGACCAACGTAGGCCGAGTCACCAAATCCTCCGGCAGCTCCTTCAATGCAATCTCCTCAACGCCCGCACGCGATACTATCTCAATCCCCGCCGCCGTCTGGACTATCAAATCGCCCCCCACCGCAGCAAGCAACTCACCTTCCAGATGCTTCCTGCGCTCTGCCCCGCTGCCGCGCAATACCACAATCACCTCCTTATCAATGTAGCGCTTCAGCAGGCTGTCCGCATTCACCAAATCATACTCGTAATTCTGCTCCAATACCGTCACCGCGCCCGGCTGCGACAAGCACTTGAAATTAACACTTGTCGGGTCAATCGCACTTGCCACATCGGTAAATTTCACCGTGTTAATCCCCTCCTCAAAACTCATCTGCCTCGCCTCGCGCACTACTCCAAAATTGTCGTTATAAATCGTAAGCCCCACCCCCGGCTCCGACGCCGCAAAGCTCCACGGCGCAATTCCCGCCAACACAATTACCGATAACACTGCAACACGTCTCATCTTATACCTCCTTAAAATTTTTGACCTTCCATAATCCAAATATGCGCAAAGCCCGGAAATTACTCACACTTTTCTCAAGAACATCACAGTGTCGTCTCTGAAAGCGCGTTTGTTATCAATCGTATGACTTCATACAAATCCTCTTGTCTGGAAGCATGGTAGTCGGCTACCAGGGATTCTATATTGTTTCAGGGGCTTTGGAAATGGCAGAAGCGCAGAAAAGATATTGTATCTGCCGGTAGCGCTGGCAGCACAGGCAGGATACCCGTGCCACGGGGGGATTGTCCTGCGCGGAGATGGGTTTTGGGCAACCGTGTTATTGGACGCTGATTTGCTTTGCCAGATTGCCTGAATTTGTTCAATTACACAGTCTCAGAGCCCCGAAATTGCCCAGTTCAAAAAGGCGAAGAAAAATTCAAGAAGAACACAGGACCAGGTCGATTGTCAGTAGTGGAGCGAAGAAGAAATGACGGAAAAAAGTGGCTCTGGAAAATGACCAAACCGGCCATGATTAGTTTGAGCTTGCCGGCCCGACACGAGAAACTTACAGGTCAGATCGAAGTCCGGGGTCGCGGCGAGTGACGGCTAAGCCAGAAAAAGGAAAGAGCCACAATGATTAAAGGGAGAGCGTCGTGTGCTCTCCCCTTTTTTTTACTCCTCCATAGTTGCTCCGGAGTTTCCGCAGGAGCGTCCTCATGGGAAAAAAGGCAGTCGATGTAGTCCTGTTGCCCGATGAGTCGATGACCGACAGGACCATCGAAGCAAACCACCTGCGGCTCCCACAGCCCGAGCAAAAGATAGTCCTCAACAAACACAACTGCCTGCCGCACATATCCTTGGCGATGGGCTGCGTCGAGCATCGTGACATTGAGACCATCGGCGAGATTCTAAATCAGTTGGCTCGCAGCTACGCCCCTAAACGCCTGCGCGTGGTGGGTGTTCAATGCTCGACCAGCTTCTCAGGTGAGCCGGTGTCGGTCTTTGAGATTGAACGAACAAAACAGCTCCAGCAGCTTCATGAAACTGTCATGGACAAACTCGAACCTTACTTCAGCTACGATGTCACCGCAGATATGATAGCAGGGGGGCTGGCGGATGAATCAACTCTCGGCTGGATAAGGAACTACCCCACAGAATCGAGCTATTCAAATTTCTCCCCCCACATCACAATCGGCTACGGCCGGCTTGACCAATCCGACTTCCCAATCGATTTCTCTGTCGCTGCACTGGCCCTGTGTCACCTCGGCAATCACTGTACCTGCGCAGCAATCCTCCCATCTGCCGGGCTTAAAGATTAAATGCGTGCTGAATTGAAGGTGTTTATCGAAAAGGAAAAAAGGAAGGCGTGGCCACTACTTCTCATCACTTGACCCTACCGCCGGTCTAAGAATATGTTCTTCTGACCCGCCTCCCTTTCTCTGCCAACAGCTAAGCGATACGACTGCTTCTGTTAGCACGCTCTCAATTATATTCCCCCCCACCTCCCGACGCAAAAGAAAAAAGTGGAAAAGAGACAAATAGTTTACCGGCTCTCGTTCAGCTGGTCTGCCAAGACTGCTTTTTCTGCCACAGAGTTTGGCCTCTTCTCACCAGCCTTGCCGCATCTTACGGCCACCTTGCGGCGGTGGCATCAAGGGGCAAAAAACGCCCTAACGGCTTAATTTGCGAAAATATGTTGCAATCTCAGGCCACACAAGTTACCATTTTCCCCGGTGGCGGGGATGGGTTCTGCGTGCTGGCGAAACCATTTAGTTGCTTGCAGAGACAGGTTGTTGGCTATGGTTGAGATGACCGGCGGCAAGGGCGAAAAAACCGCCGACCAAGCGGTTATTCAGTTTGTCCGCGGATTAAGCGAGGAGTACCGAATGCTCGTTGTCCTGAAGGCCCAACTCTACGGCGGCTCCTGGGCACCGATGCTCGATGACCTGCAAAACCGCCTTGCCGGCAAGCCATACATTTTCAAATTAGCAAACAGAATTCAGGACGACATTGAACGCATTGAGCAGATGAAAGACTTCGAGAAAGAGCACAAGGTGGACCTGGCTGATTACATGGATGTACAGTGAACCTGCCGCGATGCCGACCGCTAACCGCGGCTGAGTCTCGATGCCAAAATATTCCGGAGCAGTTTATTTGGGTGGTGAAGGAGAGAAAAAAATGATCACATTGAGAACCGTTGTGTTTCTAAGTTGTTTGTTTTTGCTTTGCGGCCTTGTCTGTGCCTCTGATGCGCCTGATTCGCAGTGGCTCGTCCCTCGCGAATTAGTGGCGGGAACCGAACTGCAAATCCTCTGGCAGCACAACCTGCCCATAGACAAACTGGAAGAGGTCTGGCGCCTGTGCGTTTATGACGAACGGCTTTATGTACTCTCGAACCGCAACTATCTGACCTGCCTCAACCGCAATGACGGCCAGGTCCTGTTCAGCAGCTATATCGCCCCGGCCGGACTTCCCGTCGTAGGGCTCGAATTTTACGCCGGTCAGCTCCTTACCGTCGTGGGCAACAAGCTGGTGGAAGTAAGTGCCGAGTTCGACACCGAGCGCAACAATATGCGCGCAGTTTACGGCATAACCTGCCCCGTTGTCCGCAACAGCTCACACTACTATATCGGCGGCACCGACAAGCGCGTCCACGTGTTGCGATGTGACAATATGGTTCAGATGTTCGAGGTCGCTGCGGAGAATGACTCGGCCATAAAGTCTATTCTTGCAAACGAGGATTTCATTGTGTTCGGCACCGATGCCGGCAACATCCTTTCTGTCGCCGCCGACCGTCCAACAAAGCTCTGGCAGTTTGATTTGTCCGGCGCCGTTGCAAGCACACTTGTCACCGACGCTCACTCGGTCTTTGCCGCAAGCGACGACACTAATATTTATAAGCTCGACATTTCAAACGGCGAGCTTATCTGGAAGTATCAGACCGAGGGCATTTTGAAATCCTCCCCGCAGGTCGGTGCAAGCACCGTCTATCAGCACGTCTCCGAGGTTGGTCTGACTGCTCTGGATAAAAATACGGGCGAGTTTCTCTGGCAGGTGCCCGGCGGTATCGCTCTGCTTGCCGAGAAGCAGCACCGTGCTTACACGCTGACGCGCACCGGCATCCTTGTCGTAATGGACAACGCAAAACAAAAGGAGCGTTACCGGGTGGATTTCGGTGCCTCTCTCAAATACGCCGCAAACAACGAGGATTCCAAGTTATACCTCTGTGATGACCGCGGCCGAATGGCGGCTCTGCAGCCAAAAGACTGATTGTCTATTGCAGCGTCGGGCGCCCCGCCTTCACGACTGACGGTGCTTGCCGCCTTCGGGGTGCTGAGCCGAAGCCGAAAGAAACTAAACTTCAGTATTTCTCTCGATGGACGGAAGGGATTGTGCAATGGATGTTACTATTAAAACGGCTCTGATAAGTGTTTCCGACAAGACCGGTGTTGTTGAATTTGCCGGTGAGCTGGCTGGAATGGGCGTCAGGATTATCAGCACCGGCGGAACTGCAAAGGCGCTAAAAGACGCCAAGATAGACGTCGTCGGCATCGAGTCGGTCACCGGTTTTCCCGAGATGATGGACGGCCGAGTCAAAACCCTGCACCCGAAAATCCACGGCGCATTGCTTGGCCTGCGCGACAAGAAGGACCACAAAGAAGCAATGGCCCAGCATAATATCGAACCGATAGACCTGGTCTGCGTGAACCTCTATCCGTTTGAGCAAACGGTTGCCAAGCCGGGCTGTGCCTTCGAGGACGCCATCGAAAACATTGACATCGGCGGACCGAGCATGATTCGTTCTGCTGCGAAGAATCACAAGTTCGTCACTGTTGTCACCAGCCCTAAGCAATACGAAAGAGTCCTTGACGAGATGAAAAAGAAAAACGCAGCGGTCTCGGCCGAGCTTCGAGGTGAGCTTGCGCGGGCTGCTTTTACTCTAACCGCCTCCTACGACGCCGCAATATCCCGATACCTGCACGCCAGGGCAGATGTCGATTTCCCCGACAGGGTGGCAATCGCCCTTACAAAGGCCAGAGGTCTTCGCTATGGCGAGAACCCACACCAGCAGGCCGCTTTCTATCGGCTCCCTGAAGGCAAAGAGGTCTCCCTCAGCGGCGCGAAAATCCTGGAGCTTGAAACCGCTATCAGCTTCAACAATCTTCTCGACTCAAATGCCGCCTTTGAGCTTGTCAAGGAGTTCAACGAGCCCGCCGCCGTGGTTGTCAAACACTCCAACCCCTGCGGCTGTGCCGTTGACGATGACATCTGTGCCGCATACAGAAAAGCATACGAAGGTGACGTGGTCAGCGCTTTCGGCGGCATCGTCGCCGTAAACAGAAAAATCGACGTCGAGCTTGCCCGGACGATTATGGAATCTTACAGCCGGTTCGGCAAGGCCCTCGGAGCGGGCGGTTTCTTTGCCGAAGTGATAATCGCACCCCGCTTCGACGAAGAGGCCGTCGAAATCATACGCACTCTCAAAAGCTGGGGCAGACGCGCCCGCCTGATTGAAACGGGCCCCATCGACGCCGGCCGGACCAACAACGCCGAATTCGACACCCGCTACATCGTTGGTGGTCTCCTGCTGCAGAAGCGAGACCTCATTGGATGGGAGCCCGACCTGCTGAAATGCCCCACAAAGAAAAAGCCCACAAAAGAGCTGACCGAGGACCTGCGTATCGCCTGGCTTGCCGCCAAGCATACCAAGAGCAACTGCATCGTCTTAGCCAAAAACAGGCGAATCGTAGGCGTCGGTGCAGGCCAGATGAACCGTGTCGAAGCCGGACTAATCGCCATCAAACACGCCAGCGACGAGGCACAGGGCGCCGCCCTTGCCTCCGATGCGTTCTTCCCGTTCCCGGATAACGTCGAAAACGCCGCCAAAGCAGGCATCGCCGCCATTGTTCAGCCGGGCGGCTCTAAAAAGGACAACGAGGTAATCGCCGCCGCAGACAAACACGGCATAGCGATGCTCTTCACCGGCAAAAGACACTTCAAACATTGATGACGCGGCGTACGTAGTTGATTCTATACGCGCGAACTTTTGCATAAGGAAAGGACCTGATTATGTCAACCGGTGAAAATCTTCAAAATGCATTTGCAGGAGAGAGCCAGGCGAACCGCAAATACCTTGCTTTTGCGGAAAAGGCCGAGCAGGACGGCTTTTCTATGGTTGCGCTGCTCTTCCGCGCAGCGGCCCAGGCCGAGACTGTTCACGCTCACGCCCATATGCGCGCGATGGGCGCGATTAAATCGACAGCCGAGAATCTCACCGAGGCCGTCAACGGCGAAACGCACGAGTTCAAGGAAATGTACCCGAAATTCATCGATGAGGCAAAGGCCGAAAACCATAAGGCTGCCCTCATCTCGTTCCAGCACGCTATGGCCGTCGAACAGGTGCACGCAAGCTTATACATCGAAGCGCTCAACGCCGTCAAAGCCGGAAAGGACTTCAAGCAGACCAAAGTATTCGTCTGCCCGGTCTGCGGCAATACCGTCATCGACGAGCCGCCCGAAAAATGCCCCGTCTGCGGCGCACCAAAGGAAAAATTCAAAGAGATTGAGTGAGGGATTGAAAGAAAGGCAGGGTTGACAGCACAGACAAAGTCATCCGATTATGCTCACTGTCCTGTCACACTGGGCGTCGAGGGGCGCAGTAATATAGGCCAACAGGGCGGCCGCCGAGATTACTACTGTTAGTACTGCCAACTTGCTTCTCATTGTCTTTACCTCCATTTCTTGTTTTCACGTCATTTCTATAATTCTGGATTATCGCTACTATTGCTCATTTTCGCCAATATGCAAAGCCAATCCCCATACCGATTGTGAAGCCGGCGAAGTGACCTACTGCATCTCATTCGAAGTTCCACACCGAGGCGCTGTCAAATCCTTCCCAATCACCGCGAAGCAACTCTTTATCGCCGTCAAAAATGACGTAAGAAGCACCTGCATCATATAAATATAAATCGCAAAACTTCTGTGTTGCCTCTCCGCTTAGGCCAGCATACATTATCATTAGACTTTGGGGATCACGGGGGTTTTCAACAATTTGAGCAACGCCCTGTGTTGATTCCCCATAAATGGCTCCTTGCCAGGTGAACTTATTACCGTTGAACTTTATGGGAAAATCGCCTTTGAATTGCTGAGCGATCTTACTGGTCGCCGGGCGACCAAAGAAAATAACACACTCAGCTTTAAGGTCCTCCTCGGTCACATCGGTATCCGCTTTGATTATCTCGTTGCCCAATCCGAGCCAGTCATCGTTAAAACGCTCAGCAGCAGCTTTGTTTGCCTCAGCTTCAGCTGAAGTGCCATAGACAACGACCAAATTAGAGTATACATTCCAGAAGTCATTAAGAAGAGGCGGCATTTTGCGGATTTGGAGAATACCGTCACTCGGATCGACCAGAATCCTTTTGGGTCTATTAGGCGTGGTGAATTCAAAATCGGCTTTTTTGGTTTCCAGCCAAATCCCTTTAGCCGCTGTTTCTTTCTCGGTCTCGAGCGCAAGTTTCACAGGTAGCCGAAATAATGAATTGCTCAACTGGCATAGATTTCCCCGAACATGCCAAGCATCTTTCTCCTTTGAAACCGAGACCCTCTCCAATTCTAGCTGTGGTAGCTCATCATATTCCAACCATTGGTTCCAGAACCAGTCCAGCGGCTTGCCATAGATGTTTTCGGCAATCTTTTGAAAACGGGCCGTTGACACAGGCTCGCCGGACTTGATGCGCAGATTCGTATAGGTTTCAAAGATATCAAAGAATTTCTTATCCCCCACGACTTCACGGAGCATGTGGCAGATGAACGGCTCAAGCTGGTACCTCAGCCGGGATTTTTCTTTGTAAGCCTTTGCCAGTGTTGCCTGTTTGTCCGGCTGCCCTCGCGTTACGTCGTCAATCAGAATCAAGGTTCGCTTGCGGTACTGAGCGGCCCTTTCCTCAGTCAAAGTTTCCGGATACCGGCTAGCGGGGTATCCAGCGAATGCATTAGCTGGGAATGGGTCTGAATGGTGCAGTAGCGTGACCTTGGCGATACGGATCTTGCCAATGTTCCAAACTCCTGATTGCATCGAAGACGCTCGCCCGTTGTTGATGGCAACCCACTGAAAACCATAACCTTCGCTATGTGTCAGGGGAGCATTCGGACCTAATCGTATATCGGATCCCTTGTCCGTGATTATTTTCTCATTATTCGAGCGACCAAACCTGCCCCATGTAGGGTCTACAGGAATCCAACCGTAACGTGGAATGTAAAATTCAGCCCAGGCATGAGGGGACCCTGTCAAGTAATGTCGAGCCCCTGCCAGCCCGTCGGGTGACAGTTCTAGTTCGATCGGAAGGAACAGCTCCAAGTCATCCTCTTGCGCCCATGGACTGTGCCCGACGAAAGCATTTACGGTCCTTGCTGGGATACCCACGGAACGACACATAGCAATGAACAGTACGGCTTGCTGGAAACATTCGCCTTCATAATACTCCTCTCCTGTTTTCTCGTCGTAGGCGGGATTATTCAATAGTGCCTTTGTGCCGACTCCCCGCTCCAACCGATGCATTTTGAAGCGTACCTTCTTCCGAACAAATCTGAAAATCTTTTCGGCTTGGATGTAGGGATTTCCCTCACCTCCCACAGCTTGCCTGGCGAGCTCTTTAACCTTGGGGCTGATGCAGATCGTATGAGTGCTTCGGGTATAAAGTGCATACTCTTTGCTCGTCTTGTCGTAAGAACCTACCTTGTTGGGATCAACGTCCGCACGCATTTCATAACATTCCAGGCGATAATCAATATGCACCTTGTAGGAAGACTTTTCAGGCCCCTTTCCGAAGTCCCAGAACAACATTTGGTTTCCGTGCTCGGGGTCGGTATACTCGGCATGGGGCTTCGGCTCGACCGAGATAATTCTAACCGCCTTCTGGGAATCCCACTCTCGTGGTATAGGTATCCACAACTTGAGGTCTTTGGCTCTGTCAATATTGTTGGGATCGGGAAACAACTCAAAGGAGTAATCAACGTTGTACACACGCGGATTCCTATAAATGACACCAGATTTTGTGGAGCTACATGAAGAAACGCATAAGAGTAAAGACAAGCAAATTAAGAACGTCGATCTCATAGTTGCACCTCCTATTATTGATTCATACGGACACTTTCCACTCCTGGGGCTGCTTTTCTTGAAACGTAGGACATGACATCTCAATGGACTTTTGCAAATCAATTTCCTGGAAGCCCAAAAACTGGGGGTTTGGCCTTTGAAGTTAGCGCAAAAAGCCAAATTAGTCGCGAATTCAATTTGACTGACATTTCCCATTTATATCTACTCGGCCGCGCCGCTGTTTAGTTCTCAAAGAGCGGCGAAGCCGGCCCTTTCAGAGGGGCCTTGGTGTCAACGGCGTGCTTTTCCTAAAGGCCTACGGCCTTGCGTAGCTTGGCGGCTACAGTGGTTTTCTCCCAGGTGAAGTTGGGCAGGTTTCTGCCGAAATGCCCGCCGTGCGAGGTCTGGGCGTAGATGGGCCTTGCTAAGTTGAGATAGTCTATCATCTTCTTCGGCGTCAGGGGGAACATCTGTCGGATAAGCTCTGCGATTTTGGCTTCCCCGATGCGCGCGGTGCCTTCGGTATCGACCAGCACGGAAATCGGCTCAGCGACACCGATGGCGTAGGAGAGCTGCATTTCGCAGGCATCTGCGAGGCGGGCGGCGACGACGTTCTTGGCGATGTGGCGGGCCATATAGCTGGCCGTTCTATCGACTTTTGTCGGGTCTTTACCGCTAAAGCACCCGCCGCCGTGTGAGCCGCGTCCGCCGTAGGTATCGACGATGATTTTTCTGCCCGTTAGCCCGCAGTCGCCCTTGGGCCCGCCTATGATGAATCGGCCCGTCGGGTTGATGTGATAGACGATTTTCTTATCGACCAGCTTCTTGGGCAGAACAGGCAGGATGACGTGTCTGATTATTTGCGCCCTGAGGTCCCGGTATTTGATATCGGGGTCGTGCTGAGCGGCGATGACGACGGTGTGAATGCGGGCGGGTTTGCCGTTGTGGTATTCAACGGTGACCTGGCTCTTGCCGTCGGGCCTGAGCCAGCCGAGCTTACGGTTTTGTCGCATCTGCTCGAGCCGGCGCGTAAGTGCCTGCGCCAAGTAGATAGGCATCGGCATAAGCTGCGGTGTCTCCCCGCAGGCATAGCCGAACATAAGGCCCTGGTCGCCCGCGCCCTGCTCCTTGTGCAGCCCTGCGCCTTCGGTAACGCCCTGCGAGATATCGGGACTCTGCTTGCCCAAGGCAACGAGGACGGTGCAGTTCTCCGCATCGAAACCGACAGCCGGGTCCGTATATCCGATTTTGCGAATAGTGTTCCTGACGATGGTGGGGATGTCGAGCACGGCGCTTGTTGTGACCTCCCCGGCCACGACAACCAGTGAGTCTTTCACCATTGTCTCGCAGGCCACCCGGCTCTTCTTATCCTGGGCCAGACATGCATCGAGAACAGCATCGGAGATATGGTCGGCCACCTTGTCCGGATGCCCCATGGTCACCGATTCGCTCGTGAAAAGGTATCTCTCGCCTTTGGCCCCTCGAACTGCTGCTTTCCCTGCCATCTACCGCGTTCCCCTAAATGACCTTCTTGTGATTGTTTCTTGTTGCTGCCTTTGGTTTCTATGACTCGTTGAGAGTCCAGTCAAATTTCAGGTACTCGACCGAGTAGCTTCCCGTCTCCAGAAAGCTTACGTCTCGCTGTGGCAGATAATTGGTCAAAAAGTTCAGCACCGCGCTGGTCGTCGGCGTCTGGTCTTTGAATTTTCTGTCTGTGCCAAATTTGTCGACAAAATACTTCCCATACCATGCTTGTTTCAGAACCGGCGAAAGGTAAACCTTCCCGTTTTCCCTGTCTATCCGAACGCCGTGCTCGCGTGCCACGAATCTCTTGACCTGCTCGTCAAGCTGCTCCCAGAGCCGGTTGCCGTAATAGGGTTCGTTCCGCAGTGCCGGACTGGACATCGATGCATACGATATACCAAAAAATATCCTCGGGTCGTCGAACTGCTTCCGGAAAAAGCGGTTGTCGATTTCATTAAGGGTGAACTGCTCGTCCATCACGATGAATTTGTACTCACTCCAGATGCCCTTTATGTGTCTGATGCTGTTCGGAGGCCAGAATATGCGCAGGACGCGCGAAGATTGAATCGGATAGTTGTCGAGGATAATCCTTAACATATTAAGGTTGTATGCATTGAGCCAGAATGCAATCTTGTCCTCCCGCGACCAGGATTCGTACGCTTCTCGGTCGAGCTGTTCAAATTCATTAAGCACACGCAGCAGCTCCAGCTTCCTGCGTGACAGTGTCTTGTAATCGACAAGTCCGTTCTCGCCGACGTAACTCTGCAGTATTTCTGCGAATTTGTCGCCGAACTGCTCAGCCGATATCTTTTGTGTTTCGCCCTCGTTTGGCTCATTGGGCTCTGCCTGTGGCGGGCTTTCCTGCTCGGTAGTCGTCTCAACCTCCGGTGGCTCTTGCCCCGTTGCCAGCGTGGCTGGGGACTCTGCGGGTTGTTGAGCTGGCGCGGCCCCGACGTTTAAATCTTCCGGTTCTTCGGTAACAATGGCCGGCTGTTCTTCTGTCACCACCTCAGAATCCCGACCTCCCTTGGCCGCCTGCCTCTGCTCAGACTCACAGCCGCTAATCAGAGTCAGCATCAATAGCCAGCCGCACGAGAGAATGACAAACCTTCCCATTACCTGCCTTTCAACCATTGGAAGGGCCGGTTGCCAAAAAGCCCAACCTAAAGCCACCCAAGATACACTATTACAACGCAAATGCAACATCTTGATAAGTGTTTTTATCGTATTTTTGTCCGCAGCCCTTGATTTGCATTCCCAATTTGCCGAATTACCGACCGGAATGCACCGCAGGCGGTAAAAATCTTGACAAACCCCGCCATTCACGTTACGGTGTAGGCCGGTATAGACAGATGTTATCCTGGGATGTTTGGCACAGAAAAATGAAGAATCTTTTCTTTGGTATCCTGGCAGTGCTTCTGATTGCTGTTTCCTTTTCATCGGCGGTTGACACCCGCGAAATCGAAATGGTCCGCGCCAAGAGGGTGCTCGAAAGCAGTGACCTCGATATAATTGACGCCTTCGTCCAGCAGGCGGTTCAGGAAATGGCCTCCACGACGGATTTCTCTTCCATTGCCGCTGCCAGGTCCATAATCGTGGCCTGCAGCAAGAGCAAAGAGGGCGCACAGATACAGTTTGACGAGCAGTTCTGCAAATCGGCCGAAAAGTATATAGGCCAGGCACTCGAACAAGCCCGGCAAATATCTCCCCCCCAACTCCGATACCGCGTTATCACTAATCTGCTGATTCTTGCAGACGGGCTTGAGAATCCTCGTTTGGCGAATCTGGCCCTGGGATACATCGACAATTCCAATGAGGTGGTCCGTTACTGGGCCGTCCATTGCCTCACCAATCCCGTTGTTGTTGAGCGCTTAAGCTCCGGCAGTGACGAAGACCTGAACATGGCTCGCAGAATTGCAGACGCCCTCGAGAAGATAGTCTCTGACAGCGGGCCTGAGACTCTACGTTTGATTGCCGAATTCGCGGCCGGACTCGACATCTCACAGGCCGAAGACCTCCTGATGGCTGTTGCCAACAGGCGAATCAAGAGCTATGAGGACTGGACCGTGGAGTATGAGCTTCTCGACGCGATGATTCTCCAACTGCTCGCTGACAGAATGGCCACCTCCAATCCCGCTCACCGCTCCGCCGGCAGACGCTTCGCCCAGCTCTATTCCTATGTCTTTCAACGATACATCAAAGGCCGGGATATCCTGACCAATCTCCAAAAAGAACGCTTGGCCTCGGTATTAGTTGAAACCGAAAAATCATGTATTGCCAGAATCATAGACAGGCCTCAGACGACCATAACGCGCGCTGTCGAGGGCGACAGCACCGAGGCCCTCCGCGCAGAACACGACCGGCTACTCGGCAGCGAAACTGAGAGAGGACAAATACCCGCCCGAATTGACTTCGACTACAGCCAGGACGGTTCCGATACACGCACCGCGCCTCGGGTACTGCCCGACCCTCCGACCGAGTGATTCTCCACTGCCGCTGTGCATGGATGCTGGTGAGGACTTACGCAGTATGGCGGGGCCAAATGTGTCGCAAAAGGATTTTGCGTTGAGATTCGGCAGCATTCTACTAACAGCCGTTTTGCTGACCGCCGCAGGATGTGACGGCAGGGGCGAAAAGGCCGATAACCCCGAAATCGTCTTGCAGCACCGCCTCCGCGCAAAGGTTTTGACGCTTGACCCAGCCGACATCGGCGACGTCGTCTCCCACGCCGTCGCAAGTGAAATCTTCGAATGCCTCTATGATTACCACTACCTCAAAAGACCCTGCGAATTTGTCCCGCTTCTCGCCGAAAAGATGCCCGAAACAAGCGATGACCTACTCACCTACACCATCAGAATCAAAAAGGGCGTTTACTTTGCCGACGACCAGTGTTTTCCCGGCGGCAAAGGACGCGAGCTAAAAGCAGACGACTTCATCTTTGCATGGAAACGGTTGGCAGATGTGAAGACGCTCAGCAAAAACTGGTGGGTCTTTGACGGAAGAGTGCTCGGCCTCGACGAATTCCGCGAATACACCAAGACCTGTAAACGCCGCGAAGATGTCGATTACTCTTTGCCTGTTGAGGGCCTAAGTGCACCCGATAATTACACGCTTGTTATCAAGTTAAAAAAGCCCTGGCCCCAGATCATTTTTCTTCTGGCCTATCCCGCCACCGCCCCGATTGCCGGAGAAGCAGCCGAGTATTATGACACGGACATCATAAACCACCCCGTCGGAACCGGACCCTTCAAGCTGAAGGTCTGGCACCGTGGAAGCTATATCGAAATGGTCCGCAACCAGAATTACCGCGTCCAACCTTATCCATCCGAGGGCGAAGAAGGTGACGCCGAGCAGGGCCTTCTGAAAGACGCCGGCCAACCCCTGCCTTTTGTTGACCGCATAGTCTGGCGTGTCGTTGTTGAGGACCAGCCGAGATGGCTTATGTTCGAGCAGGGTGACATCGACATAACAAGCATCCCGAAAGACAACTTCGGCCAGGCAATTGCGTTCGGACGCGAGCTTACCGAAAGAATGAAAGAACGCAAAATCACCCTCGCCGCATTCAAAGAACCCGACACCTTCTACATCGGCTTCAATATGGACGACCCCGTCCTCGCAGACAACAAGCCGCTGCGATTGGCCATAAGCTGCGCCTTCGACAGAGAAAGATGGATAGAGCTGTTCTTCAACGGCAGGGGCAATGTCGCTTACGGCTTTATCCCCGTTTGTATGCCCGGCTACGACCCCAACATCAGGGACGTCTCAAAGACCGAATACAATCCCGAAAAGGCAAAGCGGCTTCTCGAACAGGCAAGAGAAATAAACGGCGGCGAGCTGCCCGTCTTTCGGCTCACCATGCAGGGCACCGACACTACTTACAGGCAGATGGGCCAGTTCCTCAAAAGGTCGCTTGAGGACATAGGCCTGCAAATCGAGACCGAGTACCCCGACTGGCCCACATATCTGGAAAAGCTTCGCAAGAAAGACGTTCAGATATATCAGTCCGGCTGGATAGCCGATTACCCCGACGTCGAAAGCTTCCTCCAGATTTTCTACAGCAAACGCGCCCCCTGGCCCAACAGCACAAACTACTCAAATCCCGAGTTCGACCGAATCGTCGAGCAGACTGCTGTTATGCCCGACTGCCCCGAGCGCACCGAACTCTACAGACAAGCCGAGCGCATCGTCGTCGAAGACGCTCCCTGTGCCTTTATGTTTCACCGAATCTTCTACGTGATGTACCACCACTGGGTCGAAAACTTCAAACCCAACGCCTACAAACCCGATTCGTACGGCTTCGGCCTGTCCAAATATTACAGAATTGACACCGAAAAACGCGAAGAATACAAAAAGAAATACAAATAGGGCGAAGGTGCAATCACTATGAGACCCAAATCAATACTATCGGCGCTTATGCTAATCACTGTGGCCTTAGCGTTCATCGGCTGTGGGGGCAAACGCTCTGCCGAAGAGCCAAATGAAATGGTCCTGCGACATCCCCTTTACACAAAGATAAAATCACTCGACCCGGTAAGCATGCGGGACGTTTACTCAGCCAGCGTTGCCTGCCAGTCCCTGGAAACACTATACCAGTATCACTTCCTGAAACGCCCGTACCAGCTTGTGCCTTTGCTCGCCGAAGATATGCCTCAAATAAGCGACGACCAGCTCACCTACACCATAAGGATAAAAAAAGGCGTTCGCTTTCAGGATGACCCCTGCTTCGAGAACGGCAGGGGCAGGGAGCTAAAGGCCGATGATTTCGTCTATCAGCTCAAGAGGGTGGCCGACATCAAGAACCTAAGCGAAAACTGGTCGCTATTCGACGAGCGAATCGTTGGCCTCGACGAGTTCCGCGAATACACCAAGACCTGCGAAAAGGCCGAAGATGTCGATTACTCCCGCCTCATAAAAGGCCTGCAAACCCCTGACGATTACACGCTCGTCATAAAGCTCAAAAAGCCCTGGCCCCAGATGGTAGGCACTGCTTTAGCCGACAGGGTTACCGCCCCCATCGCCAAAGAGGCCGTCAACCATTATGGCCAGGACATCATTTCTCACCCCGTCGGCACAGGTCCGTATATGCTTAGCCAGTGGCAGCGCGGCAGCTACATCGAGCTTGTCCGAAATCCCAATTTCAGGGGTGAGCTCTATCCCTCTGAGGGCGAACCGACCGACGCCGAAGCTGGATTGCTTGATGACGCCGGCAAAATGATGCCCTTTGCCGACAAGGTCGTCTGGACGATAATCGAAGAGTATCAGCCGGCCTGGCTTCTGTTCCTGCAGGGAAAGACCGATATCAGTGTCATACCAAAAGACAACTACAATGAGGTCTTTGCGCCGGGCGGCGAACTTACCGAGAAAATGAAAGGGCTGAACATCCGCCTCAAGGTCTTCGACGACCCGTCAACCTTCTGGCTGGGATTTAACTTCGACGACCCCGTCCTTGGTAAGAACAAACCCCTTCGGATGGCTATCAATCTCGCGATTGACCGCGAGAAATTCATCGAGCTGTTCTTCAACGGCAGGCATAAAGTCGCACACGGCTTTATACCGCCACTGATGCCCTCGTATGACCCCAACATCGCTCAGAAGGGTTACGCGAAATACGACCCCGACGAGGCCCGCAGTCTTCTAAAGCGGGCAGAACAGATACACGGCGGGAAACTGCCCGAGCTGACTATTGCCAATCCCGGCACCGATACCTTCTCCCGGCAGATGGGCCAGTTTCTAAAGAGACATCTCAACGACATCGGCTTGGAAGTCGACGTCCAGTATATGGACTGGCCCACGTATCAGGAAAAAACCAATACCTCCAGCGCCCAGATGTTCTTCTCAGGTGTTAGTGCGAGCATAGCCGACGCCGAAGACTTCATGGGCTTGTTCTACGGCAAAAACAAGGCCCCCGGCTCCAACAAATTCAACTACTCCAATCCCGAGTTCGACCGGCTCTATGATATCGCAACGATTATGTTCGACAGCCCGCAGCGGCGAAAACTCTACCGACAGATGGAGCTTATGGTCCTTGAGGATTGCCCCGCCGCTTTTCTCAATCACCGTGTCGCGTTCGTCCTCCATCACGACTGGTACAGAAACTACAAACCCCACGTCTTCGCCTACGGCGTCAGCAAATATCGCAGAATCGATATGAAAAAACATACTGAGTACAACAAACTCCTGGAAAAGGTCAAATGACCGCCTACATAATAAGACGGCTGCTTTACACAGTCCCTATTGTCATCGGAGTCCTGCTGCTCACCTTCGTGCTCTTCACGGTGGTCGGCGGCGACATATCGGTTCAGCTTGCAGGGAAAAACGCCTCCCCGGAGACAATCCAAGAAATTCGCGAAGAGCGCGGCTTCAACAAACCGCTTTTCCTCTCCTGGGACAGCCAGTTCATAAATCACTTCAAGAACGCCCTTACCTTCGATTTCGGCAGGGCCATCGACCGCGAAGCGGTCATCGATAAAATCAAAAGAGGTGTCGGCCCCTCCCTCGCCCTGACCGTCCCGATGTTTTTCGGGATTGTCCTGATTACCGTCAGCTTGGCACTGCTCGTCGCCTTTGTCCGCGGCACAATCTGGGATGTCCTGGCCGTCTTCATCTGTGTCGCTGGAATGAGCATACCCTATCTTAGCTTTATTCTCTTCGGCCAGTATTTCCTCGCGTACAAATGGGGCTGGTTTCCCGTCTTCTTCTCGCCCGATTTGACTATCCCTCAGTACGTCGCCTTGCCCGTAATCATCGGCATAGTCACCGGCCTCGGAAGCAACCTGCGCTTCTATCGAACGGTTATGCTCGATGAAATGCAAAGTGACTATGTGCGCACCGCCTTTGCAAAGGGACTCGATACAAAGCATGTCCTGTTCAAGCACATCCTCAAAAATGCAATGATACCTATTATTACTCGCGTCGTTCTTGCCATACCGTTTCTCTTTCTCGGCTCGCTGCTGCTCGAGCGATTCTTCGGCATCCCCGGCCTCGGCTACCTGATGGTCGAAGCAATCGGCTCACGTGACTACTTCGTGATAAACGCTATGACCTACATCAGCGCGATACTTTTTGTTGTCTTCAATCTCATAACCGATATCTGTTACGCACTCGTTGACCCGAGGGTCTCACTTGACTAACTCCGACCGGACAATCAAAGAAGCCCCGAAGGGCAGAAGCTTATGGCAGGACGGCCTGCGCCGCCTTGTTCGCCGCAAGTTTGCGATGGTCTGCTTTGTGATAGTAGCCCTCTACTTTCTCCTTGCCAGCTTCATTTACGTCGCGGAAATTCTCGACTGGAAGGTCGGCCCTACTCTCTGGGCCGAAGAGGTCGGCGAATCATATCAGCCGCCCACCTCGCAACACATCTTCGGCACCGACATGTTTGGCCAGTCTGTTTTCCGCATGACGCTTTATGGCGCGAAGACATCAATAACTGTCGCCCTTTGTGCCTCCTTCATCAGCATATTCATTGGCGTACCCTTAGGCGCAATCGCCGGTTACTTCCGCGGCTTCGTTGATGAGGTAATCGTCTGGATTTACTCAACCCTGAGCTCAATACCGTATATCCTGCTTATTCTCGCCTTTGCCATTGTCCTTCGCGACAAAACCCTCTTCGGCCACAAGCTTGCCGGCATAACCTCGGTCTATCTTGCCATCGGCCTTACAAGCTGGGTAGGTATCTGCCGACTAATCCGCGGTGAAGTCATCAAGCACAAAGAAAGGGACTACGTCCTTGCCGCGAGAAGCTACGGCTGCAAAAATCGTCGCATCATTTTCAGGCACCTCATACCGAACGTATTCCACCTCGTCATCATTGACTTCTCCCTGCGATTCGTCGCCTTTATTCACGCCGAAGTCATACTCAGCTTCTTAGGTCTCGGCGAAGCGGACAAGCCGAGCTGGGGCGCTATGATTAACGACGCCAGAGTAGAGCTCTCTCGCGGCGTCTGGTGGCAAATGGTTGCCGCAACCGTCGCCATATTCTTTATCTCCCTTGCCCTGAACATCTTCGGCGACGCCCTGAGAGATTCCTTAGACCCTAAGTTGAGGATGCAGTAGCCCTATGACCAAAAACGGAACACTGCTGTCTATCGAGAACGTCTCGACGCACTTCTTCACCGAAGAAGGCATCGCTCGTGCCGTTCAGGATGTCAGCTTCTCCGTTAAAGGCGGCCAGACTTTTGCCCTCGTCGGTGAAAGTGGCTGCGGCAAGAGCGTGACGGCTCTGTCTATTATGCAGCTCGTCCCTGACCCTCCCGGCAAAGTCGTCGCCGGAAAGATTATGCTCCAGGAAAGAAATCTGCTCGAGCTGCCTGCCCAGCAAATGCGCAAAATCCGTGGAAACAGAATAGCGATGATTTTTCAGGAGCCGATGACCAGCTTGAATCCCGTCTTTACCGTCGGCAATCAGATTGTCGAAGCCATTCGCCTTCACCAGAAAAAAAGCGGCGCCGAGGCATGGGCTATGGCCGTCGATATGCTCCGCCGCGTCGGTATCCCCGACCCGCAGCAGCGTATCAGAGAGTATCCACACCAGATGTCCGGCGGCATGCGACAGCGCGTGATGATTGCTATGGCAATAAGCTGCAAACCCGAATTGCTAATCGCCGACGAGCCCACTACCGCCCTCGATGTTACCGTCCAGGCACAGATACTTGACCTGCTCGACGAGCTCCAAAAGCAGCAGCGGATGAGCATTCTGCTGATAACCCACGACCTCGGAATCGTCGCCGAACGCGCCGAAAACATTGCCGTTATGTACGCCTCGCGCATCGTCGAAATGGCGGATTGCCACTTACTGTTTAGAGAACCGCTTCATCCGTACACGAAAGGTCTGCTCGAATCGGTACCCCGCCTTGGGTTTACCGGCAGACGACTCCATACTATACCCGGCACTGTCCCCGAGCCGCTGCATTTCCCGACCGGATGCAAGTTTCACCCTCGCTGCCCGCTCGGACGCGAAGACAAAAGATGTCAGACCGTTGAGCCGGAATTGCGAAAGCTCGCGGGCGGTCGAGCCGCCGCCTGCTGGCTCGCGGAAGGATACGAAACGCAGTAGGAACACAGAGAATATCAGGCAAAATATGGCGCAGACTAACGGATATTTGCTTAGTGTTGAAGACCTGAAGACCTACTTTCCGATTCGCAAGGGTCTGCTTCGCCGCACCGTCGGCCACGTCCGCGCAGTTGACGGTGTCACCTTCGCCGTCAGGCCAAGCCAGGCACTCGGTCTGGTCGGCGAAAGCGGCTGTGGAAAGACTACTGTCGCAAGAACCATTCTTCGCCTCATCGGCGCCACTGCAGGCCGCGTCACCTTTGACGGGCTGAACGTCCTAACTGCCGACAGAAAAAAAATTCTCAAGATGCGCAGGGACATCAGCCTGATTTTTCAGGACCCTTACGGCTCACTCAACCCCCGTATGACAATCGGCGATATAGTCGGCGAGCCCCTGAAAGTCCACAAACGCCTGAGTCGAAGCGACCTCGCCCGAAAAGTCGGCGACGTCCTCTCGAAAGTCGGCCTCTCACCGGCCCACATCAATCGCTATCCGCACGAGTTCTCCGGCGGACAAAGGCAGCGAATCGGCATCGCAAGGGCGCTGGTCCTCGAGCCGAAGCTGGTCATCTGCGACGAACCGGTCAGTGCACTGGATGTCTCAATCCAGTCGCAAATCCTCAACCTCCTCAAAGACCTCCAGGACGAATTCAATCTCACCTATCTCTTCATCGCCCATGACCTGGCGGTTGTCCAGTTCTCCTGCAATGTCGTCGCGGTGATGTATCTCGGCAAAATCGTCGAGCGGGCCCCCGTCAAGGAGCTTTACGCAAACCCCCTGCACCCATATACGCACGCACTGATGTCCGCAATCCCCAAAATTGAACCCTCAGAGCGAGCCGACCGTGAGCTGCTCGGCGGCGAGGTGCCCAGTCCTGCCAATCCTCCCGCCGGCTGCCCATTTCATCTTCGCTGTCCTCTCGCCCAAGGCCGCTGCCTCAAAGATATGCCGCCGCTTGAGCCCAAGGACCCGCAACAAGAACATTTTGTCGCCTGCTGGAAGCGATAAAAATATATATTTAGTCGTTGATAAATCATCCCGTATAGGAGAAAATTGAAAGCGGGTGCTTAACTGAAATGGAATTTGGTTTTCACTGAGTTTGGATGCAGGAATAACATGAGCGACAATGTTATTGGCGAGATAGTCCGGCAGGGGCCGGCTGTAATCGTAAGCTTCAAGACGAGTATCATCAGCAACGTCGATGACATCAGTTCTATCTCGAGCGAATTGGAAAAATTCATTGAGACCGACCCCCCGACGCGAATCATCTTCGATTTCGAGGGTGTCAAGTTCTTCTCCTCCCAGGTCCTCGGGTTACTTCTCGAGACGCGAGCCAAACTCCAGCCCCGCGGTGGCCACGTTGCCGTCAGTTCCATCAACCCGCAACTGCACCGCGTTTTCAAAATAACCAATCTCGACCAGGTCTTCGAGTTCTACCCTGACAGGCAAGCCGCTGTGGAGACCGGCCAGAGCGATTAAATATAGTTTTGTCCGGAGGTCGTGGCATGTACATCTCTACGCAGTTCTCAATCTTTATGGTCAACAAGCCCGGTGTGCTGGCAAGAATTCTCGGCCAGTTCGCCAGCGTCAAAGTCAACGTCACGGCAATGACCGTCATGGATTCCGTCGAGCATGGTGTGCTCCGGCTTGTCTTCGAGTCGCCCGAAAAGGCCGAGGAAGTTCTCAAAAAAATCAACCTGCCTTACAACAAAACCGAGGTGCTCTGCCTGAATCTCGCCAACAAGGCCGGCGCCTTCGCCGCTGTTGCCGAAAAGCTTGCCAGACACCACATAAACATCTCATACGCCTACTGCACCGCTGGTGCCAAAGGCGGCCGGACTACCGGAGTCCTGAAGGTCGCCGATGTCAAAAAAGCCATGCGAATCCTTGAGCCCGAAGAAAAGAAACAAGGCAAGTCTCAACCCGTGGTCAGACGCTCCCGCGGCGCAAGAAAATCGTAGTCGTTCCGCCACCTTCGCCTGGCTCCGAGCCGCTTGGCTGCTGCTGAATTTTTCTAATCTCCCTCTTGCAGCGGGCCAAAAGGATTTGACACGACCAAAGCCGTGTTGATATATTACTCGTTTAACCATTGCTTCGGGGCCGTAGCTCAATTGGATAGAGCATCGGACTGTCGATCCGAAGGTTGTGAGTTCGAGTCTCATCGGCCTCGTTGTGACAAAAGAGCCACTCTTAGGGTGGCTCTTGGCGTTCGAGTTAGTTGGGAAGGACTCGAACCCGAGGGGGTATGGGGGAGAAGTTCCCCCATGTCGTGGGGGTGACAGGAGCCAGCGTAGCGGGCGACACCAGAAGGGCAACGCCCATATAGGGAGCGAAGCGACGGGTTCCAGTCCCTTCGGCCGCGTTGTTATAAATCCCTATACGAGAGGAGATTGTCCATCACAGCAGACAGGAAAAAGGCATCTGAATATGGATGTAGAGAACGACCTCTCTGCGATAAACCCAAATCAAATTTACAGAAAAAACGTTGCGTGATCAGTTTAAGAACGGCCGAACCGAACCACAGCGTAAAGAGCACAGAAGCAAGGAGGTTTCGGAAGCGCCTCCGCCATTATTCAAGCACTCTGGTAGTGGGTGTTACTGGAGCCGCGCGGGAAGTGTAGTGCACATATCTTTTACGACTTTTTGAAGCTGGTCTGCCTGCTGGGGTGTCAATGCGCTGCCAGCAGCGGCGCCGAGGACACCGCCGGCGATTCCGCCAAGGACTCTGTCGCCGGATTCACCGCCTGCAACGGCGGCACCTGCGCCGGCGCCCGCGGCAGCACCGAAGAACATAGCGAGGTTTTTGCCGACCCTTCCGGAACCGGTACCGAGCCAGAGTATGCTGCCGTCCTCAACATCGACCATTTTGGCGGTGATGGAGAAGTCATCCGCGTAGTTGGGGATGTTGACGACCAGGACTGCCGGGACATTGAGTATTCGTCCCGCCTTTGCCGCGGCTTCTGCAGAGGTGATTTCGGAGGCCTGAAACTCCTGCTCCTTGAGCAGCGCCTGGACCTGAGCACGTTCTACGGGGGCGAAGCCCTTCTTGAGCAGTTCCATAACAAAGAAGTCGGCAATTTGATTCTTTGCGGCATCGCCGACAACTGCACCTGAGACGTCGACGACCGCGACCTTATCGAGCTGCGTGAAGTCGTAGTTCGCTCTGGCATAGCTTTCGCCCTTACCTGTGGCACAGCCGCCGACGTAAAGCACGACCGCAACGAGCAAAGCGAGATAGGCGGTTCTCATAGCGTTTACCTCCACTAAGACCGGACAGTTACAGTAGGTTTTTTGATGACGCGATTAGAATCTGTGATTGTGCCGAGTTCGTCAACAACTTTCTGGGCAGTTTGAGAGGCGGGGGCGGGTGAAACGGCTATTTTTCAGAAATTCCGACTTTATCGTGGGCGATGAGTTTGTGTGGAGGGTCGGGCCATTTGAGCACATTGAAGAGGAAGTTGCTTGCCTGGCGAATCATCACGAGCGGCGTACAGGGCGACATTTCGAGGACGGCGACAACTTCGTTGTCGCTTGTATTCATCACATCGAGGAGATAATCCCAGTCCTCGCGGCCGATACCATGGCAGCAGCCGAGCGGTTCGTTGTGGTCGATTTTGCCGTAGTTCTCGCTAAGGTGCAGATGCACGACCCTGTCGATAAGGCCGTCAACATAATCCTTAAAGGTAAAGGAGTCGTCGCGATTGGCATAGCAGGTATCAAGGCAAAACAAAAGTGAATCGAATTTTTCGCCGACCTGTTTGAGGATTGGCAGCGGGCCGGTTTCAAGGCAGATTCGGATGTCGTTATCGGCGGCGAGCTTCAGTATCTCTGCGACTTTGTCCCAGCCGTTGACGTCGGGACCTTCGGGAATTCGCAGACTCTGGAGGTCTGCGACTATGTTGGCACCGAGCAGCTTTGCACATTCAATCTGCTCGGCCCATTGTTCGATTGTGGGGTTATCGTTTCGGGAGCGCATTGACACGAGCATGCCTTCGGTGGCGGCTTTTAGTCGGGGCCAGTTTTGTCTGTCGTAGCGGCACTCGGTGAGTCCGCCGGTATTGGGCCAGAGCTCCACGCCGTAGCCAAGGGATTTTAGCAGCTCGCATTCCTGCTCCAGCGAAAGCCGGTTGTCCCGCCACCAGAAAACCATCGTAGAGACGGCGTACCTGATTCGCATCATGGCATCTCCATAGCCAAAGTTATCGGGTGCGACCTCCTACTTAAAGTATAGATAGTACTGATATCGATTAAAAACGCGGGCTTCTTCAACCTTTCTTGACGGAAGCTGCAATTTTCATCTTTTTTTCAGGGGAAGGGGATGGTCGGGGAAAAGCTGTAACTGTCAGGTCACGACGTGCATTGCCCGGAAAAACTTGAGCCACTACTCGGGAGCTGCTATAAATAAGACTGAAAGATTAGGGCTCGGGTATCTGGGCCTGTGCACCTTGCCCGGTATAATGGAAATACCTGTAAGCGATTCAGGAAGATTCATAGACTGTCGGCTATGAAAGGAGATTGGCGATGCGTAAGGCGTGTTTTGTTTCGATGGTTTTGATGTTATCGTTTTCTCAAAGACTTTTCTCGCAGGACGTGCCGACGGGCAATCCGGAGGACTTTAAGGTAAAGACGTGTTTGCATTCTGTCAGCTATGCGGGTTTCTGGCGCGGGCAGGCCAGATTGAGTGTGGATGAGTTTTTGGTTAAAGCAAAGGAGCTTGGTTTTGACGGCGTGATGCTGATGGCGAAACGGCCTCACGTAAGCCCCTTGGATTATGATGCGGCTGCACGAAAAGCCCTGCGACAGAGGATTGAAGAACTTGGTCTGGAGCTGGTTTGCTTAGCCGGCTATACGGACTTTACGGCAGGTGTTGATAAAGCGGGAATCCCCAATGTGGAGATTCAGGCGTGTTACGTTGGCGAATTAGCCAGGTTAGCCCACGATTTGGGAACCGATATGGTGCGTATATTCACGGGTTATGAGCGTCCGGATGTACCGTTTGACAAGCAATATGCTATGGTGGTTGAAGGACTGAGACTAGCGGGCCAAAAGGCGGCTGAGTACGGTGTCACGCTGGCGGTGCAGAACCATCACGATATTGCGGTTGGCCACGATACGATGCGATGGCTTCTCGAAGAGGTCAATCTGCCGAACGTCAAAGCGGCTTTTGACGCCTGGGCACCGACCCTGCAGGGCTTGAGCTCGGAGGAAATCAGAGTTGCTATCTTAGAGATGAAGCCCTTTATCGTTCATACAACCGCGGCTGATTATGTGCGCCTGCCCCGATACCATTATGAGCATAACCTGACCAATTACCTGCAGCGCGACACCTTGATGCGAGCGGTACCGATGGGAGAGGGCATCATCGATTACGAGACTTTTATCAATACGCTGAAGAAAATCGGATATCAGGGATATATCGCTTACGAGATGTGCGAAGTGCTGAAGGGCGGGGGGAGCATCGAGAATCTTGACAGAACAGCAAAAGAATTCCTCGAGTACGTTGAAAGGTTCTAACCGGCATTTTGTGGCAGTTTTTCTCCTGGCCGCTCATTCTCGCTGCCCTGCCCCTGGGCCCAGGGGCGGGGCAAGAAGAACGGATTTTTATGTTGAACGGCGGCGCGATATCAGTATAATGCCAAGTTTGCAGGTGATTTTGGAGAGCCGTTTTATGAAAAAAGGAATACACCCGAAATACAAGAAGGTTATGGTGCGCTGCGGGTGCGGTAATACTTTTGAGACGCGCAGCACGGCCGATGAGATTCACGCGGAGATATGCTCGGCGTGCCATCCTTTTTACACGGGCAAGCAGAAGTTCGTGGATACTGCGGGGCGTGTGGAGCGATTCCAGAAGAAATACGGCACCGAATACTTCAAAAAGCAGAAAAAAGACGACAAGAAGTAGCTTCCATTTCGGGCTGCGAGACCAGGGCTCCGGTTCCGTGCGTTAGCTGCACAATCGGGGCCTTTCGTTATTTCCACAAGTACCGATAATATCTTTGCGGGACCTGCGAGATGAGCGAGGCAAAGGACTCACTGATTGCGAAACTGGATGAGCTGGAGATGCGCTTAGATGAACTGGAGAGGCAGATAGCCAATCCGGAAACTGCGCAGAACAGCGCCAGGCTGGTCGCTCTTTCAAAGCAACAGGGCAAACTCAAGGCAGTGGTTGGCAAGTACCGGGCCTACAAGAAAACGACGGGCCAGATAGAGGAGGCAAAACACCTTCTCGCAAGCGAATCTGCCGACGAGGAGCTAAGAGAGCTTGCACAGCAAGAGCTTGAGGAGCTTGAGGGCAAACGAGAGGCACTGCTTGAGGAGGTGACCAACTGTGTGGTGATGGCCGAAGATGAGACTATCGGCTCGGTGATTATGGAGATACGAGCGGGGACGGGGGGAGAAGAGGCGGCACTTTTTGCACGGGAGCTGTACAATATGTACGTCAGGTATGCCGAGAACCGGGGGTGGAAGGCCGAACAGCTTAATTTCAGCCCGGCTGAGATGGGCGGCTTTCGGGAGGTGATTTTTTCGGTAAAGGGCGACGGTGTTTGGTCGGAGCTGGGCTACGAGGGAGGAGGGCACCGTGTGCAGCGCGTGCCGGCGACCGAGTCGCAGGGCAGGATTCATACGTCGGCGGCAACGGTGGCGGTGCTGCCCGAGCCGGAGGCAGTGGATATCGAGATAGACTCAAACGACGTGGTAGAGCACGTAAGCCGAGCGGGCGGGCCGGGCGGACAGAATGTCAATAAGGTCAGCAGCGCGATAAAGCTCGAGCATATTCCGACGGGCATTACGGTGAGTATGCAGGATGAGAAGAGCCAGCACAAGAACCGCGCCAAGGCCTGGCGGGTGTTGAGGAGCCGAATATATGAACACTTCGAGCGGCAAAAAAGGGCCGAACGGGACGCCAAAAGAAAGACGATGATTGGCTCGGGCGACAGGAGTCAGAAGATAAGGACCTATAATTTTCCTCAGAACCGTGTTACCGACCACAGGATTGGCCTATCGCTATATTCGCTGGATGGAATAATGGCCGGTGATATGGGAGATCTGGTTGCGGCACTGAGAGAGTACGACAGGCAGCAGCGGATAGAGAACCTCTAAAGACCAAAGACTACAGACCCAAGACCAAAGACCAAAGACTGCGCAGGTGGGCAATCAAACTGACAGATGGCAAGAGACCTTAAGAAAATCAAAGCTTGGCAGCATGCGGATGACTTAGCCACGCTTGTGTACTCGGAAACACGTTCATTTCCAAGAGAAGAGGCTTATGGAATCACATCGCAGTTGCGCCGGGCAGCCATCTCGGTAGGCGCCAATATTGCCGAGGGCACCGGCAGAGGCCACAAGAGAGAATATCTGAATTTTCTCTACATTTCGAGAGGGTCACTGGCGGAGCTGGAATACCTTCTTCATCTTGCGCATCGTATCGGGTATCTGGATGACACCGATTACGGCAAAGTGAGAGATATGCGGGAAGAAACCGCCAAGATTCTCCACGGTTTGATAAACTCGGTCGCAAATGATATGAATGACGCCGGCAGGTTATAGCCGGTAGTCGGGTGTCTGTGGTCTGGAGTCAGATTCGATGGTGATAGTCGTTACGGGAATGGTGGGACTGAACAAGAAAAGCTACCTTGAGAAGGTGTGCCGATTGGCCGGTGCGCGAGGCAGGGAGGTTGTGCTCTGCAACGTGGGGGATATGATGTACGCCGAGGCACCGGATATTGCGCCGGGCAAGATTTTAGATATTTCAATGAAGCGGCTGCATTCACTTCGGCGGAGCGTGTTTAAGGATATCATCGCCAGAGCAACAAGGGTGGATAACCTCATAGTCAACACGCACGCGACTTTTCGCTGGTGGCACGGGCTGTTTCCGGCGGTGGATTTCGACCAGATGCGCCAGCTTGGTGCGGATATGTACATCTGCATGATTGACGGGGTGGCGGCACTTCACCAACGTTTGCTGGAAGAGCACTCGGCTGAGCATACGCTCAAGGACCTGATTGTCTGGCGGGAGGAGGAGATAATCAGCACCGAGATGCTTTGCCGGGGAATCGACGACAAAGTCCCCTTTTACTGCCTTGCACGAGGAGCACAAGAAGAGACGACCGAGACGTTTTACCGGCTGGTCTTTGAGCCGCAGAGAAAGAGGGCGTATTTGAGCTTTCCTATGACAGCCGTAGTGGATATGGAGGACGTCAAAGGTGAGATCGACGGGTTCAGAAAGACGATGAAGGACCATTTTACGTATTTCGACCCGGGCGATTTGGAGGAGGCGCATCTGCCGCGATATGCGCAGAAAGCGGCTAAGGAGGGACGGGGCTTCGTGGAGATTATGCCGGGTGGAAAGAAGGTTCGGCTGGATTTGGACCAGGTGCTTCAGATTGAGCGTGATATCAACAGCCAGACGTACGCGCGAGATTTTATGCTGATCGACCAGTCGGAGATGATAATCAGCTTTATTCCGCCAATGGCAGACGGCAGGGCTGCAATCTCCAGCGGCGTTGAAAGGGAGTTGCAGCACGCCCACGAGGCAGCCAAGGAGGTTTACGTCATCTGGCCGGCGAAGCAGACACCTTCGGTCTTTGTTACGCAAACCGCAACAAAGGTCTTCCGCTCAACCGCAGATGCAATCGACCTCTTTGAAGACAAGGGGTATATCGCAAAGTGAACGTGATAAGCGAAAGAGATATGGCGGCGGTGATTGACCATACGCTGCTGAGGCCGGAGACGACGAGCGGGCAAATCAGGCAGCTCTGCGATGAGGCGAGGCGCTACGGTTTTTGTGCGGCGTCGATCAATCCGCGGTGGCTGCCCTTAGCGACAGAACTGTTGCAGGGGACAAAGGTGGCGGTGGGTGGAGTGGTGTCGCTGCCGTTCGGGGCGGATTTCACGAAGATAAAGGTTGCGCAAACAAAGGCGGCTATTTTCGCAGGGGCAGACGAGATAGATATGGTGGCGGACTTGGCGGCGATTATTGAGGGCGACGAGAGATACATCGCCGAGCAGTTTACGCAGGTGGTCAGGGTATGCCACTCGATGAAGCCGGCTGTGCTGCTGAAGGTGATTATCGAATCGGCGGCCCTTACACAACAGCAGAAGATATTCGTCTGCCAGATTGCGGACAGGTGCGGAGTGGATTTTGTGAAGACCAGCACGGGGATGCACCCGGCGGGCGGAGCAACGGTCGAGGACGTGAAGCTGATGAAGGAACATGCACCGCGGTGCAGGGTAAAGGCAGCGGGCGGAATACGGACGGCGGAGCAGGCACTGGCGATGCTCCAAGCGGGCGCCAGTAGAATCGGCACCAGCTTGGGCGTTCGAATCATCGAGCAGTTGAAGGCAGGAGAGCTGCAGTGACGACGACGGTTACAAAGAGCAAGGTCGCTGCCTGCAGGGTATGTTGCAGAGAGGTACAAGCATCGGTGTCGCTGGCGATGCTCAATGCGCTGTTCGGGCAAATGGAGGGGGCGGCGATTTTGGGGGGCAACGCAGCCAAGGCAAACGGGGACGGTTTTAGCTACTGGGCGGCAGAGCCGAGAGAGGTCTTTGAGTTTCGCTCGGGCCGGGTGAATCCCTTGGGGAAACTACAGGCGGCGCTGGATAAATACAAACCGGCGAGAGAAGGATGGGGCGACCTGCCGAAAGGTATTTTTGCGGGGGGGTGGATTGGGTATTTCGGTTATGAGCTTGGGCGATATATTGAAAAGCTGCCTGAGACAACGGTGGACGATTTGCAGATGCCGTTGATTCGGCTTTGCTTCTATGACCGGCTGGTTGCATATCGCCATGCGAGCCGAGAGTTTTGGCTTATCGCCCTGGAGCTGAGTGATGACGCTGAGAGCGCAGAGGAGAAAATCGAACAGCTTGACCGACTCTTGAAGCAAGCGGCAGATATCACCGCGGCAAAGCCGCCGACAGGAGAGATTGAGAATATCGACCTGACGAATGTGCGCTGCAATATGAGCAGGCAATACTACCTCGATGCGTTTGAGAAGATAAGGCGGTATATCTATGACGGGGAGGTTTACCAGATAAACTTCTCGCAGAGGTTCGAGGCCGATTGCAGCGCTCAGCCGATGGAGCTTTTCTCGTGGCAGAGCAATTACAACCCAAGCCCCTACGCTGCTTATATCGATGCGGGTGATTTTCAGATTGTAAGCGCATCGCCAGAAATGTTTATCACAATCAGAGACGGGCAAATCAGCACAAAGCCCATCAAAGGGACACGCAGGCGGTACGGAAATGGTGTGCAGGCGGCAGAGAAGCTCAATCGCCGCAACTTCGCGCAGCTCCTCAGCAGCGAGAAGGAAAAGGCAGAGCTGAACATGATAATCGACCTCGAGCGAAACGACGTTGCGAGGATATGCAGGCCGGGGACAAGAAGGGTCTCGCAGCCGAGGACTATCGAGCCATATCCGACGGTCTTTCACGCGGTCGCAACGGTGACAGGCGAGCTTCGCAAGGACGTAAGGTTCTGCGATGTTCTGCGGGCGATGTTTCCGGGCGGCTCGATTACCGGCGCGCCGAAGATTCGCGCGATGGAAATCATCGACGAGACAGAGCCGACCGCAAGGGGCGTTTATACAGGCGGCATCGGATACGTAGGGCTGGACGGCAGCGTTTGTCTGAACATCGCAATCCGCACGATTATCGTCAAGAATCAGACCGCCTACGTCCAGACCGGCGGCGGCATCGTGGCGGATTCCGACCCGCAGGCCGAGTGGGACGAAACAATCACGAAGGCAAGAGCCCTGCTCGCAGGAATTGCAACTGTTCAGAACAGCAGGACGATTCCGTGAACTGGAAGAATGATGGGATTTGGTTGGCTGGGGCCGTACCAGTCGGAGCGATAGCGTTTGGCCTGGGGATGGAAATCGCATCGGACTGGCGTGTCGGGCTGCTATTTGCCATTGTTGCGGCCTGGCTCATTCTTGTTTTTAGAAGGAAAGGCAAGGCCAAGAAATTAGAAGACGACGGATATCGGGAGCCGCACAAGTGATATGGGTACGAGAGTTTTCCTGAATGATGAGTTGGTGGAAGCCAGCGAAGCAAAACTATCGGTCAGTGACAGTGGTTTTCTGTATGGAGCGGGGCTGTTCGAGACGATGCAGGCCTGCAACGGGGTAGTGTTTCGCTTGGAGGACCATCTGGAGCGGCTGTTTGCAAGCGCAAGGGCGCTGTCGATAGAACACAGGTACGACAAAAAGTACCTTGCCGACGCGGTGCATAAGGTTCTTGAGGCGAACGCCCTGAGCGATGCGCGGATTCGCTTGACGCTGTCGGCGGGCTCGGTATCGGCATCGGGCTCCGGCGCGCCGGGGCCGTCGGCAACGTTATTGATAGCGGCTACCGCGATGCGACCATACCCGCAGGAGTATTACAGCAAGGGAGTGCTTGTGGTATTGTGCCCGGTCAGGCAGAATGTCACCGAGCCGACGTGCGGGCACAAGGTGACAAGCTACTTTTCTCGTATGCTGGCACTGAGAGAAGCGCACGAGAAAAAGGCGGCCGAGGCAATCTGGTTTACGACGGACAATCGGCTTGCCGAGGGCTGTATCAGTAATGTGTTCCTGGTAAAGGACGGCAGATTACTGACGCCCGGCCTTAATACACCGGTGCTGCCCGGCATCGCCAGAAAGACGGTTTGTGAAATCGCGGTCGAAAAGGAGATTGAGCTTCTGGAAAAGGACCTGTCTATAGACGATTTGTTGGGGGCCGATGAGGTCTTCCTGACGAACGTGATTATGCAGGTTATGCCGGTCTGTGCGATTGAGAAACATACAGTGGGTAAAGGCAGGGTGGGCGAAGTTACAAGGAAGCTTCAGCAGTATTACAGCGAATTCGTGGATAGCAGGTGCCAAAAGAAATGAACGTAAGAGACGTTGCAGAGCAAGTCGAGAGAATCGTCCCGCTCAAACTGGCGCAGGGCTGGGACAATGTCGGGCTTCTGGTCGGTGACGCCCGCAAACAGGTGAAGAACATTCTTTTGGCCATCGACGTCACCAAAGAGGTTTTGGCAGAGGCCAAACGCCTCAGGGCGGATTTGATAGTAAGCTATCATCCGCTCATCTGGGATGGCTTGAAGCACATCACGGCGGATGGGCCGACGGGTGTTGTCTATGGGCTGATAAGGGCGGGTATTGCGGTATTTTCGATACACACCGCGCTCGATGTTGCGCAGGGCGGCGTCAACGACGCACTTGCGGAGATTGTGGGTATCAGGGACGGCAGGCCGATAGGCGACTATGTCGAAGGGCCCACAGGGGATAACTACAAGCTGGTGGTATTTATACCGGCCGAGTCGGCTGGGAAGGTTAGCGATGCGGTATTCGGAGCGGGCGCGGGGCATATAGGCAAGTATAGTCACTGCGGTTTTTCGGCTGCTGGACAGGGCAGCTTCCTGCCCCTTGAAGGGGCAAGGCCGGCAGTGGGGAAGAAAGGCAGGCTCGAGAGGGTCCCGGAGGTGCGATTCGAGACAATAGTACCGGCTGAGAAACTTGGACGGGTGATAGCAGCTATGCTGAGGGCGCATCCTTACGAGGAGCCGGCCTTTGATGTCTTCCGGCTTCATAACGACACGGACAGGTACGGCCTGGGCAGAATCGGGCCGCTCGATAAGCCGACGCCACTGAGTAAAATCATCGAGAAGATAAAAAAGCAGACAGGCGCAAAGGCCGTCGGGATAGTGGGCAAAAAAAACAGGACCGTTAAGACCGCTGCGGTTTGTGCCGGGTCGTGCGGGAAAATCATCAGCCAGGTCATCGCTCAGAAGGCGGACCTCTATGTCACGGGCGAGCTGAAACATCACTATGCACTGGCGGCGCAGGAGGCGGGCGTTACGTGCCTGTGTCTGTCGCATACGGTCTCGGAGCGATTCTTCCTCAAAAAGCTGGCAGAAGAGTTGAAAAAAGTGCTGCCGGAGGCGACAATCAGAGTCAGCAGAAAAGACGCTGACCCGTTTATATGGAAGGAAATATGATAAGAGCAAGAGACAACGAAGAAGAAATCTTCCCGGAAGAGCTCCCGGAGGAGATAGCTGAATATATTGAGGGACAAGACGCCGAGCTCGGCAGTCAGTCGCAGGACGAGGAGGACATGCCGGGCGACCTGGAATTCACGGCAGAAGTTGACGAGTCGAAGCAGGCTGAAGAAGCCGAGCCGGCCGAGGAGGACGAACAGGCAGAGGCCGAAGAAGACATCGGCGAGGAAGAGGCGGACGGCGACCCGGTGGATGAGGTTGTCGAGGCGACGGCAGATGAAGATGAAGGAGAGGTAACCGTCGAATCGGTCATCGAGGCGGTTCTTTTTGCAAGCGACGAGCCACTTTCGGCAGCTCGGCTGGCAGGTATCGCCGAGACCAGCAACAGAGAAGTCCGCAAGCACATCGAGAATCTGAACAAGAAATACAAGGCGGTCAACAACGCCTTTCGAATCGAGCAAATCGCGGGCGGCTATCAGATGCTGACGCTGAGCTGCTACAACCACTGGCTAAAGAAGCTGCTGCGAGCGAGGGACGACAGCAAGCTGAGCCAGGCGGCTCTGGAGACACTGGCGATAATCGCCTACAAGCAGCCGATTATGCGGGCGGACATCGAGTCAATCCGCGGCGTGGCGGTGGGCGATATGGTTCGCAATCTGATGTACAAGGGGCTGGTCAAGATTGTCGGAAGGGCCGAGGTGCTGGGAAGACCTATGCTCTACGGCACAACGAAAAAATTCTTACAAACCTTCGGCCTCAATACCCTCAAAGACCTGCCCAAAATCGAAGAGCTAAAAAGGCCGGATTAGCCCGTCCCCTGCCGGGGGCCCAGGGGCGGGGTCACAGATACTTGTCGTAAACCTCCGTCCGCCGATATCCCCATCCCATCCACCCTATCGGGTCGCTGTGGAACTTCTTGGCAACAACGCCGACGGGAATATCCAGGACACAAACCTCGGCCTGCTTCCCGAGCTGGCGCAGCAGCTCCCCCTGAGGGCCTACCACGTAACTGCCCCCATTGAATCTGCCCGCGTGATTGACAACTACGATGAAAAGCTCGTTACAAGTGGCGTCGCAGCGAGCGATAATCTCGTTGTCCACACGGTTCCTGTACGTGGTCATCCGGCTTGTGTCACGCGCAAGCGGGCAGAGTATTATCTGGGCGCCCAGACTTCGGAGGCATCGCGCAGACTCCGGAATCTCTATGTCGAAGCAAATCATCGTTCCAACCTTGAACTCTCCGTCGGCGAACGTCAGATTCCTGACGGCAAAGTCATCGCCCGGCGTGAAGTACCCGCGATACTGGATGCTCTCAAAAGGCCGGCAGTGGACCTTGCGATAGACGTTGAGGATTTGTCCGTCCCTTGAAATAAGCGCAGCAGAGTTGTAAATCCTGCCCTCGTCACCTTTTTCAACGAAACCGAACATTATGTAAATACCCAGTTGCCTCGCTTTGCTCCGCACCAACTGCAGATGCTCTCCGTCAAGCGACTCGGCAACACTGTAAAGCCGGTCACGAAACTCCTGCGACTTACCCTGGCTTTCGTCCCACGAATATGCATGCAGCACACATTCCGGCATCACGGCAACTTCTGCCCCCTGCTCGGCAGCCGACTCTATCGCCGCAATCGTCCGTTTCAGATTTTCCTCCACCTGCCACTGTTCCGTGTAAACCTGGCACAGGCCCACCTTCATGCTTTTGAAACGGTAGCGCTAGTAATCGGGCAGGGCCGGTTGCGGCCTTGCTTTTTTCTGCGCTTGCGACAACTTCTTCGGCGATTCAGACATCGCCTGTCCGCGACCACTGTCTGCACAGCCGGAGATGAACAGTCCCGCTGTACCCAATCCGGCCGATTTCACAAAATCCCGCCTGTTCAAATTTCTATCCGTCACCAGTATCTCCTTTCAGTCAATCTTGCTTGTGGCACCCCCAGGGGTGGGGCAATACTCCAATCAGCGGTCAATTGTATTTGTGCGTTGACGGTCTGCAACGACAAAACGGGAAGGGCAAGTTGAAGAAAGATGGAAGGATAGACCGATATAGGATTAGATAGCGCCTCCGAAGTTGGCATAATGGTGTAAAATCGGCAGGTGCAGAGGCGAAGCCGGAGCAGCTGGCTTCGCGCGTATGGTTTTTCCGGGCGTCAGGAGAGCAAAATGAAGGTCAGATGTTTTCTTTTTGTCGCGCTAATCATCGCCGTATTTGTGGTAACGGGCTGTCAGAAGGAGCAGGCGAAGCTCGATTACGACCGGCCTTTGCCGCCGGGGCAGCTTGCGCTTCGCAGGATAATCAATCCGGCCGACATCCCGGACTTCACGATGGCATCCTACAACGTCGCCAATCTTCGGCTCGGTATCGATAGCAGCTTGAACTACCTGAGCAAGCCGTCGAGTCAGCAGTTCTTTCCTTATGGGGATATCACGCACGATGATGCGGTCGCCAGCTTGAAGGAGTTCAGGTCGCTGCTGGATTCGGGGCTTCGCGGGCCGCAGCTCAATGAGGCGATAAGGCACAGGTTCGATGTTTATATGTCGGTCGGCTGTGACGATAAGGGGACGGTTCTGTTCACCGGGTATTATACGCCGATATTCGATGGTTCCGCGCAGGCCGGCGACCGGTTCAGATACCCGCTTTACAGCCAGCCGCAAGATTTGGTCAAGGGCGAGAACGGCCGGATACTCGGCAGGCGAGGCACCGACGGCGGGCTTACGCCCTATCCTGCGCGGGCACAGATTGAGAGCAGCAATATGTTAGCCGGCGAGGAGCTTGTCTGGCTGGGCGACCCGTTCGAGTCGTATATCACGCACGTGCAGGGGTCGGCGAAGATACGTATGCCCGATGGCCGGCTTGTTACGTATGGCTACGCCGCCAACAATGGCCACGACTACCAAAGCATCAGCAAACAGCTCGTCAGCGACGGACGCATCTCGGCAGACCGGCTCAGTCTGGCCTCGATGATTGAGTATTTCAGAAATAATCCAACGCTCGTACCGAGATATACGCAGCTAAATCCGAGATTCGTCTTCTTCCGCGAGCAGAACGGCCCGCCCAGAGGCAGCTTGAATGAGCCGGTAATCCCCTACAGGACCATCGCCACCGATAAGTCGATTTATCCGCGGGCGTGCCTTGCGTTTCTCGATACCCGGCTGCCGCGCGAGATAACAGGGGCCATCTATATCGACCCATACAGCGGCTTTTGCCTCGACCAGGACACCGGCGGGGCCATCCGCGCTGCAGGACGCTGCGACGTCTATATGGGCCAGGGCGATTCCGCCGGCAGGGTTGCAGGAAAGACGTATCAGGAAGGCCGGCTCTATTACCTGTTCTTAAAAACAGAGCACCAACTCTCAATCGCCTCCGCCGCCACCCTGCCCCCACAACCCTAAAAAACCCGCACCACGCTCACCCTGCGCGCGCACCGCAGCATTGCCGCTCCCTTTGCAGGGAAAAAATGCCTGAACTGGCAAGCTTTCCTACAGAGCATGCCTGACCCTTTTTCTGCGTCTCTTTTCTGATTCCGTTTTGAAGTATTACTTGACGAGGGTTGCTATCAAGGGTAAACAGAATGAAGCCTTCGCATGTTGTTGAGAATGCTACAGGAGGCACTCAGAAATGCCGGATGCTAATGCCACCCTTAGCGAAGTTGCAGACAAGAGCACTTCTCAACGAACAAATAGAATGATAAGCGGCCTTTGGAGACGCTTATTAGCATTCCTTCTTGACGGGATACTCGTAGGTATTATTGGCTTTGCCCTTGGTCTGTTTCTTTTTGATTTTTTTGCACAAATAGGAGGTTATGGCCGGCTGGTGGGGTTCTGTATTGCCCTGGCCTATTTTGGGTTGCTTAATAGCTCTGTCGGGAAAGGGCGAACAATTGGGAAGAAAATCATGAAAATTGAGGTTGTTGATAGGAGCGGTGAGCACATCTCACTTGTTCGCTCCTTAATCCGCTACACAATACTGAGTGCTCCTTTCTTCCTCAATGGACTCCTTATTCCTCCATCTGTAGTCCAGTCCCCAATTGGGTACTGCATAGCATTCCTGATATTCGGATGCGGCGGGGCTATCATCTACCTGTATATTTTCAATCGGCGTACACGACAAAGCCTCCACGACCTGACTGTCAGAACTTTTGTTGTAAGAACCAGCACGAAAGGAGATGTTGTGGCTTCTCCTGTATGGAAATTTCATTTGATTATCGTTGGAATCTGGTTTTTTTTGACGGCCTCATTTTGTGCAGCGGGTCCCATGATCAGTCAAAAGAGCGTGTTTCCAGAATTGCTGGCAGTACAGAAAAGCATCCAATCCACTGGAAAGGTGCATACGGCTACTGCCTTTGTGGGAAGAAGTTGGGGATTTGCAGGTGGGAAGCAATGGGAATCAACATATTTTCACTCAAACGTGATCTGGAAGACTTCGCCGGAAGATTACGACGCTGCGGCCAAGGAGGTTGCCGCTTTGATTCTGTCAGAGTATCCAAAAGTTATGGATAAGGATGTTCTAATTATAACAGTCTCGTATGGTTATGATATCGGCATCGCCCACGCCTGGAAATATCGGGTTCTTCATTATAGTCCGGAGGAATGGGGTGAGATTTTGGACAAGAGCCAAGCCGAAAAGAAATAGCATAACGAAGGAGGAGGCAAAGCGAGGAACAAGGGGCCTGTTTTTGCTTTACAGGGGCGGGGTGGGGGTATAGAATCACCTATTTGGGTTGGACCGCGGTGTAAGCTTATGGTGGGAAAAATCATAATCGACGTTGAGCGGTGCAAGGGTTGCTGGCTTTGCGTGGGGGTCTGTCCGAACGGCTGTATCAACGTCAGCGAGAAATCCAACAGTAAGGGCTATTTCCCTGCCGAGGTCGATAATACCAACTGCACGGGCTGTGCGAACTGTGCCGTTGTCTGCCCGGATTGCGCGATAGAGGTCTATCGCGCCGACGGCATAAATGAGCTACGGCCGAGCAGTCCCGCCAGGGACGTCGCCAAGACCCCCAGTGGGGCCCAACGGCGACAAGATAAGGGCGGTTTAGTTTTTAGTTAGGGAAGTATCGTGAGTGAACGGGTGTTAATGTGCGGCAACGAGGCCCTGGGCGAGGCCGCGATTTTGGCAGGCCTTGACGCCTACTTCGGCTATCCAATTACGCCGCAGAACGAAGTCGCTGCGTATATGTCCCGCAGGATGCCGGAAGAGGGCAGGGTTTTTTTGCAGAGCGAGAGTGAGCTTGCTGCGATAAATATGGTATTCGGGGCATCGGCGACGGGCAAGCGGGTGATGACGACGTCGTCGAGCCCGGGGATAAGCTTGATGCAGGAGGGGATAAGCTACTTAGCCGGGGCCGAGCTTCCTTGCGTAATAGTGAACGTGATGCGGGGCGGGCCGGGGCTGGGTAATATCGCGCCGTCGCAGGGTGATTATTTTCAGGCAACGCGGGGCGGCGGGCACGGGGACTATCGAACGATAGTCTTCGGGCCGTGGAGCGTGCAGGAATTGGTGGATACAATGCCGCTGTCGTTCGATCTGGCCGATATGTATCGCATACCGGTGGTGATTCTGGCAGACGGTATTCTGGGCCAGATGATGGAGCCGATAGTGTTCGAGAAAAAGCCGCAGCCGAAGCTGCCGGCCAAGGGCTGGGCGCTTACCGGGGCAAAGGGCAGAGGCCAGAATATCGTGCGTTCGCTCTGGTTGGGCGAAGGGGCGCTTGAGCAGCACAACTATAACCTGCAGGACAGATACAGCCAGATTGAGAAAAAGGAGGTGCGCTGCGAGCAATACGCCGTTGAGGATGCGGATATCGTGGTGGTGGCCTATGGCGTGGCGGCGAGGATTGTGCGCGGAGCGGTCGATAGGGCCAGACAAGAAGGAATCAAGGTCGGGTGGATAAGGCCGACTACGCTGTGGCCTTTCCCTTATGAGCAGATAAGCAAAGCGGCGGAGGCGTGGCCGATATTCCTGACCGTCGAGATGAGCTTAGGGCAAATGGTTGAGGACGTTAAATTAGCGGTGGCCGGCAAGTCGCCGGTGGTGTTTTACGGAAGGCCCGGCGGCGGTGTTCCCACCGTCGAGCAGGTCCTTGAGAGGATAAAACAGCTCACCACCAGGACAGGAGCCGAGGCCTGAGATATGAAGACGGTATTCAAGAGAACACCGACGCTTAAGGATGTGCCGACGCACTATTGCCCCGGCTGCGGGCACGGCATTGCGCATCGGTTAATCGCAGAGACCATCGACGAACTGGATATCAGGGGCAGGACCATCGGCATAGCGCCGGTGGGATGCGCGGTATTGGCTTACGATTATCTCGATGTCGATATGATAGAGGTTGCGCACGGGCGGGCGCCAGCGGTTGCGACGGGGATGAAGCGAACGAACCCGGATATGGTCGTCTTCTCTTATCAGGGTGACGGGGACTTAGCGGCGATAGGAACTGCTGAGATTATCCACGCAGCGCACCGGGCCGAACAGCTTACGGTTATATTCATCAACAACGCGGTCTTTGGTATGACTGGCGGCCAGATGGCGCCGACGACGATGCTCGGGCAGGTAACGGCCACGACACAGAAGGGAAGAGCCGCATCCCGCGAGGGCTATCCCCTGCAGGTCTGCGAGCTTCTCTCGGTCCTGCCGGGGGCGGGCTATATCGAGAGGTGCGCCCTTAGCAGTCCGAAAAGGGTACGCCACGCGAAGAAGTGTATAAAATATGCGTTCGAGCGACAGTTAAACAAAGAAGAAGGGCTGTCGCTTGTGGAGCTTTTGTCGCCTTGTCCGACGTACTGGCGGATGAAGCCCGCCGACGCAATGCTCTGGATAGAAAATGAAATGACAAAGGCCTTTCCGCTCGGACGCTTCAGGGGCTAAGCAATGGCGAGCAACGGGCATTATGAGGAAGTGACGATTGCCGGGTTCGGTGGTCAGGGGATTATTATCGCCTGCAAGCTGCTCGCACAGACGACGATGAATGCCGGCAAGGAAGTTACCTTTATGCCCTCTTACGGCGCAGAGGTCCGCGGAGGAACTGCAAACGGTATGGTCATAATCGCCGATGGGCCGATTGCCTCGCCGGTCGTCAGCAGGCCCGATTCGCTTATCGCGATGAATAAGGCATCGCTGAACAAGTTCGCACCGAGGGTAAAGAAAGGCGGGCTAATCATCATAAACAAATCGCTCGTCGATAGTGAGCCGCGGCTTGACGAGTCGATCGAGGTGATAAGGATACCGGCTGACGACATCGCCCACGAGCTTGGCAGTGACAGAAGTGCGAATATGGTCGCGCTCGGTGCGTACTTGCAGCGAAAGGGTATGCTCAGTTGCGACGCGGCGGCGGACTGCCTGGGGCAGGTGCTGGCCGAGCGCTATCATGTGACCATACCGGTAAACACGAAGGCGCTCCATCGCGGCAGAGAGTTTGTCGCAGAGCAAACCGGCTGACATTGCGGCTTGCCCGCCTCGGCGGGCGAGATTCATAGACAGGGCGTGGCCCCACAGGGAAGTCAGGGGTGGAAAAGCTCATAAACAGCACAGCAGCAAGTGGCATCTTAGGCGGGGTTTTCCCGAGCCGCCGACGAAACCTCGGGTTTCGCATGGCGCCTTTGATTGACGTCACTTTTTTGCTGCTGATTTTCTTTCTTGTGGCAGCAAAGTGGCGTCCGAAGGAGGATTTTCTTCCGATGCGTGTTTCGGCAGCAGCGGCAGGCACAGTGGCATCGATGGCGAGGCCTGAGCCGCTGGTAATACAAATCGCCCAAAGCGACACTGCGTGCAGCGTTCAGGTCAGCAATCTCGAGCCGATAGTCATAAGCGAAGAAAGTCTGGAAAGCGGTCTGGGCCTGTTTGCGAGGGCGATTCGAGAGACGCTGGCTTTGCAAAAAAGGTATGCGGACGACCCGATTGAGATTATCTGCGCCGCGGAGGTGAGATGGGAGCATCTTGCGCGAATCTACAATGTCCTTTACGGTATGGGGCTGACGGACATCACGTTTCAAATGACGGAGCAGACGCAGGATGCGTCTATTCAATAGCAGGCGATATCAGTTCTTGGCGGTGGTGGTCATCTTTCACAGCGGCGGTCTGCGCGCTTCGGCAGAGGGCGCTGCCACGGCTGAGGATGTCAATCGGCTTGCTGACTCGGCAACTCAAATTGTCACAGCTTTTATGCAGGAGAGCTTCCATCTGCGGATGGGGTATGAGTATTACGACAGGTTCGAGACGGATGGCGACAGAGAAACCCTGCTCAAACTGGCGTCTAAAGCGGCAGATGATTTGCACAGAACAGCCGGCCGGCAGCGTGAATTGAAAAAGAGGATTGAAGATTACGAGGGCGATGACTGGGAGGAGAGGTTCGGCTCCACGGGGCTGTGGAGAAAGGTTGCTGCTGAGCTTTACAGGACCGAATTGGCGATATGCGAGGTGCGCTACTACCACGCTCTGGCCTGCGAGCAACGGGGACGAAACGAGCTTTTGGAGCAAATCATTTCTCATATCGATTCGCTGGAACAGTCGCACCACTCCAGCGCAGCCGAGTTGATTGAGGCAAAGGCCTTGTCGCTGCTGGCACGGGGCGATGCGGCTTACCACGATTCGGCGCTGGCGAAATTAGACAGATTTGCTCTGTACAACGATGTCGTGCGGCCGGTCACGGCACAAATCGAGAGAATCAAGCTGACAGAAGAAGTGACAAGCGAGCAGATGGAATCGCTGCTTGGAGTGCTGGGGCAGAACCGAAGGGCCGGTGACATTGAGCTGATTGTTTCTGTGATGCTTCTTCAAAGGAAATATGACGCGAACGGATTTGCACAATCCTGTCGCAAATTTGCAGAAGCGCAGGAGATAATCGGCAATCTTATATTGTCGGACATACAGAGCAGAGAGGCGGGGCAGGATTTGGAGAATATAAGCGCGACCGACGCCGAGCTTGCAGCAGTGGCGGCTCTGACAGCAGGCGCAGCGAAATATAAAGAATCACTCGAACGACTGCTGAGCTTTGCAAGGTTTCGCAACGCGGCTGTGGTTTACGTGGCAGCAGCTGCGGTTGCTGAGTCCGACCCGGCCAAGGCCGTGAATCTGCTAATCGAGGCAAGCCGGCTCCAGGAAAAAGAGCCGAGCATGGTACTGTCGAGCAGCGCTGTGGAGATTGCCGAGACGAGCCTCGAGTTTGCCCGCTCAAGGCCTTGCTGCGACAAGGAGCTAATCAAGATCTCATGTAAGGCATACGAAAACTATATGGAGCTTGTCGGCGGCCAGTGCGACGATCGAATATACTTCGAGTACGCGCTATTGCTGCAAGATGCCGGGCGACTCGAGGAAGCAACGCTTCAGTTCCAACAACTTGCAGAGAAAGAGGACAGTCCTTTTGGGGTCGCAGCAGCTGCGGAACTGATTATATCGATCACGCCATCCGACAGAGACACAGCAGAAAAACTGCTCGAGAAGCTCATGGTGCTTCTAAGCGCAGAGTGGCCCGAGGAGCTTGACGACTTTCGGCTGTTGGCAAAAAGGCACTATTGCAGCGAAAAGCTCTTAC
Organism: uncultured Pirellulales bacterium; assembly: GCA_964514115.1. Lineage (GTDB taxonomy): Bacteria > Planctomycetota > Phycisphaerae > Sedimentisphaerales > Anaerobacaceae > CAZEPI01. The sequence goes on along the minus strand of CAZEPI010000005.1, from coordinate 214,028 downwards.
TTTTTGGCAGAGACAATGTGGCTGATGTGCTCGAGCTGCTTGAAGAGACCAGCACAGAAAATGATCTATACCTCATCGGGGCGAAAGCCCGCGCTCTGGGCATACTCAACCGTCTGCCAGAAGCACTTGGGACTCTCTTAGAGGCCGAAGCAAAGGAAGACAAGTGCCAGATAAGGCACACAGTGACCGAAGTTCTCCGGTCCATCGCGGAGAGAAGCGACGAACACCAGGACGACCAGAACTTCCCCCTTCTAATTAGAGATGCCCTCGAAGTAGCAGAAAGATACGTCGGGTGCTTCGAGCAGGACGGCAAAAACGATATCATGCTCTGTATGGCCGAACTGTATACCTTCACGGACGCGAACAATTTGCCTAAAGCTGCCGAGCTTTTCAGCCAGTTGCCGCCCATACAATACAATCAATACATAAGGTGCAAGGCAAGACTGACCGCCGCACAAGGCGATTTCGACGGGGCAGGGCGACTCTGGGCAGAGCTTGCCGACATGCACCGAGTGCCCTCAGGGCCGGATGAGCGAAGCTGGCAGTGGTGGCGGGCAAAGTACTATGAACTTTGGTGTCTGAGCAGGAGCGAGGACTTCGCCAGGGCGGATATCTGCCATCTGATAGAGGTGCTGGAGAACAGCTATTCTGCAATACCGGATTTGTGGGCGAAAAAACTCGCTGCGCTGAAAAAGCAGTGCGCCACACCGTGATAATGGCGCAGCGGGCCGTAAAATCGCCTGCAAAGGTGAACATCCGTAATTAAGTTGCATAGAATACACAGCCGATTTAAGATATTATGAGTAAAGCAGCAAGAGCGAAGGAAAAGTGACAAATGGCAAAGCAATCGGGCAACAGAAAGAGGACGATTTGCAGTTTCTGCGGGCGATCGGGCAGCGGCTCGGATACATTCATCGAAGGGCCTAACAACGTCTTTATCTGTCCGGACTGCGTTGACTTGTGCCACAACATCATTCAGCAGAACCGCAGGCAGCTATCGAAGCCCGTGCTGAACATGAAGGAAACACCGAAACCGCGCGAAATTAAGGAGTACCTCGACCAGTATGTCATCGGCCAGGAGCATGCGAAGAAATATCTGTCGGTGGCGGTTCACAACCACTACAAGCGACTGCTGCACAGCGACAGCGAAGACAGTGATATTGAAATTGACAAGTCGAATGTGCTCCTGATAGGGCCGACGGGGTGCGGCAAGACGCTGCTGGCCAAGACGCTGGCAAACTTTTTGCAGGTGCCGTTTGCGATTTGCGACGCGACGACGGTGACCGAGGCGGGGTACGTGGGTGAAGACGTCGAGAATTTTCTGCTTCGGCTGCTGCAGTCGGCGGACTACGACCTTGAGGCAGCGCAGCAGGGCATAGTCTATATCGACGAGATAGACAAGGTCGGCAAGACGTCGCAGAACATTTCCATCACGCGCGATGTATCGGGCGAAGGGGTACAGCAGGCGCTCTTGAAGATGCTCGAAGGGACGACTGCAAACATACCGCCTCAGGGAGGACGCAAGCATCCGGAGCAATCATATATACAGATGGACACGACGCACATCCTGTTTATCTGCGGCGGGACGTTTGTCGGGCTGGAGAATATCATCAAGAAGCGATTAGGCAAGAAGATGATTGGCTTTGATTCGGAGGTGTCGGGCAAGGGCGACGAGAAGACCGAATACACCGACATCATCGGCCAGGTTATACCGGAGGACGTCATTGAGTACGGGATGATACCTGAGATGGTCGGTCGGCTACCTGTTATCACGACACTGGCGGCGCTTGACGAGCCGGCTCTGATAGACATACTGACGAAGCCAAGGAACGCACTAATCAGACAGTACCAAAGGTTCTTCGAGATGGAAGACGCGGAGCTGGAGTTTACGACCGGTGCACTTCATTCGCTGGCCAGCAAGGCACTGAAACGCGACACGGGGGCACGGGCGCTTCGAGCGATTACCGAAGAACTTATGGTGGATTTGATGTATCAACTGCCGGAAGAGTCCAAGCCGGGCAAGTATGTCATCACGAAAGAAATCGTCGAGGGCACCAAGCCACTGGCCAAGGCCAAGCAGAAACCGTCCAAGAAAGAATCGGCCTGAACCCAGCGGCGCCACTGGCCAAGGCCAAGCGGAGGGCAGCCATGAAGGAGTTGGCCCAATAGGGGCAAGGATACGACTAGGGTCGGGGCCAGGCAAAACGTGGAAAGCGAAGAGGAATACTGCCTGCTTGCGCTGAAGCGGTTGCAATCAGCCCAGAGTAATAAATCCTTCCAGGGCTATCACGACGGCGCATTCTTGGAAAGAAATAGATCCAATATACTCAAACGCGAAACCGGGAAGGAGGCTTACCATGCTTAAACACAGAACCATCACAGTGGGAGTGGTGATTTTCTTGGTCCTTGTCGCTTCGGAAGGATACAGTGAAACAATAAAGTGTTTTGTGCTGCCCAAGCCGTGGGAGGCAACGATAGAGCTTAACAACTTTGAACCCAAACCGCTGATGGGTGGTCCGAAGACCGTTCTTGCCGGGAGCACCACGGATGGCGTGAATCTGACGATAATCGTAGAGCGGACCGAGCCGGGCAAAACTCCGGCAGAAATCAGAGAGATTTACGGTTCGCGCTCGCTGGAGTTCGGGGGCCGAGCTGAGACGGCCGAACGGCTTGACATAAACGGTACGGCCGTTTTGCTGTTCAGGTGGGCTGAACCCAACCTGCCGGATGTCAACCAGTCGCTTGCAGAATGGGCCAGGAAGGGCGCTGCCAATATGTGGAGCTTTCATGGGTATCTCGTCAAAGACAATATGGCCTTTGACATCCACCTTTCAGGAGATATTACGCAGCACCCAAAGAAGAAAATGCTGAACATAATCAAATCCTTCCGCGTCAAACCCTCACCAGAGGTTGGTGCTCTGACAGCAATGATAGCCGAGCTCGGGCAAAAGACAGACCTTAGGGAGAAGATCAAAATAGCACATCAGTTTACAGAGAAGTATCCAAACAACCCAATTGGCTGGCTCCTGCTCGGGGAACGCTATCTGAATGTGCAGGAACTTGAAAAAGCGAAAAGTGCGTACCGTAAGGCGCTGGAAAAACACAGAATCCAGCCCTTTGGCAGCCCAACCATGCTGCTGACCTGTTACGACGCCCTTGGCATGTGTTATGGTATGTCCCATCAATACGGCTTGTCGCGAAAGTACCTTGAATCAGGATACAAGCTGGCTAAGAAGATGAACTACCCGGAAGGTACAGCGCAGCTCGCTTACAACCTAGCGTGTATGTATGCTGAGACAAACGATGCCGCCAACGCCATGAAATACCTCACCGAATCGGTCAGGCTCAGTCCTCTCCGTAAACAGGAGGCACGGGACGACGAATCATTTGTGAAGATAAAGGGCAGCACGGAGTTTAGAGACCTCATCTTCGAATAAGTCTATTCGATGCCCGCGTGCTCCTCTTTGAACGAGGCGAGGCGGATGTTTGTGGCGGAGGATTGTGCGACGGCGGCGAGGGCGTACTGGGCGTGTGCGTAGGGGGTGCCTTTGTCGATGCGGAGGGTGACGGTACGGCTGTCAGCGGACAGGGTGCTTAATCGGCTATCTAAAAGATGGGCGAGTTTCTCCGTGAGCCGGCTGTCGCTGCCCAATATCATTTCGGGGCCGACTGCGAACCGACATTGGCTGTCGTCGGCCTTTGTCACGGTAAGGGTGGTAATTTGCGAGCCGGGTTGTTCGGCGGACTCGGCGAAGTCACATCGGTCGGGGACGGCAACGGGGAAGTTTTCGGCCTCAATGAAATGACAGACGACGCAGAAGAAAATTATCAGCAGAAAGACTATGTCGATGACCGGCGTCAGGTTGAAGCCAATCGGCCGGCCGGAGGAACCGAATCGTTCGAGTTGCTTTATCAACGGCATCTGCGTTACCCCTGCGGCGAGGCCCCTTGCTCTGGGACTGATGAACGTTGCGGCCTGGAGCCGCTGCGAAGTTCAGCGATACGTGTCGCTTGTTTCCGGTCGGTCTGCTGTTCCACCGCAAGGCGTCCTGCGGAGGGCTGGAGCTGTTTTTGAAGGTTTCGGCGTATGCGGGGCAGGGCATCTTCGAGCTGGGCCACTGCTTCGTTGGCCAGTGCTTCGATGCGATTTCTGAAGATTGCATAAAGTGCAAGAGCGGGTATGGCGATTGCCAGGCCCCAGAAGGTGGTTACCAGGGCGACTGAGATGCCGTCGGCGAGCTGTCCCGGCTGGGGCTGGCCTCCGGCGGTAACAATCGAATTGAACAGCTTTATCATACCGAAGACGGTTCCGAAGAGGCCGACCATTGGCGAGACGTTGCCTATGAGATTCAACCATTCGATTCGGCGCATCAGCTTGAGGGCCTGCTGCTGGAGCGATTCGAAGCAGGCGTTTCTCATTCTAAACCAGTCGGCGGCTCCCGCCTTTATGGCGGCTGCGACGGCGGTGCCGACAAGGTCATCTTTATCAGAGAGATGATTTACAAATTCACCGGCAGGCAGGCGGGCCGAGAGCCGCGGCAGCTCGGCGGCCGCAGCGGACGGTAAGAGTATCTTGCGGCGAATGGTCAGGAAATACTGCACGGCCAGAGATACCATAACAAGGGACATAGGCAGCAGCACGAACCAAACGATGGGCCCGCCGGCTATGACGAACTGCTCAAAGAAACTGCGCGTGCCCGCGGCCTGTTCGAGGCCGGGGGACTGGCGGCCGGCCGTTGCCACAATGACAGCCAGGACAGCACCGAAGGCCGCGACCAACATAACCGCTTTTATTATGAAAGTCTTATCAGCATTCATCCGCTAACACCCTGAATCAATCGTGAAACTGTGCACCTTTTACAGCAATGAACTGTCCTGCGCTTTGGTCAGCGATTTTCTGAAGAAGCTTCTGGCCTTGTTCGTCGGGCCAGAAGCCGATTGTGTTTATTTTTACAGTGGGGGCGAAACTGCGTCGCAGGACAGCGATTCGATGGCTGAATCTCATCGCATCGTCGCCCGCCAACTCAAAGCCGTCGGTCAGAAAGTAAAGAACCGAAGGGCCTGCTCCGGCAGGGTCACGCATCTTCAGGGTGGCTTCGAGGGCCTGCATCGCATTGGTTGAGCCAGCCGGCTCGATGGAGTCGATGAATCGACAGGCATCGGCTTTGGCATCAGCAGTGGCGCGGGTCATGCGGCTGTCAGAAAAGCAAAACAATCGACCAGAACCAAAAAATATCACACAGAAATACTGGTCGGGCAGGAGCCGGCGGATTGACTGGGCCAGCTCATTGCGGACGTGCTGCATCATCCCGGCCATACTGCCCGAGCAGTCAACCACATAGCAAATCCGTCGCTCGGCTGTTCTGCTGCCGAAGAAATCAACGCCCTGGGGCGTGACTTCGCTGTCGAGAGGAGCAACAAGGCCGTGCGGTACAGTGTTGGCTGGCGATTGGGGCCTGGGCGAGAAGAAGACCGAATCAAAGGCCAGACCGGCGGCTGATTCGGTGTCTGTGAACACGGAGCCGGTCGGGCGAGATTGTCTTACTTTGGGCTTTGGCATCACCGCAGCCGCTTCGACGGGTCTGCTTACATGCGACAGGGCCGCAGCCGGTATAGGTCTATTTGGAGTACTTGCGCCGAGATGGGAAAACGTCATAAGACCAAAGGCCGCAAAGACAAGCAGGTGGGCGGAGATTGAAATGGTCCACGCCCAGAGCTTTGTTCCAGCGGACCATTTCACCATCCTTTGGTTCAATCGCCAGGCCAAGGACAATTCCTTATTCCTTTCCGTGGGGGGCGGGGCGGGTTCCCAGCCGCCATTTTTCGCGGCTGGGGTCCCGTCAATCAACTACCTTAACAAGAGACTCACCTTCCATCAGCAGCTTGTACATCAGTATTGCGTCTCCGTTATGCAGGCGAATGCAGCCCTGCGAACCCTGTTGTCCAATCTGCTCGGGCTCCTTAGTTCCGTGAATGGCAAAGCCGCCGCGGCCGAACGCATCGCCCTCAAGACCTTCGAGGCCTATCCATCTCGAGCCGAGAGGATAATCGGGGTCTTCAGCTTCGTAAGTTCGTCCACTAACAGGGTCGGTCCAGGTGGGTCTTACGAGCTTTCCGCCGAGCTTGACCCTCCACAGTCCGGTTGGGGTTTCCATACCAGGTTTTCCCAAACCGACGGGGAAGCTGGCCACGTATGTGTTCTGAAGGTAGATGTCCATCGTGAAGGTCGAGCGATAAACACGGGTATGAAAGGGACCCTGGACAACTTTGATGGTGGTTCCAGCCTGGAGCAGCTCCGGCCGTGCTATACCGTTAATCTGCATCAGCAGCTCGTAAGGAACCTTGAATTGTTTGCTAATCGTGGAGAGCAAATCCCCGGACTGGACCTTGTACACGGCACAGAGCTTGTCCTCGGGATAAACGGTTCTGGTGAACAGCCAGTCCTGTGAAAGCTCGTTGAGCTTGTCCTTGACGAAAGTGCGCTGCTGCGGGCTCATGCCCATCGGGAGCAGCTCATTGAGGCGGTCGCGGGCCTCTATGATTTTCGGAGGGTTCTCGTCAAGCAGAGCCACTGCCTTGTCTATCAGGGCAGCGGCCTGTTCGTTGGGCTCAACGGTCGATTCGACGGTCTTTTCAATCAGTTCCGGGACGCTTTCGGGCCGAGGCGGGGGCTGAATCCGGCTCTGCGTCTGCGGCTGTGGAAGCTCGACGGCCGTGTCGGGCTGCTGTTCGACAGAAGGCGGTGACGCGAGCTGAGTCGGCTCATCGGCGGTGCTGGGGCGGTCTGTGTTTCTGTTGCGGCTGTAGACAAAGGCGACGACTACGGCTGCGACTACAAGGACGGCGATGACAAAGGTGGCCCTTCGAAGCCGGACTCGCCGCTTCTCGAACATACTGGAAGGATACAGAGCCATCGTGGTCTCCTTACTACGGTCATTATTCGAAACAGATTGCTTCGCTGCGCTCGCAATGACAAACAAAATTCAGGAACCGGACTTATTCCCTAAGGGGGCCGTCAAAATAAATCACCTCCTCATCGGTAACAAGAAAATTGACGGGCTCATCATGCTCAAAAACGGGAACCGATTCTATAATCTGCTCGGCAAAGGCAAATCCGCAGCGTGCGGCCCTTAGCCCTTCGCCGGCGAAAAAGCGGTCGTAGTACGACCCGCCTCGACCAAGACGATTCCCCTTGCGGTCAAAAGCCAGACCGGGTGCTACCACCAGGTCAATCTCCTCAAAAGGCACCGGTACACCTCTTACGGGGTTGCGCAGTCCCGCAATATCCGAAGCCAAGTCGGTCTCAAGCGAGCTTATGCGAACAGGTATCATGTGTCGCTGCTGCCAGGAGACTTTGGGCACGAGAACCGTCTTGTTTAGCTGCCAGGCGGAGAGTATCGCCTCGGACGTGTCAAGCTCGTGAGGCAGCGAGAGGAACATCATTACCGCCGACGCATTTTGAAACTGTGTTGTGGAGACTAAATTGCGGCACGCCTTGCGGCTTCGGGCGTTCCTGTCTTCGGTTGATATGTCAAGCAAAGACTTCTGCAATTGCCGCCGCAGCTCGGCCTTGTCCATGTCCGACCTCTTCTTTACCCCGTATATTTCCAACACCCGCCTCGCGGCGTATTTCAATCCCTTTTGCTACTTTGTAACAAGGTTTCCAGCTTTTGTAAATAACGCCTGATATTTTTTTCGTACCCCCTGTCCGTCGGACTGTAATATTTTTTTTCGGCCTCAGCAGACAGATACTGCTGCGGGACAAATCCGCCGGAATAACTGTGGGGGTATTTGTAACCCCTGCCGAAGCCGAGCCGTTTTGCGGCGGCGTAGTGACTGTCCTTTAGATGTTTTGGGACTTGTGCAAGGGGCTTTGATTTGACGTCGGACAGCGCGTTCCAGACAGCAGACGCCGAAGCATTCGATTTTGGTGCGCAGGCGACGTAGATAGCGGCCTGTGCCAGCGGAAGCTGTGCTTCGGGCAGACCCACGAACTCGGATATCTGAACGGCGGCGGCGGCAAGGACCGTGGCCATCGGGTCGGCGTTGCCCACGTCTTCGGCGGCACACACCGCTATTCGCCGGGCGATGAAGCGGGGGTCCTCGCCGCCCGCAATCATCCTGGCAAGCCAATAGACGGTGGCGTCGGGGTCACTGCCACGCATGCTCTTTTGAAATGCGCTGGCCAAATCATAGTGGGTATCGCCGGTGCCGTCGTAGTCCATGGTCTTTTGCTGAATAGAGTCTTTGGCCAAGTGTTTATCGAACTTTATTTCTTTGCCATTCACGGCCTGTGACAGCACGCCGACCTCAAGCCCAGTAAGGGCCTTTCTGGCGTCTCCATCGCTCATAACCGCAAGATACTCAAGGGCCTTTTCGTCGGCGAGAACGTTGAATTTTGCAAGTCCCCTGTCCGCATCCTGGAGGGCCCGTTTTAGCAGCGTGATAATACCGTTCTGACTAAGCGGCTCGAAGTGAAAGACGGTGCTCCGCGAGATGAGCGGTGAGTTGACCGAGAAGTAGGGATTTTCGGTCGTTGCGCCGATGAGTATGAGCACGCCGGCCTCGACGTCGTCGAGAAGCACATCCTGCTGAGCACGATTAAAGCGATGCAGCTCATCGATGAACAGGACGGTCCTTGCACCGGTGGCGGCGAGCCGGTCCTTGGCCTCTGTGATGATTTGGCGGATATCCTTGACTGTGGCTGCGGGCGCGCTTAGGTATCGGAACTGGGCTTTTGTATGATGGGCGATGACGCCTGCCAGCGAGGTCTTGCCGACACCGGGCGGCCCGTAGAAAATCAAGCTGCTGAGGGCATCCGCCTTTAGCATCCGTCGCAGGAGCTTACCGGGGCCGACGAAATGCTGCTGGCCGACAAACTCATCAAGCGTTCTGGGCCTCATCCGAATCGCCAGAGGTGCTGCGGAGCGCAAATGCGCGTCTTCGCGGCTGCTAAAGAGCGTTTTATCAGTCTTTTTGACGTCCATAGAGCTGTATTATAAGGCGCTAGACGCCCTTGTCGAAAGCATAATCACAGCCCCCGACAGCGAAGAGCTTGTGCGAGATGCCGGAATATGTAGTCAGACACGGCTCTGCCCACCAATTGTCTTTGCCCTTGATTTCGCATCGCTCCAGCGGTATCCTGTTTTGCCTGCCGCCGCGTTGACCGCACCGCCCAATGGGCCGCGTCCGTCGCGGCATCTATCCGACAAATTGCCTTGTAATGACCGATACTCGAAAGGAATTGTCAATGAAAAGCCAAACCAATCCCAAAACGCAGAAGCTTTCCCGCAGAAGCTTCCTCAAATCATCGGCAGTCGCCGGTGCTTCAGCCCTTCTTGCTTCCTCACCCCGCATCTACGCGGCCGGCTCCGATCGCATCCGCATCGGCCTCGTCGGCTGCGGTGGACGCGGCACCGGCGCGGCCTCTAACTGCATCCACTCTGCGCCCAACGTCGAGCTCGTCGCAATGGCCGATATGTTCGAGGACCGTATCAAACGCTCCCTCCGACAGCTTGCCGAAGGCGAACAGTACATCGACAAAGTGCCGCCGGAAAAAGTCAGAGTGACCCCCGAGACTTCTTTCATCGGCTTCGATGGCTACGAAAAACTCCTCCAGTGTGATGTCGACCTGGTCCTGCTCGTTACTCCACCGCACTTCAGACCTATACACCTAAAAGCCGCTGTCGAAGCGGGCAAACATGTTTTTATGGAAAAGCCGGTTGGCGTTGACCCCGTGGGCATGGGATCGGTCATCGAATCGGGCGCTCTGGCTGACGAGAAAGGGCTGGCCATTGTCGCCGGCACGCAACGTCGACACCAGGCTCACTATCTCGAGATTATGAAGCGAATCGCCACAGGCGATATCGGTGAGCTGCGAGCCGCCCAGTGCTACTGGATGCAGGGCTGGGTCCGTGACTGGGGCTTTTTCAACCCGCGCCGGCCCGAATGGTCCGACATGGAATGGCAACTAAGAAACTGGTACTACTTCACCTGGCTCTCCGGTGATATCATTGTCGAGCAGCACGTCCACAACATTGACGTCGTCAACTGGGCTTTCGGAGGACCGCCCGTAAAGGCCCTCGGCGCGGGAGGCCGACAGGTCCGCGTCGAGCCGGAGTTCGGAAATATCTACGACCACTTCGCGGTCGAATTCGAATACAAAAATGGTGGGCGTCTGCTTAGTATGGCAAGGCAAATCGGCGGTTGCTCCGGCCGGGTCTCCGAACACATCGTCGGCACAAAAGGAACAAGCTATACCGACGGCTCGAACGGATACATCACCGGCCCAACTAAATTCCGATTCGAAGGTGATAGCCCCAACCCCTACGTTCAGGAACATGCCGACTTGATTAACAGCATCCGAAACGGAAAACCGCTTAACGAGGCAAAACGCGTCGCCGAAAGCACACTCACCGCCATTATGGGCCGAATGAGCGCATACACCGGAAGAGAGCTCTCCTGGAACTGGGTCATGAACGCCTCGAAGCTGGACCTCAGCCCACCATCTTACGAGCTCGGTGACCTGCCCGTACGCCCGGTCCCGATGCCCGGCATTACAAAACTCGAATAACAAGCCAAAATTTATTGACGAGGTGACATTATGAAAAAGCTTCTGTTGCTGATAGGGCTAACTCTATTTGCACTGCTGTTGGCTCAACCAACCTGGGCCGAGCTGGAGCAGACCGAGCCAATCGTCCCCAAAGAAAAGACTGTCCTTTTTAACGGCACTGACTTCGCCGGCTGGAAACTCTTCGTCGAAGACCCCGATTTCGACGTATCAAAAAACTGGAAGGTAAGAGACGGCCTAATCCAGTGCGGCGGAAGACCTGCGGGCTACATGAGGACAGAAAAAAGCTACGCCAACTACCTCCTGCACGTCGAATGGCAATGGCCCCAAAAGCCGGGTAACAGCGGTGTCCTCGTTCATATGTCCGAGGAGGATAACGTCTGGCCTAAGAGCATCGAGTGCCAGCTCGCCGCCGAAAATGCCGGAGACTTCTGGGTCATCGGGGGGACCGAATTCAAACAGCACGCCGATGGGGGCGACCGCATTAACGGCCGAAACGTAAAAAAACTCAAAGCCCACAGCGAAAAAGAGCCGGGTCAGTGGAACTGCTATGACATAATATGCAAAGACAACTGGATTGTCGTCCTCGTAAACGGCGTACTTCAGAACGTCGCCACAAGCTGTAACGTAACGTCAGGGAAAATCTGCCTGCAGAGCGAAGGCGCGCCAATCGTTTTTCGCAATGTCTATATCGAGCCGCTTGAATGAAAGATACGGCTATCCAGTCATGGCAATTACTTTTTTGAAAGGAATATGATATGAGACGAAGAGTAATACCTGTGCTGCTCCTTGCTGCCTTTGTTGCCTTGTCAATCGCGACCGCCCAGCAACAGCATACAAAGCAGCCCGTCGTTCCGAAGGAAAAGATTGTGCTGTTTAACGGCAAAGACCTCACGGGCTGGAAATTGGTTGTGGCCGAAGACAGCGGTGTTGAACCTGCCGATGTCTGGTCCGTAAAAGACGGCCTCATCAGATGTGAGGGAAGACCCTTCGGATATATGCGAACCGAAGCTCCTTACGCAAACTACATCCTCCACGTCGAATGGCGCTGGCCCGAAAAACCTGTCAACAGCGGCGTTTTCCTCCATACCCAGCTACCTGACAACGTCTGGCCCAAAACTATCGAATGTCAGCTTATGGCAGACCACGCCGGCCACTTCATCCTCATAAACGGCACCGGACTGAAAGGCCATCCCGCTGACCCCGAAGGACCTGTCCCTAGTGTGCCTATGCTCAAACCCTCCAGCGAAAATCCGCCGCCGCAGTGGAACACCTATGACATAATCTGCAAAGACGATTGCATTGTTGCCATCGTAAACGGTGTTATCCAGGCCGTCGGTACAGGCGCCTCCGTCACCTCCGGATACATAGCTCTTCAAAGCGAAGGTGCGCCAATCGAATTCCGAAATATCTATCTTGAGCCGGTTGAGAAATCTGACTGACACCGTTTTGGCCCGACACTCCACCTGTGCCGGTCTCTACAACTGGTTAAAATAAGACTATGCCTGTTGAATTCAGCGAAATACCGGAGGTCCTTGAAGAGCTGCGCAAGAGCAGAATGATTGTTCTCGTCGATGATGAAGACCGCGAGAACGAAGGCGACCTTCTCTGCGCCGCCGAGAAGGTAACGCCCGAAATAATCAACTTCATGGCCACTCATGGCAGGGGCCTTGTATGCCTGCCGCTGACCGCCGAAAAATGCGACTCTCTGGCCCTTTATCCGCAAACCACCGACAACACTGCTCCATTTCGCACGGCGTTTACCGTCAGCATCGACGGTGCCAAAGGCATCACCACGGGCATCAGCGCAGCCGACAGAGCTCATACCATCCAAACCGCCATCGCCGACGATACCAAACCCGCCGATCTCGCCCACCCTGGCCACGTCTTCCCTCTCCGCGCTCGCGCCGGCGGCGTGCTTGTCCGCGCAGGGCAGACCGAAGGCGCGATAGACCTCACGCGACTCGCGGGCTTAAAACCGGCAGGCGTCATCTGCGAAATTATGAACGAGGACGGCACCATGGCTCGTGTCCCGCAGCTCCTCGAATTCTGCCGAAAGCACAATCTCAAAATCACCTCCATCGCAAAGCTAATCGAGTACCGACTCCAGCGAGAAAGCCAGGTAAAACGAGTAGAGTCCGTCAATCTTCCTACTGACTACGGCACCTTCAAGCTCATCGGCTACGACTCAGTAACCTCTGTCGAACCGCACCTGGCCCTTTGCAAAGGCCCCATCGGGAACCTCGACCAGGAAGGAAAACCCATCGAGCACCCCGAGCCCGTCCTCGTCCGGGTCCACTCCGAATGCATGACCGGCGACCTGTTCCACTCCCAGAGATGCGAGTGCGGCTACCAGCTCATCACGGCGATGGAGATGATCGAAAAACAAGGCAAGGGCGCGCTGGTTTACCTTCGTCAGGAGGGCAGAGGCATAGGCCTAAAAAATAAATTACTCGCCTACAAGCTCCAGGAGCAGGGCCTCGACACCGTCGATGCAAACATTCGGCTCGGCTTCCGGGCAGACCGCCGTGACTACGGTATCGGCGCCCAAATCCTCCGCGACCTCGGCCTGAAGAACATAAGAATCCTGACGAACAACCCGAAAAAGGTCAGCCGACTCGAGGTTTACGGAATCAAAATCGTCGAACAAATCCCGCTAAGAGCCGAACCTACAAAACACAACGTCGATTACCTCAAGACCAAGAAATACCGCCTCGGGCACCTCCTTGACGAAGACCTGTAAACGCCGGGGCAAGACCGACAAAACCTTAACCAGCTAAAGGAACGCATTATGAGAAAACTACTCACGGCTATACCGGTTCTAATAATTCTCGTTCTGATTCTCCCCATCTTTGCCACCGACGAAAGCGAGGCCGGAAAACAGTCGCTCGAAGGGAGGGTCGAAGCTCTGCTCGCTCAGATGACCATCGAAGAGAAAATCGGCCAGCTTAACCAGCTCGACTGGTCCGCCGTGTCTCCTCGCATGAAAAGAGGCGGTGCTCTCAAAGACCAACTCACCCGTGGCATGATTGGCTCTTTTCTCAACGCCACCGGTGCGAGACAAATCCGCGAGCTGCAGGAAGTCGCCGTCGAGAATTCCCGGCTCGGCATTCCCATCATCTTCGGCCTCGACGTCATCCACGGTTACAAGACTATTTTTCCTGTCCCGCTGGGAGAGGCGGCTTCATGGGAGCTTGAAGCAATCGAAAAATCCGCCCGCATCGCCGCCACCGAAGCCGCCTCGGCCGGTATCAACTGGACCTTCGCGCCTATGGTCGATATCGCCAGGGACGCCCGCTGGGGGCGCATTATGGAAGGCGCAGGCGAAGACCCCTACCTTGGTTCGGCCATCGCTGCCGCCCGCGTCCGCGGCTTTCAGGGTAAAAATCTCGCAGGCAACGACACCATCCTTGCCTGCGCAAAGCACTACGCCGCTTACGGCGCCGCCGAAGCGGGTCGTGAATACAACACCGTCGATATGTCACTCGTGCGGCTATGGAACGTCTATCTGCCTTCCTTTAAGGCCGCCGTCGATGCCGGCGTCGGCTCGGTCATGCTCGGTTTCCATGAGCTAAACGGCATACCTACCAGCGCACACAACTATCTCACTACAGACGTCCTCAAGGGTAAATGGGCCTTTGCCGGCTTTACCGTCTCCGACTACGGCTCATTCTACGAGCTTGTCAATCACGGCTACGCCGAAGACCGCATACGCGCTGCGCAACTTGCCTTCAACACAGGCGGTGATATGGATATGCACTCAAAGTGCCTCCAGGCCAACATCGAAGACCTCGTCAAAAAAGGTCTTGTCTCAAATCAGCGGCTCGACGACGCCGTTCGCAGAATCCTCACTGCCAAATTCGCCCTCGGCCTCTTCGATGACCCCTACAAATACTGCGACGATGAGCGTTAAGAAAAACTCCTGCTGCACGGCGACCACATACGGGCCGCGCGCGACGTGGCAAGAAAATCAATCGTCCTGCTTAAGAATGAGGGCAATGTCCTGCCCCTCAAAAAGGACATCAATACTGTCGCTGTCATCGGTATGCTTGCCGACAGCAAGGTAGATATGCTCGGCAACTGGGCCGCCCAGGGCGACCGCAACGCCCCGGTTACGCTCCTTGCAGCACTTAAAGACAAGTTCGGTGACGAAACGAATGTCCTCTATGCCGCCAGCTACGAGCAGTACGGCAAGGCCTCGCCGCAGCAAATCGCCGAGGCGGTAGAGACAGCCAAAAAAGCCGACCTTGTCATCCTCGCTGTCGGCGAAAATGCCAATATGTCCGGTGAATGTACCTCTCGCGCCGATATCGGCCTGCCGCACGAGCAGCCCACGCTCGTCGCCGAAATCGCTCGGCTCAATATCCCGACTGTTGCTGTCCTCTTCAATGGCCGACCGCTCACAATCAAACACTTGCACGACTCCTGCCCCGCAATCCTCGAATGCTGGCTGCTCGGAACACAGGCAGGCCCCGCCATAGTCGATTGCCTCTTCGGTGACTACAACCCCTCTGGCCGGCTCCCCGTTACCTTCCCCCTCGCACTTGGACAGGTCCCCATATTCTACAGCCAGAAAAATACCGGCAAACCTCTGCCTCCCGGAAGCAGCGAATGGGGAAAATCAAAATACTCCGATGTCCCGAATGACCCCCTCTATCCCTTCGGCTTCGGGCTGTCGTACACCACCTTCGATTATTCCGACATCCGGCTCAACAAAAACAAAATTAAATCCAACGAGCCCCTCACCGTATCCGTCGCCGTCACCAACACCGGCAATCGGACAGGCCGCGAAATCGTCCAGCTTTACATCCGTGACCTTGCTGCCACAATCACACGACCCGTAAAAGAGCTCAAAAAATTCGAACTTGTTACACTCGAACCGGGCCAGGAAAAAAAGATAACCTTCATGCTCACATCCAGCGACCTGAGCTTCTACAATGAAAAGGGACAGTTAAAATGCGAACCCGGACGATTCAGCATCTTCGTCGGGCCAAACTCCCGAGACCTCAAAGAAGCCACCTTTGAGCTCGAATGATGCGTCCATTTTCGACCGGACTTCGGTCTGGCTAAAAACTTGTCATTCAACTCGGACCGACCCGTGAGCCGAAATAACTGATATGAAACATACTGGCATAATTATAAAGCTCGCTTTCGTCGCCTCGCTCCTGTTCTACGCTGGCTGCGACTCATCTCCCGTCTCCGACGAGCTACCGCCCGATTTGCCGAACACCTCAATCCCTGCCCGCTACGCACCCGCAACCGTCCACATCCTGCCCCTCACCGAGATCCGCCTCGACCGAGATGAGCCCACGATAGATGTTTACGTTGCCCTCATCGACCGTTTTGGCTCGGCCGTAAAATCCCCCGCTATATTCCGATTCGAGCTGTACGAATTCATCCAACGCTCCGCCCAGCCAAAGGGCAAGAGAATCACCATCTGGCCCGATATAGACCTCACCGACCCAACCATAAACAACCAAAACTGGCGGGATTTCTTAAGGGCCTATCAATTTGACCTTCCCATTGGCCCCGCTGCCTCTGATAGCTACATCCTCCAGGTCACATGCGTCTGCTCGTCAGGCCGCCGAATCTCCCACGAAATCACCTTAAAACCCAAAAACTAATCCCTCCCGCTCCGTTACCGCCGAACACGCAGCTGACCTGTAATTAAATCTACTTTTTCCTTGTGCTCAGACCTCTTTGTTGCTACAATTCCTTAGCCTGCACATAATCCGGCTGGCAGGACTGCCAGCCACATAAATCGCTTCACATCCTCGGAAAGGTGTGTCTAAATTACAGAGATGGAGGAGTGTTATGTCTGTTAGGCCAATTCTCTCAGTGTTGTTCGTGTTCATTCTCTTGTTGTCAAATGCCTTTGCTGGTCCGGTTGCCGAAGATCCCTCTCCAGAGGACGGCACAACCGGCGTTCCCGTCGATTCTACGCTGACATGGGCTGCCGGCAGCTATGTAGGCGACTATGTCGAAGGCAAGACGGCGAACGGACACCACGTCTTCGTCCACACAAACAAAACCTGGGTCGACGGTGCGGCCCTTGGTTACCCTTTAGGCACCAACTTCGGCCACTACAGGACCCAAACCGCATCCTGGCAGCCCACCGACGCGGTCCCGTTCGGCTGCGGCGCACCTCTCGACACCAACACCGCATACTACTGGCGCATCTTCGAGGTCAACAGCGTCCACCCCGACAGTCCCTGGAAATCCGACGTCTGGTCTTTTGCTACCATCGGACCAAAGGCGGCTGATCCGTATCCTGAAGATGAAGGAATCGGCGCCCCTCTTAATGTCATTCTGGCCTGGAGGCCGGGCACAGATATTGCGTACAGCCCCAACGGCGGACACGATGTCTATTTTGGAACAGACCTTGCCGCCGTTACCGATGCAAACACATCAAATCCGCTGGGCGTCTATCAGGGCTGTTATGACCCGAACAACTATCCGATCGGCCCGCTCGATATGCTCACTACCTATTACTGGCGAATCGATGAGGCCAACGACGCTTCAGGGACGGTCACCGGCGACGTCTGGAGCTTCACGGCCGCAGGGCTGACCGCCTCAGACCCAGGCCCTGCCGATGACTCCCTCGTCGGCGAGCTGTATGAGAGCAGCGTCGATGTTACGCTTAGCTGGAAAGCCGGCGCTTACGCCGCCGACGTCGACGGCCACGACGTATACTTCGGAACTAACTTCGACGAGGTAAACGACCTCAACAACACCGACCCCGATCCCAACGATGTCTACAAAGGCCCTCAGACCCCCACCACCTATCCCCTGCTCTCTCTCCCACTCGATGTCACTTACTACTGGCGAATCGACGAAGTCAATGACGCCCACCCGGATGCAATCTGGAAAGGCCCCGTTTGGAGCTTCACCCCCAGTTCCGGCCGCGCACTCAATCCCGACCCGCCCGACGGTGCTGAATGGGTCAGCGTCGAATCCCTCCTGAGCTGGCGAGCCGGCTACGATGCCTCCAGTCGCGACGTTTACTTCGGTACCACCTCGCCTCCGCCTCTTATCGGCGGCCAGACCGCCACCACCTATGACCCCGGTAGAATGAAACGTGGCCAAACCTATTACTGGCGAATCGACGAGAAAAACTCCCTCGGCCCAAAACAAGGCCACCTCTGGAGCTTTAGGACAAGCGGCTTCACACCCTCCTACCCGGGCCAGGTCGGCGTAAACACCGAGCCGCAGTTCGTCGACTGGGCCCGAGAGATGCGCAACTACAACAGGGCCGGCGGCGGTGCGCTGACCATCTCCGACCTCGACACAAACGGCTGGCCAGAAAGAGATTTCGAGATTTTCCGGGACTTGCGCCTTGTCGCAGAATGGGAAGGATATATCGACGACCCCGAAGAGCATCGCTACGACTACAGCGGGACATACAAATGCTCCTTCACCGGCCAGGCGGACGTCGCAGTTATCTACACCGTGGGCAGCATCCAGAACAAAAGCTACAACGCAGGCACCAATACCACGACGTTCGATTTCGTGCTGCCGACCCCCGGCCCCGGCCACATGTCCCTCATCCGGTTCACAAACACAAAGCGGACGCCTGCCAGTCCAACCGGCTCGGGTCTGACCAACCTCAAAATAGTGCGACCGGGTTACCCCCTCAGCACTACCCAACGCTTCACCGACGATTTCCTCAACGCCTTTACCAGCGCAGACTGGGCCTGCTGGAGAAATCAAACCGTTGCTGCGCACGACTATCCGGATACCCAGGAATGGTCCGAACGCAAGAGGGCCGATGATTGCCCCGCGCTGTGGAGATATAGCGACGGAAAACTCGAATCTCTCCCCTGGGAAGACGTCATCGAGCTTTCAAACCTCACGGGCGTCAGTCCCTGGATTTCTATTCCGGTCTCGGCTACCGACGATTACATCACCAAATGCGCGCAAATGCTCGAAGACGAGCTTGACCCCGACATAGACATCTACGTCGAGCTCAGCAATGAAGTCTGGAACAGCGGCTTTGACTGCTATCACTGGAATGCCGCTGAGGCGAATGACCTCGGCCTGCTGCCGAATGAGAACTACGCACGCCGTGTCATCAACATGGCGCAGCTCTTTGAATCCGTCTTCGGAGCCGGTTCCCTTCACAATCGCCTCAAGGTCATCCTCGCAGGCCATCACGTCTGTCTCAGCGTGTGCGTACCCCACACTATGGACAACATGCTTAATTATATCGCCTCCGAGTTCGGCCCGCCAAAAACCTGGATTTACGCCTTGTCAACTACAAACTACTTCACTGCCGACCCAAACGTGACAACCGGCACCGTCGAACAGTTGCTTGACTCATGCATGGATAGCATAAAGGCCGACAGGGCGCTGCGACGCCAGTGGATCCAGACGGCCGAGGACTGGGACCTGCCCGGCGGCTGCACAACTTATGAAGCCGGCTTCCATACTCCCTGCTGCGGCGAACTGACTAATCTCGACAACCAGTTCATATTGCACCGTGTCCCCGAAGCCTTCGACGTACTCAAATACAATCACGACGATAACTGGCTGGGGCTCGGAGGGAGTCTGACAAACCACTTCGTCCTCTATGGCGCCTGGAGTCGATGGGGCTGCTGGGGTGCTACCGACGATGTATCCATCCCCGACCGCAACTACAAGCTACAAGCCGTAAGACAGGTCATGGGCAACCTCACCTGCGACTTCAACGGCGACGATATTGTTGACTTCAAAGACTTCGCGGCCCTTGCCGCTGAGTGGGGCACGGGCGGTGACACAGACCTAAACGGCGATGGAACCGTGGATAATACAGAGCTGCTCAAACTCGCCCTTGACTGGATGTGGACTGAATCGCAATAGCGTAAGCGTAAACCGTTGTCCGTGGCCGCTTCGGCATCGGTGGGAAATAAAGCGGTATCTGCGTGGGGGTGGAGGGTTGTGTCGCCCTGATGGGCTTTGCATAGGAGTTGTATTATGAACCGCAAGCTACTGCTTGCTCTTATCTTTTTGGTGGTCTCGGGCCGGACCCATACGGCATATTCCGAGCCGCTCCCAACCAATCCTACTCCCTTCAACGGCACCGGCAACATTGTTCCTGATGCCATACTTACCTGGACACCGGGTGACTTTGTGGGCGGCTATGTTGAAGGCAAGACGGCAAACGGCCACCACGTCTTTATCCATACCAACCAGACCTGGGTCGAAGGCGCCGCCATCAGCTATCCTCTCGGTTCTCAGTACGGCCACTTCAGGGCCGACACGAACGAATGGTCGCCCCTCGACCCATCCCCTTTCGGCTACGCCGCCGCCCTAAAGCCCGACAAGATGTACTACTGGCGCGTAATTGAGGTAAATCAAGCCAATGAGCAAAGCCCGTTCAAAGGCGATATGTGGAGTTTCACGATCTTAGCCGTCAAGGCCGCGAATCCCACACCGGCCCCAGGCCAAATAGTAGGGCTTGATGTCGGCGATATCCTCGACGTCCAGCTCACATGGCAGCCAGGCGCCTTCGCAGGAAACATCGACAGCTACGAAGTATTCCTCGGTACCGACCAGGCCGCCGTCACCGACGCCACCCCGGATACGCCCCTGGACGTTTACATGGGCCCGACCACAGACCCCTGCTATCCGGCGAATGACCTTGCGCTCGATATCACATACTACTGGCGGGTTGACGAAGTCAATGACTACCTGGGCACCTTCAAAGGCGACGTGTGGAATTTCATAACCGATTCCGGCTTTGCCAAACAACCTTCCCCGCCCAACAACACAACCGATGTGGACCCTGATACACAGCTAAGCTGGACCGCCGGCTTCGCCGCCGCCACTCACGATGTGTATCTCGGAACCGCTCCCGGCGCTCTCGACCCGCTTGTCCTTGACTTGACCGATACCAACTATCCGGTGGCTCTCGACATAAACACAACCTACTATTGGCGCGTCGACGAGGTCAACGAATCACACTCAAAGAGTCCCTGGATGGGCAACCTCTGGACCTTCACCACCCACTCAGGCCAGGCCGAAGGCCCTTATCCTGTTAATGAACAAACCGGCGTCCGTGTAAACACGACGACGCTTAGCTGGACTGCCGCTCCTCGCGCTGTGTCTCACGACGTATATTTCGGCACAACAACGCTTCCGCCCTTTATCCGCAATCAGACAGCCACAACCTATGACCCCGGCCGGCTTGAATACGCCGCCACCTACTACTGGCGCATTGACGAGAGGCAGGACGGCGACTTCGTTGTCCCGGGCGAGCCGTGGACTTTCTATACGCCTTCCGGTCCGCCCGAAGTTAATGTCGTCCTCGACGAAACCGTTAAGTATCAGAAAATCGACGGCTTCGGCGCACACGGCGCGATGAACGTCTGGTGGAGTAGCGGACCCTTCTATAACCAGCAGTTCCTCGACCGTGTTATCGACGACCTCGGCCTTACCATTACCAGAAACGAATACTACCCAAAACCCGATGAGCCGGGCCAGTGGCCAAAGCAAATCCCCTACCTCCAGGCCCTTAAGGCAAAAGCCGAAGCCAGCGGCGAACCCCTCAAATTCGTTGCCACATACTGGTCACCACCTGCCTGGATGAAAACCAACCTAAGCACCAAGAATGGCGGTACTGTGCCGCCCGAACACTACGAGGATTTGGGCAACTACGCCGTCCAGACGATACAGGACTATAAGGACATCGGCATCGACCTCTACGCGCTGAGCTTGCAGAATGAGCCGGGCTGGCCTCAACCCTACAACTCCTGCACCTACAGCCACGAAGGGTACCCAGATATGCTAAAGGTCGTAGGCCCCATCGTCGATACTGCCTTCCCGAGCACAAAGCTCTTCATGTGTGAGCACATGCTCGAGAATCAGATACAGAGCTTTGCGTCATTTGAACATTACATTATTCAGGACCCGAATGCCTTGCAGTGGGCCGACATCTGGGCACAGCACGGCAGCGATGGCTTTGCCTGGTCAAAGGCCTGGGACAGATTCGGCCCTACGGGCAGGCCTGTCTGGATGTCCGAGACCTCCGGATACAACGAGAGCTGGACCGACTGTATGGACCTCGCCGAGTCCATTTATGCTGCACTGAAGATCGGCCACGCCTCCGCATGGATATGGTGGCAGATTAGCGAAAATAATGGGTACGGCAACCCACCGGGGCAATATGTTCTTATGAACGTAGGTGTGCCCGGAAAACGGTACTACATCTCAAAACACTACTACCGCTACATCCGCCCCGAGGCCTTCATGGTCGAATGTGACTCCGATGATGCCGACGTTCTGGCTGCGGCGTTCACACACGACCAGCAAAAAACCGTAACGCTCGTCCTTGTCAACACCTCGCAGTTGGACGAGAAACTGGTTAGCATCGATGTTGCAGGACTTATCCGCCCGGCCGTCTTTGATATCTACAGAACCTCCCCGACCGAGGACTGTGTCCACGTCGGGACCGTCGGCACCGGCGGCTCGGTGCTCCTGCCCGAGAGCACCATCACTACTCTCTACGGCGTCACAACCGATACGTTGGGTTTCGAATACTTCGCCGACTTCGCCCAGCAGTGGCACCGCGACGACTGCGGCCCCGGCAACGACTGGTGCTCAGGTGCCGACTCCACTGGCGATGGCTATGTCCTGGTCGATGACTTGAACGATCTGTTTACCGACTGGCTCCTTCGGTTCTGACAGCCCGCCTGTCCCGAGCAAAGCCAAGGGGCCTGTCCCGATGCTGCTTAAGGCCCTGACCTCCCTCGCGTCCCCACACGCACCGCCACGTACTGTGCACTCCGCGCATCCCCCGCACCTTCGCCCGTCTCGCCCTGTCCCCCCTGCCCCTCCTTCAATTATACCCACGCCGAAATTACCAAAATACTTGTCAACACCCTTGCTATAAAACAAAGAAGTCAATATCCTCTAAACCCGAAAGCCCCTCGGGTCGTGTGGGGCCTGCTAAACCCGTGTTCTCGTGCAAGTTTGGGAGACTTTCATGACAGGCGATGATGCGCAGGAAAACGGTTTGTCACCTGCCGAAGAAGAGCAGCCCACCCATCCCGGTAACCAGGCATATCAGGAAATTCTTGCCGAAATTTATAAACAACAGTCAGCACAAAAAAGCTGGGTCAAAAACATCGTCATTCTTCTGGTTTCCCTGCTTATATTCTTCCAGCTTGGCCTGTTCCGGGGCGGGCTCCGCGGCGTACTCCTTATCATAGCGGTCCTCGTTATTCATGAAACCGGCCACCTCCTGGGTATGCGTCTATTCGGCTATCAAAATGTGCAGATGTTCTTCATCCCCTTCTTCGGCGCAGCCGTCTCCGGACAAAGTCGAAATGTTGCTGCGTACAAAAAGGCCATCGTCAGTCTCCTTGGCCCTTTGCCGGGCATTGTTATTGGCTGCGTACTGTTGCTCATGTTTGCAGCCACAAGCCGACAGGATTACCTTTACTTTGCCTCAGCATTCCTGTTCATCAACTGCTTCAACCTCCTACCTTTGTATCCTTTAGATGGAGGCCGATTTCTCTACACCATTATCTTCTCGAGAAATCCATACCTCGAATTCCTGTTCAGATGCTTCGCGGCTTTGGCCTTGATCCTCCTGGGATATGTCTTGGGCGCATGGCTACTTGCACTGCTCGGACTGTTCAACCTCTGGGCCGTTCGTATCCCCTTCAAGCTGTCAAAGATTACAAAGCAAATCCGCCGGTCTGGCGTATACTTTGAGTCGCTTGAGGATATCGACAAGACGCATGTCGATGCCGAGATACCCCCCTTACCCGCCGCACAAGTGATCATCGACAAGCTCTATGAGTGTTTTCCTCCACCGGTTGAAATAGGCACGATTGCCAGATACACAAACGAAGTGTGGGAAAGACTTCGTCGCCGCAGCCCCGGCGTATTCTCTTCAGCAGCTTTAATGCTTGTGTATGTCTTTGCCTTCTGCCTCCCCTTTGTCGCGTTTATAGCATCTATGCTTGTCTCTTATGTGGAGCGCAGGGGTTTCGTAGAATCAAAACTTGTACACTATCAAATACCCGACGGCGCAGAGGCCTTGAAAGAACAGATATACTTCGGCCGAAGGTTGGACTCTGAGATAGAGGTGGACCCCGAAAGCTACTTGTATCACGGCAGGGACGTAAGGTACACCGACGCAAATACCGTCTTGGTTGAGGGGATGTGGTCCCAGGGATGGCTGGACGGCGAATGGAAGGTTTACGACACAAACGGCGACTTCATACGCATCACTTTTTACGACAAGGGCGAGTTTGCGTCCAGAAAAGTGAAAGTCAACGGCGAATGGATCGACAAGGGATGGGATGACCTGCCTTTCATAGCCAAATGGAGAATTCGAAGCTATCAGAAGCAACCTCGCGGCCCCAACCCCACACACGATTGACTCTTCCGGCTTCTCTCTTTGTTCCCGGGCACCAAATCCTTCAAACATAACGTGTCGCTGCTTATCCACCCCCGGCTCGCAATAGTCTGGCCGGACTCCGTTTCGTCTTGCCCTATCCCTCTTCCTGCGGCACTATCGGCTCCCAGCGCACCTTCGCCGCACCCAGTACCGTCCCCGTTGCGTATGCCAAATCGACCTGTGCTATCTCATATTCCGTAAGCGCCAATATCTCCGTACTCTGAGCATTGGCAAACTTGGCCTGCTGGTCAAGAACGTCCGTGCTCGTCCGCAGCCCCAATTCGTACTGCCTTTTCTCCGCCTCGTAAAGCCGACCGGCCAAAATCGCATTTTGCCTGCTCGCCAGTATGCTCTGCCAGTTCGCCTCAAGCTGGTCAGCCGCTGCTAATACCTCCATCTCTATCAGCGTCCGTCGATTCTCCCGGCTCGCTAACCGCTGCCGCCGCTGGTAAAATGCCTGACGCAAACGGCTCTTCGCTGCCTCGTTGCCTAACGGCACAAGCACCCTCATCCCCAATATGTGGTCCTCAAAATTCCTATCGTACAGCATATCATACGCATTGTCGCGAATCGCACCCAAGCCGTTGATGTTATACGTGTAGTTCAGCGTCACCAAAGGAAGGGCCGCGTTGCGATAATACTCGATGCTGCTTATATCCTCCGCTATCTGAAGCTCAATCTCCAGCATATCCATCCTGTTCTCCACCGCCGCCGCGACAAGCTTGTCCCTCTCAAACTCATACCGCACCGGGTCCGGCTCCGTCATCGGTACCAGTGCCGTCGGCGTATCTACTCGAAGCCCCGCCTGGTTCAGTATCTGCTTGAGCTCCCGCTCCCGGTCCCTCAGTTCGTTCTCCGCGCGGATTACCCCCTCTAATCGCTCCGCCACACCCGCCTCGCTGCGAAGCATCTCTACTCGCGGCTGCTCGCCCTGCTCCACTAACCTGCGCGTCTGCTCCAATTGCTCCTGCGCAAGCTCGTATTCCTGCCGGCGAACCTCAAGCTCTCCCCTGGCCGCATAAAGCCGCCAGTAACCGCGGTCCGCACTCGCCAGCACACGTATCACCTCTAACTTCGTCCGCGCATCCGTTATCTGCCGCTCATATTCCGCAATCCGAATCGAATGTGTATTCGCCCGCTTGCCTGCCCCCCGCAAAAGCTCCTGACTCACCGAAAGCGAAGCCGTCGAAGCGTACGAAGGGTTAAACGTCGTGCTCGCAAAATTCGTCTTCGTCCGGTTATCCGCCACGTCGAATGTCACCGTCCCGCCCGTTCGCAGCGGCACCTCTACCCCAAGCTCCATGTTCCCGCTGTCGTATTTCGACGCCTGAACAGCCAGCGCCGCCGCAACAGGCCGGTTGATACGCGCGTATGATAAGTTCGAGTAAATCGCCGACTCAAACTTCGCCTCCTCCTCGCTCACCCGCGCTGCCGCTATCGACGGCTCTATCAACTGAACTTTCAAATCAAGATTGTTCCCCAACGTGAGCGCTCGAACCTGCTCAATACCCAGCTCGAGCTCCTGCTCTGCCCCTGCGTTCGCGTCGATAATTGCCTCTTCCGGCCGCTCTTTCCCCTCAAGCTCGAGAGTATCAATCGACCGAAGCTGCTCCTCGCTCGCTTTCATCTCAAAGAACTCCTCCTCGGAGGCAAACTCCTCACAACCAGCCAAAAAAATCAATCCACCGCAGACCATCGCTCTTACAACAATTCTGAAATCACACATAATGCACTCCTGAACCTTTCTCCCGTATCACCATCCCCTCTCCGCTCGTAGCCAAATCATCAATTATCAATCATCAATCCTTTATTCTACTCATGCCTCAGTGCCTCGATCGGGTCCAGCCGGGCCGCCTTTATCGCAGGAAACATCCCGAAGCATATCCCAACCGTCCCCGCAAAAGCGAACGAAAGGACTATCGCCCAGGCAGGAATATATGTCTTCTCCAGCACCGGATTCAGATTAGATATCACTAAAGTCAATAGTTTGCCTATTCCCACGCCCACCAAGCCGCCGACAAAGCATAGAATGACCGCCTCGACCAGAAACTGCGTTAGTATCGCGCTGCGCTTTGCCCCCACGGCCTTTCGAAGGCCTATCTCCTTCGTCCGCTCCGATATCGATACTAACATAATGTTCATTATCCCCACCCCGCCCACCAGAAGCGATATCCCCACTATCCCGCCGGCAACAAGCGTCACTGCAAGCGCTATATTATTGAATCCCTCGATTAAACTCCCCAGTGAATCAACGCTGAACGTGTCCTCCTCGCCCGGCTTGATATTGCGCATACGCCGCAGAAAAAATCTTATCTCCGCGACCGCCTCATCCAGAACCTCCGTCGAAGTGCTCGCAGCCAGCGCCTGCACCCACGGCTCCTGGAACTTTTCCGCCATTTTGAACGGTATAATCACCTCGTACCGCTCCTGTCCGCCGCCGCCGAAGCCAAGGTCGGGCCTTTTCTCAATGACCCCGACAACACGAAAATTCCTCGCCCCGATGCGAATCATCTCTCCCACGCAGTCCTTGTCCAGACCTAACTTGTCGCGAAGCTCCGTCCCTATCAGGCAAACAGCCCGGCTCTCGTCCACCACCGACAGCTTGCGACCAATTGCCAAAGCCCTGTTCTCTATCTCGTGCCACGCTGGCTCGTAACCGGTCACACCCGCATTCTGGACCGATTTCTCTCCGTATTTCACGGTGTGCTGACCGGCCGACGCCACCCGGGTGCATTGAGCCACCGAAGGGCAGTGCTCCAGTATCGCCTCAAGCTCTCTGGGCTTGAAACGAAAACGCCACCATGGCAGGTGACTCAACGGCCCTTTGTCCGGCCTCCTCGGATTGATTATTATCGTATTGCTCCCGAACGACTCCACCTGGCTGAGGACCTTCGCCTTCAGGCCCGTCAGCGCCGCTATCACCGCCACTACCGACGCCACCCCTATCACTATCCCTATCGTCGTCAGTATCGAACGCATCTTATTGGCCCATATCTGCCCCAATGCAAGATACACGCTTTGATAGACTAACCGAAAAAACATTAGTGGCGCCAGTAGCAAGGCTCTCACTGCTTCCCCTCCTTCTGACCTTCTCCGCCAGGCCCCCATTTCGCCCCGTCCTCGTCCCTGGTAAGGTCGCTGTATATCCGCCCATCCTCCATCCGAATGATCCGCTCGGCATGCTGCGCAATATCGTGCTCATGAGTAACCATCACTATCGTCTGCCCCTCCCTGTGAAGCGCATCAAATAGTTCAAGTATGTTCGCGCTCGTCTTGCTGTCCAGATTCCCCGTTGGCTCATCCGCCAGAAGTATGCTCGGATTGCACACAAGCGCCCTTGCTATCGCCACACGCTGCTTCTCACCACCCGAAAGCTGATTCGGCTTGTGCCTTACCCTGTCACCAAGCCCCACTCGCTCCAATGCCTCCTTCGCACGCCGCCGACGTGAAAACCACCCGTTCCGCGAATATATCAGCGGTATCTCAACGTTCTTCTGCGCATTGAGCTGACCCAGCAGCTCGAAAGACTGAAATACAAACCCAATCCGCTCATTCCGCACACGTGCCAGCTCCGCGTCGCTCATCTTCGTTGTGTCGTGCCCGTCCAGCCCATAATACCCGCTCGTCGCACGGTCCAGACATCCCATCACATTCATCAGCGTACTCTTGCCCGAACCCGAATGACCCATCACCGCTACGTACTCGTTCTCCCCCACCTCTAAATCCACCCCGTCCAGCGCGTGTATCTCCTCGACCCCCACTTTGTAGAACCGCTTCACGTCTCTGAGCCGAATGACTGACTTGTCACTCCTCTCGCTCATCCATCCCTCCCGTTGGTGTCCGCAGCAACTCCGTTCGCGTCACTCTCCTGCACTTCTCCTTCTTTGTCTTTGCCCTCTTTCGCCTTCTTCTCCGCCTCCACCTCACGCTCGTCACGTAGCTTCTGGTCGTGCTTTAGCCCGTCCAGCACCTTGTAAGGCCCCACGATAACCTTGTCCCCTTCGCTCAAACCCGAGAGTATCACCGTATGTGTCAAGTCGCTCTGTCCCGCCTTCACCGGCGTCGCTGTCGCCTTGCCGTCGTTGTAACGATACACCACCGTCGCGTGCGTCTTGTTCTTGTCCAGCTCGGCGCTGTTGTCGCGAATCTCCACCGGCAGGCCGTCTATCTCCCTCGCCAGGACCGCCTGGCTCGGAACCTTCAATACCCCCGCGTGCTTCCGCGTCTCAATATCCACATCAGCAGTCAGCCCCGAATACAGCTTCGCTACGTTCGGGTCGTCGTCCAGCAGTATCTCCGTCCGAAAGTACTTCGTCCTGTTATCACTAAGCCGATGCGTTAGCGCTATCGTGTCCACCACACCCGTAAACTCGACATCCGGAAATGCCTGCACGTAAACCTTCGCACGCTGACCCACTTCCAGCTTCCCTACGTCCGCCTCATCTACCTGAGCAACAACCAGCATCCGCGACAAATCCGCCACCTCCATTATCACCGTCCCCGGATTGTTCATCGTACCCGTCATCGCTATCTCCCCCTCCTCCGCATTGATGCGTGTCACCACCCCGTCTATCGGCGATGTGATTATCGCATAGCTCAGTGCCTCCTTCGCCTGCTCTATCCGCGCATCCGCCGCCTCAAGATTATGCCTGAGAACCTCCAGATTCAGCTCCGCCGACTCGAGTGTATACCCGGCTGACTGACGCTGTGCCGAAAGCTCATCGACCCGGTACTTCACCTCGTCGAACGCCGCCTGACTGATATCCTGCGTCTCAATAAGTCCCTGCTTCCGCTTCAAATCCTCCTCCGCCTGCTTCAGCGTCGCCTCCAGCCCCTCAATGGTCGCCTTCTGACTCTCTATCCGCGCCTTCTCCACCTCTACCTGCGCCGCCTGCGCCGCGCGACCCGCCTGAGCCGATACAAGCTGGCTCTCCAAATCCTTCGAGTCCAGCCGAACAAGCACCGACGCCTCTGCATCCGCATTGCCCTTCGTCACAATATCCCCCTCGTCGTAAGGCAGCTCTACTATCCGCGCCGACACCTTCGCGCTTATCTCCACGTTGCGCTTCGGCTCTATCTCCCCCGGCGCACTGACAAGCTCCGTCAGCTCCCCTCGCCCAATCTGCTCCACTATGACCGTCTCACCTTCGTTCTTGCCCCCCCTTTTCTTCATCATCCCCCCTAACACGACAAGCACCACAACCGCCACTATCACCCCAATTACGATTTTCCGCCGTCTTCTCACAGCTACACCTCTTCTTTATTTGTCAACGTGCCTTTACGAGCATTCCTTCGCGCGCAACCATACATATCTAATAACGCCCGGCTCGGCATTTCATTACACATTTTTTCAAAAAATACGCACATCACGGCCTCTCTCGTATCCTCACCCACAGCCGGCACCTTCCACTATTGTATGCAAATCCGTTACCGTTTTGTTACCAATTCACCCTTTTCTCGCGATTTTTCCACTTGAGCCCCGCCCCGGAACGCCTATACCGGCATATCTGCTACTCGCAAAACGGTTGAAAATCCCATCCGTTTTATTTACACTACTGCCTTTGCGTACCACAAACTCTCTCGTTTGCTGAAAGGACCAATTGCAATGAAGGCACACATAGCTAATGCAAAACTCGCCCCACAGGGCAAAAAGAGAATCCTCTGGGCAGATAACGATATGCCCGTCCTCGCCTCTATCCGTGATAGATTCAAAAAACAAAAACCGCTCAGGGGTATTAACTGCTCCGCCTGTCTCCACATCACCGCTGAAACCGCAAACCTCGCCAGAACACTGAAAGCAGGTGGTGCCAACGTAGTCCTCTGTGCGTCCAATCCCCTCAGTACCCAGGACGATGTCGCCGCCTCACTTGTCAAAGATTTCGGCATATCCGTTTTCGCTGTCTGCGGTGAGAACCGCACCACCTACTACAGACACATCAACGCGGCCCTCGACAATAAACCCGTCATCACCTTCGACGACGGCGCCGACCTCGTCAACGAGCTGCACACCCGAAGAAAAAAAGACGCCCACCGAATCATCGCCTCTATGGAAGAGACCACAACCGGCGTCATCCGCCTCCGCGCACTGGCCAACCAGGGCCGGCTCAGCTTCCCCGTCATCGCCGTGAACGACGCCAAAAGCAAGCACCTCTTCGACAACCGCTACGGCACCGGCCAATCCACCGTTGACGGAATCATCCGCGCGACCGACTTCCTGATGGCCGGCAAAAGAGTCGTCGTCGCCGGCTACGGCTGGTGCGGCCGCGGCTTCGCCATGCGCGCTCGCGGCATGGGCGCAATCATCATCGTCACAGAAGTCGACCCCATAAAAGCAATCGAAGCGACTATGGACGGCTTCGCCGTTTCACCGATGGCCGAAGCTGCGCCCATCGGTGACCTCTTCGTCACACTAACTGGCGACAAAAACGTCATCCGCGCCGAGCACTTCCGCAAAATGAAAGACCGCGCCGTCGTCGCGAATTCAGGCCACTTTAACGTCGAAATCGATATCCCCGCCCTCAAAAAACTCGCCAAAAAGACAAACAAAAACGTCCGAAATCACGTCGATGAATACGTCCTCAAAAACAACCGGCGCATTCACCTGCTCGCCGAAGGTCGACTCATCAACCTCGCCGCCGCCGAAGGACACCCCGCCTCCGTTATGGATATGTCCTTCGCTACCCAGGCACTCGAGGCTGAATACATCCTAAAGAAAAAAGGTAAACTCACAGTTGCCGTACACGACGTCCCCATCGAAATCGAAAACAAGGTCTGCAAACTGAAATTAAAATCAATGGGCATCAGTATCGATAAGCTCACGCCCGAACAAATCCAATATCTCGCCGCATTCGGCGAAGGCACCTAGGTTCTGTCTGAAAACTGTCTCGAGGAGTCAGCGCGGCCCAATGATTTCCGCTTTGGGCCCCGATTTTCGCTCAAGAACAGCGGTGAGCATATCGCTGTGAGCGGTGCAGGCGAGTTTTCAGACACAGCCTAATCAAAAATGCTGTCGTCCGCGTCAATTCGCTGTTCCGTCATTGCGAGGCCGGGACGATGTCCCCGACGAAGCAATCTTAACCCTTCTGTCTTCTCTGTTCTGCCTTGTGCGTTGTTATGTGCTCTCACCTTTGCCTCCTGCACCCCTGCAAAAAAATACGAACCCACGCTCTCATCTATCCGACAGCACCGGTCACCTGCATGGTTCAATGACGCGAAATTAGGCATCTTCATCCACTGGGGCCTGTATTCCGTCCCCGCCTATGCCCCGCCGACCGGCACCTTCGGCCAGGTCGGTCGAGAAGAATGGTTCCCCAACAACCCCTACGCCGAGTGGTATGCAAACACCATGAAATTCCCCGGCTCACCCACCGACAAATTCCACAGAGAAAACTACGGCCTCGACTTCGACTACCACGATTTTGTCCCCATCTTCAATGAACAAGTCAAAAAGTGGGACCCCGACGCAATGGCCGACATCTTCAAACAGACCGGTGCTAAATACGTCGTCCTGACCACCAAGCACCACGACGGCTTCACACTCTGGCCCTCAAAAGTCCCCCACCCTAGATTCTCCAATGGCCGACTCAACTGCGCCCACGACCTCGTCGGCGAGCTCACAAATACCGTTCGCAAAAAAGGTATCAAGATGGGCCTCTACCACTCCGGCGGAATCGACTGGTCATTCGACCCCACCCGCTTCGACCACACGCCCCGCGATATGTCCGTCCTGGGCACCGACGAGTACTCCGACTACCTCAAAGCCCAATACTACGAACTAATCGATACCTACAAACCATCGGTCCTCTGGAACGATATCACCTACCCGCGAAAGCAGGACGCCGTTGAGATAATCGCCTACTACTACAACACGGTTCCTGAAGGTGCTGTAAATAATCGCTGGGGCATTCGCTTCCACGACTTCACCACTCCCGAATACGCCAGCTACGACAAGCCGGCCCGCAAAAAATGGGAATCCTGCCGGGGCATCGGCTACTCCTTCGGCTACAACAAAATGGAAACCGACCAGCACACGCTCTCCGAAGACCAGCTTGTCGATATGCTCATCGATATCGTCAGCAAAAACGGCAATCTCCTGCTGAACATCGGCCCCGCCGCGGACGGCTCCATCTCGCAACTCCAGCTCCGCCGTCTAAAAGCCCTCGGCCAATGGCTCAAAGTCAACGGCGAAGCTATCTATGCAACCAAGCCCTGGAAAATCCTGCAAGGCAAGACCGCCGACGGCACCCAAATCCGCTTCACCAAAAAACAAGACGCCCTCTACGCCATCCTCCTCGATAAGCCAAAAACCAATACCGTCACCATTCAGTCCCTCGTCGGCTCACCCGATACCCAAATCCGCCTCCTCGGCTCAGACCAAAACCTCAACTGGTCCCAACAGGGCACCGACATCGTCATAACACTGCCAACACCGATTCCCGGCCAATATGCATACGCCCTCAAAATCACCCCTGTCCCATCTCTGCAGGACGACAATTGATTCACACACTCATATCGACTAACATACACCCTCCGTTTGTGGCTAAGTCTCAAAAAGGAGCTTCAAATGCGCACCGCTGGCTTGTTTGCCGTTGCCCTGCTTGTAACCCAAATCGCCTTCAGTGCCGAAGACCACGTCTTCCCCGGCGCAGACGAACCCTATGCACCGGCCCGCATAGAAAACCTCCGGACGAAATACCGCGAAATACTGACCGCAAGTTCGATCCTTCCAGAGTCCGACTACGGCCCCAACGCCGTCTCCTGCGGCAGCTCTGCCACCCGATTCATCACTCTGCACAACCCAACTTTGCAAAAGAGAAAATGCCGCGTCTGGCTCAATCAGTCCATCGGCCTTGCAAAAAGCGACTACGTCGAGCTCCGCCGGCTCTACCCAACCGAACGTGTCATTGGCCTGTTCAGATACAACCCCGGCTACCACATCACCGTCTTCGTCGAACCCGCCCGCTCCGCACTGCTCATGGCCACCACAAAACCTGCCTATGAAATCTCCGTCTTTGGCTGCGATTACCAGGTTGTTCAGGATGCCCCCGGCAAACCCGTTATCCTGAACCTGCTCGGCAGGCCGGGCCGAAGAGAGATCGTCACCATCTCAGCAAAAAACCGCTCCTTCAAGAGTGCAACCCTCAACGGAAAATCCGCCCCCGACCTTGCTGCAGGAAAACCCGCTTACGTCAGCTTCCCAGGCGAACCAAACGAGTTGCCCACCCACAGAGAACTCGGCCAGCTCAAACCTGTCGATGTCCCCGCCGACGCCCAAACGCTTTTCGAACCCGCCTCGTCGTCGAAGCGCAGCGCAGACCCCTGCGCCTTGGAAGCCCGGTTCCAGCAGGGGCGAAAAGCATATCAGCTCTCGGCCACCATCACCGAAGCTGCGCCCAACAGTTACATCGCCGTCCCAATCGCACAAGATTGCAACCCCGAATCGCTGCTCGCCGCCGTCCGTGTCGATGGCAAACTCAGAGCCGTCATGTGCAAAGCCCTTTTCTTTCTCCCCGGTTTGTGCGACCCAGCGGCCGGCCCCGCAAATCCGCCTCACGCCTTTTATCTCCCCGTTACAGACGATATGCTCGGCAAAAAAATCGACGTCGTCGTCCTGCCCCTGAAAGACGCCCCCGACACGGGCATAAGACTCAAATGCTACATCACCGCTTATCCCCATCCCTACATAGCCAAAACCCTAACCCTCGAATAACCTGTACCACCAGTTATTTCGACCGAGTCCTGCAAAGCTTCAGCGAGGCGGGGCGAGCGGACAAATCTGTTTCGAACACTGCAATTTTACTCATTGAGATTTGTTTCGCATTTCCGCCGCTGGGCGTCCTGCGGAGATATTCGGATTCCAGATTTCTTGTCTGGGCTCTTCCCTCAATCTCCCTCGCCCTCCTCAACATCCTCGACAACCCTGTCCGGTAACCGTCATTGCGAGGAGTCCCGGTTTATCGGGGCGACGCGGCAATCTCAACTCCCATCCTGCAACTCGTATCACAGCGCAGTTTACCCGCCGCAGTCAGGATCCCTACGGGTCCCCTTGGGATGGCAAGGCCATGAGCATCCTCGAGTCCACAAACCGGGGATCGCAACTTGCAACTCTCTTTCCATTCCTGTATAAACTCCCCATGCCAAACGAATTATCCCGGCTGTATATGGAGACCAAAATGACTCGTGTGGTTTGCATCTTGTCTGCGGCGTTGATACTCTGCCCCATGCTCCCCGCCGGCGCAAGTTCTGCTGTCGCCGAAGACCAGACCTATTCACACCCCGCCGAACTGGCTCGATACCCATGGCAGCCTTAATACCCAGTCGACCTCGTGATCGACAATATCGGTATCTCGCACCAATTGGCACTGGAAATCATAACCGCACATCTGGAGCACAAAAAATGTATATGGTCGGATTGAATGACGAGATAATGTCCCAGACTCGTTCAGGCAACAAGATTTACTGGATGCTGACCACCGAAAACGGAGCCGGCGATTTCGAGCTGCGCTATATCGAATTGCCGCCGGGCGGAAAAAGCAGCTACGGACAACACCCGCACCAGCACGAGGCCTTTGTCGTCGCCGGCAAAGGACGAATAAAAGGCAAAGATTGCGAAAGAGACCTGCTGCCCGGCACCGCCGTTTTAGTGCTTGGCGAAGAAGAACACCAGTGGATCAACGCCAGTGATTCCGAGCCGTTCGGATTTGTATGCGTCGTGCCCAAAGGAGCCGAAGCCGAGTCAAAACCGCCCTAAACGCCCGCATGTTCCCCGAGGGCGCAACCTGGGGATTCCGAGATGCACAGGAATTGTTGACGTCTGGTGCAAACGTGGTCAT
Source organism: uncultured Pirellulales bacterium (assembly GCA_964514115.1). Lineage (GTDB taxonomy): Bacteria > Planctomycetota > Phycisphaerae > Sedimentisphaerales > Anaerobacaceae > CAZEPI01. The sequence goes on along the minus strand of CAZEPI010000005.1, from coordinate 179,239 downwards.
TCACACAGCCAACGAGCTTATTGAAGTCCTTGACCAGCAAAACGTTGAATAACCGTTCTGTGGTTCGAGAGTTTTGATTTTGAACATTCAGAATTTGTCTCCACCGCAAGGTGTCCGCCGGAAGGCGTCCCATTCGGGACTGCGGAGGATTTCGAATTCGCTTGCGTCCCAATGCCGTTTATCGGGGTCGTGCTTTGGATTTAAATCGCTTTCGTTTATCATTCCCGTCTCGTTTTAGTTTTGTGATTCCCTGTTAGGAGTTGGGTTCTAAAATGTTCAAGGCAATCCTCTTCGACCTTGATGGTACGTTGTTAGACACCCTCACCGACCTTGCCAATGCTATGAATCGTGCCCTTGCCGATATGGGCTTTCCCGCCCATCCGGTCGAAAGCTACAAATACTTCGTCGGCGACGGCGTCGATACCGAGGCCCGCAGGGCGCTACCTGAAACAGCCCGCGACCGCGAAACCATAATGAAAATCGCCGAATCTTCCGAAGATTACTACGCCTCCTGCTGGCGCCAGAACACAAAACCCTATCCTGGCATACCGGAATTGCTGAACGAACTAACGCAGCGAGAAATCATCCTCACCATCCTCTCCAATAAGCCCGACCACTTCACAAACCAAATGGTCGCAGAGCTCTTGTCCGAGTGGGATTTTCGAATCGTCCGCGGCGCGATGCCCGATGTCCCCATCAAGCCCGACCCCACCGCCGCTCTGGAAATAGCAGGCCAAATCGCAATCCCGCCCGAAAAATTTCTCTACCTCGGCGATACCAACACCGATATGCAAACCGCCGTCGCCGCCGATATGTTCGGCGTCGGCTGCCTCTGGGGCTTCCGCACCGCCGATGAATTGCTCAAAAACGGTGCGAAAGTCCTTGCCAGGACTCCCACCGAAGCACTTGATTTAATCGATAACCGGCGTGAATAGAAGCCTCGGAATGAATCGAGGATTCTTTGTTGCTCCCCGGGTGTTCTCGGAAGTTCTGTCACTTCTACGACAAATCAGCTACTGCTATTGATGAACGCCTACCGATGTAGATGTATAAGGAAGACGGTTTAGTAGGAAAGGAAAATAATGGCCGGAGATTATCGATTGTCACCATCGAATTTGCAATTCATATTAGCACTGGTGTTTTGCTTGACGACAGCCCTTGAGGCCAAATACTCGGGGGGAGACGGCTCGCTGGAAAATCCCTATCAGATAGCATCCGCCAACGACCTCAACGATATCGGCAATAACATAGAGGACTTCAACAAGGCCTTCATTCTGACCGCCGATATCAACCTCGCAATGTTTACGGGCTCGGCGTTCAGGATTATCGGTATCTGGCCGGATAGTCCCTTTGCCGGCACTTTTGACGGGGCAGGACATTCAATCTCAAGTTTTTCTTACACCTGTTCTGTTGGCGACAAGGTCGGACTTTTTACATGCGTTGACGGTAGCTCCGCACAGATATCTGACTTACGCCTGGTAAATCCTCGGATTGAGGCCGAAACATCGGACTTTGTCGGGGCGCTCGTCGGTTATCTGGCGCGGGGTACAGTTGCCAACTGTTCCGCCGAGAGTGCTTATGTCTCCGGCAGAGGCGACTTCCCTGCCGGAATCGGCGGTCTTGTTGGTTTGTCCGCCGAAGCGCAAGTCGTGCAATGCCATTTCACTGGAAATGTTCAAGGCGTTACGCGCGTAGGCGGCCTGGTTGGGACAAATAACGGAGTGGTCATTGAGTGCTTCACTTCAGGGCAGGTCACAGCCGATTACTCCAGCGCCGGAGGACTGATTGGGGGCCAGGCCGTACCCGCCGCAATGGCACTTAATTGCTACTCGAACTGCGAAGTCTCAGGATATCGTTGGATTGGCGGACTTGTAGGGGCAAACGATGATGGGTGGGTATCATCCTGTTATTCGACCGGCAACGTTCAGGGGACTATCGTAGTTGGCGGTCTAATTGGAGGTCGTGTTGTCGGTGAGACCGAGTATTCGGTATGGGATGTCAATACGAGCGGCCAATGGGATAGCGCAGGCGGTGAGGGCAGGACAACCGAAGAAATGCACGTGATGGAAACCTTCACCGCGATTGGCTGGGATTTTATGTGGGAAACCATCGATGGTGTTAATGATGTATGGATGATATGTAACGGAGTCGATTATCCAAAACTCGCCTGGCAGTACACAATCGGCGATTCAGATAGTAACGCAAGCGTGGACTTCGTCGACTTCGCGGCGATGGGCCTTAAATGGATGTCGCACGATGACAGTTTCTATTGCGGAATGGATCTCACCGGCGACGAATGGGTCGATTTGGACGACCTTGTGGTGTTTGCCGAGAACTGGCTGCAGTAAAACTCCTCATCCGCTTTCGCCCCCCTCGACGAACTCACCCAATTTGGCGCAAAAACGCTAATTCACCACCCCGTCGACCTCATCAAGGTCTTAGATAATTCTGCCCGGTAAGCAGCTTTGCAGGGCCGCAGAACCCGGCATACCTTACTGTGGCAGGAACCAATGTATGTACCCGCATTCCGCACAGACAAAGCAGACCGCCGAGCGGTTGGCCCAGTCGAACTCAAAAAACGTCGCAAGCATCGTGTTCAGTTGCGCCTTCCGTCGCCAGAATCCTTCACTTCCACAGACCGTGCAACTCAAACGCCTCCCGCAGACTTCTACTTGTTCGGGCTCTTTCTTGCCAAACAGGCCCATTCCTCATCTCCTTCCTACGTTTGATGACATGGACGACACAGAAGCTCACAGTTCTCGACCGAGTAAATCTTGTCACTGTCCTTTCTGTGGATCTCAACACCCTTGAGATTCCCAAACTTTTTTCCACACCTCTGGCACGACCGCATGCCCGAATCCCAGAGTGCCTGCTTTACAGGCCGCTTCTGGCGGATTTCATCCTGCATCAACCGACCGTACACCCAGCGATTCAGTTTGAACTGCATCTGTTCATCCCTCCCGGCCGCCGTGTCGATCACAAACCGCACATGATCCAACAGCGAATCACCAATCCGCTTTATCTTCTCCTCCTTCGTCTCTCGTTTCTTCTTCTTGCCCTTCTTTTCGACCTTCCCTCTTTCCCTCAGCCGACCAACTCCCTTCCTTATGCCGCTTGTCAAATTCTTCTTCACTGTATTCCCGAACGCATCGTTGAGGCGCCCCTTCTCGCTTGTTATGTGGTAGCGATAGTACGACCAGTGAGTTGGATTCCACTTGCTTTCCGGAAAATGCTTCATAACTCCTTTTGTAACGGTCTCGTAGTTGCACTTACCTTGCGTCTCCCGAATTACTTCAAATACCAACTCCTTGATACTATGGTAACTTTTCTCTGGCATTCTGTTCTCCTTGAGTCTCTCGTTGCCCCCTAATCAGATTCCCTTTGCTTGCCGCAAGGATTTATACAATACGCTCTCATTTTTTCCCAAACAAGACAAAAAAGGCCAGTGCCTCCCAGCCATCAACTTGAAACTCTCCTTTCTTTCGTGTATAACCATCCCAACACAAATGAATAGTCGCCTATTCACAGGAGCGACAGAATGACTCGCACGAAATACGAACGACGAATTGCGCATTGGCTTTTGCTTTTTTCCTTTTGCCTTTTCACTTTGCTGGCATCGCCCGCGATATACGCTGCGCCTATCCCGCAATGGCGGCTGGACGATGACGGTTCGTTCGACCTGACGGCTGGGGGCCTGTCGCTTACCGGCTGTTACCCGGCTATCGACGGCCAGGCAATTCACCCGGTCTCCGTCACCGTCGAAAAGAACGATACCGCCGGCTCTGTCACATACCAGCTCACTGAGGGAAAGCTGCTGCTTTCTCTATCGTATGATGATAACTCGGCTATCCTTTCGACCACGCTAAAGGGATTCACTACTGCACCTCACTGGATTTACCCGCTCGCACAGGGCAGGACAAGCGGCGCCGACCGCTACTTCAAGCAGGGTATCGGCTTTGCAGGTCCATCCGGCGTTCGCAAAATCAAACTGCCCGTCATCCGCCGGGAGTCCCGCACGCCCGACGAGACGCTCTCTTTCGATAGCTACCTTACCTTCGCGCTTATCGCCCCCGACGATACCACACTGGCCCTTGCTGCCTACAAGCACAGCAACTACCTCCAGCGAACCACCTTCTACAATCGCCAGTACCGCTACGGCCTCATCGACCGCTGGCTCGATTCCGATGCATGGTTCGTCGAGGCGGGCTTTGCTACCGAGAACATCGCTATTCCCGGCGGCGAATTGAAACTACCCGACCTGCACTTCACCACAGGCGCCAAACCCTTCGATACCCTCCGCTCGCTCGCCGCCTGCATCGCCAAGTCCAACAACGTCAAACTCGATAAGCCCACTTCATATCACTGGTGCTCGTGGTATGACTGGGAGAAGAACTTCAGCATCGATAAGCTGGAAAGCTTTCTCGCGGGGCTTAAGACAATCGACCCGGCGATACCGCTGATGGCCGTCCAAATCGACGACTACTGCTTCTACAGCGACTGGCTGGAGAAAAATGAGAACTGGCCCGATACCGTCAAGCCTGCCTTCGAAATGATTCGCGACGCCGGCTACGCACCCGGAATATGGGTCGGCCCTTTTATGGTCGATACCCGAAGCAAACTCTACAAAGAGCACCCCGAATGGGTCCTGCACGACCTTAACGGCAAGGAAATCATCCACTGGGAAAGAGACGGCTACAATGTCCTGCAGCTCGATTCCTCCCACCCGGATGCCTTCCAGTATCTGCGCACGGTCTTTCGCACCCTGCGAAAATGGGGCGCGACCTACTACAAGACCGACTTTATGGACTGGGGCCTCGCCGATTCGACCAAGGTAAAACGCGCAACACCCGGCAAAACCTCCGTCCAGTATTACGTCGATGTCGTCGATATGATTCGCAAAGAGATTGGCGCCGAATGCTTTTGGCTCGGCTGCATCTCTCCATTTCCCCCTATGGTTGGCCGAGCTGACGCCGTCCGCGTCGGCAACGACGTCGCTTTCGCCTGGAATCCCGGCGGCGTAGGAAATATGTTCCAGGAATCATTCGCCGACCAGTATTTCAACAATGTCCTCTTCGCCACCGACCCCGACGTCCTCTACGTCCGCACTTATAACTGCCAATTAACCAAAGACGAAATCTACACCATCGCTCTGTGGGACGGCATCCTCGGCGGCATAGTCAATACCTCCGACCGCTTCGACAAGGTCCCAGCAGACCGCCTAAAGCTCTGGCGCTTCCTTCAGCCAACAAAAGAGCACAAAATCGCTCAGCTCCCCTTCTTCTCGAAACCTTATGCCGACCAGCCCATCCTTACAGCCGTCCGCCACTACGCCGACCTCAATGCCTCTGCCGTCCTCTTCGTCAACCACACGGACGAACCCGCCTCCGGAAAATTCCAAATCAAAGACCTAATCGGCATACCCGATGCCTTCTGCTTCGAATGGAAACCCTCGCAAAGCAGCCCACTCGGCAAGAAGTCCTCACTCGACATCAACCTAAAACCCCACGCCAGCGCGCTCTACTACCTCTCCGCCGATGACTCCCCACCCTCTCCCGACATGGCCCTTAGTGGTCTGACAGTTCTTGGTTTGAGCGAATAGTACTATCCGTGCCCATCCTGCCTCGCGAGCAGAAAAACGTTGACAACAGACATCGCTAACCTAAACTCCCTGGATACTATGAAGACACCGACCAAGAACTCTCTGTCCCGCACAGTGCTGCTGACTGCATTTCTTCTATTTACCCAAGGGCTCTGCTGTCTTGGAGCCGGCAGCACTTCTGAAAACCAAGCCGCCGCCCAAAACACACAGCCCCCTTCCGTGAAAATCCAGGCCGGCAGACTCGTTTGCGGTGATTGCTGGCTCGAAGAGCAAAACGGCATTCCTGTCCTACACCTAAAAGGTAAACCCTACGACATGGGATATCAGCAGGGCCTGCTCGCTAAGCACAAATCCCCTGATCGCCCCCTCAATCCTGCCGAGGCGTTCGGCCTTGACGACCAGGCCCAGGCGCAGATAAGACAGCTCGCCGAACGCTTTGAACCCTTCATCCCTCCCGACCTCGCCGAGCAGATGCGCGGCATCGCCGACGCCCTCCGGGTCCCTTACGAAGATGTCCTCTTCACGAACGTCTTCGTTGACGCAATGTTCGCAATGTCTTGCCTCAACTTTGCCGTCTGCGACACCGCTACGCCCGACGGAAAAGTCATCCACGCCGCATCGCTCGAACACGGCAACATACTCACCAATCGCCGAATTACCCAAGACGGCCGGTGGGTCACGCTCGCCGTCTACCAACCCGACAAAGGACACGACTTCGCTGTCGTCATTCCCGACCTCACCGTCGTTTACGGCTTCTTCGGCATAAACGAAAACAAACTCACCGCCGGCGTTACCGCTCTGCCTGCAAAAGACACCACTCTCGACGGCATCCCAACCTGGATGCTCTTGCGCAAAGTCCTTCAGCACGCCGCCACCATTCCCGAAGCTCGCCGCCTCGTTCGCCAAACCCAACGCACCTGGGGCGCAAGCATCACCTTCACCGACGGTAAAACCAACAAGGCCGCATCCATCGAATTCAGCTCAACCAGGTCGGCCAATCGGACTGCCCAAAGCGGGTTCCTCCTTGAAACAAACAGAATGGCCGACAAATCCCTGTACAACGAAGTGGAAAAAGGTGTCCTTTCCGAAACCTACGAAAGCTGGATGGATGCTCGCGAAAAAAGATTCGCTCAGCTACTCGAGGCAAATGCCGGGAGAATCGATGTCACTAAGGCCGTCGAGCTCCTCCGCGATACCTTCGACCTGACAAGCGGAGAAAACTCGCTTGCAATCCCCGCCTTCGCAAACGAAGGCAATCTCAACAGCGTCGTATTCAAACCGGCAGAGCTAAACCTCTGGGTCGCCCATCACTCTGTCCCTATGGTCTTCGGCGAATTCGTGGGATTCAACTTAACTGCTTTACTCAGCGGCCGGCAATCCGATGTCGAGCCGCCCCTCATTCCCGCCGACACACGCCTCCAAAGCGATTGGTTCGATACCGAGATGAAACGCCTCGGACAACTTGCCCAAACCGGAGGATATAACGCATCCCGCAAGTAAAAAAGTGCAACAAAACCTCCCTCACCTACTCGCTCTGCTCTCTGCTCTTTTTCCTCCCCGTCGGCCATATCATCCAGTCGTCACTTATCGTTGTCCTTGTCCTGTAATCCTCGCTGTATTCCTCTTCGTGCTCACCGCCTTCATCAATGCCATTCTGCCCGGTGCTGTATAGTATAAACCCATCGTCTCTTGACTCATACACGAATGGCCGTCCCCAGCCGTCGGCATAGACCGCCTCGTCCCCATATTCCCTGGCGCTATCCAAATCCTCCGGCCACCGTCCATGCGCATCTCTGTATCGCCGCAGCGCCAGAATTACTCGTGTCCCCCGCCTATCGGTTTGGGCCCTTCCAAAGACACTGTCCAAGCCGCGATAACTCTCTTCAGCCATCGCCGCCATACGGTCCATCATATACTCAAAATTGAACTCAAACAGCCACCAGTTAGAGTCTTCAATTACCGTGAACACTGTTCCTGTCTCCGTCTTCGGCTCGTATCCCTGCTTTAGCATTCGACCGTATTTCTCATAACTTCTGTCGATAATCTGCGCCATCTCCTCCGGACGCGATGGAAAGACAAACCACTTCACAATCAAATGCATCTTCGCGAGCCGGCCCGCCACATATCCTCGGTATGCCGTTCGCCATAGCTTGGCTTCTTCGATATCCTCATTCTCTATTAGCTCAACTATCTCGTGCAGAAAGGCCCACGGCTTCCGTGATAGTCTTACCTGTCCCGCATCATTCACCTGATACGTCATCCCCGCCGACATATTCTTGACCATCAATTTGTCGCACTCTACAATCTCCGGCAGTACTTGCTGCCAATCGACGCCCGGCCGCGCAACCGCCTTATCCACCATCGCCAAGTATGTGGCATCTATCTCGCCTTCAACCACCGTTCTCCTGATGTGCTCCAGTGCCAGCGCCTCAATCGCCCGGCCGACCAGGATGTCAATCCCAACCGGCTGCTCGCACAGGTGTCCTGCCATCCTCAACGTCGCCAACTGGTTCTCAAGTGCCGCTTCTGATTGCCCCTGGCCCAGGTCTCGATTCGCCGCACACACAAGCAGACGCGCCCACTGTCTGTAGATAGCCACCGGCTGCAAGTAACCGGACCTCAGTTCCAGCCGAACCTCATCCTCAAAAAAGCATCCCTTCATCCTGCTCGCGTCAGTGAGTCTCGCAATCGTCCCTTCATGAGAATCCATCCAGGCCGAAATCTCCGGATGCTCCTGGCTTCTCCAGGGGCCCTTCTTAGTCACCTCAGGCCAGCCTTGCGGCCAGTTCGCATCATCGGCCTCCCACTGGCGCCGAAGCTCTTCATAGACCAACGCAGCATTATCTTCGTCGGGCAGTCTGTACCTCGCGAGAAATTGCTCCATCTCCTGCTCAAACACAAAGGGGCGCCATCCCTCGCTATCCGTCGGCAGCAGGACCCACACGATAAGCACCAAGACGACTAAGCTGATACCCGCCCAGTACCATCGCCGCCATCTCTTCAGCCCTGCCGCAACCCCCACCCCGAACAATACTCCCAACAGCCCAATCAACTTGCCGGGTGCAGAAAATACCACGCACCCAACGAGCAAAACCCCTAACAAGACTACCCACCCCCAGTGCACAAACCATCCAATCCACGGCAGAACCCTTCCCTTCTTCACGATATCCGTATCCGGCTCTTTCTCTCACCTATTTTCCTCAGCCATCGCTGCCTCCAGTGCGCATCTATGCTCAATACAGGCCCGGAAATGGCAAGCCCCTTTACCTTACAGACGCCTGCCCGACTCCTTTCTTCAATTTTATCCCGTTGCTGTTGTCTTGTCTCCTGGCTGTCTCCGGCCGCTACAGCTCGAAGCCAGCGACCTTTGTGCCGCAGTCGGGGCAGGACGAGTCTCTTAGGTGATTGGCGGCTATCGTATAGCCGATGCGCTCAATCAGCATTCGGCCGCAATTGTAGCAATATGTAGTCTCAGCCTTCGAGCCGGGGACGTTGCCGAGATAGACGTAGTGCAGACCCGCCTGTTTGCCAATCTCATACGCCCACTCGAGCGTTTCCAGCGGCGTCGGCACCGAATGCAGAAATTTATACTGCGGATGAAACCGGCTTATATGCCACGGCACATCCGGCCCTGCCCTTGTCACTATGAACTCGGCCAGCCGCTTTAGCTCATCGGCAGAATCGTTCTCCTCCGGCACAATCAGCGTCGTAATCTCGAGCCATATATCGGTCTGCTTCGCAATATACTCAATCGTATCGAGCACCGGGGCCAGCTTCGCCTTACACAACCGGCGATAATAATCCTCGCTAAAGCTTTTCAAGTCCACGTTAATTCCGTCCAGCCATTCAGCAGCGAAGTCTATTGCCTCGCGCGTCTGATAGCCGTTGCTGACAAAAACGTTGGTAAGACCTTTTTCCTTCGCTAATCGTCCACAATCGGCGCAGAGCTCCATAAACACCGTCGGCTCGGTATAGGTATAGGCGATGCTCCTGCAGTTGCTGCGAACCGCTGCAGTCACTATAGTCTCCGGGCTTATCGGCTCACCATCAATCCCGCCCTGCTCAATCGCAGCCTGGCTTATCTGCCAGTTCTGACAGAATTCGCAGCGGAAGTTGCAGCCCATCGTCGCAATCGAAAAGCTCTTGCTGCCCGGCTGAAAATGAAACAAGGGCTTTTTCTCTATCGGGTCGGGATTAGCACTAATGACCTTATCGTAGTTGAGCGAATAGAGCACCCCGCCGACATTCTTGCGCACCGAGCACCTGCCGAGCTTCCCATCGGCTATCACACACCTGTGCGCACACAGCTTGCACTTGACCTTACCGGCCTCGGCTTTAGCCCATAGCACCGCTTCTTTGAGTCGCTCAGCTTCTGCTGTCATCTTAGAATCCTTTATTGAGCCCACGCGGAATGCCACCGGCCGCTGTGACCGTCGCATCTGCTACTTGTCCCTGCCCTTGCGGGGGCATTCGTGACAGGCACGCCCTACTGATGCTCTCGAAGTATTGCCTTTCCAATTCGCCCGTCGGCTCGTAGCCCTTTGACCAGACGTCGAGATGGACCAGAATCGTTTTCATACCGAGCGACTTTGCAGGGGCGATATCGTTATCGACGCGGTCTCCGACGTAAACGGCCTCCTGCGGCTCGCAGCCGGCCTCGTTCAATAGATATTCAAAGAACCTGCTGTCCGGCTTGGCAAGACCGACCTCTCCGCTTATAACCACCACATCAAAGTAGCTCAAGAGACCCAGCCGTTCAAGTGCATCTCGCGCCTGCCGCGGCTGATTGGCGGCAACGCCTAACCGGAAGCTGCCGGCAAGCTGTTTTAGCACCTCTTCGATACCGGGTGTGGGAGGATTGTATTTGAGATAGTTTTCTCGCATCTCAGCATAATAGTCGCTGAGCAATTCTTCCCATTGGCCGTCAGCCAGATACCGCCTGCCGATTCTTTCAAAGTATAAGCTTTGACGCTGTTCGAATATAAGCTGCTCGCGTTGTTCGAGAAGCTCGGCAAAACCAACCTCGCCATCGACCCCCTGAACCGCCCGCCAGAGCATCTCGAACCGCTTAGCCATCAGCGCATCGTCATTCAATAACACATTGCCAACATCAAAAAATACCCACTTAATCACATCTACCCTCAGAACCATATTTCCATCCGCAATCCCTGCGCATCCTTCGGCGGCTGCTGCCATAGCAATCTTCTATTACAATCAGGGCCTTTCACGATGCCATCAGCCACACTTAGACCTACGATGGCATCGAGTACATCGTCGATTTTCGCGTTCTTAATCTCGTCGTGCCAGACAAATTTCCCAATACCGCCAGCGTACTTCTCGACGATACCAACCCGCTCAAGTATCCCCTCGATCCTGTGCTTCGAATCCAGCACCCGCCCTGCCAAATACTTCCAGGCCAACTCCGGATGATACTCAAAGACCTTATCCTGCAGCGCAGGCGTCATCGTTTCATCTACTTCCTTTATCTTTGGGACAATGGCCCAGGTCTGCTTGCTGACGCCTTTGCCTCGCAGCTTCCTGTGTACCTCCAGAAACTCCTGATATTTCGCGGCCTGGAGACACCCTCTCGGCGGCGTCAAAAATACCCTGCTTGCCGCCCGGCCCAGTTCTTCTCTCGCCTGCACGTCGCAATCCCTGCACTGGCTGCCTGATGGTATCCCTATGGGCATATCAACGACAATCACCTTACACGGTTCGATCCGAGCAAGAACACCCTTGAAGTCTTCACAGACGAATAATTCTCCTCGCACGCCAGGGTACCACCCGTCTGCCATCGCCACAACCCAGCCGCCTTTGCAACCATCCACACCCGCTATCATGTTGTTCCTTTCCGTTTCGGTTAGCCGGCAATTACAAGCCGCCGTAGCACTCTGCCAAGAGCTTAACAGGGTGGCGGACGATCTTGTCGCTGATATGCTCAATCTGCATACCGCAGGCGGCGCACTCCGTCAGGACGTACCGGACGTCGGTTTTATCGAGCGATTCTTTCAGGCCGCGGGCAATCGCCTCACTAAGCTGGTAGTTTTTCTTCTGCATACCGAACGTGCCCGCTAAGCCGCAGCAGCCGGCCTTTAGGTCCTCGACCTCCAAGCCACACACCTGCTTTAGTATCTCAATGCTCGCCCCGTATGTCCCGGCTGCGAACAAATGACACGGTGTATGATACACATACTCGCCGGAGACCTTTCTCTTGCAGCGCTTCAGTTTGCCCTTTCTCAACAGGCCGAGCAGATACTCCACCAATTCAAACGTGTTTTTCGAGACAAGCTCTGCGTCGGCGCCGCTGACATAATGCCTAAGCTCCTGCTTCAAACACATTGCGGCGCTCGGCTCGGAGCAGATTATCTTACAGCCGCCCCGCACGGCCTGAGCCAGGAACTTCACACTATACGACAGGTCCTTCTTTGCCGTTTTGACATCACCATAGACAATCGCCGGAAGCGGCGCAGGGAGCTGCTCAGGCAAGACCACCTCAATATCATTGGCCCGCAGAATATCGATGACTGCGTAGCCAAGCTCGTGGTCGTTAAAATTCGCGTACGTATCAACGAAGTAAGCCACCTTATCTGCGGGACTCTCAATCGGCTTGTATCTTTGGCAGGCCTGAAGGTATTTTCGTCCGGCCTTGAGGAACGAACCCCGCATAAAGCGCGGCATACCGCGGCGCCTGTCGATTCCCGTGGTCTTCTCCAGAACCCATTTCGTTATGCCGAGCCGCATCACCCAGTTCGACAGCGGCGAAAATATGCCGCCGAGCCGGCTGAGATACCTGTTATGCGCGAGGACCCATTCGGCCCGCTGCAGGCCCTTACGCCGCACGTACTCGGCCCGCGCTGCTGCCATTGCCTTTGAGACATCCACACCTGAAGGACACTCCACCGAGCAGGCCTTGCAGTTGACGCACAAATCCAGGAACTTGCGAAACTCCGGCGATTCAAAATCCGCATCCTCCAACTGCCCCGTCGCCCAGAAGCGAAGCACGTTCATCTTGGCGCGTGAGCCGGCCATCTCCTCGCCAAGTGCGCGAAACACGGGGCACAGCCGAAGTTCCCGCTCGCCGCTGCGACAGACGCCGCAGCCGTTGCATTGCTCAAGCTCAAGGGCAATCTCATCCGGCTCAAACATCATCCCGCTTTGGGCAAAAGTCCTCTCTGCGCGAATCCGCTTCGACGCCCTTAGGTTCTTAACCATAACATCGGGGTCGTCATTGACAATCTTTCCCGGATTGAGCACGCCCTTTGGGTCAAAGACATTCTTTATCCTGCAAAGCAAATCATAAAACTGGTCGCCATACTGCCTCCTGATGAACGCCGCCCTGACCAGCCCATCGGCGTGCTCGCCGCTGATTGAGCCGCCGAGCGACCACGCTAATGAAAACACATCGTTGGCAATTTGCCGCATCTTCTCAACATCAGCCGGGTCGGCAAGGTCCAGATACGGCCTTATGTGCAATTCACCGTCGCCGGTATGGCCGTAGTAGCTCATCAAAATCTCGTGCAGCCGACCTATCTCCCCAAGCCCTGAAATGTATTCTATGAGCTTATCGTTCGGCACCGACACGTCTTCGATAAACGGCACGGGCCTGCGCCTGCTCTTGACGCGGTCGAGCAACGGCACGGCGTCTTTGCGTATCTTCCAGAGCCGCTTTTGCTTATCCTCATCGAAGATAATCATCCGCCCGCTCGCCAGCCGCCCAACCGCCTTTTCAGTCGCGGCGATTCTGTCCCGGACCTGCTGCTGGTTATCTGCCGTATGCTCAACGAGAAGCACCGCCTCTGCATCCGCTGGCAAAACGTCCCTGTATTCGGGCAGGTGCCGCCTTGCCATATCCATTAAGCTTCTGTCCATAAGCTCACAGGCAGAGGCCCCACTATCGACAACAATCGGCACGGCCTTTGCCATACTCTCCAGCGATTCAAACTCAAGCTGCACCAGTCCTTTCGCAACAGGTAAGGCAACCGTCCTTAGAGTCAGCTTTGTAAAGACGACGAGTGTCCCCTCGGAGCCACCCATCAGCCGGGCCAAGTCAACCTTACCTCCGTGACAGATACCGCCTATCGTATAGCCGCTGCGATTTCGATTCGTCGCCGGAAGCGCTTTGTTGATTATCGCCTCTTTACCACCCAGAACATCCAGGCATTTGCTCGCAAGTTCCGCAACCTTTTCGTCCTTCACTGCTGCCGGGTCGATGTCATTTGCAAACTCGACTAAGCTTCCGTCAGCCAAAACCGCCTCGACCGCCTCAATGTAGTCACCGATGTAGCCGTATTGAAGCGAATGGGGGCCCGTGGCGTTATTGGCAACACAGCCGCCGACAACCGCCCTGTCGGCCGTCGAGGGGTCCGGGCCAATCTTCCTGCCAAACGGCAACAGATAGTCATTCAAGTCACCGAGCACCACACCCGGCTCACAAACAACGGTCTGTCCGTTATCGTCTGTACCGATAATCCGGTTGGTATGCCGGGTCATATCCAGGACGATGCCGGTGCAAAGCGACTCACCAGCAACACCGCTGCCCGCGCCGCGCGCAGCTACTGCAAGGGCTTTTTCGCAGGCGTATCCGACGACGGCAACAACATCCTCAGCACCACGCGGCGCTACCACACAGGCGGGAACTATCTGGTATATACTCGCGTCGCTGCTGAATGCCGCCCTGGTCAGGCGGTCGGAAAAGACATCTCCCCTGACCAGGCCCGCCAAATCCGCAGCTATTTGCTCGGCATTTCGCTCAGGCACTTCTGTCATTCCTCTCTGTCGTATGGCAGATGTGCGGAATTCGAAGCACTGGCCATACGCAACGCTTCGAGGTCCTTCTTGCTGACCTCCCCTTTGATGAACTGCTGAACAACTGGGTCGGAATGATTACGGATACACTCTGCCTCTCCGTCGGCGATAATCTTGCCGCGGTGCAGCATCACTATTCGGTCGGCTATTTTGTACGCGCTTTTCATATCGTGCGTCACTGCAATGCTTGTCACACCCAGCTCCTGCTCCAGCTTCAATATCAGCTCGTTGATGATATCGGCCCGTATCGGATCCAGCCCCGTCGTCGGTTCATCATAACATATCACTTCCGGATCGAGCGCAATCGCCCGAGCCAGCGCCACACGCTTACGCTGACCGCCTGAAAGGTTGGCAGGATAGAAATCCTGAAAACCGTTAAGGCCGACCATAGTAAGCTTGGCCTTGACAAGCTCCTCGACAGCGCTCCACCTTGTTATTGTGCAGTGCTGTCTAACGGGAAACATTATATTCTCGGCCACGCTCAGGCTGTCAAACAGCGCTCCTTCCTGGAACAGATATCCAAACTGAGCGCGGATCACGTTGAGATCTTCATCCTCCCTGTTGTCGATACGCTGCCCCTTGAAGTAAACCTGGCCTTCGGTAGGTCGTTGCAGGACTATCATGTGCTTCAGCAGCACGGTCTTGCCGCAGCCGCTCGGCCCTATGACAACGGTCGTCTTGCCCTTCTCGACCGACAGTGTCAGATTATCCAGGACAATGTTGTTGCCGAACCGCTTGGTCACGTTCTTCAGGACAATCAAACCGTCATTCACGCCGACACCACCATCGGCGTCCGACTGTTTCTCTGGCTCACTGCTGCCGTCGTTCAGATTCGACGCCGGTTCTTTCTTCTTACCTCTTAGCCATCGGCCAAAATCTATCATCCCACAAGACTCCGCAAAGGCCAGAACGTGTGGTAAAGCGCCTTGAATATCACGACAAGCGCAAAATCAAGCATCAATATCGAAATGAAGCTCGCCACAAATGCCTCCGTGCATGCCTGGCCGACCCCCTGCGCACCTTCCCTGCAGTGAAAGCCCTTGTAGCAACTGATAACCGCGATAGCACCGCCAAAGAAAAACCCCTTTATTACACCGCAGGATAAATCCCAAAGCTCCACTCCGGAGGCACTAAAGCTCCAGTAAGCCCGTGCGTTAATCCCCAACTGAATCACGCTGACGAAATATCCGCCCAGAATGCCAAGCAGATCGGCGTAGATTATCAGCGCCGGCGTCAGCAGCAGACACGCTAAGACACGCGGCGCGACCAGATACTTCACAGGGTCCGTGCCCATACTCTCAATCGCATCAATCTGCTCGGTGACGTTCATCGTTCCCAATTCGGCGGTAAGCGCTCCGCCTATTCGCCCCGCCAGCATAACCGCCGCAAGCACCGGGCCGAGCTCCTTGACCACCGAGATGTTTATCAATACGCCGAGGTGCTCCTCGAGTCCCATTCCCGCCAATTGGTCGTACGCCTGAACAGCGAGCGTCATTCCAACAAAAGCACCTGTTATCATGATGACGGGCACACTGCGGACACCGATAATCAGCATCTGCGCCCATATCAAAGGATAGGTTTGCTTCATCCCGATGCTCTCGTAACAGGCCGTAGCCGACCTCCAGACGAATCGGCCGAACTGGCCCGTATTGTAAACCCCCCCCACCGCTTTACCCGCTAATGCCCCTATCATAATTGCACCCCAAGCTAAAATGTCTCGACCTGCCCCTGCATACACAGACCGGCCTTGCCCACTACCGGACCACAGCGACACTCGCCAGCAACCCTCTCGGAAAATCGCGCATCCCCTATACGCCATCGGACCAGTGTTGTCAACACTCTTGAGATTATGCCCCCCAAACATTGCACGCACACGCTGTGATGTGCCCAGAAACTTACATTTTCACCAAGCATATTCGGCCAAACCAGAACCTATAATCCTTTGCGCCCACGGCTCTCGCAGTGACTTCACTGCAGCATGCTTCTGACGGCAATCCCACAACACCGCCAATCCTGCTTCAACCCAGCCTGCCCCTAGCGTCTTACTTCAAGGATTACTGCCTTTTACAATTGGTAGCCGCGAGACAGGCCAACCTCGCCGCACAAAGGCCACCTATCCGGCAGGAACATAACTTACCCCGTTTTCTCAAATTGCCTATTTTAACTAAAGTTTTTTCCAGTGGGGCTCCGATACCATATATTGCCTATTTTAACACATGGGCCGATGTAAATGGCTGGAATGTCAAAATAGCTAAAAACGATTACTAAACGACTTGGAGTTCCGATAATGAGCAAGCAAGATACCCTTGAACGTTATCTGGATGCCCTTTTGCGGGGCGACAGGACCGGTTCGCGGGCGGTTATCGAAGAGACGCTGCAGACCGGGGCGACCACAAATATGGTCTATATGGACGTTATCTGGCCTATGATGGTGGAAATCGAACGTCTCAGGCGTGCCGACCGCATCAGCGGCGCCCAGGAACACCTCGCTACGCGCATAAATCGAACCATCGTAGACCAGTTGCAGAACAAGCTGCCCCGCAGGGCCCGCAAGAACAAGAAGATAGTTGTTTGCTGCGCACCGGATGAACTCCAGGAGCTTGGCGCACAGATTATGGCCGACCTCTTCGAGAGCGACGGCTGGGAAGTGCGGTTTCTCGGAGGCGGCCTGACCAACGATGACATACTTGCCTTCGTCCACGAGTACGCTCCCGATATCCTGTTAGTTTACGGCACAGCTCCCCAACAGGCACCGTCTGTCCGCCGACTAATCGACACCATACGCGACGTCAACGCCTATCCCAATATGAGGATAATGCTGTCCGGAGGGCTGTTTAATCGCGCCGAAGGACTCTGGCAGGAAATCGGCGCCGACCTTTTTGCCGCCACCGCCGAACAGGCCTTAGAGGTCGCATCGAGCGACGCACCAGCCGAGCCAATTGCCCGCACAATAAACCGCCGAAAGAGAAAGAAACAGCAGCGTATGCAAATGGCATCTTAGTCTAAAGAAGTATCACAACACTACGGCCCGTGGGCACAAAACAAAAAGGCCGGTGAGTAACACATCTCACCGGCCCCTGTTATTTCACCCAAAATATGAACTACGCTTTTCGCTTCCTCATAAGCGCCAAACCGCCAAGACCAAACAGAAATATCGTCCCCGGCTCAGGAACATAAACAGCAAGCGTATGCCCCTGTTCCGGTGGGTCAGGATTATCGTCGGCGATAACATTGAGTGTGCCCTGAAGGATAGTAACCAAATCATCACCAGCTCCATTGGAAGCGGATGGACTTACAATGTCAAAGTAGATCCATCGCGGAGTGAAGTCGTCAAGAGTGATGTTCAGCAGCTCGACTATTCCGGATGTGCCTGCGGCAAATTCTGAGCCATTCGGGTCGGCAACTGTGTCAAACGTTATGCTGGTGAATATGCCCGGAATTGAGCCGCTTGCGCCAACATCAACTGGGCTGCTGATGTCAAAGAGACCATCGTCGGCAACCCAGCCGTAGTCGCTGTATTCACGAGACAAGTCAAGCGACTCACTGAACAGCAAATCATACGAGAGACCGCCAAGGCCGAAGCCAATGTTCTCCCTCCAAACATCCACCTCAAGCGTCGCTCCACTGAGACTGGCGTCCATCCACAAATCCAGTGACGGTGGCTGAACGGCCAAGACACTTGGCACAACAAGAAGCACAATTACAGACAACCCAAGCTTCAAACAGTTACTTTCTTCCATCATTGCCTTCTCCTACTATAGGGTACGATAACGCATTAGGTCTGGTACTGTCTCGGTTTATAACATCCACTATGGCAATAACTTAGCACCCCTGTCAACCGCGAATATCGCAGATACCTAACCCTCAGCGTACATAGCACGGCCTAAGCTCAACAGAATACATGAACACAATTAAACACAAACGTGTCGAGGAGTTTTCTTCCACCCCAATGGAATATGTGCATTATAGCAGAGACACGTCCCTTTGTCAAGACCTTTTACACCTTTTTCTCAAAAATATTCTGCCTTTTCACGGCTATTTGTCAGCAAGAGGCCTGAAATTCGTGGCTTTTCCAAAGGAAAACCGGCCGACAGTTCACCGTCGGCCGGTTTTATCGTGCTAACACAAGTCCTTTACACAGGGACTATCATAAATCGCCTGGGACAATCAAGACCCCGGACATGCAGGAGCACTATTTCCTGCGTAGACTCGGGCGGCAAGTAAGTCCTGCGCGTTTATGGCCCCGCTGCAGTTTATGTCATATCTCGCGTTGGAGCACGTAACCGGGTCCCCCGCGTGGGGCCGAATCGCCAGCAGGTCCTGATCGCTCACCGCCCCGCTGCCATTGGCATCACCCTTCAAGGCCCTTAGGCATATATCGCGGTCACCGCCAAGTGCTGCTCCAGCAGCGGACTGCACCGCCGCGCCTACAGTGATTGTGTAGGCATCTTCATCCGGCAGAGCCGAGCCAAACGTGATTATCATGCATGTATCAGACTCCCACGAGACCAAAGACGGCGCGGGCTGCGCTCCGCCATTGACACCGTCAATCGAGATCACACTGGGGTTCGTTACAGAGGTTTTCATCGCCCTGTCAAACTGCACAGCCAATTTCGTAATGCCACTGGTCCGCGGCTCGATATAGCCATCTTGCACCTCGCATCGAAGCTCGTCAATCCCGCCTCCGTGAACGACCTCAATATCCCACTGAGTAATCACTGGTGGTATCTCCGTCGTGAACATCCAATTCGGACCCACAACTTTGTCGCAGGCGTTCCTCGCTTCGACCCGCCAGTAGTAAGTCGTTCCGGGCATCAAATTGCCCTCGCACGGGTCGCACCACGGCTCATTCATGTCGCTGCCAACAAGTTTCGTCGGTGGGTTGACATCGTCAAAGTAAACGTCGTACTTTCCTACCGGCAACCACTGACCAAAGGCAGTGGTCCTGGTGACATCCTCCCATGTTTGGCTTCCCGGGCAACCGCTATCCGGACAGACGTTTGAATCGTAACACCCGTCTCCACTATTCCACACAAAGTCCACATTGCCTCTGACCAGGACACCTTCGACCTCGTATGTATTGCTGCTGATAATCGGGCATCCGGAATTACCGCTATACGTATCCAGATTGGCCTGGAAATAGCAAAGCGGGCTGTTGTCCCGGACTATCGCACCGCCGGCATACTTCAAGGGAAGCCCCATCGGATGACCGATAGAATAAAGCGGCTCACCATTGGGGACCTTACTGTCGCTGCGGACGGGGATAGGATCGTGGCCTACAACTTCCCTATCCAGCCGTACAAGCGCGTGGTCGGAACATCCGCTCATATTGGCAAGGACTTCTGAGCAGTAATAGACCTCTGAGGCACTGACTGTGACCTGCGGCGTGGTGGCGTCGAGCATGACAAACCCAAAGACCAGTGCAATATCACCACACATCAGCCTATCAACGCAGTGCCCGGCCGTTGCCACAATATCCGGAGCCACAAGAAAGGCCGAGCAGAGCGGCGTGTAATATGGCACCGGCTGGTCATAATACGGCTCGTCAAGGCACAGATCGCCTCCCCAGGAATCTCCAAACCCAATCGTATCCAACGTAAACGTCCCGTTACCGTTGTCGATTAAGTCGCCCGTCGGGCAGAACAGGGCTACCGAATCACCTACAGCCAAGAGGCACGGGTCCGTAACCTCATATTCATCCTGTCGGTCGTCAGAGCCGTAGATGACCTTGGCAGCAACTTCCCTCTTCGGCCCGAGGTCCGCTGTGCCTCTCTTCTCGGCAAGCAGTGCACCCAAGCCGCCATTGCCCCAGGAGAGGACGATATCCACCAGCACGTTATTGGCTTCATCCGGCGGATAAGGCCCGGTGGGCTCATCCGGCAACAGGCACGGATTCTCCGTTATCAGAAGCTCATAATCGCCCGTTTCTCCACCCCAGCCGGCAACCCGGATATAGTAAGTCTGACCACCTTCCATAAACATCGTCAACTCAGACTGGTAGATGTGCGGACCCGAGGCGCAGGGGAAGCAGATATCGTCGTTACAGGCAATCTCGTTTCCGCCGCAGCCGTCGAACACGGACAACGTGGTGTCAAATAAGCTGTTCGCAAGACTTATCGTAACGCGGCTGTTGGCAGACGGCGTGTACGTGTGCCAGACGTCGAGCTGGTCATAGTAGCTGCATGTGCTGTTGAAATCACCCGTCGCCCCAATCGTATTGCCGTCATAGGGCACACCGTCATAGACAGGTATCGAATTCGGACACTCATCATGTGGAGGCGTGGCCCCGCCGCCCCCGTAGTAAACCTTTATCCACCAATCTCTAATATAGCCATCGTCCAAACAGTCATACGTATCCCGCGCCCAGAGCACCCACCACTGGTTCACCGGCTCGCCGTTGCAGACGCTAATCCCATACACGGTCTCGTCAAGATAAGACCCACTGGTCCCAGGGGCGTCGTACAAGCGATATGGACAAGTGTCCTGCTGGTTGCTAACCTCGACAATCAGGTCACCCACCCAACCGTGTGTAATATAGTAGTGAACATCTATGGAGCTAACCATAGCCCCGCCCGGTGCGCACGAGATTAGGATGGCACTATAAACCCATTCGTTGGGGCAGTCCGGAATATAGACGTCGTCAACATTCTCACCATAACAGTTCGCATCGTCGATGCTCGCAAGGTAAGCGTTCTTGGCGAATGGACTTGCCGAGCCCTCGCCATGAACCCGCCTTGAGTTTGCCTGCGGTGAGCGTTGCGGAATCGGCGAAAGGCCCACATCTTTCTTCCTGCCCTTGGGCTCTGTGCCCTCTATCAGGACAAACCTCCTTAGAATCTGTACATCGGCACCTTGGTTGACAAGGGCCTTAACCTGCTCAGCAGACAGTTGCATTATAGCCCGGTTGGGCTCCCCTGCCATCTGTGGTTCGCTTCCGGGTGCAAGCTGCAATGCCGAAAGATAGTCGAGCGTAAACTGCTCATCGAGAGTAACCTCAACTTCAGTGAAATTCTGCGGGGTCTTGCCGGCACACCGGCCTTTGGACTTCTCGGGCCTTGCCAGTCTGTCGGACACGGGCAGCTTTTGCGGTAACGCGGCTTCACGGTCCCTGACCACCAGCCGCGGCCCGGTCACCCTGGCTGGGTCACGTTTCTGCTCCCTGGCACCATCTTTGGGACGAGCGTATGCGTGCAGAGACGCAAAAACGGTCACAAGCACCAGAGTTGACAAAATAGCTGCCGCCCGGAATAAAGAATTGCGTGGTTCCATTACTTCTCCTCCTTTCCCGCGTTGCGATTGAATCACAACGACAAAGAAACCATAATGAAAGGCAGCGGGGGTGTGCAGCATCGCTACACCTCTCCCACCACAACCTCATATAAGCTTACCCGCATAGGCGGCCAAATGTCAAGAGAATTATGGGACTCTGAGGCGGGCTTAGCCATGGAACCCGACAAGTACGTCCCTGAGACCCGAAATGCGAGGTCCAGGCGTACCTGCAAGGCACTCAACAGCGGCAGAGGATGCCGGAAAAGGCCCCAGGAAAACACTTATGACAGAACGAAGAGAAGGCCGCTTAGCCGGCGTTCTTCTGGAGCTTGTATTCAACCGAATCGACGAGCGCTTCCCATGAGGCCTCGATGATATTCTCCGAGACACCGACCGTCCCCCAGATATCGGTCTTGTCACGCGACTCGATTATTACACGAACCCGCGCCGCCGTTCCCGCCTTGGCGTTGACCACGCGAACCTTATAGTCAATCAGGTGAACTTCCTCTATCTGCGGGTAGAAGGGCTCAAGCGCTTTTCGAAGGGCGGCATCGAGCGCATTAACCGGGCCATCACCCTCACCAACCACGTGCTCAATCCGGTCGTCAACCTTGAGTTTGACGGTCGCCTCGGTGACAAGCTCGCCGCTCCTGCGCTTCTCGACGGTCGTATTGTACCTGATTAGCTCAAACGATGGTCTATACGTTCCCATGACCTTACGCACGAGCAGGTCAAAGCTGGCGTTTGCGGCCTCGAATTGGTAACCGGCGTTCTCTAACTCCTGAACCTGTTTTAGAATCTCTTTGGCAAGCTTCTTGTCTTCGGTGATTTTTGCCTTCTCCAGTTCGGCAAGGATGTTTGACTTTCCGCTCAACTCGGAAATCAGAAATCGGCGTTCGTTACCCACAAGCTCCGGCGCGATATGCTCGTATGTGCATTTGCTTTTTCGCAGCGCATCGACGTGCAGGCCGGCCTTGTGCGCAAAGGCACTCTCGCCCACATACGGCATGTTCGTAACAGGTGCCAGGTTCGCAATCTCAAAGACAAAACGCGATACCTCTGTGAGCATCTTCATCTTCTCGTCGCTCAGGACTTCAAGGCCCATCTTGAACACCAGATCCGGGATAACTACGCACAAGTTGGCATTTCCACACCGTTCTCCCATACCGTTGATAGTACCCTGGACATGGCGAACGCCGGCACGCACCGCCGCAAGAGTGTTTGCCGTCGCACAATCGGCGTCGTTGTGTGTGTGAACCCCAACTTGCAAAGCTCCAAACTCGCCACAAACAGACCCGGTGATTTCATAGACCTCGTGAGGCATAGAGCCGCCATTGGTGTCACAGAGCACAATCACATCGGCACCGGCCTCGGCAACAACCTGCAATACCTTGAACGCGTACTCGGCGTTATCCTTGTACCCATCGTAAAAATGCTCGGCATCGAAAATAACTTCGAGCCCCTCATCTTTCAGAAAGGCAACGGACTCAGCACAAATCCTGACGTTCTCCTCGAGCGAGCAGCCGAGCACCTTCTGAACGTGCAGGTCCCACGTCTTGCCGACCAGCGCCGCAGCTTTGGTTTTGCAGGCAAGGATAGCATTTATCGAAGCATCTTCGGCAACCTTCGTGTCGGCTCTTCTGGTGCTGCCGAAGGCAACAATTCGTGAATGGCTAAGGCCAAGCTTGGCAACTTCGGAAAAGAACTGCATCTCTTTAGGATTTGAAGCGGCGTATCCTCCCTCGATATAGTCGATGCCCAGCTCATCAAGGCACTTTGCTATCGCCAGCTTATCGGCCAGCGAGAAGCTCACACCTTCTGCCTGCATACCATCCCGCAGGGTAGTATCGTAAGTTCTCATCTTTTCCATACGTAACCTCACAACACCCGGCAGTGCGTCCGCGCCGCCCTGACGCCTGCCGACGCTGCTCGCGCCAGAGTCGTGATTTTAGCCCCGCCAAAGACCCGTGTAAAGGGCTAATTGGCTCGTTCCCAGTGGCCGGCAGTTAAGGCAGCCCAACCAAACTGCAGCAGGCATACGGCGACCAACGAAAAAACCGAGCCAAAATTTGAAACGCACTATTGAAATGGTCAAATCCAGAAGTTATCGTGGAGGGTTTATGTAATCGCTCGCTAAACGAAACGGCTTATGTGGTGATTTAGATGATTCTGACCCAGATTTTGCAGCTGACCTGTGTCAAGGTCCCGCTGGAAAGCAAAGACAAGAAATCAGCGATAATCGAATTAGTGGATTTGCTCGCCGGTAACGCGCTGCTACTCGACAGAGACGTTACCCTTGAAGCCGTGCTGACCCGCGAGCAAACCCGCAGCACCGGCATCGGCTCGGGAATTGCCATACCTCATGGCAAGTGTCAGGCAGTCAAAGAACTGGTAATGGCCGTAGGGATTGCCGACGAGCCCATAGACTTTGAGAGTGTCGATGGAAAACCGGTAAAAATCATCATTTTGCTCGTTTCACCTGCAGACCAGACAGGACCCCACATACAGGCACTGGCCAAAATAAGTCGGCTGATGCTCGATCAGGAATTCAAGAGCAAGCTCGAAAGTGCAGGTTCGGCTGAGGAACTATACGAGCTGTTAAGCAGTAAAGAGAATGAATAACGACTGTCGGCTGCCTGAATGTGCCGGTGCTCAGGCCGAGTGGACGAATCAGACCTTCCGGCTCTCCTGCGACGACTCCCAAAGTATAAGCCCAAGCTCATGAGCGTTGCTCAGGTCCGGGTGGTTCGGAACAACCCGCACGGCCACACCTCTTCGCCCCGACACCTCACAGGGCGTCAAGCCAAAGAACCTGTGTTCGCTATCATTGCCGGTCGAGCCCCTGTGCTCCATCCGTGTGACCTGCCCGTCGGTTATCTTTCCTCTGGCGTCAATCGGCCCGTGGTAAAGCTCCACTGAAACATCGTCCGGACTCAGAGGCCCAAGCGTGACCACGGCTTCAATCTGCAGCTCGGAGCCAACCTTCAACTGCGGGTTCTTGTCATCCAGCTCGCTCTTATCCGCGTCGCTGCCCGGTTGTACCTGAACATCCTTAATATCGAGCTGTCCCCAGCCGCTCTTAAGCTTCGACTTCCACGCTGCAAGCGCCTTGGCCCTCGACATGCCATCTCCTGTCAGGTACTGCCATCTCTCGCTGGCAGCCAGATAGAACTCGCGCGTGTACTCAGAAACCATCCTGCTTGCGTTGAAGCGAGGAGCAATCCACTTAATCGAGTTCTTGACCCTGTGTATCCACGCACGAGGCAGATTGTCGGCAGAGCGAGTGTAAAACAACGGGACCACCTCATTTTCGAGCACGTTGTAGATGGCGTGGGATTCGACTACGTCCTGGTAGCCGAGGTCATCGTAAATCTCTCCTGAGCCGATTGCCCAGCCACCTTCGGGCCTGAATCCCTCGCACCACCAGCCGTCGAGCGTACTCATATTCAGCGCGCCGTTTATCGTCGCCTTCATCCCACTGGTCCCGCTCGCCTCCCATGGCCTTCGCGGATTGCTGAGCCAGACGTCAACACCCTGGACAAGCACCCTGGCTACACTGATGCCATAATCCTCAAGGAACACGATTCGCCGCCTGACATTAAACTGGGCTGCAAAGTGGATAATCTCTCTTATGATTTCTTTGCCTTCGTTGTCTCTCGGATGCGCCTTGCCTGCGAAGATAATCTGCACCGGCCGACTCGTGTTAGTCAGTATCTTCGCCAGACGGTCGGGGTCCTTCAGCAAAAGATTGGCTCGTTTGTATCCCGCAAAACGTCTGGCAAAACCAATCGTCAGGGCCCCCGGGTCAAGAACCTCTTCGGCATGATTGAGCTCACTGTGATAAGTACCCCTTCTCTGCATCTGTGCCTTAAGCCGCTTGCGCGTAAAGGCGACAAGGCGCTCCTTGCAGCGCTGGTGACAACGCCAGAACTCTTCTTCGGAAATCTGGTCAACGTTCTCCCAGATGCTTGGGGCATCACACTCTTCGGCCCAATTCGGTCCCAGATATCTCTCGTACAGACCGGCTATCTCCTCCGATACCCAGCTCTTAATATGGACACCGTTGTTAATGCCCCTTATCGGCACTTCACCAATCGGCACCTGTCTCCACAGGCATGACCACATCTCTCGCGAGACCTCGGAGTGCAACTTGCTGACACCATTTATGGAGCTACTTAGCCGCATCGCCAGTATCGGCATTTTGAAAGACTCACCCTCATCGTCAGCCAGGATTCTGCCCAAAGCCAGGAATTGCTTCTCATCAATGCCGAGGGCAGGCAAATACTCCGCGAAATACTTCTCCATTAGCTCGGTGGGAAACTCATCCACACCGGCTCTTACCGGCGTGTGTGTGGTAAATACATTCGCCCCCCGAGCGACCTCGGCCGCCTGCTCAAAGTCAAGATTGTTGCTCTGCATCAACTGCCTGATTCGCTCAAGTGCCAGAAAGGCCGTGTGTCCCTCGTTCATGTGGCAGACAGTGGGGTTGACGCCCAGGGCGGTCAGCGCCCTGTATCCTCCGATTCCAAGCAGAACCTCCTGGCGAATCCTCATTTCCCTGTCCCCACCGTAGACGGTAGTCGTTATCATACGGTCGGTGTGCGAGTTGGTGGGCAGATTGGTGTCAAGCAGATAAAGCGGAACCTTCCCGATAGAGGCACGCCAAACCTGCGCCAAGACATTTCTGCCGGGATATCGAACACTGACGGTAAGCGGCTGGCCTGTCTCAGTTCGCATCAATTCGAGCGGCATACTATAAAAATCGTTCTCGATATAAACCTCCTGCTGCCAACCGTCCACATTGAGGTATTGGCGAAAATACCCCTTTTGATAAAGCAACCCCACCGCCACCATCGGCACACCCAGGTCCGATGCACTTTTGAGATGGTCGCCAGCCAGTATTCCCAAACCGCCCGCATAAAGAGGCAGCGATTCGTGAATACCAAACTCGGCACTGAAATAGGCGATGGTCGGTTTGGGAGATAACGAACAAACCTTTGTAAACCAGCCGGGCTCTTCGAGATAGCAGCGCAGCTTACCAGCGGCTCTGCGCAACTCAGACAGGAAGCCGGTGTTTCCGGCCAAATCGTCTAATCGCTCCTGCGGGACATTACCGAGCAATTTCACAGGATTGTGACCGCATGAATCCCACAGTTTACCAGCAATCCGTTTGAACAACTGCACAAACTCCGGATTCCACGACCAGCACATATTCGCTGCTATGGCCTCGAGGTCCCTGAGCGAATCCGGCAAGGCCGGCAACACCGTGTAATTGCGAATCTTCAGCATACTCGCCTCTCCATCACGTAAGCCCTTTGCCAACAGATACTAAGAAGCAGCGGCAACGTTGTCAGACACCGCCCCCTAAATAATCGACAAAACCGCTGTTTGGCTTAACTGCAAAACGAGGTCTAAACCGGCTCCGGGTCCCATATTGGCGCAACTGCCAGTAGAAAACGCAAAATAAAGGACCTGATTCGACAGGCCCTTTATTGTAAAAGCAAGGCCTTCCTCCGCCGATGCGGTAAGAAAGCGAATTGAACAAAACCCATTATTCTCAGGTGGGCAATCGTTGCTTGCGTCCGAAAGTCCTATCGAGTAGGCATTTCCGGCCCGACAAGGTCTGATTTCCCTGGGTTAGGTTTATCGGTTTTTTCAAATAATGCTTTCTATACCAACACCGCAGGGGTCAGCCTGCACACCCTTTATACCAAATCAACAACAAAAAATCAAGCAGATAACCAAAGAATAACCGCCTCGAATCGTCTGTTGCTCAGCGGTCTGCAATAATCTTCGGCAAAGCGCTCTGCTCGTCTAAAATTAAATGCAGACACAGACGGTGCTAATGTCGTAATCAGGCGAATTGAACCTTGCCGCCGACCAGCCGTCGAGTATACTGTTAGATATCGAACCTCGGACTCGCTTGCTACTTACAGCAAAACCAGAATACTTGGTCTGAGCAACGGCATCAGACAACAAGCCGCCAGAGAGTTGCAAGCTGTGCTGATGCCACATATCAACAACAGAACCATGCATAGACTTATTGTAATCTCAAACAGGTTGCCCGTCAGCACCACAAAGGATTCTGCAGGCATACATTTCTCGAGAAGCATCGGTGGACTTGCCACGGGCCTTGCCTCGTTCGGCCAATCACACGAGATGCTGTGGATTGGCTGGCCCGGAATTACCAGTGAAAAACTGACCCACAACGAAAAAACCCAGGTGGCTGAGCGGCTGGCCAAAGAAAACTGCCATCCCGTTCATCTCTCCAGGAAGCAAATCAAGAATTACTATGAGGGCTTTTCCAACAAGACCATTTGGCCACTGTTCCATTATTTCTCCCTGTACACAGTCTATGAGGAGCAGTTCTGGCAGGCTTACAAGCAAGTCAACAGCACGTTTTGCGATGCGATCGTTGAGGTCGCCGACGCCCAGGACCAGATATGGATTCACGATTACCAGCTTATGCTTTTGCCCGAACTGATTCGCAGGAAACTCCCCGAAGCCCAAATCGGCTTCTTCCTGCACATACCGTTTCCCTCATTCGAGCTGCTTCGGCTGTTGCCATGGCGGTCCGAGCTTCTCCACGGAATTCTCGGCGCCGACCTGATTGGCTTCCACACCTATGACTACGTTCGCCACTTTCTCAGCAGCGCCGCCCGAATAGCCGGCACTGAACACTCGATGGGCGCTTTGACCATCGGAAACCGGTTAATCAAGGTCGATGCGTTCCCTATGGGTATCGATTACGAGAAATACGCCGGCGCCGTTGACACAGACAAAGTCAAAAGTCACATTGCGGCCATTCGAGAGAAGGTAGGACAGCGCAAGATAGTGATATCGATTGACCGGCTTGATTACACCAAGGGAATTATCGAACGGCTGGAGGCATTCGACCTGTTTTTGACGCAAAACCGGCAGTACAAAGGCAAAGTCACCCTCATACTGCTGGCTGTCCCGTCACGAACGGGCGTCGACAACTATATGAAGCTGCGCGAACGTCTCGAATCGCTTATAAGCAGGATTAACGGCGAACAAGGCCTGATCGGCTGGGTGCCCGTCTGGTATCTCTACAGGGCTGTGCCCTTCGAACGCCTCGTGGCCCTGTATAGTATAGCCGACGTGGCCCTGCTTACGCCTTTGCGCGACGGAATGAACCTGATAGCCAAAGAGTTTATAGCAACAAAGACCAAAGGCACGGGCACGCTGATTCTAAGTGAGATGGCAGGCGCCGCCAGCGAGCTCGCCGAAGCCGTAGTTGTCAACGCCCGTGACAAAGCCGCCATTGTCAGAGCCATAAAGGAAGCCATCGAAATGCCGGTCGAGCAGCAGATCAAACGCAACCGGCTTATGCAGGACCGCCTGTCCCGCTATACTGTAACTAGATGGGCAAATGATTTTATCGAAGCCCTCGGTAAGCTAAAGGCAGAGCAGCAAAAGCTGTCAGTGAACAGACTGACCGCGGTCAAGCAAGATGTACTCATCGAAGAATATCGCAAGGGCAAGAGACGGCTGTTGCTGCTTGATTACGACGGCACGTTGGTCGGCTTCGCCGGTCGACCTGAACAGGCCGAACCCGATGAAGAAATTCTCACATTGCTTAAAGACCTCACGGCCGACAAACGAAACGAAGTGATGATAATCAGCGGCCGAGACAAAACAACATTGGCAGACTGGCTCGGTCATCTGCCCGTCTCGCTCGCAGCAGAACACGGCGCCTGGATAAAGAACAAACAAAGTAACTGGCAAGTCATCGAACCGCTCCGAAATGAGTGGAAAGACACAATAAGACCGATACTCGAGCTATATGCCGACCGAACCGCCGGCTCAAGCGTTGAAGAAAAAGACTTCTCCCTCGTCTGGCACTATCGCAAGTCCGACCCCGAACTTGCCTACGTCAGAACCCAGGAGCTCAGAGATGCAATCCTTAACCTCACCGAGAATCTCGGAATAAACATGTACGAGGGAAGTAAGATACTTGAGATTAAGAACGTCGGCGTGAACAAAGCGACAGTGGCCGAACTGTGGCTCGCCAAGCAAAACTGGGATTTTATCCTGGCGGCAGGCGACGATTATACCGATGAAGATATGTTTGCGGTAATGCCTCAAAACGCATACTCGATAAAAATCGGCGCCAGCATATCAAAAGCAAAATACAACCTTGACGGTGTACAGGAGCTAAGGACCCTGCTCGGGCAGTTGCTTAATACGGACAGTTAGTGTGAAATATCAAAGGGGGTTGAGATGCTGAGTCTGGAGAGTTTTCGTCCGATAGTGCCGGACGAAGTGCTGGCAGAGATTTACGCCAGAGCAAGAGGTCTTTACGGCAAGCACATCGTCCACGTAAACGCGACCTATCAGGGCGGCGGAGTGGCAGAAATCCTCTATTCACTCGTCTTGCTGATGAACGACGTCGGCATTGACACCGGCTGGAGAATACTGCATGGAAGCCAAGAGTTCTTCGAGACCACAAAGAGCTTTCATAATGCCCTGCAGGGCAAAGATCTTCAGCTGTCCGCGAAGAAGAAACAGCTATACCTCCAGATAAACGAAAACTTCTCCAAGTTTACACATCTTGACCACGACTGCGTCATCATACATGACCCACAGCCGCTTGCACTCATACGGTCGTACAGAAAGCGACAGCCCTGGATTTGGCGATGCCACATAGACCTGACCGACCCACACCCCGAATTGTGGGACTGGCTCAAGGGTTTTATTCTAAAATATGACCAGGTAGTGTTCTCCAGCGAGAAGTACTTCAAAGACGACCTTCCAATCGACCAGCGCCTGATGTTCCCCGCGATTAACCCGCTGACTCCGAAAAACAGAGAGCTGGACGACAAGACCGTGCGCGAACGAATAAACAAAGCCGGCATACCCACCGACAAACCCGTCATAGCCCAGGTCTCACGGCTGGACCCGTGGAAAGACCCCGAGGGCGTCGTAGATGTCTTTAGGCAGGTTAAAGAGCAAATCGACTGCCGCCTTATCTTCTGCTATAATGTAGCCAGTGATGACCCTGAAAGCTTACAGATGTATAACAGGGTATTCCGCAAGGCAAGCAGGTTTCTCAAGGCAGGCGATATCCTGTTTGTCGTCGGGAACAACGAAGTGCTGGTCAACTCCATCCAAAGGTTCTCAGACATAATAATCCAGAAATCCACTAAAGAGGGCTTTTGCCTGGCAGTGACAGAAGCCCTGTGGAAAGGCACCCCGGTTGTGGCCTCTAATGTCGGAGGTATACCAATTCAAATCGAGGACGGCAAAAACGGCTTCCTTCTCGAGCCGCAGGATATCGATGGATTCGCAGAAAGGATTATATACCTGCTCAAAAACTCAAAGGAAAGAGAACAACTCGGAAAAAATGCCAGGGAGACCGTCAGGCAAAAATTCCTGATAACGCGACTGCTTTCCGACTATCTGGATATGCTGAACGCCATAATGAAGACTCATTAAGGGCTTTGCAGCAGACGTTTAATGCTCGATTGTGTCTCGCAAGCCGGCGTGGGTCGTTTTTCCCCTCTACACCAACCCATACTACGGGTAGAATATCTACAGGACAGGATGTTAATGCAAGAAGATACCAAAAACAGTCTACGCCCGGACCAACTCGCAGGGGGACTTGCAGGTAATGGCACGATTTCAAAAGTACTGATGTCGGCGATTGTAGTGGCGTTGATATGCGCCGCCGTCGCCGCCACCCATTGGCCGGCCCTGTCAGCCAAGGCCCTTGTATTTGACGACGACCAGTACTTTATCGACAACGAGGTGGTGCAGAACCCAACCTGGGCCTCTGCCAGGCAATTCCTGACCGAGGTTCTCGAACCGTCCACCGTCACCGGCTACTATCAACCACTGACAATGATATCCCTGATGCTTGACTGCGCTGCGGGAGCGACCGAGGAGAACCTGCGCCCGTTTCACCGGACGAGTCTGGCTTTTCACGTGGCAAACACAGTGCTGATTATCATCCTGCTCTATATGTTGTTCGGCCATTTCTACGCAGCAGCCCTGATAGGACTGCTCTTCGGACTTCATCCTATGACGGTCGAACCGATTCCCTGGATTGGTGAGCGAAAGACCCTGCTGGCGACGTTTTTCGCGCTATGGTGTCTAATTTTCTATGTCCGCTTTGCAAGAAGAAAAAACTGGAAGCTGTACATCGCCTCCATCCTTTTCTTCGTCCTGGCCCTGATGTCCAAGCCGACAACGACACCAATGCCCCTTCTGCTGCTGCTGCTCGACTACTGGCCTCTGAGAAGACTGAGCCGCAAAGCCGGCCTTGAGAAGATTCCATTTCTCGCACTGGCTGTCCTCTCGGGCATCATAGCATACATCTCTCAGAGTCGCACCTGCGGTGCAACTTTGCCTACCGAATACGGCCCGGAGCGCATCCCCCTGACAATATGCCACAACATAATCTTCTACCCCTACAAGATGCTATGGCCCGTCAATCTCTCATCGCACTACGCCTTTCCCAGGCCGCTTGCTCTATCCGACCCGATGGTACTGGCAGGCGTCATCGGAACAATCATATTAATACCTTTGCTGATAACCTCCTTGCGATGGACAAGGGCAGCGCTTACAAGCTGGCTTTTTTTCTTCATCGCCGTCCTTCCCACAATGCAGATTGTGGGCTTTAGCAACGTGATTGCCTCCGACAAATTCGCCTATCTGCCCTCAATCGGCTTTCTTATGGGACTAACCGCCCTGTTAGTCTGGCTTACTTGCAAGATGCAATTCGCAAAACCTTCAATTCGTTGGGCGATAGTCACTGCCATAGTCCTGACAGCAGCAGGTGGTGAGGCATTGGCAACCAGACGGTATCTCGCAAAATGGCAGGACACCGTCATCATCCACAAGCATATGCTGGCCCTTGTACCGAACGCGACCTGGCTAAACTACAATCTTGCAAAAACCCTGATGTCACAGGGCAAAACAGAGGAAGCTCGCACCTACGCCCTCAAAGCAGAAGAGAGTATGCTCGAAGAAGAGGCCGACTACCACCAACAGCAACTACGCAAAGACCCCGACAGCCCACAAATCCACAACGAGCTTGCTATCACACTGGCGAAACAGGGCAAATTCGACGAGGCAATGGGCCACTTCAACCAGGCCCTCAGTACCGAGCCGGATAACGCAATTTACCTCTACAACACAGGCAATGCCCTTCGTCTTCAGGGCAAAGCCGACGAAGCGATAGAGTATTATCGCAGAGCGCTGGCCAAAGAACCCGCCTACGCCGAGGCACACAACAATCTCGCTGTCCTGCTGATGCAAAAAGGTGAGTACAAGCAAGCACTGACGCACTTCCGCACTGCAGCACGGCTGAGACCCGCTTGGCCTCCTCCTCTGTGCGGCGTCGCATCCATCCTCGCATCAAGCAAAGACCCACAGGTGCGCGACGTCGATGCGGCCGTTGCGCTCGCCGAACGTGTTGCCGAATTGGTGGGTTACCGGGACGCCGGCGTCCTCGACACCCTCGCCGCCGCCTACGCCGCCGCGGGGCAATTCGACAAAACCATCCCCCAAAGGAAACGAAAGACTTCATCGACTATTTCCACGAAAGACTGGAATACCACAAGAACAAAAAGCTTCGGGAAGAATCCCAGGCCCAGCAGAAATAAGCCAAACAAGCCCTCCAGGTACCTCGTCATTCGACCAGCCGGACTAAGCCGTTCGCAACTCGGCGCCTACCGACTCAGCAAGGCCGCTGACAATCTCCTGCTGGTAGCCGTCCACCTGCTCGTGCGTCAATGTTCCGTCACTGTCACGGAACAGCAGCGACAACGTGACACTTTTTCTGCCCGAGGGGATTCCCTTGCCACGGTATATACCTACAAAACGCAGGTCCTCAAGGTGTGCCGAGCCCTTCTGCTCGACCGCTGCCGCAATATGGGCCCATGGCATGTCCTCACCAACCACAATTGACAGGTCGCGGCTGATGGCTGGAAACTTAGGGATAGGCTTCAGTTTGACCGGTCCCGCCCGCAGCGCCAACAGCTTCTCAAAATCCAGCTCACAGCCGCACAGTATCACGTCCTTGAAATCGAGCTTCGCCTTAACCGACTGCGAAACAACCCCTTCACACCCAACCAACCGCCCGTTTACCTTTATCGCAGCACCCGCCTCTGCCCAGGGTAGCTCAACCCCCTCAAACAAAATCGCGGCATCTGGGTCGATGCCCCGAATCAGTCCCTCAACCACTCCGCGAAGCATTCGAAGGTCACCATCACAGGCGATCGCCAGTTTCGTCCTTTCGTCCGGCAATTTATCTGACCTTGACACGGGGACATAAGTATCGCAAATCTCAAAAACCCGGCAGGGGACATTCCCTACGTTATGATTCGCCTTTATCACCGAAAGCAGCGAGGCAAGCAAGCTTTGCCGAAGAAGATTCGCACTCTTTCCCGAAACATCCTTTACGGAAAGATGTTCGCCGTCTTGGCTCTGAGCGAAAAGCCCGGCAAGCGAACCGTCAAGGAAACTGACGTTGATTGTCTCATAGAAGCCGCAGCCGTTAAGATACCTTCCCACTAAGTCGGCCAGCTCTTGCCGCTCATCAACCGGCGTAACCTCGATACTTATCTTGCTCTCTGCAGGAACCTTGGCGTAGCCATAGACGCGCGCAACTTCCTCAATCAGGTCGGCTTCACGATACACGTCGCTCCGCCACGAAGGCACGCTGCAAACAACACTATCCCCGTTACGCTCCGGCTCAAAATTCAGACCGGACAAAATCTTCACCACTTCTTCTCCCGGCACCTCAATGCCGAGCAGCTTATGAAGACGTGACAGTCGCAGCGTCGCCTGCTTTTGTTCGGGCCTCTTTGGATACGCATCTACAACTCCCCCGGCAACTTTGCCGCCCGCCACCCGAACAATTAACTGGGTGGTCCGTTTTGAGGCCCAGTCGATGTTTTCAATATCAACGATACGCTCAAAGCGAAACGCCGCCTCAGAAGGCAGGGCAAGCACTCGCGATGTTGTCCGCACGCTGACGGGGTCAAAATAGGCATCCTCCAGAAGCACCATTGTTGTGGATTCGCTTACTTCAGTGTCCAGCCCGCCCATAACTCCCGCTATTGCAACCGGACCCTTTGGGTCGGCGATGACAAGCACGTCAGGTCTTAGCTCGCACTTTGTGCCGTCGATGCTGACTATTTGCTCGCCCGGTTTTGTCTTCCGAACGATTATCCTGCCGTCTTTGATTCTATCATAGTCGAAGGCGTGCGGCGGCTGACCCGTTTCCATCATCGCGTAGTTCGTCGCATCGACGACGTTGTTCACGCTCCGCATCCCCACCGCCTCCAACCGCTTTCTCATCCAGTCCGGCGACGGCCCGACCTTCACCCCTTCGATTACCCGTGCCATGTAGCGACCGCACAGCTCCGGTGAGAGGATTTCGACGCTCGCAAATTCGCCGACCTCTTTGGTCAACTCGTCGAGCTGGACGGCCGGCAGCTTCAGCTCTTTGCCCGTCGCAGCAGCTAACTCGCGCGCAACTCCGATGTGCCCCAGGCAGTCACCCCGGTTGCTCGTTACCTCGACATCGATGACCACATCATCATCGAGGTATTCCACACCCTCACAGGGCAAACCCAGGTCGCTGAGAACCTCAGCGACCTCCTCAGCCGACCGGTCGATTTCAATGTAGTCCTTAAGCCAGTTCAGCGAAATCTTCATAGGCCAATCACCAAAACTACAAGTTCAACATCGCAAATAACTTAACGCCACCGCGCGCCCCTGTCAAGGACATCGAAAAGACCCACGCCCACAACCTGCGCAACTTCCGTCTATCTATTGTTCGACGTTTACAAGCTGCCTTATGCCGTAATTCCTTGCTATCAAAGCATTTGCGGCAGCCAATCGGTCGCGGGGGATAACGACCGTCGGGTTGTCCATCTCGAACTGCACCACATCGAACGCCGCTTCGGGATTTCGGCTCTGCGCCGCCACAATATCCTCAATGCAGCGTATTTCCATACCGTTGAATCTCCTGACCACAATCTGGCCGAGGTCTTTATAGCCCAGATTTATCTCAGCGGGTAGCACGTAGCTCAGTATCACAATCTCGCTTCTCTCTGCTGTCGGCTTGAAAGCTATATCGCGGTAATAATGATAGAGATGAGGAGTAATCCTGCCCTGCCAGCCCTTCCCCCAATTTGCCAGATATGGCCGCGTCAGCTTCTGGAAAACAAAACCGCCCGTAACTATGTACTTCGGCTGCCGACCATACTCGTAAAACGGAACAAGCATCTGCTGAACATCAAGCGTCCTGGCTTCAACCTCTATCTGCTGTTCTCTGCCGTCTCGCCAGATATCAAACTCAATCTCGTCACCGACGCTGTGTGCAGTAACCAGGTGGTCGAAAAAAACCTCATCATATAGTGGGTGGTCGAACCTGCCGTAGGCGTCGATTTGCATTCCATCAATCGCAAGTACCACATCCATGGCTCGGAGCGAATCGCTGCCGGTGCCTAAATTATGGACGTCGGTCACTAAGACCCCGTGCTTAACCGAATCGTCCATCTCCAAACGAGTCCGCATAGTCGGGTCGAGCAATTCATCGGTAGAAAAACCAACACCGGCAAATCCTTCATACGAACCGTCTTCCGCATCAGCCAGGAAGCTGTTGATAACCTCGGCCGGTATCACGCCGGCCTCTCTCGTCCCTTCGCTCCAGCAGGCTATTCCTACCGGCTCTTCGCCATAACAATAGACCTGCCCGACACCTGTCTCTCCCGAGGTGTTGGTCACAATGTAGTTGAGCAGCCGGCCGTATGAAACCGTCGAGCGGCGAACCTGCGCTCTCTCCAGATAACCGTGCCCGCTGTTAATCACCGCCTGTTCGCCCAGCCAATAGTAATCAAGCTTGGCGCCCGCCTCATATCGCTCCACAAACTTCAGCGGTCTCAGCGGCTCGGACACAGAATTTACATCAAGCTGCAGAAGCGCCAAATCAACTTCATAGTCAATGACCTTGACCTCGGCGGCAATATACTCATTCTGCCCAAATCGCCTGACCTTGATAAGCTTCGCGTTGGTAAGATTCCAGGCAGGTGTTATGACTTCGTAATCGCTCACCGCACAGCCCACGCCCTTCTTTCGGCGCACATCCTCAAAGTTCCAGGGCCGTAACACGTCATACGAATAGCACGATATATCCAGAAAAACCAGCGACTGCTTCATCTGCTCGCGCATACCCGACAAGCTTATCTGGGCCGAGGCTTCAGCCGCCGAAGCTTCGGCGAAGGCGGCAGCATCACCCCTTGGGGCCGGGCCCAAAATGCAACACAACAGCCAAACCACCGACGCGCGCACAAGGAACTTCTCATTCATATTTCACTCTCCAGCTTCACTTCGTCGCCGACATCGTACTTCTCGAGGATAACCGGCTGTCTGCTCGCAGCAAGCTCGCTGTCCAGAACCAGCAGCCGGTCCATACCTATAAACTCGAGTATGTGGAAACCCCCAATGGGCGCGGCAAAGGCGTTGTAAACATCATCGAGACTCCAAACTGCCTTGTCGTTCACACACTCGAGAACCTGACCCTTGAACCTGTCGGCATAAGCATTGACCTGGTCCGGCATTATCTCCGCGAGCACCACATACTCTCTGCGCTCTCTGCTGGTATTGAGCTGGATGGAGTTGCGGAACAAATATCGCAGGTAGAAGGGCACATCACTGAGCCAGTTAGCACCCCAGGTCTCAAGAAAGTTACGCGTGGCCGGCACAAACGTAAGCCCTGCAAAGCACATGTAGCGAGGCGGCTTATCGTACTGCCTTGCGTATTCAAAAACAGGCCTGTTGAGGGCGACGGTCGCCGTCGCCGTAATCCGCTCGCCCTGACGATAAAATTCAAGTTCCGCCGCTTCACCAATCTGCTTTGTCTCGACCACCTCCGACAGGTGCAGCCTGAGCCCGTATATCTCTACCCTTCCGTCGTTGTCTATATCATAGTCATCAATCCGTGTAAGTACGTCCCCGGCCTGTAGGATTGACTCGACCGAGCTGTGCATAATTATATTGAGTATTACAACACCCTCCTTCTCCACAGGCACCTGCAAATACTGCTTATAGCTCGGGCTGTGCAGACCCGCATAGAGCATGACCCCTAACGACCCAAAGCCGTCGTATTTACCGTCTTCGATATCAGCCAAAAAATGCCTGACAACCGTGGTGGGAATCATATAGCCGATATTCTCGGCCTGGCGCAGACCCTGAAACGCCACACCGACAACCTTGCCGTCCTGCATAACCGGACCGCCGCTGTTGCCCGGATTGATGGCCGCATCCGTCTGGATAATCAGGTGAGAATCCGCGCCGCTGTGAGCATAGGTATCCATCTGTATCCGCGACACAATCCCCTCGGTGACCGAGATTCGCCTGCCGCCGACCGGGAATCCGTAGGTAGAAACCTTCGAGTTCACCGCCGGAATACCCGCCAGCTCAAGGATAACCGTCTCTTCAAAGAAACTCTCATCCGCCACGGTCAACACCGCAAGGTCACAATCGTGACCTGTGAAAGATACCTCAGCGCCAAAACGCTTAGCCAATCTCTCCTTTTGGACCTCGACATACTTACAATTGCTCACGTTGTGGGCATTGGTCAGAATCCTCCGCCCTTCGATTATAAAGCCCGAGCCGAGACTCTGCGTCATCATCTTCTGTTTCCAGGGCGTTACATAGTCAAACTCCTGCGCCACACTTCTTATCAAAACAACCGATTTGTCAAGCTCGTCGGACTGCCCAAACTCCGCAGCAGTCCCGTTAGAAAAACCGCCGAGCACCTGGACAATGAGCAATCCGAAGAGCAGCCGAAAAATAACTTCGTCTTTCATATCACGACACCAACCTTTCTGGCCAACCCTGACAAGCAAGCGAAGCAAGACCTGATACTAACACGCAAAGACCCCAAAAACAACACCCCGCTACCGTCTGAATCCGAAAAGGCACGACACATTTTTCGCCCTCTAAGACCGCCTCACAGGCAGAGTAGAAAATTGTACAGTCACCCAAATTGGCGCTTTTGTACCCTGCTGACATGACTATAATGTTATGCACGACTGCCAAAAATACCAGAGACGAGCACAATGGGAAAAAGCACAGCGGTTATCACACAAAAAACGGGCCAGTTTACGACGCTGGCTGTTGCGGCGGCGATAGTCTGCTTTTGCTGCGGGTGCGTAGAGCGCCGGCTCACCATCAACACCAGCCCGCAGGGCGCCCTGGTTACCCTCAACGACGAAGAAATCGGCACATCGCCGGCGACCGTGTCCTTCAACTGGTACGGTGATTACTCTGTCAGGATAAGCAAGGCCGGCTATGAGACGCTAAACACGCATCGCAAACTAAAAGATCCCTGGTACGATGCCTTTCCGTTCGATTTCTTTGCGCAGATACTCAGCCCCGGCCGCATCGTCGATTCATTCGAATGGACCTTCGACCTGGAGCCAAAAGAGCCGCTGACCAAACAGGAATTGATAGACGGCGCTCAGCGGCTAAGAGAAGACCCCAACTGACACAAAGTCGCCGTCTCCCGCGGCACACCGATTGCACTTCTGCAATCTCCATCAACCTCTCAGTGACAGGCCCTGCGCTACACGCGAATCTCTCAGATTCTTCGACCCGGCAGTGACATACTGTTGTCACACCGGCGGGCGCTACTCTCGAATAGCATCAGCAACACCGCTATTCTGCACCAAGGCAAAATAGGGACTACTCCCTATAACCGGAAGGTTCTCACAAATACATTTTTGGAGAACAACACGATGCCCGCCAAGCTCTACGAATTAATAAGAAAAATCTACTACGCTTACCCGCTCATGATAGGGACCATTGAAACGAAACCGGGGACGCTGCTCGAGGCCGACTGGGACTGGCTCAGCCCCGAATACCCCATGAGATTCGTAGCACAGCAAGGTCGCCCCTGGGAAATTCTGAATGTACCTGCCGAACCGTACGAAAGTGAATTACTCGATGCAAGCATCATCACCGGGCAAATAACGGACAAATTCCGTTTCGGCACAACGATAGCTGCACCTCAGTTCGGCCTGGCCGGCGGCGCTTCCCTAATCCAAAAAAACATTGCCAAGCTGACAATCGGCGCTATCAAGGTCAGACGTTTCAAAGAAAGATTTGCAGAATACGAACTGCGAATGAAGCTACGCCAACTCAAGGACACCGACTGTCAGCAATATGCTTGGGTTGATAACAGCTTCCTCGTCACAGACTGCTATTACACAACGGATCTGCACTTCGAGTTCAAAAAGGAAAACGGCTTTAATCCACAGGCCCTTTACGAAAACCTCGACATCTCAGAAGGATTCAAGGTCCGTTGGGACGGCAGGAAAACACTGCTGCTGCAGGGAACCGCCGACGTGCCTTTCGCCGTTCGCGGCATCAAAGTGTAGGAGAATACCCGACTACAGCGTAGGGGGATGAACGAGCATTCGCCGGACAATCGGCCGTCTAAAGCAGGTTGTCACGGTACCAATCAATGGCCTTTCGCAGCCCGTCCCTGAATTCGACCACGGGCTTGTAGCCGATAAGCTCTTCGGCCAGTGAGATATCGGCCAGCGAGTGCTTTACATCGCCCGGCCGCGGGTCCGCATATATCGGCTCAATCGCACTGCCGACAAGCTCATTTATCATATCGATAATCTGATTAACCGTAACCGCCTGCCCGCAGGCAATGTTGATAACCTCACCTTTGGTCTGCTTTGCCCTTGCAGCCAGCAGATTCGCCTCGACCACATTATCAACATAAGTAAAATCCCGGCTTTGCTCGCCATCGCCGAAAACCGTCGGCTGCTGACCCTTCAGTATCGAAGTGACAAACGCCGGTATCGCAGCAGCATACTGGCTCGTGGGATCCTGATGCGGACCAAAAACATTGAAATAGCGCAGCGAAATGGTCTCCAGGCCAAATACCTTGTAGAAGACCAAACAGTAATACTCGCCGACAAGCTTGGCAGCGGCATAAGGCGAAAGCGGGCTGGCAGGCATAGACTCGACCTTCGGAAGTGTAGGCGTGTCACCATACGCAGATGAGCTGGCTGCGTATACAAACCGTTTTACCCCCGCATCGCGGGAAGCCAGCAGCAGCGTAAACGTTGCATCCACACAGTGCCTGTGCGTCGCGGCAGGGTCGTCAACACTGCGAGGCACCGAAGGCAAAGCTCCCTGATGAAGCACCACATCGACATCCTCAACAGCCCGACGGGCAACCTCCTCGGCACCCATGTCGGCCTGAATAAAATCAACTTTGTCTGTGATACCGGCAAGATTCTCCACCTTGCCCGTAAGCAGGTTGTCAACTACTCTGACAAAACATCCCTCCGAAACCAACCTTCTGCAGACGTTCGAACCTATGAATCCGGCTCCGCCGGTTACGAGAAATCTATCCATTTAATATCCTCGGAAAATAGTAGCCAAACGGCCAAATATTACAGCCAACTTCCAGCATCGTCAACGAGCAGGCCCGCATCTACTTTGGACTGAAAGCATTTGACCACTTACCGGGCCTCAGATTGTACGTAAGAGCCAATACCAGTCAACACCAGCTGTCCAAAGTAGGTGCGGGGTCAAATCGGACGAGCAAGCTGCAGCCGTTGATATTCCTGGTAGGACTTGAACAGCTCGCGGAAATACCCACCCTTCAAAGTCCTCACGCCAAAGAGCACGCAGCCGACTATCTCCGCCCCCACGTCCTGCAATTCCCTTATGGTTCTCTGTGCGGCGCCTCGTCTTGTAAGAGCGGCGTTAAACACAAGAATGGTGCCGTCCGCACACCTGGCCAGCAGTTTCGTCTCGCTAACCAAAAGAACAGGCGGGCCGTCAACAATCACATAATCATACTTCTCCCGGTGCTCTTTAATCAACTGCTCCATTCGCCCGCTTCCAATCAACTCTGCCGGGTTAGGAGGTAAAGGCCCGGCGTCAATCACATCGAGCCCTTCCATAACGCTGCCGCGTACGGCCTGGCTGCTGTTGCACTTGCCCATAAGCACCGTGCTTAGCCCCACGCTCTCGAGCATCGACCCGCCCGTGGCTTGCTGTCGCGGAAACAGCTCGTGCAAGGTCGGACGTCTGAAATTAGCGTCTATCAGTAACACACGCTTGCCGTCGGCAACAAGCGTCGTCGCAAGATTCACACCTGCTGAAGTGCTCCCCTCCCCACCTATGCCGCTGGTCACCAAAAGAACCTTGGTTGACGCAGGAGAAATCGACAATCGCAGATTGATGCGAAAACGTCGGTATGATTCGGTGATAATTGAGTAGGGTGCCTGTCGCGCTATCAAGGCCAGATCAAAACCCTCCACCTCAGGGTCTTCAGTAGCATCAGGAATCATCCCAAGCAGCGGAATGTGCAAGTGCCTGGCGACGTCTTTGGGCGTCCGCACAAGGTCATTGACCAGTTCTATGAGGAAGGCCAGACCAACACCAAGCATCAGACCAAAAATCGTCCCACCTGGGAAGAATATCTTCCATTTAGGAAAACTAACCTCGAGCGGCTCCGGAGCATAACCGGCAAATTGCACCTTCGGCGTCTCAGGGTCGTCGTGCAGGATTCTGAGCTTTCCAATCTGCTCCTTGATAGAATCGAGCATCCCTCGTCGTTCATCTCGTATAGCGACGCGCTGCTGATACTGCGCCCGAGCCAAATCAAGCTCCTTCTTTTTCTCGGTCGTCTCTTCCCGCATTTTCTCCCACTCTTCAAGTCTGCCTTCCAGTGAGACCAGCGCATCCTGAGCATTTCTGAGATTGGCTCGGCGAGTTTGGTCCGCTATTGTAGCTTTTCTAAGTTGCCTTTCATCCTCAATAGCTCGTATGAACTCACGAATCTGGCGAACCACCCTGTGGTCCTCGCCGAACCGAGCGAGGGCACTCGCAAGAGCAGACTCGCGCATAGCGAGCTGCTGGGCAAGCATCGTCATAACAGGATCGTGCTCAACCTGTCGCTCCACCTGCACCTGTACCGGCCCGGTCGCCTGCATCCTCAGCCGCTCTATACTCTCCGTAAGCTGTCTTATGTTCATCACAAGGTCGTTCTGTTCCCTTTCAAGGTTGGCCAGTTTCTCTTCAATCACCGGTCTGAAGCTGCGCTCCTCGAGATCCGTAAAACCCCATCTTATTTTGACATCATCAAGACCATCCTCGGCAGAATCCACATCTCTTTGTACCCTGACTTGCTGCTCCTCAAGTCGCCGCAGCCTGGCCGCAATCCCCTCCTTCTTCTTGCTGCCCTGAAGATTCAAGAAAAGGTCCACCATCTCGTTCACTATCAAGGCAGACTCCTCCTTGTCGTGACAAGTCATAGAGACAACAATGAAATCACCGTCCCTTTGCGGACTTGCACCAAGATGCTTTTCAAGCTTCCTAACCGCCTTTACAATTCGTTCATCTTCTATCTCAGCAAAACTCTGAAACCATTTCGTCCGCCTCACCTTGTCCCTCTCAAGCAACTGCTGCAGAGTGTTCTGGCTTTTCAGCAAGGCGGCCATCGACCAACGATGTCCGTACTGGACGTCTTTACCCACCAAAGCCGCCTGAATAGCCGTCGGGTCTTTCTCCACAGGCGGCAGCACTCTAACAAATGTCCG
The DNA here is from genome assembly GCA_964514115.1 of uncultured Pirellulales bacterium. Classification (GTDB taxonomy): domain Bacteria; phylum Planctomycetota; class Phycisphaerae; order Sedimentisphaerales; family Anaerobacaceae; genus CAZEPI01. Next base: position 135,955 of record CAZEPI010000005.1, on the reverse strand, counting down.
CGCGGTGTACTCCGGCAAGTACCTGAGCAACAAAAACCACCCAGCCCCGCCACTGATTAGGCCCAGGATTATAGAGCAGACTATCAACAACACGTGCCGACGCAGAATCGCCAACACCTCTTTGGGCGTCAACCCTGCCGTGCTCGCAGTTGCCACGCGGGGATGCCTCGAAGGCACACCATCCAATCTCTGTCCTCGTTCCTGCATCACAAATCTCTCAGCAAGGTCAAACAAAGAACGCCAAAAATCGACCCATCCGTCACGTATGCAAACATCCTAAAACCAGAAGCAAATCAGAAACGCATGGTCACTCGGTCCTGGCATTTGCTTTCAAGCGCTCAAGAGCCGACTCTATCCGCTGCTTCAGCAGTTTAGGCAAGCCATCTTCGCCGGTCTCCAATACCTGCTCGTAGGCGTCGATCGCATTGTTCATCTGCCCAAGTGCTTCATATACCTGCCCCATGTGTGCATACACATCCGGCGGAACGGCCAGGCGTTGCGCCTCGTACTGCTGCAGAGCTGCCTGAAGATTTTCGGACGCTTCCTTGTGGTTACCGTTCTTGTAGAGCACAAAAGCATACGTATCCAGGAACCCAGGGTCATCGGGCTTTGCCTCGTGAGCACGCTTGGCGTACTCGAGAGCTTCGTCCAGTCTCTCATCGTTTTCCGCAAGTATGTAGGCCAGGTTGTTCAGAACGTTCGTATTTTTCGGCATTTCAACCAAAAGACTTTCGTACTCTTTGATGGCAGCTTCGAGATAATTATTATCGGAAGTCTTATTGTAAGCCAGAATCAGCACTTCGGCCTTCTGCATCGTATAGGACACACGCTGGCCGCTGTCGGGCCCGGCAATCTGAAGGCATTTGTCAATATGATCCGCCGCCTTGTTATACTCGCCGCTTAGCTTTTTCAGATTGAACATCGTCCAATTGGCAGCAAGTGAGTCCGGATTTTCTGCAAGCTTCTCCTGGCACAACGTCTCGGCCTGCTGCACCCCTAACAGCCGATAGACCCGCTCCAGAACATTGGCCATCATCCGCTCATCGGTGCCGGCCTTGTCAACGGCCTTTCGGCAATACTCTATCGCCCCTATCTTGTCGCCGAAACGGAGCTTGGCCTGGGCCATCCTGAAATACACGACTGGCGCAAATGCCGTATCAACATACTTTCCGCCCTCCTCAAAAACCTTGTTGAGCTTTTCGCCTGAAATCAGCGACTGAAAGTAACCGCTCAAAGAATCGAGATTCCCTGGACCCTTTTCTCTGCTATTCTCCCAGGCCCGCTCATAAAGCTGCTCGGCCTTGCCGTAGTCCTTTTCATTCAAAGAAAATCTCGCAGCCTGATTATGCCAGAATACACTATCCGGCAACTCCTCCAGTGTTTGCTCATAGAACTGTCTCAGCACTTCTTTTCGCCCAAGACGCTGGTAAATCCGCTCAAGCAGGACCCTGGCCTCTTCCGGCGCCTGAGGGTCGGCAATTGCACTCTTTAGCTCGGTGATTGCCTGTTCAACTCTGCTTGACCGTATATAGGCCTTTGCCAAACCTATACGAGTAGCCGGGTCGGCAAACAGTGACATACTCTTGCTCAGGTCCATAATGGCCTGCTCATAGGAAGCCAGCAAACGATGTATCTCACCTCTGACCCGCCAAGCTACCGCGCTGCCCTGGTCACGTTCAAGATATCGATTTGCCAAATCCAACGCCTCATTGAGACGTCCTCTCTTCATGGCCAGCCAGGCACCCAACAGAAGCCCGCGCGCTTCGTCCGGATACTTCTCGCGAAAACTCTCCAGCTTCCGCTCAGCATCCTCGACGAGACCTGTCTTCAGAAACGTCTGAATAACCAACAGGTAGTCGTCAGCGGCTGTTTGTCGCGACAGAAGCTCCTCGGAATACCGACGCACCAAATCCCGGTCACCCATCCTGTCTGAAACAAAAATCAAAGCCGTGAGAACATTTGGATCTGTGGGATTAGCCCGATACGCCTGTTCCAGTACCGTTCTGGCGTCAGCAAATCGCCCTGCGCGAATGTAGTGACGCCACATAAGCTTCGTATCCCGCAACTCTGAAAGCATCCGTTCGGCTTCTTGCTCCCTGCCGGTAAGGCGGTAAAACTCCGCGTAGCTCTCGACGACCATCTGACTGCCCGGTTCAAACTTCCGCGCCTGTTCCAGAGCTGAATCAGCAAGACCCAAAAACGCCTCTCTCCGCTTCCCTTCTTCCTCCTTCAGAGCCGCATTGGTTGCAAGTCGCGCCAACAACAAAGCATTCTGCACATTGGGAACGGCTCTCAGCAAATACTGACGAACAGCCAAGGCTCTGGCCAGATCGCTGTCACCTATATACTCAGCATAGAAACTAAGCAGCAGCACATCCCTCGGATTAAGACCCATAGCCCTCTCCAGAGCAGTTCGGGCCTCAGTCACCTGCGCAGACGAAACACTGTCTCCAAGTTTCCGATTGCGCATACACAGCGCATCTGCCAATCGTTTCGCGATAGCAGCGTCCATGGGATTCAATTCAGAAGCCCTGCTGACATCCTTCATAAATGCAAGGTCGTTTCCAAGCGCTTGATGGATTCTGCCTCGAAGCAGATAGCCATACGCAAACACCGGCCTAAGCCGCAGCGCTTCGTCGGCATAGGTCAGCGCATCCTGATATTGTTCTCTTGCAAAAGCGACTCGAGCAGCTAAATACCGACCGCCACATTGGTCAAAATCCTCCCGCCGCGCCAGTTCAACCATACGCTCCACACGCTGCCAGTCTTGTTCCTGAAGAGCTGTCTCGAGCAGATGGCCGGCTGCGCGATTACGAACGGAACCTTTCTCATCCCTCTTGTCTTCAGTGAGACTAAGAACATTTTCCAACTGTTCGACCGCCCTTTGTGTCTCGCCCTTGTTACGATAGAACAGCCCCAAATTCAATGCTCTGGCCAATGGGGCGGAAATACCTGATATCGCCTGCTCTCGTAACTCAGCCTGCCTGGACTCCGAAACATTCTGCGGCTCCGGCTCAGCCAACAACCTCTTATAGAACAGAATGGCAGGGTCGGATGGAAAATGCTGCAAAAAGCTGTCGGCAAACGCCTCGGCCCGTTCAAGATCGCCTTCTGAAATGTATTCATCACACAGGTAAGCCACAGTCGAGGAATTGACGAAGTTCGGATCGTAAGCCAGCAGTTTATCCACTATCTGCGCCAGAGCATCTCTATACTCATCCAACTGAGCCGGCAGTGACTCGTCAAACCGTAGTTGTTCTTCTTCCTCGGCATCAGGCAGAGTAAAATCAAGAGCTTCGCCACTTTCAATGCGTTCAGCCCTTCTTTGCTGTCCCAGAGCTCTGCGCGCCCTCCTCAGCTTGGCGCTCGACAACAACCACTCCAGCTTCAGCCGATTGGGGTCATCCTGCCCCATTTCGGACAACCTCTCATCGGCCTTCTCAAAGTCTCCCTCGCCAATATATGCCTGGATGCGAAGCTCTCTGCTCCTGGCATCGGGTCCAATCCCCTGTTCATACGCCTCGATGTTACCCTGAGCCAATCGCCAGGCACGAATCATCATCAGCGCCTCGGCATAGTCCAGCAATACGTGAGGCTTGCCTATCTGGATGCCGGAGCTAAGCGCCGTATATAAAAACTCTATAACCGCACCTATCTCTGAACTGTTCTCAAATGCCTTTGCAAGTCTATAGGAAAGCCGCGGGTCAAAACGGCGAGAGGCCTTTAGTTGCTCATAAGTTGCATAAAGCTTTCTGATTGCCTCAGCTCTGTCACCCTTACCCAGCCGGGCCTTGGCAAGTTCAAGCATGCCCTGCCACTTCACGACCTGTGGGTCCTCACCGCTTCCGTATAACTGTTCGATCTCGTGAACCACCTGCTCTGCATCGGCCAGCAACTTCTGCTCCTCCGATTCTGTCATCTTCGTTGCCGGCTCAAGCACCTGGTCGATATAGCAGTTGGCAATAAAACCATTCAATTGCCCCTTGTACGCTCTGCCAACCGAACGACGCGGCCCCCCAACCTCCTGGGCATCAGGTAGCTTTAGCGCCTCCTGTGCTATCGAAATGGCTCGGTAAAGGTCGGCCTTCTGCTTTCCAATTGAATAACGACGATAATACAAACCTGCTGCGTTAATAGCGTGACTAACATTCTGCGGGTCCAGCTCCACCGCTTTGTCTATGGCGTCTATGGCCTCGTCAAGATACTCTACACCAAGCCGAACATTCTCATAGAACGCCGATAACTGTGCGTGGGCCTTGGCGGTCGATTTGAATTTCTCAACAAGCGACAAAAACTCCGGCTCGAACGAGAGAATCTCCTCACGTCGATTTTCTCTATCACTGGTCCGCGCCAGCCGGAGCTTCAACGTCAGAAGATTTGCATGGGCATCTACGTCCTGAGGTGCAATCTCGACCGCCTTTTCCAAAAACCTAACCGCCTCCTCCCTGGCCTTTCCCCTCTCCTCGAGCTTGCCTGTGCCGGCAAGTATATCTCCCCTTTCGATAACCGCCTCGGCCAAATAAGAGTAAACCTTAATATTGTCCGGGGCCAGCTCCCGTGCCTTTTCCAAATCCGCAACGGCCTGAGCCAGCGACTGCCCCTTATCTGTCACCGCACCCTGCTTCGTCAACTCGAGATTCGCTTTACCTCTAAGCAGATACAGGTAGGGACCAAGTCGCTGGCCCGGCCTGCTATTCTCCGGTATCGCAGGCGCATCCAGATTAGTCAGTTCCTCGGCAAACATCTCCGACGGCGAGTCCGATGCCTCCACCACTTCGATGAACTCTGATGCCTGAGAACCCACCTCCTGCCAGGCCCGCGCGACACCGCTGTCCGCCATTACCTCGAAGTACCGCAACTGAGCCAGTCGAGCCATCGCGTTTTGCGGGTCTATACGAACAATCCTGTTCCAGCACCCCTGAACATCACGCCATTTCCCTATATCTCTCGAAACCTCACCTAATTTGAAAAGCATCTCGACCTTCAGTTCATCCGTCTTGGCAAGCCCGAATGCCTTGCTATAGTTGCGGATCGCCTCGTCATATTGCGTCTTGCGCACTTCTTCGTCCGTGGCCTGGCGCGCAGCAGCCAACGCTACATCGCCGTCTTCGATGTACTTCTCAGGATTCCTGCTCAAGTAGAGAAACACTGCAATGGCCAGAAACACAACCAGCAGAAAAACCACTGAACCGATTAGTGCGACCTTCTTATTGAGTTTCTTCCTTGCCATAGTTTTTCCTTTCCTATTCCATCCCAAGAGCAGGTGTATCTCAAGCCGGCATTTGTCACCCGGCCCACGCTCACCGGCAGACTTCGAACACGTTTATCACGACTACTCGCCTATTCGGCACTATTGCTCGTTACCACTCAGGTGCTCAGGCCAGTGTTCACCTTCCAGAACCGGCAAGATCACACCAAGAAGCTTCTCGCTTGCCGCAATCGCCTCTTGTTTTTCAGGAAACACTACCCGGCCCGACCTGTGACCGTAGAACTTCCACTCCACCTTGGAAAAATACAACCTCTTGCTGAAAATCCCTTTGTTCAACAACATCCTGGCACTTCCTCTCTCCCCTGCGTATTCACCGTTCACCCTAAACGCGTACAGCACCAGGAATTGCGACTCAGCTCCAAACATCGCCGAAGAGCTGGTGCCCGAGAATGTAACACATCTGACAGAAACCTCCTGATTTGTCCCATTTCTGTCGATGGTCAGCCCAACCGACTCGGCACTGAGTCTCTGGAACCCGCCGCCTGTGTAACATTCTTCCGGGACGTGAGGCACGTTATCCGGCAGCTCATAATATGTTATAAACAGCGAACAATAACGCACGGGACTCTGTGACGGAACCCGTGTATCTTCCAGTTGCCAGTTTATATAGTCTCTCGTGCCGAGGGTCTCAACGACATCCACGTTTCCGATGACGCTCTTGGACCCCGCTTCATAAGGAAACAGCTTGTTCTCATCCAACAAATCCAACGGCTCTCGCAGCGGAAAAGGCTCGTGCTTCAAATAAACCCCGCTTACCCTTACTATAATCGGCATAAGAGCAGCAGCCAACGACAGCACCACCACGCAAAGCACAAATGCCGGCTGCAGAAAACAGGCCAGTGCCTTTGCGCAACGCCTGTCGGACTCGACCGCCTCTCTGTCCTTAACTCTGTCAGTCACCTTCGCTCTCCCGAATCGCCCGTCTTCAATTGCTCACGTCACGACGGACTATGACACCTTGTTCCTGCGCCGCTTTTTCTTCAACATACAGATTGGACATAAACCACGCAAGAGCACCATACAACCCGAATGCCAAAGGCAACATCAGCATTCCGAGCATATCGTGATAAATCCCCTGGGCGTATTTCGGGTCCAGGAGAATATATATAAAGCCGGTAAATGTCACTCTAACGACGTTGCAAAATATCGCTATAGGAATCGTGCTCACCAGTAGAACCATTCGCTGCCACAGGGGCCTGTAATACAGGTACGCCATCGCAACACCCAGAGCCAAAAACGCCATCAGCAGCCGCATCCCGCTGCAGGCCTCAGCCACGTCAAGAGGCGGCTCGAATGCCCGGCCCTTGTAAATCACATCGATCACAACGCCGTTCGCGCTCGCCTCAAGGTCCTTGACTAAGCCAAGCAGAGAAGCCGCCACAGTCGCCGCCCACCTCCGCATCGGTATCGTCAACCCTCGGTAATACCTGTCCGGCAGCGGCACGGCAAAAACAAGAAAAAAAACAGGCAACCAAGTATATCTCACCAAAGCCCAGCCACCCAACAAAAGCAGCACCGAACCAACTGCCGCTATTACCGAAATACTTCTGAAGTAACCATACCCTGAAGGACTTACTAGGTTGAAAACATAGAACGCTATTAAACACAGCAGAAAAAACAATCCCAGGTAGCTCGGCTTGGTATCAAGGTTCAGAATCTCTTCCTTGCGCTGGTTCAGAAAGTACAAACTAAATAACGGAATCAGAAAACCGTGTGACCAACTACTGTCGGTAAGCCAGCGCCTGACAATAGCCCCGACCTCATTGCGAAACAGATAACACAAAAGCCCGCTTACAATAAGAGCTTTTATGTATGTGCAGGGACGTAGCTCACGCCAGCTTCTGATTACACTGCTATCTCGTTCCTCAGCCACAGAAGAGCCAATCTTCTCTGCCATAACTAAAAGAGGTCTTCGAAATGTCCATACGCACTGCCGAAAGGCCTGCTGGTTCCATAGTCCCTGTCAGCAAAATTCCGGTCGTAAATGAATCCAAACCCATAAGTGGCCCTGAACGCATTCCGCAAAACCGCACGCCAGCGCGCTGTCGGATGTGTTCCAACGTTGATTAAATCGTTCGGTTTGATAAAGAAGTCCGGCTGTTCACCCCGGGCAATCTTGTCCAGATCCACCATCACGATTTCTTCTCGCTTTTTGCCTATTCTTCTGACTACCTCACAGCGTTTAGGCCAGGCTAAGGGGCCCATACCACCCGCAGCAGCTATTGCCATTTTCAACGTCATAGGCCGGCCGGTTATAGGTATAAAACCCTGCCGGTTGACGTTGCCCATAATACAGAATTCACCGATGATGTCAAAGGGCACGTGAATCGCGTCGCGAGGCCTTATTACGATGTTATAATGAGGGTCTCCGCTCAAAAGCCGGTCGGCCGGAATTCTTATTACCCTTCTTTGAGCCCCGCCCGTCCCCACCGTCTGCCATTCATAGTCCGCAGGAATCTTCGGCTCGAGTGGCTCGCTAACCTTTCCCGGTTCTACCCCGGGCCGCGGCTCTTGTGCACCACCCACCCGCACGGGAACCCATTTGCCGTCCCTGAAGACCCATTCGACTCGCGGCCCACCCTCCTGACCCGCTCCCGGTTCGCCGCCACCCATTTCGGCAGCAAGCGGCTCAGCGTGTGACCCTAAGACCTCCTCCAGACTAATTGTCGGCTCATATTGCCCACCTAAAGGCCAAAGCTCCTCCGGCAACGCCGCCTCGGCAAGCTCTCTGTCGGTTGCCAACTCGGCAGATGCCATGACCAAATCGCCGTCTGCCGCACGGCGGCCTTTAGCCATAGGCGCTATTATCTCCAGCATCTCATCGGCAGGCTGCAAAGCTCGCTCGACATCCTCAAGCTCGGTGACACCTGATTCAGACGGTTCGCCAACCGACGGCTCCGCCAGTGACTCCTCACCCGTGATAGGCCGAGAGACATATATGTAACTTATGTTAAACTGGCTTATACCACCAGCCGTGGCAAGAGCATCAGCCAGCCGATAATCGTGCCGCGGAATACCATACCTGCCGGGCCTCGGCACGGCACTGCCCAGTATCGAATACACCCGGCTCTGTGAGCCAAGCAGTGTTACGTGAACAACAGGGTCTTTCAGGATATGCGGAGACAGGATTTCCTTTATTTCCTCCTCCATCTGAGCCTCGGTCAGGCCAACCGCCTCAATAACTCCGACCTCCGGAATTGAAAGCTTCCCCGTTTCCGTGATGACGTACTGGCTTGCAAACATCATACCTTCACGGAACAGCTCGTAGATGGACACACCAATACCATCACCCGGACCAAAAACGTAGTCTGTGTCAAAAACAATCAGGTCAACCGGCTTGGGCTCTTCACCAATCTCCCACGCCGCCGGTGTCTCCTCAGCAACTCCCAAAGAATCCAATATCACATTAACCGCCGGCACCGGACGAAACCGCCCCACCTGAGTCGGGTCAAAAAACTTGTTGCCGCAGCCAAGAACACAGACGCTCAGTATGCATGAAACAACGCTTACCGCTACAATTCGAACCCTGCTCATGTCAGCAAAACCCACAACGCGACTTCCCAAATTATACAACCCACGCAGTGTACACAATCTTGTCTTCTTCACAATCACCCCGCCGTGAAAGGAGCACCGTGCGGACCTGATGAAATTTATCGGCGCTGCACACAGCCCGCTTAACCTTTTTGTCCCCGCAAACTTAACGACATGTCAAACTCGAAGTTCTATTCTGCCGCAGCCGCTCTTGATTTATGGGACGACAAGGCCGGTTTTAGCCGTCCAAAGAACACTCTGTGCAAACCAGAGCAAACACAAACCGACGAACCAATCAAAAGCGCTGCTTCGGCGTGTATTCCTGAAATGACATCCCTGACACACCGGTTTGGCCTATACGGCCTCAACCGCTCCTCAAATCCGGCACCTACCGCCAATGGTATGTATACTGCGAAAAGGCGGAGTTTGTTCGCCGATAACCAGCCCTTTGGGCCTCGTTACTGCGTGCGAAATGCCCGGCAAACGCCCCCCATCGGTAAAACCCAAAGCTTACCACCGCCTAAGCCACATGGCTCAACTAACTCTCGGCGTCGCATTTGAGATTTGCAAGCTGCTGCATCAGTGCATACCTGTGCACGGCATCGTCGGTGGCAAGCTTCAACAGTCGCTCCGCCGCTTCCGGTTTTGACTGACGCAGCGTCCTATAACGATTCTCGCCGTAGGCGTATTCCTCGAAGCTGATCGTTGGAGCTTTTGAGTCGAGCTGAAGCGGATTCTTGCCCTGCTCTTTCAGCCGCGGGTCAAACCTGTACAAAGGCCAATGACCGCAGGCAACCGCCTTCTTCTGCTCTTCATAGCCCTTAGTCATGTCGATACCGTGAGCTATGCAGTGAGAGTACGCGATAATCAGCGATGGTCCCGGATAGCCCTCGGCCTCGACAAACGCCTTGACCGTCTGGTTTGTATTGGCGCCCATCGCCACCTTCGCCACATAGATATTCCCGTATGTCATCGCCAGAAGCCCAAGGTCCTTCTTTGGTGAGCCCTTGCCGCCGGCCGCAAACTTCGCTACCGCGCCTCTCGGCGTTGACTTCGACATCTGGCCGCCCGTGTTCGAATACACCTCCGTATCCAACACAAGAACGTTAACATCGGCACCACTGGCAAGAACATGGTCCAGACCGCCATAATCGATATCATAAGCCCATCCGTCGCCACCAAGCGCCCATACGCTCTTGCGAACAAGATAATCCGCCACCTCAAGCAGGCCCCTGCACTCGGCGCAGTCGCTGCTGCTGCACTGCTCTTTGAGCCGGGCCACGCGTTCTCTCTGCTCTTCGATGGCCTCCTGAGCCGGGTCGTTGGACAACGTTGCCTCCTTCACCTGCTCAGCCAGAGAAGAATCAACACATCCATTCTCAGTTACCCTGCCGAGAAGGTCCAGCGCCCGCTCTTTGAACTTGTCCACCGTAAGCCGCATGCCCATCGCAAACTCCGCATTGTCCTCGAACAAGCTGTTGCTCCATATCGGCCCCCTGCCGTCCTCTCTCGTCGTATACGGGGTCGTCGGAAGGTTGCCGCCGTAAATCGAAGAACAGCCCGTAGCGTTGCCTATCATCGCCCTGTCGCCGAACAATTGAGACAGCAGCTTCACATAGGCAGTCTCACCACATCCGGCACAGGCGCCGCTGTACTCAAACAGTGGCGGCAGCAACTGACTGCCCTTGACGCTCTGTCTCTTGAACAGCTTGGGGTCGGTATTCGGAATTGACAGGAAGAAATCATAATTGGCCCGCTCCTGCGCACGCAGCGGCTCCTGCAAACTCATATTTATCGCCTTTCGCCCAGTCGGCTGCCTGTTCTGGTCTTTCTCCTGGGCAGGGCAGGCAAGCACACACGCGCCACAGCCCGTACAATCCTCCGGCGCAACCTGGACCGTAAACTTCATCCCCGAAAAGTCCTTGCCCTTCGCGTCGGCACTCTTGAACTCAGCCGGCACCTTCTCCAGCGACTTCTCATCGTATGCCTTAATCCTTATCGTGCCGTGCGGGCAAACAAGCGAGCAGGTGCCGCACTGAATACAGATACCCGGCTCCCACACCGGAATGTTGACGGCGATGTTGCGCTTCTCAAACTTCGTAGTCCCCAGAGGCCACTTGCCGTCCGCAGGCATCTTGCTCACCGGAAGCTTGTCACCGCGAAGCGACATCAACTCGGCGGTAACCTCCTTCACAAACTCCGGCGCATCATCCGGAACAACCGCCCTCATTTTAATCCTGCTTGTCACCTTATCCGGAACTCCTACCTCATAAACCTTATCGAGAGCGCTATCCACAGCAGCATAGTTCATATCAACGACTTTCTGCCCCTTCTTGCCGTATGTCTTCTTGATTGCGTCCTTAATCGCCTCCACCGCTGTATCAAGAGGAATAATGTTGCTTATCTTGAAGAACGCCGTCTGCATTATCACGTTGATTCTCGCACCAAGGCCAAGCTCCTGGGCCAACGAAATCGCATCAATGACATAGAACTTCAGCTTCTTGTCGATTATATGCTTCTGCACCTCCTGCGGCAGCGTGTCCCAGACCTCATCCGGCCCGTGCATACTCGTCAGCAAAAATGTCGCTCCCTGCTTTGCCGACGAGAGCATATCATATTTCTCAAGGAAGCTCGGATTATGACACGCCACAAAGTCGGCTCTGCTCACAAGGTAAGGCCTTCGAATAATCTTCTTGCCGAACCGCAAATGCGAGATGGTGATAGCGCCGGCCTTCCTGGAGTCATACACAAAGTAGGCCTGGGCATAATTGTCAGTCAATTCACCGATAATCTTGATGGAATTCCTGTTGGCGCCCACCGTCCCGTCGGAGCCGAGCCCGTAAAACAGCGCCGAGTAATACCCCTCATCAGAGATATCAAACGACTCATCGACTTCCACGCTCGCGTTGGTAACATCGTCGATTATCCCCACCGTAAAGCCCCTCTTCGGCTCCTTGGCGTCAACATTATCGAAGACGGCCTTGACCATCGCCGGTGTGAATTCCTTCGACCCTAAGCCGTAACGCCCGCCGACAATCACCGGATATTCGTCAAACGCCGCCGCCCCCGCAGCCATTGCTTCACCCACCGCCGTACGTACATCCAGATACAGCGGCTCTCCCAGAGAGCCCGGCTCCTTTGTCCTGTCCAGAACGGCGATTTTCCTGACCCTCTTGGGAAGGGCCTCCATAAAATGCCTTGTGCTGAAAGGCCTGTAAAGACGAACCTTTATCAGGCCAACCTTCTGCCCCTGCGAGGCCAGATATTCCGTCGTCTCGTGGGCGGTATCCGCACCGGTGCCCATCATCACTATCACCTTCTCGGCATCGCCGGCCCCCACGTAGTCAAACAGGTGGTATTCTCTGCCGACTATCTTGGCGAACTTGTCCATCGTCTGCTCGACAATCTTCGGAGTCGCCAGATAGTACTTGTTAACCGTCTCCCTGCCCTGGAAATAGACATCCGGGTTCTGGGCTGTGCCGGAAATCATCGGCCTGTCCGGACAAAGCGCCCGGGCCTTCGCAGTCGCCACCAGCTCATCATCTATCATCGCACGCATATCGTCAAAAGTAAGCTCCTCAACCTTCTGAACTTCGTGGCTCGTCCGAAAACCATCAAAGAAATGCAAAAACGGAACTCGTGAAGCGAGCGTGGACTGCTGGGCAATCAGGGCAAAGTCCATAACCTCCTGGATATTGCACGATGCGATCATCCCGTAGCCGGTCTGCCGACACGCCATAACATCCGAGTGGTCGCCGAATATCGAAAGCGCCTGACAGGCCAGCGACCGAGCCGAAATATGAAACACCGTGGGCAGCAGCTCGCCGGCAATCTTATACATATTCGGAATCATCAGCAGCAGCCCCTGCGATGCCGTAAAAGTGGTAACAAGCGCCCCCGCCGCCAAGGCACCGTGCACCGCGCCTGCCGCTCCACCTTCCGACTGCATCTCTGTAACCGAAGGCGCAGTCCCCCAGATGTTCTTCTCACCTCTGGCTGTCCTGGCGTCTGCAATCTCACCCATAGATGAACTCGGCGTAATCGGATATATCGCGATTACCTCGTTCGTCGCGTGAGCAACATACGCAGCGGCAGTATTGCCGTCAATCGTGACCATTTTGCGACCCATAACTAACCCCAACCTTTCCTAAAACAATACCCGACAACAAGTTAGCCTCTAAACCTCTCTGTCGGAATAAAGACGGCAGCCCAATTAAAATGGCTTATGTCATCGTCCGACGCTGTTGCACCGCAATTCGGCACCCCTCGTTGCGACGCACCTGGTCGTAGAACAAAGAAACGTATCTTATACAACTTCCAAAGCCGCTCGGCAACGAAAAATGCGTGGAATTGAAGGATAGGGTGTGGCTGGATTTTCCGGCGAAGGTTTTTGAGCTTGAAATCGGGTATTTGCAAGGGCAGTAAACACAGTTTTCGTCATTGCGAGAGAGCCAAAGGCGACCGCGGCAATCTCTCACTCTCGAACATTTGAGATTGCTTCGCCGTCGCTCGCAATGACACAAGCAGATAACACGTTACCAGTAATAACGTTACCGGCTGCCAGAAAAATCTGTCACACCCGAAGGATATCACCCAAATAGTCCCGTCGGATAGGTCCGTTTGCACGAAGACCCTGACCGGACGGCAATCATGCTCGAGGACAAAACGACAAAGCGGCCCCCCTGCAGGCCCCTGCGCAAAAAAAATAAGGAGCATCACACTGAGGGCCGAAGAGCACCCACACCCAAAATGCTCTTCAAACTCGCTCAGCCGACACTCCTCTTGATCGAAAAAGCCGGTTGAAGCTTCTATTGACTCAAACGCATCTTAGTCTCTCAACTCGGCTTATTATACGACCCTTCACAGGTACGAAGCAATAAGGGTATTCCTTATTTTGCGGGTGCAAATACCGTATTTGCACCCCTCCACATCTAATCAAAACTAACTACAGCCGAAAACCCGCAATCGGCAGGATTTCAGGGCTCCAGTGAGGTCAGTCCCTTGCGCACCGCATACTTGGTCAGCTCAGCCACCGTGTGGATATCCAGCTTATTCATTATCTGCCGGCGATGCGTTTCGACCGTTTTTGCGCTGATATGGAGCTTCAAAGCAATTTGCTTCGTCGACTTACCCTCCGCCAGCAGTTGCAGCACCTCTCGCTCCCGGTCGCTCAGGACCTGCGAACTGGAAGTGCCGGCTTTCGACAGCCGATGCAGATAATCATCCACAACTACCCCGGATATCGAAGGGCTCAGATAAGTCTTGTCTTCAACAACGGTTCGAATCGCTCTGGACAACTCCTCGAACGCACAATCCTTCAGGAGATACCCTGCGGCTCCGCTCTTGAGCATTTCGGTAACGAAAAGAGAATCGGAGTGCATAGACAAACCGATTATCTTCACGTCCGGGGAGCGACTCATTATCTGGCGTGTGGCCTCCACCCCGTTAAGGTCGGGCATAGTCACGTCCATTATGACTACGTCCGGCGCAAGCTGCTCAACCAGTTGAACAGCGTCGCGGCCATTCTCCGCCTCGGCCACAACTTCCATCTCCTCCTGCTTATCAAGCAGCGAACGCAAACCCTGGCGCGTAATTTTGTGGTCATCGGCCAATACAATCCTTATGCTCATTTTTTTTCTCCCTTCCGAGCTTTGCCCTTGGCATCTACCGGAGCGGTCAGGGTCACACGAGTACCCCGCCCGGGCCTCGAAGAGATATCAACACTGCCACCTATGTAGTCCAGCCGCTCTCTAATATTGAATAGGCCAAATCCCCCGCTTCTGTAGTCTCCCGACCCCACGCTCGACACATCAAATCCCACACCGTCGTCTTCCACAACCACTCGCATCTCATCTCGCACCCGCCGGGTCGCCACCATTGCCCGGCTGGCCTGTGCGTGCTTCACCACGTTGACAAGCAGCTCGCGGACTGCCTGGAACAGAAGAACGCGAATATCGTCATCCAATGGCTTGCTCCGGCCGTCGTCCTTAAACTCAGCAGCCAGACCGTAATGCTGACGTGTCTGCTTCACAAGCCACCCAACCGCCGCCTCAAAGCCCAAATCATACAAGACCGGCGGACTCATCTCAAACGTAAGCGCCCTCGTGGTCTCTATTGTCTGCCCAACCAGGTCTCTTACCTCACCTAACTGACGCGCAAGCCCTTGGTGGTCCGAGGACCTGGCCATTGACTCAAGCTTCATCTTGCTTATTGCAAGATTCTGACTTATGTTGTCGTGAATTTCGGTCGCAATGCGCCTTCGAAGCCGTTCTTCAGCCAGCGCCAGTTCCGAGGCAAGCGACCGCAGCCGCTCCTGATAAATCAGCAGCTTCTGCTCGGCCTTCTTACGCTCCGTTATATCCTCGACCGTACCTTCGTAATATTGCACATTCCCTTCGTCGTCACGGATTGCAACAGCACTTTCACACACAAAAAGCTTCGTCCCGTCCTTGCGAATCCAGACCGACTCCATCCCGATCACCCGGCCCTCCTTCTCAACCCGCCGTTTGAAAACCGACCGCGGCGTCGCTACATCAATCCCCTCTTTCTCAAGGTCCAACCGGGCAACTTCCTCAAAACTCTCATACCCAAGCATCCTCACCAACGCCGGATTCGCCAGCAAGACCCTTCCGGCCGGAGTGGTTCTGTAAAGCCCGATTGCGGTGTTCTCGAATATCGTTCTAAAGCGCTGCTCGGCCTTTCGCAAGGCATCTTCGGCACGTTTTCGCTCGCCGACTTCGTTTCGCAAATCCTCTACGGCCTTGGCAAGGTCTGCCGTCCGCTGCTCGACACGAATCTCCAGTTCGTCCCTGGCCCTCTGAAGTTCCTCCTCGGCCTGTTTGCTGGCCGTTATGTCGTACATCACCCCCTGCAAATATAACGGCCTGCCGTCGTCACCCCTGACAACCGTTGCCTCATCACGAACCCAGACTGTCCGGCCACCCTCTGCAATCATCCGATATTCACACCTCAATGGCCTCCGGGTCCGGTGACACTCGGCAACCTCGAACAACACACGCTGGCGGTCTTCTGCGTGGAGCATCTGACGCCACAAGTCCGGATTGGCCTTATAGTCCTCCTGGCTGACGCCCAGTATCTCCTTAACCTGCGGACTGACGTAAAGCGTGGTGCTGGCCTCGTCAAGTGCAGCCGTGTACGTAATAGCCGGCAACTGCTCCACCAACAGACGATACCTTTGTTCACTCTCGCGAAGCGCCTGTTCCGCACGCCTGCGCAGCGTTATGTCCGTAAAGAACCCCACGTTGCACTTATGCCCGTCTATCACAACATTCGCGGTGTTGATATCAGCATAAATGACCGTCCCATCCTTCCGCAAACACGGCACATTCGATGCCAAGGTCTTCTCCCCGCGCGCCTGCGCCTCGAACTCGGATATCACATAATCTATATCCTCCTTCGGGTGAACGTCATCTACGCTCATCTGCGTTAATTCTTCTTCACTGTAGCCCAGCATCCTGCACACAGCCGGATTTGCGTATCTAAACTTCCGCGTCTCGATATCAGCCACAATTATGCCCTCGGCAGCCGTTTCAAACATCGCCTTGTATCTGGCCTCCGACTCTCTGAGCGCCTGCTCGGCCCTTATGCGGTCGGTGACATCGCGATTCGCCCCGATGATGCCGATTACATTGCCCCTCTCATCCCGCCAGGGAACCTTCGTGTTGAGCGCTGAAAGGGTGTCCCCTGTTCCGCCAACACCAGGCTTTTCAATATTGATAATCGGCATGCCTGTCTCGATAATACGCTGTTCTTCATCGTAGTACTGCTGGGCTGTTCCGCGAGGATAGAGGTCGAAGTCGGTTTTGCCGGCCACCTGCTCAGGCATCGCTACCCCCGCCGACTCCGCAACCGCCTTATTACAGAGCACAAATCGACTTTGCCTGTCTTTGACATAGATGCGGTCCGGCAGCGCATCAATCAAAGTCCGCAGTAAGTTGCGCTCTCTTGAAAGTGCTTCCTGGACCTGCTTATGCTCCGCCTGTATCTTCTCAAGCTCCTGCAGACGAACTCGGAGCTCCTTCACTTCTTTGAGCAGCTCTTCTGTGGGTTTCCTCGAATCACACATACCTCACCGCGCCTCACATACTCAAACCCCCTCCCGGCCCGCGCAGCTT
Source organism: uncultured Pirellulales bacterium (assembly GCA_964514115.1). Lineage (GTDB taxonomy): Bacteria > Planctomycetota > Phycisphaerae > Sedimentisphaerales > Anaerobacaceae > CAZEPI01. The sequence continues at coordinate 119,020 of CAZEPI010000005.1, read as the reverse complement.
TCCTTCAGCAACACCACAAATATCACTCGTCAAGGCCAAAGAACCTCAGCCACTGTTCGGTCTCACCTTCAGTAATACCATGTCGCTTTGCCGGCGGCTCATTTCGGTTCTTCCTTCCGCGGCTCAACTGCTTGCGCATATCGGACCAGAAGTCTTCCGCTTTTACCGCAGCAGCTCGCCTCGCACGCGCAGCAGCTCTCAGCCGCCGATCGCTGCTGACGATGACTAAACGCCGTGGGGCAGTGCTCGCCCGTATCTTGTGTTCGATTACCGTGTCGCAATCGCTCGCACGACCCGAAAACACCACCTCCAGGCTGTCTATGTTCTCAAATCCACTTTTGTCAGGTGGCCCAATACCGTCAAATACTATCTGGCCTTTGTCGCCGATGACCTTCAAATAATCGCCGATGATTCGGCACAATCGAACGTCGCTGACCTGCTCATCCTCCGATGCCTTGCGAATTGACCAGAGCAGATTATGACCGTCTATGATAAAAGGCATCCGTCACTCACCGGCAGAATACCTTATTTCACCGCCCACAATCGTCTTTTCCACCCGGCCCTTTACCTTCCATCCGTGGTAGGGACAGTTGCTGCTCTTGGAGCGAAAACCCGTCACATCAATCTCATACTCGGCCCCGGGGTCGATTATAGTAACATCCGCCTGTCTGCCCTTGCCGAGGGTACCTTTATCAACGCCTATCACCTTTGCCGGCCCTTCGGTCATCAGTCGGATAAGCCCAGGCCAATCCAATACGCCCGGCTCTATCAACGCCTTTACATACAAACCAACGGCACATTCCAGACCCGCTATCCCGAAGGGAGCCGCAAAAAACTCCAGCTCCTTCTCGCTCTGCAGATGCGGGGCGTGATCGGTTACCAATGCGTCAACCAGCCCTTCCGCTATAGCCGCCCGCAACGTCTCTATGTCCTTCTCCGTCCGTAGCGGAGGATTCACCTTGCAGTTGGTATCGTACTTTGAACAACAGGCCTCGGTCAGCAGCAAATGATGCGGCGTCACCTCGCACGTAATCGGTAGAGAGCTCGCTTTGGCTTCTCTTATCAGCTTCACCGCGTCAGCGGTCGATATGTGCTGCGCGTGATAACGCACCGGCGGCCCTTGCCGTCCCTCGCGGGGCTTGCCGCTCAGCTTCTTAACAAGCTGAATGTCGCGCCACAGCATCGCCTCTTCGGCAAGCGGATCCAGCCCCGGCAGCCCGAGTATCGTTGAGTAGTAACCTGAATTCATCACCCCCTCACCGGCGATGCGGTCGTCCTGGCAGTGCTGGGCTATGACCACGTCGAACATCGCCGCATACTTCAGCGCCCTAAGCATAACCGAAGGGTCCTGCACCCCCCTGCCGTCGTCGGTGAAACCCACGGCACCCGCCTCCCTCATAAAGCCCATCTCAGCTAATTCGACACCCTCACGACCTTTCGTAATAGCACCCATCGTATAAACGTGGGTCTTTCGCGCCTGCCTAGCCTTTCGATGGACGTATTCGACGTCCGTTTCGTTCTCAATCGGAGGATTTGTGTTCGGCATACATACGACCGACGTAAAACCCGCCGCCACCGCAGCAGCAGAACCGCTCGCTATCGTCTCCTCTTCCTCGTCACCCGGCTCGCGGAAATGAACGTGGATATCAATCAGGCCCGGCACCACAAGCTTATCAGAAGCATCGATTACCCGCTTAGCGGGACCGTCAATCTCACCAACCTCGGCTATCTTGCCGTCAACAATCAGCACGTTGCACTTCTTGTCCACCCCGTTTGCCGGGTCTATCACACGACCATTCTTTATCAGAAGTTCGGAGTTCATAGTTCGTGGTTCATGACAAAATAATCAATAATCAGTCATCAATAATCAATCACGGAGTGCTGCCGCCTGGTTGACCAGAAACAGTACCGCCATCCTCACTGCAACTCCATTGGTCACCTGCTCAAGAATAACGCTGTTCTTGCCGTCGGCAACTTCACTTTCCATCTCGAGGCCCCTGTTGATAGGCCCCGGATGCATCACAAGAATATCACTCTTCGCCCGCTTCATTCTCTCAACCGTAAGGCCAAAGTAATGCGAATACTCCCGCACAGAAGGGAAGGGATTGCCGCCAAGACGCTCGAACTGAATCCGAAGCATATTGACCACATCGACCTTCTCGATAACATTATCAAGCGAACAGCTTACCTTCACCGGCAACTGCTCGACGTTCGACGGCATCAGCGTCGGCGGACCAACAAATGTCACCTCCGCACCTAACTTCGTCAACGCCCACATATCGCTGCGAGCAACCCGTGAGTGAGCTACGTCGCCCACAATCGCCACCTTCAGACCGTCCAGCTTACCCTTTATCTTTCGGATTGTATAAACATCCAGAAGACCCTGAGTCGGATGTTCACAGAACCCGTCGCCCGCGTTGACAACACAGGCATTAATACACTTGCTCAGCAGCTTCGGTGCACCGCCCGCGCTGTGGCGAATCACAACAATATCAATTCCCATCGCCTCCAGATTCCGCGCGGTATCCAGCAGCGTCTCACCCTTGCTCACCGAGCTGCTCTTCTTGGTAAACTCCACGACGTCCGCGCTCAATCGGCTCGCAGCCAGCGTAAAGCTGTTGCGCGTTCTCGTGCTGTCCTCGAAGAAAAGGTTTACCACCAGCCGGCCTCTAAGCGCCGGCGCTTTTTTCACCGCCCGCGTGCTTATTCCCTCGAAGCCCTCGGCTGTATCGAGAATGAATGTAAGCTCTTCAGCGCTTAGCTCCCGCAAACCCAGCAGGTGCTTGCGCTCCCACCTGAATTTCTTGCCCTTCATTCTCAGCGCCATGCTTCTCGCTCGCCTCGTCTGAACAGAACTGTTGCCTATTCGACGACAACCTGTTCTTTTCCGTCCGGCTCGGTCAGGAAAACCTGAACGAGCTTGCCCGGCTCGGCGTCCGTTTTGTAACCGGCGTAGTCGGCCTGTATCGGAAACTCTCTGCCCGCCCTGTCAACCAGAACCGCAAGACGTATCGCCCTGGGCCTGCCAAGGTCTATCAACGCATCAAGTGCCGCCCGCGTCGAACGACCCGTATACAGAACGTCATCAACAAGAATGACGATTTTGTCGTCTATATCGAAGCCGATTTCGGTGGTCCGAACCTCCGGCTGACTATCGCTGTTCGGCGAATTCAAGTCGTCCCGGTACAGTGTAATGTCCAGCGTCCCACACGGAACCACCTTGCCCAGCTTTTCCGAAAGTCTGCCTGCCAGCCGCTGTGCAAGAACCTCACCCCTGCTGCGGATACCTATCGCCGCAACCTCCGCCTTGCCGCCGACATCTTCGACAATCCGACCTGTCAGATCATCAAGAATCTGCCCGATTTGCTCAGAATCCAAGAGTACCTGCATAGCCCGATTCCAACTCAGACCCACCAGCGATTCGGCGTCAGTATAGCACCACGCCATTGGAAAGGCAAGTTCGGCAAGGAATTTTAGCACCACCCCAACCTCTGTGCCGAGCCATCCGCCAGGTCAGACGTTCAAAGAGTCGTAGGGCGGCCCTTGCCCCGCCAAATCGAACTCAAAGGAAGACTCGGTCACACGAGGCACTACGCCCCCTCACACACCCCCACCGGCAAAACGCACACAAGTCATCTTCTGCGCAGCCCTGCTGTCTGCGGCCGAAATTGAATATAACACAGATAAGCACAAAAGCTAAAGACCGCAATTGCCGCAGCACGAACCAGCGTCGCATAACCAATGACCGACGCATCAGAAGGACCAAAACATCCACAGCTTATCTCAAGCCCACGCCATAAAGCAGAGCCGACCACATACACAAACATCGCCCCCATAGCCGCGCTGACAAGCAGAGCACCACCTACAAAAACACCCCCTATCAGGCACAACCCGACCAGCAATTCTGCCCACGGCAACACCATCGCCACAAAAACCCCCAACTTCGGCCCCACTATCTCATAGCTGTAAACACTCGAGAGGAAATCATACGGCTGGCGTATCTTCGGCAAACTGCTGACAACAAACATACACCCGACAACCAGCCGAACCACCAGCGAAAATGCCGTAGCCAGTTGCTCACCTTTTATCCTTACCATACTCATAGTGCCTCGCTACTACGTTTCTCACCGGTCGTCGCCCACTGGGCCCAGCTTCCTCGGTATATCGAAACGTTGTCAAACCCATCCAATATCAGCCGCAATGCCACCTTCTCTGCAAAGCTGCACCCCGCAGCATCACAGTAAACAACAATGCGAGTCGCCTTATTAAACTCGGCCATAATCTCGCGCTGTTCCTCGCAGCATCCGCGAACCGGAACGTTAACGGCACCCTGCAAATGACCGGTCCGAAACCCGCGCGGGCTCCGCGGATCCACGAAAACAGCGGTCCCGCTTTCCAGATACTGCCGCACCCGTTTTTCATTCAATCTCGGAACGAAACTGCCGCCAAATGCCTGCTGGACAATTGCGACTCCTTCCGAGTGACCAAGAAAACCCTCCGAACCGAAAAAATGATACACAAATCCCGCCAAAAGCGCAACAAAGACCAATCCTGCAGACTGCACAGCCGACAACACAACGCACTTGCGCCTCGACAAGCTGCCAACCAGGACGGACATCCGTCGGCAAATCCAGCGTCCCAAGAAGATGCCGAACACAGCAAGACACGTACATACCAGGAACAACCTGCGAGCCGAATCAAAAACACCGGCGAGGTCGATAGGCCTGTCCGAAACAATCAGCCCCTGCCCGTCCCACCGCGGCAGTAACTCACGGAACCCAACAAGTCGCACATCGTACGGCGGGTTATAAACAACCGCCCCCTCCCGATTCGCCTTCAGCACCAATTCGTAATGGTCATACTCGCTCTTTGCCTGTCCCGACTTGACGTGAATTATGACAGGATACCCCGACCGACGAAGTTCGCGACTCGTCAAATTGGCCACAGCCACCGCATACAGCCCGTGAGCTTCTGCTCCCTTTTTCAACTCAGCCAGCGAGCTTCCGCGAATCGAGCCGACATACTCCGGCCTGATAAGCTCCTCCGGAGATACCTCAACGTCAAACAGCTTCATCACCGAGTACAAGCAGTATATGCCGCAATAACTGTCCGGAATACCGTCCGCCACAGTCGGACTTTCGTCCTCCTGCTGTCCCTCCGAAGCCAAACACAACCCCCCGCCCGCCGGAAAAACCAACGCAGTCGAAAAAACCAAGGCAACAAGCAAAAACCCCGAGCCAAAAGTTGCCAACCTGCCGCGCTGCCCTGTGTCAGACAATCTGCTCACCTGTCTAATTGCTGTTCTTGATTTGCTCTATCATACTGTCGATTTCGTCGAACGTCGGCCCGTCAACATCAGGAACAACCTTACCGCCCTTCCATACGTATCTGATTCCAGGCGCCTCTTCGACCTGAACCCACGTCCCGTCCGGCAAATCAACACTGAACGCCCCTGCTGCCTCCCAATTGGGGGCCAGGTCAATGTCGCTGACAGTGTACTCGTCGCGGATGACGTATTCACTTCCGTCCGGGTAACTATCCGCAAGAGTGAACACGCCTTCGACCGGCACAAATACCCCGTTCATATCTTCCAGCCGAACAACCTCAAACAAGGCTACCCAGCTATCGGCGGGTATGGGCTCATCGTCAAAAAGGTCGCCTTTGACCTTTTCAATCGACCACTTCATCGCGCTGTATCCCTTCTCGGCGGCAACCCACAAAGTCACCCTCCCGTATTCACTCGTCCCCTCAAGGACATAACAATCCTGGCCATTGACGACCTCCTGCTCGTCTCGTAAAGCAAGGTCAGCCGACTCACTAAGCAAACTGGCCACACTCCTGTGACCGTTCCCAAAAACGCGGCCCCACAGCGGGCTCCCATTCGCCGGACTCTCCAGAAGCCGCCTCAGCCGCTTCGTACAGTCGTTACTCATCACCACGCCCATTAGCGGCCCACCTACCACATTGCTGTAACTGATATGTCGCTCGCCTGTCACCACCTCGTTTATCGAATGGTTCTTGTTCGGGTCCACGTTCCCCTGCTCATCATAGCCAAACATCCGCCCGCGCCATTCCGCACGCCCGCCGTCTCGACAGAATACAAAATGGACGCCATAATCCCCCTTGTCCGCATAACCCGTCGGCGTACCCTCGATGTCAACCGTCATCGACACCATATCACACCAGGACAATGACTGCTGGTACCGCGAGAGAACTTCTTCGGCATCGAGCGGCTCATCCCCTACGCCGACACTGCAAACACCGAAGAACACCAAAAACACCAAAACCGCAGGCATCCTTAAAGTTAATCTGCCAATCATAATCAACTCCCGTTCACCAAAAGTAAAATCAGGCAATTCATGTTCATTCCAAAAACCTCAAATCAATCACCCCGCCCCGTATGCGACTGTAAAAAGCTGACGGACTGCAATCTACAATACTCCGGGGCTCACACCCATGATTGCTGCTTGTCTTACACACCAGATACCCCTCCCTAATAACCTTGGCACGACTGATTCGTAAGTGACACGCATGCCGGGTCGGCAGAACAATTGCTCCAGGTGGTCGAGAAACATTCACCCGACGCGTCCGGATACAAGATGCAGCGCAAAGCCCTCTTTGCACACACTTTCCCGCTTCGGGGAGGACAGGTAACCCACTGCGTCCCCCGACACGGATCACAGCTTCCCCGCATAAACTCCCCGTCCGTCTGCCGCGGCACCGCAACACCCCACGCAACGATAATCCCCATCATCAAAGCCAACACAAAACCCAGATTTGATATCCTCACGCCCATCACCATAACGCTCCCAAATCGCATAAAAACGGCCTTCTTATTGCTCTGTCGCCGGCATATCTTCAAGTCGGTTCGTCACAGTTGCCACTCGAGGGTCATCGGCAGGCACCGTCTCAAGAAACTCACCATATACCCTCGCTGCCTTGTCAAGCTCGCCCATCTCCTCGTATGCACGGCCCAACGGATACAGAATATGCCTCGGACGTTGGTCCTGCGGAAACCTCGCAAGTGCCCGCTCAAAATGCTCTGCCGCGCCAAGCCAGTTACCACGCTTAAAGTTGAGCCAGCCCAGCTCCAGGAAAGCTCGGCCCGCAGGTACGCTGTCCGGATAATTCTCTGCCACTGCCCTGTAGGCCCGCTCCTTCTTCTCCGCTGCCTCCGACTCGTCCAAATCGCCCGACTCTGCAAGCCGCTCGTAACAACCCACCATCGCAAACTGAGCTTCCCCGGCGTACCTGTAGCCGGGCCGCTCCTCAACAACCTTCTCGTAACACTGTATCGCCTTCTCACAGTCATTCAGTTGACGACGGTAACAACTTGCAGCCAAATGACGTCCCCACGCCGCAAAATCCGATGAAGGAAGCTCCTGTAACACACCTCGCCACAACGAAACCACCTCCGCCAGGCCGGCTTCGGCCTCCTGCGCCGCCAGGGCCTGCATCAGTCTATCCGCTGCCTCACACAGAAACGCGTCCTTAGAAAAATCTTCAATGAGTTTGTCAGCCATCCTCAACGCCTGCCTGTCGTCCACCGCCTGGAGGGCAACGAGTATTCGCCCCTTTGCTATATCCACCTCAGCCACATCGGCGAAAGAGCTGCCGGCGTACTGCTGTATCAGATGCTGGTATATGCTCCTGGCCTTATCAAACTTGCCCGACCACTCATATCTCCTGCCAAACCAATAGACAGTCTCAGGCAAGTTTGGTTCGCCACTGAACTGACCGACCATCTGGTCTATTGCTTCACCGGCCTCAGCGTCACGCCCCGCTTCAATAAGGGCCATTATCCTGGTCTTACAAACATCCAATTCCAGCCCAGCCACCTCCGGACCTTCAGTTGACCTCTCCTCTGCAGCCTGCCGATAGAGCTGCTCGGCCTCATCATATCGCTCCGACCATTTGTACATGTCCCCGATGGCCTCGAGCAGAACCGCCAGCTCAGGATTACCCGCGAAATCTCCCTTCAACTTGTTAAGTGCCTCCTGAGCTCGCCCGTAATCTCCCGACTCTACCAGCAAAAGCACCTCCAAGCCCGCTAAGTTCAACCTCGCCTTCTCAGCCCACTCACTGTCCGGATGCTCTTCAACTATGTACTTATAAAGCTCCTCCGCCTCAGCATAGTTCTTCAGCCATCTGTTGACGTCGGCCATTATATGCACCACCCAGGGAAGGTTTGCATTACCTGCGTAATTGGAAATCAGCTTCTCCGTCTCAAGTTTCCCTGCGGCAATGTCACCCAGAGCAACGTATGAAAATGCTATGTGCATCTGGGACCATGTCGCATCATCCCCATCAGGCCAGTTAGCCAGCACATACCGACTGAGCTCTATGCTCTTGTGATAATCCTTGACATCTTTGTATGCCGCTGCTATGTCTTGAATCGCCTTTGCCTTGGCGGCTGTGTCCTCAAACTGACTCTTCAACTGCTCAACGGCGGTATCGGCCTCGGCGTAATTGCCTGACCGAATAAGAGAAATCACCTGAGATTTCGCCTCCTCAAGGCCGTTCGGTTCACTACCCAAACACGGCCCCGATGCACAAAACAGCAACACAAAAGCCGCTAAACACAAAAAACAGGAACTCTTACGCATTATCGCAACCTCCTAAATCCGCGCAGCACAACACACAACCTTCACCTCACAAATTCCTCCGGGGAAAATAAAGACCCTCCGCACCTGCCTCAACAAACTGCTTTGAGCGTGTTCACATCCCATCAACTCTTGCCTCTCCAGCTAAACTGTGATGTGATAATTATGGTAAGCTCATTCGATTTGTCAATAAAAAAATCTGCCAATCCCAAAAAAAAATCCAAGGCCCGTTTGCTGCCCCCCCAAAGTCGGGCACCTGCGCCCGGCCTCGTTTTTCTTTAACATTTGCTTGTCCACCCCCTCGATTCTGCCGAAATAAAGCTGTTTCAGGACGAAATCCGGCATACAACTGACTTGAAAACAGGCCCTTTATGTGGTATCATATACTTGATAAACGAAGCCAGCTGAAAAAAACGATGCTCGGCAGCAAGTTCTCAAGGGCACAGAAGCAGTTCTGGAGCGCCCGGTATGTGCAAAACGGCGGCAGACCTGCCACCGTCGGAGGAGCACGTTGACATACAAAACAGCAACAAACTGCTCAACGCACCGCGTTGCCTGTATCCTTGCGATACTGGCAGCCGCCACCGGCACAGCCATGGCCCAGCAACCCACAGCGAATACACTGCAGCCGCAGGCGCTGGCCGCTACCGGCATCTACCAGCTCCAGGCTGCCGACCCCAACCTCACCGGTGACGGCATCGCCGTTGCCGTCGTTGCCAGAAGCATAACCTACCTCAACGGCCAGCCGCAAAACGACTACCGACCAGCCGTCGAACACAAATGCCTCGAGAATGCAGAACTCTATTTCCACGACCAGCAGTTACCCCCTGCCGGAACCTCTTCGCACTCCACAGCCATCTGCTCAATGCTCTTCGGCCGCGACCCCAACGCCTCTTACCCCAACCTCGGCCAATTCACCTACCAGGGCCTGACACCAAATGCCCGCGCAGATGTCTATGAGTTCTGGCACTTCCTGAGCGATTACGTCTTCGCCGGCTCACCGCCCGATGTCAACGTCATCACCGCCGGTTTCGGCAGCCCCTTCGAGGACTGGTGGACAAGAGGAATCGACTCACTCGCTGAACACTATGGCCTTGTAGTCGTCGCCGGCATAGGTAACGGCTCCGACGCCTCCGACCCGGTCCTCCATCCAGGCGCCGCGGCAAACACCATCGGCGTCGGACTTGTCGACGCCCTTACAACCGACGACACAACAGCCGCACTGTCAAAATTTCCCCTCGCCCGGCCTCAACATTCCAGCAAAGGCCCAACCGAAGATACCCGCTGTAAACCCGACATCGTCGCGCCCGGCAACTGCTTAGCCGCCGACTACAACCGCCCCGACAAATACATCGCAACCGGCAACTGGTCCAGCTTCGCAACACCCCTGGTCGCCGGAACCGCTGGACTCCTCACTCAAAAAGCAACCCACGACCCCAACCTGCGAATCGCAGCAGGCCCAAACGCAAACTGCATAATCAAAGCCATCCTCATCAACTCGGCAACGAAGCTGCCCTACTGGCACAAGGGCCGCCTCACCCACGACGACGACGAGCTTGTCCCCCTCGACTACGTCCAGGGCGCCGGCATGCTAAACGCCCTCGCCGCATACGACCAGCTCACCGCAGGCATCGCCCCGCCCGACCAATGCCCAACCACCGCCTGGGACCTAAACCACCTCGCCCTGCCCGATTCCCCGGCAAACATCTATCGCATAAAAGTTGACAGCCCAGCCGGCAAAACCGTCACCATCACCGCCGTCTGGAATAAGCACTACAGCGACAGCTACCCCTTCGAACTGCTCCCCGAGAAAGACACCAACCTCCGTCTCGAAATCTGGGCGCTCGACACAACCGACCCTAACAACGACTATCCGCTCGCCTCCAGTGACAGCCCCGCCGACAACCTCGAACATATCTACGTCCCGCTCGACCCCAACTTCACCAACTACGAAATCGTCATCGCCTATAGTAACCCCGAAAAGTCGGGCCAGCCCCAAGCCGCCGGCCCCTACGCCCTGGCCTGGAACGTAGGCAACGCCCCGACAAAAGACCTGTCAATCTGGTGCGACTTAAACTCCGACGGCCTGCTAAACGACCTCGACGTAACCACTATGCTCGATAGCTTAATGGCGGCGATGGACAGCCCCGACAGCTACCTCCTCGGTGACATAAACGACGACGGCCAAATCAACGTCGACGACCTCAAAATCCTAATCGACCTCGTCCACTCACCCGCAGACCAGCTTACCGAATAAGCTATGAAACCAAAGATACTCACCGCCCTGATATACCTTGCCTTTCTCGTCGCATCCCCTTGCCGCAACTGTTTTGCCATTGAATTCAAGGGTATGAGTTACTGCGCCTGGGGCTGGGACCTCTACTCGACCCCCGGTTCCGACCAGTCCGTCGCCAACGCCGAAGCCGCTGGCTGCCAGTGGATGGCCGTCAACGTCTTCTGGTTTCAGGACACCATAACCTCCACCGAAATCTACGCCGACTCCTGGTGGTATTCCTCCTCCACCCCCTCGGTCCTCCACGTCATCGACCGCTGCCACGAGCTCGGCATAAAAGTGATGCTAAAGCCCATGGTCGACGTCAAGTCCGGCGAATGGAGGGCCAGAATCGTCCCTTCCACCGACTGGTTCACCGAGTATCACGAGTTCCTCAACTACTGGGCCGACATCGCCGAATCCAAAGACGTCGAAATGCTCTGCATCGGCTGCGAATATATCGACACAACCGGCTCCTCCGACGCCTGGAGAAGCGTCGCGCAGGATGCACGAACGCACTACAGCGGCCCGCTCGTCTACGCCGCAAACCACGGCAACGAGCAGAACATCGACTGGTGGGACACCCTCGACTACATCGGAATCGACGCCTATTATCCGCTCACAAGCGAAAACGACCCCACACTCACCGAGCTCAAAAACGCCTGGCAGGCACGCGCCAACAGCATCGAGTCCTGGCAAAACGCCGACTGGCCCCAAAAACAAATCATCTTCACCGAAGTCGGCTACGGCAGTTGGGACGGCGCAAATCAGGCCCCCTGGTCGGGCCCCGGCTCAGCCCCCGTCGACCTCAACGAGCAGGCACAGTGCTATGAGGCCCTGCTTAGCCGCTGCTCGCTTCGCCCGTGGTGGGCCGGTGTCTTCTGGTGGATGTGGGAGACCGACCCGAACGCCGGCGGCCCAACTGACAGAGGACATACCCCGCACCTAAAGCCCGCCGAGCAGACTATGATGGAATACTTCATCACCATCGACGGCGATATGGATGACGACCGCGACGTCGATTTGCTCGACCTCGCCGAGATGTGCCAATCCTGGCCGGACCCGAACATCGTCGGCTGGCCCGACTTCGACAACAACAAAAAAGTCAATCTCGCCGACCTCGCCATCCTCGCCGGCAACTGGCGCCAAACCCCCGAATAATCACAAACATCGTGGCACGGGCATCTTGCCCGTGAACCCCTGTCCCGCGAAACTGCGGCACAAAACACCACTTCTTTGCCACGATGCAAAGTGGCTGCCAGCCACATTTCCACTGCAAAACACCGTCTTTGGCCGGAAAACACAATTTCCGCCTTTGACCTGCTCAGCTTTCACCGGAACAAACACCTTGAGCGTTGCCGCTTATTTTTGTTGGGCTATCTAGTAGTTTGGTCTTTCCCACTGTGGGACGAAGAATTGCCCGTGAACAGACCTTGTGTCCGACTCGTTTGTGTGGACGAGCCTACCCGTGTCTTGATCGTGCTTGAAACGACTGTATATCTCTCCGTCTACGGCGAGAATCTCCAGTTTACCCTTCTTGATCCGCCAAGTGTTCTCGTTGTTGTTACCGCCCTCGCCAATCTGACCGTCAGCAAGAAATGTGACAATCTTTGTCTGATCCCTTTCGGGATTGAAAACAAAGAGAAAACCACGATCACGCAAGAGAATCCTGCGAATCCGACGGGACTGGAATGGCCACTTGAGGGGCCCCAAGATCCAAGAGAAGAACGCAAGAATGGCTACAACGCCAACGCTCGCCAAGATGTTAAGGAACACGGTACCTATCGCAGTGCTTGGATCAACCATGTTTGGGTCAACCATTTTCCCGTTCTCCTGTGAAAAACTCTGGGTCCTCTGTGACTCAATTTACAAAACCCCCATCACTGTATTACAAGGCGGGCCTTCGCCGGCCTTGTTTATTTCAGTAACGCGACATTCGCGTTCACTTCCCTTCTCCGGTTTCCCTGAGTTCCTCATCTCTGTGTTGCCCCTCTTTCGGTTTACCTAACGTCTGGTTTGTGTGCTGCTTCACTCTGACCGCAGAAAACACACGTGGAACCACTAAGACAACAAAAATGATGAAATAGACCAATTGGAACATAACAAGTATCTTGGCTAATGGTGTAACAGGATGGATTTCTCCGTATCCAAGGGTAGCGAACGTCAACAAGCTCTGATAAATAGCCGTTAGACGGTCGGTAATTCGTTTGCAAAATTCGTCTCCGATCCTGAAATAGAGCACACCAAAATAAAGCACTATTTCCGCAACATTAAGCAAAACAAGAATTATCCATCGCGAAACATCTCGGACAAGAATGAAGTCACCCTTTTCGTCCCGCCTTTCTTCTCGCTCGATGAGGACTATATGAGCAGTACCTGCCAGAAGGTCGATAAGCATCAGAATACAGATGATCGACAGGACTCCGAACCCCACACCAGTCGGCCCGTCCAACAAAATATAACATAGTGAGACGGTGAGTAGGCGAATTACTACATAGGCCTCTGCAAGCCAGAACGGGATGAGTTCATGGTGCTCCCAGGCCAGACGTGCCACAATTCGGTAAGGAGAGATTAAGCACAACAGATTTATTACTCCCTTCACAAATGGCGCGAGATACGGCTTTTTCATACTTCTGTATTCTCCGTGCGCCCCAGGAATACATTCCTTGCACAGCAGAGACCCCCCAAATTCCTGCACACATTCTGAGCAAAGCCCCTTCCCGCATCGGACACATATCCCAACCGCATCTTTCTCTCTATGCAAATAGCACTTCATTTTTACCTCCCCTCAGAATCCTCTATGCATCTCTTTTTCTCTCTGGCTACCTCATTTTTCAATAATCACTCATCCTTAATCAGTAATCAATTACAAGACCCCACTCACCCAATTAGACCGCGGGCCATCGCCTGCTTTGGAAATAACCGGCCACGCGACTTCCCTCCACTTGGGTGTTGGCTGTGTCCTCATAATCTGATTCCTTATTGGCTATAACACGATAAACCCCCTCACCCAAAAAATCCACAAAAAATTTACCCGCCACGCTGTTTGGCGGGTTTACCCGGCGCTCCGTGTGACGGGCCCGCCCCGCCCCCCAATAACTTTTCGGTCAGCTTTCACAAAGGCCAATCCCGCCGCGCCGGGGTTGCCCGTGGACGAAGGCGGGACGAGTCACGGGCCATGGGGCACGTGCCACGGCTTTCGTGGGCCGGGGGCCGAGCCACGTGACACGACCCGCCACCCCGCATATCTGCAAACCTTCCTCTTGTAGCCCGGCCTGCCGTCAGCTAAAATCCAGGCCGAACCCTTACCGAAAGACCATTACTCGGAGATAAAAAAATGCTCCTGCCAAGACCCATCAAAAAAATCTTAGCCATCCTCCGCGGCAGCGTCGCCCCGCCCCTTATTTTCCTCTCAGTCACCTTCGGCTTTACGTTCGGCCTTGTCCCCGGCTTCTCCGGCCTGCACGTCCTGCTCATCATCATCGCCCTTGTCCTCAACATCCACACAGGGCTTTTCTTGCTCTTCGCCGCCATCGGCAAAGGCCTCTGCTTCGCCGCCGCCCCCCTTCTCTACCACACGGGCCAATTCGTCCAGGCCCACCTGCCCTGGCTGCTCAAGTTCCTCGCCGCCGTCCCCCTCGCAGCCATCACCGATTATTCTCGATACGCAGTCGCCGGCGCCGTCCTGCTCGGCCCCGTCGCCGGCGCCCTCGCCGGCCTGCTCTTGGCACGCATCGTAATCTCGTTTAGAAAAACGTTGCTCAAGTTCGAGGAATCCTCCGACGCCTTCAAAAAGTGGTACTCCAACCGCTGGGTCCGAACCTTCGACCGCCTGCTGGTCGGCAAACGAACAAAAGACGCCAAAGCGCTCTTTACCGGCAAGACCATCTACATCCGAAAGGCCGGCATAGTCCTCGCCGCAATCGTCCTGGCCGCCTCCCTGCTCGTCCTCTACCTCCTCGACAACGAAACCATAAGAACGCGAGCCGAAACCACCCTCACAAAGGCCAACGACGCCGAAGTCGACCTCGAATCGCTCAGCTTCGCCCCGCTTGCCGGCTCGGTCGCCGCAACCGGCATCCAAATAACCGATGCCGAAAACCCCGCCAGCAACCGCATCGCCGTTGAAAAGCTCGCCGCCGATGCAAGCATCTACCATTTGCTCCTCGGTAAATTCGTCCTCGAAAACGTCGAACTATCCAACGTCCGTTTCGATGAAACCCGTGATACCCCCGGCACAGTCGCCACCCCCCCGACCGAAAAGCCACAGCCAATCTTCAACCCCGAGGATTTCAAGCTCACCGCCGCCAACATCGCTAAGCTCGAGACCTATTTCAAGAACGCTAAAGACCTGAAAGAAAAACTCCAGAAGCTAAGCAAATGGCTGCCCAAACCCAAAGAATCCCAGGCACAGCAAGGGCAGGTCCCCGAGCGCTACCTCGAATACCTGAACGCATCCGCCCCTCTGCCGCCCACCCCTCGCGTCCTTGCCAAAAACGTCCTGCTCGACAAGGTGCAGATTCCCTCCGTCGTCCTCGGCAGCACGCGGATTACCCTAAAGAACCTCAGCAACGCCCCGCGAACAGCCGGCCTGCCCATCACCGCCGAGCTAAAATCCCTCGATACGCCCACCCAAATCGATATCGACATTGATTTCGATTCGCCCGACCAGTCCCCCACAGTCTCCGGCACCTTCTCAGGCCTCGAGCTCGCCACGCTCCAGCAGGCGCTGGGCGATAGCGCCGGCATCGCCTTCCAGTCAGGCCGGGCCTCCGGAACCTTCAACGGCCGACTCACCAACCAGGACATCGACCTCACCATCGACGTCAACATAAAAGACCTGAAGGCAACCGCACAGGGCAAAGGCATCCTCGGACTTGGCGCCGACAACACCTCCCAGATTCTCGATACCCTCCGCGACCTCAACACCACCATCCGCATCGTCGGCCCCGTCACCGAGCCGCGACTCGCCTTCGATACAAAAGGCCTTGCCGAGCAGTTCAAACAGGCCCTCGCAGAAGCCGGAAAGCAGCGCCTAATGCAGGAAGTGGACTCCAAACTCACCGAACAGCTTGGCGACAAACTCCCTGAAGAGGCAAGAGAGCTTGTAAAACCCGAAGGTCTCCTCAAAGACCTCGGCAGCCTCCTTGACAACAAAAAAGACCAACAGCAATAGCCAAAACGAATTACACAACGCCCAGCCCCCGCCGGCTTCTGCCTACCTTTCCCAAATTGCGCAATCCTACAATCCGCTCTGCAAAAAACAGCAACCTTCCTGCGAAAAAACCTTGCACGAAGGCGGCGGCGTTGTTAGTTTAGCGACGAGACGTCTCTCGTCTGAGCCGGCCCCATCGCCGGAGAACGAGAGAGGGCTTGGAAACCTAACAGTGCCTACAAGGTGAATGTTCGGCTTGGAGCCGAGGTTCAAGGTAATTGTAGTCCGTAATGTGAAAGGAGTTGAGTTATGAGCAAAAGTCAGATGCGCACGTGTATAGCTGTGCTTTGCCTTGCGGCCTTGTGCGCCTTTATCGCCGGCTGCGAAGGCGAAGGCGAAGTGAAAACATCTGCAAAGGCAAAACCGGCGCTGAAAGCCCAGACGCTCGGGCCCTACGGGTTCTCCTCCAACTGGATGGACGAAGAGGGCTTCGTCACTCACTGGCTTATCGTCGGCGCCTTCCCCAATCCCGGTGAACGTCCCGACAACAAGGGCTTCCACGTCGATTACCTCGGCGGCGAAGCCGACTATGCCGCCACCGCCGACAAGGCGGTTACAAAGCCGGACGGCACCAGCGTAAAATGGCAGCAGTACGAATCAACATACACCGAAATCAGCTTCTTTGCCATCGACCACCTCGGACTCGATTACGACCAGGAAGATGTGCTCTGCTACTGTGCCTGCTGGCTCAAGTGCGATGAGGACAAAGACGTCGAAATCCGAATCGGCTCCGACGACGGCTACAAGATGTGGCTCAACAACAAGCTCGTCGGTGAAGAGCACGTCTACCGCAGCGCCGAAATCGACCAGGAAATCTACCCGGTCAAGCTCAACAAGGGCATGAATGCTCTGCTTGTCAAGGTCGACCAGGACTGGGGCGAGTATGAGTTTATGCTCCGCGTCGTGACATCCGAGGGCAAGGAAGTGCCCGGCGTCAAGGTCTGGAACTAAAAGCGCAAAGAAAGAGACGTAAGATTTCCCGCCGGCCGGCAGCACCCGGCCGGCGGGATAATGTCCTTGTGCCTACCCAGGCCAAAAAGGGCAGACCATCTCGCTAACCGGCCTGCGTTGGGCCAAACCCACCATCCATTGCCAAATCGACCCCCTGACCTCGTTTTTAAGCACGACAACCTGCCCTTCATAATGTAATATAGCCGCCTGCATGAAGCTGATTGCCCGAAAATCCCGGCTCAAAGGCGTTGTTGCCATCCCCGGCTCGAAGTCGCACACGATTCGCGCGGTGGCCATCGCCTCGCTCGCCGATGGCAAGAGCATAATCCGCAAGCCGCTCAGCTCCAGCGATACACTCTCTGCGGCGAATTGCTTCAGGGCACTCGGTGCAAAGATTGATACGAGCGATGCTTCGTCGTGGATGGTTGAAGGCACGGGCGCCAGAATCAACCCGCCGGCAGAGACCATCGACGTGGGCAATTCGGGGACGACTCTGCGTATTGCGATAGGTTCTGCGGCACTCGCTTTGCCGGGGCAGACTACGACGTTCACCGGCGATGAGCAAATCCGCACACGTCCTGTCGGGCCTTTGATGGCCTGCCTCGAGCAGCTCGGTGCAAAATGCAAATCGCTCAATGATAACGGTAAGCCGCCTGTAACGATTACGGGCCGAATCACTGGCGGAAAGACCAGCATCGCCGCGACTACCAGCCAGTTCCTCTCGTCGCTTTTGCTGTGCACGCCGCTTGCCGAGCAGGACAGCGAAATCGACGTCACGCTGCTCAATGAGCCGGGGTATGTGCAGATGACGCTCGACTGGCTCGATAGGCAGCAGATCAAATACACCAACGAGCACTTTCGCCGCTTCGAGATAAAAGGTGGACAGAGATATAAGCCGTTCGATGAGACCATAGCCGCCGATTTTAGCAGCGCGACGTTCTTCTTGTGCGCATCTGCCCTTTTCGCCGACGAGGTAACGCTGCTCGGCCTTGATTTCGCCGACAGCCAGCCGGATAAGGCCGTCGTCGAATACCTCCGCCAAATGGGCGCAGATATCACCGTCGGCAAAGGCGGCGTTACCATAATGGCCTCGCAGCTTAAGGCAGCCGAGCTCGATATGAACGCCACGCCGGACGCCCTTCCCGCACTGGCCGTTACCGCCGCGTTTGCCGAAGGCGAAACCCGCCTTATCAACGTGCCGCAGGCCCGCAGCAAGGAGACCGACCGAATCGCGTGCATGGCCGAGGAGCTTTCCAGGATGGGCGTTGACGTTGAGGAATTGCCCGACGGCCTTATCGTCCGCGGCGGTAAACCCCGCGCCCTCTCGGCAAGCTCGGGGCAGGCTGCCGCCCTCGACGGCAGAGGCGACCATCGAATCGTGATGGCCCTTGCTGTCGCCGCCCTCGGCCTCGAAAACCCATCCACAATCGATACCGCCGAGGCCATAGACGTCACCTTCCCCGACTTCGTTAAACTTATGACCTCCCTCGGCGCAAATATGCACGTCGGAGAATAGGCAGGTGGCCCACACCACGAAGGGTGCCCGGTTTTGCCCCGCGAGGGCGGGGATAAAGGGCAAATTTTTGGGTTGAATGTAGATTGGGAAGGGGTAGAATGGCGGGATAAGGAGAAATTGGACGGAGGACACAGAGATTCTTTAGACGCGGATTTACACTGGTTTACACCTGTTTTTGGACAAGAATTGACATGAATTAGCACCAAGAGTAGAAAAGTTTCACCGCGGGGGAGCGGCACAACTAAAACTGAAAGTGCCGCCAAAAGATAGGAGGGTTCTCAGGGACGAGCAGAGAAGGAAAATGGGCCTATTTGCAGGCAGAGCAAAAAACCGGGTCAGTTGTTAATTTACTTAAGAGGAAAACGCGCTGGTCGGGAGTCAGGCGCCCCAGAACGTCCTCGACGGCGTCAATGGCCTGCTCTGCTGCTATTTCTACAGTGGGTGTGGGTGTACAAGCTATCAGTCGCTCAAAGACCTCGCGCCTTGGGAAGCCCTCAACCTCAAGCTGTTTCCTCCGAGCCTGGGTTGCGTTTTCGTCTGGCACCCAATATGGTGTGGAATCGACGTCTTCGCGACGGTCAAGCAGAAGGGCGATTATTTGGTCGCGCTCTTCTTTGGGCAAGTCCTCTGTGGCTACGCGCGAGTACAAATTGCCGACGAGCCAGCCAAGTCTGTCGCGAAACATTGGAGTTAAGCGACCGCACCTTGCAGCCAAACACGTACGATAGTGCTCTTTGGCGCGCAATGCGATGCCCACCTGTAACAACGCTACCGAATACTCTGCTATCTTGGCTGTGGTGTCTGGGTGAAGATAAAATAGGCCCATCGCCTCTTCATTTTGGTTCAGGATTCTTTTGAGGAGCGCCCTAGCCTGATACTTGCTTTTCGCTGTATAGAATCCTCTGGGCGATGGAGTGCGGAGTCTAAGCTTCTCACAGGATTTGTCCAGCAACGTCAAGAGAATGTCCTCGAGCGGCCGTACGACCGCAAGATTGATGTATTGGGATTTACACACGTCTTGGCGACGAACGAGATCACACGATTGTGTTAGTATAAGAAAAAAGGTGTACTTGCTATCAAGAAAATGGGGGTGTACCTCCTCAAGAACCGGCTGGAGTGCCTCGCCTGGCTCAAGAATGTCTCCTTGGCATAGGTCGTCGCCAGCGTTGAACTTTTGATAGGGCATGTATTGAGATACTGGTTGGCTCATTGGGGCATCTATCCCCCTGTTGAATCAGAAGTCTTTGGTCTCCCGGCGCGAGGAATGTAGCGAAGTCGGACGGACTCTTCTATTGTAGAGGCACGTACCGTGCGAGTCTTTTGAGGTGGTGCGCTATGCGTATCATCCCGGGAAGAGACCTCCTGAGTTGGAGCCGCCTTTAAGGTGTCGCCAGTGAAGTCGTTACTTGTCGTATGGGCTTCTTTGTCATTCTGCGTCGGCATCCACAATCTCCTCAAGTTCCAAATTCATACTCTCGCATATGCTATTAATTTGCCCCCGTATTGCCACAGCGGGCGTCTTGAGCCAGCATATGAGGTCTTTAATCTCGCGTGAGCGCTTGTGAAAGTTGCACAAGAGTTCGAACAAACGCACCGTGCCCTCTATGGTCACATTCAGCGTGCCACCCTTGTAATCCAGAGACCTCATAATTTGCCATCTTGTGATAGACTGGCCCAAGCGAGCAAGAGCACTGTCCACAACGGCACTTTTGTACAAGTGAGCCATGTCTGGTTCCAGAGCATCAGTCTGAAAGTTTACATTGAAGCCCGCTGCGGTGACGGGAGTTTCTGGAAGCCATTCCAGAATCTTGACGCCCGCAACCATGGCACACAAGAGGTTTTCATAATTCGCTTTCAACACCCTGACCTCAAGCCGGTCTGCCGTGGGCACTATTCGGATATGCCCTTCCGAATCGCCGATCTGATATGGGCCTGCTCCGTCCACAGGCACGAGCACGTTGATCGGGCTTTCGCTTGGCAACCCAAATATCTTATCATTAATCCGGGACGGAGTCAAGATGAATGGATTCCAGTGTCCCGGGATGACTACACTCCAATTTACTGGCCGGAGAGCCATTTTTCCCCTGTGCTCTTGATTTGGAGATTATTGCTTGATTTTAGCTGTCGCGTCCCTTGGTTGCGGGTAGCAAAAACGCTTTCTAGCACCGTTAGGGAGGAATAGCATAATAGGTAACCGGATGACTGTCAATGTATGAATTGAGGATTTGGGAAAAAGACGCCTTCGGGCCAAAAAGCGGGGCCGGTCAGGCGTGGGCCGAGCAACGTGGCCCGTGCCGCCTTTCGCCTTGCATAAGCGGCGGGATTCTCTACAATTGTGGATCCCCGACTGCGGTTCCTTCGAAGCTTGAGTCGAGGACGAGCAGGGGTCGATGGGATGGAGCAGATGGACCGGCGGAAATTTATCAAGAGCAATGTGGCGGCGGCAGCAGCGCTATCGCTTTCGGGGCCTTTGCAGGCGGAAACCGGCGAGGGAGCGGCAGTGAAGGTCGGGTTTGCAAAGACGGATATCTCCGGCTGTATCAAGTCAGAGACGAAGTTTCGAAGGCCGCTCGAAGCGATATGCGCTGCAATCAACGGCGGCGAGACGACGACGGTTTTAATCGCACTGGATTTGATAGAGATGCCGCCGCGGGACTGCAGGGCTATTGCCGAGCAGGTCTCGGGGCTAACGAAGATAGCGGCAGAGAATATTTTGATACACACGACGCACACTCACTCTGCGCCGTGGGGCGAGCGAGAATCGGGCCAGCAGATTGTCGGTCTTGCCGCAGCGCTTGCCGACTGCGTTTCACAGGCCGTTGCACGGGCCAGGCCCGCACGTCTGCGCGCAGGTGCGAGCGACGTGGGAAAGACGCTGAGCGTCTATCGGCGCGGCGACGCCGGAGCGGAGCTCGGAATCCAGACGTTCTGGTTCGGGTACACATTTGGCGAAGGGGACGACCGGCCGGACGCCTCGGCGCTGGTCAATGAAATGAAATCACGCTGGCTGAGAAAGAAGCCGGACTACACGCCCGGCCCAGAGCCGGTCTGGTTCGACGGCGAAGTGGATTCGCTCGTGCAGGTGCTAAGCTTCGAAGATACCAAGGGCGAGCCAATCGGCTGTATCGTCAGATTCAGCGCACATCCGCATCTTACGTGCGCATGCAGCGAGTGGCTTTACGACCCGGATTATCCGGGCGTCGTCCGCGAGGCTGTCGAAAAGCAGACCGGGGCGCCCGTGATGTTTGTCTCAGGGGCTTGTGGGAATCTTGTGCCGAAGGAAAAAGTCAAATACGTCATCGACTGGGACAAGGTGCCGGAGTTTCCCTATATGGGGCCAAGCTCGGCGTTCGACCCGGCAGACGACAACGAGCTATTGGCCGAGGTGGAGCGCATCGGCACGGCTATCGCACGGGCCGCGACGGACGCGCTGAACAACTCTGCTGCAGAGGAGATTCGCTCATTCAAATTCGCCTGCGGGGATTTCGGCGTTCCCATCGACGCCGCGCTACCGCGAAGCAGCGAAGAGGTCGAGTGTATTCGAGAGGCGCTGGTGAGCGAATACGAGGCCGCTTTGAATCAGCAAAGCCCGCTGCGCGAGCTGCGGGGATTGGCGAATCGGCTCAACTGGCTCGAATGGGCGGCACCTTTTGCGATGGACGTGCTGACGGACGAAGAGAGAGCGGCCGGCGAGAAGAAGCTGCCGATAGCGGCTGTCGCACTGGATTCCAGCGTGCTGGTATTTATGCACTCGGAGATTTCCGTTGAGACGACTTTCGCACTGAGGAAGCGGTACGCGGACCTCAATCTCTGGACCGTAGGCCTCACCGGTGGATGCGTCGGCTATTTCCCGACCGCGGAAATGATAGACGAGGGCGGATACGAGGGACGCTCAACGGTCGTGGCAAGAGAGGCCGAGGAAAAACTGCGCAAAGATATCTCAAATCTGCTCAGGGGCATGAACGTTGCATAAACGGGGAGATTCTCTACAATGGTCGAAGACCGCGCCTAAGAGGCGGGGCTAAATATTCGGCAATATCAGGAGAGTGCAGAAAAATGATTGGCTGTCATATCGGACGGAATTTGCAGGTAACGGTGGCGGGCGGGTCGTATCAGGAAGGTCTGACGGCGATAGTACAGGGTCATCCGCCGGGAATGCTTTTGGCTGAGCAGGAGATATACGCCGATTTGCTTTTGCGAAAGCCGGGTGCGGATGAATTAAGCAGTCCGCGAAAAGAGCCGGATTTACCGATAATATATTCGGGGCTGAACTCGGCGGATACGATTGAAGGGGCGGGCAATAAGAACCATACGAACGGCACGCCGCTTGCGATTCTGATACCGAACTTGGACCGACACTTCATCCACATAAAGCAGTATCAGGATACGAACCGGACGCCCCGGCCCGGGCACGCATCATACGCATCGTTCATAAAATACGGGCCCGACGACGACGCCATCGGGGCAGGGATATTCAGCGGCAGATACACGTCCACCATCGTCGCGGCCGGCTTCGTTGCAAAGAAGATACTGAAGAAGTGCGGGATTAAGGTTTTCTCATACGTCAAGGAAATCGCGTCGGTGCGGTGCCCGGAAATCGATTATGAGACGGCCTTCGACTACACCGAGAAATACAAGCAGATGCGGTGCGACCTCGATGCGTTCTATCAGGAGATTTACGTCAAGGGCAGAATCAATATGGATATGCGGTTTTTGGAAAAGACGAAGGTATTGGTTGAGGTCGAGAAGCAAATTGATGAGATACGCGGCAAGGCGCCGAAGATGGGGCCTGAGCAAATCAAAGACAAATACGGCGTGCACCATATAGTCAACTGCCCTGATATCGAGGCGGCGCAGGCGATGACCGAGGTCTGCAACAAGATATCGGCAACAGGTGACTCTGCAGGGGGTATGGTCGAGGTAGTCGTCACGGGTGCGCCTACGGGGTTAGGCGAGCCGGTGTTTTACAAGCTCGACGGCGAATTAGGCAAAATGTTAGGCATCGGGGCGGTGAAGGCGGTTGAAGTCGGTGCGGGGCTGGCAGTCAAGGATATGACGGGAAGCCAAAACAACGACCAGATGAAAGCAGAGGGGGGTAAGGTTGTCTTCGATACAAATAACGCGGGCGGCATTACCGGCGGGCTTTCAACGGGGCAGCCCATCGTGGTGCGCTTGGCCGTCAAACCCACACCTACAATCGACAAAGAGCAGCACACCATCGACAAATACACGCTTGAGAACAAGAAACTCGCTGCGATTACGCGGCGGGACGCTACCATCACAGCCCGCATCTGGCCGGTAGCCGAGAACTACACGGCAATGGTTATACTCGACCACCTGATGGCTCACTACGGCTACCAAACCCTTAAAAACAAATAGCACCAACAACACAAGCTCGAAACAAAACAAGCCCCGGAAGTTTCCTTCCGGGGCTTGTTATTTTGTACCGCTCCAGCCCCTCCTCACTTCGGCTGAAGCGGTCATTCGCTATCAATACAGAGGCGGCGGACCAATCGTGTGAACGGCGGAGCAGGCCTCGTTGTCAAATATATCGTAAGCACAGACCTTCCACCGCAGCTCCCGTCCCACTATGCCGTATTTGTTGATATCCACATCATAGATAATGCTGCTGCCTTCGTACGTCACCCTCCAACCGAGGCTGACATCTCCATAAGC
Organism: uncultured Pirellulales bacterium; assembly: GCA_964514115.1. GTDB lineage: Bacteria > Planctomycetota > Phycisphaerae > Sedimentisphaerales > Anaerobacaceae > CAZEPI01. The sequence continues at coordinate 94,787 of CAZEPI010000005.1, read as the reverse complement.
CCCGGCGCCACCGACAAGAAGGGGAGCAGGCGGCTGCGGGACCTTGGTCGTGCTGCTCAGTGCAGGATCGTCTATGCAAATGAATCGAATCTCTACATCACCACCGCTGTCATCCGTTATGCCGGTCACATCCGCCACGACCTTGTGCCATCCATTAAGACCAAGCCAGTACTGTCCGCTGAGGGTATTGTCACACGGGTCGGCAACGGTATTGACATCCGGGCTAATGAGAATAGTCGGCGGCGGCGCTGGAGCGTTGGCATCGGGCTCGACTCCTGGAGGAGGCGTCGTTGCACAGAGCGGGCCAATGTAGCCGGTCTCGTTGTGATTGGGTGAATTGTCGCGCGCCGTAACTCGGTAGCAATACTGAGTATTGGGGTCAAGGCCCGTATCCTGCCAGGCGGGGTTGTTGGTCCAGCCGCTGCTGCTCCCTGTACCCGTGGTTTCCTCGAAGAGATACTGAACACCGCTCTCGTCGGCGGCGATGGCCTCCATCTCGATTGTATCGGATGCCGTTGCAGTGGGCGGCTGAATCCATGCCAGACCCGTCGGCGGAGTGGTGTCACCCGGCCCCGGCCCTTCACCGCCGGTTATCGCATAGCGAACCGGCGACGACTCGGTCTCATTGCCGGCTATATCACGCGTCCTGACGCTGTAGCCGTACTCGGTATCCGGCGCCAGATTGGTGTCCGTGTAATTGGCATCGCTCTGCCAGCCGCTGTCGTGACAGCCGTTTTCCGTCTGGCAGGTGAAGTAGTACTGCACATCAAGGCCCCAGAGAATATCATTTGCCTCTACCGCCACCATAGCGACCGTGCTATTCGAATCAGAATACGGTTCGGTATACCACTGGGCCGGATTCGGTATCGGGGCGATCGTATCTTCGGCAAGCCAGCAGTCCGTCAGGATTGACAGGTCGTCATAGACGACAAACCCGTCGTAGGTGAAGTCCGCACCGGCGCACCAGGCGTTGGCATCCGAACATGCCGCGTCCAGCCACGCAGCGGCAAGTATCGCGAAGTCCCCGAAGTTGATAATGCCGTCACTGAGGACATCGACAAACCTGCACGGTTGAACCATCGGATAGTGATAGCCCATATCCACGATGCCCCTGTCGGGGACATCGTCGGTACGGGTTGTATACAGGAAGAATCCGAGGTCGCTGGCAGGAGCGCTGCCCGCATTAACGGCGGGGCTATCGTCGTCCTGGCCGGCCGGTATCTGACTGAGATGATAATCATCCTGTGTATCGTTCACAAACAGGGGGTCTTCGTGGATGTTTGTCATTTCCCACTCGAGCGTCGCGCCATCGGCCACATATATCTCAGGAGCACCTCCCTGGACGTCGCTGTAGCCGACCTTGACCCACGATGGATTCGACTCTGTCTCTATGGCAATCTGGGAGCCAAACGCTCCAAGGTTGCCCCAGAGGATGCTGTCTGTAATACAGGCATAGTTTCCATAAGAGCTGAGCAGGCCACCGCCGTTGCCGGCGCTACCGCTGTTGTTTGCGATTGTGCAGTTGACTATATTGGGGTCTGCATGCCAGACTGCGGCAATACCGCCGCCGCCCTGGGTGGCGAAGTTGCCGGCTATCAGGCAGTTCCACAAGAGGACATCGTTGCGTGCACTGATCTGCTGGCCCAGGATGTCCTGGCTGGAAAGATACAGGCCTCCGCCCTGGCCGGTAGTCTGATTGTGCATTATGGTGCAGTCAATGAGTTCGGCGTCGGCACCGAGGAGCGTCAGACCGCCGCCCTGTGCGCCGGCGAGCGTCGATTCATTATACAGGAAATTGCTTTCGAGAACGTGGGTGGTGCCGCCGACTATAAGGGCGGCGCCGCCGTGGTAGGCGGAATTATTCACAAAGTTGCTATCGGCAATCGTCGGCTCAGACCAGGTGCCGTACATTGCTCCTCCGACGGTGGAGAGGTTGTCATCAAACTGACAATTCTCAAAGAGCGGAGTGGCACCTTCCTCAAACGCCACCGCACCACCGTAGCTAATATTGACGTATGCATTAACGGTCGGCTCATCGTCCTTGCGGCTTGTGGGCGGACCGTCGATGTCGGCGGTGTTGTTCGTGAAGGTACAGTCGGTGAATGTGGGGCTGCTACCTTGCGCCACATAGAGAGCACCGCCAAAACAATCTATTTTGTAGTGCTGTGACGGCCAGCCGGAGGGTGTTGAGGCACCGCTGATTCCGCAGCTTCCGCCGATGGCGGTGTTGTCGGCGAACTCACAGTCGACAAACTCAGCGGTGCTACCGGTATCACAGTATATGGCACCACCGTAAGCAGTGTATTTCCAGTAGTCTTCGAGGGGCCCGTGTATGAAACCATAGAGGGCGTTCCACTCATCCCACCACGGTGCTTCGTTATCACCCCAGGCACCGCCGTGACCACCTACGGCCGGAGCAGCGTCTCCTCCGTTTCCGCCGTCGCCTCCCTGAGCGGAGCAGTTGGTAAACGAACAGTTCTCAAACAAGGGGCTACCGTTGAGGCCGCAATAGGCCGCACCACCGTAGGCCTTTCCGCCGGGGCCGCCGTTGCCGCTGTAGCCGTCGAGTCCGGTACCACCAGCTCCATTAGCCCCGTGGTAACCACGAGCAGCACAATCAACAAAGACGCAGTTGCGGACGGTGGGAGAGGCATCATCATACAGCTCCATACCGCCGCCGCGGCAGGTACCTCCACCGTAGCCGTCCACGCCCTCGCCATCGGGCGTGGCCCAGTGCCATTCGGTATTCGGGTCCACGTCGTGGACAGTCCCCATTTCATAATCCTTGAAATACATCGCATCGGTGATGGTGAAGCCCTGTATGACATTATAGCGTGAGACGTTCTGTACGATGAAGCCGCCGATAATCGTTACCGCGGTCGGGTCTTCAGGAGAAATGCTGGTGAGAATAATATCCTTGCCGGAAATGAGAAGATACGGATTATCCTCGCTGGACTCGCGTATATCATAAGTTCCGGGGGTAACCATGACGATATCGCGGTCCTGAGCGGCCTCTATGGCAAGCTGAATGGTTTGATATTCGCTGTCGGCGCCGACATACAGCAGGTGGGGCGCATAAAACTCAACGTTAACCTCCCTGTGTCCGGTCATAGTAACCGTATTGGTCGGGGCGGATGAATAATCATCGTCGGTTCCCTGCCAGATTATGACCTCCGATGGATCGTCTCTGTTGGCAGACAACGTCACCACACTGTCCATGGGCACTTCTATTCTGGCCGGATTCGGCAGTATCTGCCCATCGGCGAATATCGACCCGTTACCGGTCAGACGGACCGTAAGGTAATACTTATCGGTCGGCTCAAAGGCCACCGATACCGTCTTGGTCATGTCCATCGTAACGGCATTTGTCAAAGCCGTCGATGCATCATCATCACTACCCGTCCACTGCATCACCCTGTAGCCGTCGTTCGGCTCAGCCTGCAGGTCCACCACTATGCCGGGTGTTACTGCTCTGCTGTTCGAGTCCTGCCGTGCCATTATTGTAAACGGGTCATCCGGGTAGTCGCTTGTTGCTATCAATCTGCCCGGCACAGCGAATTCGTTGCCGTCGACCGCAATCGTCAAGACATACTGATGGAACGCAACCCGGACGACCTTATCGGCGTTCATCGTCACGATGTTGCTCGCAGCGGTCGTTGCATCATCATCCGTACCCGTCCAGTTGAGAACCACAAAGCCCTTGTCGGCAAGCGCCTGCAGGCTTACTATCGTACCGGGCTGCACGAGCCGCGTATTCGGGTCCCACATCACAAACGGGTCGCTTCCGGTTGCCTCAGCCGAGAGACGCCCGCCGATGCCGTCCACCACCTCGATGCGCAACTGATACATTTGAACAGGGGCACCTGCATCATAGTGGTAACCCATATCAACGGTGCCGCTGTCGGGGATGTGGTCAGTTCGCGTCGTCAAGGACAAACCGACCATCGCTTCCAAATTACCCGCCGAGCCGTCGCCGGCATCAACGCAGGGGCTGTTGGGCTCTAACTGACCTGCCGGCACCTGGCTAAGGTAATATCCGGGGTCATTGACGTCGATATCGGCGAAGAGCGGGTCTGCATTGATATTGCCGGAGAACCACCAAACGGCGGTATAATCCGGGTCCTCAAGAAAGACATTATCCTGGCCGCCCTGAACATCACAGTAATTTACATCGACATCGGCATAAGGACCATAGGGATCCGAACCATACACCGTGCCCACGGCAATCTGAGCGCCGCTGGGCCCTGTGTTATCCCAAAGGATACTGTTTTGAAGCTCGACCCAGGCGAAATGCTCGGCGCAGCTTACTGCCCCACCGCTGCCATAAACCAAATCGTACACCGCGTTACCGGTAACCGTACAGTTGGTCATTCTGGCCCATCCGCCGGTGTTGCACGACAGCCCGCCGCCTTCGAGAAGCGCCGAGTTGTCCGCCACAAGACAATTGATAAGCTCGACCGGAACTATGCTCCAGCCCTCGACAAACAGACCACCGCCAAAGACAGCAGCCGTATTATCCAAAAACACCGAGCTCCTTATCTGCCCGCCGCTGTTCCAGCAGGCCATACCGCCGCCAAGACCGTCGAGACCCAACTGTGATGCTTCCGCTGAGTTATTTCTAAATGCGCAGTTATCGATATCCAACGCACAGTCATACAGGTTCAGCCCCCCGCCCTCGAGGGACATGTTATTGCTGAAGGTTGTCCCTTCCATCAGGAAAACAAAATCGTCGAGATAGACCGCACCGCCGTACGCACCTGTGTTCTGGGTGAAATTACAGTTGGTAATCTGCATCTGTCCGCCCGAGGAACCAAGAGTGCGAAGGCCACCCAGGACGGCGCCGCCAACCTCGGTATACAGGTCCCCGATATTAGGGTCGGGATTAGGATTGACGCCGTTGCCTACGAAGTTGGTGTCTTCGATTACGAGCCTGCCTTTTTCGAAATAGTAAACTCCGCCGCCTATTGGGGCATAATTGCCGGCTATATAACCGGGCTTGTCCTGACTCTTTGTAATATAACTAACTATGGTCCCGCCGTCGGCGGAGTCAAAATAGACACCGCCTCCGAGACCGAGAATGCCGGCCTGATTGTTGGTGATAGTGGAGCCGCTGATGGTAAGAGGTGTGCTGGCAAGACCACAGTAAACGCCGCCGCCAAAGGCGAGTCCCATCACACCCTCCAGACCTATGCCCGGCACACCGGGCGGGTCGCCGGGTCCGCCTGCGCCTCCTGGTCCGCCGTACACATCACTGAATGCGTTACAATCACTGACTGTGGAGTCAATAACCAGTACCCTGCTGTCGGGTGCTGCGTAGATTCCGCCGCCAAAGGCCCAGCCCGGCAATCCTCCGTTGCCGCCGTTACCACCCGCACCATCGGGGATAGGCGGAACCGCATCCGGTACACCGGTACCTCCGGCACCTCCATTGCCGCCGTCGCCCGGAGTGCCGGCGATTGCAGTGCAGGAGGTTATCGCGCAGCCGTCAATCGTGGGGTGACTGCCGCTGCTGGAGTAAATCCCGCCGCCTAATGCATCGCTGCCGTCGCCGCCATCACCGCCGTGGCCACCGTTGCCCGGGGGAACAGGCGGAAAATTCGGGTCCTCCGGGTCACCTTCATCGCCGGGCCCGCCGCCGCCGCCGCCGCCGCCGTCACCGCCGGCGCCCCCTGCCGCAACGCAATCCGTAATCACACAATTTCGAATCGTCGGGCTGCCCGCCTTGAAGTCACCGGGGGTCCAGCCGAGTATTTCCAGCCCCTGGAGGGGCCCGCACAGTATTGCTCCTGCTGCTCCGGGGCGACCGTTCTGCCCGTCGCCGCCGTCTCCGCCGTTTATGCCCGGGTCCGGCCCATCCTCACCCGGGTCACCATTGTCACCATTGGCCCCGACAGCGTAACCGTTTATTATCGTAAGACCCGCCAGAATACTGTTGGACTTTTCGCCCTGTATGAACAAGAAGCCGCGATGGGGGTCAGTGGGACTTCCCTGACAGTCAATGATGGTCGCTGCAACTATGTCCGGGTCCTCCGGGTCAACGCTCCTGACAGTAATGACCTTGGCAGGGTCGGCCGCGGCCGAACTGCTGAAGATAACGTCGCGGTTGCCCCAACCCCTATATACACCCGGACTTATCTGCACAATATCGCCATCCTGAGCCGCGTCTATTGCCGATTGAATCGTCACGTAAGGAAACGGCACGGTTAGAACGCTGCCGCCGCCGGCGCCACTTGAGACGTAAAGCGACTCCTCAGTGGACCACCCCGAGTAGTTTGCCGGAGCTGCCCTGTCGCGCGTGCGGAAGCGGAACGTGTATGTGTTGTCCACCGAGATGCCGGAGGTTACCTGGAAGAAGTCGCTGGTCTGCCAGCCGCTGTTTATCCCCGTGCCGGTCGTCTCCTCAAAATAATACTCCACACCGCCTGCGTCGCTTTCATCGGTAGCGGTCTCGGCCCTCATACGCAGCACCAGCGGAGTAAGCCGATGCACCTTGGGCTTTATGGCCCAGCGGCTCGGATTCGGAGCCGGAGGCAAATCATCCACTCCACTGGTCGTGGTCGCGTATCGAATCGGCGACCAGCCGGTCTCATTGTGGGCATCCGATTTGTCACGCGCCTTGAACCTAAAGCCGTAAGTTGTGCCCTCCGAAATGAAGTTTGCGTCATTGGCTTCCCAGAACCGGGTGCTCAGCCAGCCGCTGTTGTAATTGACATCGTTGACACACTCGAAGTAGTACTCCACACCCGAGCGGTCGGTCACTATTTCGGCTTTCATTGCTATGGTATGAAGACCGGTGGCGGTGGGCTCCATGTCCCAGTCAGGCAGACACGGGTCAGGCGGCATCGTATCGTAAACCACCTCCTGAACCGCATTATAGATATTCAGACGACCACCGGAAACACAGAGGCCATCGAGCCCTTCAATGGGGTCAACAGTGGTCAGCAGTATCTGCTTGACGTCAGTATAGCTAAGCGTCGGGTCGGCAGACAAAAGAAACGCACAGGCACCGGCCACGTGTGGTGAAGCCATTGAAGTGCCCTGGTAAAAATCATATCCATTTTGTGGGACTGTGCTGAGAATACCGCAAGGGTCACTGGTGTAAGACTGTTCACCGCCGGGAGCAGCTAAATCAACGGTCGTAGCACCGTAATTGCTATAGTATGTTATTTGGTCGGCATGGTTAGTGGCCATGACAGAAATAATATTATCCAGATCATAACTGGCAGGATAAAACGGAACTGCATCGTTGTCGATTGCATCATTGGCCGCCCCGGCAACGAAAAGGATGCCTTCGTCCTCTGCTGCCTCTATGGCATCATAAACCGCCTGCGAGAAGGAATACCCCCCCCAGGAGGCATTCATCACATCAGCGGCGTTTTCGGTCGCGTACTGGATGCCCGCTACAGCGGCATCGGTCCACATGCTTCCATTCGCGTCGGCGATCTTGACGGCCATAATGGCGACGTCCCAGCATATACCTGTAACGCCGATTCCGTTGTTGCCGACGGCACCGATTGTGCCGGCTACGTGCGTGCCGTGACCTGCATACACCGAAACCGAATCATCGAGCGGGTCACCATCGTTGTCGCCCGTGTCATAGCCGTAGATATCGTCTATGTAGCCGTTGCCGTCGTCGTCGATACCGTTACCCGGAATCTCACCGGTGTTTACCCACATATTGTCCTGCAGGTCGGAATGGGTGTAATACACACCGGTATCGGTCACGGCAACAACAACACCGCTGCTGCCGGTCTCTATATCCCACGCCTCGGGTGCATCGATGTCGGCATCTAAATTACCGCCCGTCTGCCCTGTATTATTCAGGCCCCAAAGCTCTGAGAACCGCGAATCGCTGGGCACTGCAAGAAGTTCCAGCTCGTAGTCAAGCTCGGCATACAAAATGGAGGGCGACTGCGTTAAGATTATTCTTGCCTCGGTTTCCGAAACGCCCGGGGGAAGCTGCACAAGGGTAAGACCCGGCACCAGAGTGTATTCTCTTGCGACCGGGGAACAAGAGCAGCCAAGCAGTGAGCTTAGAATATCGTTCTTGGTCTGTGTATCAGGCGGCTGTCCGGCCACATCTGCAAATCGTACGAGCAGAACACCCGGTTTGTAGTCCGTTTCCTCAGCTGTTACTGCCCCCCCAAGGGCTAACAGAAACAGTAAGCCAATTACTACTTGCCGTTTCATATCTACCTCTGCGCTCCGTAAGCTATTCTGTCCTGAATCCTTTGTTAAAGAGTGCCTTCCATGGCAGCAATGGCCTCAGCATCCGCCTCTTCCTGCAGAATAATGGTCGGCTTGACCAGTATCAGAAGTATCTTCTGGTCAGCTATCTTGCTGCGATTGGTGAACAGCCGTCCGATGCCCGGTATCTTGCTGAGCACCGGTACACCGGCCTCCTTCTCTACCTGCTCGCTCTTCTTGAGGCCCCCAAGAAGCAGTGTACCCATGTCGGGCACGCTAACACGCGTCTTAACCCTCGACCTCTCGGTGATGGGCATTGATATGTCATACTCAAGGACTTCCGACGGCTGGCCGCCAACACCGCCCGGTATCGGCGCCTCTATCGTCTGGGTGTCGAACCCGAGAAAATCCCACAGTTCGGCCACAATGTTCAGCAAAACGTGCTTCTTGTCCGGCGTGATTGTCGGAGTAATATTGAGCGTCGGACCGGTCGGTATGAAGTAAATCTGTTGGGTCAACTGCGAACCGCCGCCCCCACCGCCGCCGACACCGCCGACACCGCCGGCACCACCGTAGCCGCCGCCGAGTCCCGCTGTCGTAATACTCGGCGGGATTGCGTATCGAATCGTCCGCCTTACCTGAAGCGTGGCAGACTCGCCGCTCAATACCGTAACTTTCGGCGCTATCAGAGACTCGGCATCTCTGTGTGCCTGAGTGGCTCTGATAAGGAAACTTGCCTGCAGTGTGTCCAGAATCGTCCCGCCAAACGTCCCCAGCAAGGCACCACTGGGAATCGCCTCGATGGAACCCAGAGGAAACTCAACCTCACCAAATTCCCAACTGCCCGGAAGACCGGTCGGCTGAGGAACTACGGCCTCCATCGACTCCATTCGCCACTCGGACCATCCCAACCTCTCGCCTAACCACAGCCGGGCATCAACATCAAGACCTATCTCTTCAAGGAAATTCTCCCCAACCACTAAGAATCTCGCCTCAATAGCAACCTGATGGCCAAGCGACTTACGCATATCCTTAAGCAACTGCACTATCTCACGATGATTCTCAGGCGTCTGCAAAACAATCAATTTCTTGTTCTCATAGGGTGTTATCGTCGACACACCACCAACATCATACCAGCTCTCCGGGTCGACACTTTCCTGGATGAGTGAAACAAGGTTGGTCATCCGCTCGGCGGCTTCATCTCGGAGCGTTTGCCTGTCAAGCTCCTCCTCCTGCTCGGCGAAATACTCCATGAAGTATCCGCCGCCCATGCCACCGCCTCCCATGCCGCCGCCGCCCATGCCGCCGCCGCCCATGCCGCCGCCGCCCATTCCGCCGCCGCCCATGCCGCCGCCGCCCATTCCGCCGCCGCCCATTCCGCCGCCGCCCATTCCGCCGCCGCCACCACCGGTTCCGGAAGCACTGACATAGTAGTCTGCCGGACGACCTACAAGAATCGTCACATCATAAACACGCACCTCCTGCCGGCTCGGAAGCGACGCCTGTGTGGCTATTGTGATGACACCGTCCCTGATGATATATCCAAGGTCCGCCAATCCGGCCGACACAGACTCCAGCAGAAGGTCAAGGGCAGCGCGAAGCCGTATCCCCGTCAGCGGATCCATGTTAATCGGCGTCATCTGGTCTATATCGGCGTTGTTGTACAAGTCTCCCCAGTTCACCGACATTTTCAAAGGCGGGTCCACCGCGTTACCAAGCATCACCAACGCCTCACTCAACCCCATATCCGGAGACAGACCAACAAGGTCAACCATCTCATCAAGCTGCCTCTCAATCGCAGCATTGGCAGGATCCTGACCGATCGCCTCCTCCGGCTGACGGGTCGGCTTGGCAATTATTTCACGCCAGTTCTTGGGATGTGTCATCTCCTCCGCGTATGGAATCGCAGACTCGTCGGTCTTCAACATGATGTTCACTCGCTCTCTGCTTTTTTCCTTCTCGACCTCAAGCTGCTTGCGAAAGCTTACCATATCCTCCAGTGTCTGCCTCATTATCAGCGCTTCATTATGGAGCGGGTCGATTGCAAGCAGAATCTCGAGTTGTCCAAGCGACTCCTCGTAGCGCTGCTGCTTCTGGAAATTAAGTGCGTTCGCAATCAGGTCGTCTATTCTCTTTTGTCTTTCGATCGCCATCCGCTCCTTGTATTCTCGCTGCGCGTCGGTCGCCCTGACGCGCTTCTCTTGCTCTCGCTGCTGCGCCTCGATTTTCTCCATCTCGGCTATGCGCTCGGCCTGCTGGCCGAGCAGCGACGTATATTGCCTGAACAGGTACTCGCCTAAGTCAACCTCATACTCGTAGACAATCTGCCGGGCCTTTTGCACTTCTTCTTTGGCCATATCGTAGGCACCGTGACCAATGTAATTCTCCGCCCTGGCTATCGCGTCGTTGACGACCGCCCTGGCATGCCCGCGCTTTCTGTTCCTTCTGTTGATGATCTCATCAACGTAGCCGCCTGCCTGCGACAACTCCTCGGTGGCACGACGCTCTACCACAACACCGCTTGGCCGACTAACAGGCGGCTCGATCCGGGCAACGGCCTCAATTTCGGGCACCTCCGGCTCCAATTCAACGGCCAATGGCTCGCGCTGCGGCAGTTCAGGTACTATCGGCTCAGGTTCGAGGGACACTACCGGCTCAGGTTGAGGCGCTACCGGCACAGGACGCAGCGGCTGGGGTCTCTGACCAAGGGCCTGGTCAATCTTCGCTAAGTAATCCTTAGGCGACTGGCCCTTCGGTGTCACCAAAAGCTCGCTGTCGGCAATCTTGAGAAAACCCTCCCTGGCCTTTTCAAGCTCACCGGCGCGGTAGAGCTCAACGCTGCTGCTGTAAATCTCGGCTGTCTCGGCCTTGTGCTGCTCTAACTGCTCATCTATCGCGGCCAGACGCTGTCTTATCAGCTCACGTTCCTCGTCCGTCAAGAACTCGCTTGCCTGAATGGTCTCAAGGTGTGCTTTGGCCTGGGCCAACTGCTTCTGTTCTGCAAGGCCGTCAGCGTTGTGAACAATGTCCAGCGCTGCTTTCCTCTCAATCGCAGAGTTACGCGCCTCGGCCAAGTTCGCCTCGAGCTGCTCGCGCTCGGCGCTTGTGAGGTATTGCTCGTAGTCCTTGGCGCGAAGGAAGGATTTCTCCGCTGCAGAATAGAACCCCCGCTTATACTGTTCGGTGCCTATCTGAATCCAGTTCTCTGCGACCTGGCGAACCACCCTGTCCTTGTCAGTATCTTTGTCGGCACCAAAGGCCACACAAGGGGCCAAACCGCTAAAAATAACTGCCACAACACAAACAGATGTTAAAAAAGCTAACAGCGGTTTTTGCCCAAGGTGACATACCGAGAATTTTAGCTTCTCCAAGACTAACCTCCTCCAAAAAAACAACCACCTTTTCAAAGGAATCCTTGCTAAAAAACAATTAGAGTCGTATACACCCGCCGCTTTAGGAAGGTATACCTCTGATAGTCCAGTTTATAAAGAAACGCCCGTTTTTGCAAGCAAAAAATCCGCGCAGGGGCCTTCTGAGAGCCACAGGGCGTGCCTGCACGGGCAAAGTCCTATATTATCAAAGACAGCAACACTGAAAGGCAAGGAAAAAATGCTTTGTGAATACAGTCAAAAGCGGCAAGGCGGGAAAAATCATCGGCTGCCCTAATGTTAAAATAGGCTGACCCCGAATCCGTGCGCCGATGATACGGATGGGCAGAGTGAAACAGGAGTCGGCCGCGTGCAGGTGAGGGCATTACACGTGTTGTGTGAGCGGTGAAACCGGTTGGGGCAGCACCGGTGATTCGGGGCGCGATTCTATTTTATTATCGACAGGGCCAGGTATGGTATCAGATTGAATATGATGATGAGTATCTTGTAGAGGCCGAGGAAAGAGTAGATGGCCGCGTTGAAGGTATCCTGCGGGATGGGGAAGCACTTGCTGTGCATCTTGTAAACCCAACCTCTGGCGCCTGCCAGGATGACGAATGAGAAGGCGATTATCCCAACATTGATGATTGTGCACCACATAAAGAACGCTGTGATAGTTTCGATATCCACAGCTTGCCTCCTTAATTGGCAGTGATTCGGAAGAGCGATACAGAACACCTGTAGTCGCTAAGACGCCCGGCAAATCCAGTGGGTCGGGCGGATATTATACATCAGAGGCAGAGTTCGTGAAGTGATATATGCCGGCGGCAAGACGGCGGACCCGGCTTACCGACCCTCCTTCGCGCACCGCTTCGGCGGACGGGGGGCAGGGGGGACGGTGGATGGGGGCTGGGCGGGATTTTCTGCACAGTTTTTGCTTGACATTTCGGCGAGGGCGGTGGTAGAATTAAACGGCCTTTCGGGGATGGATCAGCTTGCTTAGACCGTGGAAGATGGTCTCGAGAGCTGCTGCCGAAAGGAGGGGAACATGTGGAGGGCTGTGACAATCAAAGGGGGGAATTCCAAAGAACGGTCTCGGCGCAGGCGCTCTGCGCCCTATTGGAAAACACGTCAAAAAAGACACTTTTTGCGAGGGCATAAAAATGAGGAGGCAAAGAATAATTGTTCAGTTGTGGGGCGGCGTTGCGCTTGTGCTGGTGCTGGCGATGTCGGCTGCGGGAGGAACCATTTATGTTGATGCCAACGGGAGCGGTGACTTTACGAGCATCCAGGCGGCGATCGATGATGCCAACAACGGGGACGAGATTGAGGTGGGGCCGGGGACGTACTACGAGGCCATTGACTTCAACGGGGTGGCGGTGCGGCTCTACAGCAGCGGCGGGCCGCAGGCAACTACCATTGACGGGACGGGGAATTACCATGTCGTAAAGTCCGTAAGCGGCGAGGATGCGAACACCATTCTGGAAGGCTTCACTATCACCGGCGGAAACGCCAATGGTTCCGGCTCCGATGCTTACGGTGGCGGGATGTACTGCGAAGCCAGCAGCCCGACGGTGACCAACTGCACCTTTAGCAACAATGCGGCCACTTACGGTGGCGGGATGTACTGCGAAGCCAGCAGCCCGACGGTGACCAACTGCAC
>CAZEPI010000005.1:80385-81469 GCA_964514115.1 uncultured Pirellulales bacterium | reverse complement strand
CTTACGGTGGCGGGATGTACTGCGAAGCCAGCAGCCCGACGGTGACCAACTGCACATTCAGGAACAATACGGTCGATTGGGAGGGCGGGGGTATGCTAAACAATTCAAGCAGCAGCCCGATGGTGACCAACTGCACATTCAGCAGCAATTTGGCTTGGTATTCAAAGGGGGCCGGGATGTACAACGCGAGCAGCAGCCCGACGGTGACCAACTGCACATTCAGGGACAATGTAACCCTCTTTGTTGGGGGCGGCGGGATTTCCAACGCAAGCAGCAACCCGACGGTGACCAACTGCACATTCAGCGGCAATGAGAGCGGTTGGGGGGGCAGCGGGATGTACAACGAGGGCAGCAGCCCGACGGTGACCAACTGCATCCTCTGGGGCGACTTAGGTGATGAGATCTTCAACGACTCGAGCAGCCCGGTGGTCACCTACAGCGATGTGCAGGGGGGCTACCCCGGTACGGGCAATATCCCTTGGGACCCGATGTTTGTCTATGCCAGCGGGGGTAATTTCCGGCTTCAGGGCACTTCGCTTTGTATCGACGCAGGCGACAACAACTCGGTCCCGGCCGACAGCACCGACCTTGACGGTGACGGGAACACCACCGAGCCGATACCCTTCGACCAGGACGGGCAGCCGAGGATTGTAGATGGGGACGTAAACGGGACAATTGTGGTTGACATGGGCGCGTATGAGTACAATTTTCTCGTCGCTCACAATGTAAGCCAGAACCGGCTGTATCGTTCGGTACAGGATGCGATAGACGATGCCAAGGATGGGGATGCAATCGAGGTATGGCCGGGGACGCATTATGAAGCCATCGATTTTAAGGGCAGGGCGGTGCGGCTTTACTCGAGCGGCGGGCCGCAGCTAACTACCATCGACGGGACGGGGAATTGCCATGCCGTGAAGTGCGTAAGCGGCGAGGATGCCGGTACTATCTTGGAGGGCTTTACCATCACGGGCGGAGATGCCAACGGGGCATACCCGGATGACCGTGGCGGCGGGATGTACAACTATGAAAGCAGCCCGACAGTGACCAACTGCACTTTCAGCGGCAACTCGGCTGACGCGAACGG
>CAZEPI010000005.1:0-80285 GCA_964514115.1 uncultured Pirellulales bacterium | reverse complement strand
GCAGCCCGACAGTGACCAACTGCACTTTCAGCGGCAACTCGGCTGACGCGAACGGAGGCGGCGTTTACAATCATCAGAGCAGCCCGACCATGACCAACTGTACCTTTGCCGGCAATCAGGCGGACCGGGAAGGGAGTGGGATGTACAACTATGAAGGCAGCCCGACGGTGACCAACTGCACTTTCAGCAGCGATACAACTCAGTTTTGCGTCGGCGTCATGTTCAACGACAACAGCAGTCCGAGCGTTACCAACTGCACATTCACTAACAACTCGGCTATGTTGGTCGGCGGGATGTGCAACTGGAGCAGCAGCCCCACAGTGACCAACTGCACATTCAGCGGCAACTCGGCTATGATCGGCAGCGGGATGTATAACGGGGGGGGCAGCCCAACGGTGGCGAATTGCACATTCAGCGGCAATACGGCTACTTACGGCGGCGGGATGGAAAACTACCTGAGCAGCCCAACGGTGACGGACTGCAACTTCAGCGGCAACTCGGCTGACGCGAACGGCGGCGGGATGTATAACTTCCTGAGCAGCCCGACGGTGACGGACTGCAACTTCAGGGGTAATGATACGGGTGGTTACGGCGGCGGCATGTATAACTCCCTGAGCAGCCCAAGGGTGATGGACTGCAACTTCAGCGACAATGCGGCTGATTACGACGGCGGCGGGATGTACAACTACCTGAGCAGCCCAAGGGTGATGGACTGCAACTTCAGCTACAACTGGGGCAGGCACGGTGGTGGGATGTATAACGCGAGCAGCAACCCCAGGGTGGCCAACTGTATCTTGAGGGGGAATGAGGCCGGTGGTGACGGCGGCGGGATGTTCAACAACGACAACAGCAATCCGAGCGTAGCCAACTGCACATTCAGGAATAACGAAGCTAATTGTGACGGGGCTGGGATGTGCAATTCCAACAGTAGCCCAACAGTGACCGACTGCAGCTTTAGCAGCAACTACGCCTCTGATTACGGCGGGGGGATGTACAACACGGCCGGCAGTGCGATGGTGACAGACTGCAGCTTCAGCTACAATCGGGCCAGCAACGGCGGTGGAATGTATACCCAGCTAAGCAGCCCCGGGGTGACCAACTGCGCATTCAGCGGCAATGAGGCCGATGGTGACGGCGGCGGCATGTTCAACAGCGACAACAGCAATCCCATCGTAACCAACTGCACGTTTAGCGGAAACTCGGCCGACTACGGCGGCGGGATGGAAAACTTCGCCACCAGCAGCCCGACCTTGACCAACTGCACATTCAGCGGCAATACGGCCACGGGCGGTGACAGCGGCGGGATGTATAACGTGCTGAGCGACGCAACGGTAACCAACTGTATCTTCTGGAACGACGCGCCGAATGAGATCTCGAACGAGTTCAGCTACCCCACCGTCACATACAGTGACATCGAGGGCGGCTACGCGGGGACGGGCAACATCGATGTGGACCCGTGTTTTGTGGACGCGAATAATCCCGACCCGAATCTGCGGAACCTGCGGCTAAAGCCGGATTCGCCCTGTATTGACGCAGCAGACAACGATTCAGTTCCTGTAGACACCGCCGACCTTGACAACGACGGTAACACAGCAGAGCCAACGCCTTATGACCTTGACGGACGGACGAGGTTCGCGGACGGCGATTGTAACGATACAGACATTGTTGATATGGGTGCTTACGAGTTTGCCTTTGCCTACTACGGCGACTTGGACGGCGAGTGCGATGTAGATGTAGACGACCTTAAGGTGCTTTGTGATGAGTGGCTGCTTGGGGAATTGCTGTGGGATGTCAGCGGAGATGCGTTTGTGGATTTTTCAGATTGGGCGGTTTTCGCAGACGGGTGGGGGGATAGATATGATGTATTTGACCTGGCGGAATTTGCGGGTGAGTGGCTAAGGAAGGGCATCCGAGTTGCTGACATTGCGCCTTATGGCGGAGACGGGGTAGTAAATCTGGCGGACTACAGCGTGTTGGCGGATAACTGGCTTGGCAGCTTATGAGAGGGTTATTGTGAGACGGCTGGTTGGAATAGGCGTTCTGGCGGTATTTGTCTTGGTGCCGGCGCAAAGCAGCCAGTATTAGGTCGAATGGAGCACGATAGATGGCGGGGGCGGGACGAGCAGTGGTGGGCAGTATGCGTTGACGGGGACGATAGGACAGCCGGATGCGGCGTACTCAGAAGGCGGGCAATATGAGCTGCTTGGCGGCTTCTGGCCGGGTGGGCCGATGTGTATCGTTGACTTCGAGGAGTTTTCGCTGTTTGCGGAGTACTGGCTGGAAAGTGGGGCTGACCTGCCAGCGGACTTAGATGGAAGCGGGACTGTGGACCTGGATGACCTTGAGATGCTTGTGTATGACTGGCTGTGGTATTGCCCGTACGGTTATCCGCTGAGGTAATTGCTGGTATTTCTTATATTGAGGTCGTCACTGACTCGGCTGCGCTCAAAATCATCGTGAATGATGATTCATGAGGCATAAGCGCAATCCACGGTTCTGCGGCTTTTTCGTGGGCGACCCCGCGGGAAGGCGTCTCTAACGGGACTTGGGGCGGATGACTGAGCCACCGTTGTCAGGGTTGGTTTTGGGCTTTGAGGACCTGGTCGGTCAGCTGCTGGAGGCGGATGGTGTGCTGGCGGAAAAGGTAGTCGCCGAGGTAGAGGCGATTTTCATTTACGAGCTCGGCGGCTTTGCGGACGGCTTTGACGGCCTCTTCGAACCGGCCTGTATCTAAGTAGCCGGCAACCTTTTCGACTGTGTCTTCGACGATTGCCTCGGTGTAGCTTCGGATAATCTTAGTTCTTGCGTCGAGCTGTTCTGTTGGCGCCTCATTTGCATCGGTTGGCAGCTCGGCGGGCAACTCGGGTAGCGACTCGGCAGGGGCATCTTCAACGAGCAATTGCTCTTCGACATCCGTTTCCTGCGGCTGGTCGGTTGGTGGGAGGTTGATATCCGGGTCGGGGCGGGTGAATTCGGGGAAGCGATTTGTCGGGACATTGTCTGCGGGCAGCAGATGCTGTAGGCGTTCGGTTAAGATGCTGTCTATCTCTACGAGGTAGTCTTCGGGAGTTTCGCCTTCCGGGGCCACAAGAAGGCCGTACTTCGACACCTCGAGGAATCCCTCACGTGCTTTTTCGAGCTGGCCAGCGCGAAACAGCTCTACGCTGCGGTCATAAAGCTCGGTCACTTCATCCCTTTGTGCGTCAAAATGCTGATCGATGGTCTTTAGCTCCTTGCTTATGAGCTGCCTTTCCTGGTCGGTGAGCAGGTTGCTGTCGCGGACTTTTTCGAAATGTGCTCTGGCCTTTATGGGCTGGCCCTGCTTGACAAGCTCTCTGGCCCTGCGCACGTGCTGGAGAATTGCCTCTCTCTGCAACGCCTTTTCGTGTGCCTTTTGGAGGTGGTCGTTTAGCTCGGCGTGCTCGGGGCCTGTGAGGTATTCGCGGTAGTTTTGTGCGGTGAGCAGGGATTTTTCGGCCTGGAGGTAGAAGCCGCGTTCGGACTGGGTCTGGCCGACGTGAATCCAGTTAAGGGCGACTTCGCGGAGGACGCGGGCCTTTTCCTGCTCAGCCGGGTCAAGCTGCAACTCGGCGGCGCGGCACAAGGGCGAAAAGGACAAAGCGGCAAAGACCGTAAGCACAAAACTAAACCGTACTTTCCCACACATCAGTGATATCACAAGCTACACCCTTTCCAACACTAATCTTATGCAAGGCCGGGCCAAGAGGCGGCCATGCAAAACCACACATTAAATAAGGAAACCCTCCTTCGGCACTTTTTGCAAGCTAAAAATTTGATTTCGTGGGGTTGAGCGGCTATTATCGCGCGGGGCAGTCGTAGATTTGGCGCTACCCGCCAGCGGGGCAGAAAGCAGCAAGAGAGAGAAATGAGTTGCATAAGGAACATGCCGCAAGAGAACACTGACAGCACTAAACAGAAGAGCGGGCCTTTGATTCTGGCCGTCGAAACCTCAGGCAGACGGGGGTCAGTGGCCCTGGCGCAGGGCCCGACGCTCATCGCCGAAGTGGACTTTTCCGGCCCGATGCGACACAGCGCCGAGCTGTTTCCTTCCATCAAAAAACTGCTTGACCAAATCGGACGAACACCAAAACAAATCGAGCAGGTTTACATTTCGATAGGCCCGGGCAGCTTCACCGGTTTGCGCATCGCATGTACTCTGGCAAAGACTATGCACCTTGCAAACCAAACCAAAATCGTCGCGGTGGACACGCTTGACGTTATTGCGGCTAATGTCACCGACTTCGCGGAAGAGACAAAGGCCGAGGCAATAGAGAACGTGGCGGCAGTGCTGGATGCCAAGCGCGGCCAGTTTTTCATAGCCGCTTACACACACAAAAACGGCGAACGGCAAAAGACCCTGTCCGACTGTCTGATGACGGCTGAGCAGTTTGTGGCCGAATTCGGCAGAGGGGCTAAGAGAATCTGGCTGATGGGTGAAGGTTTGGTTTATTACAGGGACAAGTTCAAGGCGGATAGATTTCAATTTGTGGACGAGAAATACTGGTATCCTCGTGCGAGCAAGGTTCATCTGCTGGGCTGGGAGATGGCCAAGCGCGGGCAATTTGCCGATGCGCTTACGCTGACGCCGATGTATTTGCGGCGTTGTGACGCCGTGCCGAAGAAACTGTGAGGGCGAAGAAGCCATGGTTTGCCCGCAGGCAGGAGCGGAATTATGGAAATTTAATTGCTTGCAGGACGGGTGCCTCCGGAGGATAATAATGCGGTCGGTGATGAGCCGGCGGCAG
Organism: uncultured Pirellulales bacterium; assembly: GCA_964514115.1. Taxonomy (GTDB): domain Bacteria; phylum Planctomycetota; class Phycisphaerae; order Sedimentisphaerales; family Anaerobacaceae; genus CAZEPI01. The sequence goes on along the minus strand of CAZEPI010000005.1, from coordinate 75,519 downwards.
AGCAGTTAAGCGTTGGTTGCTGTGGTTGCGAGTGCGGCTATGGAGTTCGAGCCCGAAGAACAATTCGAATCTGATGCAGGGAGGTCTCAAATGGATAATCAGCAATCGAGAACCGGTGAGCTTGTGGACACGACGGATTGTCTCGAGGCGGTGAGTGTGTTTAGATGCTGGAAGAACTTTCTCTTTGCGGTTGTGCTGCTTTGTATGGTCGTGCTGCAGGCGTGCTTCTGGACGGTGAATTTGGGTATAGTGAAATCCGGCAGTAAATCCGCAGAACCCCATGTCGAATCTCTTGCGGCTGTGACGGAGACTCAAGTCTCCGAGGAGGTCGCCGCGACGGCTGGCGCAGCGCAAGAGCAGACAAGACAGGACGCAAACCAAGCCAGCCAGGCCGTCGAGGCAGCCGAGAAGATCAAACAGACGGCCAAAGAGGTTCTTGCGGAGGTCGAGCAGGCAGCGGAGCCGACCGTCACTGTCACCGTCGAAAAGCCGGAGCAAGCTGAGCAGCCAGCCGAGCAAGAAACGGACTCTCGTCCCACACTGGCGCCGAAAGCCAAACACATCTCAGCCCTGATCCGCTTCGTCAACTTCATTCTCATACCCGCCGCCGTCCTGTACTGCCTGACCATGCTTTTTACGCTGAAGATATCCCTGCTTGGCCGGCTCGGAGGTATTAACCACATCGCAAGGGCCTTCTTCCTCTCGTTGGTCTTTGTCGTCCTGCTGCTGCCGTGGCAGTTGCTTTTCGCGCCGGTGTTTGTGGGCGTGATGTTCACCCCCGACGAGCTGCTCGCCGCCTACAGCATCGAAAAGGGACTGTTTGCAACGCTGTTTTTCTATTTGCGGGTGAGCGGCTACTGGCTGCTGGCATTTGCACTTCTTATCTTTGCCCAGATACGGAGCATCCGCTGGGCAAAGGCGACGCTGCGGCGGCTTGAGGTAATCTAAGAATTCAAACTGACCGAGGGTCAGTTTGCAAACGCAAAAATCAAAGTGTAAAATGCAAAATTGTCGAATCCCGGCGCGCCGGGATGGCTGATTTTATTATTGTTTTTATGGCGCATAATACCTTCTCAAAAGGTGGGTCGCTTTTATAGGTACGGACAAGACGGTCAGTTTGAGTTAAGAATTAAGAACGGAGGGCAGGACAGGGGGTAATTCTAAAGGGACGGCAACTGCGTAGCCAAGCATAATCCCTATCCGGCAGGTTCTGCGCCGTCGAAGCCGAGTTTTTGTATTCGGTGAGTTTCTTTGTGAGGCCGATTGGGGCGGTTACGGGGGGTAAAACATCAACTAAGCCGTCGCGGGACATAAGCGGGATAGGGAGCGTTATTTACAGAAAAAAGTTGGATTTTAGGGAACACCTGAGGGGTTTTGTGCATCTTTATTGGTGGATGTGCTTAGGTACGGAGGTTCGCCCGGGAAAAAATTTTAAAATTTTGCTTGCAAAACTCGTCGGCTAACTATTAAAATGATAATAGATAAGGCAGGAAAAAGCCGTCATAATAGTAAGTTAAGCAGTCATCATAATTTGCACTTCTCTCATAAGAGACCTGCCTTTAGCGAATCGAGGGCCGTTTTGCATAGCGGCCGGGTGTTGCGCATTTGTCGAAGGGGCACAAGATGCGCAGGCGATTTGAAAGCGTTGTATCCGGTGGGGGCGGCGACCCGGCTTCGCTGGGTGAGGGGGCTTTCAATGCGCTTTGCGGCGGCGGGGCTGCAGGTGCGTCATCATATCCATCATTCTTTAAGGGTAACGAAAATGAAGAGCGTAATCATTGCATCAATTCTCATTGTGGCGCAGCTCTGCGCTTCGGCAGGAGCCGAGACGCTGCACGTGCCCAGCCAGTACCACACCATCCAGTCAGCGATAGAGGCGTCCACCGACGGTGATACCATCATCGTTTCACCAGGACTGTATTGTGAAAATGTCAAATTCAAAGGCAAGAATGTGACACTGAGGAGTATTAATCCAAGTTCGCCGACAATTGTCTCACAAACGGTCATCTCCGCAGGAGGGACTGTTGTGGCGTTGAAATCAGATGGGGAAATATCCGGGTTTACCATACGGAATTCCAGCGAAGAATGGACAGATGGGATAGACTGCTCTCGGTTTTCCCCTACTATAAGTCATTGTGTAATAAAGGTCCCCCGAAAAGGCATAAAGGGGTGTGTCCCCTATGAAAAACCAGCATCTCGGCCCCTTATAAAAAATAACATAATAAATAGCAGGGAGGGAGTATATCTGTTCTCGCAGGCTTTTGCTCACGGAGGAGTTAATGCAGTTATCAGGAACAATATTATCATCAGCGACGGGTATGATGATGGGGTAGGGATCCTATATCGGGCGCATAAATCATTGCCTCTTGTTACTGGGAATATTATAACTGGATGCGACGTCGGGATTTGCTTCATTTATGACACAAAGGAGGATAAGCGAAAGAGACTAATCCGGTATAATGACATATGGGGGAACAGAGTCAATTATGCCTCTCAGGGAAAGAAATTTGATCTAACAGGTGTTCAAGGAAATATATCAGCGGACCCTCTGTTTTTGGATTCGCACGATTTAGATTTTCATCTACAGCCGGATTCTCCATGCGTAAATGCAGGTAATCCTAATTTCATTCCTGAGGTCAATGCAACAGACATAGATGGGCAGCCGCGGCTGGCAAATGGCTGTGTTGATATCGGTGTTGATGAGATACCCGATGAGAACCTAATACCCGTATCTCTGAGCATTGTAGGCCCTAGTGAGATGGGGGTGAATTCCTCGCAACAATTCACGGCTATCGCCAACACTGGAAACTGGATGGTTGACGTCACAAGACAGGCAGAATGGGCGGTTCACCCGCATACTCATGCGACTATTGATAGTGGGGGCTTGTTATCCATAGGTGATGTAAAAAAAGATCTGCAGATCACAGTCTATGCGCAACTCGAGTCGCCTTTTCCTCTGAGCGGTGACAAGTCAGTGGAAGTCTTTCGTCCACAGACCGTGCATGTGCCATCTGACTATGGAACAATCCAAGACGCGATAGACGCAGCAAGAAATGGCGACACTGTTGTTGTGGCGGACGGCACCTATTTCGGCGAAGGCAATTACAATCTTGACTTCAAGGGGAAGAACCTCTGCGTCAGAAGTGCAAATGGCCCAAATCGCTGCGCGATCGACTGCCAACAGAGTGGGAGAGGTTTCTATTTTCACAGGGGGGAGAATTCAAGTTCGGTGATCTGTGGGTTCACTGTAAAGAACGGTCATGCAACTAATGGCGGGGCAATTTACTCTCACTCCTGCAGCCCTCAAATAGTTGACTGTAACATAGTGAGTGGCTCTGCAGTTAATTATGGTGGGGCAGTGTATATCTATTCGGGGAGCCCCCTGATATCCGAATGCACTATCAGACACAACGTCGTCGACGGGCCTGACGAGAAGTTATATGGAGGCGCCATTTTTTGCGAGTATGCCGACCTTACTATCAGAGACAGCGTAATATCTGAAAATTCGATAATAGGCGGCGAGATCTCCACGTATTGGGGGAATCGAATTTACGGTGCGGCAGTCTCGGCTGTCCATTCCAAAGCTGATCTCAATAGTTGTGTCATAAGCAAGAATGTTGCTAAGGGGAGAATGGCTTCCAAGAGCAATGTTCATGGCGGAGCGGTGCACCTCCAATGGAGCTCGGCCTTTTCGCAAATTACTGATTGCGTAATTTCGGAAAATGAAGCGATAGCCTCCCGGCGAGCGGAAGGCGGTGGCATCTACTGGTTTGATGGAGAGAATCCCCTTGTGTCAGACTGCATTATACAGCACAACGTAGCCACCGGCGAGGGTGTAGTCGGAGGAGGTGTTTTCATAAGGTACGCGTTTCCCGTCCATATTTACAACTGCGATGTCTCTAACAATATAGTCTGCGCAACTGAAGGAGCTTATGGTGCTGGACTGTATCTTCCTGGAGACGCAAACCTGTCTAACACGGAGGTTGCCGGCAATATGGCCATAGGTGACAATAGATATGCAAAGGGCGGAGGTATTTTTTTGGAGGGTGGCAGGCGCTCCAGCACATTTGTAAACTGCGAGATCACAGGAAACTTGGTTACAGGAAATGGGGGTGCGATATTCTTGAATTCCGGGCTTAGATTTTTTGATGCGAACTTAATTACTCTTCAGGGCTGTACGGTGACAGACAATGTGGCAAGCCAACACGGTGGTGCGATTTACTATCAACCAGACCATCCTGGATATAGTATAGTCACACTTCTGAATTCTGTTCTATGGGGAAATATCGCTGAGAAGGGCTTAGATATATACGTGCGTAGGCCTTGGCACGCACACGATCCTTCTGCGACAGATTCCATTAAAATCCGCTATTCGGATGTATGCCAATCTGAACTGAACGTTTACGTAGAAAATCCCAAGTACGTTAAGGTCGAGTGGGGGGAGGGGAATACTGATGCGGAGCCGTGTTTTGTGGAGCGGGGATACTGGGGCGATGTGAATGATACTAACGTGATGGTTGAGCCGAATGATGCGAATGCGGTGTGGGTCGACGGTGATTATCGCTTGCGGGGGGAGTCGGCGTGTATCGATGCGGGGGACCCGAACTACGAGGCGGGGCCGGACGAGCGGGACTTGGACGGGTTGCCTCGCATATCAGGCGGGCGAATCGATATGGGGGCTTATGAATACACACCGCCCATACCAGCCCAGATTAAGATAACGCCGCGGACTCTTAATCAGCAAAGCGGGGGCAGGTGGGTAATGTGTACGATTCGACTGCCAAGTGAATACGATGCTGGTGAGGTTGACGGCGAGAGCATTTTAATGAATGACGAACTGAGCCCACAGGCGGTGGAGATATTCGAGCAGAGAGATGCGGTGATAGCGGTATTCAGCCGGGAGGCGGTTGCGGAGCTACTGGAGCCGGGGGAGAATGAGGTATTCGTCACGGGCCGGCTGGAGGACGGACGGCCCTTCGAAGGAACAGAGGTTGTAACCCTCGTAAATCCGGGCGGCGGAGGATATCAAAAGGTAAAAGGTAAAAAGTAAAAAGGAAAAAGATGAGGGTGGGTGTAGTCTTTTGGACTAATCGAAAGGACTACGAGCATTTGAGAGCGGCAGAGCAGGGAAGCCGTTTGAAGGAACGGATGTGATAAGGGTGATAAATCCGGGCGGCGGAAATACGCATGGTGGGCACTGAATAAGAGCTGGTACGGGCCCTTCGATTTCGCCCGCCAAAGAGCGCGGCGGGTAAACTCAGGACAGGCCCTTCGACGAGCTCAGGACAAGCTGGGAGACCACACCCTCTCAGCCCTTTTGTTTATCGGCGAGCATAGCCAGGGCTATTTGTGCGACTTCGGTGGCGGTGTTTTTCTCGGTGAGGGGCTCAACGACATCGAGCAGTTCGGCGCTGATGCGTCTTAGATTTTCGGGGTCGGCTAACTGACTTTCAATCGTCTCGGCGATAGGGTCGATGGACGTAAAATAAGGCATAAACTCGGGGACAAGGGGGCGGGCGGCGAGTATGTTAACTAAGGACAGATGCTTCGTCCTGACGAGCCACCTGCCGACGAGGTGCCAAAGGAGGCGGCTCGATTGATACATAATCACCATCGGGCAGCCGGCTGCGGCGACCTGGAGGGTGGCGCTTCCGCTGGCAACGATTGCAAAATCGCAGTTGCGGGCCGTTTCGTAAACGGAGCCGACGTCATAGGTGCAGTGAAAGCCGAGCATCTGCGATGAATTAAGCACTGCTCTTGTCTCCTCATCGACGGCTACGGTTGTGAATGATATGTTGCGGTACTTCCTGCGAAGCTCAACGGCGATTTGCTGCATAGGTCGCCACAGAGTGCGAAGCTCGGCCTGTCTGGAGCCGGGCAGCAGGGCTACGTTTGCGTGGTTGGGGTCGAAATTTTCATAGCGCTTTTTGGCAGCGGTCAAATCGGCCTGGGCCAGGTCATCGAGAAGGGGGTTGCCGACAAAGGCCGCGTCGAGACCCCGCGAACCGAACCACTCCTGCTCAAAAGGCAAGATACAGCAGAGCCGGTCGCAATACTTTCTTAGCTTTCTGATACGCCACGGCGCCCAGGCCCAGAGCTGCGGGGCGACGTAGAATAGTGTTGGTACGCCGAGCCGCCTGGCCGCCCTGGCAATATGGAAATTGAAGGCAGGGGAATCACACACGATAACCAGGTCCACGGGATTGGTCTTGAGGTAGGTTCTGATTCGTTTTATCAATCCGCAGTAGTGCGCCACGTGAACGAAGGCATTGTAGGCCATTGCAGCCCTGGAGCTGGTTTGTTCGAACAATTGGCAGCCGGCCTGGGCCATCTTAGGGCCTCCCACGCCGATACAATCAATCCCGCCATCGATTCGCTTCAGGGCGGTAATCAAACCGGCGCAGTGCGAATCTGCGCTGGGCTCAGCGGCACTAATAAAGACGCGGGCTTTGGTTTTGCTCTCGGCCATAAGGGGGGTATTTTAGAACGGCGAAGGGCAAAAGTAAAAGTAAAAGGCGGAGGCGTCACCTTGTTTGCGAACTCTGCAGCCGCTCTTGTGGTGGCGCGGTGCAGGGGTCTGCTACCGGGCGTAAGCCCGGCACATCGGTCGCCGCAATCGGCCCGCTGTTGTCGGCAGAACTCTGCTGCGTAACTGCACGGTGGGCGAGATAGACGTTTATGGCGTGCTGCTGCGTAAGGGTCTGCTCGGTATCGACAATCTGCTCTCGCCAGTGATAGAGGTCTTGCGCCTGCTCGGCAGATTGTTGCTCGTTTAGAAAACAGCCGAACTCGCCTGTTTGCTGCTCGAAATCGTTATAGACTTCAACAAAGAAATCCTTCTCCCTGCGCACCTGTTCCAACTGCTCGGTTGTCCGGGCGAGCTCTTCGATTGGACCGCCCGAAGTCGAACTTGCGTTAGGGGCGTTCCGGGCGCCGCAGCCGACAACAAGCAGCACGGCCATTATCACCAACACCTGCCTCAAACAATCACCCTCTTCACTAAAAGGACCCGGTGTGTTATCTGAATCTATGACAATTATATAATTTCCAGCCCGCAAAAGCAAGGTAAAAACCGTCTGTTTGACGTGCCTGGCGAATCCTTCGCAGGAGAATGCGGATTGAAAAATGCTTTCCTGGGTCTCCTCTATAAGGTATAATTCTGGTTTTGAGGCGAAGTCCATTGGTTTTTTGTTTGCGGATGTTTTTGCGGAGTTGATATGTCGGGACACAGCCACTGGGCGGGGATAAAATACAAAAAGGCCGCCAACGACGCCAAGCGAGGCAAGGTGTGGAGCAAAGTGGCCCGGATGATTATCGTCGCGGCCAAGCAGGGCGGGGGCGACCCGGCGGCGAATCTGTCGCTGCGCTACGCCATCGACAAGGCCAAGGCCGCAAATATGCCAAAGGACACCATTGAAAAGGCAATCAAGAAGGGAACGGGCGAGTTGGGGGCGGTGAATTTCGAGGAGGTAGTCTACGAGGGCTACGGGCCCAGTGGTGTGGCGGTGATGGTGGAGGCGCTGACGGACAATCGCAATCGCACGGGCCCCGAGGTAAAACGTATTTTTGAAAAACACGGTGGGTCATTAGGGACAAGCGGATGCGTCGGCTGGATGTTCAGCAAAAAGGGGCTGATTACGGTAGGCATGGGAAAGGTGGATGAGGAAGAGCTACTGGAGATAGCGCTGGCAGCAGGTGCGGATGATTTGCAGAATACAGGTGAGGTTTACGAAATAACCTGCGAGCCCGCGGCCTATGACCAGCTCAAAAAGGCACTTGAGGATAAGGGTATCGAGACGGAGATAGCGGAGCTTTCGATGGTGCCGCAGAGTAATGCGAAGATTGAAAATGCGGAGACGGCGAGGAAGATAATCGGGCTTATGGATGCGTTCGAGGACCACGACGACGTCCAGAACACATACTCAAACTTCGACATACCCGATGAGATAATGGCCCGGATCTCGTGATGCGGACCGCCGGTTACTCACCCACAGGTCAAATCACGCCTGTCACCAGGGGGCTGCTTACTGCTGTGACAGCGTCTCAATTCTTTGGCGGGCGAGGTCGTAGTTTTGTTGGCCGAGTCGGCTGAAGGCAGGTCTGCCGGGGTACATTCGGCTGAACTGTTCCCGGAAGGCATCTTCTATTTCCACTGCGGCGGTGTAATGCTCGAGGGCCGAGGGGGTGTCGCCCAGGGCATCTGCAATTTGGGCAAGCTTCAGATGGAGGCGGCCATTGCCCGGATAAAGCTCGACTGCCATTACCGCGCTATCGAATGCCTTGGTGAGAGAATCGTCTCGCTGGTCGGGGATTGCCTCGGCCAGGTTCGTATAGACCTCGGCAAGCTGGGCAAAGCTTCTGTAGTCGGCGAAGTTTCTATCTGCTGCGAGGAAGAAACACTGTTCGGCATCAGAGAGAAGCTCAGGATTATCAGGCGCAGAAAACGAATAATCAATCAGATGGAGGCGTCCGCTGAAATACGGCGGTTCGGGACTTAGCACATCGTCGCTGGTAGCGGCGGTCAGGAGGTTGTGGGCCAGCTCGAACTGGCCATAGCCAGCGGCCTCGCGGGCCTGGGTAGTCTTGTCGGTGCTGAGATACACGGGTTGCCACACGTAACGGAGATAAAGCCACGCGGGCGCAGCAACCAGCGCGACAGAGACCACTAATCTAATCCAGAGACGTCTTGCCGGGAACGTGACTAATCGAGGCGGCCCTTGCCGCCAACAGACTGCCAACAGACAGGCCAATATCGCACAGAAACTGGTAAGGACGCCCGGCTCAAAGATGGCAAAATCGATAAGGTTGTGAACAAGGACAGCAATCAGAGCGGCTGCGCAGGCGGCTGCGGTGAAACGGGTGTTTGTGAGCGAGTAGCGTCCTTTGGTGTTGGTGCGAGCGACGGCGGCAAAGAGCCAGAAACCTACAGCGAATGTCAGCACCGGCGCGGCGTAGGTCACAAACCATACATAGGCCCTGGCATCAGGGGTGTCGGCGGTGGTCGGCGGTGTCACCAGCGGTCTCAGCAGGGCCATAGCGGCCATGGCTGCCAGGGCCGAAGCGACGGCGACGGCTACGAAACGGCTGCCCTCGCCTGCCATTACCTTCGAGGGCCAGCGGCCTAACGCCTTGTACAAGGGGAACAGCGCAAAGAGGAGGAAACCGGCCAGGCCGAGCGGTCCGTATTGAGAGAGCAAGCTTAGAACAAGGCAGTGGGGGTCCGCAACCGTCTCGGGTGCAGCAGGCGGCTTATACTGAGTGTAGAAGTAGGTGAAGTTGCCCGGGCCGATACCCGTGAGGGGATAGTCGCGAATGATGTTCCAGGACGCCTGCCAGTACTGCCATCGAACAAGCATAGAATTGCCGCCGGGCAGGCGGCCGTGCTCAAAACCGTAATCCACTGCCGCCCAGCACAGGCCGGCAAGCAAAACAAGCGCGAGGACGCCAACAATCAGGCGGTGGGCGGTAAGGGGCCTGGCGAAACGAAGCAGCACCCCAAAAACAAGGGCCGCTATAACCGATGCCGCAATCGCCCCCTTGCTTCGGGTTATCAGGAGTGCAAAAAGCACAGCGGCAAAGCCAACGGCTGCCAGCGCAATCGCACTGCCGCAGAGAGCTGCGGATTTGCGAGCCCCGATACGCTCGAACAGCAGCGCGGCTGCGGCCGAGAGGGCGAGTATCGCAAATGAACCTGCAGAGTTTCCGGTTGTGAAGAAACCCTTAACATCTTTCGAGTAAATGCGGTGTTCGAGGAGCATGTGGTTGAGCGAGCCGGGCTGGATGCCGAGCGGCTCGAGTATCTGCGCCGGGTCCTCTTCGTAATGCTGGAGCATCACCTGATTGCTTATCATATACTGCTCGGCGGACTGCCAGGCAGAGACCACGCCGAGGGCCGCAACACAAATCAAGACTAGCTTGATTTTTACATCGCTGTCGAGCAACTGAACAAGCAGGACCGCCATCACTACCGGCGCAAGAAGCGTCACCGACGTCGTTATCGCAACCCGCTTATTCGCCGCCGCGAAAAAACCGACCACCGCAGCAGCGACCAGCAACAGGACGCCGAGCTCTATACCGGTGAATCTGTAAACAAACCTCCTGCTGCAAAAAGACCAGCCGAGCCAGATTAAGAATGCAGTTATGAGAACACCCGAGAGAGACAGACTATAGACGGTGTCATTGACAAGCCCCTCCAGATTCGTCGAGCGGCCGGCAGGGGCTTCGGTGAAGGTGGCGCGAAGCGCGATTATGCCCAGACAGAGAAAAAAGAGCAGATACTCGAGCTTTCGCAGTGATTTGCTCTTGGACGACTCCGGCTTACTTGGCGGCTTTTTCATTCCGCCTCCGGCGGATAAATCTTGGCGGTCGATTCAAAGATGGCGATTACTGCCAGAATCATAATGGTCTGGAGAAAGATGAGTGTAGCACCGGCAAGGTCAACCTGGTAAAGGAAGGTGGCGCCGAGGCCGGTGCAGGCGGTGGCCAGATAGAGGGTAAGGGCGACCTGCCTGTCGGTAAGGCCGTGACGCTTGAGACGATGCGAGAAGTGCTGCGTATCACCGACGAACGGGCTCTTACCCTGGGCTATCCGCAACAGCGTGACACTGGTAAAATCATAAAGCGGAACAGCCATCGCGATTAGCGGTATGAGCACGGCGTACCACGCGCCGGATTGGGCCTGATGATAGTAAGTGGTCCGGAGGGTCAATAGCGCCAGAATGAATCCGGCCGGCAGCGACCCCGCATCGCCCATAAAAATCTTAGCCGGTGGGAAATTAAATACCAAAAAGCCGCTGAGAGCGCCGACGAAAAGCATCGCCATCGCGCCTACAAATACCTGGCCGGCGGCAGCGGCGGCGGTAAAAAGGATAACGGCGATGATAATACCGATGCCCGCCGCGGCCCCATCCATATTGTCCAGAAAATTGAACGCATTTATCACTAACACTATCCAAAAGGCCGAAAGGACCGACGTCAGCAGCGTGTTCTCCATAAAAAGCTCGGCCCGAATATCCGCCAAAAGTGCCGCAACAAGCGCAATCGCAAACTCAACCACTAACTTGAACGCAGGGGCAAAGCGTCTCCTATCATCCCACAAGCCAATCGCAAAAAGAGCGGTGATGCAGACCAGCACCACAAGAAGTTCGGGCACCTTGTCCAAAAACCCTGCACTGTGCTCAGTGACCGATTCAGCAAGCCATCCAGGGCTACGCGCTGATACAAGAAACCTTACCGCCACAACGGCCAGGCCAAGAAACAGAACCACCGTGCTGAAAATCGCAATACCGCCGCCGAGAGGAACAACCCTGCTGTGGTACCTGTCATCGACGGGATGCGCTACAAAGGAAGCGCGAAGCGAGAGTCGCCTAACAACGGCCGTCAAAACCGCCGAGGCCAAAAACGAACCAATCAGCAAGACTATCGCCAGCGTTGTTAGTGTCACGACCTTAACTGCTCCAGTAAGCGCTTTCTGACTTCAGTGAAGAACTCGTGGTAGCGTTGCTGCCTGTAGTCGGGATAAGTGTAGTCGAAGGGCCGCCATTTGCCACCTTCGTATATCAAAGTTACCTCGGCATACATTTTATTGCCGATATAGATACGGTGCGAGTAGTTTTTCGTGGTTGCCAGGACGAGTTTTGACGGCTCGATTATTCCGGGGTCGAGATTGACAGGCCGAGGCAGACCAACCGCAAGCTCCTCAGCGAGCCGGCGTTCAAGGTCGTTTGTTTTGTGCTTTATCTGAGCAAGCTGGCCGGGGGCTATTAGTCGAGCGAGACTGACAAACTGTCTGAGGACATCGGCGCCCATCTCATCGGCGTAGTAGGCGCTGTGAGTAAAGGGCCAAACCTCACTTATCAGGTCAATCTCCCCGAACTCGCTTTCGACAGCAACTCCGGCCCTGTCAAGACACGTCCGGCTTGCCGCGAGTATGCCGAGTATCAGCTTTACCGGTTTGGGCTGCTTCAATTCCCACATTGGGATGCTGCGGCTTTTGTGCTATCTGCCAAACTCAAACAAAAGTCTATCTCATGGCTCGAGCTGCTCTTTGAGAGAACCGACAAGCGCCACCGCCTTTTGCGCAGCACTTTCAGCCGACACCTTCGTGCCGTCCCGCTCTGAGCGTAGTTTTATTTCGACGTTGCCTTTGGCGAGGGCCTTTTTGCCTACCGTGACACGCACGGGAATGCCTATGAGATCTGCATCGTTGAATTTGACGCCGGCCCGCTCGTCACGGTCGTCGAGCAGGACGTCGATATCCTTATCAAGAAGCTGCTTGTAAATCACCTCAGCGGTCTTGGCAACCTCGGCGTCATCCTGATTGACGGCGACGACGATGACTTCGAAGGGGGCGATAGAGATGGGCCAGATGATTCCGTTGTCGTCGTTTCCGATTTCGATGGCGGAGGCGACGATGCGGTTGATGCCGATGCCGTAGCAGCCCATAAGGCAGGGATGCTCTTTGCCGGCGTCGTCGAGGAACTTACAGCCGAGCTTCGCGGAATACTTCGTGCCCAATTTGAATACCTGGCCCACTTCAATACCGCGTTTGAACAGAAGCTGCTTGCCGTCGTGGCTGTCGCCCTCCACTGCGTTTCGAATATCGGCCACGATGATGTTGTCACCCTCCAACGCAAAGTCCCTGCCAGGCACAACGTTTTTGATATGGTAATCGGTTTTATTCGCGCCGGTTACGCCGACAGCCATCGCCGCAACTGCGTAATCGACGACCAGCTTATCGACTTTCTCGGCCAAGCCCATCGGCCCGGCAAAGCCGACCTTTGCGCCGGTGACGCGCTCAATGGTCTGCTCTTCGGCAAGCTCCAGACGGAGCCCTCCCCAAACCCCTTGCAACTTCTCCATGTTGAGTTCATGGTCACCTCTTATCAGCACCAGTACAGTCTTCGGCACCCAACCTTCCTCCGGCCCCATAAGAACGCTTCTTCCGTCGCGCTTCGCTTCTTCAGCGCCAATCTGTTTCAGTACCTCTGGAGGAAAAGCTGGAGTTCTTAAGACCAGCGTCTTTATCATCTCCTTCGGCTGTGTTTTCAAAAACGCGCAGACGGCCTCGATGGAGCCGACATTTGGTGTGTGGACTTCTTCGGGTTCCGGGAGATTCTTCGACTCGCTTCGCTCGCTCGGAATGACAGACAGCGGGTCAACAGCGGCCTTTTCGAGATTAGCGGCGTAGGAGCCATCTTCGGTATAGACGATGATGTCTTCGCCGGAGGGGCAGGGGATGGTGAACTGATGCGAGCCGGAGCCGCCCATCTCTCCGGATTCGGCCTCGACGATGACAAAATCAAGGCCGCAGCGCTTGAAGATGCGTTTGTAGGTTTCGTACATTTTCCAGTATTCATCGTCGAGCGACTTTGGGTCGGCGTGGAAACTGTATGCGTCTTTCATTATGAATTCGCGTGAGCGCAGGACACCAAAGCGAGGGCGAAACTCATCGCGAAACTTGAAGCTTATCTGATAAAGATTCATCGGGAGCTGCTTATAAGAGCGAATTTCACCGGCGGCCAAGCTCGTGACGACCTCCTCCGCCGTTGGTGCAAGCACGTTGCTGCGCCCGTGGCGGTCCTCGAAGCGGGCCATCGTCGGCCCGTAATCGACGTCCCTGCCGGTCTGCTGCCAGAGATCTATGGGCTGAACAGCAGGCATCAGTATCTCCTGGGCGGCCGCCCGGTTCATCTCCTCCCGCACAATGGCGATGACCTTGCTCAGACACCGCCACCCAAGCGGAAGATACGTATATGTCCCACTGGCTAATTTGCGCATCAGCCCTGCACGGAGCATCAGCTTATGGCTCAGAATCTCCGCATCAGCCGGGGTCTCCTTCACCGTCGGTATCAGCATCTGACTATATCTCATATCTGGGTCCCGCAACTGGTCGTTCGTATCTCGTCCCGCCTTCGCTCTTCGAGCTACGGCGGGTAAAATTGCGTCCGGCGTCGTCCTGTGGGCTATGCCGGGACAAGTATTGGGTATTGGCAACGCGATTCTTATAGCCCGCAGCCGGCGATTCTGCAAGCCATTTCCCGCGCAACTGCCGGACGCAGGCCGCTTTCCTGCGAAAGCACGAAGAGGGCTGGCTCAAATGACAAACCACAACGGGCCGCCCGCCGGCAGAGCAGCCCGTGCCTGTTTCGGGGCCGGCAGAGACGCCGACCTACCCCTAAGACCATAACTACTTTTCATTAAAGACCTTAGGTTGTGGTCGCAGGCACTTCACTGTCCGGCTCGGCGTGCTTATTGGCCGCCGGTTTTTTTTGTTGTAAAATCCTGCAGCGTATGTTAAAATGTGCCCATAATTGGTACCCGTGCATACAACTCATCCCACACCAGAGCACTCGATGAGTTTGGTCCGGTGCTGGAGTCAGGGGACACGCCCATGACTGGCAAGTCAATAATCAGGACATCTGTTTGATGGTGGGTGATATGTAACAATCCGTTTTGACTCATACTGAATCGAAAGGAGGAGTCACGATGTACAAGAATCTTTCCCTTCTCATAGCTGCAGTACTGTTGTGCAGCGCTGCCGTTGCCGGCGCAGGTGCGATCGTCGATGTCAACAGCAACCATACGGCCGGCGTGCACATCAGCTCCGGGGTGACAGAGCAGTACCCGGAGCGAACACGTTACTGGCACGAGACGGCTAATCCCCTGTACCACGAGGCCCAGTGGGATGGCCAGGAGGGTGTATTCGTCACGGGCGGCCTTCCAGCCTATGGCTGTCGACCACTTCTCTGGAAGTGGGACCTCAGTGCCTACCAGTACACCTACGAAATCGTCTCCGACTGCAACATCACCGTAGGTTCTCCGTGGGGAGCATTTCAGGACGCCAGATTCAGGATATACGTGGCGCCCGAGCCCTGGGAGGAACAAACCTGCACCTATGACAGCTACGTTGGTGACGCGGACTGGCAGGGCTTTTTCGGCCACCCAACCAGCTCCAGTTGGGTAGGCAAGGTCTGGCGGAGGCCTCCATTCCCACCGGTGGGCTGGAGCGATCCAGCGTTCTTCGACGGCGAGATTGACCCCAATATAGTCCAGAACTGGCTGGACCATCCCGGTGCCAACAACGGCGTCGTCTGGCTCCACTGGGGATTTCCTATAGCGGGCTGTTACGTGAGCTACGGCGGCAGCTTTGTCGGCACCCAACACGTGCTAAAGATGCAGTTCAAGGCAGAGAAGACTCTTGACCTGCCCTACGGCGCCAACCCGCCGAGCGGCTCATCGAACGTGCCGCCATACGGCCTGGAACTTAGCTGGCAGAACGGCCTCTGGGCACTCTACCATGACGTCTATTTCGGAACGGACTGGAATGACGTCAACGAGGCAACAACTATAAGCGACCCAAACAACGTCTATAAGGACCGTCAGGACTTCGGCGAAAAAACTTATGCGCCCGACGCCAACATAATGGACTACGGCAAGACTTACTACTGGCGAATCGACGAGGTCAACGGCACAACGGGAATCCCGTATAAAGGCAAAGTCTGGTACTTCAACACAGCGGACGGAAAGGCCCACGAACCCGTGCCGAGAGACGGCGCATTTGACCTGGAGGGTACCATCGAGTTGAGCTGGACTCCGGGACCTTATGCGGCCCTTCATGATATCTACATCGGCGAAAACGAAGCAAACGTGTGCGACGCCAACATAGATAACCAACTCGGCGTCTATGTAGGCCGCCAGAGCGATCCGTGCTATCCGTTCGCGGGGAAGCCGGCAAAGAGCTACTATTGGCGAATCGACGAGGTCAACGAAGCGGGACCCGACCCCTGTCTGTGGCCGGGAGACGTCTGGAGCTTCACCATGCTCGGCAGTACTATCGCATTGTTCCCGCATCCCGCCAACGGCGTAACGGTTCCGGACCTGAGGGCGGTGACACTTGGGTGGCGTCCGGGTGACTGGATCCAGACAACGGCCGGACACCACGTGTATTTCGGAACCGATGTCGACGAAGTCAACGACGCCAACACATCTGTCCATCCGAACGTAACTGTCACAATCGTCGATAACAACAACGCTGCTCCGCCGGCCCTCGAGTTCGATACGACTTACCACTGGCGTGTCGATGAGGTCAACGACCCCTGTCTGTGGAGGGGCGACGCGTGGCACTTCTTGACGCCGACTTACATCCTCTTAGACGATTTTTCCTATGACGACATCAACGGCTTGCTCGCCAACTGGGAGGACGGTGACACTTACATCCCGACGTGCACTACCGGCTGGAGTACCAGTTCGAATATCACCCTCTCCGGCGGCACTATGGTCTATGACTACAACAACAACGGAGTTTTAGCCGGGCGCTACAACTACTCTGAGATTATGCGTCACTGGCCGGGCGGCACCGACTTCACCGAAGGAAGCCAGACAAATGACTGCAAAGCACTTTACGTGGACTTCCAGGGCCTCGCAGACAACAACAACCACCCGACGTATGACATAATGTATATCGTTCTGGAAGATACGGCCGGTGGGGTCGCTCACGTCAACCACCCGGACCCGAACGCTCAGGCCACCTACGAATGGCAGCAGTGGAATATTTCGCTGTCCGACTTTACGCCTGCGGTAGACGTTACAAGCATCGAATATATGTATATCGGGTTCGGCGAGCGATGCAATTCGCTCTTCAGCGGCAACCCCGGCGGCGCAGGAACCGTCACCTTCGACAACCTGCGACTGTACCCGGCAAGATGTGTGCCCGAACTGGGCCCGAACGGTGACCTGACCGATGACTGCATCGTCAACACCGGTGACCTCGAGTACATCACAGATGAATGGCTAAACTCGGACGGATACATCACGTTCGAGGGAATAGTGCCCCCGGCATCTCCGGTGCTGTGGTATAAGTTTGATGAGGGCGGAGGCAATGATGCCAATGATTCAACCGTGCTGGGTTACGACGGCCACGTCAAGAACGACGCGGGCTGGCATACCAGCGGCGGGTTCAACGGCAACGGCTACCTCTACCTTGACGGAGTTCCGGACGGGACGGGTCAGAACGTGGAAATCCCCAATGATGTATTCGCGAACAGCATCGGTGAGAATATGACGATAAGCACGTGGATTCGCGTAGAGAGAGACGACTTTCCGCAGAGCCAGAGCTGGCAACCGTTCATAAGAGCCGGAGTGGACCCGTGCGTAGTGATGGATATCTGGCTGCCGACACCGTCGGCGCCTGTGTTCGAGCCGGGTCCTCAGTTGCATTACCGCTTCATCGGCCCGCCCGATGGTGACGAAGGTGACGACCTTGCGGCATGCTGGCAGGTCACTGAGATCGACTTTACCAGCAAGTGGCATCACTACGCATTGGTCAAAGACGGGACGAATGATAACATCGCGGTCTACCATAACGGCGAGCTGGTATGTGACGCCAACGATGCAAACAATATAGGCGAGATACCGACGCCGTATCCGATAACGCTGGGCTGCTTCGGCCCGTGGGGCGGCGGCTGGGCCGGCGGCGTGGATGACTTCCGAATTTACAGCTACGCACTATCCGAGGCGGAAATCCAGTACATCGCAACCAACGGAACGGGCAGCTTGTATCAGGGGCTTGATTCACCTGCCGACCTATATGTGGAGGATCCCAACATAATCAACTTCAAGGACCTATCCATAATGGGTGGCGATTGGCTTGACAAGAAGTACTGGCCGGTCGAATAGCAAAGCCGACACTGCGGATGCAAATTCCAGGGGCCTATGGTGGCGTTACCATAGGCCCTGCTTTTTGCGCCAAGGCCTATCCAGTCCGCCTCGGCGCTGTAAGATGGTCAGCCAAGAACGGCCAGGCCCGCCGGAGACACCACCTTAATCTCAGGTATCGAAAATAGCATAAACTTGCCTAAGGGCTTCTGGGGAAAGAACTTAAGGCCACTGTCCGAATGCCCACAGAAAATATTCCACGGTCCCAACGTTTCGGCAAATATTTTACTTGAAAAACACGCGCCAATCTGATAGAGTCATACGTGAAGATTGCGTTGACACACCTTCGCAGCGTAAGTAAGTGCAAACGGACAAGAAGGTTAGATAGAAGTTTTGTGTATCCGGCGGCCGGGATTGAAGTAGGCCGGCGGTGATGGTTTAGTCCTATAACAAATCGGACGCACATGCCCGGGAAAGGAGGTCGGTGGCAGCATAACCAAGAAAATCTTCTGGTATTGACGGGCCATTTTTCCGTCGTCAATTGAAGCCCCTCAGTTCCGTCATCGAAAAACATCAGCGTTTCCGGTAATGATCGGCTTCCTTTATTTGTCGTTGGATATTAGGTGTCAAATAAATGTCTCGGCTTAAAGCCAAACTCTTAGTTGATTCTCTTTAATTTTAAGGAGGAGCTGTTATGAACAGGAAAGTGATATGGTTGGTTTTTTGCTCACTGCTGTTCGGATTTGCAGCAGGTGCGCAGGGACAGACGGTCGATGTAAACGACCTCATTTCGATGGGCGTGCTCATCCATTCGGATATGCCGCACACAAGTGTCCAGGGCTCGAACGCCGGGTGCCTGTGCACGGGCAATGACGAGGGCTATCCGGCCGGTGCTCGACCTGTTATGTGGTGGTGGCCCCTCTATGGGGTGCAGGACTATGAGGTCAACTCAGCCACGATAAACGTGGATGTGAACGCCCACTTCGGAAGTGAAGGAAACGTTCAGTTTAACATTGTGCTCCCTTCCCAACCGTGGCAGGAAAGTACGGTCACCTGGGACAACTACGTGGGAGACCAGGACTGGCTTGAGGTCTTCAACCGGACCGGTCCGGGCAGCATCATCGGGAAACTGATAAAGACGCCGGCAACGCCTCCGGCGAGCGGCACCTGGGGAAACGTCAACACGTGGTTCCTCGGCACGCTGCCGGTGGAACTGGTTCAGAACTGGCTGGACCATCCCGGCTCAAACAACGGAATCGCTATGGTGCGAAGGCCGGGCTATCCGATGAACGCCTGCCTTGGAGCTCAGGGGGGCGAATGGTGGGGTCAAGGACAAGGTCCTTACATTCGCTTTAACGCTAACCGAGTTGCGGACAAGGCCAAACAGGCAAACCCCCAGAGTGGTTCAAAGGAAGTCCCCCCGTGTGAGCTGGTCCTTCGCTGGACCGCAGGTGACTGGGCCGAAGCACACCAGGTCTATTTCGGAACGAAGTGGGACGATGTGAACGACGCGACAGTAGCCGTTGACCCCAATAATGTCTATCAGGGACAGATAAGCAATATTTACAGCCAATGGCCGACCGGCGCCAACACCCTCGCGCTCGCCTGGAACCAGACATACTACTGGCGTATCGACGAGGTCAATCTGACCGACCACGTGCCGTTTAAGGGCGTCGTTTGGTACTTCACCAGCACAAGCGGAAAGGCATCCGTACCGGTTCCGCGAGACGGCCGCACCGAAGTTGATCCTCCGGTAATGCTAAGCTGGATACCCGGAACATACGCAACCGACACGGCCGGCCACGACGTTTACTTCGGCAAGAGCGAGGCAGACGTCACCAACGCAACACCAAGCAACCCGCTCGGTGTTTACGTGGGAAGACAAACAGACCCGTGCTTGCCTTTTGCAACTCTTACGCCCGATGTCAATTTCTACTGGCGAATTGATGAGGTCAATGAGAGCCCGCCCTGCGGGGACCCGTGCATAATCGGCGACGTCTGGATGTTCCGCACCAGGGGCAGCGGACCCGCAATGTGGCCGAGCCCTGCCAACGGCGTAGCAGTGCCCGACTTGAGAACTGTAATGCTCGAATGGCGGCCGGGTGACTGGGTCCGCGATATCGCCGGGCACGAAATCTACTTCGGAACCGACTGGGACGAGGTAAACGACGCTGACAGGTTGCTGCATCCAAACGTCAACTATGCCCCCAGTGATGTCAACGAGTGGGACCCAAAACCGCTCGAATTCTCAATGACATACTTCTGGCGAGTGGACGAGGTCAACGACCCGTGTGACGCCAACCTCGTTTGGAAGGGTCCGGTCTGGAATTTCTCAACTCTTGACTATATTACGCTCGATGACTTCTCATACATCGACACGAACGATATGCTGCTAACGTGGGAAGACGGCGATACTTACATTCCGGCCTGTACTACCGGCTGGAGCACCGGCTCGAATATCACCCTCTCGGGCGGCACTATGGTCTATGACTACAACAACAACGGACCGCTCTTAGGACGGTACAGTTACTCTGAAATCAGACGTTACTGGCCGGGCGGCACCGACTTCACCGAAGGAAGCCAGACCACCGACTGCACAGCCCTGTACATGGCGTACTACGGTGCGGCAGACAACAACGACGACCCGGTCTATGACCGAATGTACGTAATCCTCGAAGATACTGCCGGCAGCATTGCTCACATCAACCACCCGGACCCCAATGCACAGACCCGTGTGGGACGCAACGAGTGGAACATCCCGCTGTCAGACTTTGCTGCTGATTGCGACGTCACTGCTGTAGAGTATATGTACATTGGTTTCGGCGAGCAATGCAAATCGCTCTTCGACTTAGAGCACGGCGGGCCTGGGAGCGTCACCTTTGACGACTTCCGGCTCTACCCGAGAAGGTGCGTCCCCTCAGAAGGGCCGCCCTATGACCTGACCGGTGACTGCTTTGTCGGCTTCGAGGATGTAGCGATCATCGCCGGTGACTGGCTGGCTACCGACTCCAACATCGTCAACGAGGAGATTCAGGAGCCGTGTGACCCGTGCCTGTGGTACAAGTTCGATGACGGCAGCGGCAACAATGCAGATGACGCAACCGTCCACGACTATAACGGCACGCTCCATGACACCGACAGCGGCTGGAACGCCAGCGGCGGGTTCGACAACGGCGGATATCTCTACCTCGACGGCATTACCCAGAACGTCTCCATCCCTAACGGAGTCTGGGTCGAGAATATAGACGAGGACCTGTCTATCTCACTGTGGTTGAAGGTCAACAAAGGCGACTTCCCACAGCTCGATTCGTGGAACCCGCTGATGGTGGTACAGGACACCAACAGGATACTGGACATATGGTGTCCGACACCGCGTCCCCCACTGTTTCCTCCGGGACCTGCCATCCACTACCGTTTCACAGGTGCTCCTAATGAGCTCGACCCGAACAACACTATCGACGACGTGGCCCAGTGCTACAACGTGACGGCGTCAGATTTTACCGGAAATTGGCACCACTACGCATTCGTCAAAGACGGCATGAACGACTCCATCACCATCTACCACAACGGCTTTGAGCTCTGCCCGGCCCCACCCATCACCGATGCCTGCAACATAGGGGCAATCTTCGATGACCCGGTGGTTATTACTTCTCTCGGCTCGTTCCATCCGAACATCGGCGGCTGGGCAGGTGGTGTGGACGACCTGCGCATCTACGACTACGCACTTGACGCCAATGAGGTCGCGTACATCGCCACGAACGGCACGGGCGAGTTCGACCTGCCGTTGAATACACCGGCTGACCTCTACATCAGCGACCCGAACATCATTGACTTCAAGGACTACGGCGTGTTGTCGAACACGTGGCTTGACAGGCAGTTATGGCCTTAACAGCCGGTAGTAAGCATCTATGAAGCTCAGGGGCCTATACCTACGTATAGGCCCCTTCTTTTTTTGTTGATTATCCCCACCGCATTGCTGATAATAGCTGCCACTGTCTGCACAATACTGCAACCCAATGGAGTGAGAAATGGCTCACAAATTTATCAGCGAAATCAATCCCGGCCAGACCGTCGATGACATCTATTTAGTGCGAGACCCAATCCTCCGCAGCACAACACGCGGCGACCTGTATATCGCAATGTATCTCTGCGACAAGACCGGCCGGCTCAACGGCCGAATGTGGCAGGCCAGCGAGGCCGTCTATAACGCCCTGCCAAAACCCGGCTTCGTCCGCATCCAGGGAAGAAGCGAGCTCTATCAGAGCAACCTGCAAATCGTCGTTAATAGCGTCAGTGTCATCGAGACAGACAAGGTCAACCTCGATGATTTCTTAGCACGGACTGAAAAAGACACCGAAAAGATGTTCCAGGAGGTCAGGCAGACGGTAGGCAAAATCACAAATCCCCAGCTAAAGGCGCTGGTTGCTGAGTTCTTAAAAGACGATGATTTGATGGAGAAGTTCCGCACCGCACCGGGCGGAAAGTCCATGCACCACAGCTACATCGGAGGGCTGCTCGAGCATACACACAGTATGCTGCGTGTCGCGTCGGCCATTCTGCCGCTGTACCCCAGTGTGCAGGCCGACCTCGTTCTGGCCGGCATCTTCATCCACGATATGGGAAAAACAGAAGAGCTCTGCTACGACATCGCCTTTAGCTACACCGACTCGGGACAGCTCATCGGCCACATCTCAAAGACCTTCCTGATGCTGCATCAAAAGGCAAAAAATCTGAAAAAGAACGGTGAGCAAATCGACGAGACGATACTTGACGCGCTCGGCCATATTATCCTCTCTCACCACGGCAAATACGAATTCAACTCGCCAAAGCTGCCCGCCACGCCCGAGGCATTTATGGTCTATTATATCGATGACCTCGACGCCAAGCTGAATCAGGTAACCGGCCTTATCGAAAATGAAGCCAGCGATTCCAACTGGACAAGCTGGCAAAAACCGCTTGAGACGCGCCTGTACAAAAAACGGATAGACTAAAAAGGCGGGACAATCTAAGCATCGCAAATTCAGCGAACATCGCCAGTGATAACGACGCGCCTGTTGCAGCTCGGCAGCTTCGATTAGCCAAAAAATTTTGCCAGCCGAGCTACCCCCCAGAGAGCAAGATAAAGAATAACCCGGCTGGCAAGGTGTGGCGTCGCCGTGCTGTTAGGATTCCAAAACAAATCAACTTCTAATTATCGAGCCGCCTGACAGATTGCCAGAACATTGTTCGGGGCAGTGCCAACGTTATGTCACTGGACATCCAGAAATATGTCCCCTTGGCTAAAATTGCGTTCGGCCTCAGTGCAAGGGGCGCAAAAGCAGCCGTCAAGCACCTTGACATAACGCGATGGAAATGGCACAAAACAACACATATCGAGAGAGTAATGCGATGGCAACCGACAAGACCAAAATCTACACGTCGAGCCATGTAAACGCGCTTATCAAGGCGACGCTGGAGAATAACCAAGCCGACCGGTGCGGTGTGGTATTGCCGCGCCGTCGGCAATTCCGGTGAGTCTGACATAGTTATCGGTTCGCTGAGTCGAGATTGAAAACCATGTTGCTGGAGGTGTGACAAGTGAGTATCACTGCAAAGAGAAATAACCGGTACTCTGTGCTGAAAAGTCTGACGATTTCACTGTTCGTCTTATCGTGCTGCTGTTACAGAGTGGAAGGTCAAGACAGTTCAGCAAAGCGTATCGATATCTATGCCGGCAATGGTCGCTACTGGCAGTACGGCGGGCAACCCCTCCTGCTGCTCGGTGGGTCGGTTGAGGACAACCTGTTTCAAATCCCCAAGCTCAAGGAACACCTTGACCTGCTCAGGAGCGTCGGCGGCAACTATGTGCGATGCACGATGTCGAGCCGGGACGAGGGCAATGTGTGGCCGTTCGGCAAGCAAGGGGATGAGTACGACCTTGATGGGTGGAATGAGGAGTACTGGCACAGATTTGAAACGTTTCTGGAGCTGAGCAGCGAGCGCGACATAATCGTGCAAATAGAAGTCTGGGCTACGTTCGATTTCTACAGGGACAATTGGCAAAACAACCCGTTCAATCCGAAGAACAACGTCAACTATAGATATGAGGATACCTGGCTTAGTGAACATGTGAGCAGTCATCCGGTGCGTGCAGCAAATAACTTCTTCTGGACGGTTCCGGATTTTCAGTGGCTTGCGCCAAGGGGAGAGATGCAGTCTTTGCTGCTCGGGTATCAGCAGAGGTATGTCGATAAGCTGCTGAGCTATTCACTCAGGTTCGGCAACATTCTGTATTGTATGGATAACGAGACAAGCGTTCGGCCTGAGTGGGGATGGTACTGGTCGGAGTATATCAAAGGCAAGGCGAAAGAGGCCGGCGTCACCGTCCATACGACTGAGATGTGGGACCCGCACGACCTGTCGCACCCGATGCACCACGCAACGTTCGATTATCCGCAGATTTATTCATTCATAGATATTTCGCAGAACAACCATCAAAGCGGGCAAGCACACTGGGATAATGCTCAGAGGCAGCGTGCGCGGATAGCAGAGAAGATTCGGCCTTTGAATAACGTGAAGATATACGGGGCCGACGGCGGCAGGTTCGGCGGCGACCGGAACGGGATGGAACGGTTCTGGCGGAACATTTTCGGAGGGCTTGCGGCTGCGAGGTTTCATCGGCCGCCGTCGGGGCTGGGGCTGGGCGAGAAGGCACAGGCGAGTATCAAGGCGGCGCGAATGCTGACGGACGAGATGAACATATTTGCGTGTGAGCCGCATAACGACTTACTTTCGGGCAGAGAGGAAAACGAGGCGTATTGCATTGCCAATCCGGGGACGGAATACGCGGTCTATTTCACCAACGGCGGTGAGGTGTTGCTCGATGTCAGCAAGGCGAGCGGGGATTTGACAGTGCGATGGCTCGATATTATGAGGAGTGAGTGGGCAGCGGAAACAGAAGGAAGAGGCGGCGGCGAGCTGCTCCTGCGATGCCCATCGGACGGCTACTGGGCGGTTCTGATCAAGTGACGGCAAAGCGAAACAATAAAGTTCAGATATACACGGTCAGCCAGGTTAATACGCTGATAAAGGGCGTGCTGGAGAACAACCTGCCCGGCCGATTGACCGTCAGCGGCGAGATAAGCAACTGGAAGCCCCACCCGTCCAGCGGCCACTGCTATTTCTCCCTCAAGGATGAGAGCTCCGTGCTTCCCTGCGTTATGTGGCAGAGCAGCTTTCGGCGGGTCAAGTTCAAGTGTGAAAACGGCATGGCCATCCTGGCAACGGGGCATATCGACGTCTATTTGCCGCATGGCAAGTATCAGCTCCGTGTCGAATCGATGCAGCCGGCAGGCGTGGGCGCCCTGCAGCTTGCATTCGAGCAAATGGTAAAGCGGCTGCAAGCGGAGGGGCTCTTCGACGAAAGACACAAAAAACCCCTGCCCGCCTATCCTGAGCGAATCGGCATACTGACAAGCGAATCCGGCGCAGCCATCCACGACATCATCGACAGCATTCATAACCGCTGGCCCTGCGTTCGGCTGCTTCTCTATCCGGTGCCGGTGCAGGGCGAGGGTGCCGCTGAGAAGATTGCCGCAGCCATTCGCAAGCTAAACAGCCGGAACGCCCGGCTGAAACTCGACCTTCTGATTGTAGGCAGAGGCGGCGGCTCACTCGAAGACCTCTGGGCCTTCAATGAAGAAGTGCTGGCGCGGGCCATATTCGATTCGGCGATACCGGTAATCAGCGCGGTCGGCCACGAAGATAACGTCACCATCGCAGATTTGGTTGCCGACAAGCGAGCATCGACGCCGACAAAGGCGGGCGTCGTAGCAGTACCGGATATAGCCGAGGTATTGGAGCAAATCTCCAGCATAGAGTCACGGCTGACGGGCCAAATCGAAGCAATGCTCGAATTGGCCAGCCAGCGGTTAGAGACGCTTTTGGCAAGCGCGGTATTTAGAAACCCGCTGCTGCCCATGCGCAATCGCCAGCAGCAGTTGGATGAGCTGCAAAACTCACTGGCCGCTTCTCTTAAGCAATCGCTCGCCGACGGCAGACAACGAATAGCAGATTATTATGAGCAGGTTGCGAAGCTCGAGCCGCATCGGCTCTTAAGTAGAATGGTCATAGGACTAAATGACATAGCCAACAGGGCTGATAACGCCCTGCGGGCGGTGTTAAATAAGGCACAGATGGAGTTAGCGGCCAAGGCGAACCGGTTAGCCGGGCTGAATCCAAAGGCAGTCCTGCACAGGGGCTACAGCATCACGACCATTAAAGAGGCCGGCCGATTGCTAAAGACGCCCGAGCAGGTCAAGGCCGGCGACGCCCTCCTCACCGAACTGGCAGGCGAAAATTTCGTCGAAAGCAAGGTAACCAAAAAAGCAAAAGACACGGATTAACACGGCTTGCCCCCCTTGCGGGACTGATTTACACAGATGCCGATTACCGGGGATTTAATGTTGTAGCTGTAACCGGAATGAGTATAATTGCAAATCACGCCAGCGGAGGTGCACCACTGCTTCGTTAGAGCACGCAGATTTTTCGGCTTGAAATTAGCAGGGCCGGATATGTTAAAATTTCATTCCCAAAAAGGAGGTGAAGTTATGAGTACGAAAAGATTCATCGTTTGGGCGACGGTGTTAGTTTCTGTTTTCTTCATAGGATGCGAAACAATGCAGCAGGCCCTGAGCCTTAACAAACCTACTGCACGGATGACCGGCCTGAAGTTTGAGAACGTCAAGCTGGATTCAGCCACTCTGCTGTTCGATATCGAGGTTGATAATCCGTATCCAGTGGCTTTACCGCTGATGAATCTGGATTATGGTCTCTCAAGCGGCGCTGAGCCATTCCTTACCGGCAGTGCTGAGTTACAAACCACAGTGCCTGCGAAAAGCAAAAAAACAGTCTCGCTGCCTGCCAACATTAACTATTTGGATATGTTAACAGCTTTGAAGGGTATAAGGCCCGGCTCAAAGATTCCTTATAAGGCGGACTTGGGTCTCTCTGTGGATACACCAGCTTTGGGGCTGATAAAGCTGCCCCTGAAAAAAGAGGGTGAAGTAGTCCTGCCGATGCCTTCGGGCGCTGACATCAAGGGCCTTTGGGATGCTGTAAAACCAGAGTAAAGTACTACGGGGTTTCACCCGTAGCATTGCGGTGGAAGAGTAAAAGAGTCTTGGGCTTCAGATGAAATAAAAAGGTGACATAGTTATTCTCGTCAATAAATAAAATTAAGGAGAAGAACGATGACTGAAAAAAAACTAACTACCGCAGCAGGTATTCCGGTATCCGACAATCAAACGTCTCTAACCGCAGGCCAAAGAGGTCCGACATTACTGCAGGACCATCATCTGCTTGAAAAACTGTCCCATTTTAACCGGGAACGTATCCCAGAGCGTGTTGTGCATGCAAAGGCCGCTGGCGCGCACGGTACATTCACCGTTACGAAGGACATCACAAAGTACACCAAGGCCAGGATATTCTCGAAAGTTGGCAAGAAAACGGAAGTCTTCGGCCGGTTTTCTACTGTCGCAGGCGAGAAGGGCTCCGCCGACACGGTGCGCGATGTCAGGGGCTTTGCACTTAAGTTCTATACAGAAGAAGGAAACTGGGATATGGTAGGAAACAACACGCCAACCTTCTTCATCCGGGACGCAATCAAGTTCCCTGATTTCATTCATACGCAGAAAAGGGAACCAAAGACAAATGCAAAAAACGACACAATGCAGTGGGATTTCTGGTCGCAGGTCCCCGAATCACTTCACCAGGTGACTATCCTCTTTTCCGACAGGGGCATTCCTAAAGGCATCCCTTATATGAATGGCTACGGCAGTCACACGTATAGTTTCATTAACGCCGGGAACGAGCGATTCTGGGTTAAGTTCCATTTCAAGACACAGCAGAGCATCCAGTGCTTTATGCAGGAAGAGGCCGATAAAATTGTAGGAGAAGACCCTGACTATCATGTCAAGCAGCTCTTCGGCGCAATAGAAAAAGGCGACTTCCCCAAATGGACATTTTCCGTTCAGATTATGCCCGAAAAGGAAGCTGAGAACTATCGATGGAATCCCTTCGACTTGACCAAAGTATGGCCTCATGCAGATTACCCGCTCATCGAGGTCGGCGTCCTTGAGATGAACAAAAATCCTGAAAACTACTTTGCAGAAGTTGAGCAGTCTGCCTTTTCTCCCGCAAATGTTCCTCCGGGAATTTCCTTCTCACCCTGCAAAATGCTTCAGGCTCGAATCTTCTCTTATGCCGATGCTCACAGGTATCGCCTCGGCGTCAATTTTGAGCGTCTGCCTATCAACTGTCCGCATGCGACAAAAGCGAATAATTATCAGCGCGACGGCAAAATGAGGTTCGACGATAACGGCGGGGCCTCACCCAATTACGAGCCCAACAGCTTCGGCGGTCCTAAGGCGGACCCCTCACACAAAGAACCTCCTCTGAAAATCTCCGGTGATGCTGATTGGTATGAGCAGAAGCGTGGCGTCGATGATGATTACATCCAGCCGGGAAACCTTTATCGTTTGATGCCGCCTGATGAGCAGAAAAGACTGGTTCAGAACATCGCACGTTCGCTCAGTAAGGCGCCGAAGGAAATCCAGAAAAAAATGGTCGAGCACTTCCGTAAAGCTGATAAAGAATATGGCGAAGGTGTTGCAAAGGCCCTGTGACTGTCACAGAGTAAACTACTACGGGTTTCACCCGTAGCATTGCGGTGAAAGAATAAAAGGAAAAATTCTGGATTCCTGCCTTCGCAGGAATGACAATATTAAAAATCTCTGTGAACTCCGTGTTCTCTGTGGCTAAAACAAAAAGGGAAATAAATGGCAGGTCAGAAGCAAAAAAATGATATAAGTAAGCTGAGCTTTGAGCAGGCGATAAAGGAACTGACGGCTATTGTCGGGAAAATCGAGCAGGGCGAAATCCCCCTGCAGGACTCGCTCGAGCAGTACGAGCGGGCAATGACACTCATCAAGCACTGCCGGAGCATCCTGCAAAAGGCCGAGAAGCGAATCGAGACAATATCGAAAGAAAAGGATTAACCACAGAGAGCGCAAAGACCGCGGAGAAAAGTAAACTTCAAAACCAAGAAATATAACTCTGCGAGGCCGGCGGTCTCTTCGGTAGAAAAGGAAGAGTAATACTCGCGAGCGTGGCGGAACTGGCAGACGCGCAAGGTTTAGGTCCTTGTCCCCAACCGGGGGTGGAGGTTCGACTCCTCTCGCTCGCATTCTTTGCTATATAAGGACTTACGTCACTTTTTGCCTCACCTGTACTGCCCCTGTCTTTGCCCTCCGGTGAACTTTCCGGTGAAGAAACCATCTGCTTTGCTTCCTCTTGATGGTCATCTGGCTATTTGCTCTACCTCGTTGCCTATTGTACAACGAACTCTCAGTGCAGGTTACTCAGGCCAGCACCGCTTACACTGTGAGCGCTTCATAGCTTCATCCAACTCCCTTGAACCTAATCCGTATTTGAAAAACGCATTTCTGAGCAACGGATAGCAATCCTTGTGTTTGTTCAAGAGGTGGTTATCGTCAGTTATGAACAGCTCATAGTTCTTAATGTAATTTCCCAGTTCAATTCCAATCTGGTAGGGAGACATATGGTCATGTTTGCCCATCAGACAAAACACTTCAGACTCAATCTGCTTGAACTTCTCTAAAGACGGGTACACGGGAGGAGGAACTCTCTTCTCTTCAACCAACTTTATGTATTGAGAGGAAAGCTCTCTAAGGCAATAATAAAGAGGATCAATATACTCTGGAGCAGGTCCCAGGACATAACAACCATCACATTCAAGAGGCCTGAGCAACCACCCCACTCCAAGTTCTTTTTCGACCATCGGTTTGCGAGCTTGGAATTTCGCAAAACCCAACCCCTTCTCTTCTGTATACAAGTCATATGTATCGGCATTGTTCTCATACAGTTCATTTATTATCTGCGCTTGAATCCGTCCGGGATTTTCGAGGCCGTACGGAAGCTGCCACATCAGCCACATCAAATCCATTTCAGGGACGATGTTTTTCTCCAGGACCACTTTTAGTTTCCCATACAGTGCCGGATCCACAGCGTTCAACGAATCCTGGAAAGCTTTCGACTCCAAGTGTCCCAGCTTCTTCATTATCAGCGGATTCGGCGCACAGCGAATAAACGCCCTGTCTACATGGTTGGAATACTTGGCGAGATATTCCTGCACCAGGTATCCTCCACCTGATCTTCCAAAGAGGCATATCTTTGTGTCCGGATGGTTCGAAAACAGGTCCTGCCTTACTCGCTCAATATCTTCGACAAGCTGTCTGGACGACAGGACACGGTATGCTTTCTCCCAATTGACGGTTCCATCGTCATTGTGCAGCTCGATGTACGAGTACTCTCTTCCCCTGGGTTCGTAGCGGACTAAATTGAGACTTTCATCAAGTTGATAGCTTTCAGCCAATGCATCTATTTCACCGGGTGCTCCGTGTCCCTGTTGGACGTCATTAAGAAAGAATATCGAAGGCTGATTATAATCAAAGTTTGCGCTTAGCTGATAATACAGTTTGAACGTCCCCCCTTCAGGATGGTCATAATCTATCGGGACTTCTATGTTCCTGTTGTAGAAGTCCTGCACAGGATAAATATGCCTGTCTGCATGAACATTGGAAGTCGAAAGGAGCAATGTTAGAATCGTTGCACAGCAAAAGTACCACATAATTTCACCTCACATTTCAATAGAACCGGATTTCACTACTCATTCTCAACACTCAACTCAGCTTATGTCCTAAAGACCATTGCATTATTTGGATAAGATGCATGCCACAGACCATTATTAACGTAATCTACACCTCAGTTACTACCAGTCAAAGAGGAGCGGTAGCTGGAACACAATCTGCGGTGAATATAGCAGGCGCACGTTACTGGATTGTTACGAGGACGATACTTTAGTGATATATTTTCCCTGGTTCCCCCCTGCCCAAAATCATTTGAAAAGCGATTAATTCTGCCCATACTTTCCAAATATGCGAGCGTTTTCAGGTTCGACTCCTCTCGCTCGCAGTGGTTGTGTTTGGGAGGTGTTGGGCAGTTCTCGAAGCAAGACGATGTTATTGG
Source organism: uncultured Pirellulales bacterium (assembly GCA_964514115.1). Lineage (GTDB taxonomy): Bacteria > Planctomycetota > Phycisphaerae > Sedimentisphaerales > Anaerobacaceae > CAZEPI01. Next base: position 44,778 of record CAZEPI010000005.1, on the reverse strand, counting down.
CCGGCGGAGATGGTCTTGAATTGCAGACCATCGCAAGCCGGTTAAATGTATGCGAACAATCTCAGGATGCAAGCGGACCTGCACCGGACGGAGCAAGCCCGTTCGAGTCGAATAGCTTTTGCGATTTGTTATTTCTGGTCTTAGTAACGGCGTCCGCCGCCACCGCCGCCGAAGCCGCCGCCTCTGCCGCCGCCACCGCCGCCGCGTCGACCGCCGCCGCCGCCGCCGCCGCGACGAGGAGCTTTCGGCCTGGCCTCATTAATATTCAGCACTCTGCCCTTGAGGTCCATACCATTGACCTCCTCGATGGCCGTTTGCGCCTCGCTCTTTGACGGCATCTCCACGAACCCAAACCCTCTCGATTCGCCGCTGAATTTGTCCTTTATGATGTTGACCAGCTCGACCTGCCCGTGCGCTTCGAAAACCGCTCGCAAGTCATCTTCCGTCACGTCCCGCGACAGATTACCTACATAGATGTTCATTAGCACTTCCCTTCTTTGTTCTCAATCCGACTTTTCAACTGTTAATCCCGATTTGGCACCGCACGGAACGACAGACGGCTGAAGAACCGCCAAATGAGGGCCTCGGTACGCAATCACTTCAATTGGGGTGATTGTATTGGGTTCCAACGGGCAGAGCAAGCTTTTTTGCACCAACCACGGAAAAAAACAGCACCGGCCGACATTAAAGTTCACTTTTTCCGGCCTTTTCTGTAAGTTTGTTCCGTCTGTGCCGGCGGCAGAATCGATATCAGGGCATTTGAGCCAATAGACGATGGGCAAGAATACCGAGCCAAGCACCGGGCGTGTGAAGGAAGAACGTTTGATATCGCTGGATGCGCTTCGGGGCTTCGATATGTTCTGGATAATCGGAGGAGGGGCCCTTATCGAGCGCCTGGCAGAGGCCACCGAATGGGGGTGGCTTGGGCCGGTGACCGCACAATTAAGGCACGCCGAGTGGCACGGTTTCAGATTCGAGGACCTTATCTTTCCGCTGTTTTTGTTCATCGCAGGTGTCGCATTTCCATTCTCGCTTGCCAAAAGGAAGAAACTGGGCCAGAGCGATTCACAGACACATCGGCACCTGCTGATAAGGGTACTGGTGCTGGTCTTTTTGGGGATGGTGTTCAACGGGCTTTTGAAGTGCGACTGGGAGAACATGCGGTATGCATCGGTATTGGGGCGAATAGGTCTTGGCTGGTTCTTCGCGGCGTTGATAGTAATGCACTTCAAGCCGTGGTGTCAGGTGGTCTGGTTCGCGGCACTGCTGCTTGGATACTGGGCGGCAATGATGCTAATCCCGGTGCCCGGACACGGCGCGGGAGTTTTGACAGAGGCGGGTAATCTGTCGGGATACATCGACCGGCTTTTGCTGCCGGGCAAACTCTACGGCGGCAATTACAACCCGGAAGGAATACTCTCAACCGTTCCGGCAATCGCAACAGGACTTTTGGGCGCATTTGCAGGTCACCTGCTGCGCTCAAACAGCCAGCACCTGAGCAAAATGAAAAAAGCTTTGATTTTAGTCGCAGCGGGAGTCATCTGCCTGCTCGTCGGGTGGCTGTGGGGACTTGTCTTTCCGATAAATAAAAAGATATGGACAAGCTCATTCGTGTTGTTTGCAGGCGGCTGGAGCTTATTGCTGCTCGGGGTGTTCTATCTTATCATTGACGTGTGGCGCAAGCGCAGGTGGGCGCTGCTGTTCGTTGTAATTGGAGTCAACGCAATCGCCATTTATATGTGCCAGTCGGGCTTTGTTCCGCTCTGGGAAACCTCAAAATTCCTATTCGGCGGGATGATTGGCTACGCACCCGAATCGGCCCAGCCGGTGCTTTCGGCACTTGCCTATCTGCTCGTAGAATGGTTTTGCCTTTACTTGCTTTACAAAAAACGTATATTCCTGAAGATTTAAGGCAGGCAAACGCCGCAGCAACAAGAGGTCATAAACCGAAACTTCGGGAGCACAGAGAAAATGACGAATCATAAAAGCTCAGTAAAGCCGCTCGTTTTGATTGCGCTTATGCTGGCCACTCTCGGCTGCTCAGCAGAGCTATCCACGGCCGAACCGGGGGTTGAAAAAGCATTGAACGATAGGGGTAAGCTCCTCGTGCGCTTCGAGATGGGCAACAAGGGCAGAGAGACGGACCTGTCTGTAAACTTGAAGGCAGAGCAGGCAAAGATTGTGCGACTTGAGGACTATTTCTTCGAGGAGGGTGAAGACCAGCTCTTCACGGACGAAAACGCCTGGAAGTGTAGGACAACGATACGATACCTGAATTCCTCACCGGCCAAGGAGCAGGACGTTGACGTGGTAGTGGCCTGGCTTGAAGGCGCCGGCAGGAACAGCAGGATAACGACCGAGATTAACGGCGAGAATTTTCCCTTTTTGCTCGGCGAGTTAGCTGAAAAAGAAGAGCTTGTCAAAGAAATCGACGGCGCGTATCTAAGCGCAGATATCCTGTACCATGACGAAATCGGCACCATCGACACCCGCAAAGTCGCAATCGAGAAAACGGGCGAGAACTTCGACTTCGTGATATTCTGCGACACACACACAGGGGCCGGACATCCGCTTTTTAATTCGTTCATCGAAAGAAACATCGAGGCGGCAAACAAGCTCGACCCGAAGCCGGCCTTTTTAATAATCAACGGTGACAGCACCACGGGGCAGGGACAAAAGGAGCACTTCGAGACGCTTGAGGGATTGCTTAGAAAGTGCGACGTTCCCGTGCTTCTGGAGATGGGAAATCACGAGAGCAGATACGACAGTACGTTCGGGCCGGGATATAACCTCAGTGCCTTCGACAATTATTTTCAGGCCCAGAGGCAAATCAACGGGATGACAGAGCTTGTTTACTCGTTTGATTTGGGTAAATGGCATTTCATTGTCTGGCCCGACCCGTTGCGGCGCGGCTTTTGGCAGAGGCACCCTCACTATTTCGACTGGCTCGAAAAGGACCTCGAGAAAAACAAAGGCAGGCCCACCATTTTCTTTCAGCATATTCATTCGCTGCCGATGGGCATAAACCCGATGACCAACTATGTAAACAGCACGCAGACCAGGCGGATGCTGCTGGATATTCTCACCAAGCACGGCAATGTCAAATATGTTTTTTCCGGCCATACCCACATCACACTCAAGGCCTCCATCAAGACCGCCCGCCGATACAAAGGCACGACATTTATCAACCTGCCGCCGACATTCAGTCCGGGCAGAAACTTCGGCGAGCCGGACTTAGGCGGCGACGGGCCTGCGGGCTTTACCATCGTGGCTGTCCGCGGTGAAAAGGCAACCGTCAACTACCGAATGCTGAACGGTGACATCTACGGGTATCCCGAAAGCTTTGTTGAATTCGACCCCGGCCGATATCGGCTATGGCTAAAAGAAGTGTGGGAGCTGCCCGCTGGCGAGAACATTGCAAACGGCGGCTTTGAAGACGACCTTGCCGGCTGGTCAAGGCCCTTTGTTTATACCGAAGACCAAAATCCCTCCAACATCTGTCGGCAGACAACCAAAGTCAGCCACAGCGGAGAAAGGTCACTGCACCTGTTTAGCCGAAGACGCGGCTATTATGTCCCCGGGGACAACCGGATGCCCCAGACCGTCAACTACATCTGCCAGCCCATAAGACTCAAGGCGAGCACAACACCGGTGCTGCACGGCTGGTACCGGCTCGACAGCAGCACCTACACGCCCGACGACCTTAGCGGCGCGTGCATCCGAATCGACGGCTATAAGGGCAGCAGCAGAAGGATGCGGCTTTGTTACTGGATTGGGACCGGCTATTTCAAGCCCAACGGGCTGTGGAGCCCGTGGGAGGACTACTACCACTTCGATATCACCGGCTCAGGCGACAAATGGCACCGGGTAATCGCAAATGCAAGAAAGGATTATGAAACGGCATCGGCGCGGAGCTTCGACGAACTCGACCTCGACCGCCTCGTAATAACGCTTCAGGTCTGGAATCTGAATCAACACCTCGAAGGTGAGGGGGCCGACAAGCCGATGCAAATCGGTATATATTTCGACGACATCGACGTGACCTTTGAGCCGGCCCAGGCCGACGTGGCCAGCACCCTCGACGCCAATCCAATCAAACAAAAAGACAAAAGCCAAATCGAATCCCGCTGGCTCTTGAGCGGTATGGCCAGCGAGGAGTAAGACGTGGGACTCTACACAAGCATCGGTACACCGTTGGTTCTTATATCGCTGTGTTTTTTCGCAGGAGGCTGCGGCCGCACCCTCGATAACAGAGCGTGTGAAGCACCCGAGGCATCAGAGAAAGTGCTTCGGCCAATAATCGACGGCCGGTGGTGGCAAGTGGCCGGTGATCCTGACTTGGGGGAATATACAAGTCCCAGGCAGCAGCCCGTGGATTTTGCGGTATGGCAGGCAGCGGATGGAACCTGGCAGTTGTGGTCGTGCATAAGGAATACGAATTGCGGGGGGAACACGCGGCTGTTCTATCGATGGGAGGGAAAGAACCTGACCGATAGCAACTGGGAGCCAAAAGGCATAGCCATGGAGGCCGATACGTCGCTGGGAGAGCAGCCGGGCGGCCTTCAGGCACCGCATGTGATTAAGGTTGCGGGCACGTACTATATGTTCTACGGAGACTGGGAAAGAATATGCCTGGCGAAGAGTGAGGACGGTAAGAACTTTACAAGGGTATCGAATGACAACGGAGAGCCCAATCTGTTCCGCGGACCTTACGGCAACACGCGGGACACAATGGTACTTCGGAGTTGCGGACTTTACTATTGTTACTATACAGGGCACCTGCCGGAAAATACTCATGAGAAACACAGAGCAGCGGTGTTCTGTCGGACATCGCAAGATTTATTACACTGGAGCAGGCCCGTGAAGGTTTCTGCCGGCGGGCGGCCGGCAACGCAGAGCCGCTGGTACGGTGGGGATTGTGAGTGTCCGTTCGTGGTGGAAATCAACGGGTTGTATTACCTCTTCCGGAATCAGCGCTATGGCAGGACCAATTTGAATACGCAGTACTGCTCGCCGGAAGCCCTTGATTTCGGGGTAGATGACGACCGTTACATGACAGGGACATTGCCGGTGGCAGCGCCGGAGATTATCAAGCATAATGAGCAATACTACATAGCGGCACTGCTGCCAAGTCTGAAAGGTATAAGGATTGCCAAGCTAAAATGGGTCCCGGCAGAGCGCGAATAGTAGATGTCTATTTACTCTGCGCCATGGTGATGGTCGGTTCAGGGTGTGGTCAGCAAGCCAGGCAGGTCAAGTTACGGCCTATTGTGGATGGCGAGTGGTGGTTGATAGGCCCTGAGCCAGACCTCCGTCCTCTCGGCCTTCAGCCGGAATCGGACCCAAAGGGCATACAGCCCAATCAGCCGAACGACCACTGCATCTTCCAGGCCGAAGACGGAATGTGGCATCTCTGGGCCTGCGTGCGCGGGACAAAGGTCGGCAGAATCCTGTGTCACTGGGAAGCGGAGAATCTGACGGACAGCCCGTGGCGGTTCACAGGCGAGAGTATTCGGGCAGACAAGAAGGTGGGCGAGAGCTTAGTGGAGTGGAGAGGACAGGAGTTTATCCAGTCACCCTTTGTCGTCAAAGACAAAGGAATCTACTATATGTTCTACGGTGGCTACGACACCGGCCTCGAGGCAAATGGAAATCGGCTTGACGCCGGGCTGGATTACAACAGGGCCGAGAAACAAATCTGCCTAATGACTTCGCCGGATGGACGCAACTGGACGCGACACAAAAACGAAAACGGGCACAGCCGTGTCTTCGTCGGCCCCGGAGCAACGAGGGACGAATGCATCGTGAAATTCGGCGACATGTGGTACGCGTATTATGCCGGTCATCACAATCAGGACAGGGATGCTGCCGGCATTTACGTGCGGACGAGCAAAGACCTGATTGGCTGGTCTAACTGGCAGATTGCACATTATGACCCGCAGTGCAAAAGGGGAGCGCGAAAATGGCAGGCGGAATCGCCTGTGGTCGTTGAGCGAGGGGGCTACTATTATATGTTCCGAACACACGGCCCGGCGCAAAGCAGCACCTGGGTCTTTCGCAGCACCGACCCGCTGAATTTCGGCCTCGAAACCAGTGAGCTCGTCACGGTCCTGGACGAGGTCATTGCGCCGGAGATAATCGTCGATGACAAGGGGCGGGAGTATATCTCCAAAATCAGCGAGGCCGGCGTCTATGGCATCCGCATAGCAAGACTGCGCTGGGAAGCCGAGCAATAGATGCAGCTTTTGCGGTGACGGCAGAGGATTGGTGGAATCGGGCCTTAAGATTGTATTGCCAAAGCCATCGGGCAATGATAATCTGAAACAGGAGTTTTCGAGAGCGGGCCCTTAGTGAAAACAGCACGCCGCATACAACCACGGGACCACATAACGCAGGGGGACAAAATGATAAGCAGATACTTCGCGTTAAAAGAAAAGGGGACAAACGCCAGAATCGAGACAGTCGCCGGCCTTACAACATTCCTGACAATGGCATACATCATCTTCGTTCAGCCGGCAATCCTCAGCGATGCCGGAATGGACAGAACCGCAATGATCGCCGTCACCTGCATCATCAGCGGAACAACAACGCTCATCACAGGCCTCGTGGCAAACGCCCCCATCGCAATGGCCCCCGGAATGGGACTTAACGCATTCTTTGCCTATACCCTCGTCCTCGGCGGCAAAATCAGTTGGCAAACCGCCCTCGGCGTCGTGTTTCTGTCGGGGATACTCTTTTTGCTGCTCACAATCCTCGGCCTTCGCAAGCGTATGGTCGAGGCCATACCGCCGAGCTTAGTCTCAGCCATCTCCGTCGGAATCGGACTGTTCATAACGTTTATGGGCTTGGTTAATCTGGGCATCGTCGTCGATAACGAAGCCACCCTCGTCTCCGATGGGCCGCTAACACCGACCGTCCTGATCGGTCTTGCGGGCCTGTTGGTAATGATTTTCCTCGAAATGAAAAAAGTCAAAGGCGCCCTGCTGATTGGAATAGTCCTCTCTACCGTCCTCGCCGCCCTGTTCGGATATATCCCAAAGCCGACGGAACTGGTATCTCTGAACATCGATATAACAGCCGTTGCATTCAAGCTCGACATAAAAGACGCCCTGAAGTGGAGCTTGTTCGGACCAATCTTCACTCTCACCTTTATAGACATGTTCGACAGCATCGGCACTCTCGTCGCCTGCTGCCATCACGCCAAAATGGTTGACAAGCAAAACCGCATAAAAGGCCTTGACCGCCTGCTCGCAATCGACGCCGTCGCCACCGTCGCCGGCGCCGTCCTCGGGACGTCCACCACCACCTCCTACGCCGAATCCGCAGCCGGAATCGAACAGGGCGGACGCACCGGCCTGACAAGCGTGGTTACAGGGGTCTGCTTCTTTTTCGCCCTGCTGTTCGTGCCCATCGTCGGCATCGTGCCCAAATACGCTACTGCACCAGCCCTGATTATGGTCGGCCTTTTTATGATGAAGGAGGTCAAGTCAATCGACTTTGCCGATATGGAGCAGGCCTTTCCCGCCTTTATAATTATGGTGATGATTGCCCTTAGCTACAGCATCAGCACGGGACTGGCCTTCGGCTTCATCTCCTTTACACTCATAAAACTCGTGGCCGGAAAGGCAAAAGAGATAAAGCCCGCAATGTGGGTCATCGCAATACTATCGGTTCTGTTTCTTACTGTTGACTACCTTGGAGCACTAATACAATATCTAAGGGATGCGATTTAGAATTTAGTGAGTTATGAGGAAGAGAATTCTATTTGCGGCAACGGCAGCGGCTCTGCTATTTTGCTGCTGCAAAGAAAAGCCGGAGAGCAAAGGAGACCAAGAAATGGATATAAAAGTCACCAGCCCTGCCTTTGACGAAGGGGGCTTAATACCTTCCAAATATACCTGTGACGGCTGGGATATTTCTCCGCCGCTACGGTGGGAGGGCGTCCCCGAAGGGACCCAGACCATCGCCCTTATCTGCGACGACCCCGATGCGCCGATGGGGACGTGGGTGCACTGGGTCCTGTTCAACCTGCCGGGCGACACAAGAGAATTGCCGGAGGCGGTTCCCACCGACGAGACTCTGCCCTCGGGAGCGGTCCAGGGCAAGAGCGATTTCGGCAGAATCGGCTACGGCGGGCCCTGCCCGCCATCAGGCACACACAGATACTTCTTCAAGCTCTACGCCCTCGACACGAAGCTGGACTTAGAGCCCGGCGCGACAAAGGCGTATCTCCTTGATGCAATCGAAGGACACATCATTGCCCAAGGCCAACTAATCGGAAAATACAGACGGCAATAGGCCTGGCTCTTCTTGACAGCGGAACCTCGCACAGACCGCCGTTTAGGCGTGATTTTGGCCGGTCTATCGAAAGCGACGTGATCAATCTTACACCTCAGACCGCAGCCAGGCCAACCCTGCTGCTATTGCCCCTGGCAGTAACCGGCTCTGGTTGCTAAGATGCATCAGCAGTGGTGGTATGCTCGACTAACAAGTCACATTCTGCACAGGGGGTGAGCCAATGGGCAACTCAAAGGCCTTTACGCTCATAGAGCTTCTGGTCGTAATTGCCATAGTTGCTCTTTTGATGGCCATCCTCCTTCCCGTCCTGTCAAATGCCAGAGAACAAGGTAAACGCGCGGTCTGCTTTAGTAATCTAAAGCAGCTTACCTACGCCTGGACTATGTACGCCGACGAAAACAACGACAAACTCGTAAACGCCAGTGCGGGCTTCCCAAAAGAACATACCGGACTGACACATATGTATCCCCGACGCACCGCCGACTGGCCGGACTGGGTCGATACCGTCTCAATAATCCCCTTTCAGCGCGCAGGCGAGCTCACAAAGGCCGAGCAATTGGCCAGAGGACCCCAAAACGTCAGAATCATCGACGGTATCGAGTTTAGAGGAACTAACCTGCTCTACAAATACTGCGAAAACGTAAGATTATTCAAATGCCCAACCGGGCAGCACGGCGAAGTAATAACCTACGCTATCGTGGGCGCAATGGCAGGTGCAGCAACCTGGAAAGACCGACAGCTACCACCTTACCACCTCGGCCCACCATTTAAGTACAGGACAGAAATCAAGAATCCCGTCGAAAGATTCGTGTGGGTAGATGAGGGTTATCTCACCATCGATAGCTGGACCGTCAAGTACAGCATACCAAATTGGCACGACGCCCCGCCCTGCCGACACGGATTCGGCGCAAACTGGTCTTTCGCCGACGGCCACGTCGAATACAACAAGTGGCTTCAACTCGATACAATTCGCCTCTGTCGCCTCGGTATGATTGTGCCCAACCTCCCCGAAAAGATGAAGTTCCAGCCACACAACGAAGACATGGAGTGGGCGCAGATTCACGCATGGGGCGAACTCGGCTACGATCCGGACGACTACAACTAAATCCCCCGACTGAGACTGACACCTGCCAAAAAGAACGTCCCCGCCTGTCACCAAATCCTGCAGATTCGGCCTCTGTACTCGACAAACACCGCCGCTGCCTAATCAACCCAGTTTCTGCACAACCGCCGCCGTGTGCATCCCAAGCAGCATCAGATAATCCAGGTCGCCAAGATTATAGTGGTCGTCGCGGAATGTGTTGTTCGAATACAGCACCCCGAAACAACCCGCCGACGTAAGAAGCGGCGCAATAATAACCGAACGAATCTGAACCTCCTTCTTCACCTTCAGATCCCTCGGAAAGATAAAAAGCATGAACTGCTTTTTGTTTATGGCCTCACCAATCTTCTCGTTGTATTCCAGCGTGCTCTGCTCCAGCGACTGGCCGCTCCGCTCTCTGCCCGCGTGCGCCGTCATAGGTCCGTCCGGCATGGGCCTTAACGCACACCACGCGTGATAAGTGCCAAACTGTTTGGCCATAATGTCCAGCATCGCCAGCAAAATCCTGTCGATGCTGTCCGCTCTGCTGACCTCCTCAATTGCCCACAGAAACTCAGGCGCCCTCTCGGCCGGAAACCTGATAGGCGGCGCCTGTTCCGCACCAAGCTTCCTTATTATAATCTGCGGCCCCGATATCAGCGTGCTCGGCGCCTCCTCAAGCTCAACGGTCTCACCAGGGTCGCTGCTTGCCGACTCGTCCTTGAAAACAACATCAATAGTAAAATCGGTGATGCGAACCGTATCCCCGTTCTTGATATCGCTCTTGTGAATCTCAACGTCGTTAAGGTACGTCTTGTTGGCAGAATCAAGGTCCTCTATCACCCACTGCCCGTCCTTGGTGTTGTAAATCACCGCGTGCTGCCGCGATACCGTCTTGTCGGGCAAAAACACCTGACTGTTCGAGTGCCTACCGATGTATATCGGGCCTTTCTCGAATTGCAGCTCGTTGACTGTCCGTTCGCCCTGTTTAACAATAAGTCTCATAGGTTTTCCTCCCGGTTCTTAGTCTGGGACGCTCTGCCGTATCATATCACTTATTACCCGCCCTTGTCAAGTAAAACACCGGACGAACAGCCGGGCTATGCCCACAGCGAATCGGTCCAGCCCGCAATTTTGGCTCTGATAAACCGCTGGGCGGCAAAAATACCCTCGGCAATCTTTGCTGCAAGAACCCGTCCAAATCCCGCCGCAGCGCCAAAAATTAAGAACAAGAACCCGCAGCAACGGCCCAAAATCCCTTTGTATCCTCCGGCACCGTAGGAAAACAATCTGAAAGGCCTCGGCTTTACCGAATCGGCACCGGCGAAATTGCACCCCCAAAAAGGCTCAGACGAATAAGAACCATCAGTATCACAACCGCCGCGACAACAAACAGAATGACAGTGGCTATTCTCATCCGTGGCTGCGGGACCTTATCCAGTATGAATAAAGGCACGCCCACAAACAGCATTATCGGCGCCCACAGCGTCACAACAAGCAGACACGCCGCCCTGAGCGTAAACGAGGCCTGCTGGTCATACCATAACCTGCGCCATGCCCTACCGAAAAACCCGCACTCGAAACGAATGCGAACGAACGGCATATACGACGCCAGCGGATTAATCACATCGCTCGAATCACAATGCCGACAGTAGAACTGCAGCGGGTCGCAAGGCCGAAGACAATGCAAACATACCGGCCTGGCCGGCAACTCCGCACTATCCTCACCAGGATTCGCCGAGTCCGGATTGCCGCGGGCCATATCTTCTTCGCCTGACATCCAAAACTCCCTCCGCCTCACATCCCAGCTACATCGCGAATCTCTATCACGCTTCCTGCACCGGTGGTTATATAACAGTGCCCGAAATGTTTCTCAAACAGCTCTCTGGCCCTATCGCCTGAGCAGTGGGACGGCGCTACGCATTTTACACCCAGCTCTTTCATCTCGGATACAACGCGGCTAATCTTACTGTTCGTTGCCCACTCGAGATGAAAACCACCCATCGCAAGTAGAATTTGATCATCGTGCTGCTGCTTTACGCTTTTCAGAATCCTGACAATGCCCGGGTGCGCACAGCCGGTCACCATCACCAAGCCCCTGTCAGTCTTTACCGCCAGCGACTGCTCTTTTATGACTCGACCGAGGCGACCTGTCGAATATACACCGGTGCAAATCTCCGCCGGCTTTTCCACCTCGACCACCTGGGCAGTCCTGCTGCGAACCTCCTCATTGAACCGGTCACCAAATGCTTCAAGCAGGTAAACGGTTACCTTTGAGTTCTTCTCAAGAAAACCCTCCAGCCCGCCCGTGTGGTCTGTGTGAATGTGCGACAGAACCACCACATCGACAATTGTCGGGTCTATTCTCAGCTTTTCCATATTGCCGAGCAGGATAGCTGCATCACCACCGGTGTCGAACAAAATCGTTTTCTGGGCACCTTCCACTAAACACGAGAAGCCCCACGCCGTCTCAAGCCCTTCTTTGTATGGATAGTTGTTATAGACGATTGTGATTTTCAAGTTTTCGATACCAGCCATTTCCCTTCCTCATCGCTCAAACGGCACCTGCCACGCCCAACACCTTCCAGAGAGCCATTATAGCCGCCCCGCTATCAACATCAATCCAAAAGCTCCGCTCAACGCTCAACAAGCAGCAAAGCTCAGAGTTTTTTTCCTTAGCAACAACCGCAGTTTTGCGTATAATGCTCGCTTCGTTTGCGGTTTGGACTATCCGCCCGAATCCGAAAACCAGAAATTAATTAGAAAATCAGCAAAACCAGGGGGCCTGCTTTGAGCCGACCCAAAATAACAGTAGCCGGAGCCGGTAACGTCGGCGCTACTACCGCCCAACTGCTGGCCGAGACCGAGCTGGGCGACATCGTCCTGCTCGACATAGTAAAAGGGCTCGCCGAAGGAAAGGCCCTCGACTTAGCTGAGGCGGCGCCGCTGCGGCTTTACGAGGCCAGAATCAGCGGCACAACCGACTGGAGTCTCGCCGCAGGCAGCAACCTCGTAATCATAACAAGCGGCCTGCCCCGAAAACCCGGTATGAGCAGAGACGACCTGCTCGCCAAAAATGTCCAAATCGTAAAACAAGTCAGCACCGAAATAGCCCAACACTGCCCCAGCTCCTTCGTCATCGTGGTCTGCAACCCGCTCGACGCTATGGTCTATACTGCTGCAAAAACCACCGGATTCGCCAAAAACAAGGTAATGGGCATGGCAGGCGCCCTCGACACTGCAAGATTCACCTATTTTATCGCCTCTCGGCTCGGTGTAAGCACGCAAGACGTAAAAGCGGTCCTGATGGGCGGACACGGCGACGATATGGTCCCGCTGCCAAGATTCACTACCGTTGGCGGCATTGCCGTCACCGAGATGCTCGATGAGCAAACAATCACCCGTTTAGTCGAGCAGACCCGCAAAGGCGGCATCAAAATAGTCAACCTGCTCGGCTACAGCGCCTACTACGCCCCCGCCGCGGGAACCGTCAAAATGGCCCGGGCAATCCTCAAAGACGAAAAAACGGTCATCCCCTGCTGCGCCTACTGCGACAGCCAATACGGTGTCGGGGGGTTCTTCGTCGGCGTCCCGGCAATCCTTGGAAAGGACGGCGTTGAAAAAATCATCGAGCTCAAATTGAACAACGCCGAAAGAGCTGACTTCGAACGTTCACTAAGCCACGTAAAAGAGCTTGTCGAAAAGGTTGATAAGCTCTTATAATCGCCCACTTAACGTTTTTGTCAAACCGCCGATAATAAAAGATTAGCGCACCTGCTGATAAGTCAGCCGAAAACTGTAGGAACAACAATGGAACTCATAAAAAAAATAAAGAAAACAGAGGCCCAGGCCCAGGATATCATCAACCAGACAAAAGCGGACGCGGCCAAACAGGCCGAGGTCGCTAAGACAGAGCACGGCGAAGCACTGGAACAGGCCCAGGCCGAGAGGAAGAAGGCAATCGAACAGGCCGTCTCAAACGCTCGCTCCAAAGCCCGGGCCGAAGCCGATAAGCTAAACACCCAGGCACAGGCAAACCGAAAGCAGCTCCGCGAAAACGCAACTGCCAAGATGCCCGCCGCCGTCACCAAAGTAATGGATTACATAAGGGGCTGACAATGGCCGTTGCGCCAATGCAGAAATTCGTAATCGTAAGCCACCGCTCCGAAGCCGCCGAGCTACTCGAAGCACTCCAGCAGCAGGGCATCTGCCAGATACTAAACGCCGACGAAGCCGTCGTCAGCAAGGCCTGGCCCGACCTCGCCGCCGCAGGCGAAAAACCACGAGACATCGAACTGCTCATCAACCGGCTCTCCGCATCACTCGAGTTCCTCAAAAAATACAAAAAAGCCGAAGGCGGACTCGCCGCCGCACTGGCCCCCCGCACGGTCATTGACGAACACACATACAGAAACGTCGTGTCCGACAAGAAACTCCTCGCCCTACTCGACCAGTGTGAGCAGACAAAGCAGACAATCGAAAACCTCCAAAATGAAATCGACAGCTTAAACACCCGGCTGGCTGAGCTCGAACCCTGGAAGCCACTTGAACCTCCCGTTGAAGAGCTTGGCGAGCTCAAACAGGCAAGGTGCTGGGCAGGGCTCGTCCCGACCCAGCAGTTTGAACTGTTCGAACAGCAAACAGCCGAATTGGCCGCAGCCGTCCAGCCAATCGGAACCACCGCAGGCAAACACGCCTGCCTCATCGTCGGCCTGAACGAATTCGCAGAGCAAATACAAAAACTGCTCCGCTCCGCCGAATTCGAGCCGGCCAATTTCGCAAACGTCACCGGCACCGTCGCAGATACAATCAGCAAGATCACCGACCGGCTCACTGAAAAGACCCGGCAGCTCGAAAAAGAACACCAAAACGCCTCGGCACTGGCCGACAACCTGCTCAAACTCAAAATCCTCCACGACCACTACGCCAACCTCCTCGCCCGCCGGCAAACCCAGCATAACGCCCCTGCCACGCAGCGGACCGTTATCCTCGAAGGATGGGTCAGGAAAAAAGATTTCTCACGCCTCCAGCATATGGTCTCTAAGTTCTCAGCTTCGAGTCTGCAAAAGACAGAGCCGGCCGAAGACGAAGACATCCCCGTCGAAATAGAAAACAAAAAGGCAATCCGACCCTTCGAGGTCATCACCCGCCTTTACGGTATGCCCAGATATCTCGAGGTTGACCCCACGCTCTTCCTCGCACCGTTTTTCGCGCTATTTTTCGCGTTTTGCCTTACCGACGCCGGCTACGGCCTCGTCATCATCGCGGTGATGCTCTTGCTCGCTAAAAAAATGCAGGGCGACAAAAAGCTTATGTGGATGCTTGCCTTATGTTCGGTCGTCACCCTCGTGGCAGGCGCTCTGACCGGCGGCTGGTTTGGTGACGCCATCCAGCAGTTCATCCCGTCCATCGAGCCGCTTCGCAACAAGATGATGTGGTTCGACCCCTTTGAAAAGCCAATGATGTTCTTCGTCCTCTCCCTTGCCCTCGGCTATCTCCAGATTCAGGCGGGCTTAGTCATCGCCTTCGTGTACAACCTCAAACAAAAACAGCTAATCGCCGCGGCCTGTGACCAGCTAAGCTGGCTCGTTTTGCTCAACTCACTCGTGGTTTTCGCCTTCAGCAAGACAGGTCTGCTTGCGTCTCAACTCGGCGGCCCCGCCCGCATCACGGCTCTCGCAGCCGCCGCCGTTATCCTGCTGTTCAGCCATCGAGAAGGCCCACTCGTCGGCCGCATCGGCATGGGCGCATACAACCTCTTCAGCACCATTTTCTTTGTCGGCGATGTCCTTAGCTACTTACGGCTAATGGCACTCGGTATGGTCACCGCAGGCATCGCAATGGCCGTCAACGTCATCGCAAAAATATCACTCGATATCCCCTACGGCATCGGCATCGTCGTTATGCTCCTCGTCCTTATCGGCGGACATAGCTTTAACCTCGCAATGTCCGGACTCAGCGCCTTCGTCCACACGCTCCGGCTGCAATACGTCGAGTTCTTCCCCAAGTTCTTCGTCGGCGGCGGAAAACACTTCGAGCCGCTCGCCACAAAATACACGCACATATTCGTCACAAACAACAAGACATCAAAATGAACCGCATAGAGACACGAAAGGAGATTTAGCGATGGACTACGGGATGATATTGGCCTTGGGCGGTGCAGGACTGGCGGCTCTGCTTGCCGGTATCGGCTCGGCAATCGGAATCGGCACCGCAGGCAGAAGCGCAACGGGTGTGCTCAGCGAAAAGCCGGAGCGTTACGGCCAGATGTTCATTATGGTCGTGCTGCCCGGCACACAGGGCTTCTACGGCTTCCTCGGCGCATTTATCGTTATGCTAAAAATGAACTTCTTCGGCGGAGAACTGCTACAGCTCACGCCGTCGCTCGGAATGGAAGTCTTCGTTTCCTGTCTGCCCATTGCGTTCGCAGGCCTGGTAAGCGCCATCTTCCAGGGAAGGGTATGTGCGAGCGGTATCCTTATGGCTGCGAAAAGACCGGAGATGGCATTCAAAGCGGGCGTAATCTACGCCGTTATGGTAGAGATTTACGCGGTGCTCGGCCTGCTGGTCACAATCCTGCTGCTATGGTTCGGCATAAGCTGGCCGATCATCGAATCAGCAAAAACCGTCACCGCAGGATAACTCTAACCAGCCAATTAACCGGAAGTAACGCTTATGGAAGCACAGCAAGTTGTTGAAAAAATATTGGCTGACGCCAAAGCCGAGGCCGAGGAGATAAAAAAACAGGCCGAGGAAAAACAGGCCGAGGAAAAGGCAAAACTCGACGCCGAGCTGCAGCAGTTCAAAGAGCAGACCGACGCCCTTGCCGAAAAGGCCGCCAAAGACACAACGGCACATATTCTCTCGGCCGAAAGAATGAAAATCGCAAAAGACGGGCTCGCTGAGAAAACAAAGATACTCAACGAGGTCTTTGAGCAAGCAAAACAGCAGCTCCAGAACCTGCCCGACAACGAATATCGAAACCTGATGGTAAAGCTGATGGCCGAAGCAGCAGAAACCGGCGACGAACAGGTCATCATCGACAAGAACGAAAAAAGAATCGACCAGTCGCTCATCAACCAGGTAAACAGCAAATTAGGCCCCAAAGGCAACCTCAAGCAGGCCGAGCAGCGCAGCAACATCGCAGGCGGCTTTATCCTCAGCCGAGGCAAAATAAAAAACAATGTCTCACTCGATGTCATACTCGCTCAGGCACGCGAGCAGCTCGACATCGAACTGGCAAAGGAGCTCTTCGCCGAGTAAATAAATGCCCGCTCAGCTACAACAGACTGTTCTCGACTTCTACCGTTATCCGCCTATCGGCGGTGACGACTGGCGGTACACATTCGAGACGGCTCAGGCCAGAACGCTGGAGATACAGATGCTCAGCAGGGCCTCGCTTGCCGATATGGCCGGCGCAGCCGACTTCGACCAGGCCGCAGAATCCCTCAGGACCACAGAATACGCCCTGCCTCAGACAAACAAGGGCTTCAATGAGGTCGAAAAAATGCTGCTTGCCCGAAGGGCCGCTGCGAGAGCACTATTCGAGAGCTGGATGCACGACAAGCCAATCGTCCACCTCTTCAAGACAAGAGACGATTTTGCAAACCTCCGCTTAGCCGTCAGAAGAACCTCCACCGAAAAGGGCGTCGCAGCCGACTACAGCACCGATGGAAATTTCCCCCCCGAGCAGTTCGCCGAAGTCTTCGAGGCCGAAAATTATGACCTGCTGCCCGATTATATGGCAGAAGCCGCCGAGCAGGCGATACTTGCATACTATCAGGACAAAGACATTCGCAAAATCGACTACGCCATCGACGCGGCCGAGGCACGGTACCGCCTCGAGACAGCCGCGAAACTGAAAAGCGAATTTCTTCTCGGCCTGTTTAGAATCCAGATTGACCTTACGAACATCCGCACCATGCTCCGACTGAAATTCACAGAAGCCGAATTCCACAACGTCTTTTTGCGCGGCGGCTTCGTCGGCCTCGAGCGATTCTACCGAGGCCTCGACGTCGGCTCCGAGGCGCTGGGCGCGCTGTTCTTCGCGACTCCATACTTCGAGATAGTCCAGGCCGGCGCGGCCTACTTGGCGGCTGAGAACTCGTTTCTGAAAATCGAGCAGCAGTGCGATGAATATCTGGCCGGCTACCTTAAAACGACGATGACAATCACCGCAGGTCCCCAGCCCATCATCGCCTATCTGCTTGCAAAAGAAGATGAAATTCGAAAAGTCCGGCTCATATTGACCGCCAGGAAAAACAATCTCGACGCCAAACTGATTACAGACCGTATCGGCTGAGGCACAGATTTATGGAAGGTAAAGTTGCAGCTTTAGGCAGTCCCGATTTCGTAATGCCGTTTTCTGCACTCGGCCTCGATACTTTCGGCGTCGGCGACGACAAGGCGGAAATGAACACGGTCGCAAAGAAGATTATCGACGCCAAATACGCCCTTGTGGTCGTCGCTGAAAACGTCGCCCCTGCCGTCGAAGAGACCTTCTCGGCCGTCCAGGGCGCCCCGACGCCGTGCATCACAGTCGTACCCTTCACAACCGAATCCAAGGGCTTTGCAACAAAGACGCTCGGCGCGGCGCTGAAGATGGCTACCGGAATAAATATGCTTGAAGAAAACAGCACGCAATAATCATGCAACCATAAATACGACTTCGCAAAGATTTGGGTCAGGAACAATGGCTGAAGAAAAGAAGGGTAGAATCGTAAAAGTAGCGGGCCCCGTCGTCGTGGCCGAAGGTATGACCGGCTCGCGAATGTACGACGTGGTCCGTGTCAGCGAGCTCAAACTCATCGGCGAAATAGTCGAGCTAAAGGGCGACCTCGCCTCGATTCAGGTATATGAGGAGACGACGGGCATAGGCCCCGGCAGCCCGGTGGTTGACACAGAGGCGCCGCTTAGCGTGGAGCTCGGCCCCGGGCTTATCCAGAGTATCTACGACGGCATCCAGAGGCCCTTAGACTCACTCGTCGAGGCCGAGGGCGAGTTTATGAGCAGAGGAAGCGCTATGCCCGGGCTGGCGCGTGAGAAGAAGTGGCACTTTGAGCCGGCCATCGAAAACGGCGCGACCGTCGGGCCCGGCGACATCATCGCCCAGGTGCAGGAGACCACGCTTGTCGTGCACAAGATTATGATTCCGGCCGGCATACAGGGCAAAATCCAGGGTGTAAAGGAAGGCGATTTTACCGTCGAGCAGACCGTCGCCGTCGTCGAGGGCGAGGACGGGCGAAAACACGAGATAACAACGATGCAGAAATGGCCGGTGCGAAACGCAAGGCAAATCAAGAGGCGCCTCGCACCCAACAGCGTCCTCGTCACGGGCCAGCGGGTCATCGACGCCTTTTTCCCAATCACAAAGGGCGGCACGGCGTGCGTGCCCGGACCCTTCGGCACGGGCAAAACCGTCGTGCAGCATCAGCTTGCAAAGTGGGTCGATGCAGACATCGTCGTCTATATCGGCTGCGGCGAGCGCGGTAACGAGATGACCGACGTGCTGACCGAGTTTCCGGAGCTAAAAGACCCCCGAAGCGGCGAACCGCTCATGATGCGCTCGGTCCTCATCGCCAACACCTCCAATATGCCCGTCGCCGCAAGAGAGGCCTCCGTCTATACGGGCATCACCATCGCAGAATACTTCCGCGACATGGGTTACACCGTCGCGCTAATGGCCGACAGCACCAGCCGATGGGCAGAAGCCATGCGTGAAATCTCGACGCGACTTGAGGAAATGCCCGCAGAAGAGGGATACCCCGCCTACCTTGCCGCCCGCATCGCCTCCTTCTACGAAAGAGCCGGCCGCACCGAATGCATCGGAAAGCCGGAGCGGGAAGGGGCACTTTCTACCATCGGCGCGGTAAGCCCGCCCGGCGGCGACCTGTCCGACTCCGTCGTCCAGGCAACGCTGCACGTCGTCAAGGTCTTCTGGTCGCTACAGGGACGCCTTGCATACGCAAGACACTTCCCCGCAATCGACTGGCTCACAAGCTATTCATTCTACAAGCAATACCTCAAAGCCGCCTTCGACGACAAAGACCAGGGCGATGAAATGGAAAAGCTCACCATCGACGCAATGGCTCTGCTTGAACAGGAGGCCGAGCTGCGAGAAATCGTTCGCCTCGTCGGCGCTGAGGCCCTGTCGCCGAGAGACCGGCTGGCACTGGAGACCGCAAGGTCCATCCGCGAGGACTTCCTCCACCAGAATGCCTTTCACGAAATCGACACCTACACCTCGATGACCAAGCAATACGAGATGCTAAAGACGGTCCTGCACTTCCACAAAGAGGCCCTGGCCGCCATCGACGCGGGCGCCGACACCGCGGAAATCTTCAAACTGACCGTCCGCGAACAAATCGCAAGGGCGAAATACACCCCCGAAGACCAGATGGAACAAATCCCGAAGATAAGGGAGACTATTTCCGAACAGATGAAGCAAGTGCAAAGTTCGGCTGCTCTGTAAACAGGAGTTATAGATGCTGTCACTGAAAGAATATCAAACGGTAACGAACATATCAGGCCCGCTGATGCTCGTCGAAATGGTCGATGACGCCAAGTACGCCCACATCGTCGATATCGAGCTGGCCGACGGCTCAATACGCCACGGGCAAATCCTGCAGGTCGAAAACGATAAGGCCCTTGTGCAGGTCTTTGAAGGGACAAGCGGAATCGACGTTGAAAAGACGACCGTGCGCTTTCTTGGAAGGCCGCTCGAATTAGGCGTTTCGCGCGACCTGCTGGGACGGGTGTTCACGGGACTCGGCGAGCCGAAAGACGACGGGCCGCAAATCATACCCGACAAACGGCTCGACATTAACGGTCAACCCATCAATCCCTACGCCCGCGACTATCCGAACGAGTTCATCCAGACCGGCATATCGACCATCGACGGGCTGAACCCCCTGGTAAGAGGCCAGAAACTTCCCGTTTTCTCCGGGGCGGGCCTGCCTCACGACAACGTCACCGCCCAGATCGCACGACAGGCGACCGTCTTGGGAAAGGCCGAGCAGTTCGCCGTCGTCTTTGCCGCTATGGGTATTACCTTCGAGGCGGCCCAGTTTTTCATCGACGATTTGCAGGAAACAGGGGCAATCGAGCGGGCGGTTATGTTCGTCAACCTTGCCAACGACCCGGCCATCGAACGAATTGCAACGCCCCGGTTTGCGCTGACCGCGGCTGAATACCTCGCTTACGATTTGGATATGCACGTGCTGGTTATACTCAACGATATGACGAACTACTGCGAGGCACTGCGTGAAATAAGCGCCGCCAGAAAAGAAGTGCCCGGCAGACGCGGTTATCCCGGCTATCTCTACACCGACCTGGCAACCGTCTATGAGCGGGCGGGCAGAATCAAGGGTAAGACCGGCTCAATTACTATGGTGCCCGTCTTGACTATGCCTGAGGACGATAAGACGCATCCCGTGCCGGACCTGACCGGTTATATCACCGAAGGACAGATTATCTTGTCTCGCCCGCTGCACCGAAAGGCAATCTCGCCGCCGGTCGATGTGCTGCCGAGCTTGTCGCGTCTGAAAGATAAGGGCATCGGCGAGGGCAAGACCCGCGAAGACCACGCCGACCTCTACAACCAGCTTTACGCCGCCTACGCGCGAGGAAAAGAGTCGCAGGAGCTTGCTACGATTATGGGCGAGGCGGCCCTGTCGGCAGAGGATAAGAAATATATGACCTTCGCAGATGCGTTCGAGGCCCGCTATATCTCGCAGGACTACTACGAAAACCGAACCGTCGGGCAGACGCTCGATTTGGGCTGGGAGCTGCTAAGTATGTTCGAGAACGTCGAGCTCAAACGCATCGACATCAAGCTCATCGAAAAATATATGCCCAAATTTCGCGGGGCGAAAGCGTGACTCGCAGCTCGGCCCTCGGCCCACGTGATTTGTTTCAGGCACAAAACAAATGAAGATAAAGGATTATAAAGACCTGAAGGTTTGGCAAAAAGGTATCGAAATAGTCGACAGGGTCTATGCACTGACCACCAAGTTCCCCAGAGAGGAACTGTATGGCCTGACAATGCAAATGAGAAAGGCATCTGTATCCATTCCGTCCAACATTTCTGAGGGCTTTGTAAGGGGTCATTCTAAAGAGTACAAGCACTTTCTGAAGATTGCCCTGGGTTCGTGCGCAGAGTTGGATACGCAGTCTATTATTGCTCACAGAAGGGAGTATTTGACCAACAAAGGATTGGCAGAGCTGGCCGAAGATATTAACCACGAGAGCCGCATGTTAGCCAGTCTTATCAACAAACTTCAACGAGGGCCGGGTAACGAGGCACGAGCGACGTATGTTACAGAATGTTAATGCAACACGAATGGAATTGCTGCACCTGCGCAAGCGAGTTGCGCTGGCGACCCGAGGGCATCACCTGCTCAGCGAAAAAAGAGATGAAATCTCACGCAACCTTATAAAAATTGCAAGGCAGATTCAGCCGCTGCGCCAAAAGGTTGAAAAGCAGCTTCTCGAGACCTGCCGCAGATTTATGTTAGCCCGCGCATCGGTCGAGCCGGAACATACCAAGGCAGCGCTCGAGGTGCCAACCAAAAAAATTTCACTGACGCTTGAGTTAGCGACGATAATGAATGTCCGCGTGCCCGAGCTTGCCAAGAAAATCGAAGGCCAGATTATCTGCTACGGCTACGCCACCACCTCCGGCGAGCTTGACGTGGCGCTGCTGGCGCTCGAAAAGGCCTTCGACTCTCTTATCGAGCTTGCCGAAAAGGAAAAGCAGGCCCGGCTTTTGGCCACGGAATTGCAGATGACCCGCCGACGCGTCAACGTCCTCGAACACATCGTTATCCCTGAGCTGCACCAGACCATCCGCTTCATCTTTGACAAATTGGCCGAGGCCGAACGCGACAACACCTCCCGACTTATGAAAATCACCGACATAATCCGCGCATAACTTTCAAATAGTGTCTCACAGCGAGCCTTCTGTGTGGTAGACCGAACTCCAAGACAGTGGATAGAAAATTTAAAATCATTGTTTCCTCTGGCGCACAGACCACACCCACCCAGCCAATTCCTCGAGAGCCGCTTCCTGCTCTCTGGACAATCTTCCTTTCTTGTGTTCATATCGCTGGTCTCTGACCCAAGTTCCCAATTTGTACCCATTTTCTGTAACGTAGCTGTAAGATACGACTGCATTGCCCTCCTGTTCAACATACCCTCGTAGGCGATTTAAACTCTTTAGCCAGCTCTCTTTCATACCTCTCTGTGTATTCCAGATCCATCCCGGCAGCTGCTCGAGGATCTCCTTCTTATCCTTGGACAATCTTCCTTTCTTGTGTTCGTATCGCTGGTCCCTGACCCATCTTCCCAGCAGGAAACCATCATGCGTTTTATAATGCGCCGGCACGCATGCATGCCCCTGACGCTCCACATATTCCCCAAGCCGCACTAATGCTTTGAGCCATACTTCGCCTACCGATTCTCCAAAATCTCCTTGCACGCTCCAGACCCACCCTGGAAGCTGCTCAAGAGTTTTCTCCTGATCTCTGGATAATTCTCCTTTCTTGTGCTGATATCTCTGGTTACTGACCCATGTTCCCAGTTTGTACCCATTTTCTGTAACATAGCTTTGACGTACAGCTGCATTTCCTTCTCGCTGCACGTATTCACGCAGGCGTTCTAAACTTTTAAGCCAACTTTTTGTCGTATGTCTGACTCGATACTTTTGCGCATTCCACACCCAACCCGGAAGCTGCTCAAGTGC
Organism: uncultured Pirellulales bacterium; assembly: GCA_964514115.1. GTDB lineage: Bacteria > Planctomycetota > Phycisphaerae > Sedimentisphaerales > Anaerobacaceae > CAZEPI01. The sequence continues at coordinate 21,658 of CAZEPI010000005.1, read as the reverse complement.
TTTTTGACGCCTTTTTGGAAGACGTCCCTGTTGGTACTGCTGCCGTTGAGACATTACCCACAGACCAAGTTTGTAGCCATTTTTTTGAATGTATCTTCGAGGTGCTCGCGCATTACCTTCGCGCTTCACATATTGGCAAAGACATTTGAACCCTTCGTTCCATTTAGCCTCCTTTATGTTCCATACCCAGTTTTTCAATCTCTCAAGCTTTTGCTGTTGATTCTTCGGCAGAGTCCCCTGTTTGTACTTCCGTCGTTGTTCCTCTACCCAAGCTCCAAGGCAATACCCCTTTCCCGTAATGTACTTAACTGGGACAAGCGCATGACCTTCACTTTTAACATACTCATGCAAATGTTCGAAACCTTCCAGCCATAGCCATTCAAATACGCTAGTTTGTTTGCGCTTCATGACTTGCTGTCCCCTACCTGTGTGGCAAAGCCAATGTGGACCATTTTGACTTATTTCTACTGTCAGACTCTGGTCCATTTTCAAACAATACACTATCTAATATCTCATAGTACCACAAGGGAAATTAGTAATTGTATAATGGATACTTGATGCTAGACGTTACTGGTACTGTTCGAATAACTCACATTTTCTGGCGATAGGCTTAAAATATTCATCTACGGGTATATTTAGATTCCATCGCCAACATCATCTGAGGATAACGATACTGTGTGCTTCCGTTTAATTATTGCTTCGGAGGAATAACCGCATCTAATAACGGCTTGCGGAATGATTTTGTCTGCGAGTCGTATATGCCGAAGCCGGCGCAGAATTCCCAGTATGAGAAGCTAAAACCGCGGTCGGTGACTGTATCGACGACGAATTTTGTCCATCGGGCGCGGGATTCCATATCGGCAGTCTGATATGCGCCGAACTCACCCAAATGTATCGGCCGATTGTGCTGCTTGCCCCACGCAGCGGCAATATCGAAGTCCTTGACTACCGCCTGCTTCTCCTCTTCGGCCCCGATCCACGTGGTTCCCAGCCAGTCGTTCGAGTCGCCCACCCACGATGCCCCCTGATGGGTAAACTTCATCGGCAGATAATAGTGCACCGTAACAATGATGTTGCGGTCATCTTCGGGCACCTCCAACCTACCGAGCCAGGCAATCTGATTCCATCGAACCGGCCCAATCATTACCGCCCTATCGGGATTCGACTCGCGCACAACGGCAAGGGCCTCGACTAAAATTTCGTTCCACTTCTCGGCATCGAGTTTATTGTGCGGCTCGTTCATAAGCTCAAAGATAAGTGCATTGGGTCTATCCTTATAGTGCTCGGCTATCTGCCGCCAAAGTGCTACGAACCTTTCCTTATGCCCATCCGGGTCGTCATCCAGGCCATTATAATGATGGATGTTCAAAATCAGCGTCAGTTTTCTCGACAGCGCACAATTGACCGCCCAGTCCACCCTCCCAAAAAACTCCGCATCAATCGTATATGGTTTCTCTTCCATCGCGTGCGCGTTCCACCGCACCGGCAGCCGAATCGAATCAAACCCCGCCTCTTTGGCCAAATCGAAATACTCCTCCTTGAGCGTCACCCCCCACTCGCCCTCGGCGGGCGCTTCAAGGGCGTTGCCGAAGTTGACCCCCCTGCCGATGAGCCGGTTGGCCGCAAAGGCATCGGCCTTTTCTCCTTCGGCCTTGCTGCCTTGCGATTGACCCGTATCGGCCGGGGACAAGGCGACCAATCCAAAGGCCCAGATTACCGACAAGACTATAAACGTTCGGTTTACCTTAACCATAATACATTCTCCCGTATATGACTTGAGTTCGTTTACCACGCCCCGAGGCAGTCCCTGCAATGCGAAAGACGCTGTTGTCTATTTACCGGCCGGGCCACCACGCTGCGGGCAGCCAGCGGCGCCAAACCAACGCCAAAGCCGCCACGCCAAGCAACACAAATATAATCACTTCCCTGGACAACGCAAACCTGTAATTCAGCCGACCGGCGCCGGCTGGGAGCTCCGCCGCCCGGCCAACCTCCTCATCCCGGCCATAGCCCTCAAGAGACGCTCCGACCACAAAGCTCGACGACTCAAGAGCCATACTGTGCCGCCCCCCTGCAGCTATCGCAACAAAATCGCTGCCCGCGAGAACATCACACTGCCCAAATCGATTCCACCCCCATGCCGCAAGAGAACCGTCAACATTCACCGCCACCGTATGAAATCCCCCCGTTGCCACCGCAGCAAACTCCGTCCCCGGAGGCATCTGCTGCTCGTATTCATTCAGCCCGCACACAACACCGGAGCCGTCTCGTCTAACCGCCCTGCTGCAATAACCGTTCGCCTCTATTCTCACAAAACCATTACCCAAAGGCAGATTGCACTGCCCGTACGTGTTGTCCCCCCATGCCACAACCGAGCCGTCCGACCTTAGAGCTATGCTGTGATATGTGCCGGCGGCAACCACCTTAAAATCGCTGCCCTGGGGCACCCGGCACTGACCGAACTTGTCCCACCCCCACGCCGCCACGCTGCCGTCACGCCAAATGGCAACACTGTGATATCCGCCCGCTGCAATCGCAGTAAAACCCTTCTCCTGCGGCGCGTCACACTGGCCGTATGTGTTGTTGCCCCACGCCACCACCGACCCGTCCACCTTCAAACCCAGACAATGCCACCGGCCCGCTGCAATCGCCACAAAGTCTTCACCAGCAGGTACGCTGCACTGCCCGTAAGTGTTATCCCCCCACGCCACAATCCGACCGGCAGAGCATCTGGCATCCGTTAGGAAAATCACCACCAAGGCAAAAAGAAGATTTGAAAAAACATGCATCTTCATATTCCACCTCCTCCCGACATCAACAACGCCTAAAAAGCACCACCAGCGTGCCCCTAGTCGGTCAGCTCGATGCTGAATCCATCTCGGTCGCAGGCCGGCCCACAAGCCCTTAGAGCACAAACCCGGAAGCGGTGAATGACAACACCATTATAACCCCCAATAGCCAAATATCAAGCCAAAAATTGCCCCTAACACCCGCCCCCTCTGAAGCTCCACCGCCCAAACCAGCCCCAAAAAGGCCCAATAGCGCGCCTCACGAGCGTTGTCAGCCCAAAATACGCTGGCAAAGACCGTCAAACTGCCGATATAATCATCAAAGAGCCCTTGGCCGAACCCCGGCGCGGGGGCTGCTTTGCGCGGTTTAGTTTATCGAGGAGAATCGTGAAGGACCATCCTATGGCAGAACAGACTCAAACAAAACCACCACTGCCCTTGTGGAGGCGAATACTGCTCGCGGGCGTCCTCGCAGTCATGCTCCTGCTCGCCGCCCTTATGCTCGTCGGATACGTCGTCCAAAGACAGACCGATGCCGAAATCATAAGAATAAGCAAGGCCGGCCAGCCCCTCACTTTCCGAGACCTCGAAAAAACCGCCGCTGCGCCAACGCAGTCCACAGTCCCGCGGACTCCGGGACTTACGGTGGATGCCGCCCAACTCTACAGCCGGGTCCTGAGCCAAATACCCGCCGGCACCCTCGAAAAACTAAAGGAAGTCAATCTCCTCTATCGAAAAAGTATTCTCGCTCTCCCGCCCGAAAACTTCCCCGGCGACCTCCGACAGCAGGTTAGGGAGAATCTGACCAAACTCGCGCCGGCTCTGAGCACGCTTGACCAGGGGGCACAACTGCCTCTCGCCGGCTTTGACATGGGCGTCGAATACGGCAAGGATGCCTGCAAAGCAAGACTCGAAAGCGCTCAAACCGCCTGCTATTTGCTCTCACTTCGGACTCTCGAGGCGATACTGAACGGCGACGGACTGGCCGGGCTGAACTCAATAATAAGCACGCTGCGCCTCATCCGCGTCTTCGACACACAACCGGTCTTTATAGTCAGCGCAGCCAAAGTGTTCTGTGTCGGACTCGCCTGCGAAGATATTCGCACCCTGCTCCAGCAATCTACACCCACTCAGGACTCTCTGGCAAGACTCCAGAAAGCTCTCGAACAGGCCATGCCCGAAAATCAGCTCGAAAAAATGCTGTTGACCGAAAGAGTCTATCAGCTCGAACTGGCCAGGGACTATTTCTCCGAAGACATCGCCTCTGACTATCTCCAGAAGCAAATCCCGCCCATCCGCGAACGCCTCTCACTGCCGGTCTGGAGCTGGCAGCGACTCCGCGTCCGACTAAAATCCATCCGATACCTCCGCGAAATGCACTGGCTCATAACTTCTGTCGCCCGCCCCTGGCCCCAGCCGCTCGACCTCATAGCACCAAGCCCGGACAAGCGCCCGGCTCAAGTCGGCCGGCTTACCAAATCCGTCGCCCCGCTCGTCCACCTCACCGCTTCGGCCCTGGCACTGCAGCGCTGCTCAATCCTCGCTCTCGCCGTCAAACGCTATATCGTCTTAAATGGCGCCGCCCCTGCCTCTCTCGACGAGCTTTGCCCCGCCTTTATCGACTCGGTCCCACTCGACCCGTTCACCGGCAACAAGCTGCTCTACACCCACGACGCGGAGACTTGCACCATCTATAGTGCGGCAATCAATCGCAAAGACGACGGCGGCCTTATAACCCCGTCATCCGAAAGGCAAATTCCTCCGGACCGAGGCCTGAACATCCCAATAGCCCGCTAACCAAACCAGCCCCGCCCCAATTTCGAGAGAGGTCTGTCGAATACAATTCGATGGTCGACAGACAAACCGATTACCAAAAACCGTTCGGCGGTCGCTGCTCGAAATTGGGGCGGGGCAAAAAAAAGAGCGGGCGATGGGATTCGAACCCACGACATTCGGCTTGGGAAGCCGACATTCTACCACTGAATTACACCCGCGTCAGGACCTCGCGAGCCACACACACTTAACGGCTGCACACGAAGCTCGAGATAATAGCCAAGCCATCCCAAGGGGATTATACCAAGGCCGCTGAGACCGTTGCAACACTAATCTCCGCGCTGTCAACTTCGGCCTCAAAACATCCAAAACCCGATATCGGCCCACCCAACCAAAAGCCGCCTCCGGGCAACTGCGAATGTCCCTGCCATTTAGCCCGCCAAATCTTCGCAAACCTCTCCTTGCCGAAAAACCAGGACTTTGTTAGACTGATGGCCTTTGTTGAGAAAGGAACAATATGAGCAAGAAAAAAGCTTTTCTGCCGATTCTCGTACCGAGTGCGACCGTATTTATCTCAAGTTTCTGCATTATGGTCCTTGAGCTGGTCGCCAGCCGGCTCATCGCCCGCCACCTCGGCTCCTCACTTTATACCTGGACCGCAGTAATTGGAGTCGTTCTCACCGGCATCACCATCGGCAACTACATCGGAGGGCGCCTGGCAGACAAATTCCCGGCCAAAAACACTCTGGCAATCCTCTTCGCAATCTCCTCCGCCTCCTGCGCCGTCATCCTCCTCTTGAACCAGCTCGTCGGCCACTGGGTCTTCCTCTGGAAGCTCTCCTTGCCCCTGCGAATATTCACTCACGTATCCCTCGTATTCCTGCTGCCCTCGACCATGTTGGGCACAATCAGTCCCGTCGTAGCCAAAATGGCTCTCGACCGGGGTCTGCCGACAGGTCGAACCGTCGGTGATATTTACGCCTGGGGTGCTGCCGGCAGTATCGCAGGTACGTTCGCCGCGGGATATTTGCTCATTGCTACCATGAGAACAACCTCTATCATCTGGACAGTCGGCGGTGTCCTGTTGCTGCTCGCCATCCTTTACGGAAAAAGAATCTACCTGCTGTACGTATGGGCCGTGATATTCATCATCCTCGCGTCACTTGCTGTAAGGCACGCCAGGCAAACCGCACCTACACACGCCGCGCTATGCAAGACCCCCGCCCAGAAATCCGCCGTGCAAACCAGACACCGCCCCGTCTGCTTTTCGCTGACGCCGGTTGTCCTCCACGAATAACAAGACCCTCGCAGACAGACTCCACTACCCACAAACCTGCTTGTGCCCGGTTTAGTCCCCCATCACCATATCACAACCAGCGCCCCTCCCCGGCAAAGCTCACTGCTGCTCATCTTGAACCTTTTCAAAAAGCAGACTTCTCGTAACACCTGTTTCTCTGTCCTCGCCTGAAAAGTCAAAATTCTCCAGTTCAGGAGTATGCCCTATATAATTCGGATAGCTCGTCCACTCCACCGGCCACGCATTACCATCTTCAGAGACCCTGCCCACAAACAGATCGGTGCTGCTGCCCTCCAGAATACTCTCACCCATCACCACGCGAAAATCATTTAGAACAATCCAAACCGTCAACTCTCTTGTCTCCGGGACATAGTGGACCAGCCATTTGCCCGCCTCAAAAACTCCCTCACCATCCATCATCATCGGAACCTTTGTCACTTGTCCCGGCTGCAACTCTATTCTGCCCAGAGAAATCACAGCCGAAGAAATGCTGCCGTCCCGCTCAAAAACAATCTCCCAACCCTGCTCATCGGCTATCCATTTACCAGCTAAGTTTTCCGGAAACTCACCACCGCCCTCAACTACCACATCCACCGGCTCAACCTCTGCCTGGTCGCCCTGCTCGCTGCCCGGCTGACAACCACAAAGACAGACAGCCAAACACAAAAGCAAACAATGCACTCCCAGCCGTTTGAACATCACTGTCATCTCCTAAGCAATCTAACAAAACCTGTAATCATTCACGATATGCACGTCCCTGCCTGTAGCATTCCAGGTGCTTGGCAATCTCCGCAGCAAGCTGCTCACCGCCCTGAGCCCTTGCTAAATCAATCGCCCGTTCAGCGGTCTCTATTGCATCAGAATACCTGCCAGTCGCTCCATATGCCACACCTAATGTATCTAAGTACCCAGGATTATTATAATCACTCAGCTCACAGGCCTTCTCTGCCAGCCGCACCGCTTCCTGCGCATCGAAAAAACGCTCGTCCTCACAGCTCGCCTTGACCCACGCCAGATTGTTGTAAACGTCGGCCCTATCCGAGCCGAGCTCCAACGCCTTGCCCCAGTGATACACGGTCCGTTCCATATTTCCAAGCCGATGGTACAGCACCCCAAGCCCAGCGTGTATCCCCGGCTGGTTAGGATCACTTTTAAGCGACAGTATGTCCTGACTTGCTCTTCGGGCAGCAGCAAGATTGTTGCGGCATTCTTGAAGGTCGCCCTTGAGCTTCAGTGCCTCAACATACTGCTCAATCGCCTCGTCGAATCTACCCTGTCTTAGCAGAGTATTGGCAAGATACTGCCGCGCCTCCACCAGCACCGGGTCAAGCTCCACCACCTTGGTGTAGCTCTCTATCGCCTTGTCAAACTGTCCGTCTTTCATATATGCACTGCCTAAGTTGAAATGTGTTTCCGCATAGCTCGGCTCAATCTCAAGCACCTGGCGATAGTGCTCGGCCGCCCTGCCATATTCTGCCTTCCGCTGATACGCCGTACCCATATCGTTGTGTGCGGCACAAATGCAGCGAGTCAAAAAGTTACGGTCACATTGCACGTCGGCCTTAATTCCTGCCACCTCTCCCTCCCCGCCAAGCACACGCTCAAAAAACTGCGATATATACATAATAGTCTTATCGTCATTCTCTTTCGCTGCCGCAATCTTGCCCTGCAGATACTCAACAAGGAAGAAATCCGGGTAAGCCGAGACTATCTGCCTGCAAATCTCCTCCGCATCAGAAATCAGTTCCGCCCGAAGCAGCCCGTACATGTTAACGACCTTGACGTGCAGACCGATGACATCTTTGGGGTCCGTGCCTCCGGCATCAAATCCCACATCCTCAAATCCTCCGCCGCCGCCAATATAGCCAAGCGATTCAAGACGCCTCGCCGTCTCGTCATCGAGTTTTACCTTAGTGCTGTCAAGCTGCGAGCGAGACTGAGTATCAAATATGCTCTTGAGGTTGTCCCTTAGAAATCTCAATCGCTTGGCATCGTTCTTGGCTAAGTTATTGGCCTCATCCGGGTCGTTTTCAAGGTCATACAGCTCCGGTTCGGGCGCGTGAATATACTTCCACTTGTCGCTTAACAGCCCGTACAGCGGGCTGCATCCGTAAATGGTCGGCGTCAAAGACTCACAATACACGAATGTCGATTCACTGTCCCGGCCAACCTCTCCGTTCACCAGACCAAGCATGTCCTTGCCAACCACAGCCAGCGGACAATCAACTCCCAAAGCCGAGCACACCGTCGGGACAATGTCCACCAGGCCAACCAAATCGTCCACCCGGCTGCCGCGCGGCCCGCCGGGAATCTTCATAACAAAAGGAACACGAATCGTGCTTTGATAGACAAAATACCCATGTGTCGTCTCCACATGCTCACCCAGCGCTTCACCGTGGTCGGCTGTGATAATCAACAACGTATTATCATAGAGACCAAGCTCCTTTAGCTTGCCCACCACCTGACCAATACAGTAGTCCACATATGCTATCTCGCCCGCATACAGATTGTCTTTATAACTGGTCGCAAAGGGCTCCGGTGGCTGGTACGCCTGATGTGGGTCGTAGTAATGCAAAAACAAAAAAAACGGCTTGCTGCCGTACTCGGCCAGCCACTTGCACGCAAACTCGCTCGCCTCTCCGCCTCGCCGCTCATTCTGGTAGAAGCTGGGAAGCGGCTCGACAAACTCATCGTTGTACGTCTCGAATCCCTGAGCAAGACCAAAATCCGAATCCAGGACAAAACTGCTTACTATAGCACCGGTCATGTACCCCCGCTCGCGAAGCACTTCGGCAAGTGTAATGTTCGATTCATCGTCAAATACATAACCAAGGTTGTCCCGCACAGCATGGTAAAGCGGAATTGTCCCCAGTAACATCGTGCCGTGAGAAGGTAACGTAAGTGGAATTGCAGAAGCCGCATGAGTAAATATGATGCCATCGTCCGCTACCTTGTCTATGTTTGGCGTCGTCTGCCGTGGATAGCCGTAGCAACTGAGGTAATCTGCCCGGCACGTATCGATGCTTATCAATAGGACATTGCGGATGCCCTTGCCTTTAGCTGCAAACCACACCACAAGAAAAACACCTGCAATCACAACCGCAGGGACAACCTTCCACAGCACTTTGCGCCGGGGCGGGTCAGCCTTATGTATCTGCTCAGGCATATCTGTACGTCAGACTCCTTTCGTTCATCCCGGCCGATAGCTCTCACTCAGAGGCCTTTGTTTCATGGTACGTCTCGCCACGCTCAAGAAGCTCCAAGTGCTGCTCAATAACCTCTGCCAACTGGATGTCGCCGGCCGACCGCGCCATAGCAGCCGCCTTGCGAGCCGTCTGTGCCGCCTCATCCCACCTGCCCATCGCCGCATAGCAGATACCCAGAGTGTCCAGAAAGCCCGCATTCTCGTAATTCGTCAATTCGCATGCCCTCTCGGCAAGGGCAACCGCCTCAGCCGGCTCACCAAAGCCCTTCGGCACACAAGCGGCCCTGATGTACGCAAGGTCATTCAAAACACCTGGTGAATTCGGGTCGATTTTCAACGCCCTCTCCAAGTGATAAATCGCCAGTTCCGGCTGGCCGCGACTGTGAAAAACCGCCGCCTGTCTCCGATATTCCTCAAAACGCTCATTGCTATCCCTTGAAGCACCCTGAATGGGGCGTCCCTGCTCCGCCAATTTCTGCTTCTGCGCCAGCGCTATGCCCATCCCCTTTTGCGCCTGCCCAGCCTCGGGACGGAGCCGAAGCGCCTCACCATAATGTCTTATTGCCTCGTCAAGATTTCCCTGCCTGTGCAGAATCGTCGCCAGAAAAAAATGCGAATCGGCCAAATCAGGGTCCAGTTCCACGGCCTTGCGATAGCATTCAATCGCGTCAGGAAACCTGCCCAGGTTCATGTATGCCCCGCCAAGATTGTGCCAAGTCCTCGGCAAGTGCGAATCATACGCCAAGGCCTTCTTGTAATGTACAATCGCTTCCTCATATATGCCCTTCTCGGCCAGCGCTACTCCGATGTTCGTGTGAGCGCTGGCATACTCTGGCCTTACCCGCCCCGCGGCTCCATCCGCCGCCCTGCCGCCCTCATCACCCAGATACCGCGAATAATTCGTGATTATCCCGTCCAGGTCACCCTCGGCCAGCGCTATTCTGCCAAGCTGAAAGTCAATCTGCCTCACGTCAGGCCACCGCGCACGCAGCTTCTCACTTGCTTTCCTGGCCTTGCCCCACTTGCCGGCCGCCATATAAGAAGTCATATCCTCAAAATCGTTGTAGAGTTCTATCAGTCTCTTGATGTCCGCCCCCGTCGACTCCAAACCGACATTCTCATCTACCCGACTCGAGACATAGCCCAGTGACTCAAGCTGCCTCCTACTTGCATCATCCAACGCCATTCTGCTCGAGGCGCCAACAGCTACTCCTGCACGTCCAAGGTAATCCTTCAGGAAATTCAGCATAGCAACGGCCTGCTCACCGTGCTTGGCAAACAGATTTCTGCGCTCCCCCCAGTCCCGGGTCAGGTTGTACAGCTCGGGGTCGTTTGAATGAATGTACTTCCAATTCTGACCAACCACGCCAAACAAGGCCCCTACATCGAACTTCGTCGGCATTAACGACTCACAATACAAGGACCTTTCGCCCTCAACGTCCGCCGGCTCGGCGCCCCTGAGCAAATCCGAAAGGTCGCGGCCCTCACAACCCTCCGGCGGCTCAGCATCAACCAATCCACAGATAGTCGGCACAATATCAATCAGCCCTGCAAGCGACTCTATCTTTCTGCCTCCGGCTATTCCGGGTACCCTGAAAATAAGAGGTACGTGCAGCGTGCTCTGATAAATGAAATACCCATGCGTCCCTTCCCCATGCTCGCGCAGACCCTCACCATGGTCGGCCGTTATTACCAAAAGCGTCGAATCGTAAAGGCCCAAATCCTTTAGCTTGTTTATCACATCTCCTATCCAGAGGTCGGTATAGGCAATCTCACCATCGTAGAGGGGTTTGCGAAAAGGCAGCGTGTACCACTTGTGTCGAACATAATCGGCATGCGGGTCATAATAGTGCAGAAACAAAAAGAACCTCTCTGCCCGGTGCTCCTCAAGCCAGGTATTTGCCAGCCGGCTTACCTCCTCGGCCGGACGCTCGCTGTACCGCAGTACCTGTGGCTTATCGGTCTTACCCTCTATGTTATCCTCATAACTGTCAAATCCCTGAGCCAGGCCAAACTGCGAATCCAGAACAAACGCCCCGATGACCGCCCCGGTAGCAAAGCCGGCCTCGCGAAGAATCTCCGCAAGTGTGACAAAAGAATCGTCCAGCCGATAGAGATTGTTGTCTCGAACCCTGTGTGTTACAGGCGTCAAACCGGTCAGCATCGTGCTGTGAGAGGGAAGCGTAATAGGAACATGCGTAACCGCGTGGCTGAAAAGTATCCCCTCAGCAGCCACAGCGTCGATGTTGGCAGTTATCTTCCTGCGATACCCGTAGCAGTGCAGGTGGTCGGCCCGGCAGGTATCTATACTGATAAGAACAACATTGCGAATCCTATCGCGCTGCCCTTCGGCATCGGCCGATGGCTCTCGCACCGCTACCTGCGCTGCCTGGCCATGCGAATACGCCCCACCAAAAACAACCGTACAAGTCAGTAACAACGCAAAACAAAATTGATTGCCAAAATTCATAGCCGCCACAAACAACCGCCAAAACCAGTCGCTATCACACACGCGGGATTTGCCTAAAGCCCGGCTTCACGTATTTGCCCCCTCCACTATACTTGTTTGGCCCCTCCGCTTCAAGAGACACCTCCGTCAAGGCACAACAAATCCTCATCCTCAAGTAGGTGTGCCCTGCCGGGCACACCAAAAAAAGAGGCAGGTCAAAGACCTGCCTCTAACTGACTAAACTTACTTCCTGGCCTAAGCCCGCGTCTTATTTGCGACGACGCAGAAACAGACCACCCAGACCCAGCAATGCAATCGTCATCGGCTCAGGGATAATCTCCATGCCCAATGTGGCGGCCGGAACGGTCGTAGTGGACGACCACCAGTCATACATATTCACATTGAACGTACCTGTACCAGTGCCGGTCACGATATCCCAGCTAAGCCACTCACCGGTGCTGACGCCCGGGCCTTTGCCGCTGTCGCCGACGCCCCACATCATCATGACCAGGCTGGTGTCCCAGACGTTGTTGCCCAAGTCACCCGTATCAATAACCTGCGGGTTGGTCAGACTCGCCAGCGAGTAGTCATATACCGTATAGGACGGGCCGCCAATATTGGTGCCGCCGTCGAAGGCGGTCCCAGCGTCGCTGGGTGCACCTGACATAACCAGCGTATACGTGCTCTCCGTCAGCAGCTCGTCCTGGTCCTGAACGTCTGTCCCGTCATACAGCTCATACGAGATCGTCGCATTTGCCGCTGAAGCCAAACCAAGAATTAACATCAAGACTAACAACTTTTTCATCATCTACTCCTTTCGTGAACACAAACTCTTGTCAACGCAGTAGTATCTAAATCTTTTGCGTTCGTTCCACAACAAATCAAATCTAAAGCGCTTGTTACGGCACATCACGGACAGTTGGGATCAGGGTTGCTCTTCCAGTTGTCAACCAGGATGGCGAGGTCATCATACGCAAGCCTGTACCACTTGGGACCGATCTTCTCCTGCGAACGGCTGAAGTCGGCACACGAGGCCGGTTCAGTCGTCGGGTTCGTCTTCCAGTTGTCCGTCAGAACACCAAGGTCGTTGTACGCAACCCAATACCACTTAGGACCGATCTTCTCCTGAGCACCGTCCGCCTCACCGTGGCACTGCCTCGTGGGAGGACACCAGCAGTCCGGCTTACCCGCAAGTACCCACTCGGTATAATCCTGGTGGCCCTGCCCGATGCACTCCAGGACTATCGTGTAGCAGCACGGGTCACCATCCAGATTCGTGGTCACCGCCTGACACGGGTCCTCGAGGACAACACCACCGCGACTGTCGGCAAGCGACACACACATGTTGCAGTCCTCGGTTGTCCCGCTCACCTCGAGCTTGCACAGAGTACCCGAAGCCCCCGGCTCGTTGTCATCAACATACAGCGTGCCAAGCTCGACGGTGACAGCACCGTCACCAAGAGCACCCTGAGCATCCGGGTCGCCTGCCGGCGCTACCGGCGTGTAATTGGGGTCGTTGAAATTCGGGTCAGCGGCATCGATATAATCCCTGAAAGAGCCAGGGAAAACGCCGTACCCACGCTCGGTCTCACCGCTCTCGCCTTTGTAATAGTCACTGATGCCTACGATGTTCGCGTCGCTATCGACTGCGATGTCAAGGGCAAATGCCCTGACTTTCTCGCCCGCAGTACAAGTGTACTGAATACGAGCAACGCCACCACCCTCATCGACAACATTAACATCCACATCGGCAAGTGCCGGTGATGCGAAAAGAAGTGCCGCAACTATCAAGCAAATCCGTCGTGTCATAATCTAACCTTCCTTTCTTTTCTTCCTTGCAGAGCTACACACTCCGCACTGTTTTGGTCTCTCCTGCTTCACCACTTCCGCCTAATTACGCCCGCCTTTTCAGGCGCGCGACGCTTCGACCAGCAGGAACAGTCGAACAGAAGAAATAGTTAAAACTATCCGCTCCTCCGTTTTCCTCCTTTCCCGCCGTTTGGCGTAATCATGCGAACTAACATTAACATGCACTAAGGTTTTGGTGAAAGTCGACTGTACTGTAGCATAAAGCCCCTCCCAAATCAAGCAAAATTTTTTGCAAACAACCGAAAATTTTTAAAGACCGCCCCAAAATCACAAAATTCCCATAAAATCGCCCCCCAGAACCCACAAGGCAAGGCCGGATAAGGATTTACATAAAATCGGCAATCTGGCTAAAATAGCATATTTGGGCTATTTCGCCCCGCCGACCGACAAATAGCCGGGCAAAATTACCCTCGGCCCCCAAAAAAATAGCCCCCTCACTCTCGTCATACGCCCCCGAATTGACGCCCGTTTTTGCTTAACTTTTTGGCGCTCTGTGCTATTCTGCTGCTATGTTCGAGTTCGTCAAGGGAAGACTGATTGCTGTAAGGGTTATCCTGCTGGCGACAACCGTTATACTGGTTGCCGCAGGCATTGCGGTCATCTACGCAGTCGGCAATCCCGCCGACCCCGGCAGCGCAACGGACACCGAGCAACTGCAATCCCTCTGGAAGAAACAGCTCGCCTTCACCGCCGTCGCAGCAGCCGCATTCCTTGCCGTCAACGCAATTCATTACCGCCGGCTCGGCGCCGCAAGCGCCTGGATATACGCCGCCGTCCTCCTGCTCCTTGCAGTATTACTCCTCGACAAACTTGTCAACATCCCCTTCGTCCCGCTCGTCAACCAGACACGCAGATGGATACGAATCAGCATCGCAGGGACGTCGGTCAGCTTCCAGCCGTCCGAACTCTGCAAACTTGCCTACCTGCTCGCACTCGCCTGGTACCTTAGATACCGAAGCAACTATCGGAGCTTCACCGCCCTGGTCGGACCATTTATCCTCACCATCGTCCCTATGGTTCTCATCCTGCTCGAACCCGACCTCGGCACCGTTATGCTTATGATGCCCATCTTCTTTGTTATGCTCTTCGTCGCCGGCGCAAAGACGAAACACCTGCTCACAATAATACTGCTCTCGCTCGCACTTAGCCCGCTGATGTGGCACAAGATGCAGCCGTACCAGAGAACGAGAATCAGCAGTGTCCTGCTACAAAGCCGGTGGGTGCGCGAAAAAGCCGAGCAGCACCCCACGCTTGGAAAATGGCTCGTCGGCGGCAACTTCACCACAAGAAAATGGCGAGACAACTGGGGATACCACCTCATCCGCTCAAAGTACGCCGTTGCCTCCGGAGGAACAGCCGGCTACGGCTTCGGCAAAGGGCCCTTTGTAAAATACAACTTCCTGCCCGAAAGACACAACGACTTCGTCTTCGCACTGGTCGCACACCAGTGGGGCCTGCTCGGCTGTCTCGCACTGCTCGGGCTGTACGTCATCCTCATAATGTGCGGACTGGAAATCGCCGCCGCCCACACCGACCCCTTCGCGCGCCTGCTCGCCGTCGGCATTACCGCTATGTTCGCCGTCGAGGTCATCGTAAACGTCAGTATGACCGTCGGACTTATGCCCATTACCGGCCTTACCCTGCCGTTTGTAAGCTACGGTGGCTCCTCGCTCGTCGTTTCGGCCGTCGCCGTTGGACTACTCAATAACATCGGGCGCTCACGGCCCTTCTCCGTCGCCCCGGAACGCTAAACCAATACCCAAATGTCCCCATCGTTTTTGACACCAATAGCCGACTATATATAAAGACAGCCGATGATAAAGGGATTCAGACAAATCGCCCTGCTCACCACAGTGAGCAGAATACTCGGGATGGTCCGGGATATGGCCTTTGCCCACTTCTTCGGCGCCGACTGGCTGATGAGCGCCTGGACTATGGGCTTTAAGATACCCAACCTCGCAAGACGGCTCTTCGGCGAAGGCGCCGCCGCCGCATCATTTATCCCCGTCTATAGCGAACAGCTCCACAAAGACCCCAAAACGGCCCAGCGCCTCGCCAACACTGTCCTGACCATCATCTTTGTAATCCTCGCCGCCGCAGTCGTCGTCGGTCAGATTATCGTATGGCTGTACTTCGGCTTTGAAGAAAGATTCGGAGCACGCCTCGGCCTGGCACTGGCTTACATCATGCTGCCCTATATGATATTAATTTGCATAGTCGCCATCCTCGGCGGAATACTGAACGTCCACAGACACTTCGCCGCTCCCGCCTCTGCACCAATCATCCTGAACATATTCATCATCGCAAGCATCCTGCTCACCGGCTGGGCCTTCAAAATCAGGCCGCAGGTCCAGGTCTTCTTCGTCGCCGCCGCCGTACTTGTGGCAGGCCTCGCCCAGATTGCCGCCCAACTGCCCCCTTTACACAAGAGCGGCCTGCACATCAGACCCGCCTGGGACATACATTCGGCCGCTTTCAAGAAAATCATCATTATGATGGGCCCGATGATTCTCGGTATGACCGTCACACAGCTAAACACCTTAGCTGACGATATAATCGCACTTTCCTTTATGAACGAACAGGGATACCCCTTCGACTACGGGGCACCATCCTATCTCTACTATGCCCAGCGGCTTTACCAGTTCCCTCTCGGCGTACTCGGCATCTCTCTGGCAACCGCCATCTTTCCCGTCATGAGCTCCCACGCCGCAAAAGGAAACCTCTCCGCCCTGACAACCACAATCGCACGCGGAATCAGAGCCGCCCCGCTTGTCGCACTGCCCGCAACCGCAGGAATCTTTCTCATTGCCAAACCTCTGGTCTCAGCCATATTCGAGCACGGCCAGTTTAAAAGCACCCACACCCCCATAGTCGCCTTCACACTCTGCTGCTACGCAGCAGGACTTTGCGGCTACTTCTGGCAGCAGATTACCACTCGCGCCTTCTATTCACTGCAGGACTCAAAAACCCCCGTCAAAAGCGCGCTCGCCGCCGTCTTCGTCAACATCTCCCTCAACCTCACGCTTATCTGGTTTATGGGAACCGCAGGGCTGGCCCTTTCCACCGCACTTTGTTCATACCTCCAGGTCTTCATCCTCCTGGCGGCGCTGAAAAAAAGATTCGGCGGCTCAGAAAACCTCCGACTCGCTCAAATCTTCCGAACGCTGCCCCGAATCGTCATAGCAACAGCCGTTATGTCCGCAGGCGCTTTGGCTATCATAAAGGCCCTGCAGCCGCTGCCGGACCAGCGAACCTTCAACATCCTCCGCCTCGCCGTCGTCGTCCCGGCATCAGCCGTCATCTATATCCTCGCAGTGAAGCTCCTTCGCATCCCGGAACTGGCCTTGCTCACCGGAAAGACCAAGAAAGAAACCGACCAATCCCCGACCGCCTGAGAGCACCCGCCGGCCCAACTCAACCCGCCTAAAACACGCCCTATAATCAAATCAATACCCACAGCCCAATCGCACATCGGCCAAAAATATTCGTAAGGACTCCGTGCATTGCCCAGGCGGCCTTGCACAAGCCAAAATACCGGACTTCCAGACACCTTACGCCTAAAGCAACCGCGACAATCACCCGAAATACGTCTCTGTGAGTCTGTGGCACTACTGCAAGGGTTCCCAGCCGCGAAAAATGGCGGCTGGGGTCCCAAGCAAGTGGAGAGGTATATGCGCAAAATCGGCACTTGTTTACTCTTTCAAACGCTGGCACTACTTTCTGCGGCCGCAAGCGGACAAACAACCACCGCGCCGGCTGGGGTCGGGCCTCTGGGGCGAGACCCTAACCTGACCGAGCCAATCACCTCCATTCTCCCGGAACCGAGGGTCATACGCCCTGCCGACGAGCTCTTTTCCCCTTCCGTAAGCCGCTTGTTCCAGCAAATGGCACGCGAAATAACAGAATCCGGCCCAGGTCCAGAAAAGATTGACCAGGTAATGCTACTGCTCAGCGCCGCCGAAAAACTTGACAACAGAGCTCCTGACGTCCTGGCTGATATGATAAACGCCACCGCCGACTTCCGCCTGCCAAACCGCGCCCAACTGATCCACGCCTTGCTCGTCAACTACGCCGATAAATTCGCCGACGTCGAGGTCGCCGCAAAGGCAGTCCGATACCTCCTCGAACAACTTGACTCCCGCGAGCAAAGAGAAATGCTCCTTACGGGACTTCTTAGGGACATCGGAGGCAAAAACAAGACACTGGCCTCCGAAATCGCCACACTCCTCGGCCTGCTCTACGCCGAAAAAACCGACGACCCGAACGCAGCGCGCTTCTTCCAATTGGCCTACGCCCAGGATAAATACAACCAGCTCGCCTTTAGAAAACTTGCAGAGCTTACCCGCATCGAACAATCGCCCGATATCACGCTCGAATACCTCCGAATAAAACTACGCGAAAATCCTCTCGACCTCCAGACCACCCTCGAGCTCGCACAGTATGCCGAAAGGACGCAACTCTACGAGCTCGCCGCGGGGACCTACAAATACTCCGCAGACCTTTTCACATTCCTGCACCCCGGTCAACCCCTGCCGCGCTCCATCTACCTGCCCTGGTCGCTCAGCAGCTACAACACCAACCGAGGCCAGCCGACCTGCCTCCAAATCACCGCCCAGCTCCAACAGGAAGGACGCTTCGACCTGCTTGCAGAAGCGATAGCCGCAAAGGCGGCTCTTGAAATGGGCGAGACCGAAAGAGCAAACCAAATCCTCACCACCGCCGAAAACAATGCTCGCCGGCTCCTGCTTGAGGGTGACCACTCCATCGATTATGCCCAGACGGCATGGTTCTACTGCTTCGCCCACTCCAACCCGGACTTGGCAATCGACTGGGCCAACAAGGCGTATGCCGCCGACCCAAACTCCTCAACCGCTGCCGCCCTGCTCGCATACACCCTCGTAAAAAACGACCAGCCGGCGCTGGCAAGCTCGCTGCTCGAAAACCAGCAGCAAAACCAGATAGCAATCCTCACCCAGGCGCTGCTCCACCTCGCCGACGACCAGAACGAAGTTGCCTTCCAGACGCTCAGAAAGGTAATCGACAGCGACCCCGGCTCCCTCGTCGCTGAACTCGCAATGAATATCCTCACTCAAAACGGCTCCGAATACATACCCATCTTCGACAGGGGCTTCATCCTCGAACAGCTCCACGAAAGCATCGGAGAACAACTCATCCCCACGTTCATCCCGCCCGACATGATGATTTCCTTCCAGCTCGGCCTCCGCGGACACAAGTTCTCCTACGGAACGGAGTTCGGCGCCACCGCCGCCATCACCAACAACTCTTCAGAACCTCTGGTCATCTCTAACGACGCCCTGGTCAAAGGAAACATCCGCGTCGACGCCGAAATAACCGGCGACCTCCAGGAGGAAATACCGAACCTGCTCTCAGTCAGAGTCAGACCTTCCGAACCAATCGGGCCAGGCCGCAGTCTCGTTGTGCCACTGACCCTCGAAACAGGAACACTAAAAGAAATCCTCTTCACTCATCCTCAGGCACATCTCCAAATCAAATTCACCGCGTATCTCGACCCCGTCACCACCAAAGAAGGGTATACGATAAACTCAATCCCCTTGTTGCAGCCAGCCTCGGTCAGCGCCGAACGACCAGCGGTCGAAATCACAGCCGGTTTTCTCCAGAACCGTCTTAACTCATTGTCCAGAGGTCATCAAGGCCAGCAAATCAAAACCGCTCAACTCTTCGCAGGCCTCCTGCTCGAACAAATTGCCATGCAACAATACACTCAGCCGCCCTACCGCTGCAGATACGGCGAATGGATGTCCCCCGTCCTCACCTCAGCGCTGGCCCACGCCCTGACCAGTGGAAACTGGGTCGTAAAGGTTCACACTATGGCCGCAATAAAAAACCTGCCGCTCGACTACAACCTGATAGACGCCGCCTCTGAATCCCTGAACGAGGCCAACTGGCCCGCTCGACTAATGGCCCTGCACCTGCTTGCAGAAACTCAGGGGCTAAATTTCCTCAAAGTCCTCGACTATACCGCACAATACGACGCCAGCGACCTCGTCCGGAGCATGGCTGTCGCCCTCGGTGCAGCGCCTCCTGTCCTGCCCAGAACACCCGATGTGGCAACAGAGAAAAACCCGCAGGGCCGTCCCACCGAAAATTAGCTGCAGAGGCCCCGCGGCTGCTATCTCCATTCGAGGATTTGCTTATCCCTCAGCAATCGCTCCCTGAGCTTGGTATAGCTTAGTTTCTGAACCGTGGTGCCCTCGTCGATAGCCAGGCACGCCGCCGTAGAAGCCGATTGGCCGAGAACCATAAAGACCGGCTCCATCCTGATTGACCCATATGCAATATGCGACGCAGAAAGACAGACCGGCACTAACAGGTTTGAGCACTGCCGCTCTTTGGGAACAATCGAACGATAGCTAATCGGGTAAGGCCCGGATACACCAACCTGCACATCCCCCTCGTTACGCACGTGCCCGTTGCAGTCCACGTACCGCTGCGTATTATGCGAATCCATACCATAGGCCCCCAGCCCGACCGAATCCTCCGCTATGTGCTTCCACCGACAGTTGTGCTCGGTCATCACACAGTCACTGACCATCCTGCGGGCCTCGCGGACATAAAGCTGGTGCGGCCAGTTGCCGTTATCCACGAACTCATCCTTCGCCGGACCCCACCGGCTCACCCGCTGGCGAATACTGCCCGGAACCCGCGGATGATTCGCCAGCGTCCACATCAGACCCTTCTGATAGCTTTCGTGCTCGGCTATTATCTTTGCACGTGTCGCATAGTCGGCCTCCGGATACTCGTAGTTCATCCCTATGTCGTCCGTAGAGAAGCCGTCTCTGTTATTCGTATCGGTCTTGCGGTTCGGCATTATCGTCGGCAGCCAGGGGACTGCATCGTAACCAGCTTCACAATACCGCAGCAGCAGCTCGTACTGCTTCTCATCGTAGTTGGCCGGCTTTGGGTACGGCAACCTGTTGGCCGCCACATCCGTCAGGCACATCCGGAAACAGTAGGCCTGCACTCGTTTGTCACCCTCGCCTTCGTTGCCCGGACTGCCTCCATGCACTCGCGGCAGCAAACCGCTCGATGGGTCACCGGGGATGACGTATGGGTCGACGGGCTTATCGAAGTTGTGGTGCGTGGCGTTTTTCGTTTGAACGCCGTTCAGCGTCTCTTGGTATTGTGCGTTCGATTCCCTCCCGACCGTATATGAAACGCCCGCCTTGGCCATCAAGTCGCCTTCGTATGTCGCATCGATAAATATCCTGCCCCTGAAGACCCGGCCAGACTCCATCTTCACTGATGTAATCCTTGCGCTCTGTTTTGATACACCGCTTTCCAGGTCCAGGCGCTCGCCGTAAACAACCGGCACCTTTGCCTGGCGCACCATATCGTTGAAAATCCCCTCAGCCACGTGCGGCTCGAACATCCACCACGCCTTGTCCTTGTCCCAGCTTTCCGCCCCGCCTTGCCAGTAGTCCTCGCCCCTTCTGTAGTCGCTGCGTTTTTCATACTTCCAGCCCTTGTCTTTAAGGTAGTGCAGATACACTCGGGTGTAAAACTTTCTCGACAGGCCGCCAATGGCACCCTTGTTGCCGATATCGGTCGCCCCCAGGCCACCGGAGCTAAGCCCGCCCAAGTGCTCGCCCGGCTCAATCAAAACGACGGATTTACCCATCTCAGCCGCCTGGACGGCAGCGGTAACACCGGCGCTGGTCCCACCGTAAACCACCACATCGTACATATCGCGGTCTGCTGCACGCATACCGGCACAACCACACACACACACCGCCAGCCACACACATATAACCGCCCTCAAACCATGAACTGCCAATCGGCCCATAATCTTTCTCCACAACTGCAAACGCTTACTCAAAACAACCCCGCACCTGAACTCAGGGGCGGGGCCGCAAAATTCCACGAACTTTTCGGTTGTAATCTCATAATACTTTTGTAACATTTCGTCCGTCTTTTTGGAATGTCTTTTTGGGCCCCATTTCGCCATTGGTCGCGAAATGGGAATACATTAAGTCGTTTGTTTGAAAGGGTTTCATAGATGCCGGCAAAAGTGGATAAGGATAAATGCAACGGTTGCGAAACCTGCGTTGAGGAATGCCCAAGTGACGCCATCAGCATGGTCGAGGACAAGGCCGTCGTCAATCCGGATACCTGCATCGATTGCGGGGTCTGCGTGGACGCCTGCCCCGAAGAGGCAATCTCTATGTAATGACCCCTCGCGTGGCCCCATCGTCTAGGCAGGTCCAGGACACCGGGTTTTCAACCCGGCAACAGGG
>CAZEPI010000004.1:0-315656 GCA_964514115.1 uncultured Pirellulales bacterium | reverse complement strand
ATTTTTCCTGTCTTTGTGTTCAGCCATTCGGCTTTGTATTTTCCGTGGGGGATGTTGAGATGGGTTTTTGGATGTGGTTTGCGGGGCTGGGTTAAGAGTTGTTGTTGGCGGCGTATTCGGGTACGAGCTGCTTTATGTTTTCGACTATTGCGTCGTAGGGCTGAGTGGCGGCGACCTGTATGAGCTGGTGGATGCCGGTCCTTAGCTTTTCGCGGTCCATGGGGATGTTTTTCCAGATACCGATTTTGGGATGTCTTGTGGCGGCCATGTTCTCGCCCTTTATGGAAAGCTCTTCGAAGAGCTTTTCGCCGGGCCTGGTGCCGGTAAAGGTGATATCGATATCCTCAGTTGGGCGAAAGCCGCTGAGCGTTATAAGCTCTCTTGCGAGGTCAACGATTTTGACGGGCTCACCCATATCCAGGACGAAGATTTCGCCTCCGTGACCCATGGAGGCGGCCTGGAGGACGAGCTGGCTTGCCTCGGGGATGGTCATAAAGTAGCGTTTCATTTCGGGGTGTGTGACGGTGACGGGGCCGCCCTGGGCTATCTGTTTTCTGAAGATGGGGACGACCGAGCCCTCGGAGTCGAGGACGTTGCCGAAGCGGACGGTAACGAAATGCGTCTTGCTTGTCTTATCGAGGTCCTGGATGTACATCTCGGCTATTCGCTTGGACGAGCCCATTATGCTGGTCGGGTTGACGGCCTTGTCGGTGCTTATCATGACGAAGCTTCCCGCGTCGTACTTCTCGGCGGCGTCCGCCATCGTTTGCGTGCCGATGACGTTGTTCTTAACTGCCTCGCCGGGATTTAGCTCCATCAGCGGCACGTGCTTATGAGCCGCCGCGTGGATTACGACCTGGGGCCCGTATAGCTCGAAGATTTGTTCGGCCCGAGTCCTGTCGGTGATGTCGCAGATAATCGCTTCTATTTTGATGTCCGGGTACGCGACATTCAGTTCTCGCTCGATGTAAAACAATGGATTCTCCGCCTGCTCAACCAGGAGCAGGAGCTTCGGCTTAAACGCGCATAGCTGTCTGCACATCTCCGAGCCGATGGAACCACCGGCGCCGGTGACAAGTATGGTCTTATCGCTGGCGAAGGACTCTATCAGGTCCAGGTCGAGCCGGACTGCTTCTCTGCCCAGAAGGTCGTTGATGTCAACGTCTCGAATCTGCGAGACTCTGAACCTGCCCGAAGCGATATCCATTATCGACGGGACGGTCCTGAACCTTACCTTTGTGCCCTGGCACACCTGGACCACACGTCTGCGTTGTCGATGGCTGGCTGACGGCATTGCGATGGCGACCTCTTCGATGTTCTGGTCTTCGCAGATTTTCGGAAGCTGCTCGACCGTTCCGAGGACCGGTATGCCGTGTATGTCTATTCTCTGCTTGGCCGGGTCGTCGTCGATGAACCCGATTACGTCGTATTCGGCCACCGACATTCGATGTATCTCTCGCAGCAATGACTCACCGGTATTGCCCGCGCCGACTATAAGGAACCGCTTTAGCCGGCCTGTCTCGACGGTGCGGAACTCCTCGTAGTATAGGCGTATTACCGTTCGCAGGCCCGCGAGGAGCAGGACGGTTGCGAACATATCAGCCATAAAGATGCCCTGGCCGACGTCGGATATCGCTCGCAGAGCTCGACGGACCGTATCGACATGCAGGCCCGCCACCCACAGAACAACAATTACCAGCGTGCTCACCAGCGAGGCGCGCAGTATGCCCAAAAGGTCGGATATGCTTACATAGCGCCACCAGCCGCGGTACTGCTTGAACAGTCCGAACACAGCCAGCTTCACGACCACGAAAAATATCAGGAGCAACGGATACTGCTCAACCAGCCAGCTCCGTTTGAACTGCATATTGTTGGCGACCAGGAACGACAGCATCAGCGAGGCGGCAAAGACCGCTGTGTGGGCAAGTATGATTAGTAGCTTGCGATACCGCAGAAGCCCACTGGTGCCGGACGGCCCCAGGGAGGGACTTTCGATGTTTTCGGTTTGTCTTGCGTGCTTATCGGGCATATCTGTCTATCGTCACATTTGCCGGCTGCAATTAGTTACAAGCCCAATTCTAATAACACCTTAGGCATCAGTCAAGCAGAGTGGTCGTTGGTTCAGGGTGTAGCGGCCGACGAGGGTGGTTTATCGGGGCTTTTGCGGGACGAACGTCGCAGAAGCCGGACAAATGCACAGGCCGATGCCTAATTCGTCATCGGCCTGTCTCTGCCTTTTTTTGTGTTGGCTTTTGCGCCTGTCGTCTGCTACTGCTCCGGCTTCGGTGAGTCGGCCTCCTTGGTGGCTTCTTCCTGCTCATCGGCATCCTGTTGCTCTGACGTTTTGACCGTCGTTGGCTGTGGCTGCCCGCTCTCGAAGTCCGTGTAGATATCGTCAATTGCGGTGTTGTCAACCTTCTTGCGCATCAGTGCATATATCACCGTATTGGCGCTGAAATAGAAGCTCAGTATGAACGAGACCACCAGTCCCACCACTATCAGGGTCAGCAGATAAATGACAAAGGCCGCTAGCGATTCGGTCCAGTTTGTTGTCGCGTTCGATAACGTGTGCAGCTTCATGTAGCTCGGCTCTGGCCAGACGGCGGCCAGCTTGTTGAGCTTGTCGTTTGCGCTGCTCGCCCACAGACCCAGGCGAAGCGACCAGTGTGTTGACCACAGCAGGGCAAACGCGAAGAAACGCACGAACAGATAACACACGGCGCCATATACTGCGGCTACTGCTGTGTAAAAGCCCATTCTCCAGGGCCTGGTATATACGTAGTTGAACGCACGGCTTACTGCGTCGAAGCTGTCCGAGCCGTTGTAGGCGATAGCCGGGAACATAAGGTTGAAACCCGCTATTGTCCCTATTAAAACGACCGCTATCAGCGTTCCGGCAACAATGGCCAGCGGCATGAGCACACCCACTATAAGCTCACCTATTCGCGGTATATTGCCCAGCAGCCCCACAATCACCACAAACATACCCACAAAGACGATTATGCCGACCGGCACGAGCGGTGTTGTGAAAAAGCTGGTGAATTTTTTCAAGCTGAATCGCAGCGCCTCGGTCATACCGGGTTTCTCTCCGCGTGCGCACTGCAGCGCGGCGATACGGCATATTGCGCCTCCCGCAACGGATAACACGGCAAGCTTGATTAGCGCAAATATCACGCAGTAAGTGAAGTGATACCTCATAGCCCATTCGACGGCTCTGAAGTACTCGGCGACGTTTGCCGCCAACAGCGGCAAATCAAACGCAAACAGCGCCGCCAGCGCGCCGTGGAACTTGGCCCTGGCGAAGCTCCACAAGGTGGCGAAGACCCCTGTTCGTGGGGCGGTTTGTGGGAGGCTCTCTATATAGTCGTCGAGTTTGTCGGGGTCGGCTAAGTAGATATTAAGCTCGGTTTCCTGTCCGTTTGTGCTCGGCGTGACACGGACACTCTTTGTCACCGAATCCATAATCCAGCCCGCCAAGCAAATGGCGGCTATTGCCGACAGTGCGATTATCAGTTTGCTTGGCTGGATGGCCATTCGGAAGGTTCTGAATATCTTCGGGAATAACAGCCCCTCCAGCAGCTCGGCACATTGTTTTTCGCTGCCCATTTCGACTCCTTTCAAAAAGACACATTACTTCCGGCCCAAAGTGGACGGATACCGGTTTATATAACTTATTATCGGCTCGTTTCAAGTAATTTTGCAACAATTTAGACGGCTCGCTCTAAGTTGTTTTTCCCCGTTTGTCCGGCGGCCTGCCGCTGGGTTCATCGTCTTGCGATTCCCGGTTGGTCATTATGCGGTAGTCACTATCGAGCCAGTGACCCAGGTCAATAAGCTTACAGCGCTGCGAGCAGAAGGGAAAGTACTTCACCTGCTCTGGGTTCCGCAATTCCGGCTTGACGAAAAGTCTCTTGCAGGTTGGACATCTGTGCTTCATACTTTGTGCCCAAGACAAGAGATATATCAGGCGGTGTTTGTCGGAGGGCAGGTTACCTGAGATGGTTTTGTTGTTATTGTTCCTGCGGCTCGGTGGCAAGGCCGTGTTCGAGCTTCTCGGCGAACTCGACGCTGTATGCGGCCCATGGCTGGGCCTCCAGACGGGCCTTCGATATGGGTTTGCCTGTGCCACGGCAGATGCCATAAGAGCCGTTCTCGATACGCTCAAGAGCGGCGTCGATTTCGCGGAGCAGCTTGATTTCGCTGTCCATCAGGCCCAGGGCAAACTCCTGTTCGTAGTTATCGCTGCCCAAATCGGCCATGTGGATAGGCATGCTCGAGAGGTCTCCGGCCGCGGCCATACGCGACTGCCTGAGTGTCTCATCTTCCATCTCGTTGACGTTGCCCACAATCTCCTTGCGCTTCTTGAGCAGAAGCTCTTTGAAGTGTCGGATTTGTCCGGCAGTAAGGCCGCTTTTCTTGTGTCGTTTCATACTCGTCATCAACTAAACAAGTTCAGTGCTGCTGTCCGTAATTTATTATTTCGTCCAAATCATGTGTCAACCCAATAAGAAAATATACGTATGAACGCCGGAGGGTTCGACAGCGAAGGCCTGTTGCAGCTAACTCTCTTGCACAAAAGCACTTACCAAAGCAGTGTGCCGGAGTTTTTCTTGTATGAGTAGCGTGCTAATTGTCCGCTTGTTCGGATTTTTTGGTGTATTTTCCCACCGGCACCAGGAAGCTTTGTTTGCCGGCTGTGCCGACGAGACATTCGACTCCGAAGACCTTCTCTATCCGCTCTGCTGTCAATACCTCGCTGCTGCTGCCATACCAGCAGCTACAATCGCTTCCTAAAAGCAGTGCCCGGTCGCAATACTGAGCGGCCAAGTTGATATCGTGTGTTACGGCTATGATTGTCTTTGCCTTTTCGGCCTGCAGGCGTTTGAGCAGGTCGAATATGGCCACCTGGTGTTTTATGTCAAGCGAGCTGGTCGGCTCATCCAATAGCAGGATGGGTGTATCCTGTGCAAGCGCCCTGGCGATAAAGACCCGCTGTCGTTCGCCTCCGCTTAGCTGCGCCAGCGTCCTGTGGGCGAACCGCGAGACTTCTGTCATCTCAAGGGCTTGGGTTACGAGCCGTCTGTCGTTGCTGCGCTCGAAGCCGAATGTCCCGAGATACGGTGTCCTGGCCATCGAAACCACCTGCGATGCCGAGAACTCAAAGACCGGCACAAACTGCTGTCGCACTACGGCTATTTTCATGGCAAGGGCTCTGGCTGAATATGATTCGATGCCGGCAGAGTCGATTTCAATTTTTCCTTTGTCGGGCTTTAGCAGAGCGCAGAGGAGATTAAGCAGCGTGGTTTTGCCCGCACCATTGGGGCCGGCAATGGTGAGGAACTGACCTTGCTGGACTTCGAAGCTTAGCGAGCGAAGGATGGTCTGTGCGGGGCTGTACCCGAAACTGAGATCCCGGACTTTTGCGATAGCGCTCATCTCAGCCAGCCAACCTTTCTGCTGTACTTCGCCAGTAGAATCAAAAAGAACGGACCGCCCGCAATCGCCGTGACAACGCCTACCGGAAGCTGCTCGGGGGCCACAATCGTCCGGGCGATGGTGTCTGCAATTACAAGAAAGGCGGCTCCTGTTATCGCGCTTATCGGCAGGAGCCGGCGATGGTCCGGCCCGATTATGAGCCGAACGCCGTGCGGGACTATCAGACCTGCAAATCCGATAAGTCCGCTTAAGCTGACGGCGACCGCTGTGACAAATGCCGCCAGGGCGAACGCGACAAACCGCACGCGGGTGGGGTCAACGCCGAGTGCGCGTGCCTCGTGCTCGCCAAAGGTCAGGACATTAAGGCGGTGCGATATGCCGAACAGCGCTGCTATACCTACGAAGATTAAAACGGCGCTTGTCAGGATAACGGGGGTGGCTTTTTCGGTTATGTTGCCCATCAGCCATAGTGTCGTCGAACGCAACTGGTCGCTATTGAGTATGGAAGTGAGGAACATAATCACCGCTGAGAGGAATGCGTTGACCACCACGCCGGCCAAGAGCAGCGTTGTCATCTGCGATTTGCCTGCAATATAGCCCACCAGCCATACCAGCCAGACTGTTGCCAAGGCGCCGGCAAAGGCAAAAAGTGCTATCGGCGAGCCGGCCCACAACGAGAAGCTTATGCCGGAGAAAACTGCAAGCACCACACCGAGCGCTGCACCGCTGCTTATGCCGAGGATGTACGGCTCTGCCAGCGGGTTTCTCAAAATCGCCTGCAAGACCACTCCTGCGGATGCCAGGGCCGCTCCGACAAGCGCAGCTAAGATAACCCGGGGCAATCGAACGCCGAAAAATATCTGATAGTCGATGTTGGGGGCGACCTCGGTGCCGGGGCCTTCGAGGGCTTTGCTTATTGATATGCTTTGTGTGCCTACCAAGGCGCACAAAAACATAACCAGCGCAAGCGCGACTAAGCAGATTGCGACGGTGACAAATAATCGTTTCGGCGTCAACGGCTGGCGCATTGTTTCTGGCCTTCTGTTGGCTCTTTAGTGCTCGAATCAACTGTGGGCTTATGATACGGGAGCAGGTCCTGATAGTAAAAGCGATTCTCTCTCAATAGCGATTGGCCTTTTACAAACGGTATGCATTCTCGAAATACAGGCCCGTCATAGACAAATGTGTGAAACTCGCCATTTTCGCCACAGGGGTCAACGGTCGTCGGTAGCTGCGAGACAAACGAGCTGTCATATTCTCTTGCGGCATAGCTTGCGGGCAGAGCGGCTGTGTCCACGCAGGTGACAATTGCCCTGAAGCCAAGTTCTGTGAACTGCCTTGCCAGGTCTTTGGTGTCTGTGCCCCATAAAGGGAAGACCGCTTTCATTCCTATGGCGGATAGTTTCTCTTGGCGGTGTTTTCTTAAATCGGCCAGGAAGATGTCCCCGAACACGACGTAGCCGACGCCGCGTTTGGAGAACTTCGAGAGCGTCTGTGCCATTAGCCGCTCGTACTGCTCTTCGGAGATGTCTTTTGCAATGGGCAATACCTCGATGTCGAGGTCCATTGAGCGGCCCTGGGCTTTGAGCAGTGAAGTTCTTATACCGTGCATGCTGGTCCTGTCGTATTGCTCGGTGACTGTTGTCAGGGCGCTTAGGATATCGAAGTTGCTGTCTTTGGCAATCTCGTACAGGGCCAGGGCACAGTCTTTGCCGCCGCTCCAACATATTATCGCTTTTTTCTTCATGGGTTCATCTGCCTTGTTCGCTGCTTGATTCCTGCGGTGTGCCGGCGTGTTCGGGATGCAGACATTGTGCTATTGTCTCAGCGCCTTGCGGCAGCCGTGGGCCCAGCCGAAGTATTGTATCCGGCTGGACAACGTATACGCGGGCGTTTCGCACCGCCGGAAGGTCCGCATACTTTGCCCAGAAATTCTCTGCCGCGGCCTGCTGACCTTCAATGTCGTTGGTGCCCATTGCCGACTGGATTATCACTTCGGCCCGGCTGGTGAGAATCTGCTCGCTGCCTATCGCCGGGTACTGCGCCATAGTCTGGCCGATTGCGTTGTGCCCGCCGGTCAGCTCGATAAGCTCATTTATGAAGGTCCTGCGTCCAGCCAAGCGCAGCGGCTCGGTCTGTATTACCCACAAAACTCCGACTGGTTTGCTGTTCTTGCTTCTTGCCCTTATTGCGTTGAGCCGCTCGTTTATTTGTGCAACAAGCTGCTCCGCTCGCTCAAAGCAGCCCGCAGCGTTGCCAATCCGCCGGATGGCTTCCAGCAGCTCCGGTATCGTGTCTATCTTGACGGCTAATACATTTATTCCGAGCCGGCTCAAGGTATCCGCCACCGCCATTTGCTGTGGCGTGCCAAGTGTAACCACTAAGTCCGGTTTGTGGGCTATGACGGCCTCGGCGTTGGGTTGCCAGAACGTGCCGATATTTGGCCTGGCTGCCGCCTGGGGCGGGTAGTCACTGTCGTTCGACACGGCCACGACCTTATCACCGAGACCGAGGGCGAAGAGAATCTCGGTGAGATTAGGTGCCAGTGACACGATTCGCTCAGGCGTGCCGGGTGATTTGGACGCGGAGTCGTCCTGCCTTTTGCCGCAGCCGAGCACACCGGCACAGACGATGGCGAACAAAAGCGAGGCAGAAAATATGCGAGCAAATCCGGTCATCTCTATGTCCGTTTGAATTGCCTTTCGAGTTCGCTGAGACTGAATTTAATGGCCGCGGGCCTGCCGTGTGGGCAGTGGCTCGAATGGTCCACGGCGGCCTTGTCGGAGAGCAGTTGTTCAATTTCGCCGTCGGTTAGTTTCTGTCCGGCCTTTATGGCGGCCTTGCACGCCGCCATATTGAGCACCTCATCGAGCAGCTTCTCTTTGTCGGGCGATGTTGTTCTGTCGGCAAGCAGTTCGGCAAGGGCCTCAACGAACTCGACCGGGTCGGCCTTTGACAGAAGCGTCGGGAACCCCTGAACGGCTATGGTCCGCGGCCCGAACGGAACAAGCTCGATGCCTAACTTAGCAAGAAGCTCGTTGTTATTAAGCAGGGCCTCTTTGTGTGCGTCGGTCAACTGGAAGCTCTCAGGCATCAGCAGTTTCTGCGACTGCAGCTTGCTGGTCTGGACACGCCTGCGAAGCTGTTCATACATTATCCTTTCGTGAAGTGCGTGCTGGTCTATGATTACAAAGCCGTCTTCGGTCTGTGCTATTATGAAGCTGTCGTGTATCTGGATGAAGTTTCTATCGGTCAGGATACTCGCGTCGGCGGGGGCCTGCGTTGCTACGCCGCCGGCCCGGCGGAGTGGGTCTTTGCCTGACCGGAAGCTTAAACGCTGCTGCTGGGCGGCCGGCTTGTGTCGCTTGAAAAATTCTGCCATTGCCTCGGCAATATGCTTGTCTCGACCAATGTCGGCGGATACTTCAGCCGTAGGCAGCTTCGCACTGGTATCAAGGTCGGTCGCCAGAAGCTTTTCGCGAAGTGCTGCGAGGATTTGCGAATGAACTAAATTGGCATTGTAGAAACGCACTTCGATTTTTGTTGGATGAACGTTTACGTCGAACTCTTCGGGCGGCATCTCGAGAAAGATGAAGGCGACCGGAAACTTGTTCGGCTCGATGCTTCCCCGGTAGGCCTCCTTTGTGGCGTGCGAGATGAACTTGTCACGAATGAATCGGCCGTTGATAAAGACGTACTGAAACCTGCTGCTGGTTTTTGCTATGTCGGGCCTGCCCAGCAACGCGAAGATGTGCACGCCCTTTTCCTGGCTTTGCGTCTCCAAGAGCGATTCGGAAATCTCCGATGAGAAAAGCTGCGATATTCGCATCCTGATTCCCTGCCCCGCGCTCGGCGCGTACAGCTCTCTGCCGTTATGCGTGAGCCGAAGCTCCAGACCGGGATTGGCAAGAGCTATTCGCGTGAACTGTTCGGTGATGTGGCTTAGCTCTGTATTGGCGGTTTTGAGAAACTTGCGTCGTGCGGGCAGCTTGTAAAAAAGGTCTCTGATTTGAATAGTTGTGCCGCAATCGGCGCTGCAGGGTGTTACGCTGCCTTTTTGCCCGCAGTCGATTTCAATTCTGCTGCCGGCAAGCTCCTCTTTGTTTCTGGTTACGGCTGTTACCTGCGCGACCGATGCGATGCTTGCCAGGGCTTCGCCCCTGAAGCCCAGCGTGGATATGTTTCTTAGGTCTTGGCTGGTTTTAATCTTGCTTGTTGTGTGCGGCTCGAAGGCGCTGGCCAGGTCTTCTGCGTCCATCCCGCAGCCGTTATCGGTAACGGATATGAGCTTTCGCCCTCCGTCCTCGATGTCGATGCCGATGGACGTTGCTCCTGCGTCGATACTGTTTTCGACAAGCTCCTTGACCACGCTTGCAGGCCGTTCTATCACCTCACCTGCCGCAATCATATTAACCATATTTTGGTCGAGGGCTATGATGTGGCCCATAGAATTACCCCGTTAAGCTACCGCTGCCCTCTGGAAGGATTGGTTGTGTTGCTGCCAGCGAGCTCTCAAGAGCGGCTCGGCTACTCCACATAGCCAAGTGATTTGAGCGTCTCGAGCATATTCTCATCGAGTTGCACCTGCGTGCTTTCTGTCTCTGCGCGCCGGCGGTGCTTCTTAAATTCGCTCAGCTCACCGAGCAGCTCACGGCCCACCTGAGGGTAGGCCGAGAATACATTAGATTTCTCTGCGAAGTCAAGCCGATGGTCAAAAAGATCGCTTCTGCCGTCCGGCCATTCAATAAGGTTCCAGTGCCCTCGAATTGCCGACCAGAGCTGCCACTCAGGTGTATCGGCGACGCGGTGTGCGAACAGCGTTCTTGCTCTCAGCTTCTCGATAAGCCCGTCGGCCTGCCTGTCGGCCCGGAGAATCGGGGCAAGCGAGATTCCCTCCAGCTCCTCCGTCGGCTGGCCGCCCGCGAGGTCGATTAGTGTCGGAAGGACGTCAAGGAGACTGACATTGGCAGTGACTCGTCGGCTGCTAAACCACGGTGCGTGAAACATCAATAGAACCTGTGTGAGCTCTCGGTATAACCTCGGCCTGTGGCCGTTGCTGCCGTGGTCCCAGAATTCCTCGCCGTGGTCGGAGGCAGCAACGAATACGGTGTTGTCATCTGTGAGCAGCTTGTCCCATATTCGTCCGATGTGTTCGTCGGCGTATCCTATCTCGCTGATGTACTTTGCCCGCGAATCGGCCTTTGGGTCTTGGTGCTGCTGATAGTAGGGGGGGCGTGCGTGGTAGGGGGAATGAACGTCGTTAAGGTGAAGGTAGAGCAGAAACGGCTTTGATTTCTCAAGCTCGCCGTGCAGTTTTTCCACCCAGTCATAGAACACCGGGGCGGGGGCGTCATTTTGCCGCTCGAATTTGTCGAATCCGCGGTCGAAGCCGATTTCGTAGCCGATGTTTATGTTCGCCGCCAGGGCGTATGTCGTATAACCAAGTGACTTGAATATCTCAGGGAGCGTGGGGACATCGCCTGGTATTCGGTTGAGCGGTATCTCGGCGTTGCCGGTCTTGCGAAATGCCTCCATCCTGGCCTTGTGGCAGTAGAAGCCCTCGACCACGCCGAGCTGGTGGGGATACACCGATGTGAAAAGTGAGGCAGTGCTGGGAGCCGTCCACGAAGAAGTGGCAAAGGCGCGGTCGAATACCACTGAATCGGTTGCCAGTTTTCCGAGAAACGAGGCGGTCTCGGTGGCAAATCCGTAGAATCCGAGGTAGTCCGGGCGCAGCGTATCAATAAGAACGAATACGACGTTGGGCCTGCGGGGCGGGCGTCCTGCACAGCCGCCGATAGCGGCGCCTGAGAGGCCCGCGGTCAGGCCGTACAGACCGTATTTCAGAAATGCCCGCCGAGTCGTCGGCGCGCTGTTTGTGGTCTGCTGGCGTGCTTTTTGTCTGTTCATTCTTCTTACGAGAATTGTCCGGCTATGCGTTTGCTTCAACGGCTCCATCGTAACGGAATCGACCGCTTATGTCAATTGGGGTCGAGCGGGCGATGAAGTATCGCCCTCAGGGCTGGAGGAGACTTCGGCCGGTCATTTCTTCGGGCTGCGGCAGGTGCATCATCTCCAGAAGCGTCGGGGCGATGTCGGCCAGCACACCTCCTTCGCGGAGCTTACGGCCCTTGTATCGCTCATCGAAGACAATCAGCGGAACGTCACCAATCGTGTGGGCGGTGTGCGGGTCGTCGGGGGCTTTATCTATCATTTTCTCGAAGTTGCCGTGGTCGGCGGTGACTATGGCAGCGCCGCCAAGTGAGGCGACCTTATCGAGTATTCTGCCGACGCACTGGTCCACCGCTTCACCCGCTTTGATTGCCGCGTCGAGCACGCCGGTATGCCCCACCATATCCGGGTTGGCGAAGTTGATAACCACGGCGTCGTATTTATCCGACTCAAGCCGCTCAAGCACCACGTCGGTCACCTCATAGGCGCTCATCTCGGGTTTCAGGTCGTAGGTGC
This sequence comes from uncultured Pirellulales bacterium, assembly GCA_964514115.1. Taxonomy (GTDB): domain Bacteria; phylum Planctomycetota; class Phycisphaerae; order Sedimentisphaerales; family Anaerobacaceae; genus CAZEPI01. The sequence continues at coordinate 303,752 of CAZEPI010000004.1, read as the reverse complement.
GAACTCGCGGAGAGGACACTATCTGCCTGTCCTCCCCTGGGAACGGTTTTTCCGTGTAGTCGTTGAAGAAGAACGTAACGTGTGCGTATTTTTCGGTCTCGGCGCAGCGAAACTGTTTCAGGCCCAGTTCGCTCCAGTAGGCGGCAAGGATGTTTTTCATTTTCGGCGGCTTTGGAAACGCGGCGGGAGCCGGTATCGTCACGTCATACTCGGTCATGCACACGTAGTAGATATCCGGCTTTGTCGTGCGGGGGAACTCCTTGAAATCGTCGTCCACAAAAGCCCTTGTGATTTCCCGTGGTCTGTCGCCACGAAAATTGAAGAATATCACACCGTCGCCATCGTTTATCGTTCCTATCGGCTCGTTGTCTTCGTTGACTATTGCCGTCGGCTCGATGAATTCATCGGTTACCTCTTTGGCGTAGCTTGCTGCGACGGCTTCTGCGGCGGTCTTGGCCTTTAGGGCTTTGCCTATCCTCAGGCAGTCGTAGGCCTTTTGGACGCGTTCCCACCTGCTGTCACGGTCCATTGCATAGAACCTTCCCGCGACAGATGCTATTTTGCCGGCACCAATTTCTTTGGCCTTTTGCTCAATCTGCTGTATGTAGCCGGCCCCGCTGTCGGGGGGTGAGTCCCTGCCGTCGGTAAAGGCGTGAATGAAAATGTCCTTTATGCCGCTTCTCTTTCCTAAGTCGAGCAGGGCGTAAAGGTGTTCGAGAAAAGAGTGCACGCCTATATCGCTGCAGAGCCCCATCAGATGCATTCTGCCGTTTCGCTCTTTGATGAACTTGATGAGGTTTGCGAATTCTTCGTTCTTGAAGAAAGAACCGTCGCGAATGGCCTTGCTTATCCTTACGGATTCCTGAGGGACGATTCTGCCCGCGCCGATGTTTTGGTGTCCGACCTCACTGTTGCCCATTGTCCCTTCAGACAGCCCCACGTATTCGCCGTAGGTGTGAATGAGGCAGTTCGGGTATTCGGCCATCAGCATATCGTCGGTCGGTGTGTGTGCGCGCCTGATGGCGTTGTACCGGTCCTCGGCGGGGTTCGGGTTATAACCCCAGCCGTCACGAATAATCAGAACCGCCGGGCGTATCCTGGGCTTTGCCTTCTCGGCCATAAAGTTCTCGCCTTCACTATGCACAGCATGCCTTACGGCATAAAAGCAATATAGACGAGGCAAACGCCTCGCCTGTCCCTTTCAGTACCAGAGAAATCGGCGAGGTATCATATACCGCCCCGGCCAGGATGTCAAACGTTTACGCCGGACGGGCCGGGTAAAAAATCTCCGCCTTATTAAAAGTTTTTGACACTTTCGGCCGGCGTGGTATAATTTCGGCACTGGTGGTTGCTGTCATTCAGTTTTATAAGACGAAAAGATGCTGTTTGTTCCTTCAAAGCGGGGAAAAAGGCATGTCGAATAGCAGGGATGCTCTCCTGAAAGTTTTCGTAGTTGCACTGGGCTCGGTATTGTTCATCGCAGGTTGCGCTCCGCAGCAGCAGGCCGTTGAGCTGTATGTCGATGCTGTGATGCTCAAAGAGTTCGACGAAAACGAACAGGCAATCGACAAACTCAACCAGGCCCTCGAGGCCAACGAGCGTTTCTCTCTGGCCCACTCTCTGCTCGGCGAAATCTATGAGGAAATGAAAGAGTACGAGAATAGCGCCGCGGCCTATGAAAAGGCGGCTGAGCTTAATCCCTGGTCTTTCAAGGACTACTTTGCCTTAGGGCGAGTCTATCAGACTATGAAGAACTTCGCGCTTGCCGTTAATGCCTATCGAAGGGCGTGCGAATTGAGGCCCGACCACTTCGAGGCCAACCTCAATGCCGCGAAGTCCTATTCTGAAATAAAGGACTACAACGAGGCCCTTGTTTACGGCAGGCGTGCAGAGCAGATTGACCCGAACGTAGCTGAGCTGCACCTGTTGCTCGGCGGTATTTATGACGCCCAGAAGGATTATGAAGAATCTGTAAGGTCGTACAAGAGGGCGCTCGAGACCGATAGCGACAACCCCGAGATTATGATGGCGCTGGCGGTGGCGTATCTGCGAACCAATCGAAATGAGCCGGCCCTGATGCTGCTTCAAAATGTGATTAAGCGCCATCCCGACAACAGCTCGGCGTACCAGTATCTTGGATACTGCTTCCTTCGCCTCGAGCAAAGAGACAAGGCGATAGAGAGCTACAGGACCGCCATTGAGATAAACAATGGTGACTGGGAGGCATACAGGGGTCTTGGCGTGGCCTATATGTTGCGGGCGGTGGAGAGCGAGGATAGTGCGCTGAGAGCGCAGGCGGTCGAGTTGTGGCGACACTCTCTGGACATCAAGCCCGACCAGCCCCGCCGCGAACGGCTGCTTCGGCTCATCCAGAGGTACTCGCAGTAACGGCTCAGGTCTTTTCGGCGGTCCCGGGGACTTAGGGAGAACATTACGGGTGGCAGAACGGACAGAAGAAGATGCTACGAGGCCGAATACAGGTCGGCAAACTTGCGGCAATCGACGATATGAATTGCCGTCGTGCTCGGCGCATATCTTTTTCTGGTCTTTTGCGGCAGCGGGTTTGGCGGCCGACCTGAGTACCAAGGGCATCATATTCCGCTGGCTCGAAAATGCCGCGAACCAGCGTATCTCCATAATAGACGGTCTGCTGCGGCTCGTGATGGCTGAAAATGCCGGGGCCGCATTCGGGATAGCTACCGGCCGGCGTTTGCTGCTCGTCGCCGTTTCCGTCGTTGCGTTGTTCGTAATCCTGGCGGTTTTTTTTCTCAGCAGTTCTGAAAAGCGGCTGGTTCATATCGCCCTTGGCCTTTTCACTGCCGGTGTGTGCGGGAACCTGTATGACCGGCTCTTTAACGATGGATTGGTGCGTGACTTTATTGATGTGGTCTATTGGCCGGGAAGACACTGGCCCGCCTTTAATGTCGCCGACTCTCTGCTTTGTGTCGCAGTGGGCCTGCTGATTATAGGGAGCTTCTTTAACCCGAAAGCTTCTCGAACACCTGCTCGGCAACAAAAATAGGCGCCTTGGTCGCCGCACCAAGAGCGATTGCATCCGAGGGACGTGAGTCAATTTCCACTGTCTGGCCGTTCGTGCTCAGGTATATCTTCGCAAAGAACGTATGATGCCGCAGCTCGTTAATGACTATCTTCTCAATATCCGCACCGAGGCCCCTGATTACGCTGTGCAGCAAATCGTGCGTCATCGGGCGTGGCGGCTTGATGCCCTTCAGCCGTCTGTCTATCGCGAATATCTCGACTATCCCTATCACGATAGGAAAGCTGCGCTCGCCGTGGCGTTCTTTCAGCACGATTACCTGCTGGTCCGATGTTTCGTTTATGATTATCCGCGACAGCTCTACTTCAACGTCCATCCCACAGCTCCTTTTGCATCTCTAACTGTCCAACTCCGCAAGATGCTTTTCAACCGTCTGCAATTGGTCCTTTAGTTCTTCCAGCCGTGCTCCGGCCTGCGCGACCACCTCCGGCCTGGCCTTCGTTACGAAACTCTTGTTCGCCAATTTCCCCTCGACTGCCTTCAGGCCTTTTTCAATCTGCTCCTTCTGTTTCTCAAGCCGCTTGCGCTCCGCCTTTGTGTCTATCACATCGTGAACATAAATTTCCGTTGCGTCAGTCATAACCGATACCGCAGCGCTGGCCGGCTTGTTCGCGCCGGCCGCCGCCTCGAACTGTCTCGCGCCGGCAAGTTGCTCAATCAGCTCGGCGTTTTCATTTAGAATCTCACAAGTCGCCTTCGTCGCCCTAACCGAGACCTTCAGTGCCTTGCCCGGCGGGGTGTTGTATTTGCTCCTGATATCTCTTATCGTTCGGATTGCCTCCTGCACTAATTCGATTTGCGCCTCCGCCTTTTCATCGATAGCGCTATCCATCGCCGCCAGCCATTGCCCGGCCACTAATGCATCGGCCTTAGGCGCTTCGGCAAGTCCTTTGAGTCGCCTTGCCGGTGCGATTTCATTTAGCTTCTGGAAGATACCTTCGGTGATAAACGGGATAAAGGGATGGAGCAGACGAAGCGTCTGGTCGAGAACGAAGGCGAGCACGTTTTGCGCAATGTGCTTCTGCTCGTCGTCGGCCATCCTCGGCTTGGCCCATTCGAGATACCAGTCGCAGAAATCGTTCCAGAAGAATTTATAAAGCTGATTGAGCGGCTCATTGTAACTGAACTGCTCCAGAGCGCCCGTAACATCGGCGATGGTCCTTGCCAGCCGCGAGAGAATCCATCTATCGGTTATGCTCATCTTCGCTTTGTCGAATTTCTCCGGCTCGATGCCGTCGAGGTTCATCATTGCAAAGCGGGATGCGTTCCAGAGCTTATTGCAGAAATTCCGCCCCACGTCGAACTTCGGCGAGGTATTCTCCACCCGCCCGTCCGGCAGCTCCATCGACACCACCGGCATACGTATATCCTGCGTATCGGTCGTCATACTCGCCAACGTAAAGCGCATCGCGTCTGCGCCGTGGCTGTTTATCGCGACCAGGGGGTCGATGCCGTTACCCAAACTCTTGCTCATCTTGCGCCCTTCGCCATCCTGTATCATCGCGTGGATATACACGTCCGTAAAGGGTATGTCGCCGACGCAGTATTGGCCCATCATCACCATCCGCGATACCCACAGCGTAATAATCTCGCGCGCCGTGCAAAGCACGTCCCCCGGATAAAACGTCTTTAGCTCTGCTGCCTGCTCAGGCCAGCCCAACGTACTAAATGGCCACAACGCCGAACTAAACCACGTATCAAGAACATCCTCGTCCTGTTCTATGGTAGATATCATCTTGCAAATGTCTCGCGCAGCTCCACGTGCTTCCTCGCTTGGGAAATCGGGGAGAGTGGCGGGCGTCATTGTCTGGCCTTCTCCGAATCCTGGAGAGTTTCTGATAGCGAGCCACGACAAAACTTTGTCGAATGCCTCGTCCGCATCGTTTCTGGATGAGCAAATGAAAAACTCATACCTTTTTGAATCTATGTGGGCGCAGTAGTGGCCTGCTCCCATTTCTGAGGAGAAGCGATCGAGACGTTTCTGTAACGCACCTTCAAATTCATCAGGAGTGAGTGTCTTACTCGGATGGTCCGGGTGTGTTCTGGCCGTACATCTCCAGACTGGTATACGATGTCCCCACCAGAGCTGTCTGCTGATGGGCCAGTCGCGAAGGTTCTCGAGCCAGCTTTGGTATGTCTTTGCGTAGCGTTCGGGGATAAATCGCAGCCGCCCGTCTAATAACGGCTTCAGCGCAAGCCCCGCCAATGAGTTTACCGGGACGTCCGTCCCCTCGATAAAGCCTTCTCCGAACTTCTCGGCCAGATGTTCGATGGGTTTTTTGACTGCTATGTACCACTGGTCGGAGAGATACGGCTCGATGGGGACATGGCTGCGATAGCTGTGGCCCACCTCGTGGGTACATTCGCGAACTTCGGCCAGAAGGTTTTCCTGCCGGAACCATTCGACGACGGCCTCGCGGGCCTCGAAGCGGTCCATCCCGACAAGATTCTCCACGTCGGGATTCTTTATCTGGTCCCAGTCGGTCCAGCCGAACTTGTCGCTTATAGAGCCGTCCGGCGCCATAACGTTTATTACAGCCAGCCCGTGCCGCTGACCTATCTCCCAGTCGTCCGGGTCGTGGGCGGGCGTTACCTTCAAGAAGCCGGTCGAGAACTTTGCTTTCTCATCGTCACTATCTGCGTCGGGCAGGACTACGTGCTCATCGGCTATGATTGGTATGATTCGCCCCACAATCGGCAGGCGAACGTTTTTGCCAATGAGGTATTTGGCTCGCGGGTCTTTTGGGTTCATCGCCACAGCCGTATCGCCGAGCATCGTCTCAGGCCGGGTCGTCGCAACGGTGATATGCTCGATGGTTTCACCATTGACCTGAACAGGCGTTTCCAGAGGGTACTTCAAATACCAGAAGTATCCCTTTACCGTCTCGTGCTCGACCTCGTCGTCGGCCAGGACCGTCTGCGTCGCAGGGTCCCAGTTGACCAAGCGCTTGCCGCGGTATATCAGCCCGTCTTTGAAGAGCCGGAAGAACGCCTCGCGAACAGCCCGCGCGCAGACCGTGTCCATCGTAAAGCGCGTCCGCTGCCAGTCGCACGAACAGCCCATTGCCTTCAACTGCTCGATGATTCTCGCTTCGTACTCATCCTTCCACGCCTGGACGCGGGCGACGAACTGCTCCCGCTCGAAGTCCGTTCGCCTCTTGCCTTCCTCGGCCAGGATTCGCTTCTCGACCACCGTCTGCGTGGCGATACCCGCGTGGTCCGTACCCGGCATCCACAGCGTATTATCGCCCAGCATTCGGTGATAGCGAATCAGGATATCCTGCAGCGTATTATTTAGCGCGTGCCCCAGGTGCAGCGGCGCCGTGACGTTCGGCGGCGGGATAACTATCGTATACGCCCTGCGCTCGCTATCTGGCTCAGCGTGGAAATACCCGCCCGACAGCCATACCTCATTCGCCTGCTGCTCGGTAACGTTCGGCTCGTAAACCTTTGAAAGCTCTGTGCTCATAGCCGGACCATGACAAATCAATCAACACCAGAAAACCGACAGGGTGATACGAAAGCCCATCTTAGTGAAACCCCGCGGCGATGTAAAGCGCAGAGCATCTCGAAAAGCCGCCCGTGGGCGCGCAGCCCAAATGCGGGCTGAACGGTAGTGGAATGTGTCCGGTAACACAGTCGGCGTGAAAATCTTACCTGGATATGGCTCTGAAAACCTTTGGTATCAGGCGAGTTCGTCTCAGACGACCGACAGCGCCTCAATCGATGCTCATCGTCATGAGAAACTCCACGTTGGTCTTGCACTTGCCGAGTCGGCTCTTTAGAAGTTCAACGGCCTCCACCTGGTTCATATCGCTTAGCACCCTTCGCAGACGGTAGGTAAGCTCGAGCTCCTTCTTATCCAGGAGCAGCTCTTCTCTTCTGGTTCCGCTTCTGCTGATATCGATTGCAGGCCAGGTTCTTCGGTCAACGAGGCGTCTGTCTAAGTGCAGCTCCATATTGCCGGTTGCCTTGAACTCCTCGAAGATGACCTCGTCCATTTTCGAGCCAGTATCAATGAGGGCAGTCGCAAAGATGGTCAGCGAGCCGCCTTCTTCGATATTCCTGGCCGCTCCGAAGAATTTCTTCGGCATCTGCATTGCGCCGGCATCGACGCCGCCGGTAAGAATCTTGCCGGAGTGCGGCATCTCGGTGTTATACGCACGCGCAAGGCGCGTAATCGAGTCGAGCAGAATCACCACGTCGATTCCGTACTCGACCATTCGCTTGGCCTTTTCAATGACGACCTCGGCGATTTGGCAGTGACGTGCCGCCGGCTCGTCGAACGTGGAGCTTATGACCTCCACATCCTCGGCGGTCTTGCGCTCCATCTCGGTAACTTCCTCAGGCCGCTCGTCTATCAGCAGCACTATCAGCTTTATCTCCGGATGGTTTGTGCTGATGGCGTTGGCCATTTTCTGAAGCAGAATGGTCTTGCCCGTTCTCGGCGGGGCGACTATCAGACCGCGCTGTCCCTTTCCAACGGGTGTTATTATGTCGATTATCCGCATGTTCAATTCTTCGGATGTCGTCTCCAAAATGATTCTGTCTTCCGGATGAAGCGGCGTCAGGTCGCTAAAGACGGCCCTTTCGGCCAGCTTGTCCGGGTCTTCAAAATTTATCGCTTCGACCCGTAGAAGCGCGAAATACTTCTCGGAATCTTTGGGAGGCCGAATCTGCCCCGATACAACGTTGCCGGTGCGAAGACCAAAGCGTCTTATCTGAGACGGCGAGACGTAGATGTCGTCCGGACTGGAGAGATAATTGTAGTCCGGATTTCGCAAAAACCCGTACCCGTCCGGCAGCACCTCGAGCACCCCCTCGCCGTACATCAGACCGTTCTGCCGGATACGCTCTTTGAGGATTCGGAAGATCAAGTCCTGCTTTTTGAGCGCGCTGTATTCGGTGATGTTTTCCTTCTTGGCCATATCGTGCAGATCGGCTACCGTAAGCCGCTGCAGGTCGGTCAGGTAGAGCTTACCCTTCTTTATCCGCTCGTATTTCTCGTGTGTTGTCTCCTCTCGCGGCTCCTTTCCGTTTTTGTCTGCTGTTGCGGTAGCTACATCTGCCTGTTCATCCTGTTCGTGTTGCTGGGCGATTGCCTCTTCGGTGTTCGGTTTCTTCTTCCTTTTTCTCTTTCGGCTTCTTGAACCAATCTTAGCCATTTTTGCTCCTTCTCCATTTCGGAAAAAATCCTGAATCTCCCATAGAGATCCATTGGGATTTGAACTCAAGTATCATCTCGCAGCAGCCACTTGTTGTCAGCAACCTGCCATAATTGAGTTACGTTTGGCAAAGTCAGATGGGAGGTCTTGCTGTCGGCCCTCGGCCCCTAAGGGGCTGCGGAGGACGGGTCCGCGACTCAACCGATGCCCTCTGCTGTGCTGAGTGTGACGAATATGGTTACCTATGAACCTCGGTATTCTTGAGCGGGTATAAAACTAAGCGAGCTACAATATGCCCCGGTTATTCGCTGTCAACTATTTTTGTGAAGATTTTAGCGACTTGCCTGGACAGTTCCATAAGGTCTGAACTGCCGTTGAGTGTATTATCGGCGAGGGTTCGCTTGTTGTCCAGAGAAATCTGAAAATTTTCTCGCACTTTCAGTTGATTTTCATAATAAAGGCCGGTTTTCTTTGCCCTTTCGGCTCTGATTTTTTCGTCGCACTCCACAAATATAAGCTTGTCGCACCGCTTGTCCCACCCGATTTCCAGCAGAAGCGGCATATCCAGCACTATGGCTTTTATCCGGTTATCTCTGTTGTATTGGCCGATAAGCTGCTCGGCCCGGGCAAGGACAGGTGGGTGGATTATCTCATTAAGCGACGCCAGCTTTTGGCCGTCGGCGAAGACTTGCTGAGCGACCCTGGCGTGGTCGATTCTGCCGGCCGAATCGAGTATGTCCTCACCGAGCAGAGAGATTACCTTTTCCTTGACGGGTTTGTCCTCGAGCAATTGGTGGGCGAACTCATCGGCGTCAATGACCGCACAGCCGAGCTTGCCGAACTGGGCCGCCACCGTGCTCTTGCCCGAGCACATCCCACCTAAAATCCCAATGATTGGTTTTCTTCTCTCGGTCGTCACGGCAGGTAACATAACAACTTTAAACCAATGGTCAACCGTGAAAAGGAGGACATTCTCCTTTTTGGTTGAGCGAAAAGCAGAAACGCAGAACGTCCCCCCTTCTCCTTCTCCGCCCCTTTTCCCCCCCTTGACATTACGGGTCCATCTATTACGATGGCGCTATGCTGAAAGTAAGTGGGAGAATTGGAAAATCGTAGTCGCCCCATATGGGCCGGAGACAGGCGTGGAGGCACTGTCTGAAGGTTAATGATTTGCCTTTGGAGCCAAGCTGTGAAGAAGATTTTATGATAAGATAATTCATATCAATGGATAGAATTGATTTACTAAGCATATAGATATTTTACCCGTTGTCTTAAATAATGAAATAATGTGCTTGTGGTTTGAAAGATGAGTATTTGACAATGAAGTCAAGATATAAACTATTACGTTTTTGGATTATTCTTTCTATTTCCCTTGTAGCTTCTTTTTTGGTTTTCTGGTGGATGCTGGAATGGCATCGAGATACATTTTACTATAGGACAGTGATAAAGATAGAAAACAATAGTCGTGAAGATATTATTACAGTCATTTTCCCGATTGCACTGTCAAAAGATGGTACTTTTAAAAATAAATCAATCGAACAACTTAATATAAACAAGGGAAATTCAGAATCTATTTTATACTATTTAGGTAAAGGTACGGATATGAAAAATATTGCTATTGGAATTGCTGTTTGGCAATTAACAAACGAACCAAAAGAGGAGATTTTCAAAAGGAAACCCTATCTTGCACAAACATTTTATAATTCTAACTTTGAAATAGGTCCTGACAAATATGGAATATATGCACATTTAATAGTTGAATAGTTCCCTGGATGTGACGAATACGATGGTGATGGAACCAGAATAAGCAAGACGCGAGGCGGCGGAAAAACCCGGACAGGGTGATTATCTGTTTACCTTTCCAGATGAGGAATCAGGCATGGCGATAGTCAGCCTGATGGTCGGCGACATACTCGATTACCAGCTTATTCTTTTCAGGGTCCCGGCTGCAAATATTGTTATCTTCGGTATAGATTCGGACGGTCTTGACAATGCAACCCAACAATCGGCACAACAACAGGATATCGCATCTCCTGAAATTGCCTTGCCTGTGTCCGGCGGCGAGGGAACGTTTTATACAATGGGAGCATTGGATTGTAACGAAGCCCTTGACCCCAATTTTTATCCCAATCTCAATAACGACCAGCTTATCAATTTTAAAGATTTTGCAATTCTTGCCGGGAACTGGCTGGAGTCAGGCCCTTCGCTCGACGGCGACCTCAACGGGGATGAAACGGTCGATGTCAACGATTTGCGGTATTTTTCTTACTTCTGGCTGGCCAATGCCTGCGGCCCATCGCCCGAAGAGGTCTTTGAGTCATTCAAGGCCGCCCTATTGGCTGATGACGTGAATGAGGCCGCCAGCTATTTTGCCGAAGTAGCAGCGGAGAATTACCGACTGCTTCTGGAACAGCTCAGACCGTATTTCCAACAAATGGTAAACGATATGGGCGACCTAATCTTCATCGAGCAGAACGAAGAAATGGCTTTCTATGACCTCCTGCGTGAGGAAGGCGGCGATACGTATGGCTACCCTGTCATTTTTGTAAGAGATGAAATGGGCCAGTGGAAAATCAGTGATTTTTAAGCCGAAGTTAGGAGGACTTTTATGAACCGCTGTAGTGTTGCAATAGTGATTATATTGATTGGTATCTTTTGTAATATTACCAAGTGTGAGGAACTGGGAGGGCTTCTTGAGAGCAACCCTATTACGGTTAATACGGGTACTCGTGCGGGCCGGGTGGTTGATGCTATAACCGGTGAGCCCGTTCAAGATGCAGTAGTGCTCTACATCTGGGATGTTGAGGAATTCTTGATAGAATCGCATAGCCGACCGGCGGCATTATATGAAACCGTCACCGGCAGTGATGGTGAGTATCTGATCCCGAATCAACAGGTGGAAATAAACCATCCCGTTATGTCGAAATTGGAACCAGAAGAAGTCTTCGTCTATAAATACGGTTATGTATCCTACAGAGTGTATAAGAATAAAGCTAGGTCATTTCTCGACTATCTGCCCGGTCTGCAACAGGAATATCGCAAAGAGAACAATGTAATCAAGCTTCAGCCTTGGATCGATGAATTGTCGCATTCAGAACACGTAGCTTTTCTCGATGCAGTGGCACCTCGTCCCGGAGGCCAACTATTGCCGAAAGCATTGGAGCAGGAGAGAGGGTTAGCCAAAAGAGAACACGAAGCAGCTAAACCTCTCCGACAAAAAGTTGAAAAAGCAAAAAAGGAGTTTTATCGCGACAGAGATGCGTATAAGAAAGGTAACATCACAAAAGAACAATACGTTACTCGATTGCATAAGTACCTGCAAATACCAGACTCTGCCCTGCTTAAGTTTGTATCCATAGCCCTGAAAGACTTTGACGATCCAGCCGCCATTCCTGTTTTATTCGAATTTCTCAAGAAAAATATGTATCGAAAAAGTTTTGAGGAGGCGTTTTACAGCCTGCGTTGGGCGATAGGGAATAAAACGCTTGAGGCCCCCGGAAGCGTTCCCGAAAGAAAGGACATCGTCGCACGAATGGAGGCTTGGTGGGAACAGAACAAATACCTCAAAAGCACAGAGTGGAATGCTGAGGAAATAGACAATCTTCACAGTGCCGCAAGCCCTGAAGAAGTTAGAATACCTGTGAAAGATGGAGACCTGTTAGTTGCCCCGGCTTTGCTGGAGTTTAGTGCCTCGAACGACTCGCCGCTTGTCGTTTTTAAGAATTTTCGCGCAGCACTGCTCGAAGGCGATATTGACAAGCTAATTGCCTGCTTTGTCCCATATAAAAGGGCCGAACGTACAGAATTTTACAGTCAGTTAAAACCTCATTGGGTGGATATGGCTAAAGATATGAAAGGGCTCGTTCTTGTATCACAAAGTGACACGATGGTTGAGTGTGAAATTCTTCGGGAAGAACACGGGGAAATGTTTGGATTTCCCATTGTGTTTGTGAAAGCTGAAGACGGAAATTGGAAGATTCAAGAGTTATAGGATTAGCGAATGCTTAGCGAAAAGAAAAAAATAGCTCTGATTGTAACTCTGACTGCAATTGCTCTTTTAATTAGCATGATAGATGTCTTAGGTTTTATATTCTCTATGTGTGAGGTATTCAATTCTTATAATCGTTTTTTGTATGAGATTCGTTTTATCTTTTGGGGTTGGTTTCTTGTATTTGTCTTTGCTGGTACAGCTATGGGAACAACGTTGTACTGGAAACCCGGCAACTTGTTATTGAGAGGACTGGTTATGTTCTTTTCAACAACTACGATACTTTTTTCCCTGGCGGTGTTGTGGATGCTTATAGCCATGTTGTCAATGGAACCATAAAAAGTAGTGTTGGAGCATTACTATGAAAGAGAACCTGATAACCGTAGTTGCGATACTGACTTGTCTCGGATGGAACTGCCGGGTATATGCATGGGCGGGTGATACCCATAAGGCGTTAACAGAAAAGGCCGTTGCCGACAATAATCAGTCGGTTCTGGATGATTATCTCCGCTGGCCGTTGCATGTAGAACAGGGACTTAACGGCGTATTGCTGCTGAACCCATCAGTCACTCCGGACCTTGAACGGGTACTGCCGGAGATACCCGCAAATCCCACTGTTCTTGATTTATTGAAGGCCGGCGCAGCTTTAGAGGATATTCCTCTGCCCAGGGCAAGACATCATTTTCATGACCCATATCGTAACGCTGGACTGGACAACAAAACAGAGCACCCAGCACGAGCACCAGTGATTAACTGGTTTTCACAAAGAATATGGGGTCTTAGTTTTGACTTGACCGGGGCATCAGCACTCAAGAGGGCGTCGGGAACAGAAGGCAGTCAGTGGGAGACGGAATACCTAAACTATTTTGCCTGGCCGGACACAAGGGACTATTTCTATAAATCGCTGACTCAAGAATCTAAGGCAACGAGAGAACACTACCTTGCCCTGACCTTTCTCTCGCTTGGCCACGTATTGCATCTTCTGGAGGATATGGGCGTGCCGGCACACGCGAGAAATGACTTCATAGAAGCACATTTCCGCATACCAACCGGCCTGTGGGGTAATCCCTTAGAATCATATGTTGAAGACGAGACGGGAACGTCGGGGATTCCCGCAAGATGGCTGACCGGCTGGACTCCGAACGCAAAAGTCTTTTCAAAACTTGCCGACTACTGGGATATAGGCGATTATACCGGCCAGTATGTGGGCGCATCTCCGCTCTCCACGTGGGGACTGTCGGAGCAAAGCAATTATCAGTTTCTGTCCAAAAGCACGATTTTCAGAGACGACGTAATCATAGACCCCAATACCGGAGAAAGGACAAAGTACTATTTTCCGCATCCCGACGCCTGTAATGTAACAGGATACGTCGAGCCGGGCGTGTATTCCTGGAATTCGATACCCGTGCATTACAGATATTTCAGCGGATACGACATAACCCATCTGGCTCGAACAAAGTATATTCATCAGTACGCTGCTTTGGGGGGAATGACATATCCAACAACAACGGTGGTATATCACACCACTTTTGATGAGTTTGTATATGAGGATTATGCGGCGGTAACGATTCCTCGGACGATTGATTACGCGACGGGATTGTTGAATTACTTTTTTCGCGGGAAGCTGGAGATTGAGCCGAACCTTCCGGATTATGCGGCAGGTATGGGCGCGCTGACGTTCGAGCGGCAAAGGAATGGCGAAGTTATATACGAGATGCTCCATCAGGACGGCGGCCAGACTTATAGCTTTCCCGTCTTTTTCATAAGAGATGAAGACGGGAACTGGGAAATATACAGCTTATAAAAATATATTGGGCAAAAAGTCAGTTGGTACATAAATGACGACGGGGCAAAGAAAAGAGGGAAAAACAGATGACCCGCAAAGAGATTGGGTTAATACAGTGCTTGAGGTAATCACGCTAACGGCAATAGCGATAGTAGTATTTATTGGCGGGATGTACCTGTTCCCAAGAATCAGCCGTTTTTTACCATTTTGGTTTGCCAGTTGGTTTGCTGGGATCGCGGGAGCGTTTCTAGTTTTGGGATTTGACGTACTATGGGGTATCGGCATGATAAAGTGGCGCCCCAAGAGTAACCAGTTGAAGGTACTTAAAAAGATTGTATCAGTAACTGTTTTTGCCTTTTCTGTGTCAGTATTAGTGTGTTGGTATATAGTTTACCTTTTCGACCATGTGTGGTGAGGATTAGGAAATGAGTAAATGTGGGATTGTAATGTTGCTGGCGATAACAGGTGTTATTTTTGCCTTTGCGGACGTAATGCTTGGGTTTGGCAATAGAGCTACGCATCCGGCACTGACAGGCATTTCGGTTGAAGGATCGCGAGTTGACGATTATGTGAAAGACCAATTGCATATGGCTAATGGTATTCAAACGCAATTGAAATATCAGCCCGAATGGTATCAAATGTACATTGAATACAGGTTACAAAGAGGGGGTTATTCGGCCGGTGGGAATAACAGAACGGTTCTGGAATGGCTGAGGGGAGGTAGCGTTATCGAAGATGAGGACTTGGATGTTTTACCACTGTTCCCAAATATTCGACCACGGCATCATTTTCACGACCCGATTAGAAACACGGGGTTGGATAACAAAACCGACCATCCGAATTATTCAAACCTATTCGCTTGGGCTACTCATTTTTATCCTGGTGAATTCGACGTGACTGGCCAGTCAGCGGCAACCTGGGCCATAGAGGGAGACGCCCAGCGGGAACCGACAGTCAATGATGAATCCTGGTCTGTTGCCCAGGAACGAAATTCTGGAGAATAAGCTATGCAGGAAAACAAACGAAAAATTCTGCTAATTTGCTTGGAAGTTATTTCGTTGGCGGTAATATTGCCAATATTCTATTGGGGCACTCTGAAATTGGCGTTGGCCCCAATAGAAAAAACATTTTATTCACATGACCTTTATGACCAGCCCATCTTCCCCATATGGGGGGCTGTCGTGCTCATTTTGGCTATTGATGCTATTTGGATTCTGTTAATGAAGTTATGTCCAAAAGACAAAATTCATACTAAGGTAGTTGTAACGCTTTTAGTCCTGACACTTTCAGCAGCCGTCTTAAGTGGTTTTGTCGTCGTGGAAGCATTAAGCAAGGCCTTTGCGTAACAACAAGGGGAATGCCAGATAGGAGTGATAAAAATGGGAAATAAGCCTTTTGTTACGGCATTACTCGTAATCGGATTCTTTGGTTTATGCCGACCTGGCTACTCGTGGGAGAAAACATACACACATCCAGCATTATCCCAGGAAGCTGCCAATATCTCGCAGGTTGGGGCCTATCTGCAAAATCAACTTGGATATGATTCGGGATTGAACGCCCAACTTCAAATAACCAACACTACGACGCCATTCATTCAGGATTTGATAGATAGGGGCATGAACCCAAGTATGGATACTCGTAGTATTGCAGATTGGGTTAAGACCGGCAGTCTTTTGGAAGATGCCCATTTCTGGCAAGCAAGGTCACAACACCATTTTCATGACCCGCTGCGCAACACAGGATTAGATAATAGAACGGATTACCCTGACTGGGAAGGAGCTCCAACCTGGTTTTCTCCTTTTGACCTGAGGGGCGAATCGGCTTTATTCTGGGTAACGACAGGGACAAGCAGCACCGGTTATCCGAAGAATAACCTGGAAACTTGGACTGCAGCCCGAAATAAGTTTTACAGTGCACTCACTCCCAATATCGCCTCAGCCCGCGAGCAATGTATGGCTGAGACGTTTATCGCTCTTGGCCACATTCTGCATATGGTAGAGGATATGGGCGTGCCTGCACACACAAGAAATGATTTTCTCTTTGGCCATTATCGAGCCGTGTATGACTGGGGTAATCCTTTGGAGGATTGGGTCGAAGAGCAGATTGAAGACAACAACGGGCAGAGTCCCTGGTCGGGGACCGGGCCTGTGGTTTTCGACAAATTGGCCGAGTATTTTGATGCAAATGCATACACAGGCGGCTATCTCGGCGATGGCCAATGGCCGCCGCAAGGGCTCTGGGGACTTTCCGAATGCACGAATTATCAGTTTCTATCGTTTAGTACGGTCTTCGGCTGCTCAGGCGTAAAATATCAATTCCCACACCCTGACAGAGACAAAGTTGAACCAGATCTTTTAGAACCTGCCCCTGCAGGGGAAAAAGTATATTTCAATGGCTTAAACTATGGAGTAACCCATCTTGCCCGGGATTCATATACCCGTTATGTAGCAGCCGGCTTCGGTTATACCTCCATTCCTGTAATCGACAGCACTATTACTACAGACGATGTGAATGTATTTGAAGACTATGCTGATATAACGGTCCCTCGGACGATTGATTACGCGACGGGATTGTTGAATTACTTTTTTCGCGGGAAGCTGGAGATTGAGCCGAACTGTCTGGATTGCAACACGGTTACATTTGTCATTCGTAACATATCCGATAATTCAGGGGTTGCCCAAGCGCTCAAAGGCGGGACGTTTGAACTTTACTGGGACGACCGGGACGGCAACAGAAGTGAAGTTAATGATTTTGCAGTGGCCGGCTGGACGGCAGGCAGCGAGCTGGGCTACGACCAGCAGGTTACGGGGACATTTAGCAGGCCGGACAGCAATGAACTCGAGATGTACACGGTTGTTTACAAAGGCGCGATAAGCGAAAATCCCGCCCAGCCGGATTACAGCGACGCAAACGCCATAGCTGTCGGCACCCTTCTGGCAGGATACCCGATCATTGTCTGGGGACGTGATAATGAAGGCCAGGTCAGCAACGTGCCGGAAGGCAACGACTTTGTAGATGTCGCGGCGGGTAAGTATCACGCACTTGCAATAAGGTCAAGCGGGTCGCTTGTCGCGTGGGGCTGGAATGATGACGGCCAATGCGATGTGCCGGAGGGCAACGATTTTATTGCAATAGCCGGAGGGGTTCGGCACAGCATAGCACTGAAATCCGACGGTTCAATCGTCGGTTGGGGCGGCAACGGTTCAGGTCAAATCGACGTGCCTGGAAGCAACAACTTTGTTGCCATTGCATCGGGCGACTATCACAATCTGGCGATAACAACCGATGGTCTTATAGTGGGATGGGGGCAAAACTATTATGGCGAATGCGATGCGCCCGAACCGAATGTAGGCACTGTATATGTCGAGGTTTCGGCGGGCAGGTATCACAGCTTGGCTTTGCAGTCCGACGGGACGGTGCGGGCTTGGGGCAGCAATAGTATGGGTCAGACGAGGATTTATCAGGGAGCAGGCAACGACCACGAGGCGGTTGCCGCAGGAGGCGATTACAATTTCCTGCTGCTGACAGACGATATGCTGGTAACCTGGGGCGGCGGTGATTTTATCGAGCCGGGTATCCCGGACTACCACTATCGTCAGCCCGATGAGCATGATTTTGTCGCCATAGCGGCAGGAGCATATCATATACTTGCGCTGACAAGAGATAGCCAGATACTATCGTGGGGCTACGATGATTATGATCCGCCTCCGTATCCCGTGCCGGAGGCGATTGTTTTCACGAGAGACATCGCGGCCGGCTGGAAATTCAGCGTGAGCTTACAGGAGAGATAACAGGGAGTATGGTTGCATATTAAAGATGCAAAACGCCAATAATATTTGCCTGCAAATTTGAATCGCGTCTCCTCTTGCTCGTTCATAAACTCGTAGAGTTTGGTTGGTGCTTTGTGCTGTGGCGCGCGGATTCTCTCGCGGGCCAGCTGGAAAAGGTATTGCCGGGCTGTCCGGCAGTAGCCGTCCCGAAAATTGTGGGCAATTTATGCAGAGTCTCGGTGCGCCGGGAGTGTGCGTAGATAACTACATTGGGAGCCGGCCCTGCTCGGATGCTCATACCGTTGGTCCGCCGCTGTGAGGGCTGCGGGTTCCGGATGGCCCGGCTTTCTCAGGAGGCAAGTCTGCCGTGTATCTGCCGGGCCGGGTGATGCTGTAGTATCTTCTCCAAGCTGGGCAGCAGATAGTTGTTTACGACTACGTCCCAGCTCATATTCCGCGCGATGCGATAGCCGTTCTGAATCAACCGTTCGGTCTCCGATTCACTTTTTGGCAGCCGCAGCATTATTTCATCCGCAACTTCCTTGCTCTCGACTGCTTCTGTCCGGTCCCGCAGGTCTCTGCCTATCTGCAAGACGGCGTCAAGTCCAGGCAGTATGTTGTCGCCCAAATCCGTGTAGTCGGCCACTATGATGTTGTTCACACCTTTTCGCACGTTGACGGGGACCTCGGCGAGAGCATCGCTCACAAATCCGCAGCATCCACAGACGCTGCTGAACACGCATATGCCGCCGAAGGTAAGCGGCTCAAGTTGGGCGATGCCGAACGGCTCATATATGCTTTGGCCGAACTCGACGTCCGTTCCCCTGCGAATGTCCATAAACTCCATATCTTCCGGCATCCTGTCGCCGCAGTGCTTGCGGTCGAAGCCGAACTGGTTGATGAAAACCATTTTGATGTTTCTGCTTTTTGTGTTGAATTCCTGTATAGCGGCGTAGAAGCCGGCCTCGTCGCCACAGAGGTCGGGCCAGCCCTCCCGATGTGCCACGGGCCAATTGTATTGGGCCTCCATTCTGTGGATATCGGAGCTTCGTCGCTGGCTCGACTGTGTCGAAAGCAGAAACATAACCGCTGTTCGATTGTCGTGTCTGAACTGCTGTTCGAGATGCTCGAGAACTCTCAAATCGCGCCACAATCCTTTGCTTTGTACGAGCCGTGTCACATGTGTAAAGACCAGCCCCGGTCGATAGCCCAACAGCCGTTCGCAGTAACTGCGCAGTTTTTCCTTTGAGGCATACTTGTCGCCTACACTAATCTCGTATGACGGTATGCCGTTATAGACGATATCTATCGCTGCATCTTTGAACTGTCGCCCAAGGAACCGCAGCTCCTCGGCGACATAATTACCCACCGCCCATATCCTGTCACAGTATCTCGATGCCTCCACGAGCGGATGCTTGAAGTACGAGCTCTGGTCGCCGAAAAGCTCGTTGACGTAATTGTTGTTTTCGGCGGCACGCCTTAGAACATTGTAAAACATTGTGTCGTGCCCGGGGTGCTTCTCGACGATGGGCCGAATCGTCGCCACCTCGTGTGCATAGAAGGCGGTCTTGAAATCGCACGAGGGGTCGAGAATAGCGGCCAGTGCCGTCGGCACTCCCATATACTCGTGAGCCACAACGACCGTCGAGTTGGTCGCTGCTCCGATTGCCTTGAGCACCGCTATCGCTGCCGGCGCCTGCCTTATATACTGTTCGTATTCCCAGAGTTGTTCGTGCAGGTCGCTGCGTGCACCGAAGTGTTCGTAAAGTCGTCGCTTGAATTCGTTGATGGGACCAGCGTCCATCGACCTGACGTCCAGCAGAACCACTTCGGGGGTGCTTTGAACGCCCGTTTGTTTGTCGATGAACCTGCGTCTTCCGTAGATAATGCCCACGTTGTAGAAGCTCTCGATTTTTCTAAACGCCGCCGCGTAGCCGGTGTTTATCAGGCCGTCGAGCGATGAGTACAGAACCTCTCCGTCTTCGCCGAGCCGGTCGAGAGCAGAGCCGTCCGTGGTAAACATCAGGCCGACAACCACCGAGCGCTCTACCGCCTTGAGATAAGACGGGCAGGTGAACAGCCCCTGCAGAACCGCACCGATTCCGCCGATTTTGCCTGCTGCTTCGTGGGTGACGTGAACTAATGTGGGTCCCCCAGCCATATATAGTCCCTCTCCAAGTCATCTTCTCAAATACCACTAAATTTGTGTGGGTTGGCTCAATTAAAGTATAAGGTATGAATTGCGTGTCCCCAAACCGCGACAGCCGCGGCAACAATGTTTCTCGGACGCGCAAAAAGACGTGCATGCGAGGTTGGCTTTGAAGTGTTTTTTCGGACCTTATCCGGCTTTGCCGATGAGCTTTAGTCGCTTAGCTTGGCTCGAAGGTCCCTTATCAGGGCCGAAAGTATCTGGGGCGGAATATCCGATAGCTCCGGCTCGGGTATTTCACTGACCGCGATTCTGTCGAGAATTTCTGTTGCGTGTTTGCCGTACGGCGTTATTGAAGTGGCGGTGTTCTTTGCATCGGCCAGCTCACCGTTGGCCATCTGTCTCAGATACGTAATGATGTTCTGCGTCAGCTCCCTGTCGCTTGTTACCGAAGGCATGGCGGCGCTTGCCGGCGTTATCCCGTCGTCGGGAACCTCCTTTTCGCTTAGTATCGCATCCCGCAGTCGCTGTGCCTCAGCGAGCATTGCCTGTCGCCTGGCCTCTTCTTCTTCATCCACCGGCGCCAGCTTCAGCTCCTCGTCCAGGTCCGGGGCTGGCACATAGACCCTGTTGTGACAGGCAGGGCACTTACCCCATCTACCGCCCGCGTTGTCGGGTGCCTCTATGTTCTTGCCGCAATGTTCGCAGTGAAGTGATATTGACATCTTATCGCCTCCGACGAAATTTTCACCTATGTGGCTACCTTGTATTCTACCACGACGTCGGTCGTTATGCCGCCTCTCGGCCTGAATTTCGATGTCACCTTCATCCACCTCGGCCTGCAGGCTGCCGTCAGGTCGTCCAGTATCTCGTTTGTCAGCGCTTCGTAAAAAATGCCGCGGTTACGATAGCTTTGAATATACAGCTTCAAGCTCTTTAGTTCAATACACAGCTTATCGGGGCAGTACTCGATGATTATCTGACCGAAATCCGGCTGAGCGGTCCGGGGACATACGCTTGTAAACTCGGGACAGGTGATTGTTATGCAGTAGTCCCTTTCGGGTCGCGGATTATCGAACAGTTCCAGTTTGGGCTTTGCATCCATTTCTGTTGAACATACTTAAAATTTCGTTAAGCTAATATAATGAACGGCGATAACTATGGCAAGTAAGGAGATGAAAATGTCACAAGAGAAGGATAAAGCGGTTGTCTTGCTCAGCGGGGGTCTTGACTCTGCCACCACCCTGGCTATCGCCCGTGACGAGGGATTTGAGATATTTGCCCTGACATTCCACTATGGCCAAAGGCACGAGCAGGAGGTGGAGGCCGCCAAAAGAGTCGCCAGGTCACTCGGTGTCGCCGAGCATTTATTTCTCGATATTGACCTGGCCGCCATGGGCGGCTCGGCTCTTACAAGCCGCGACGTGGAAGTCCCCAAAGACAGGGCCGATTTGGGTCTGGCCGGGCGAATCCCGCAAACCTATGTCCCCGCACGCAACACGATATTCCTCAGCTATGCCCTTGCCTGGGCAGAGGTCCTCGGTGCCTTCGACATCTTCATAGGTGTCAATGCCACCGATTTCAGCGGCTACCCCGATTGCAGGCACGAGTTCATATCCACGTTCGAGCAACTCGCCAATCTTGCCACCGCCGCCGGCGCCCTTGAGAAGGGCCGATTCTCCATCCATAGTCCCATCATCAATATGACAAAGGCCCAGACAGTCCACGCCGGCAGAAAACTCGGCGTCGATTTCTCGCTCACACACAGTTGCTACGACCCGGACGAAAAGGGCAGAAGCTGCGGCAGATGTGACTCCTGCCGATTGCGGCTCAGGGGCTTTGCCGAGGCCGGCCTGGAAGACCCGATTGAATACGTGGAAGACCGCAATGCCTCCTCTGTGGGGTAGCCGCTGCGTCGCACCGCGATGACCGGAGCTGCAGAAATGAATGTCAGCGAAATCTTCTATTCACTGCAGGGCGAGGGTATGCTCACAGGGACACCCACTGTATTCATCCGGCTTGCTGGCTGTCCGCTACGATGCAGGTGGTGCGATACGAAATACGCCTGGGATGCGAATTCCGGCGAGAACATGGGTGTCGAACAAGTTGCGCATAAGGTTCAGCAGCGGGCCTGTAGATTCGTCGTAATAACAGGCGGCGAGCCGATGCTAAGCGGTGAGCTGCCTGAACTGGCCGCCAAGCTTGCCCAGGCCGGCAAACACGTAACCATTGAGACGGCCGGCATCGCCTATATACCAGATTTGCACTGCGACCTGATGAGCATCAGCCCCAAGCTCAGCAACTCCGTTCCTGATGACCCGGAGCAGGCATCAGTTCACGAACGTACGCGATTCAATCTTGCTGCCCTAAAGGCCCTGACCGACAACTACGACTGTCAGCTCAAATTCGTTGTTGACTGCCCCGGTGACATAACCGAGATTCAACAGACCATAGACAAGCTCGAGAATATCGACCCCCAAAAAGTAATGCTGATGCCTCAGGCGAAGACGCGAGAGCAACTGCTGGCCAAGTCGCCTATGGTCGCCGAGCTTTGCAAACAAACCGGCTATGTGTTCTGCAATCGAGTGCAAATCCTGCTCTGGGACAACCGGCGAGCAACCTGAGTTTGGCGTTGCTTGGCGGCCGCTATTCCCGCCGTTGTCCGAGTGGTCGAATTCTCGTTTGACATTTAATGAGCAATAATCAATAATCGATAGTCAATTGGCAGGCCCGGGTGGCGGAATAGGCAGACGCGCCAGCTTGAGGGGCTGGTGGGCTTCGGCTCGTGCTGGTTCGACTCCAGTCCCGGGCAATTCAAATTGATTATTGATGACTGATGATTGATTATTGGAGGGGAAGGGACGGCGCCAATAACGGGTCCGGCGTGGCAATGTCCTGTCGGCCATTGCCTTGCTCACCACTTGCTGCGCAGAACTGTTCAGAGCAATATCGTATGGCAGATGTTCAACAACCAGATCGGCTTATCGGCCGCGTAGAGTCGATTGACGCTTTGCGCGGCTTTGATATGTTCTGCATCATCGGCGGCCTGGATGCCATCGCCTCGCTGCATCACGTCTTCAACAATCGAGTCACCGGCCTCATTGCAGGCCAGGTTCGCCACGCCGAATGGGTCGGCTTCAACTTTGAAGATTTGATTATGCCGCTTTTTCTTTTCATTGTCGGCTGCGCGATGCCGTTTTCACTCACAAAACGCTTGGCGCTCGGCCAGACAAAAAGACAGATATATCTGCACGCCCTTAAGCGCAGTGTGATTCTGTTTGTGCTGGGCATGGTTGCGCAGGGACGTCTGCTCGAATACGATTTGTCCAGGCTGCACATCTACTGCAACACCCTGCAGACCATAGCAGTCGGCTATCTCATCTCCACCGTCCTGTTTCTGGAATTGCGGCTCATCACACAGGTCATCGCGGTTATAGTCTTCCTTCTGGTGTTCTGGGCGTTGATGGTTCTCGTGCCTGTCCCCGGCCATGGTGCCGGCGTCCTGACGCCCGAAGGTAACTTAGCGATTTATATCGACCGGCTCATCTTAGGCAGGTTCGAGGACGGCACGACCTACGCCTGGATTCTCGAGACCCCCGTTTTCACCGCGACGGTTATGCTCGGCGTCTTTGCTGGCCGGCTCCTTCGTTCAGGTTGCACGGGCTATCGAAAGTTCGCCGGCCTTGCCGTTGGCGGCCTGGTCACTTTGGGCCTCGGACAGTTGTGGTCATACTGGTTTCCCAATATAAAGCACCTGTGGACAAGCTCGTTTGTTCTGTTCTCCGGCGGTCTGTGCCTGCTGCTGCTGGCGTTGTTCTACTTAATCATCGACGTCTGGGGGTATCGCAGGTGGGCCTTTGGCTTCAAGGTAATCGGTATGAACGCTATTGCCGTTTATATGGCGACGGAGGTATTCGATTTTCGCAAGGTCGGAAATGTTTTTGTTGGCGGCCTTGCCGACCGCCTGGGCAACTGGAACGGTGCCGTGCAGTACGCCGCCGCATTTACCATTATCTGGCTCATCCTCTACTATATGTACCGCAAAAAAACCTTCATAAAAATCTGATAGGCCACCCGTACTTATCCTCTGCCGCAACGCAATCCTCTGATTCGGCCTGAAGGTCCGAAAAAACACTTGACAATCGCATCCAAAACCGTGTAGATTATACTCACTGAAGGTGATGAAAAGGTCTATACATCCCTTCTCGCTCTTTAGCGCAGGGGCTTTATCATTGAGGAGTGAGCTGTTCTTTTCCCCGCACCCGTCGGCCTTGGTAGAAAGGCAAGAGAAGAAAGGCAGAAACAGTGTATTGCAAATTGGAGGAGTTGGCGTTTATTTTGGGGGCTTCCTGATTGGCGGGCTTGTCATCAGCTTGAGAATGCCTCAAGTTGTTACGAAAGAAGTTTTCCAAAACGTGGATACAAACCAACATTCGTCTTGAAGGGGTATGAGTTATGTACGAAAGAAAAGGCATTCTGATCTCAACGTTGCTTGTCTTGGCTGTCGTAAACATTTGCGGTGCTATGGAACTGGCGACGAATTTCTGGAATAAAACGTGGGGCAATACGTGGCACGATTATTTTGCTGAAGGCGTCGATTGGGGCACGACAACCAATCCGTGGCGGCAGGATTTTCTGAACGATATGGCGCCTTACACGGCGCTGCGCTTTATGGACTGGGTGCCGACGAACAACTCGACCGTGGGATACTGGAGTGAGAGGATTTCCAAGACCGCCAACCATTACGGCACGGCGGGCGTTGCGTATGAGTGGCAGATAGACCTGTGTAACCGCGTCGGCGCAGATATCTGGATTACCGTTCCGCACCTGACGGTCGAGGACTACGAAGCCGACCCCTGCTCCAATTACTGGGTATCGCTTGCCAACCTCATCAAGCAACAGCTCGACCCCAACCTCAACGTTATCGTTGAATACTCCAACGAGACGTGGAACAGTATGTTCACCCAGGGCAGCTACTGCGGCAGTCGGGGCGTCTCGATGGGCTTTGACCCGGATAGCTACAGCGCCAGCTTTTTCTTCCACGTCTATGCGGCGATGCGCCTGCACAAGGTGTTTTTGGATGTTTTTTCCGACCAGCCCTCGCGCGTGAGGACGGTCATCTGCGGCCAGGCCGGCAGCGGCTGGGAGGGCGACAAGAACTGGGGCTGCTACTGCCAGATGCGGGCATTGCAGAATTCCACCATAAATCCCTGGGGGCTTGTGCCGGATTACTACTCCATCGCGCCTTATGCAGGCGGCGGCCTCAACGGCGCCAGCGCCACTATACGCACGGAATGGACCGCCTCGGTCGCCGGCAGCGTCGAGGGTATCACAGCCCAAATCAACACTATGGATGCGCACTATACTACTGTTCTGCCCATCTGCCTTTATGAATCCGGCCAGCATATCCTCACCAACTCCCACATATTCGCCCAGAATCCTGAAAGCTATGATATGTATCTCGAGTATCTCAACGCCATTGACGACCAGGTCGCCTTCGGTGCTCATTACACACATACGGGCACATGGGCCTCGGGCGGCGCCTGGGGCGCCAAAGAATCCACGTGGCAGTCGCTCGCCGACGCCCATAAATACCGCGCCCTGCTCGACTATGCCAATAGCCACGCCAGCGAGCCGCCCGAAAAAGCCAAATCGCCTGTCCCTGCCGACACGGAGCCGAATGTCCCCGTCATCACTGAGCTTGCTTGGGCGGGCGGACGATGGGCCGTTTCACACGACGTTTACTTCGGCACCAGCGCCGCCGCTGTCGCTGCCGCTGACAACAACTGGCCACAATTCAAAGCAAATCAAACCACCCCCACTTACAACCCCGGCCCGCTCGCCAACAATACCACCTGTTACTGGCGTATCGACGAGGTCAACCCGCACGGAACAACAACCGGTGATGTCTGGAGCTTCACTACTGAGTCGCCCACGATAAGACTGTACGCAACGGCAGATGCAAGCTCCCAGAGCGGCGACTGTGACACCCCTTCGCTGAGTTTCAGTGAATGGAATTATGCCTTTATCAAGTTTGACCTTTCAAATGTCGTCCCGCCGTTGGTCTCGGCCAAACTGCGACTTTACTACGAGAGTTCGCAGCCGCTGACAATAATCATTAGCGATGCCACGACGGACGTATGGACGGAGTGCGTCTCGACGCCCTCAGGGCCGGGAGGCACTGTGGTGGATTCCAATTACGCGCCCGGAGTCGGGTGGTATGAGTTCGACGTTAATAGCTTCGTGGAGGCCGAAGCCGCCGGCGATGATATTATTACTTTCACCGTGACCAGCGACTACGGTGGCTGGACCGGCCTGGGTGCCAGGGAAGGTCCAGCACCTCCCGAGCTTGTTATTGTGCAGCTTAATCCGCCGCCCGGACTGGCGCACAATCCGAATCCAGCCGATGCCGCGACCGCTGTCCCCGTCGATGCTAACCTGAGCTGGATGGCAGGGGCGGGCGCCGCAAGCCACGACATCTATTTCGGCACCGCACCGGTTCCGCCGTTTATTGAGAACAGGACGGCAACGAGCTATGACCCCGGGCCATTGAGTGAGGGCACGACCTACTTTTGGCACATCGACGAGAGAAATGCCTACGGCGCGACTACCGGTGTGACCTGGAGTTTCACGACCTTTGCAAGCCCGCCGGGACAGGCGACGAATCCCAACCCCGCCGACGACGCAGTGGGTGTAAGCACAACGGCGGACCTGAGCTGGACGCCCGGCTCGGGCGCAACTTCGCACGATGTCTATTTGGGGACGACCGACCCGCCGCCGTTCGCGACGAACCGGACCGCCCCAAGCTACGACCCCGGCACTATGGCAGGATATGTTACCTACTATTGGCGCATCGATGAGAAGAACGCCGGCGGCACGACCACCGGCGACGTCTGGAGCTTTACGACCGCAATTGCGCCCGGGCCGGCGACAAGTCCGAGTCCGGCCGACGCCGCGACAGACGTCAGCAGAAACGTGGACCTGTCCTGGACGCCGGGAGAATATACAACAAGCTGTGACGTCTATTTCGGCACTATTTCTCCGCCTGCGTTTGTTCGCAATCAAACACCGGACCTCTTTGACCCCGGCACGATGGCCGGCAATACTACTCACTACTGGCGCATCGACGACTGGAACGACTCGGGCCTGATGACCAGCGGGACTGAGTGGTGGTTCACTACCGGGACCGACGAGGGAGACGGGCTGGTCGGGCTGTACTACGACAACAATGACTTCACAAATTACAAGCTCACCCGTGTGGACGAGCGTGTGTCGTTTAGCTGGGGCAGCGGCTCGCCTGATACGGCGATTGAGCCGGACACCTTCTCAGTTCGATGGGTGGGGCTGGTCCAGCCGCGTTATTCCGAGACCTACACCTTCACCACGAATACCAACGACGGAGTCCGCCTCTGGGTGGACGATACCCTGATAATAGATAAATGGATTAATCAGTCGGCCGCGTGGACCGGAACTATTGCACTGCAGGCGGACCAGAAATACGACATCCAGATGGATTACTATGAAAGCACCGGCACTGCGACGGCATATCTGCGATGGTCGAGCGCCTCACAGGCAAAGCAGACCATACCGCAGGGCCGACTCTTTACCGTTTGGCCCTACGCCGACTTGAACCTTGACTACTTCGTCAACTACCTTGACGTCGATATCCTCGCCGACCAGTGGCTGACCACCCCGGACCCGTGCGACCCCAACTGCGCCGACTTCGACGACAGCGGAACGGTCGATTTCAACGACTTTGCGATTATGGCCGAAGAGTACGCCTTCTGAGACCTTCGTCTCACCGGCAAGGCCGAATCAGACCAGCCAATTGTCTGGTCGAACCATCTCTGGTGAGCCCAGTCGAACCATGCCCATTCCCGATTTGCATCGGGATAAACTCCGCGCAGGTATTCTAAGTTTTCAAAGGGCTATAAGAACAAACGGCCTGGGAGAAGCCCCCGGCCGTCCCAACACATTCAATCCCCTGAAGCATAAGTGTCTTGCGTGGTCGCTCATATGCAAACTAAATAGACCAGAAGGCCCAAGTAATTTAGAATAAAAGCAACCATCCCAATCCACATGACAAGATGACAAACCAGCTTCTTCGAGATGCTATTGATCTTGAGGACATGCGATACAAATAAGCTCACCACTAAGATAATCGTCACAAAAAGCCTTGCGCTTCGTTGTTCTGCAAACCATAGGGCGATCTTGGTCGGCTGTGGATATTCTTCTCGCGGTAGATCTGAGTTACTCAATACTGTGGGGTTGACCGCCAAGGGAATATCATGGTACGGGGAATAGCCAACATAGATGAAGGGCAAAGCATAAACAAAAAGCACAATACTTACAAAAGCGTACACAAAAAGCCCAACATGGAATTTGTCTTCAAACATCATGGAACACTCTTGGGATGGAAAATGTTGGTGGAAAATGGGGGAAGATGACAAAATGGGGACACAAAATGGGGACAGTCACCGTTTTTTGGATATTTGGCAACATCTGTTTTGGCCGTTTTTGCTCCTTGTTCCTCTGCCAACGGGCAATACACGCACTTTTTCCCCGAGCAGCCCTTTCCTGAGGGGAAGCTAACGCAAGTGATTTACAGAAGGCCCAAGTAGTGGTGACGCTTTCAAGGGAAAGACTTTCACTCGCTCTTTGAAATAGTATTCGGACGATGACGTGTTATGCGTCGGCTACGCCGACTCGCTGAACCTCTACAGCTTCGTGGGGAATAATCCACTCACCTGGGCAGATCCTTTCGGACTGTGTAAGGGTAGTGGCTACCCGTTCTATGGTGCAGGCCTTTTTGGCAGCGGTCTTCCCGGTTCCTCCGATTCGGGGGGCTTTGAGTGGTGGACGGCGCTACTGTGGGGCGAAGACCTCAAGCATTACGGCCGCGATGTGGCGAATCACTTCATCGGCATAGCGACCGCTCCCGGAGACTATTACTGGCCTTTAGAAATGCTGGAATCGGGCCTTTCGGGGCTGGATTTCAGGCCGCGAACATGACCGCCGGTAAGGTGTTCGGTTACAGTAGCTTCCTTGAAGCGGTCATGCGTTGGGACCTGAGGCAGGCCCGCCAGCTTTCGCCCCGCGAGGCCTGGATCAGGGGCATCGGTGGCGCCATCCAAACAACTGCCTTCGCCTTCGCCGCCGCAGGTACTCTGCATGCTGCGACTTCTTCAAGTAGTTCGGCATCAAGCCAGGTCTTTCATGTCACCCCTGATGGCGTAGTTTTACCGACAGGGGCGAGGGTTCCGAGGCATTTTGTGGAGAACCCTTACCGCACGGGTAGTTATGGGATTATGAAGAATGGAAAGTTCGTTGAGAAGCTCCGGATAGATCCGGGCACAGCGGTGGGAATGAAGGGGCCAAATTATTCGCACCTTCACATTAACGGCTCAAAGGCACATACCACTGAATGGCCTTATTAGGCAACGTTGAACTACAAGCATGCTGAACAATGGTGCAGATTGCATGATAACTCTTTGAGGAGAGACCCATGAACATGGATGCGATATTGGATCTAAATCTCCACGACTCGGTGATCACGCGGATAGAGATTCCCCGTGCTGGCAATCGGCACGACACAGTCGCGTTATACGTGGAATACATTGAGGACTATGAAACGATGCGAACGAGCAATAAGGTACTGGAGTTTTCTGATTGTTACAGCTTCCGCGCTGATCTTCACTTCGGAGTCAATTCGCCAGATTCTATTCTCAGGGCTACTGTTGTTGCCTCTTCAGAGTTGCTCGAAACGGTGAAGAAAGGTCTTGAAAGACTGCCCGGGAAGCAGATACCTTCACAGCTCAAGCATTGCTGTATTGAAACCAGTACCACCGGAAGTACTATAGACGTCGTAGCGAGCGGTTTCAATATCAGGGAAGCCGGGCAAAGTGGCTAGCCGAGCGACGCGAATGAATCCGAAACTCCACCGTCAGCGTCAGGTATAGATGTCAAGGTCTTCTGGCGCACTTCTGACCCCGGTGGCTGCGAGAAAGCGTTTAGTGGTGCCGTTGATGTGGCCTTAGGGACCTGCGACAAACTCGCTCTTTGAAATAGTATTCGGATGATGACGTGTTATAAGTCGGCTACGCCGATTCGCTGAACCTCTACAGCTACTGCGGCAACAACCCGCTGAACTTCTTCGACCCCTTTGGCCTGTGCAAGAACTGGTACGAAGGCGTAGGGTACGCCATTGCCGGGACCCTTCTCGCGGTTGCTCTCATTGCTGCTATTGCATATCTGCTTCCTGCTGCGGTGCTTTCCGCTATGCTGGCGATTGCGCCTTATGTGCTGGGCGTGGCGGAGGTCGGCTGGGGACGAACTACGAATCAGAGGAGGCCGAGCCGGCGTGCCTCTTCGTAGAGGCCGTAACGCCTCATTTTCTTGAACAGCGTGGTTCGGTTTATCTGAAGCGACTTTGCCGTCTCTTTCCTGTTCCAGTGATTCGCTTCGAGCGCGCGGCGGATGATGTTCTTCTCGGGTGTGCCCAGTGCCTCTTTGAGACTCATTGGTCTGTACTCTTTCTGCTGCCTGCCTTGATGTTGTATGACCGAGTTAGGCAAATCCTCCGGCCGAATGAAGCTGCCCTTGCTCAGCAGCACAGCCCGTTCAATTACGTTCTCGAGCTCGCGCACATTGCCGGGCCATAAGTAACGCTCCAGATAGACCAGCGCATCGTCGGTTATTCCGAGCTTGTTCCTGCCGTGCTGGGCGGCGTAAGTTCTCAGGAAGTGCTTTGCCAGCAGAGGCACGTCCCCGACCCGCTCGCACAGCGGCGGCAGATTGATTGCGACCACGTTGACGCGGTAGTACAGGTCCTCACGAAATCTTCCCTGTTTGACTTCTTCGACGAGGTTCTTGTTTGTGGCCAGGACAATCCGCGTATCGACCGTTATTGTTTTGTTGCTGCCCACCGGCTCGAATTGCCGGTTTTCAAGGACGCGGAGCAGCTTGACCTGCAGGGCCGGCGAGGCGTTAGAAATCTCGTCCAAGAAAATCGTCCCTCCGTCCGCGGCAAGAAACTTGCCCTTTTTGTTGTTCACCGCACCGGTGAAAGACCCCTTGACGTGCCCGAACAGCTCGCTCTCCAGAAGGGTTTCCGGTAATGCCCCGCAGCTTACCTCGACGAATGGCTTGTTGCGCCTGCTTGAACGGTGGTGAATCGCCCGGGCCAGCATGGTCTTGCCCGTCCCCGACGGGCCCGTCATCAGCACCGTCGTCTTGGTATCCGCTACCGCTCCAACCAGGTCGAAAATCTTGGCCATTTTGTAATCGTGGCTTAGTATGTTCTCCAGACTGTAGCGCTGTTCGAGCTGCAGCCGCAGACTCACATTCTCACTCATTATTGTCTGCTGTCTGACGGCTCGCTCGACCGCCAGCCGAAGCTCATCGTCATTTATCGGTTTGGTGAGGTAATCGTAGGCCCCTTGTTTGATTGCCCTGACTGCGCTTTCAATCGTCCCGTAACCGGTCATCACAATTGCCACGGTCCGGGGATAATCTTCCCGGAGGGTTTTGAGCAGGTCGAAGGCATTGCCGTCGGGCAGGTTCAGTTCCGTTATTGCAAGGCCGAAAAGCCGGCTCTCAAGCTGCGACACCGCCTCTGCGAGACTGCCCGCTGTCGTCGTGCGAAAACCGTCGTTCCTGAGAAACTTTGTGAGGCAATCCCGCATCACGCCGTCGCCGTCAACCACCAGAATACTTCTGTCCTGCATTTTCTTGTTTTTGCCTCCTCCGTGGCGGACATAGCTCTCTGTGGGTATCCAGCAGGGGGTCGGTCTGTTTCGACTGTCTGAGCGTTTCCCTGCGTAGCTACGTGAAATGATACAATCCCGTGTTTATATTGTCAAGCATAAGTGTTGCGGAAAAGCAACACAGCTCCTTTTTTCTTGCTCACAGGCCAGTTTTTGCGTCTGCGCCGTGGTGCTCTCAAGCCCGTAAATAACGGGCTGTTGCTATCTATACACACTCTGAGACCATTTAGGCGTGCGTTTTTGTGGAGCGAGCGGGAAAAAGAGGCGGCTGAGCACAAAAAAAACTGCAAAAAAATTGCCTCATGTGGGTTTTTGAGCTTGACATTTACTGCGGTGGCCTTACAATACTGATGTTAGTTTAGTCTGGCCCGCCGTGTATGCATCTCGGATAAGTGGTGTTGTCGAAGCTGAATACGTACTGGAAACTTGATGCAGAAGTGCCGGTAGTTTCCAAGCTACAGAATGAGGAGGAGAAGGTGGCCGGAAAAAGGGTAGTTGTACTCTATCTTGTTCCACTCCTTATAATCGCATTTGTGGTTCCCGTCTCTGCGGATTTGACATCTCCCACACTGGTCTTCAGGATGTCCGCCGATGACACTACGTTGACACCCGGACAGGCAACAACGGTTCATGTCTGGACGTGGATTTATGATACCAGCGGTGCCCCTCAGCCGGACAACGGCCTGGACTCCTGGGCTATGGATCTTGATGTGGACAATACCGGCGTCATTCAAATAAGCGACATAAACCTTCTCGCGCCGGACCCCGACTGGGACTATAGTGGATGGAATGATACCTCTCTGAATAATCCTGTCACAGGCGAGGTGAGAGAGCTGTTGGTAAATCAGGAGGTTTACAACGCACCGTCATACGTCGGAGTCGGAGTAGACGCTGATATTGATAATTGGGACAACTATACCGAGATATTCTATTTTACTATTCAGGCCGATATGAGCCCTTCGGCCTCGACAGCCACGTACACATTGACCGACGACGGTGGCGGATTGTTCTGGGGTGTGATGGTGGACGACGACTCGGACCCGTTCAATGACAGGGAATTCGAGAATGGCAATCCTTCGGCCTACGGTGGTGTGTATTTCTATGGCGATGGCTCTGATAATGTCTTTACGATTGTTCCGGAACCGAGCAGTTTGCTGCTTCTGGCGGGGATGGCGGGCTTTGGCCTGTCACGCCGGCGCAGAAAATAATAGATTGACGGTTGTAATGCTTGCTGTGGTTTTCCTGCCGCGGCAGGAATAGCCAGAGCAAAGGGTGTCTGTTTCGGAAGAGCTGGTTGCTGTGCTGATGCAGGGACCGGCAGGTGGGGAGGGAGTGTAGAGGATGTGCATTGGGAGAAAACTCAAGGTGGGGGGCCGAGTCGCAGCGAGGATTCTCGCTGCTCTCGTGGTCGTAGTGATTGCACTACATGGGTCCGCGCAGGGCCAGGTAGGGCCTCAGGATGTTCTTATTCTCGTTAATGAAAACAGCCCCACCAGCCGCTATATTGCTAATATGTATCGCCGATACTACCCGGCAATAGCCGATTCACAGGTGCTTTATCTTACGGGACTTAACGACTCATCTGGTCTGAGCAGCACCCCTGCCGACGAGGTCATCACAAGAGCCGAGTATGACCAGTATATAGCAGGTCCGGTGCGGCAGTACCTGACGGACGCAGACTACCGCGGCCGTAGCCGTATCACGCAGGTAAAGGTCATCATAACCACCGCCGGAATGCCCTATCGGATTGCTGATACGTATTTCGGCGACGCCGTCTATCCGGCCGGGTCAAACTACAACACGGTAGTCGACCAGGAGGCCTCCATAGACGCCGCCTCGGTTGAGTCTGAGCTAACCTGTCTATGGCATTGTGACTACGACAGCAACAGCTTTGGCCGTACAAACAGATTGGTCAACCCTTACCAGGGCTACCGCAGCAATATCACCCTTTTTGCACGCCAACTGCCCGGCACGAAGGATATGCTCTGGCGCAACGCTATCTCCGCCCTTGCCCCATTCGTGGAAAACCCTCGAATGGAAGGATACCTTCCTCCGCCAGAACCACCTACTCCGCCTGATTGGAAGGGCAAAACGTACTACGGAACAATCGACCGACAGTTTCACGTCGGTGATATGTACCTGACGGCACGCCTTGATGGACCAAAGAATCAGGGCTCCAGCGCCGTATTTGCCGTCCGGGCAGTGCTTGAAAGGGCCAGGAGGGCGTCGGCTGCGAGTTCAGGAGTCAATCCTTCCCAGGCAGTTGTTGTTCTGGACGATGCGCCCAACGCCGGCGATGACTTCGATCGTAATCGCACCTTTAATCTTACGTATGGTGTCGAATTCTGGGAATATAATGACGTTGTTCCTCAGCCCCCCGACGCCGACCAAATCCGAGTCAGAGACGATTACGTCAACAGTTACATCCAAATGACCGGCAGCGACCCTGATAGCACGCTGAATGCCGGAGATATGAACCTGCCAGCCGGCAGTCTCTGCGTGATGCTGGACCGCCGAACGGGCACCAGAACCTCACAGCAGGACCTCGATGACTACGCGCAGCAAGAGCAGATTCCTCTGCAGTTGGCTCTGGCTGGACTGGCGACCTTTGGCAAAAACGGGGACGAGGGAAGCCAGAGCGACTATCTTTATACGGAAGGCCCCAACGGCGGGCCGCTATTTAAGGTGCTAAATGGGGCCGTCTTCACTTCGCTTGAGAGCTTCAACGCGGTGACTATGTTCTGCGACACGGCGACTCAGCCGGTCGCCCAGGGAAAACTGGTGGATTTTCTGGCTATAGGCGGCACCGCGGCAATCGGGCATAGTTTTGAGCCCCAGCCGGACGCAGCAATCGACAACGAATTCCTCTTTTACAATCTGCTGGCCGACGCCGATGGCGACGGCAGGGCGGATTTGAGCTTTGTAGAGGCGGCTTTTACGGCAATACCTTACCTGAGCTGGTCGGAAGTCGTTGTGGGAGACCCACTTATGAGAATCGCATACGGCCCTGGCGAGATGGCCTGGTGGCCGGTGCTCGGCGATGTAAACCTCGACGGAGTGGCAAATGTAAAGGATGTTCGGCTGCTCAAGGCCGCCCTGGGCGGCCAGTTGAATTCGCCTGACCCTGCGGTATTCGCCATGTACAACGATTTATGCGATTTCAACCAGGATGGGCGTGTCAATATCAAGGATGTCCGGATTTTCAAGAGTTACCTGCAAGTCCGTGGGAGAATGTGAAAAAAAATTCAAAAAACGTGCATTTTTTCCTTGACAACGGGAAATGAGCCCTGTAGTTTGATGGTATGTTTTTCTGTGCAGATGCACGGATGCGTATGAGAGAAGAGTGATGGTGAGAAGAAGGAGGAGGTAGAGAAGTGAGTCGAGTCAGAAGAGTAGCGGGGGTTTCGTTACTTGTGATATTGTTCCTCAGTGTCACTGCGCACAGCACCGTCATCACCAATATCCAGGGGACGTTGAAACCAACCGAATGGTACTATGGTGACGGGGACTATTTTCAGACCAACTATTCAAATGGGGGGATGGATGATGCTGTGGTTAACATCCTGGGCTTCACCGTTGAGGGCGAGTCCGTCTCAACCTACTACATATATCCATCCGATGGGACCTTCGCTATGGAGCCGTCTGATTTGCTTAGTGACGGCACCTCCGGGAACGGGGAAATCGCGTTGGGCTTTTTCGACTCCGGTGCCACGCTGACGATTAACGGTAATTTGTATCGCGACTTTGGCGACTACGGCCTTGCTGCAAGCGGCGACCTGATAATCGGCGAGATTATCGGCGAATGGCAGCTCGAAGAGCAGACAGGTCAGGTGCAGCCGAATACGGTTGCTGGTCGGGCGATTTTCGCGATTACCGGGGGGGTTCTCTCGGATTCCTTATTGAATACCGACGGCCTCGTAATGGGCAACTTCTATGTGGATTTCACGTTTGAAAACTGCTCGCCTACGGTAACTGATTTCACTACGCTGTTAGGTGACGACATTTATACTTGCAATGCACCCAAAATTCAAATGGGTGTTGTTCCCGAGCCGAGCACCGTTGCCTTGCTTGGCCTTGGTGCCTTGGCCCTTTTTAGGAGAAAAAAACGCTGACAAAAAGAATGGTCCCGCGTGGGGCTGCTTCATAGTCAGTATTATGTTCTTAGTCTGTAGAAGGAGGAGAGCGTAAAATGAGTATGCGCGCGATTTTTGTTTTATTGGTACCGCTTGTTTTGGTGGCGTCGACTGCTGCAGATATCGTAACCATTGAGGAAATCGACCTGGAAGTCCACCAGATAGACAACATATCCGTAAATTCCGACTATGACGCTTCGACGGGGGAGTTGACCTGGTCCCAGGGCGGAATCGCCACTTTATATCACGACCAGGGCTCAGACATCTATCGTGTTGTCGTTGGCGCGGTGTGGGGGGGTGTTACCGACCTCAGCGCCGATGGTCATGCTGCCGCTTCGTTTGCAACCGGCAGCTTTGACATAACGTTGTATGCCATGAGCGACCCCGGGAAGACGAATCCTCTGGGAAACATGTCCGGAGAGCTTTTTCCGGGCTGGTCATACCTGGAAGGTGAGACGAACGAGGAGACTGGAGAAGGGACAATTAGTCATTTATACGGCGCTGCACCGATGAGACTCACCGTTTGGGATGTTAACGGCTATGACTGGTCCGAGAATCTGGGCGACATGGGCGGGATAACGGCATCGACGTCCAACCTCTTTAACACGTGGGCCGACATCGATGATTATCAGTCGGACTGGTGGTCGGACAATACGATTGTCACGTTACTGGCTGATGAGACCGGAATACCGGAACCGGCGACAATTGCTCTGCTTGGCCTTGGTGCCCTGGCGGTGATTCGCAAAAAGCGCTCTTAATCCTTTTTTGAGCCGTTGTGTGTGGCTGCTGCGCAGCCGCGTGTAATCGGCGTTATAGGAAATGTAAGGAGCGCCGGGCAGAACTGCCCGGCGCTCCTTTTCTTTTTACTCATATTCTACTGACCGCTGCCCGCCGACCCTCTAAATCCCCCCACGAGCGCCGCCGGCCGAGCGACGTAGGCCTCATTGCAGGCCCCGCTGATCCGAGAAAATTTCGGACACAAATTCTTGAAGAGGGGCCGCGAAGGTGTAGAATTGTGAGGAGAAGGAGATTGCGGCAGGCGATGAACCCACTTCGAATCAGAGATAAGGCCTGGAAAACGGGCAACGAGGAGATGCACCTAAACACGCTGAAAAAGGGAACACCCGGCATAACAGCGGTGTTCGGGCAGTGCTTGGCCGAGGCTGCGGCGGTTTGCCTCGAAGATCAAGGGCATTCGGCGGGCGGCCCAGCCGGGGAGTTCGCGGACAAGGGACAGGGTGTACGCAAAAACGGGCGATAGGGAAGTGGAGCCGAAAGGAGAATTGCGATGAGATTGTGGTGGCTGGCAGCAGGTTTAATAGTTATGTGGCTTGTGGGGTGCGGGTTGGTGGAATGTGAGCTGGAAGGCGAAAAGGAGATACCGCTTTCGCAGGTGCCGGCGGCGGTAGTAGCGGCCGCAAGGGGCGCCGTCGATGGTATCACGCTCACTGAAGCCGAGGTCGAAACCGAAGACGGGCAGTTCGTCTACACGCTCGAGGGAGCAGCCCAGGGCAAAGAGTATGAAATCGAAGTTACGCCCGACGGCAGGGTCCTCGAAGTGGAGCAGGAGGACGAAGCCGACGATAACGATGAGCCGGACGACCAGGAAGATGAAGATTAGGCAAGTTTAGCCCCTGCCAGAAAGTGTTAGCTGTTGGGCGAGGTTCCTTCGAAGACTTCTACGGCTTGGCCTGTCATATAGACGCGGTTGTCCTGTTCGCTCCAGTTTAGCTCCAGTTCGCCGCCGGGCAGATGGGCCGTGCAGGTGCGTTCACACCTCCCGGTAAGCACGCCCGCCACGCAGCAGGCACACGCCCCCGTCCCGCACGCAAGCGTCATTCCGCTGCCGCGTTCCCATGTTCGTATCCTCATTTCAGCCGGGCCGACTACCTGAACAAAGTGCACGTTCGTCCGGTTTGGAAACAGCCGATGATTCTCAATCTCAGGCCCCAGCTTCTCAAGCTCGACGGAATCGACATCGCTGCAAAAGAATACCGCGTGCGGATTGCCCATCGACACACAGGTCATCTTCAGCGATTGGCCCAAAACCTCTATCGGTTCTTCGATGACCCTCTCGCTCGATAGACCGACGGGGATTTTGTCCGGCTCCAGAATCGGCTCGCCCATATTCACGCAGACCTTCTCGACCTTGTCTTGCTGGTCCGCAGCCAACCCGACGGTCAGCACTCCTCTGCCCGTCTCTATTCGAAGCGAGGCGTCAAACACCGCCTGATTCGCCAGTGTCAGCGGGCCTGCTGATTTGGCGAGCTTTCGCTCATATACGTATTTCGCCGCACAGCGGATGCCGTTTCCGCACATCTCGGCCTCTGAGCCGTCCGCGTTGAAAATCCTCATTCGCACGTCGGCCTTATCCGACGGGCATATCAGAATCAGCCCGTCCGAGCCGATGCCGAAGTGCCTGTCACTAACAAGGCGAGCCAGCTCGGCCGGGTTGGCCACCGTTTGCTCAAGGCAGTCTATATATACATAATCGTTGCCGATGCCGTGCATCTTCGTGAATCTCATTTCACAGCTCCTTACGCGTCCGCTCAACTATATAGATGTCGATTTGCCAATTCAAGGACTTTCGCCGGCCCGGATAAGACCGACTTTGACTGCTGCGCTGCAGTTGGTTTGCGTTGTGCCTCTGGAGTGGGAAAAATACAGGTGTCTCTCTGAGACTGGGTGAATTCAGCGGCTTAGAGTTTCGCTGCCGCGCCGTGCCCCCCGTCCTGCTGCACCCACGCAACCCGTATCAGGTTGCGAATTCTCGTTTTCGGGTGTCCAACTGCGCCTTTAGCCGGGCAAGAATTGAGGAGTGCATCTGCGATACGCGGGACTCCGAAAGGTCCAGCGTCGCCCCGATTTCCTTCATGGTCATCTCTTCATAGTAGTACAACACAATAATCAGGCGTTCTGCGCGGGTCAGTCCTTTGGTGAGCAGGTCCTTCAGGTCACGTTTCTGGGCTTCGATTGGCGGTGCGGTGCTTTTCTTGTCCCGTATTATATCTATTTCGCGGATGTCTTTGTCTTTGTCGTTGTCGCCGTACTGCGTGTTGAGCGAGACCATCCCGATTGCGTCGGCGTCTTGGCGGAGGCGGTTGAATTCCTGCATATCCATCTCCATCTCTTCGGCCAGCTCCTCTTTGCGTGGTTTGCGGCCGAGGTGGGCTTCAAGCGATTGGGTTGCCTTGGCCAACTGATGTGCCCTGTGGCGGACCAGTCGCGGCACCCAGTCCATGCTGCGAAGCTCGTCAAGGATAGAGCCCCTTATGCGAGGCGAGCAGTAAGTCTCGAACTTCACGCCTCTGGACGGGTCGTAAGCATCGATGGCGTCCATCAGTCCGAATGTGCCGGCGCTTATCAGGTCGTCGAGCTCCACCTTGTCCGGCAGCTTGGTGTGAAGCCGTTCAGCAGCATACCGCACCAGATACCTATAGTGCTCAAGCAGCTTGTTGCGGTGCTGTTTGTTGCGGTTTTTGTGAAACAAATCCCATATCTGGTTTGCGTCGGGTTGTTCTCTGGTCTTCATAAGTATTCCTCCGTGAAATAGAGCTGTTGCTTTTTCCTGTGTTTGGGTCATGTAGCTAAGCGGTTTAGTAAGAGCCGGTGTGGTCCTATAAATTTGGCTTGCTTTGGCTGCTTTGACAGAGTTGTGTGCAATCACGCGGCGCCCACACCTTTAGTTCTTTATCGGCCGTTTTGCCCGCTACTTTAGGCAAACAACCCGACTGTGTTCCTTCCATCTTTTTGCCGGTCAGCACTCTGTTAATTGGGGTTCAGCCGAAAGCCAGGGTCGCCCCGTATGTTTTTGAGCAGTTCCATCGCAATCCGCTGATTCAGTGAATTCTCCAGCAGCTTGTCTATCTGCAGTTTCAGGTACTTGTCTTTGTTGCAGTCGAGCAGCTCCTTGGCGCAGCCGTCAATCAGCGGTACGGCCTTGAAGCTGCCGTTGAATCCGAATTTGAAGTTTTTGGTATCGCGAAGCAGCAGGCGCTGGTTGCGAATGTGTTCGTCAATCGCCTGCGTCATTAGCTGTGAGAACTCCTCTACAGCCAGGTCTTTTGGCACGAAGTCCGGCTGGTGCAGGTTGTTCAGATTGGCGATAAGCAGCTTCTGGCGGGTCTGTGTGAAATTGACTATCTTAATCAATGCCTCGGTAATATTGTCCGTCACCAGCGCGACAAGGTTCATCCGACATCCTTTTCAAGAGCGTTGCCGTTATTGAACGTATGAGTATGTAAGCAGAGCAGTTCAACAAGCTCACGCCGGGAGCGATTCTCGCCCGTTGTTGCCGAGGTTGCTTTGTTCATCCCTGCTTTGTTCACTTCTTCCCTGAATCCCCCATTTGCCTATGACCGGTCCCCGAAGGGCGCCGGTTTTTTTATGTTATTCTCTGCGGTCGTGGCTGCCTGCCGTTTCTTTCGCTTTGTTGATTGCAGTTGCTCTTCGAGCGTGGCCGCATATTCTTTAGCTTTTTTCATTGCCTAAGATTTCTCTTATCTCGGAAAGTGTTCTTGTTTTCTTCAGTTCTATGATTTTCGACAGCCGCTCGAACACCGATTCGTCATAGAGACGGTGTCCGCCGTCG
Organism: uncultured Pirellulales bacterium; assembly: GCA_964514115.1. Lineage (GTDB taxonomy): Bacteria > Planctomycetota > Phycisphaerae > Sedimentisphaerales > Anaerobacaceae > CAZEPI01. The sequence continues at coordinate 263,347 of CAZEPI010000004.1, read as the reverse complement.
GTCCATTCCGCCTCGCGGATAAGGCCCATAATGGTGTAGTTGTGGATGGTCTGTCTTGAGAAGGGGGTGTAACGAACCAGTTCGCCGATTCGGTACAGCTTGGCAGGTGCCTGCAAGCTAAAACGTTTAAGTCCTGACCGCGTCAACAAGTCACATTCTCCCGCATCTGTCGCTTTGACGCTGCATGCTTTCACAAGTGTCAAACACCGGTGGACGCCTGCATATATTTTACGTTTTGCAAAACGTAAAACACTATGCAAGGGGTGTCAACGATTTTTTGAAAAAATTTTTGAAATTTATTTCTTTCTTTTTAGTGTGCTTGCTGAGGTTTTGGCAAAACTACCCGCGGGAATATCCGATAGAGGGACAGAGAAGATTTATCTCGGCCGGTCAGGGACAAGATTCAGACGATGAAGCGGGATGTTTGATAATATGGGACCGAGCGATAAGAACTTGCGTAGAGGCGGTGGCGATACGGCAGCGGGCACCTCGTTGCTCGAACAGATAACGCCGCTTGCCAGGCAGATAAACTGCCTCGACATGAATCGCATAGCCAATATCTGCGTCGATAGGATTCCGGAGATTGTGGGGGCCGGCTTTGCCTCGCTCTACGTGCTTGATGAAACGGGCAGCATCCTGCACCTGCAGAAATCCAACCACCCGTATCGGATAAATAAGATAGTCTCTTTGAACCAGAATCCGCCTTCACCTATGGTTATAGCGGTGCGGAACAGGGAGTTGATACAGGTTTCGGATATTGATACGCACACAAGTCCGGTGCTTAAGAAGTCACAGAGGCCCTATGCCGATAATTATAGGACCAGGAACTGCGTTATCGCGCCGCTGATATGTCAGGACCGGGCGGTAGGTGTTCTGAATCTGGCCGATAAGGGCCGGGCCGAGAGCTTTAGCTGCGAGGATATAGCCCTGATAGAGCTTATAAGCCAGTTGGCAGGCGCCTCCATCGGCAATATAAAGCTGTTTGAAAGAATCGAACGGCAGGCGAGGGCCGATGGTCTGACGGGGCTGATGAACCACAAGACCTTTTACGAGGTCTTGGAAAGGGAGCTTTGGCGTTCACGTCGTTACGGCGGGCATATTTCGCTGATTATGGTCGATGTTGACAATCTCAAGGCAATCAACGACCGCTACGGCCACCGGGCGGGCGACTGCGTAATACGGGAAATCAGCAGTCGGCTGAGCCGGTCAATAAGGCAGATAGATACGGCCGCGCGTTACGGCGGCGATGAGTTTGCGGTTATGCTGCCGAACACCTCCGTTACAGATGCTGCGGTAGTGGCCGAGCGTATGGTAAAGGCCGTCTCAGCAGCGCCGGTGGTCTGGAAGAAGGACAGCGTACCGGTATCGATAAGCGTCGGGCTGGGCCAGTGCGACTCCCGTAGCAGCCCTGATGAGATAACCAGCAAGTCCGACCAGGCGTTATATGTGGCCAAGCAGGCGGGCAAAAACACCTTCAAGATTTTTCGCCCGGCAAAGAAGTGAGCCCCCACGGCCTTACAATCCCGGCGTTCCGACCTGCCTTAGGCAAACCAGCCGAATCGTACTCGTCTTCACACTAATACTACTCTGCGCAGCAGTGTGCCGGAGACGGCATGCTACGCAGCACGAGAGCTGCGCGGGGCAAGCCACGTTACGGGAAGACAGAGGTCAGAGGACAGAAGCCACGAGTCAGGCGACCAGGCAATCAGGTGATCAGGGTGGAGGGGATAGGGCCGGCCCGGGTTCGCCGTGGGCTAAGGCGCGACCTTCGCTTCGCCGGGGGGTGGCCAAGTTACGGCCAGCCAGGCGAGACTGTGGACAAGCGGGGACGGATTTGCGGGAAAATTTGGTAAAATAGAGGGAATCTGCGTAACGTTTCGTGAGTTTGTCAGACTTATTAGTGGCAACTGATGAGTGAGGAGCAGGATTATATCGAATTGGCGGAGCGGGCCAAAGGCGGAGACAGGGAGAGTGTCGACCGGCTGGCTGAGATGGTGCGGGTGCGTCTGAGGGAGTATGTCAGGCGACTGACGTTAGATGAGGATTTAGCACAGGACATAGTACAGGAGACGATTTTGGAGATGTACCGGGTATTCGGAAAATTGGAAAAGGCCGAGCAGTTCTGGAGCTGGGTTCGTGGGATTGCGTTTAACAAGGTTCGCAATCACTACGGCAAGCAATGGCGGCGACGGACGGTGTCACTTGGGAGTAGTGCGAGTGAAATAGCAGGGCCCGAGAGTGCGGATGGTCTTGAGGATATGGTGGCGGCCGAACTGAAGGAGATAGTCGTTTCGTCGATGCGATCGCTTCAGCCGCGTCACAGGGCGGTGCTGACCATGCGGTGCTATGAGGGGCTGGTTTACTCGGATATTGCCAAGACGCTTGGCTGTGGTGAATTGGGCGCGCGGGTGTTGTTTTATCGAGCAAAGAAGGCCCTTGCTAAGGAGCTTGGGCGTCATGGTATAGGTAAAGGGTCACTGCTGTTGGCAGTGGTGATTTTCGGGAAGCTCACGGCCGAGAGCAAGGCGGCGGTAGTGGGCGTATCGGCGATGGCAGGGGGGCTGAAGGTTGGGCTGGCCGCGACGGTTGCGGGTATCCTGATGAGCAAGGCGGTTCTGGTGACCATGGTTGGTATTGCGGCGTTGGGAGTTGGGACAACGGTGGTCCGACAAGGGCCGCAGGAAGTGACGGCTGAGCAGAATGAAAACAGGGCCTTGGCGGGATTTGAGGCGGTGGCGACGGCGGGAGAGGACCAGAGAGAATACTGGTATTACTATCCGGCCGGCGACAAAGGGCCTTTAATGATGCGTGTGATGGGGATAGAAGATGGAGCTGGGGCGATGCGGTGTCTCTGGAGGCAGAATGAGGAAGGCAATTACCGGTATGATGAGGAGGAGGGTGTGATTTATTTGGAGAACTATCGGTGCTGGAACAGGGATTTGACTGTTTGGCGTCTTCCTACGGACGGGGTGGCGATGCGGGGGTTTCTTGGGAGGATGGACGCAGGAGGTTATGGAGCCGAGCGAGTCGCCAATGCTTCTGCGGGGCTTTTGGTTATAGAAGGGCCGAGCGGCGAGGGTGAGGATGCGAGTGTTCGGACGAGTCATCAGTATCGGCTTTTGGAGGAGGAGTATTTTAGTTACGCGCTTCCTGCGGGTGTGCAGGTGATTGACAACAGGGACCAGATGCACAGGCGGGGATGGACTTATTTTGGGGTTCGGGGACGGATTGGCAGCAGGCGGGTTTCGGGCGTGGGGAGGATGCCGTTTGTCTGGGCCGCCAGTGGTGAGCACTGGGCATGGATACGGTTGAATGTCGGGGACAGGCGTATTGTTGACACGGCTTTTGTGGGGTTGGGCCGGCCCTGGATGGGATTGCATACGATTGATACGGTCAGACGCGATGCAGCGGCAATGGCAATACCGTTTGGCACAAGCCACTCTGCGGAGAGTGGATTGGTGGAGGTCAGACTGGACGCCGAGGCTGGTGCAATCATCTACGCAATCGATGTGGAGAGGGATTTGATTCAGAAGATAAGATTTGAGGGCAGCAGTGGAGAGGGAGAAATCGAGTTTGATTATACGAAGGAAGGTGAGCTGGAGGACGGCAGGTCTCGTGAGCCACAGCGGCAGGCGAAGAGAGGACACTTAGTTTTGTGGCTCGCGGACGGATGTTTGGGAAAGAATTGAACTATCGAGCGGACTGCGAAATTCGAGAGGAACGGAATTATGAAGTTAGTAAGAACGAGAAGGGTGGTTTTAGTGGCAGTGAGTGTGTTTGTAATGTGCTCGACGGTGAATGGCGGGGCGTACAGGAGCATCGATGTGGATGCAGATGCGAAGGTTTCCTCGTACGGCTGCTTCTGCAATGTCATACCGCCGTGGCCGGGCTGTGAAGAGCTGATGGCGAACGAGAATTTTGGCGGGTGCGATACGATAGCGGTGCACGGCTGTCCGGAGATACGGGCGATATACCTGCGTTTTGTTATCCCAGCGGACATCAATGAGGTAGCCGGCGCGCGACTCAGAATGTATCGGGTCGCCGGAGGAGCGTCGGCGGTGGATGTTTACGGTCTGAATAATGGAATACAGGAGAACTGGGCTGAAGGGACACAGTGCGGCGATGGGGGAAGTGGGCCGGATGGGATTACGTTCAACGAAGCGCCGGGGAACGATGCCTTCAAGCCTCTCTGCACTTATGACGCTTATGCCTGGGAACCGGATATGAACGAGGTAACGCTTCTGTGCGACCAGGCGGCGATAAACGGCGGCGGTGTGGGCAGCGAGATAACGATTGATTTGGGGCAGGCGGGGGTGGATTTCATAAACGCCGATACAAATAGAAAGGTCACGTTTATTCTGTACTGCTCGAGCGGTATGGACGCCACCTTGAAATGTGCCAGCAAAGAGGATGCGCAGGGCAGAGGCCCGCGGCTGGAGGTGGGAGTAAAGGACATTCACGTGGATGGTGTCGACGGCAACGACCTGAATATGGGAGGGACGAGAGAGACGGCGTTTGCGACGATACAGAAGGGCATTGATGAGGCGAACGATGGGGACACGGTGTGGGTGTGGCCCGCGCTTTACAATGAGTCGATTTACTTTGACAACAAGGCAATAGCGGTGCGCAGTGCGGCGGATGCGGCGGTACTGGAAGCAACCGGTCTTTATGCGGCATCGTTCTACACGGCGGAAGAGCAGACGACGGTGTTGCGCAACTTCGTGATAAGAAATAGTGATACCGGCATATTGGTTTCGACGGGTTCGCCTCTAATCAGGAACATAACGCTGGCGAACAACAACCTGGGGATAGACGCCGACAGCGGGGCCGACCCCTGTATAAGCCACTGCATCTTCTGGGACAACGGGACCGATTTATGGGATTGTACCGCCGAGTATAGTTACTCCGGGGGTGATATGAATGGGCCAGTGGCTCACTGGATGCTGGACGAAGGCGCAGGCGATACCGCCTATGACTCGGCCGGAACCAACGACGGAAACATACACGGTGCTGCTTGGGTACCGGGCATACTGGGCGGTGCCCTGGACTTTAACGGAATCAGCGACTCCGTCGAGTGCGGCACCGGGCTCAACACAGAAAACATCACCATCACGGTTTGGATACGTCCCGAAGCGGTCCCTGACTACGTTAACGCAGGGATGGTCTACAAGAGAAACAGTTATCAGTTCAATATGCATCCCACCGGCTCCCTCTTGTTCGGAATCTGGGGCGACAAGCTGTTTTCATCATATGACTTCAGCACCCACCTTAGCGAATGGCATCACATCGCAGTCACCTTTGAAAAGGCCGGCACCGATCAGGGCGACGCAAAAATATACGTCGACGGTGCCCTTGATATATTTGGCGCTCTGGCAGAGGACATTGACCCGGGCACATGGCCCGTTCGCATAGGACTGAAAACCGATGACGGTACATACTTCAACGGCGCTATAGACGACGTGCGGATTTATGGTGAGGCGCTGTCTGCAAATGAGATTGAACAGATTTACGAGGCGGGGCTAAGCGGCTTGGTGTATGGTGCCCCACTGTTTGCTGATGCCAGCAACGGAGACTATCACCTAAAGAGCGAGCGGGGGCGTTACTGGCCTGCGTATGACGTCTGGGTGCTGGATAGTGTGACGAGTCCGTGTGTGGATGGTGGCGACCCGTATCTCGCGCCGTCAGGTGAGCGAATGCCGAACGGCGGGCGGATTAACATGGGGGCATACGGAGATACCAACTATGCGAGTATGAGCGAGATGGAGATTGAGGGTGACTTGAACGGCGACGGGGTATTCAACTTCGAAGACTTGGCTGAGCTGCTGGACGGCTGGATGGAAATGGAAGAGTGGTACTGAGTCGCCGGGCTCAGATACGTGCTTGACAGGGAAGTTGTAAGCTGTTAAGATAACCGGTGTTACGAAAGAAGGTTAGGGGAGCTGGTCATCGGTGCCGAGCGACTCAATCTTGATGGGGGCGGTGTGCGGCGGAGGGGGTTTACCTTGATTGAGCTGCTGGTGGTGATGGCGATTATCGCTCTCTTGCTGGCGCTATCGGCACCGGTGTTGCGTAAGGCGCGTTATCAGGCCAGAACAGTTGTGGGGATGGGCAATCAGCGGGAGATTGTAACGGCCCTGAATACGTACGCGGCCGACAACGATGGCGATTATCCGATGTCGGTCGCGACGGTAGGTGTGGAGGACGGTTTCTGGCACTGGCATGAGCCGATGCGCCTGGCAGCCAGAGAGCAACTGGCAGTGGGTCTGCATCGGGCGATGAGTGAGTATCTGGGCAGTTACATCAGCGATGTGAAGAAGCTTCACTGCCCGAAGGCGCCGCGGAAGTATAAGTACCTTGAGCAGTCATGGGAAGCGGGGGATGCGTGGAACAATCCAGAGACGCCGCGACCCTTTGACCCGGTCTCGGGGACATATTGCTTTTGGTGGAATTACCTTGGTTACCTTGAGGGAGGCAGGAAGTTCAGGGGGCCGAGCGGCAGTGCAGGCAGGCGCGGTGAGAGTAAGCTGGCTGTGAGCTGCTATTTCGGCTGGTGGGGGTGGCGAGCGCGCGAGGCGTATGGGAGGTGTGCCTATTTGAGCTGCGAGCGGCTTGATGGCGGAGGAGTAATAGAAGAGAGCTATATATCATCGGCGTACTGGTCGAAGTTTGAAGTTGGGCAGGTGAGACTTCAGGCCGGATATACGGATGGGCATGTGGAGAGTTTTTCTTCGGCTGAGACTGTACCGCTTCGGGTTGCGATAACGGAGGACGGCAGCGAGGCGTACGAGGACGATATCGGGCCGGGGGTGATTTTCATACCGCAGGCAGCAGTACGTCGATAGTCACGCACTCTTGCTGCGCGCGTGACCGTTTCGGCACGGGGGAAGCTGGGTTTTCCAAGCTGGGGTCTTGGGTTCTGTTTCCTATTGACGTGGATGTAAAGGCGGGCCAACTGGCACCTCGGACCTTGCACGGATGTGCGCGTCTGGTCCGATTTTTGGATATCTTGGTCAGGGGCTTGATGGTCAGTCGCTGATTACCTTGAAGACCTTGTCGTGGGTTCTTACCTTTTCGTTGACTCTGATGCCGATGCTGTCACCTGCCTTTGCCGTGGATACGGATTCGTGCTCAATCTGCATAGACTCAACTCTGGTCTGAAAGTCTGTTGTGTGCCCCTTGAAGTGCAGGGTGTCGCCCACCTCTACTGTTCCATTGGTTATCTCGACCGCGGCCACCGAGATATGGTCGAAATAGTGTGAGATATGACCAATTTCTTTTTCTTCCATGACAACCTCTCCTTGTTTATTGCTCGGCCTTACTTTCGGAAGTTAGCACCGAGTCGCCCATTTGGTTTTCGTTATTGCAGTTCCGACTCTGCGTTGCCAATCGTTGTAACTTCAGGGATTATTATACTGCCACTTTGCTGTTGGTCACGGGAAAATCTGCTCTTTATTTCGGGTTCGTCTTTGCCGGAAGAAGCTTTGCAGAATGGCCTGGCATTGCTCTTCCAGGACCCCTTTGGTCACTTCGAGGCGGTGGTTTAGGCGGTCGTCGGTGACGATGTTATAGAGTGATTTTACGGCGCCGGCTTTTGGGTCGTCACAGCCATAGACTAACCGGTCGATGCGGGCAAGGACCAGGGCGCCTGCGCACATACAGCAGGGCTCAAGCGTGACGTAGATAGTACAGCCGTTAAGACGCCACGAGCCGACGGCAGCGGCCGCCTGGGTAAGGGCGATTATCTCAGCGTGGGCCGTGGGGTCCTGCAATTGCTCTCGCTGATTGTATGCCTTTGCGATTATTTGGTCGTTGTGGACAATGACCGCACCGATGGGCACATCGCCATTTTCTTTAGCAATTCTTGCTTGGTCGAGCGCAAGCTTCATATAGTTATTAGCCAGCTGATTGTCCATAGATTTATCTATTGTATGTTCGTTTGAATTTTGAATGGCGTAGGGCCGTGACGGTATGGAACCGTTGTCCCGGTCGCGACAGTGTCACTTGTTGTATCCAAAAAAGTCTTGTCTTGAGTCCCGTTGGGAGATTCTAACTGCCGCCTGTATTGAATAATTTCGTCACAAAGCAGACTCTTGTCTGCTGCATCGGTAAACTGGAACATATTTTCATTTACTTCACTGGCAATGCTGGGTATGTCCCATTCCTTATCGCTTTCTGTGTACTCGAGGCGGTTGTACGTTAAATGTGACAAAAGGTTATTTACTTTCTGTGAGTATTTTCCTTTCAAGTTGTGTTTAGGCTTGGGATGGTCTCCGCTCCGGAAAAAATCTTCACAACGAACTTCTGACGGCTTTGCGCCATGAAAGAACTCGATAAAATTTCTCACGTGAACGCAAAATGCCTCGATGAGTGCATTATGTACTACTTGGTTCGTATTCCTAAAACGTGGAATCTGAGCCGCGCATTCAGTTAGCATCCACCATTCGTAGCGTAGAGCTTTCGATGCTTTTGACAATTCGTCGAGATTTAGCTTTTTTTTGCTCATGAACTTTTCTCGTCTATTTACTGAGTGAACTCAACCGCGCGTTTTTGCCCAAAACGACCGGTTAGTCTGGCGATAAAAACGGGTCTATGACGGCGTAGCCGCAGAAGGAGGATTCTTGCAGCGTTTTCATCTTTTGAAGTATTCACCTGGTTACGTGCTCTGTTGCGATGAGTCGCACTACCCCCTAGGGGACTCGAACCCCTGTCGCCGGGATGAGAACCCGGTATCCTAGGCCGCTAGACGAAGGGGGCGTATTTATTCGGTTGCTGCTGGTTGTTCGTCACCGGTGCAGACAGATAGTTTACGGATTTACCGGGTGTCGGCAAGGCGTCTTTTGGCATTTTCCGAAAGGATATGTGGCGGCAGGCCGACAATATTCGCGGTAAAGAAGCGGGGCCTGTGGCGTATGCGTTCGCCGCAGGCCCCTTGCCTTTGTCTTTAGTTGTGCACCGACTATGGAATCGGCCAGTGCTTTCTCTCAAGCCACTGCGAAGCCATCTCTGCATAATCCTTGAAGTCGATTATCTCGGGGCTGCTCGAGTACAGATTCGCCACTGAGCCCATAGGGATAAATATCGAGCCCGTGCCGTCTGTGGCTATGTAGGCGATTTCCTCTGCCGACAGGGCATAATCGTAGACCCTGACGTCGTCAATCCTGCCATACCAGAAGCCCCAAGTCGGGTCGCGAGTGCCGATATGGAACGTATCGGGCGGCGGCGTGAAAAACGGGCTGTTCATATCAGTGAAGTGTCCGGCCAGCTGCCCGTTGTGGTAAGTGCTCATCGTGTTGGCATCGGTGTCCTTAACGAAGGCAACGTGATTCCAGCGACCGCCGAAATCACTGGGCGTAAAGCCCACCGTTGTCGTGTAATCGGGCGCCATGTGCCAGTGTAGCTCAGGGTCGTAGATGTCCTCGGCGGGACGCGGATACGGTGACGGACAGTAGGTCTCGATGACCTCTGTGCCTCCCTTCCAGGCGTTGAAGACCATCGGCCACGAGCCGCTGGGCGGATTCCCAAGGTCCATGTTGACCCACACTGTAAATGTCACGCCTGTAGCACTGGACAGGAAGTTCAACGCATCGGTGGGCACGTCAACATAGGTGTTGTCGCCGGCCTGCAGGTTGATACAGCCGTTACTGTCATACCCGCTCGTAGTGGCCCAGGTCGCCTCGCCGAGATTCTCGACTGTGCCGTTGTGGTCGCCGGCTGAATCGGTGGCCGTTGTGCCGCTTGTCTCGTCGAACTTGTACCAGAGTACAGGACTGCATGGCTCGTTGACTACATCGAAAGTGCGCAACCCCTCTTTCTCTAACCAGTCCCGCGCTACAACGCCAACATCGGCGTAATCAACGAAGCAATCGCTTGTGAAGTCGGCTTCCGGGCCGTACTGCGGAACACACCGCGGCGGGTACAGCCGGATGTTGTGGAACGTAACATCACCTTCTTCTCCCATAGTGCCGATCGGCGGGTTGCACCGCTCTCCGAACCCTATGTAGAGATACCTCACCGCGTCGAGGTTAACATCGTTGCCGCTGCTGAACTCACCAAGGTCTATCAGCCACTCCTGTTGCATATCGCGCCTCTGTACGTTTGGATCCTCATGGAGAATCATCCAGAAGTCGCCCGCCGTATCCTCAAGCGCAACGTACATCCGGTCGTAGTTCGGGTCCGCACTATTGTTCACGTTTCCTGTAAATGCCATGTAGAGTATCATCGGTGTCTCGCTCGGTACTCCGCCGCCGCTCCAGTCCGCGCCGCTGGGGCCATACTCGAATCGGGCCTCGGAATACAGGTCCGAACCCCATGGCGCTGAGTTGTTGTCGTAGTGATAGGCCATTTCCCCGCCGGACAGCTCTAAGGTGGCTCCTCCGCCCCAGCCCCAGCCGCAACCCGGCTCGAGCGTGTCCGTGAGCCAGCGAGTAAGCATATCGTTGGTGTCCTCATATTCTTGGAATTGGTCCACGCTGTAGTAATCCGTCATATTGAAGTCCCAAAGGTCACCTTTCCATCGCAGGTCCGGATGAGCGTTGTTGACCTCGTCCACTCGCCAGTGGTAATTGACGTCGTAATAAAGCACCGCAGGAGAATATGAGGTGGTGTCCTGAAGGCCTTTGTGGACGTTGTTGGGGTCCGGGTCGCCCGGCTGAATGCTGTTGACCTCAGCGGGATTTGTCCCGAAGAAGACGTCGTGTCCTTGGGTCACTGCCGCCCACGGCCCGGCCGCCCACGTCAACTCAACTTCTTCGATGCGCAGGCCCACTGCTCCGCTTTCCGGACTCGGGGAAGTCGATCTGCCGTGGACCGTCTCGAACTTCCAAGGTTGGCCCTTCCACGGGCTGTCGCCATTGGCCTCGTTCACCTCATCCACTCTCCAGTAATACATCGTGCTGACATCCAGATTCGATGTGATCGGATAGCTATTCGCATGCACCGTGCCAAGGTAGCACGAGCTGTTCGTATTGGCGTCTGCGACTTCCGTCGCGTCCGTGCCAAGATAAACATCGTGCCCGTTCACATCGGCAACCCAGTCACCCGGCCTCCAGGTAAGCGTTGGCTGAGCCCCCACGCCCTCGGACCTGTTGGCCGGCTGCGGGTCCCACGCCCGCCCGTAGTTGGGCTCGGCAGTAACATAAGTGTAGACCTCGGTCAAATTGTAGTCTATGACGAAATCGCCTCGATCGTCGTATGCGACAAAGCGTCCGTCCGCTATGCCCTTACTGAGCCAACTGCTCGCAGGCGTCTTGTTGCCCTTGGCCTTCAAGGTTCCGCCGGCTATGTTGACCTTGCCGTTCTCCGAGACCGGGAAGCTAAGACCGGTTGCCGTGTCGTCCAGCAGCCCGCCATACAGATTGATGGTGCCTCGGACCAGGTCAATCTTGGGCACGGTAATGCTTCCCCCATACATGTTGAGGATGCCGTACGAATCTCCCGTCCGGCTGCTACCGCCGCCTATCCAAACACCTTGTGCGGGATTGCCCCAGGCATCGGTAATTGAGGTCGTAATCTGACCCCCATACATGTTGACTATACCGTAAACCCCGTTGTCCTCAAACACTGCAATATCGAAGTACCAGCCGGCCTCGAATGTCGTCACGTTCGCATCAATATCGAACGTGATGGTTGACTGACCCGCCGGCCAGCACGCAACTGACGTTCGCGCAACCGCAATCGGCGCCGGCCCGCTAAGGTTTACGTCCGGATTCCCCTGCAGGCAGACCCAGTGCGTCTCGTTCGGCTCCGAGATCGGCGGCAGAGGGTTGCCGCCCCAACCCACGTCGCACGGGTCAAAGACCCAGTTATTCGGGTCGTGCCAGTCGTTGCTGACGGTCCCATTCCACATGATTTTGCGTTCCCACCAGTTGTACTGTGCAAAAGCAGTATTTGAGACAACCAGCAGGCACAGCACTGCAAAAATGAAAATGCGTTTATTTGACATGATTCTCCTCCTTAAAAAAGGATTCTGACGGCGCACACTCGGGAGAACATCTGCGCAGATGCCCCCCGGCTGCCGCGAAATTGAGTTTATACACGCCGTTAAGTATAAGTCTTTCCCGTCAACAATTCAAGAGGAAAAAATCGGTCATCACGAGTAATCCTCTGTGGATCTGCCCCGGCAGAGCGTTTTTCGGGGCTCCGGCTGGGTTTTGTCGGTCCATGCACATTTTTCTATAGACCCCAATCCTTGCCCAGCAGGGCGAAATCGCGAAAATCGATGATATCCGGGCTGCTCTTGTACAAATCGGCCGGCGAATCGAAAACCGCTTCCGGTGGAACTGCCTGGCCGGTCGCAACGTATGCAACCTCGTCCTCGGACAGGGCATAATCGTAAATCCTCAAATCGTCAATCATGCCGACCCAGTAGCCCCACCACTGGTCACGCGTGCCGATATGGAAGCTGTCCACCGGGACCGCGAACATCGGGCCCGTATCGTCAGACGACTCGGCCAGTAACTGGCCGTTATGGTAGATGCTCATCGTGTTCGCGTCGGTGTCTTTGACGAAAGCGTAATGATTCCAGTTATCCGCGAAGCAGTTTATATCCACCGTGGCTGACCCGACGTTGTCGGACCCGACGTGGAAGTGAACCTGTGGGCCGCTCGCATGCGTCGGCGGTATCGGTGTCGGGCAGTAGGTCTGGATGACTTCTGTGCTGTCCTTCCAGGCGTTGATGACCTGTGGCCATTCGCCGCTCGGGGGATACTCGCTGTATGTCTTGACCCAGACCGTAAAGGTCACTCCTGTCGCTGTGGAAGCGAAGTTCAGTGACGCAATGGGAACCGTCACGTATGTGTGCGAGCCGTCCGTCAGGTTGATGCATCCGTTGCTGTCGTAACCTCCGCCGGTATCCCAGGTCTGGCCCGTGAGGTTCTGGATGGTGCCGTTGAAGCTGCCCATTTCATCGGGCACCGTTGTGCCGCTGCTCTCGTCGAACTTATACCACAGCACAGGGCTGTTCGGCACATTGGCGTTGGGCTCGCCAATCTCGGAGGTATTTAGCCAATCCGCGGCCATCATGTTGACGTCCAGCCAATCGACGTGACCGCTGTCGTCAATGTCACCTATCAGCGGCGGCTCGCCCTGTGAGTATAGCACCATGTGGCAGACGGTCAGCGCTGGAATCGTGTATGAGAAAGAATTGCCCGTAATCTGAGTAATGGGCGTTGTCTCGGTTATCGCGGCGCTGCTGTCGTCGAATGACCACACGCGACCCCACGTAAACGAATTGCCGCTTGTGACGATGAAGGCCCCGTTGATTGCAGAGTCGAAGTTCTTGTTAATCACAATCAGATGAAGCTCCGAGTCATTGCCGTCAAAAACCGAGGCGTAGATGGAGCTGTTCTGCTTGTCGCTCATCTGAGCTGAGACCTTTGTGTCAGCAAATGTTGAATAGGCCCCGTCATAGTTTCTGTAGATTTTGTATGCGGCAGAGACATAGTCCTCCTCGCCGCCCCAGTATGTGGACATGAAAAGCCCGTACTTACCGAAGATGCCGAGCACATCAGCCATGGCTATTCCGCCTGAGAAGTGCTCCGGCGCGCCATAGTCGAATTCCGTAATAGACAGCTTCGTCTGCGGGTAGTAGTTGTTGATGGAGTTGATTACCTTGGGCAGCAGCGGCAGATAGTCGCTGAACCAATATGCAATCCAGCTATACTCGCTGTAATCCGGGTCCCATAGTGTCCGTGGCGCCTGCATACGAGCTTCGGCGTTTTCTCTTGAGTAGGAGGCCAATGATTCTGTGATTCTGTGCCCGATGCTCAGGTTCGGGTCGTCGCGCGCCTCGGGATACCAGTGCAGGTCGAGCACGTCGAGCAGGCGTCTGCCCGCAGTTGTCTCGGCCTCGGCCATCTTGTCGAGGTAATAGTCCACAAACCACCAGTAACCCGCCCCCTCACTGCCCCAGTCCGGAGCGTCCTGCAGACTGCTGTATGCATTAAAGCCATAGAGGACAGGCCCGAGTATCTGTGCACAAGGGTCGGTGTCTTTTACCGCCGTCGCAAGGCCGATGGTTCTGTCGACCAGTTCCGCGCAGTTCACATCACATGGATGAATTCTCGCGTGCGTGTGAGACCAAAGCGCCGGTTCATTGTCAAGCGAGTAGCATTTAACACCGTTTGGTGTGGAAGCATCGCCGTAGCGGTCAACAAGGAAGTTGACAAACTCGTCCATGTAAACATAATCGTCGCCGGTATCCGGACTGCCGGGCGGGTCGCAGAACGCGCTGCCCTTTGCGAAGACGACCTCCTTCCATCTGTCGGAGGGCGCGGTCTCCGATTCGTCCACGGTTCCATCATCATCGGCCGCTACGTAGCCGGCCATCTGCAGAGTTATGACCGACAGTTGGTTCTCGGCAAGGCACGAGTCGTGAAAATCTGTCAAAACAATGCCCGGTATGAGCTGTTGCGAGGGAGGAAGGTAATCGGACAGGTAGCGGTCGCTGTGGTGATACCAGTCACTTCCGGCATTCGAGAAATTATTCTCCCAGTTGTAGCCGGTCAGGCGGTTGCCGCCGCTGCGCCTTGCAGTTAAGTTCTCGTCACTGTCAAGGCCCCAGTTTGAGCCGTAAACATACGGGCTTATCGGTGCACGACCTGACTGCGTGTCAATTGTATAGATGACACCGATATCCCCCCGTGCTGCTGGTATCAATGTTGCCGCAACCAGCGTCGCCAAAAACACCAATGCAATGCGTTTCATTGCTGCCCGCCTCCAGAATGGCCGCAAAGCGCAGGTGTGTTCGCCCGGTGTGGCCAAAGTATTATATCATAGACTCGGTCGGGGGACAAGAAAAAAGCCCGTACGAGCCATAAAATCCCGTGCCGCGACGCTCTCTCACGCACAAACACCCGCAGCAGGGCGGAAGTGACACTTTTCGCAGTAATAGCGGCGGGTGGACTCGAACCACCGACCCTGGGCTTATGAATCCCATGCTCTAACCAACTGAGCTACGCCGCCATGGTAGTGCAACTGCTTTGAGAATAGCAGTTTCCCGCGAGGACTGTCAACTGGTTTTGGCCCGGAAATTGGGGGCAGCACCGTGCTATGACGGAGGCGTTTCTGAAGAGGGCTTGGCCGGCTGCGAGCAGAGCTATGGCAAAGGCCACGACATGGCTAAGCCCCTTGCCCATCCCTTCTCCTGCCTCCCCCATCCTGAGCAGCAAATGGGGAAATAATGAATAATCAATTCCTCGGGGCTTCGCCCTATAATCTCTCGTTTGGCTCTCTTGTGGTTCGTATTGCACCTCATAATAGGCCCCGCGACTTATATTTACTATATTTTAAGGTGGATGGGTCATACTTCCGGGGGCTTTCCTATGCTCGTACGGACAAAAGATGCGATTCGAACTAAAAGAAGAGGCGGTTTTCGGCCGGGACTTTCTATGGTCGAAATAGCCATCTTCGTCGTCGTCCTTACAATCGCCGTCATAGGTGCATCCGGATACCGATACTTCTCCACGCTCTCCATCCGAAAATCCGACACCGAGATTACCGCAGGCAGGACCGCAACTCTCCTCGTCGAAAGCTGGAAAGGCGTCAGAGGCATCAGCACCTACGACCCGCTTACGGACACCGGCCTGGGCCTTACTATCTCAGCGGCCTCCGACGACCTTACTCCTGAGCCCCCGGTCTCCTTTAATTCGCTCGGTACCTACAGAGTCAACGAGGACAACCAGGACTACTACGTCACGCTCTCATATTATGATGTTGATTCCCGGCTGCGGGTCCTCAACGCCAGACTTGCCTGGACGCTCAGCCCCGACCTGCCGGCCGACGCCGCCCAGCTCAACAAGTCCTTCAGCTTGAGCGCTTTGGTGACACGTTAAGGGTTTCTCGAAAAGATGAAGACTATACCCGACAGAAAGTTGTCAAGACAATCGGGTGTCACGCTCGTCGAAGTGACCGTCGTCTGCGCAATGGTCGCAATCAGCATCCTCGCCGTCGGCGTCGTCTTCTCCGACAGTCACAAATCATGGAACCAGACTTACCAGCGTGCCTACTGCGACCCTATGATTGAAAGCCACGTTGCCGCCAAGACCTTCGAGGCCGTCATCCGAAGGGCAACCTGCGAAAGGTTTCTTCTCGATAACTCCGGACAGTACATCGAAGTCTATTACTTCGCAACCGAAACGTCACCAAAGGTCGACCAGTATGCAAAAATGTACACCTCCGGCGGAACCTTCTTCCTCGAATTCGGCGAAACAAGCCCGAGAGAAACACTCGGCATAATTCCTGTTTGCGATAACGTGGTCTCCTGCACCTTCTCCGGCGCCGGACGATGCATCCGTATGCACATGACCCTGACCGACAACGACCACGATGTATCTCTAATCGCCTCGGCTATTCCGCAAAACCAGTAACCCTAACCAAAGCAGGGAGCTAAAAATGAGGATTGCAATATCCAAAATACTCAAAGAAAAAAGACGCGGCTTCATACTGCCGCTGGCGATGGTGGCCGCCAGTGTCCTGTTCGTTATCGGAGTCGGACTGCTCTGTCTCGGCTTCCAGAGACGCCTGGCCTCAATCCGCGCAAACCGACAGCTCATAGCCCGCGCAGCAGCAGATTATGGCCTTACCAAAGCCCTCTACGAAACGAACAACATGCTAAGGTCTGGAACCTGGGATGACTCTGCTCTGCCTTGCGAGCAGGGTGTCGCCGTCGCCGGCGCCGATGCACAATACGCCTACGCCGTCCTCGGCGATATGTGGACGGGATACTCCATCCAGGCCGTAGGTACAAAGGGCTCTACACACAGAACCATTCAGTGCGACCTCAGAATTAAGGGCCCCTTCGAGCACGCCATCCTCACAAGGGGCACTATGGACCTCATCAATGGTAGTCTTGTTGACTGGTTCAACAATGGCGATGACGACAGCCGCCTTAAAATCGGCACCACCAGCGCATCAGACGACAGCATCATCCTGAAGTCCGGTGTGGTCGTCAACGGTGATATCATGGTCGGCGAAGGCGGCAGACCAATCGACGTCATTGACGACCAGGGCGCCACCATAAACGGCATCGTCTATCCTTCCGTCTCCGATAACGACATCATCATCCCTGAGGTCCCCGACGACCTTGCCTCGGCCGCAAGCCAGGGAGCGATTAACAGCTCAGTTACCATAAGCACTTCCGGCAGGTATGACAGCATCCGAATGCTGAACGGCGAAACGCTCACCATCGACGGCGGCGTCACCTTGTACGTCACGGGCGACGTAACACTGGACAACTCCGCACGCATCGATATCTCCGAGGCAAATGACGCCTGTCTGACCATTTACCTCGCCGGAAGTATGGACGGCAAAAACTCATCGGGCTTCAACAATCTCACACAGGAGCCGCCGAAGCTCAAAGTCTTCGGTCTGCCCACCTGCTCGAGCATCATTATAAAAAATAGCGCCGTCTTCTACGGCGTCATCTATGCTCCAAACGCTACCGTCGATATGCACAACTCGGCTGAAATCTACGGCGCCGTCGTCGCCGAGAACTACATCCAGAGAAACTCCGCCGCCTTCTACTACGATGCCTCGCTCGGAGACGCCGGCATCGGCGACGAGTTCATCCGTTTCGTTCCCACGCACTGGCGAGAGCTATAGCCATCACCTCTATCCACACCTCACGCGCCGGCCGGCTTCAAAAACTCCCGCCGTCGCACCCCAATCCTCCCTCTCGTACTTAAAACCTCCTGTTTGTTACTCGCTACTCGCCTGCTGCGCTGGAGCACTTCCCTTCTTGCCCGCAAGCGCGGCAAGCCCGTTGTACAGCCACGCGAATATCGCTCCGACGATAGCACCGTCCAAAAAGCCCCACAAAAACCCAATCACGCTGCCAAGCTCGCTTATCGTGTAGCCCCTGTACACCTGCCCTATGATGGTCGCCTCGCCCGTTGCTCCCTCAAAAGCGATTATCCACCACGTCAGGAAAAAAAGCCCCAGCCCCCACACCAGACCGCCCGTTAGCGCAAACGCCTTCACATTCAGCTTCATTTCTAAAACCTCCTTGTCAATCCCATTCCCAAAATCCGGTTTCCACTACTGCCATATATCGGCATTTCTCCCCATATCCCTCCCCCCAAATCAGTCAATAGCCAATCGCACCGAAGCATACCCGCCGCACTGCCTGCCGGTCTGCTCAGAACAGCAGCAGCAGGACACCGATGATTTCGAGCTTTCCCTGCTCGACTGCGACGGCGATAATCCTTTTTCCCATTCGCCCTGCGGCACCGGAGACTACGACTTTTGGTTTCATTCCTGGACTCCCGAAATATCGGTTAACAACAGGTTAGCCGGAAATGATAGTGTCCCGGCGTCTGGGTTGTAAGCGCTGAAGGCATAATTGGCTTGATATGATTAGGGCGTGGTGGTAAAAGGAATTGCGAATTATGGGTTAACAGAACAATTTCAATGGGCACATATAAAGGAGGCAAGACAATGGACCGAAGGGGATTTTTGGCGAGGGGTCTGGCGGCGGGAGCGGCGGCGGTTTCTATGTCGGTATCGCCAGCCCGGGCGCAATCGACCGGGGGTAAATTCAAACTCAAATACGCACCTTACTTCGGGATGTTCCGCAATCACGCCGGCAACGACCCGATTGACCAGCTTAAGTTTATGGCCGATACGGGTTTTACGGCTATGTTCGACAACGGGCTGCCGGAAAAGCCGGCGGAGCTGCAGGAAAAGATTGCGAAGGAGTGCGAACGGCTTGGGCTGACGATGGGGCCTTTTGCGGCGTACGCGGAGTTTCGCAGGCCGACGTTCGTGCTTAAGGATGACGGTGTGCGTGAGATGCTGGTCAGGCGGATGAAGGCAGCGATAGAGATAGGCAAGCGGACGGGCTGTATGTACGCGGTGGTCGCACCGGGGACATACGCGGTGAACTTGGAGTGGGACTATCAGACGGCCAATATGGTGGAGAATCTAAAGGCGTGTGTGGAGGTGTGCGAGCCGGAGAAGTTCACGATTCTGATAGAGCCGCTCAACAACTGGACGGACCATCCGCAGATGTTTCTGCAGAAGATACCGCAGGGGTATCAAATCTGCAAGGCGGTCAATAGCCCGTACTGCAAAATGGTGGACGACCTATATCATCAGCAGATAACGGAGGGCAATCTGATACCGAACATCGATATGGCTTACGAGTGCATCGGAGCCTTTCACCTCGGTGATAATCCCGGCCGCAAGGAGCCGACGACGGGCGAGATTAACTACAGAAACATCTTTAAGCATATTCACAGCAAGGGATACAAGGGCGTTTTGTGTATGGAGCACGGGATGAGCAAGGAGGGCAAGGAGGGTGAGAAGGCGCTTATCGAGGCATATCGGTGGTGCGATGATTTTTAGAAGAGCGAAGCTTTTTGGGAAAATGCTGTAGTGAAGCTGAAAGGTTTGAGATATGGAAGGCGAAGCGACGGAGAGAAGTGATAATGTTTCTCGCAGGGAGTTTATGCAGCGTTCGGCTGTGGTGTCCGTGGCGGTGCTTGCGGGGCAGTTGGGGACACGGGCATACGCGGCGGGTGACGAGAAGATTCGGGTGGGTCTAATCGGCTGCGGCGGTCGGGGGACGGATTCGATAAGGGACTGCGTGACGGGCTCGAAGGCGGTAGAGCTTGTGGCGATGGGTGATTTGTTCAAGGATCGGCTGAAGCGGTCGTATAGTGAGCTTGCAAATGGTGACAAGGAGCGGGAGAGGCCGCCCTTAGGCGAGCCGTTCAAGGTGCCGAAGGAGCAGACGTTTGCGGGATTCGATGCTTATGAGAAGGTTCTGGCGTGTGATATTGATATGGTGATTCAGGCGACGCCGCCTCATTTTCGGCCTATGCATTTGAAGGCGGCGATAGAGGCGGGCAAGCACGTATTTATGGAGAAACCGGCGGGAGTGGACCCTGTGGGGATTCGCAAGGTAATCGAGGCGGCGAAGTTGGCTGAGCAGAAGGGGCTGGCAATCGTTGCGGGGACACAGCGTCGGCACCAGAAGCATTATGTGGAGCTGATGCAGCGGGTACGCAACGGCGATATCGGCGAAATTCTTGCGGCGCAGTGCTACTGGTGCGGCGGGGATATGATTGGCTACTGGAAATGGCACGAGCCGAGCGAGGCGGCGACGCAATTCGAGTGGCAGTTGCGCAACTGGCCCTGGTTTGTGTGGACGAGCGGCGACCATTACGTCGAGCAGCACGTCCACAACATCGATATTATTAACTGGGCGCTTGACGCGCATCCGGTAAAGGCGCTGGGTATGGGGGGAAGACAGGTGCGCAAGGAGGGGAACATCTGGGACCATTTTGCGGTGGAGTATGAGTACGAGAACGGTGTGCGGCTGAGCAGTATGGCGCGGCAGATAAACGGCTGCAGCGACCGGGTGAGCGAGCACCTGGTCGGGATGAAAGGAACGTGCTATACAGACGGTTCGAGTGGGAAGATAGAGGGTCAGAACGCCTACGAATACAATGGGCCGAATCCGAACCCGTACGTTATGGAGCACATCGACCTTGTCAATAGTATCCTCGAAGGCAGGCCGCTCAATGAAGGTGTGCGAGTGGCCGAGAGTACCTTGGCTGCGATAATGGGCAGGATGAGCGCTTATACGGGCAGGGAGCTTTCGTGGAAGTGGGTGATGGAGGCATCAAAACTGGATTTGAGTCCGGAAAGCTACGATGTGAAAGAGCGGCCGATACCGCCGGTGGCGATGCCGGGGCAGACGCTGCTAATCTGACAGGTTAGAGTTCGACCGGACGTTTAGCAGAGACTAAGGAGCGCAAATGGCGGAATCAGCGGTCCACGATTGCGGAGTGAGGGTTTTGCGTGTTCTGGTTTGTGCGGTGCTGTTGTGGTCGGGGGTGGCGACCGGCTCGGAGCAGGTTGAGCGATGGGGAGTATTTGAGCTAAAGCTGGACGGGCCGAAGGATGCTAATCCGTTTGTTGATGTCGAATTTACAGCCGAGTTTACCAATGGTGACAGAAGCGTCGGGGTGACAGGTTTTTATGATGGTGAGGGTGTGTATCGCGTGCGATTTATACCGGACAAACTGGGCGAGTGGAAATACAAGACGAGCAGCAATGTTGATGCACTTAACGACGCGAAGGGGACATTCGAATGCGCTGAGCCGTCGGTGGGCAATCACGGGCCGGTTAGCGTGAAAGACACGTACCATTTCGCTTATGCGGAT
The DNA here is from genome assembly GCA_964514115.1 of uncultured Pirellulales bacterium. Classification (GTDB taxonomy): domain Bacteria; phylum Planctomycetota; class Phycisphaerae; order Sedimentisphaerales; family Anaerobacaceae; genus CAZEPI01. The sequence goes on along the minus strand of CAZEPI010000004.1, from coordinate 242,180 downwards.
GGGACGATGTACTACCAGTTCGGCACGACGTGCTATGCGTGGATACATCAAACGGAGGAACTTCGGGAGCAGACGCTCAAGACGCTGGCGACGGCGCCTTTCAACAAGATTCGGATGTGCGTATTTCCCAAGAATTACGCTTACTGCAAGACGGAGCCGGAGCTGTATCCCTTTGAGAAGAACGCCGAGGGGAAGTTTGATTTTACGCGTTTTAGTCCCGCGTTCTTTCATCACTTAGAGCGGCGGGTCAAAGACCTGATGGAGTTAGGCATAGAGGCGGACCTGATTCTGTTTCATCCTTACGACGAGGGCAGGTGGGGCTTTGACAGGATGGACGCTGAGAGCGACCGGCGGTATCTAAGGTATGTGGTTGCGCGGCTGGCGGCGTTTCGGAATGTGTGGTGGTCGATGGCAAATGAGTACGATTTTATGAAGAAGAAGATGAGCGACTGGGACGATTTTTTTCAGATTGTCCGGGAGTGTGACCCGTATGGTCATCCGCGGTCGATACATAACGGGGTTCGGTGGTACGACCACAAGAAGCCGTGGGTAACACACGCGAGCGTTCAGCACTGGGATTTGACCGAGGCGATGAGCTGGCGAAAGAGATATCAGAAACCGATTATCGACGACGAGTGCAAGTACGAGGGGGACATTCCGGAGCCGTGGGGCTGTATAAGTGCGCGGGAGCTGGTGCACCGTTTTTGGCTGGGGACTGTGGTGGGCTGTTATGTGGGGCACGGCGAGACGTACCTGCATCCGGAGGATATTTTGTGGTGGTCGAAGGGCGGTGTGCTGCACGGAGAAAGTCCGGCGAGAATTGCGTTTTTGCGCAAGATAGCAGAAGAAGGGCCGGCAGTCGGATTCGAGCCGATGGAGGGAGACTGGATATGGGGCGAGGGGCATTATGCAGGAGGAAAGAAGGGAGATGATTATTATGTGATTTACTTCGGGGTCCATCAGCCGGGGATATTTCGGTTCAAGCTACCCGGGGACAGGCGGTACAAGGTAGAGATTATTGACACATGGGATATGACGATAACGCCGGTTGAAGGGACATTTGAAAAGCACATCGAGGTGAGGTTGCCGGGCAAGGGGTATATGGCTGTTCGAATTCAAAAAGTCACACCGTAGTGTTACAGAAAGCAGTATGTACTCGGTACGCCGGGTAGTGGGCTTGTCGGGTGTCTGTGCAAATGAAAAGGTGATGGATAAAGTATGGTCTGGCCGATATGCTAAAAAGAGTAAGTGTATCTGAACCAGAAAAGATTTGGCGGAGACATAGGATGAGCAAAGGACTCGTAACAATCGTGTCAGTGGCGGTGGTAAGTGCAGCGCTGGTGTTTTCGGCCGGCTGTGAAAGCGACGCTCAGAAAGGCGCGGGTGTCGGGGCGCTGGCAGGTGCGGGCATAGGCGCTATTGCGGGCCACCAGTCGGGCAAAACCGCTGAGGGCGCGCTAATCGGCGCTGCGGTCGGGGGCGGTACGGGCTACATTGTGGGCAATGAGCAGGACAAGAAGAAGACACAGGCGGAGATGGACTCGTTGCGTCAGGAGATAAACATCGTGACGGTGAACATCACGAACAGCAACGGCTCGGTCAGCCCGGTGAAGCTGACAAAACAAGGGACGGGTTACGTTGGGCCGAGAGGCGAGTTCTACGACCACCTGCCGACCGAGGCGGAGCTAAAGCCGGTGTACGGGTTTTAGCCGGGACAGCGAAGCAAACAACCAACAACACCCAAAGACCAACAGGGAGGAAGGTCTATGATACTGCTTGCTTTTCGGTGCGCGCAGCAGTATACTGGCAAGTTATCGCTATCTGCACTTTCGTTTGATTCTCTTGCAGTATTGACCAGTCGGATGTGACGCAAGCGGGAATTTGTGGCTGTGAACAGAAAATTTTGTCTGAATGAAGATATTTTGTAATTTGTTGCGATGTAAGAGCTTGGAGCCGTAGCTCAGTTGGTTAAGGCATCGGGCTGTCGACTCGAGGGTTGAGGGTCCTGCCGCAAGGCATCCTGCGGAGAGTTTCTTCGGCCTCGTTCTTAAGGCGGTGTGAGCTAATGGCTTGCAGAGCTTTTTCCTTTCCCTGTGCCGCTCGAAGCCAAGCGGTGATCTAAAATTCTCCAGAAACTGCTGCGCCGAGGGCTCATCCGGCCTTCATTGAACAACCGTCTGTCTTTTGCTACAATCATAATTGGTGATTTTGCCGTTGGAGAACTCGAACCGGCTTGCGTTGGGGACCTAAAACTGATATCGCATACGCCTTTCAAACTTGACGCCTCCTGCCCAGAAGTTTTTTGGGCATCGGGGGATAACCCTTACGATAACACGCGAAAAGCCCTTTCAAATGTTGACCTGTCGCCGGCGAAAGACAAACGTGTATTACTCAAGCCCAACGTGGGACGCAACGTTCAGCCCGGAACAGGCATTACAACACATCCGCAGGTCGTAGCCGCTGCAATTGACGCCTTCACCGAGGCAGGGGCCGAGACGGCTGTGGGTGAAAGCCCAATAACCGGCGTGACAATGCTTGATGCCTTTGAGAGCAGCGGTATTGCTGCCGTTGCAAGAAAGCGAAACTGCCCGTTGATCGATATGGATATCCGCCGGTATGTGAACCTTGAAATACCTCAGGGCGTTGCGATAAGGTCACTTAAGCTATGCGCCGAGATTGCAGAATACGACATTATTGTCTCAATTCCCGTGATGAAAACGCATATGCACACGGGCGTGACACTATCGGTAAAGAATATGAAGGGGTGCCTGTGGCGACGCTCCAAAGTTGACCTGCATATGCTGCCGCAGCTCGCCGACCACGAGGAGAAACCGCTGGATATTGCCATTGCCGATATGTCCTCGGTTCTGCGTCCTCATCTGTCGATTATAGACGGCACAATCGGTATGGAAGGGCTGGGGCCCAGTGCCGGCAAGCCCAAGCCGTTGGGCGTGGTGCTTGTCGGCGTCGATGCCTTCGCGACCGATTCAGTTGCGTGCGATATAATGGGAATCTCCGCCTGTGATGTACCGCATCTGCGGATGGGCGCACAAAGAGGGTATGGTGTGATTGCTCTCGATTCCATCAATGTCTCACCTGCGAATTACAGGGACATCCGAAGCCCTTTCGCTCCGCCTCCCGACAAGCTGTCGATAGAGTTCGCGGGATTTGAAATCTTAGACATACAGTCCTGCAGTGCGTGCCAGTCAACGTTGTTGATGTTCCTGAAAAAGTATGGCCGGCAGTTGCGTGACAACACATCCGGTGACAAGAAGATTTATATCGCCATAGGCAAAGGCCACGACAATTTGCCGCCCGGCACCCTGTGTGTTGGCAACTGCACCGCCAAGCATAAAGATTATTGCCGGTTCGTCGCCGGCTGCCCACCGGTAGCAAGCGAGATACTGTCCATGTTCAATATGTGATGCAAGAAGTTTCTCTCTCTGTGTTAGTTTCTCATAGAGGGAATCTGTTTGTTCGTTATCCTGAGCAGTTGTATTGGTCCGATGATGCCGGAGGGTTTCAGGGGTTTGGTTTTGTCGAGATACTGTTGCACGGGTGCTGATGTCCAGACGGTCCGGACTTCGCCGGATTCAATGTAGTCGCCGATGATGCGGTTGCGATAGACATTGGCGACTTCTGCTTTGAGGACGTTTTGGCCATCTGTCAGTAATCCGGTGACGTCGAGCATGGCATTGGGTCTGAAGACATATGCAAGGTGTTTGCCGTTGAGGGACACGTTTGCGGTTGAGCCGATTTGCCCGAGCGAGAGCATGAGTGAGTCTGGGCCGGAGGTAAAGCCAGCCGGGACTGTGAAACGGATAGTGTATGCAGCAGTGCCGGAGAAGTATTTTATCGCAGGGTCATCAAAGTCGGTCCACGATTTCAGCTCGGTAGTCTCGACGGGCTTGATGTCGGCTTCGTATCCACCGGGGACAAAGTCGATGGTTCCTTTGAAGTTATCGATCACCGTGATTTCGGGTGGGTCGAGTTTTACTGTGAAGGTTTTGTTGTCACTTGTGCCAAGTGTGTATGTGCCGCTTTTTTCGGCGGTTAAGGTTATTGCGTCTTTGTCGAAGACAGCGTGCGGGACGGGATAAGGGCTGTCAGGTGAAGGCTGTGGGAATATCTTTTTGTCGTTGATTGCGACCGAGGTGATATGGTCGCGGGCTTGCCCGTCTTTGAATATGAACAGCAGTGACTGACGTGGCTTGAAAGTAACGGGCAACCTGATTCTTCCGTTTTCCTGATTGTAAATGGCCGGCTTTACCACTGTGCCTTGCTCAGCATCCCAGATTTCGGGCGTGTTATTGGCTGTGTTGAACAAGCATTCCCGCCGTAGTTCAGTGTTCAGTTGATTTGCGACAAAAAACACGTCCGCATCGTCGGTCTTCTTGTGGATATATAAAAATCCCGGCGAGTCACCTCCGTTTGTCTCGAGGGCCGGCAGGACCTTCATTTCGTCGAGGACCTGAGCAAGCGGCTTGCCCCAGATGACTTTGCCCTTGCCGTATTCGTTTTCTGTGACCTGCTTGCCGTCTATCTTGCCCCAGATTTTGTTCGCCAGTTCCTGAAGCGCTTTCTCATTTTCAGTCAAGTTGCTCAGGGATAATACTCTGGCTGGCTTAGGCCCGTAAACTACGGCGCCGTCATTGGCCAGTTCGGCAATTCGCTGCAGGGTATCCGGTTCCATGGCACTTGAATCGGGAATGCTCAATAACGAAAAGCTCAGCCGGTTAGTCATCTGCAGCTTGCCGTCCGCCAGCTTGACCTTATCTTTTAGCACATCCAGATTACAGGCCGTAGCGGTGTATCCTACAGGTAAGCTATAGAGTTCGCTTTGGTCAAGCCCCTGGGGTAGCTGGTCACCGACGAAGTGCAATACCTGGGATACAGCCGCTCCCTGCTGCAATACGTACTGCACACGCGCATGATAGGCGAACCAGTCGGATATGTGCTGCCAGTAGAGATTGTTGCGGTTGAAGTGGGATGCCCACTGAGAGAGGGTCATACCCGGCTTTTTGTCAAACGGCTGGTGCACGTAGCTGTGCAGGATGAACTGATTAACCCCTGAGCAATACGCCCTGTCGCCGAAGGGCTTCAGGTCGTATGGCGATTCGCTGTAATGGGCCTGTGCGGTATATGCCTCGGCTCCCAGTACCGGCATGTCATAACAGACACACGCGTTGGCTGGGAACATTGCCTCCGGCTTCGCGACGGGTGTGTAATTCGGCAGCGAAGTCTCGCGGCTGTGGCCGGCCCAGAATTCGAACATGGGCAAATCCGCGTAGCTGTTTGACTTCAGAATGTCCAGCGGAGGGTACGAGGGGCCCCCGTAAATCACCTCGGCGTGCATTTCTATCTTTGCTTTATGGCAAAGTTTGCTGAAGTGTTTGTAGTAATTCTGCTCGATAAGCTCGGCGATGGTCTTACGAAAATCGTACAGGAATGCCTCCGAAAGGGCGCTACCGCCCAGCGTTTCCCCGCAAAGCACCGGTATCCAGTTGATGATGCTGTATCCTCTGCGTTTTTCAAACTCGGCGGGGAAACTCTCTGTCCAGGTCTGATAGCCGCATTCCCAGCTATCTATCAGCAGAAATTTAAACGTATTACCTGCGTATTCGCCCGCCGCATCCGCCAGTTTCTGAGGGTAGCTCCTGAAATGCAGGTCAACCGCACGGGCATCCATTTTGTCGCATTCGAGCCCGCGTCCCTCTCCAGTGGCAGGACCGTTCTCAGCGCCGGTCGAAGTAAAGCCGAAACGGATAATCCGCCAGTCGCCCGGCGGTGCATCCCATTTCAGCGTGCCGTCCGCCGACATCTTGTCGGTAATATCGACTACCTGCTCCTGCGATACGGCAGTTTTATCCGCCGCCGGACCGGCGAAAGTATCAAAGCATCGGCGGCTGTCCACCTTGACGGACACTGTCTTCGCCAAGTGGTAGGGTATCGCCGGCTGGTAGAGCGGCTCCTCGTTTTTCTTCAGCAATTCAACCTCCGCAGCCATAAACGGAATATATGAATCCATATCAGAGTAGTCGGTTACCTCAAGCTGGTAGAACTTCGCGCTTGTGGCGGGGATTTCGATCGAGACCGAACGATTGAGCCCTCTTATTTCGATGTTTTTGACCTTCTCAAAACCCTTGCCGTCCTGCGAAACTGAAAGAGTGCATCGGCTCATAAATGAATCTATCCTGCCCCACGCGAATCGCTTTCGAGGATGAATTACTATTTTCTCAGCCGTGAACGGCTCATCGAATGCCAACTGAATTTTATCGCCGCGGCGGACAGCCACTCCGCTGATTGGATTGCCGTCCGTAAGCCACACCGTCTCGGCGCCGTTAACAGCAACTTTGGGTATAGCCGACTGGAATGAGCTGCTGGGTTGGCCGGATGGGTATGCGACTACGGCAACATCACGGTAGAAATCACGCTCAGAGTACGGCCTGGGCAGCTTAATAGTAAGCTGCCGTCCGCCTTCGACAATCATATTGCTCCACACGTATTGCTTCATCGACGTCTCAGGCGTAATCCAGGGGCCGCCGCTGGAACTCCATCCGTCGCAATTGTGTGCTCCTATGGCGATACCGAGCCGGTTTGCTTCGGCCAGTGCCCACCGGAACATTTCATACCATTCGGGGCTGTTAAATTTTATCTGCGGTACTCCAAAGTCGCGCCCGTCGAACAAGCCGATGTTGAGAATCGTCGCCTGTGATATGCCTTGTTGCGCCATTGCCTCGAGGTCTTTGGTGATGCCCTCCTTCGTGATTGCCCCGTCCATCCAGTGCCACCACGCATGCAATTTCACTCCTGCCGGCGGATTTTTGAAATCGCCTGCGTTTATCGCCCCCGCCGTTTGACTCATACAGCCGATGAGCAATGTCAGCACCGTCAATGTAACTAACGCTCGTTTCTGAAGTCTCTTTTGCATTTTCCGTCCTCTCTCTTTGTGGTTCTTGTTTTTATCTAAGGCATATCAATGACTGTCCAGCTCGCAGATGCCGAAAAGGACATCCTGTATGATGTCATACAGCCGGTTGCCGTCTCTTGTATGCTTGTTCTTCAGCGTTTCTATTATCAGGATTGCAGCTTCTTTTGCCACACCAATTTCTTCTTGGTTTGTAATCGAATTGCCGCCGATTTCATTCTATCGCGACCAGCCGGGTCTTGCTTCTGTTCAATTCCCTTATGCTTGGAGTACTCGCGGCCGTGCCAGCGAGTAGATTCATAGCTTCTATAGGTGTCAGGGTCGGGGGAATCAGGTCATTGGCGGGCTGTTTTTGGCCGATGTTAATCAGCGTGAGTTGGTTCACTTCAAGAGAAATGCTGGAGGCCGAATATGGAAACGAGACGTCTTAGCCTGGTGCGGATACTGAAGCTGTTGTGTATAAGCGCGCTGTTTCTGTCAGCAGTGCTTTACATTGATTACGCATACGGGCTTAGGGGGCGTCCGGACGTTCTGTCAAGACGGGGCCAGACGGAGCATTTCCGGATTCACACGGACGTTGACGATGCGCAGCTCGAATACTACAAGAATTTCTTCGAAGGTTTTTTTGATTACGTCAACGCGGAGTATTTTGAGATAGGGCAGAATCGCCGTCTCAAGGTTTACCTGTTCGGCAGCGAAAAGAGCTACCGGCCTTTCGCCCAGAGTGCTCGCAGTGGCTACACACCGTACGGTTTCTACATGGGCCCCTGGGCAAACATCATCGTTGTCAACGCGGATTCAGGCCTCGGAACGACGACCCACGAGCTTGTTCATCATTTCATAGCGACCAGCTTCGCCGCTGACCCTCCCAAGTGGGTTGATGAAGGTATCGCTACGTTCTTTGAGAAGTTCATCGGGTATCTCGATGAGCAGGGCAAGCTGAATATCTCGTTCGGGTACTTCAGCAACTGGCGATTCCCGCAGACCAAAAAGAGAGCAAGGTTTCTTTCCATAGAGGGCCTGGTTACTTTGGAGGAGCCGGACCAGTCGGCTGCGCGCTCGCTTATGCTGTTTCTGCACAGGCAGGGATTATTTAAGAAGTTTGTGCATGAGATGAGCGTGGCGGCGGACGACCCGACCGGGGTGGTGACACTGGAGAAGGTCTGCGGTAAGGACGTTTCGCAGATAGAGCGGGATTGGAAGGAGTGGGTGATGGCCCAGCCGATAGATGGAAACGTCAATCTCGTGCCGCAGGCTTTTGTCCTGCCGGTAGAGCACTGGAAGACGTGGTGCGAGAAAAACAGCAGCAGACTGTACTGGAGCGAAACCGAGCAGATGTACCGCGTCAGAGAATAAACATTCCGGCAGGATAACTGAGGTAGTGCAGACGCACCCTCGGAATCTCCGATTCACTTCTCGTCGATTTCGTTTCTGATTTGATTCAGCAGATTGATTGCTTCAATCGGTGTTAGAGTGTTGACGTCGGTTGCGGCGAGTTTATCGAGGACGGATTTGTGTTTTTTGACGAAGAGTGTATCGGCGTCGGGCTTTCTTGTCTTGTGTTTAGCAAGGTGCGTACCTTTGGCCTCTTTTTCAAAGGTTGCCTCGAGCTCTTCGAGGATTTCCCTTGAGCGAGCGAGAATCGGCCTAGGTATACCGGCTAATTTGGCGACGTGGATGCCGTAGGATTTGTCGGTACCGCCGGGGAGGATTTTGTGTAGGAAGACGACTTCGTCCATCCATTCGCGGACGGCGACGTTGCAGTTTTTGACGTTTTCGAGGAGCTGCGCCAGCTCAGTAAGCTCGTGGTAGTGGGTGGCGAAGAGTGTGCGGCATTTGATTTTGTTTGCGATGTGCTCGGTGATAGCCCAGGCGAGAGCGAGGCCGTCGTAGGTGCTTGTGCCTCGGCCGACTTCGTCGAGGATGACGAGGGATTTTTTGGTTGCGTTGTTGATGATGTTTGCGGTTTCGGTCATTTCGACCATGAAGGTTGACTGGCCGCGTACAAGCTCATCGGAGGCGCCGACGCGGGTGAAGATTCTGTCAACTAAGCCAATCTGAGCGTCTTTTGCGGGGATGAACGAGCCGGCCTGTGCCATGAGCACAAGCAGGGCACTTTGCCGGATGTAGGTGCTCTTACCGCTCATATTCGGACCCGTGATAATCATCACGTCGCCGTGCTCGTCGCCGAGGTCGACGTCGTTTGGGACGAAGTCGTGGCCGAGTATTTCTGCCAAGACAGGGTGTTTACCCTCGGTAATAAGAAGCTCTGTGCCGGATGTGATTTTGGGGCGGGTGTAGTTTCGGCGTTTGGCCAGATAGGCCAGTGAGGTGAGGCAGTCGGTCTGTGCGAGCGTCTCGGCGAGTTTCTGGAGGCGGTGGATGTACCGTGCGGCCTGTGAGCGGATGTCGTCGAAGAGTCGCTGTTCGATGGCGAGGGTTTTTTCTTCTGCGCCGAGGGCCTTTGTCTCGTATTGCTTTAGCTCGTCGGTGATGTAGCGTTCGGCGTTTTTGAGGGTCTGCTTTCTGTGGTAGTGGGGGGGCAGTTTCTCGGCGGCCGAGCGCGGCGCCTCGATGTAGTAGCCGAAGACTTTGTTATAGCCGATTTTAAGTTTGTTAATTCCGGTCGCTTCGATTTGCTGTTTTTGATAGCGGCTCAGCCAGCTCTGGCCGTCGCGCGAGATTGAGCGGAGCGAGTCAAGCTCGGAGTTGAAGCCGGTGCGTATGACGCCGCCGTCGCGCAAATGGTTGGGACAATCGGGGTCGATGGCTGATTCGAGCAGGTCGGCAAGCTCGTCGATGCTGTCGCAGCGCTGGGCGAGGTTTTGCAGCAAGTCGGCCGAGCACGTAGTGAGCATCTGTCTTATCTGCGGGACCTGGCGGAGCGTAGTAACAAGGGCCAGCAGGTCCCTGGGATTTGCACGGCCGGTGGCGATGCGTCCGGCGATGCGTTCGGGGTCGGCAAGGTCGGCAAGGCTGGTGCGAAGCCGGCTCAAAACAGAATCCGCTTCTTTCAGCTCAGCGACGGCGTCCTGACGAAGCTCGATGGCGGTGATATCAGCCAGCGGCATGCACAGCCAGTTGCGGAACATTCTTCCGCCCATTGGCGTCAGCGTCTGGTCGAGCGTGTGCAGCAGCGAACCGGAGGCCGACTCGGTTCGGATTGTTCGCAGGATTTCCAGTGAGCGCAGCGAAGCCGGGTCAATCTGGAGAAATCGCTTGGGGTCTACCTTCTTGATTGTGGATATGTGCTCGAGCGTGCTCTTTTGGGTCTCGCTGAGGTATTCGAGGATAGCGCCGGCCGGCGGTATAAGGTGTGCGTCGGTATCGGCAATTCCAAACCCTTCGAGAGTCGTGGTGCCGAAGTGTTTGAGCAAACGCTGGTGTGCCTGATAGGGGTCGAAGTACCACGCGGGTCTTTCGGTGACCACCGCGCCGGTAAGCTGGGTAATGTCGGCTGCGAGTTTTTTGGCCTGCGGCTCGAAAAGCTCGCCTCGGCTGTCGGGCAGGAGGCATTCCTTTGGGGACAGGCGCAGGATTTCGTCCAGGACTTTGTTTTCGCAAATATTGCGGATGAAGAAGCGGCCTGTGGAGACATCGACCCAGCTTATCGCAGAAGCCGCGTTGCTCTGCCAGACGGCGGCGAGAAAGTTGTCCTCTTTGGCGTCGAGCAGGATGTCGTCGGTGAGTGTGCCGGGCGTGACGACGCGGGTGACGTCGCGCTTGACGAGGCCTTTTGCGGTTTTCGGGTCTTCGATTTGTTCGCAGACGGCGACCTTGAAGCCGGCCTGTATCATTTTCTTGAGGTAGCCATCAACGGCGTGATACGGCACGCCTGCCAGAGGCACGGGGTTGGCGGTGTTCTTGTCTCTGCTGGTCAGCGTAAGGCCCAGGACTCGCGAGCAGGTCCTGGCGTCGTTGTAGAAGGTCTCGTAAAAATCGCCCATCCGAAAGAACAAGATGCAGTCCGGATACTTCTTTTTGAAGTTATGAAACTGCCTCATAGCGGGCGTCAGTTTTTCGCCGGATGATGCCATAGTGCTCGATTATACATCGAGCGGGCCGTTGAGCAAACGGGATATGAGCCGCTGGGCGAGCTTTTTGGATTTGGCGGTTTGGATTTGCGAGAGCAGGTCGTTCTGGCGGGCGGTAAAGGCGACGGGCTGGGTGTAGTCGAAGGTATCGACCCCGGTCAGGTGGAGGATTTCGCGGCCGAGCAGGTCGAGGCCGGTGCCGGATTGTGCGCTTATCTCGACGGTCCTTGCCAGGTGTGGGGCAAGCTTTGCTGCGTCAAATTTTCTGGGCAGGTCGGATTTGTTGAGGACGGTCAGGACGGTTTTATCTTTCAGTTTATCAACGAGGTTGGCGGTGAGTTGGTTGTTGGGCTCGCTCAAATCGAGGATGAGCAGGATGATGTTGGCGGTGCTCAGTAGCTCGATTGCCCTTTTCTGTGCTTCGACGTCGGCCGCGTCGGCGGTGAGGTCTTCGGCGAGACCTGCGGTATCGGTCAGGTCGAGGTAAAGCGGGCCGAGTCGGCAGGAACCGCAGACCCAGTCGCGCGTGGTTCCTCTTAAGTGTGAGACGATGGCCTTTTGTCTGCCGGCTAATCGGTTCAGCAGTGTGCTCTTGCCGGAGTTTGGCGGGCCTGCGAGGATGGTCTTTGCGCCGAAGATGATGAGGCGTGCAGGTGGGCTTGCTTTTAGGATGTGCTCTGCTTCGGTCTTGATTTGGTCGAGCGGGATTGAGTTAAGGACGCTTAGCCAGTGTTGGGTGGTTTTTGTCAGGCCGTCGTCGATTTGGTTGAGCAGTATCTTCGTCCCTTCCACGCTCTTCGCGTTCGGGATATTGAGCTTCGCCTCGATAGCGATAGAGTTAAGAGAGCCGTCGAGCGAGAGGGTTCTGTAGAGCATCTTGTCCGCCGTCGTCAATTCTGCGCCGCGGGATTTGAGCAGCTTCATTATATCCTCGACGATGAGCGGGTTGCCGTGGCAGTTGATGGCGAATGTATCCGGCCCTTCACAGCCGATGGTGACCTGGTCGATGGTCCGCGAGCCGTCGGTTATCTGGCCGAGCAGGATTTGGCCGACTTTGAACTGCGGCTTCTTGGCCCCGGTCGGCTTGAATATTTTGCGCAGGATGGATTTTGCCGCCGGGCCGTGAACCTGGACGATGGCTATAGCCCCCGTGCCTTTGCCGGTCATCATCGCCGCATAAGTGCCCATCGCGTCGGTTCCTACTGTTTTGATTCGAGAAATTTTCGATAGGCCAGGGCGATGCCTTTAACGACGAGGTTAGGGACGTAGTTGTCGATGAAGTCGCAGTCGTCCTTGATTAGTGCTGCAGCCGAGCCCGTGATAACGGTCTGCGGCCAGGAGCCGATTGCCTCGGCGTACCGCCTGACCACTTCCTGAAGCGTGCTGACCGCGCAGTAGTAAAGCCCTGCGTTAATGGCTTCGGATGTGTTTCGACCAAAGGGCCATTCGGGCCTGGTGACGTGTATCTCAGGAAGCTGCGCGGTATCGTGACGCAGGGCCCTTGCGCTCATCTCGAAACCGGGGAAGATGACGCCGCCGCAGAATACGCCGCGGTCATCGACGAGGTCAATGGTGACTGCTGTGCCGAAGTCGGCGACGACGACGGCCTTTTCGACGACGGAGTAGGCCGCTGCTGCCGATACGATGCGGTCCGAGCCGACTTTGTCGGGCTCTTTTACATCGAGGTCCACCGGATAGGGGATGTCTTTTGGGATAAGCAGGGTTTTTTCACCGAGTGTCTGCTCGACAATATTGCGGACGAACTCGGTCCGATCGGGTTTTACGGAGCTTGCGACGACGACGCCGTCGCGTTTTTTCTCTTTTGAGCGTTTTGAGACGGGGATTTGCTGCCAGTTGTCCTTGAGCAGCTCGGTGAGCCGCTTCTTGTTGGCGCCCGCCGCCGCCGCGACAGACTGCTCCTTGCCCTTTAGGAAAAGGCCGACGGTTATGTTCGTATTTCCAATATCTATTGCGATTATGTTCACACTTCTGTCCTCAAAAGTTGCGATTGATTCTACCGCGAGACGACCGACCAAGCCAGTACATAATACAGCTATAACCTCTCAGGAGTGGCGCCGGAATTTTTGGAACGGATACCTCGCGTAGAGTTTTGTTTACAGGGTTCTTTGTTTGTGGTATAGTTGCGTTATGGACAGGGATACTTTTCCAAAGATGGATAGAAGTGTGTTCACAGTAGGGTCTCTTTTAGATAGGCCCGATGATAAATCGTATTGGCTTTCGAGGACGCCGTGTGAGCGTTTGGAGGCCGTTGAGTTGATGCGGCAAATTATCTATGGCTACGACCCGTCTGCCACCAGACTTCAAAGAGTTCTTGAGATTACTCAGCGCTCATCCCATTGAATCCGGTTAAGCGACAGCGAATCACGAGTCTTGGTTCACTCTTTGGTCTTTGCTCCTTTGACTTTTTGCCAGAGCACTTCGGTGAGTTCTTTTATGCCCTGGCCGGTAACGGCGGAGATGGAGAGGATGTTTTTTCGCAGGCGTTTTTTCAGGTCCTTTGTGATTTTGCCGTCGGGGTCAAGGTCGATTTTGTTTGCGACGATGACTTCCTTCTTTTTTGCAAGAGTCTTGCTGTACTGTTTTAGTTCCGAGCGGATTGTTTTGTAGTTATCGACGGGATCGGAGTTGTCGGGGGGCATTATATCGAGGATGTGGACGATGATTCGAGTTCGTTCGATGTGGCGGAGGAATTCGAATCCCAGACCTGCCCCTTCGTGTGCGCCTTCGATAAGGCCGGGTATGTCGGCCATTACGAATCGGCGGTAGTCGGTAAGCTCGACGATGCCGAGGACGGGCTGGCGAGTGGTGAAGGGGTAGTCGGCGATTTTTGGCCTAGCGGCCGAGCAGCGCGAGATGAGTGTGCTTTTGCCGGCGTTGGGCATACCGACCAGTCCGACGTCGGCGATGAGTTTTAATTCGAGCCGGATGTTTCTTTCCTGGCCCGGCTTGCCGGGTTCGGCGTATCTTGGCGTCTGGTTTACGGAGTCGGCGAATCGCTTGTTTCCCTTACCGCCTCGGCCTCCTCGCGCGATGCAGCATTTCATATCGACTTTGTGCAGGTCTTTCAGGAGCAGGTCGAGGTCTTCGTCGTAAATGAGAGTTCCGGGCGGGACGGGGATGATAAGGTCGTCGCCGCTTTGGCCGTGCTTGTTCTTTCCTGAGCCGCTCTGGCCGTTCTTTGCCTTCCAGTGGTGCTTGCCGGCGAAGTCTGAGAGGGTATCGACGTTGTCGATGGCGCGGAAATAGATGCTGCCGCCTCTTCCGCCGTCGCCGCCGTCGGGGCCGCCTTTGGGGACGTACTTTTCACGTCGGAAGCTGACACAGCCGTGGCCGCCGTCGCCGGCCTTTACGTAAATTTTTACAACATCGACAAACATGCCTGCTTTGGTCTTGAGTTCCTACTCGGCGGAGATTTCGTAATAGACAGTTTTGTATGCGCTCTTGGCCTCGAGCACGACCGCACTGGACTTAAGGACTAAGGGCACTTGCTGCATTCTTTTTCCGACCATGTTGAGCGCCCAGCATTTCATTTTTCCGGCGTGCTCGGAGCGTATCTCGATATTTCCTGTTACGGCCTCGATCAATGCGGGCGCATCGCCCTCGCTCTTTAGACGCCAGAAGGGTGCGTCGTCCACCTCGGACTTTTGGTCCGTCACTTCGTATTCCATACCGGTGTTGCGTGCAGGGCCGACGGCGGTTATCAGGAGATGTCTTGCCGAGGTAATCGGGGCGTAGCCGTCCATCGCAGTGACATAGACGGCGCCGAAATTTGTGTGGCTGTTTACGCTGACGTCGGAGAGCTTGTGGGGCTGCGTCGAGAGGAAGCCGATGACGGCCTGTGTGCGCGGGGTGTCGATATGGACGATTCCGTTTTTGGCGTCCCAGGTCAGCTCGCCTGTGATTGAACGTGCGATGAGTTTTTCAGGGTCCCAGTATTTGCTGATGTCCTTGGCGACGAGCGGTCGGCTTTGGTCCACGAAGCGGTATCCGACTTTGCCGACCAGAGCGGCAGCAAGCGGGACGGGTTTTTTATCCGGCGACCATTCGAAGGCGGCTTCGGGTGTATATATGGACTCGGCGATGAGTTCGGCTTCCTTGACATCCTGTCTGTGCCACATTGCTGCGACGGCGGGGAACTGGAGAATCTGGGGCGGGTTGCCGAGCATGTCGAATGAGCCGCCGCTGAGCTTTTCTCGCCAGTCGCCGCTGAAATATCCGAACTCGAGGGACCCGTCCCAACCCTGGAGCAGGCCGTATGCAGCCATCAGCCCGGTCCCTTCGAGCGAATACTGATTGGGCAGGCAGGTATTCCACTCGCTGATTGTCATTGGCAAATCAAGCACCTGCTCCCATGCCTTGTCGGTGACAAGATTGCCGACGCCGAGATAGACAATCGCGTCTTTTGCCGGCTTGACGTCCTTTATCATCGGCAGGTTGTGGAACAGGCAGGTCGCGATTCGCCACTTGAGATTCCCCTCGCCCTGGGGATGGTCCCAGTACCCGTGGCGGTCGATGTAATCGAGATTTGCCTGGGCGAGCATGTGTATCCGCGTGGCGAATTCGTGTCCCTGCCAGTTGGTGGCGCTGATAGGAACTTTGATGCCGGCATTTCGCATGGCCTTCCGGCAGTCGGTCCAGTACTTGTCCTCAAGCTCATAATAGAATCTCATCTGGTCAAGCCCGCGGACTTTGTCCTGCGGATTATTCTTGATGTGGTCTGACCGCAAAGCAAATCCGGGCATAACGGCCGCTCGCTCACCCAGTGCGATTCCTTCCCCTTCTTTCAGTGGGCTTACCCCGTCCACCGTCCAGGCTTTTTCAAGGGCGTCGTTGTCTCCGTATTTTTTGCCAAGCCATTCGGTGAATTTCTCTTCAAGCTCTTCCCTGAAATTGTCGGGCACCTGGCCCCAGAACAGAGAATCCTCATTGGCGATTTCTATCATCGCAAGTGTCGGGTCGTCGCAGTAGCGCTTTTTAGTGTAGGGGTTGTAGTGGGTGAAGATATCGACCATTTGCTGTCTTGTGATGTGAGTGACTGTCTCGTTGAAAAACTGGGCGTATGGTGCGGCGCCCCCTTCGGGCAGTCCGCGGATGTTATCACCGGCTTTGAACCGGGAGACCAATGGGTACTGCGTGTCAAGGATCATATAAATTCCGTTTTCGCCTAACTTGTAGATGAGGTAGTCGAGGCGGTCAAAGCCCTGTTCGCTGTATTCGAGGGAGGTATTTGCATCGCGGGCGATGAGTGAGCGCAGGCCGTGCATCCGTGTGATATTGATTCCCTGTCGCCGCATACGTTTTATGGTGTAGTCAAGCTTTTCTCTGTCCCGACCTCCTCCCATCTGAGCGCCCCAGAAACGCACAGCCGTCCCATCTTCGAATACGAAGCTGTCGCCTTTTACGGTGACAAAGCCGTGCTTTCCGGTCGGGGCCTCGATCCATTGGGTGCAGTCGAGTACAGAGGGGCTGAAGTCGTCCTCGGCAGGTTCGAAGGCGAACCAGTTCGATTCGGCCTCGACGGCCGATACGGCCGTGGTGCAGGACAGCAGTATAGCCAGAGTCGCGAGGGTCAGCGTGAGCGTGCGGTTCCTGCATTTGTTGGTTGAGCTTAACATTTCATTTTCTCCTCATATCCAACGTCGAACATAAAACCGAATTCAGATTTTCTGTCTTTGGTGTGCAAATACCCGAACAGAACAACGGTCTCACTATTTTAGCCGAAAGGCCGGTCTTTGCCATCGCAAACTCGGCCAATCCAAGGGGTGAAACTTGTTGAAAGTGAGGCGGTGGTGTGGAGAATAGGCCTGTCTGATTAACTCTTTGGAGACAGGACAATGGATATCATAGGGCTGGACTTTGGTGGGACCAAGTGCACGGTGGTGCGTGGGGACGGGCGAAGCAGGCCGGTGCGGATAACAGGGTTTCCCACAGTTGGGCCGGCGGAGACGCTGGAGAAGATATTCGGAGCCATCGAGCAGACTGGCCCGGGTGATAATCCCGTGTTTGGGATATCTGCAGGCGACCCGATGGATGCAGAGAAAGGGCTTATCTTGGGACCGCCTAATATGCCGGGATGGGATCACGTTGGGATAGTAAAGGAGGTGACAGGACGGTTTGGGGGCGAGGCATATTTGATGAATGACGCCAACGCCGGCGCACTTGCCGAGTGGTGGTTTGGGGCGGCGAAGGGCTTTAAGAACGTTGTGTTCTGCACGCACGGGACGGGGATGGGGGCAGGGCTTATTCTTGATGGCCGGCTTTACGAGGGGACGAATTACTCTGCGGGGGAGATTGGGCATACGCGGCTTACTGAGGATGGGCCCGTCGGCTATGGTAAGCACGGCTCGTTTGAGGGCTGGTGCAGCGGCGGGGGTATTGCCGGGTATGCACAGCAAAGAGCAAAAGAATTGAATGGCAAGGTCAGTTTCAACCCGGGTCGCGTCGAGGATATAACGGCTAGGGATGTTGCCCAAGCGGCCGAAAAGGGCGATGAGTTAGCCAAAGAGATTCTGGCGGTATCCGGGCGATACTTAGGGCAGGGATTGGGGATGATTATCGATATCTTGAATCCTGAGGTTATAGTCTTAGGTAGCTTGTATCTCCGTTGCGGCAGATTTTTCGAGAAGACGATGCGAGCCGAGCTTGAGAAAGAGGCCCTGCCCCAATCGCTGAAAAACTGCCGAATAGTCCCCATGGCGCTGGGCGAACAAATCAGCCACTACGCCCCCATCTGCGTCGCCCTCCACCGAAAAGGAATGATGTAATGACGGGATCAGTGAAGCTGAGAGCAGTTCTGCTTCGAATAGGTATGGTGTTGGCGATGGTGGTGCCGACACTGTACGCGGTTGGGTTGCTTCTCGCGGTGTGGGAAATCCTCAGCGCAGGTGAGGCTGGTGAGGCTCCACATACGACCACGGATGTCGTTGTTGGGGGAATCATGCTGCTCGTAACAGGGTATTTGGGAGTATCTGTATGCGTGGTGGAAAGGCCGTCACTGCTGCGTACGGCAAGGGTCGTGGCCTTGGGCTGTCTCTCGTGCACTCTTGTGTTCGGTATCGTCGGGTCCGTCTCGGAGTTACTACTCAACGTATATATAGAGAGCTGGCTGGAGAGCACGCTTGTGTTCGTTCCGTTGTTTCTCTTCTACCAAGAGATGATGAGGAGGAAGATGAGACGCCGCTGAAGTCGTTGACAGGTGCAAGCAGAGTCACCCTATTCTGATGTGTTGCAGGAGAGATGGGTATGGTGGCTGGTGCTGGATAGTTCCTCGCTTGGCTGCTCGGCGGGGCGAAGTGATTAAGGCGGGCAGTTCGGTTCTTTGAAGTTGTTGCAGCTTGGCTGGCTGTGGGCGAGTGGTGCAATCAGACGACGTGGATTTTTCGGCCCTGGAACTTGACCGTGCCGTCGGATTTGGCAAAGAGCGTATAGTCTTTTCCCATGCCGACGTTGGCTCCGGGGAAGAATTTAGTTCCGCACTGTCGGACGATTATAGCCCCTGCCGTGACGGCCTGGCCGCCGAAGGCCTTTACCGACCTGTATTTCGGGTTGCTGTCACGCCCGTTTCTTGAAGAGCCCTGTCCCTTTTTATGTGCCATAGGTAAAACCTTTTATCTCTAAATTGTCGTCAGGGGGTTATCAACTGAACACCTTAGTATACGGCAAAACACAAGCGATGTCTACAGAAATCCTGCAAAAATTCCCGAGGGGTGGTCGGCCCACTATTCGATGAGAGCGAAGGCGGTATTCATGGCGTTAGTGGCGGTGGTCATTGCCTGCTCTGTGGGCATTTCGGCGAGGGATTTGTCGAAGGGTTCGGTGCCGACCGGGCCGTCGTAGCCGATTTTAACCAGCCCTGACAGAAAGCTCTTCACGTCGATGACGCCCGTTGTGCAGGGCAGACGGCGAGGCGAGTCGGGCATTTGGTTTTTGGCAACATCGGCGGGTGCGTCGCAGATGTCGGCGCAGATAACGTCGGTGTTTTTGAGCGTGAGGATGTCGGCTTCGGTGTCGCCGGCCTGGAACCAGTGCCACGAGTCGAGGGCGATGCCGATGTTGGAGGTGCCGACTTCGGCGGTGAGCTCTCTGGCTTCGGCGAGGGTCTGCACAAAGGGATATTTGAATCGCAGGACGAGGGTTTTGGTGCCGAGGTATTCGATGCCGAAGGAGATGTTATGGTCGGCGAGGAGACGGCAGATTTCGCGCAGACGCTCGGCGTGGAGCCGGAAGTTTTTGCGGTAGGTGAGCGTGTCGCTGCCGGGCATTAACCAGGTGAAGGCACGGGTGACACCAATGGGGCCGAGTATGGAGGCCGTCTTGCTGAGCTGTTTTAATTTTTGTTCGAGGTCCGGCTGGTCCGGCGAGAAGAATGGTCTTACACCGGTCGGCCCCCAGGAGAGATTGGCGGCCTTCATTTGCTCGGCGAGCTGCTGTCGGCGCGTCGGCGGGTATTTGATGATGGCGTCGGTCATCGGGGTGATGGATTGATAGCCATACTGTTTTGCGAGGTCGATGGCCTCGAATGGGTCCGCCTTGACGCCAACCTGGCTGATGTTGAGGTTCATCTTGAATTTTCGTTTCAGCTTTTCGGATTCCTGGGCGGCGGCGTTTTTCTTGAGCAGATGTTGTGCAGTGAGGGTGACAGCGGCGGCGGTTTTTATAAATGAGCGTCGGTTCAGGTGAGACATTTTTCAACTCCTGCTAACTCCTTTGGACAGGCCTTTAGCCCTATTTCAGCCGTTTGTTTTTCGGGCGGACCATAGTCGATTTTCATTTTTCAAGGTCGAGCGGGTCGGCCTGAACGATGGCGATCATTTCGGGCAGGGAGATAAGGCCCTCGGTTACGAGTTTGACTCTGCCGTCGGGGTCGATGAAGAAGCTGGAGGGTATTCCGCGTATCTGGCTGTAAGGTGCGGGTATTGAAGATGTTTCTGCGGGGAGGATGTGGTAGTTTATTTCGGATTTTTGTGCGACGAAGCCCTTTATCATCTCGATGGTGTTAACCGGCGGTGTGATTTCGGATATACCGAGGATTGCGAGCTTGTCTTTGCTGATGCGGTTGCGAAGCTCGATGAGATGGGGAATTTCTATGTGACAGGGCCTGCACCAGACTGCCCAGAAGACGAGCATGACGGTCTTGCCTTTGTAGTCACTTAGTTTATGTGTTTTGCCGGCCAGGTCGGTAAGGGTAAAGCCGGGAGCTTCTTTGCCGTACCAGTTTGCGAGAATGGGTCCCCAGGTGCGTGCGTGGCCCACTATGTCGTTTAGGGTGGGTTTTGGAGGAGCTGTCTGTGGGGCGGATTGTCGGTCGGTGACCTGCTGGTCCTCGACGGCGGGCGCAGCGGGTGTCTGGGTTTGCTGCTGCGTGGTGGTTGTGTCGGCCGGGGCGGGGGCGGGCTGTTCTTCCTTTTTGCACCCCGCTATCGCCAGCAGCATTGCAACGCATAGGATGAGCACCTTGGTTTGTGTTGGCATTTTCTTATCTCCAGGCGAATTTATGATGGCGACTATACAGGATTTGCAGCGCTGTGGAAAGCGAAAAATTGTGAAGTTTTGTTGGGTTGGAGGGGCCTGGGCGGTATAATCTCTGGTTTTGGGCGGGCAATCGCTCGTGTTGGTTATGCAACGGGTATCGTGTTTTATGTTAAGGAGCAGGAAGATGCATTTTGGATACAGCAATATTAGTCGATCGTTGTTCTTTGCCGTGGCGCTGGTTTTGTTGTCGGCCGGGCTGGTTGTTGCCGACGTGAAGCTGCCTGCGGTGATAGGGGATAATATGGTTTTGCAGCGGGGGATGAAGGTGCCGATTTGGGGCTGGGCCGAGCCGGGTGAGCAGATTGTTGTGAAGTTTGGGCTGTCGAGCATGGCGTGGGCGGCGACAGCGGATGCGGACGGCAAATGGGTGGCGCGAATTGGGCCTTTTGAAACAGGCGGGCCTTTTGATTTGACCATCGAGGCAAACAATACAATAGTGGTCAAGAACATTCTTGTGGGCGAGGTGTGGGTTTGCTCGGGGCAGTCGAACATGGAATGGCCGGTGAATCAGTCGGCTAATGCAGAGCAGGAGATAGCGGAGGCGAATTACGCGAACATCCGGCTGTTTACCGTGTCGAAGAAGGTCTCGCAGGAGCCGCTTGAAGATTGCAGGGGCAGATGGCGGGCGTGCAATTCGGATACGGTGCAGGGATTTTCTGCGGTTGGCTATTTCTTTGGTCGCTACCTTCATCAAGACCTTGGTGTCCCTGTGGGCTTGATAAACACATCCTGGGGCGGGACACCTGCCGAGGCGTGGACGAGCAGAGAGTATCTCGAGATGGACGACGACTTTAAGCCGATGTTGGAGCGGTATGAAGAGGCGGCTGCGAGATATCCGGAGCTGAAGCAAAAGTATGAGCGTCAGATGAAGAAGTTCGAGGAGACAGCGGCGAAGCTAAAGGCCGAGGGCAAGCAGGTGCCTCGTCGCCCTCGGGGCCTTGCGGCGCCGATGGGCCCCGACCATCAAAATTCCCCCACCGGACTTTACAACGCCATGATATTGCCCATAGTGCCATACGCGATTCGCGGTGCAATATGGTATCAGGGCGAGAGCAATGCAAGCAGAGCGTATCAATATCGTGAGCTTTTCCCGGCAATGATAATGTGCTGGCGGCAGACCTGGAGGCAGGGTGACTTTCCGTTCTTGTTTGTTCAGTTGGCGAATTTCATGGAGGCAAAGAGCGAGCCGACCGAGAGTGAGTGGGCCGAGCTGCGCGAGGCACAGTTGATGACGCTGACCCTGCCGCGGACGGGAATGGCGGTAACGATAGATATTGGCCAGGCCGACGACATACACCCGAAGAACAAGCGGGACGTGGGAAAGCGTCTGGCGTTGTGGACGCTAGCCGAGACATACAGCAGGGACGTAGTTTATTCGGGGCCGCTGTATGAAAGTATGGATATCGATGGTGACAAAATAACGCTACATTTCGAGCATGTGGGCGATGGTCTTGTAGCGAGAGGTGACCAACTACAGGGCTTTGCGATAGCCGGCGCCGACCGCAAGTTTGTCTGGGCCGATGCGAAGATACAGGGCGATACGGTAATGGTAAGCTCTGATGAGGTTGCGGAGCCGGTGGCGGTGCGTTACGGCTGGGCAAATAATCCGGTCTGCAGTCTTTATAACGCAGATGGTTTGCCGGCATCGCCGTTTCGGACGGATATGTGGCCCGGCCTGACCGCCGGCAGGAGATGACTTCGCTGGTCTGTAGAGAGACCTCCCTCAAAAATGGGCATAGAGCACGGAAACCTGAACACGATACTTCTGATAGGTCTTGCCATTTTGGGCGGCACCGCGGGGGCAATGTTGATTCAGCTTCTGCGCATTCCGCGGATAATCGGCTACATCGCAATAGGCGTTATCCTCGGGCCCATGCTCGGCATCATTTCTCCTGCTGCTGTCGAAGCGCTTGAGCCGTTCAATCTGTTCGCTTTGGGAGTGATAGGTTTTCTGATAGGCGGCGAGCTCAAGCGGGAGGTGTTTGTCAAATTCGGCCGGGCCGTTGCCGCCATTTTGTTATTCGAGGGGATGACAGCTTTTCTGCTTGTGGGCGTTGGCTCGTTTCTTGTTATGTGGTCCTTCCTCGATTGGCAAAACGCCCTTGCCGTTGGGGTTGTCTTCGGCGCCATCTGTTCTGCCACGGACCCCGCCTCGACGGTGGATATCCTTTGGGAGTATAAGACGCGCGGGCCGCTCACCACTATGCTCACTGCAATTGTGGCACTCGACGATGCGCTTGCGCTGGTGCTGTACATTGCCAGTGTCAGTCTGGCAACGCTGCTGACAGGCAGCAGGGAAGCTCACATCGTCAGTATGATTCTGCACGCCGTCTACGAGGTCGGCGGTTCGTTCGCCCTCGGAGCCGCCGGCGGATTTGCTTTACGAGGGATTATCAGCAGGGTAAACGACGACGACAAGACCCTGGTGTTCACAGTCGGGGTCATTGTTCTTACCATTGGACTGGCTACTGCACTGGGTCTGGACGTGATTCTTGCAGCGATGGCCTGCGGTGTGACGCTGGTGAACTCTTTGCCTCGGCGGAGTCTAAAGAGTTTTGAGATTATTCGCAGGTTCTCTTCGCCGGTGTATGTCGTATTCTTTGTCCTGGTCGGCACGAGACTGAATGTTCGTGTAAATGCGCAGGTTTTGGTGCTTGCGGCCGCATATGTTGTCGGCAGCACTGTTGGGAAGAGCACGGGGTCGTACTGCGGGGCGACGTATGCCAAGGCCGTGGGCACAGTGCGAAAGTATCTTGGGTTCTGTCTCTACCAGCAGGGTACCGTGGCCATTGCACTGCTGATTATGGCAAGTCATCGGTTCGAGGGCCAGATTCGTGACATGATGCTCTCGGTGATAATACTCGGCGTGTTCATCCTTCAGTTCATAGGGCCGATTTTTACCAGAATCGCCGTCAAAAGGGCAGGCGAGGCGGGCCTGAATATCACGGCAGAAGACCTCATTGCCGCGTACAGGGTGGCCGACGTCATGGACCGCACCGCGCCTGTCATCTCGGCAGGGACATCGCTAAGCGAGGTGATTCGAACGGTCGGCAGCACGAGCGGCGCTTACTATCCCGTCGTGGACAATGAAAAAACAGTGACAGGTGCGATAACTCTGGACGGGCTGAGGAATACCTTTGCGACGCAGGAGTTGAATGACTGGCTCGTTGCGCTCGATATCGCCGAGCCGGTCATTGCCACTGCCGTACCTGCGCTTTCGCTAAGTGAGGCGTTTGAGCAGGCGCGACAGCTTGATGTTGAACATCTTCCTGTGACTGTTTCGCCGCAGGATAATCATCTGGTGGGTTTGTTGGACTGTCGAGCGGTTCGCCGGCGGATTACCGCTGAAGTGTTGGCGCGACAGCAGAAGGCCGACAGAATGTACGACCCACATCCTGTTTAATGTGTGTGGATTTACTTTTCAAGGGTAACATGACCAACGGCTTTCTATCTGCAGTTTTGGATTTTTCAGGCCGGATGAACGTTGTGTTGCTTTTTGGTCTCGTCATACTCGGAGGGACGTTTGCATCACGTCTCTTTCAGAAGCTCCACATCCCACAGGTGGTTGGTTGTATCGTAGTGGGACTGCTGCTCGGTGACATTCTGGGTGTGGTGACGCCGGAGACGATTGAGACCCTCGAGCCGTTTTCAATGTTTGCCCTTGGCCTGATTGGCTTTATGATTGGCTCGGAGCTTCGCGGGGATGTGTTTAAGAAGTACGGCAGGCAGTTTTTTATCATCCTGTTCTCGCAGGGTCTTGGCGCTTTTCTGCTGGTCTTTATCGGTACATCGGTGATTGGCTACCTGCTGACGGGCCGGCTGTCGGCTGGTGTGGCGATGGGCCTTGTCTTGGGCGCAATTGCCTCAGCTACCGCTCCTGCGGCGACCGTCAATGTACTTTGGGAGTTTAAGACAAGAGGCCCCTTGACGGCCGCGGTCCTTGCAATAGTTGCGCTGGATGATGCCTTGGCGCTTCTGCTTTATAGAGGTGCCGCGACGGGCGCCAAGGCGGTATTGGGCACTACGCACGGCTCGGTTGTGATGACAACAGCGGTGCTTTTGGGTGAAATTTTGGGTGCGGTTCTGCTCGGATTTCTGGCCGGGCTGGCGCTCTACTGGCTGTTGAAGTTTGTCAGGGCTGAAGACAAGATTCTTGGTTTTTCCATAAGCTGTCTGCTTTTGGTGGTGGGCGTTTCAATGATACCGCGAATTGACCCGATTCTGCCCGCGATGACGTTTGGGATAACAATGGCCAATCTCGCCCCGCGTCGCAGCAAAGGGACGTTTGCACTTGTGGGGAAGTTTTCGCCTCCTGTTTATACGTCCTTTTTTGTCCTTGCGGGTGCTCACATTCGCTTTGCGCATTTGGAAGTTTGGGTGGCGGTAATGATAGTGGTTTATCTTATTTGTCGCGCAGCCGGCAAGATGGCGGGAAGCTGGCTCGGGGCCTGGTATTCGCGGGCGCCGGGTGCGGTGAGGAAATATCTTGGTCTTTGTCTTTTGCCTCAGGCAGGGGTGGCGATTGGTCTTGCGATTTTGTCGGGTCAGCAGTTCAGCAACGAGTTCGGCCGGGTGGTGATTATGACGGTGATGATGGGGACGTTCCTGATGGAGATATTCGGACCCATGCTGGTCAAAGCCGGTGTTAAGAGGGCTGGCGAAGTGGGGCTGAATATCACCGAGGAGGATTTGATAAAGGACTCGAAGGTCGCGGATGTTATGGAGCGCGAGCCCGTAAAGATATCGCAGGATGTGCCGCTCGATGAAATTCTGGAGGTGTTCGGCAAGACGGACAGCGTATATTATCCGGTAGTTGACGGCAGGGGTCGGCTTATAGGCGAAATCAGCATAGCAGGGATAAAGGAGATGTTTGCGAACAGGGACGTTGCGGGCTGGCTTCTGGCGTGCGATGTGGCCGAGCAGGTTCAGGACAGGACGACGCCTGCAAAGGCGCTCGATGAGGTTCTGGAGCACATGAGTCAATACGACTTGGGGCATCTGCCGGTGGTGGCCGGCGAAGGCAGTGATGAGCTTGTTGGCGTGCTTGACTATTCGCGTGCGATGCGCAAGATTAGTGCCGAGGTATTAAACAGGCGCAAGACAGCCGACGGGCTTGTGTTGGCAGGCGGCTAATGGCAGGTGAGCGGTTGGGATTTTTGGTTTTTTGGTTTGCGGTTCTGCTGTAAGATGGTGAGGTGTTGAAACGATTTTCACTACCAAAGAGCAGGAGAATTGCGAGCAACAGCCGTTTCAGGGAGGTGATGGCCCGTGGACGGCGTGCGAGCGACGAATTGGTTGTGGTATATATGTGCCCGAATGAATGCCAGAAGGCAAGGGTGGGTGTATCGGTGGGCAAGTCTTGCGGTGGTGCGGTGGTTCGCAACCGGCTCAAGCGTGTGCTGCGAGAGGCATTTCGGTTAAGTCAGGGGTCGGTGCCGGCCGGATTCGACTATTTACTGATGCCCTCACCGCCCATAGCGCGGAAGTTGAAGCAAGGCAGTTGTTCGGCCAAAGAGATAAAGACCGAGCAGGTAAGAAATAGTTTTGTGTCGCTGGTTGACAGGATGGCCATCGCGTAGGGCGCTCAGAAAAGGCCCGGAACTAATGCAGAATCCGGTGGCCGCAGAGAGGCAGAGACTTTGGGCAAGAAGCGCAAACTGATGACGGTGGGACAGGCAGCGAAAAAAGCTGGCATTTCGCGCCAGTCTCTGCAATATTACCTGATGGTCGGTTTGCTCGAGCCGACCGAGACGACGGAGACGGGCAGACGCCTTTTCGATGAAAAAAGCATCGAGCGGATTAAGCTAATAAACAAGCTGAATAAGAGCGGTTATCCGCTTCGGGCGATACGAGAGGTGTTCCTGGAAGGTCGGACTGATTTGAAAGGAAGCAAACAGTGAGCGATTACGAAACCAAACAAAGAAAGCGCAGCGTCATTGTAGGCATCTTTGTCTTCGTCGCACTCGGAGCGTTTTTCTGGATGTTATGGCAGTTTGGTGACCTGCCGATGCTTGTCAGCGAGATAAAGTCCTATGAGGTGCGGGTTCAGTTCCCGTCCGCTCCGGGTGTTGCGCGTGATACGCCTGTTCGGTTTTGTGGTTATCGAATTGGTCGGGTTAACGAGGTCAAGCCCCCTAAGGTTTTGAAGGACCTCAATACATATCAGTATTATCATCAGACGGTCGTTGTATTGAGCATAGACAATCAGTTCGACAACATACCCAAAGACGTCGA
The DNA here is from genome assembly GCA_964514115.1 of uncultured Pirellulales bacterium. GTDB lineage: Bacteria > Planctomycetota > Phycisphaerae > Sedimentisphaerales > Anaerobacaceae > CAZEPI01. The sequence goes on along the minus strand of CAZEPI010000004.1, from coordinate 215,432 downwards.
AGTCAAGCTTATGACTCGAGGGCTTGGCAGCAGCTATATCGAATTGAAACTGCCCCCGCACGATGTCCAGCAGGATATACAGCAGGGCAATGTCCTTGTCCAGGGTAGTCTCCTGCAGGGCTCGACCGGAATGACCAGCGAGTTCTTCCCCGAAGAAAGTCAGCAGAAGCTGGCCGACCTGATAACAGGGATTAACGAATTCGTGCAGAACGCCAACGAAATCTTCGGAGACCCGAACAGCAAGGAGAATATGAAAAAGGCCCTGGCGAACCTCGCCGATGCCTCGGCCGAGGCGACTCGTGTGATGGAAGAGTTTGGCCAAATGGCTTCTGCGGGGCGGCAGACACTGGAAAATGCCGATGCGAAGATTGAAGAGCTTGTCGTCGCAATGGTGGCGACGAGTGAGAAGCTAAACGAAGTCTTGGACCAGTTGCACGATGTGCTTGATAAGGTCAACAACGGCGACGGAACGATGGCCAAGGTTATCAACGACGGTCGGCTTTACGAAGAAATTCTCGAAAACAGTGAGCAGTTGAGGCAGGTGCTTGAGGATGTCAGGTCGTTTGTGCAGCAGTCGCAAGAAAAAGGTGTGCCGATTAAGCTCAAGTAGGTCGCGGAAAAAGAACACCGATTAGTCGGGAATCGTTAAGGGATAAGGAGGTTTGCCGGATGGAAGCGGCAGCCGAGGACAGGCAGGCGGTTGAAAAGATTTTGGCTCTTGCCAAAGACAACGGGATAGATTTGAAGGGAGGCAAGCTCCGCAGGACGTCGTCGCGATTTTGTTTGGGAGTGGAGCACGGAGATTATAACGGCACCGAGCTTTTTGGGGTGGGCACCGACCGATATATATGGGTCGGCTACCGACCGAACGGCGTCAATAAGATAAGAATGTTCAGCGGCAATTTTCTTGATGACGGCGTGATTGAGTTTGAGCTTGGCGATGTTCCGGAGCCGAGGTCGCCGGAGGTGGCCGATACGTGGGGACGGTTTGCTTATGGTGTGGAGTATATTTTGCGCCGTGAGGGGTACGGGTTAGAGCAGGGGATTGACGCGGTCATATACGGCAATATACCAGGCGGGGGGATGAGCCGCTCGGCCTCGCTCACCTTGAACTTGATTCTCTCACTGCTCGACGCCAACGGCATAGACGAAGCGGATAAGTTCAGGATAGTCGATATGGCCCAGGCGGTCGAGACCGACTATATCGGCAGCCCCTGCGGCCAACTGGACCAGATTATGATACTCTTTGCCCGCGATGGTTTTGGCACGTATTACAATCCGAAGCAGCGAAAAATTGAGTATGTCCCACTCGGCGAAGGGGCAGCCGATTTTTCGATAGTGGTGATGGATACGGGGACTCAGCGCCCGGGCCTGGAGAAATCGACGTACAAGGTCCGCCGCGGCGAGTGTGATAAGTTTGTCGCAATGCTCCAGCGGACGGGTTATGACATATCGTGCTTAGCCGACATCAGGACCGATGCGGTTTATGAAAAGGCACTGGCCCAGTTTGCCGGCCCACACCCGGACCTGTGCGACCGGCTGCAATATATCTATGCTGCGCAAGAGCGGTTTTACGAGATGATGGATGCGTGGAAGCGCGGCGACGTTGAGACGGTGGGCAGGATTTTCCGACAGGATGGTATCGGCCTAAGAGACGTTTACAAAATATCCGGCCCGGAGCTCGAGACGATGTGCGATATTGCCCGGACCGTGCCGGGAGTCTTGGGCGAAAGGATGTTAGGCGGCGGTGACAAAGGCGCTGCCGGTGCGCTCGTCAGGGCAGATAGCGTCGACGCATTAAGAGCCGCCGTCGATAACGCCTACCCTCGCTCCCATCCCGACTTCGCCGACAAATACGCCGTCCACGTCTGCAAACCCGTCGCCGGCATCAGGCTCTACAAAGACATGCTTATCTGAAGTGTTACCTCATGGAACAGACTTTGTCGGCTTGGGATCCATTATTCGTAGTGTTTTTATGAAGCGGCAAATCCCATTCCTTTGAGCAACCACCGGGTGGTGGTTTTGTTGAGCGGCGTTCTGGCGCCCGTGATTCCCCTCATGGAAGCAAACGGCTGGAAGCCCGCTATTTCTTGAAGGTGGGAGTTCATTTGCTCGGCGTATTCAAGAACGTCACAGATTGCCTCTCGTATTTGCGGTTCCCAATTGTTCTCACCGATTACAAAGCTCTTGCCGTGAACTACCTTGTCTCTTATTTTCTCAGCTTGCTTCAATTTACCCGCGATGCCGTTTGGTAGGTCTTCGCCGAGAATATTCTTGTAGAATTTCGGGAATTCCTCTCTGGTGAGGCGATGCGATTCTATCATCTTTCGTGCGATGTCCTTGTGTGCACGGTGCTTCTTGAGCAGACCGCCATAAAGCGTTCGATTTTGAGCAGTTTCCGTTTGAAGGAATAGGTATGCCAAGGCAACTTCTAACGGATTAGTCCCCTCAATCAAGCGCAGAAAGACGTCCTCCTTGAAGAACGTCTTCAATTCCTTTGAACACTCGGCGAAGCGTTTAGCGAGTCTTTTTCGGTTAGGTGCGTTTTTCATGCCTTATTCTCCTTGATTTGAGCGATTTTTAAGGTACCGGGTCCCTCTCTAAACGGTATGACGGACAAGTCACCGATTTTATCGGCTTAGCGAAGGTGGGTCTTGAGTCCAATCACCCAGTATAAGAGCGAACTCATCGGTTTGGAGTTCTATCGTGCGCATTGGCACAACCCGCGCCACCGAGTTGTGGGACAGGAAATAGTAGTCTCAATATGGGACCTTATTTGGCGGGGTTGCCGATATGGACGAGCACGATGCCGTGGGGGCGGACCTTGGCGGAGAAGCTTCCTTCGTAAGTGCCGAGGTCTTTTTGTCTCCAGAGGTCGCGGACCACCTGCGGCCCTTCAATGCCGAGTTGTGTCCAGGTGACTTTGACGGTTTCGGTTTCATCTCCGATATTGAAAAGTCCCACGGCCATCGAGCCGTCCTCGAGCTTCTTGGTAAGGACCTTGCCTTGCCCGGTCGAGGCAACTTCGGTTGCCTGGATGCCAAGGGGGTCCTGATTGATAGCGAGCACTTCATCATTAGTCAGAAGATTCAACGTGAAATCATCTAGCTCATCGAGTGGACAGCCAATCAGCAGCGGCGCAGACCACAGGTACCACAGCGAGATGTGCGTGTATTGTTCATCACAGGTCAGGTAAGTAGGGTGCAGCTCCTGTCCCCAGCCGACCTTGCCCACGACTAACATATCCGGGTCGTTCCAGTGCCCCGGCCCATTAAAGGGTGCCCAGCGCCCGTGGGATTGCCATATCTTCGTTATCGACCAGGCCCACCTTTCGCGCAGGCCGTCCTGAGTCCACCCGTCGCGGATGTCTCCGGTGGTTCGCCAGCAGTTTGCAAGCTCCGCCCAGGCATCAGCGTGCTCGAACGGTGCGGAGTTGGAGAGCGAATATACAATATCGCGGCCGCTTGCCCTCAGCGCGTCGGCCATTTGCTTTGTGTGCTCCTCGTCGTTCGGATTCCAGTCATACTTCAGATAATCCATCCCCCACGCTGCCCACTGCTTTGCATCGTTGGCCGCAAACGAGTACTTGCCGTGCCTATGATTCTTGCTGTAGTTATTATACTCATTCACTTTTTCCCACGCCCCGTTGGCATTGTCACTTGAGCCGCCGACGTAGCCGGCATACGAGGTAATCCAGGGGGTAGAGTAGATGCCGATTTTAAGGCCGAGCGAATGCACGTAGTCGCATAGCGCCTTCATATCCGGGAATTTTTCGTTTCCCTGGATGGCGTTGAACCGGCCGCCGCGTGGCGCCTGCCAGGCGTCGTCGATGTTGATGTATGTCCAGCCGTGATTAAGCAGGCCGGACTCGGCCATTGCTTTGGCCGAAGCGCGGACGTTCTCGTCGGAGACCCCGGCGGCCCAGCAGTTCCAGCTATTCCAGCCCATAGGCGGGGTAAGTGCAATTTTTTCGCCGACAACGATTTTGAAATTTCGCGTTGCGGTGCCGAGAGAGTTTGTTACTTTGAGAGTGACGGTATAAGTGCCGGCCGTTTCGATTTTTCCGGTGATTTGGCCGGTGTCTTTACATAGTGCAAGCCCTGCCGGGAGCTTTTCTGCCCCGAAGGTAATGGGCCTGTCACCTGTAGCCGGAATTGTAAAGAGAAACGCGTTTCCCGGTCGGATGCCGAAGACCTTAGGGCCGTTGATTCGCGGCTGAGCCGGCGCGGCGGGAGTCAGGATGTATTTTTCTCCCTCAGCAAGCGTCGTTTCAGGCGGCGAATATAAGTCCTGGGCGACCATTTCACACCCGGATACAAACCCAAGGATGGTTAAAATGACTAATTTGCCTTTCCATGTCATAATGATACCCCTTTCGTTTTAGACAAGGACTTTTTGGATTTGTGCTGCTCATTGGCTAAGTAGCTTAGCGTTTTGTGCTGCTGTTATCAAGGTCCCTTAAAGAGAATTTGCGGCGCGGTTGCGGATGCGCGACTCGGCTGTGTAGGCTGGATGGTGCCGCTAAAAAAAATTGTGAAAAAATTAAGAACAGGCCTTGACAAATAGTAGTAACTCCTATATCGTAGCTACTCCTATTAGCTGATTGGGTAGCCGGCAGGTATGAAGGTAGTGGCATTGAGGCAACTGGCACAGATGGCGGCATGGAAGGCAGGTTGTTTGTGCAGGTGAGGTTCACGGGTTTGGGCGGAATTATGAAAAGGTATTGGAGATGAAAAAGGCAGTGCTTGAGAAGAAGGTAAGCTGGTTTCGGGGGCGGTGCAGGCAGGCGGGGCTTAGGGTGACCCCGCAGCGGGTTGCGGTGTATAAGACGCTTGTCAGGTCGAAGGACCACCCATCGGCGGAGATAGTATTTCGGCAGGTAAGGCGGCGGTATCCGCATATCTCGCTGGACACGGTGAATCGGACGCTTTTGACGCTGGTGGAGATAGGGGCGGCGTTTCTCGTCGAGGGTAGCGGTCAGGTTCGCCGCTACGACGCCGATATGGCAGGCCATCAGCATTTTAGGTGCGTTCGGTGCAGGAAAGTGGTTGACTTATACGTCAGGGAGTTTGATGATATTGCGGTTCCTGCGAGTGTGGAGCGCAGGTTCAGGATTCTAAAGAAAAGTGTCTATCTGGAGGGTCTTTGCGAATCCTGCAAAGGTAAAGCGAAGGCGGACATTGCGAGGTGAAGTCGACTTTTAGCGGTTTTGATGATAGAAGGAGATAACAGATGAATCTGAAAGGTACGCAGACTGAGAAGAATTTGCTGGCTGCGTTTGCGGGCGAGTCACAGGCGAGAAACAGGTACAATTATTTTGCAAGCCAGGCGAAGAAAGAGGGCTATGAGCAGATAGCTGCGATTTTCGAAGAGACGGCCAACCAGGAAAAAGAGCACGCCAAGCGCGAGTTCAAGTTCCTCGAGGGTGGGGAGGTTGAGATAACCGCAGCATTCCCTGCGGGAGTGATTGGCAATACGGTTGAGAATCTAAAAGCGGCTGCCGCGGGCGAGCATTATGAAAATACCCGGATGTACCCCGACTTTGCCGCCACAGCCGAGAAGGAAGGGTTCTCGCAGATAGCAGAGGTCTTCAGAAATATCGCTATTGCCGAGAAGCATCACGAGGATAGGTACATAGCACTGGCGAAGAACATCGAGCAGGGTATAGTGTTTAAGCGCAGCAAGCCGGTTCGATGGGTCTGCAGGAACTGCGGATATGTGCACGAGGGACCGGAGCCGCCGGAGACGTGTCCTGCCTGTGCGCATCCCAGGAGTTATTACGAGCTGGAGGCGGTGAATTATTGAGAGCGGCGCTGCCGGACAATGACAAATTGCTGAAAGAGACGAATCTATATGGGTTGTTGACAATTGGTGCCGCTGCGGTGTTTTTGGACGGCTGCGCAGAAAGGGGGAAGGTTATGAGTAAAGGGAAGGGTGTGGTGACGATGAAAGGAAAGCCGGTGATGCTTGCGGGCGAGGCAGTTCGCGCAGGTGATAGGGCGCCGGACTTTACGGTGCTTGCGAATGACTTGTCCGAGGTGAAGCTACGTTCGTTTCGTGGAAAGGTGTGCGTGATTAGTTCGGTGCCGTCACTTGATACGCCGGTTTGCGATAACCAGACGCGGCGTTTCAACGAAGAGGCCGGCAAATTGGGTGAAGATGTTGTTGTGTTGACGATAAGTATGGACTTGCCGTTTGCACAGAAGCGGTGGTGCGGTGCGGCGGGCGTTGAGAACGTGCAGACGCTTTCCGACCATCGGGATGCGTCGTTTGGCAGAGCGTTCGGCGTGCTTATCGAGGAGCTTCGCCTCCTTGCCCGCGCCGTTTTCATCGTTGATAAAGAAGGGACGCTGCGCTATGTGCAGATAGTCCCCGAGCTTACACAGCAGCCTGATTACGAGGTGGTATTGGAAGCCATCAAAAAACTTTAGCATTTGGCACAATGTTTAGGGGATGATGCAAGATGAGAGAGCTTAGGCCAAATATTCTTTCGGTCGGCGCAATAGACTGGGACAGGCGGTTGTTTGACGAGCTGATTCCTCTGCCCGATGGGACCAGCTACAATGCATATCTGATAAAGGCAAGCGAAAAGACGGCGCTGATAGACACGGTGGACCCGCCGATGGTGAACGTCCTGATAGACAATCTTGTCAGGGCGGGCGTGGACAAACTGGATTATGTGATTGCCAATCACGCAGAGCAGGACCATTCGGGATCAATAGCCGATATCCTGACGCTTTATCCCGGCGCGAAGGTAGTGACCAATCCGAAGTGCAGGGGTATGCTGACAGACCTGCTCGAGCTGGCCGACGAGAGCTTCATGACGGTTGACGATGGCCAGACCCTTCCGCTCGGTGACAGGACGCTGCAGTTTGTCTATACGCCGTGGGTACACTGGCCCGAGACCATGTGCACCTATCTTCAGGAAGAAAAGATACTGTTCTCGTGCGACTTCTTCGGCTCGCATCTTGCCGCAAGCAGCTTGTTCGTTGACGACGAGCCCCGCGTGTATGTCTCTGCCAAGCGCTATTACGCGGAGATTATGATGCCGTTCAGGGCGGCGATAAAGGGCAACCTCAAAAAGATAGACGCCCTTGAGATAGAAATGATTGCGCCGAGTCACGGCCCTGTCTATCAAAAACCCGAGTTCATCATCGACGCCTATAAAGACTGGGTAGGTGACGACGTCAAAAACGAGGTGGTGGTGGCGTATGTCTCAATGCACGACAGCACGCGGCGAATGGTTGAGCACTTTGTCGATGCCCTGATTGAGCAGGGCGTTAAGGTCCGCCGATTCAATCTGACGGGCGTGGACATCGGCGAGCTTGCGATATCACTCGTCGATGCCGCCACTGTTGTGATAGCAACGCCCACGGTCCTGGCTGGTGCTCATCCCGTTGCGGCATACGCCGCGATACTGGCAAACGCCCTCCGGCCGAAGACCCGCTTTGCATCGATAATCGGCTCTTACGGCTGGGGCGGAAAAATGGTTGAGCAAATCACCGGCCTGTTGTCTAATCTCAAAGTTGAACTGCTTGAGCCGGTCCTTGCAAAGGGCTGTCCTCGGAATGGCGATTTCGAGAAGCTCGATAAGTTGGCTGAGCAGATAGCACAAAAGCACAGAGATATCGGTATTACAGATTAGTGTGCGTTTGAGCAATGAGAGTTAGGGAAGGGTAAATTGCTTTATGAGAAAGGGGTGGAATTATGGCCAAGAGACTTGAGATATACGAATGTAAGAAATGCGGTAATATCGTGGAGGTCCTTCGCGGAGGGGCCGGCCAGCTTGTGTGCTGCGGTGAGCCGATGCAAAACCTGGCTGTCAAGACGGCAGACGAGGGTAAGGAAAAGCACGTCCCTGTGATTCAAAAAACCGACGGTGGATATAAAGTCAGTGTCGGCAGCGTTCCTCACCCGATGCAGACCGAGCACTATATCGAGTGGATAGAGCTGCTGGCCGACGGAAAGTCATATCGGCATTTCCTCAATCCAGCCGATGCGCCGGAGGCCGTCTTTACCGTTGAGGCGCATATTGTCAGTGCGCGAGAGCATTGTAACGTTCACGGCCTGTGGGAGGGTGGCTGAAATGATTGGTAAGAAAATGGTCGAAGCACTGAATGAGCAGGTTAATGCCGAGCTTTACTCGGCCTATCTGTATCTGGCGATGGAGGCATATTTCCAGTCGGCCAATCTGCCGGGCTTTGCAAACTGGATGCGGGTTCAGACCCAGGAAGAGGTCGCCCACGCGATGAAGATTTACGATTTTCTCAACGAGCGCGGCGGCAGGGTCACCCTTACCGCCATAGCCAAACCGCAGGCGCAGTGGAAGTCGCCCTTGGCGGCCTTTGAGGCGGCTTACAGGCACGAGCAGAAGGTAACCACACTTATCAACGGGCTTGTCGATTTGGCAATCAAAGAAAAAGACCACGCCACGAACAGCTTCCTGAGGTGGTTCGTTGATGAGCAGGTCGAAGAGGAGGCATCGGCGGATGAAATAGTCCAGAAGCTCAAAAGAGCTGAAAAAGCCCCTGGTGCAATGTACATGATTGACAAGGAAATGACGCAGCGTGTATTTACCCCGCCTACGGCGGAAGGAGGCGAGTAATGGCTGATACGTTCAACGCGGATGAAATCTTTGAGATGGCTGAAGAGATAGAGCGCAACGGTGCAAAGTTCTATCGAGAGGCGGCACAAAAGACCAAAGATAAGGACACCGAGAAGATGATGCTGGACTTTGCCGAGATGGAAGACGGACACCTAAAGACCTTTTCCGAGATGAGAAAGGACTTGGCTGCAAGGGAGAAGGAAGCGACCGCAATCGACCCTTACAGCGAAGCGGCGATGTATCTACAGGTGATGGCGGCCGGCCACGGCAGCGAGGGGATGAAGAGTCCCGTTGAAAAGCTGACGGGGCGGGAGTCAACCGGCCAGCTTCTGGAGATAGCGGTCAAGGCCGAGAAAAACTCGGTGGTTTTCTACAATGGGCTAAAGGAGCTCGTGCCTCTTCGCGCGGGAAGGGACAAGGTTGAGCAAATTATCAAAGAGGAATTAGGCCATCTTGCCGCATTGAAGCAGCGCGCTGCGGAACTGGACTAAAAGCCGCGAAGATTTCGACCGCCGCGGCATCAGCCGGTCAGGGAGTAACCGATGCTGGATCTCGAATCGCTGTTCAAGCTGAGCTACGGGATGTGCATCTTAAGCTCGCGCGACGGCGATAGGATAAACGGGTGCATCGTCAATACGGTGTTTCAGTTGACGCCTGAGCCGCCGATGGTTGCGGTGAGCGTGAACAAAGCGTGCCTGACGCACGAGTTTGTGGAAAGCAGCGGGGTATTCGGCGTATCGATTCTGTCGGAGAAGGCGCCGACGTCGCTTATCGGCAGATTTGGCTTTCGCACCGGCAGAGAACTGGACAAGTTCGGGCACGTCAGATACCGGACTGGCCAAATGGGCGCAGCGATAGTGCTGGATAATACGGCAGCGTTTCTCGAAGCGGAGGTCACCGAGAGCGTTGATGTGGGGTCGCATACGCTGTTTATCGGCAGGGTGGTGGCCTGTGAGACGCTTGACGACGGCGCATATCCGATGACCTATGCTTATTATCGTGACGTCAAGCATGGCAGGACGCCGAAGTCGGCGGCGACGTACATCGAGGTCAGGGGCAAAAAGCGGATAGCAAAAGGAGAAAAAGGGATGAAGTACAAATGCATTATGTGCGGATATATTTACGACCCTGTGGTGGGCGATACTGAAAATGGAGTGGAGCCGGGGACGGAGTTTGCGGATTTGCCGGAGGACTGGGTCTGTCCCGAATGCGGAGCCGGCAAGGACCAATTCGAGCCGGTCGAGGACGAGGATTAGCTCGTCGATGACCGTCCGCGAAGCTCCGCAGAGCTTACGAGGTTTGTTATGGAAAAGATTCGGCCTTCTGTAGCCGGTGAGGATATTGTCTGTGCTGAGGTCTCGGCGCCGCCCTGTGGGCTGGTGGTGTTCGGGGCGTCGGGAGATTTGGTCGGCAGGAAACTTTTGCCGAGCTTGTTTGAGGTTTTCTGTCGGGGGCTGCTGGATGAGCGGTTCTATTTTTTGGGCTGCGGAAGAACCACGTTCTCCGATGAGCAATTCAGGACTAAGGCGAAACGTGCGATAGCGACGAAAAGGCCGGCCCGGCGTGAGCCTGTCGAACCGCGCGAGGCCGAGAAGCTGGAGGCCTTTGTAGGTCACCTGTATTACCTGAGCGGCGACTACGGCGACGGGGGATTATACAGACGGATTGGCGTCAGGGCCGACGGGCTGGATGCGAGACACAAGGTCGAAGGGGGCCGGCTATATTATCTTTCGGTTCCACCTTTTTTGTATGAGCGGATTGTGGCGGGTCTGGGCTCGGCAGGGCTTTCGTGTGCGGGCAGAGAAGAGTGTGAGCAGATTCGGCTGGTTATCGAAAAGCCGTTCGGCAGAGATTTACAGAGCGCCATAGCCCTGAACAAAGTCGTCCAGCAGCATTTCACCGAGTCGCAGATTTACCGCATAGACCATTATTTGGGCAAGGAGACGGTTCAGAACATTCTGATGTTTCGCTTTGCCAATGCGATATTTGAGCCGGTATGGAATCGCAATTTTATCGACCATATTCAGATAACTATAGCGGAGTCGCTGGGTGTGGAACATCGCGGCGGCTACTACGACCGCAGCGGCGCGCTTCGGGATATGTTCCAGAGCCATATGCTGGGGATGCTCGCTTTGGTTGCGATGGAGCCGCCTGCCTCGTTCGGGGCGGACCATATTCGCGATGAGAAGGTCAAACTGCTTCGGTCGATTAGGCCTTTTGACGAGAGGGCGCTGGCCGGCGACATTGTCAGGGGCCAGTACACAGCCGGGATAATCGACGGGAAGAAAGTCGTGGGATATCGGCAAGAACCGGATGTTGATAAGCAGTCGCGCACGGAGACGTTTGTAGCGGCAAAGATGTTTGTCGATAACTGGCGTTGGCAGGGTGTGCCGTTTTATCTGCGGACGGGCAAGCGGCTGGCGAACAAAGATAGCGAGATAGCGATTACGTTCAAGCAGGTGCCGCACTCGATGTTCAGAGCCGTGGGGCTGGAGGATTTGCCGGCAAATGTGTTGGTGATGCAGATTCAGCCCGAAGAAGGAATATCGCTCAGTTTTCAGGCCAAGCGGCCCGGCTCAAAGGTCTGTATGGGGACACTGCGAATGAGTTTCAGCTACCAGGAGGTTTTCGGCGGCGGAGTTCCGGAGGCGTACGAGCGGCTGCTGCTCGATTGTATGGTCGGCGACCAGATGCTGTTTACGAGGCAGGATGATGTTGAGGTATCGTGGCGACTTGTGATGGGAGTGCTGGAGGCGTGGGAGAAAGACGAAACGATGCCTTATGAGTACGCTGCGGGCAGCGAGAGCTTTGCCGAGGCGGATAAGCTTATTGAGGCAGACGAACGCAAGTGGCGCCGGCTTTCGCAAGTTTAGCACATCAGGAAAGGGCAAGCTGACTGTGGACATATTTGAATTTGCGATGGAAAAGGAACGGCTGTCGGAGGACTACTATCGCAAGCTTACAGGAAAGGCGCTTGCAAAAGGCCTTGCCGCAATCTTCGGTATGCTGGCCGATGAAGAGGCCAAACATCAGCAGATAGTACGGCAAATGAAGCAGGGCGTTTCGACGGGACTGATGCAGACAACGGTGCTTGCCGATGCGAAAGAGGTCTTCTCAAAAATGAGAGAGGCAGGCGAGAAGTTCAGCTTCCAGACCAGCCAGATAGAGCTTTATAAAAAGGCGCAGGAGATTGAGAAAGACAGCCGTTCGTTCTACGAGGAAAAGGCAAAAGAGGTCGACGACGACCAGCAGAAAGAAATATTGAGCAAGCTGGCCGATGAGGAGAACAAACATTACTTCCTGCTCGAAAATATAATTGAGTTTGTATCCCGGCCGCAGACGTGGCTGGAGAATGCCGAATGGCACCATCTGGAAGAGTATTAAGAATAACCGAGACGACAATTTTAACACAGGAGACTGATATGAAGACGGTGAATATGAAAAAAGCGGCACTAAGCGTCGCGATTGTGCTGTTGCTCTTTGCCGGCTCGCTTGTTTACTCGCACTGTCAGATACCCTGCGGGATTTACAACGACCCGGCCCGCCTCGATATGATCGTAGAGAACGCCGCAACCATAGAAAAATCGATGAAGCTGATAGAAGAGCTCTCCCAGCAGGATAAACCTAATATGAATCAGCTTGTCCGCTGGGTCGATAACAAGGACTTCCACGCCGACGATACTGCTGAGATTATTTCATATTACTTCATGGCCCAGCGTATCAAGCCGACCGACAAGACCGACGCCGAGGCGTATGACAAGTACACAAAGCAGCTCACCTTGCTGCACGAGATGTTAGTGACAACGATGAAGTGCAAGCAGACGACCGACCTTGCGAACGTCGAAAAACTAAGGTCGCTTCTGGAGCAGTTCAGGCAAGCTTATCTCGGTGAGCACGGCCACACTCACTAATGAATTGGCCGCCGGTTCTGAGGCGACCTGCAAGCCCGAAATCAGCCGATAGGGGCAGTTATGGCTAAGAGTGCATCGAATGGTCCGTCGGACGACCTGTCCATAGTCCTTTGCGGACAGGCTGGCATGGGCGTCCAGACCGTCGAGTACCTGCTCACAAGAATGCTGCGGCTCTGCGGCTACAATGCCTTTGCCACTAAAGAGTATATGTCCCGCGTTCGCGGCGGGCAGAACTCCACTGAAATTCGCATTTCATCGGTGCCGGTCCGCGCCTTCGTCAATCGCATAGATATCCTGGTCGCGCTAAATAAAGGCGCAGTCGCGCACCTCGCCAACAGAGTCTCTGCCGAAACGATGGTGCTCGGCGAACGCGAAATCCTCGGCGACGAAGCAAAACAGGGCGGCTGCAGGTCCGTCGATGTCCCCTTTACAAAAGTAGCCAATGAAATCGGCAACAAGATTTATTCCAACATCGTGGCTGTCGGGACCGTTGCAGCTCTGCTTCGCCTCGACGCCGAACTTGTAACCGGCTGCGTCAGGAAGTACTTCGCCTCAAAGGCCGGCGATGTCGTCGCGAAAAATGTCGAAGCCGTGCAAGCCGGATACAAGCTCGGCACTGAAATAGCCAAGTCGGCCGGTATCGATATCAGCATTAAGCCCGACACGAAGGTCAAAGACCAGATGCTCCTCAGCGGCACCGAGGCCGTCGGTATGGGTGCGATAGCAGCCGGCTGCAATTTCGTCGCCTCCTATCCAATGTCACCATCAACCGGTGTCCTGGTCTTTCTTGCAAGGCACGGCAGAGATTTCGGAATAATAGCTGAGCAGGCCGAAGACGAAATTGCTGCGGTCAATATGGCCGTCGGTGCGTGGTATGCCGGCGCAAGGGCACTGGCGACGACCTCGGGCGGGGGCTTTGCCCTTATGACCGAAGGTGTGAGTCTGGCCGGTATGCTTGAAACGCCCGTTGTGATTCATTTGGCGCAAAGGCCAGGCCCCGCCACGGGCCTGCCCACAAGGACTGAGCAGGGCGACCTCGAGCTTGCACTCTACGCCGGCCATGGAGAATTCCCCAGAGTCCTGCTTTGCCCCGGAACCATCGACGAGGCATTTCATCTCACCGCCAAGGCGTTCAATCTCGCGGACAAGTATCAGGTGCCTGTGTTTGTGCTCACCGACCAGTATCTGCTTGATTCGTATTACAACACGCCTGCCTTTGACTTGTCGAAAGTCAATCTTGAAAAGCACTTTGTCAAGACCAAAGCCGACTACAGGCGCTACGAAATAACCGATAGCGGTGTCTCGCCGCGAGGCATACCCGGTTTTGGCGATGGGCTTGTGTGCGTAGACAGCGACGAGCACGACACGCAAGGCCATATCACCGAGGATATGGCCGTCAGGACGCAAATGGTCGACAAGCGACTCAAAAAGCTGGAACTACTAAAGAAGGAGGCGGTTCCCCCGGAACTGTGGCCGAACACCGATTACAAGAATCTGATTGTTTGCTGGGGCTCGACGTACCCAATAGTCAAAGAGGCACTGCAGCGCCTGCAAAGAGACGATACTTCGCTTCTGCATTTCAGCCAGGTTTACCCGCTCCACAACAGCGCCGCTGACTATCTGCAAAAAGCTCAGAAGACCATACTCCTTGAGGGTAATGCCACCGGCCAGTTCGGTAAGCTCATAAAAATGCACACGGGAATTGATATCGACGAGCGAATATTGAAATACGGCGGCATTAGCTTCGCAGTTGAAGAAGTTCTTGAGAATCTAAAACGGCTGCTTGACTGAGGTTCGACCTATGAATGCCAAAACGTTTGATATGGACGGGATTGATATCGCGTGGTGCCCCGGCTGCGGCGACTTCGGTATACTAAAGGTCGTAAAAGAAGCCCTTGCTGAACTCGATATCGGACCCAAAGACCTGGTGTTTGTCTCCGGCATAGGCCAGGCCGCAAAGATTCCGCACTACCTCAAGTGCAACTTCTTCAACGGCCTTCACGGACGAGCTCTGCCTGCCGCAACGGCTATAAAGGCCGCCAACCCGCAGCTTACGGTCATCGCAGAAAGCGGTGACGGCGATATGTACGGCGAGGGTGGCAACCACTTCGTCCACACCATTCGTCGGAACCCTAACATTACCAATATCGTCCACAACAATATGGTCTATGGCCTGACCAAGGGCCAGGCCTCACCCACAAGCCGCCTCGGCTTCAAGACGCCCGTCCAGGTCGCCGGCGTCATACTCGAGCCCTTTAATCCCATCGCCGTTGCAATTGCGCTTGACGCCGGCTTCGTCGCTCGCGCCTTCATCGGCGACCAGCAGCAGACCAAAGAGATAATCAAAAAGGCCATAACGCATAAGGGCTATGCCCTCGTGGATATCTTTCAGCCGTGCGTCTCATTCAACAAGCTAAATACACATCAGTGGTTCAAAGAGCATACCTACTACCTTGAGCATCTCTTTGAGCCGAACGACCACGCAGAGGCCTTCAAAAGGGCGCTGGAGGATGACAAGCTCCCCCTCGGCGTCTTTTATGTAAACACTGAAAAGAGGCCCTATGAAGAGAACGTAGAGATTTATCAGGATGACAAAAGACCGCTTTGGCAAAGGGACGTTCAGACGGAGCGGTTGAAGACATTGATTGAAGGATTCAAGGCCGGCACCTGAGCTGCTGGCCGATATGTGGTCGGGTACACCGGAAAAAAGACAGTGGCGCTATCAAGAAGAGCAATCTTGCAAAACGATGAGCAGAAAGAGACTCGGCGAATACTGGAGTGGCTGTATGAAAAGTACAACCGCCGTGATTCGATAGCGCCGGACCCGCTGCAGTTTGTGTATCGCTACAGCGACCCGGCGGATATGGAGATTGCAGGTTTCCTTGCCTCGTGTCTTGCCTACGGCAGGGTCGAGCAGATAGAGAGGGACGTAAACGATTTGCTCGGGAGGATGGGCGATAGTCCCGCTGAGTTTGTCAGAAGCTTCGACGGCAAAAAGAAGCACAGGTTAAGAAATTTCAAGCATCGGTTTACAACGGGCGACGATATTTGCAATTTACTTTGCGTCTTGCGGACGGTTCTTGAACAGTCCGGCAGCATCGAAGCGTTTTTCATCGGCTGCTATGATTCCCGCGACCCGAATGTAGCCAGCTCGCTTGCGCGGTTCTGCGACCGGCTGCTCGGCTTATATCGTAAGGTGACAGGACGTAGCGCCGGTCGCGGCCTTCGGTATCTGCTGCCGAGCCCCGCGCAGGGTAGCGCCTGTAAACGGCTGAATCTGTTCCTGCGGTGGATGGTCCGCAAAGACGCTGTGGATGCGGGGCTGTGGCGGTCGATTGACAAGGCCAAGCTCATCGTGCCGGTGGACGTTCATATGGCAAGGTTGTGCAGGATTCTGGGCCTTCACGACCGAAACACCGCTAATCTGGCAATGGCCCTTGAAATTACCGCGGCTTTTGCTCAAATTGAGCCGAGTGACCCTGTTAAATATGACTTTGCGCTCTCGCGCATCGGGATAATCGAGGACTGCAATGGCAGCCGGCGCGTCCAGTGCGAGGACTGTGAGCTGCTGGATTATTGCAGGCAGACAGAGGGCTTTCGCAGATGAACGAAGAATCTATTGAGAAGTACAGCTCGGCAGTGACGCTTTCGGATATGGAGATATTCGTATTTCCGGAGCTGATGTACGGCTTAGTGCTGGCCAATATCATGAGCCCCGTTATCTGGCGATGGCGGCAGGAGGACTGCTTCAGGAAGCTTGAGGGCAAGAGCAGCTATCGCAAGCTGATGCGGCTGCGGCAGTTTATAATGGACGAGTATGAGTTCAACCTTGATTTGGAGACGTGGGGACTTACGAGCAAAGCGACAGAGCTGAAGCGATTCGAGAAGTTCATATCCTCGGACGATATCGCCGGCTGCAATGCTCTTTTCGGCTATCACGGTGACCAGTATTACTTTGACGTCGATATTCGCAGGCACTTCGGTCTGGATGAATACGACAGCGACATAGTACCTTACTGGAAGACCGAAACGGTCGAGGTGATGGACGCATTTGTGCTGCGGCCGGGCTATACAAAAAAGGCCGGCGAGTGTGTGTCGCTCTCGGCCTTGTACGCCGCTGCCGCCTTCATTGTCTGCGGCATACCGCTTGAGGATATCTATATGGTCCTTACGCCGCTGCATTCACAGAACTTTATCGATATGCAGGACGGCGTCCTGACCAACAACAGGCGGCTTGTCACCAGGGCGATGTGGTTCAACGGTACCGCCATATCCGATAAGGCGCAGCGCGCGCTTCGCAACGAGCAAGTGACGATTGTCACTCACAACTCCGGTTACGTGCACTGCTTTTACGATGATGCCACGATAGATGCTGCGAAGTACGAGCACTTCGCGCAGCGGCTGCGGTCTTTTCTTTCGACGGATTTAACACTCGGAATGTTTGCGAATTTCCTGCGGTCGCGCCGTTGGTATCAAAAGTTCTTTCAGATTTGTCGTGATTGTCATGGCCATTCCCAGTTTATAAAGGCAGAGGTCCTCTTTCATTATGAGCACGGCAGCAATTACAGAATAGCCGACAGCACGCACGACAAGCTCCTCGCGGAGGTATCGGACGAGGATTTTGTCTCGTATGAGCTGCCGGACAGGATTCGATGCGACCAGCTGGAAAGGTTCCTGAAGAAGAAAAAGGTGGATGTACGAAAAGAGCGGGGCAGGGCGGCGCTGAAGAAAGTCTTAACGGCAGTGGTTCCCGACGCCGACAAGTTTGTCGCTGAGCTGGCGGACTTCGTGCATATCGAGCCGAAGCTGCCTTCGCAAAAAAAGCGATATCTGCCGACCAGGTCCATCGAGATTGAAGCTGACTGGGATAGAGAGCGGATAATCGATTGCCTGCAGAATCTGCGAGCTGAGAGCATGACGGCGGACCTGGCCTTTTATGCTTATCGCGATATGGCTGGCTGTGACTGGAGGCCCTTTGTAAAGGCGGCTGTCGAACGCAATCCCGTTGCGATTGAAAAAACGGCGTCGATGTCGGTCAAAGACGTTCATCAATGGCTCGCTGCTATGAATAATGGGTCGATTTACGAAGGCCCGCGTCTCGCCCAGCCGGATGAGCTCGCCAATTACGCCACCGGCGACGGTCTTGAAAAGGCGTTTGTGCTCGCTGATGTGATTAGAGCCAAAGAGCCGCAAAACGATATTGAAATAGAAATCGGCGGACAGCAGGTTGTTGTGCGAGGCGGCGCAGAGTACCGATTTGAATCGGCCAAGCGGCTTGAAGGTCGGGTCGGCATATCAGCCGACGGCGAAATCAGCGTATCCCGGTAGCGGGCTGGCGGGAAAATTTTTCGGAAAACATGTTTTCCGGGTTGACGTAGTGTAGAGTAGGACTATATTAGTCTCATATGGCAACGAAGTTTCAGGATAAGGCGGGCCGATGGACATTTTGAGACGAAATACGGATTACGCCCTGCGGGCGATGGTGAATCTGGCGGCCAGCTACGGCAACGAGCCGGTATCTGCAAGAGCCCTTGCCGAAACCGAGGATATACCCTATCAGCTTGCCTGCAAACTGCTCCAACGCCTGCAAAAGGGCGGATTCGTCGCCAGCAGCATGGGGCCTAAGGGCGGCTTTGCACTGATGAAAGAGCCGCGGCGGATAAATCTGCTGGAGGTTATTGAGTGCATTCAGGGGCCGCTTAAGCTAAATCGCTGCCTGCTGGGTGTTGACAGATGCCCGAGGCAAAGAGACTGTCGGATAAGCTCAAAGCTCGCCGACCTCCAGCAAGAGATTGATAAGTATCTTGGCGGTATTAAACTGGAAGACCTGGCAGTCGGCAGAAGCCCGACAGCACCGAAGCGGAAACCCAAACGAAGCAGGAGGACAAATGAGCGAAGAAAATAACACCTCGTCCGTTTTGCAGCAATGCTTAGGCAAAAGTTGTGAGTTGAGCGGGCTTGTTGAATATGCGGCCGATTCAATTGTCAGCAAAACCATTATAGATAAGCCCGCCGGAACAGTTACGCTCTTTGCATTTGATGCAGGCCAGAAGCTGAGCGAGCATACGACGCCCTATGACGCTTTGGTCCAGGTGGTTGACGGGAGGGCGGGGTTGACTATCGGCGGGGAGGTGGTGGAAGTGCCGGCAGGCCAGATTGTCATTATGCCTGCGAATGTACCCCACGCTGTCGAAGCTGATGAGAAATTCAAGATGCTGCTGACGATGATTCGTGGGTAGTCGTTACTGTGGTGTGTCCGGGACAGGATGTAAGAGAAGAAATGGCAATTATGCGATCAGACGAATGGAGGTAAAGGCAATGAATATGTTCTGCTATCAGTGTGAACAGACGGCGAAGGGCACCGGCTGCACCGCCTTCGGCGCCTGTGGAAAAGACCCGGAAACCGCGGCACTGCAGGATTTGCTTATCTATGCCGTGAAGGATATTTCGCGTTACGCCCACTGCGCCCGGCAAATGGGGGCTATCGATGATGAGGTCAACGTCTTTACGGCAAAGGCGCTGTTCAGCACGCTGACAAACGTGGATTTTGACCCGCAGCGGTTCCGGCGGTTAATTGGTCGCGCCGTCGAGATAAAAGATAAGGCGAAAAAGCTCTGCCACCGAAAGTGCAAAGATGCAGGCGCCGAGCCAAAGGACTTTGATCGTCCGGTAAGGTGGTGGGAGGGGCTGGATGATTTGAACGAGCTGGTGCGCAAGGGCGAAGCGGTGTCGATTCAGAAGCGTATCGACAAGCTCGGCGAGACGGTCGCCGGTCTGCAGGAGCTTATTGTTTACGGCATCAAAGGGCTCGCGGCTTATGCAGACCACGCGCAGATACTCGGTAAGCAGGACGATGCGGTTTACGGATTCATCCACAAGACGCTGTCATGGCTGACAGAGGCGCCCACCAACGTAGATGAGCTGCTTGCTGCGGTCCTGGCGAGCGGCCGGATGAACCTCAAAGCGATGGAGCTGCTCGATGCCGCCAATACGGCCGCCTACGGTCATCCCGAGCCGACACAGGTAAGAATCACGCCGGTGAAGGGTAAGTGCATTGTTGTATCGGGTCACGATTTGAAGGATTTGGCCGAGCTGCTTAAGCAGACCGAGGGCAAGGGGATTAACGTTTGTACGCACGGTGAGATGCTGCCCTGCAACGCATACCCGGTGCTGAAGAAGTACAACCATCTCGTGGGTAATTACGGCGGGGCATGGCAGGAGCAGAGAAAGGAGTTTGACGAGTTCCCCGGCGCGATACTTATGACGACCAACTGTCTGAAAAAACCCAAAGACAACTACAGGGACAGGATATTTGCATCGGGGCTTGTGGGCTGGCCCGGCGTAACGCATATCTCGAACGGGGACTTTACGCCCGTGATAGAGGCGGCCCTTGCGGCGCCGGGCTTTGACGCCGACGCGGAGGAGAAATCGATAACCATTGGCTTTGCCCATAATGCGGTTATGGGTGTGGCCGACAAAGTCGTTGAAGCGGTCAAGGCAGGCAAGATTCGACACTTCTTTTTGATTGGCGGCTGTGATGGTGCAAAGCCGGGCAGGAACTACTATACCGAGTTTGCCCGGAAGGTGCCGGACGATTGCGTGATACTGACCTTGGCGTGCGGCAAGTACCGGTTCAACAAGCTGCAGTTCGGCCACATCGATGGGATACCGCGGCTGCTGGACTGCGGGCAGTGCAACGACGCGTACTCGGCGATACAGATTGCCGTTGCACTTGCCGAGGCGTTTGACTGCGATGTGAACGAGCTGCCGTTGTCGCTTGTCCTGTCGTGGTACGAGCAGAAGGCCGTTGCGATTCTGCTGACGCTTCTGCATCTCGGCATAAGGGACATAAAGCTCGGGCCGACCTTACCTGCATTTGTGAGCCCGGCTGTGCTGAATGTGCTTGTCGAAAAGTTCAACATTTCACCGATAGGCAATGTGGATGAGGATATGGCAGGGATGTTGAAATAGTGCGGTTGGTATCTTTGAGCAACGGGTCTCGTTGAAATGTCTGAAATTCTAAAAAGCATAGTTGTGGATTTTTGGGGCACAGCAGCGGAGATGTCGCCGTATCTGCTGTTCGGCTTCTTTATGGCTGGCGTGCTGTCGGTGCTTATTTCGCCCCAAGCGGTAGAGCGGCATCTGGGCGGCAGGGGGGTCTGGCCGGTGGTGAAGGCGTCGGCCTTCGGCGTGCCCCTTCCGTTGTGCTCGTGCAGTGTCATACCCGTGACGATGTCGCTGGAGAAACACGGGGCGAGCAAGGGGGCGGCCATATCGTTTTTGCTTTCAACGCCGCAGACGGGCGTTGATAGCATATTTGTCACGTATAGTCTGCTGGGACCCGTATTCGCGGTTCTGCGGCCCGTTGCTGCCCTGATTACAGGCGTTGTGGGCGGCTCGCTTGTGGATGTCTTTGAAGGAGAGCCCAAAGTCGGCAGCAGCGCTACCGGCAAAGTATGCAAGGACGAGTGCTGCGCAGAGCAACATAACAAGGGCAGACTTGCACGGGTTTTTCGATATGGGTTTGTCACCTTGCCGCGAGATATAGGCGGGCCGATGCTGGTGGGGTTAATAGTAGCGGCCGGGATATCAGCAATGGTGCCCGATGATTTCTTTGCCGAGACGCTGGGTACAGGCATAGGTGCAATGTTAGTGATGATGCTTCTTGGTGTACCCGTGTATGTATGTGCGACGGCGTCGGTGCCGATAGCCGCAGCGCTGATAGCAAAAGGAGTAACGCCCGGGGCGGCTCTGGTATTTTTGATGACGGGCCCTGCAACCAACGCTGCTTCGCTTGTGACAATCTGGAGGCAATTGGGCAGAGTCCCTGCCCTGACGTATCTGGTGACAGTAGGGGTATCGGCGATAGTCTTTGGTCTGGTTCTGGATTATGCGGCCGGAGGAGTTGAATTCGAGATGGTGGCCCGGCCCGGGTGGATGCTGCCCGACATTGTCAAATACGTCTCGGCTGCGGTGCTCTTGACCGTTCTTGGCCTCGGCATCATCGCCAAACGCAAAAGCGGCGCAAACACGCACGGCGAGCACTGAGCGCAACCAACGCGTCAGGGGGGCGTGAGTTACATCGGCAGCGGTATTTCCGTTTCGCGGCGGGCAGCGTGTCTGCGTGTATTGACGCCGCCGCGTTAAGGATGGCCCGATAATCTGTGGACAGCCACGGCCCACCGCAATATCCGCAAACCGATGCCGTGCCAAGCAACCGGTGAATCGCCTATTTTCGACCCATAGACACAGTCTTGTTATACATTCCGCCGGACAATATCCATATCCTTAGCCGATGCGAGGATTTTCCTATGAAAGACGGATGGGTCTGTGTCGATATGATTTGCGACTTGTGATGGTGTGAACGTCTGTTGCTCCGGGGCCAATGGGGGCTGAACGCTATACTGCTTTGCGCATCCTGATGTTTTCATTGCCGGATGCTTAGCCGGGCTTCTCTGAGCGTTGACGGGTGAGTTTTAGGCCGGCGGTGGAAAAGCAAGGCCGCGAAATGCAGACTAAAAGTGGGGGTTAAAGATGCGGAACTTGAAACCGGTGTTGCTTGTCGAGGATGACAGTGTCGACGTGATGACGGTCAAGCGTGCGCTCAAAGAGCTGAAGATGGCCAATGAACTTACCCGCGCTGCCGACGGAGAGGAGGCGCTTGCATACTTGCAGGATGAGAAGAATCCGAAGCCCTGTGTCATTCTGCTGGATTTGAATATGCCCAGGATGAACGGCATCGAGTTTCTCAAGGTGGCTAAGGCTGACCCGCAGCTCAAGTGCATACCGGTAGTTGTGTTGACCACGTCCAGAGACGACAAGGATAAAGTTGAGAGCTTCAACCTCTGTGTGGCCGGCTATATTGTCAAACCGGTAGACTACGAGAAGTTCGTAGAGGCAATGCGGATAATTGAGCTTTACTGGACGTTGAGTGAGCTGCCCGAAACGGACAGACAGGAAGCTGTCTGCCGAATGTGTGAACCTGTGTAAATAGATTCCATGATACTGCTCTTCAGGCCGGATGGCGCTGGCGCGCAACAGGTAGGTCCGATATGTAACGGCCAGGAAGGAACAGAGAACTTGATGAGAAGTTTGTTGGTCCTGTATTTGCAACTTTATGCTGGTGTTAAGAACGCCAGTGCGGCGGCGGCGGCGGATTTAGGCAGGATGGGCCGATAAAGCCGCAATGAGAATTTTTTTTTGTGAAAGCCCGTATTCAGTATGCCGATAGTCCCAAAAACTGTTTTTGTCGCAGTTGAGTCCGTGCGAAGGTGAATGGGGCCGGCATCCAGGCCGGGAAATTGTGTCAAGCAGTCGCCTTGATAACGAGGCGGCGGCGGCTTGTCCGGCGGGCTTGACAAAACTGTATATTCGGTCGTGAAAATAAGCAGAGCAAATGAGCGAAGCGCCGACAAGTATGGTTGAGAAAACTTTGTCCGATGCCCAATCCATCCGTGAGAGGCGGTATGAGCAGCGGATACGCTTTCTCAAGGACAGGGTTGCCAAGCTCGAGAGCAGAGACGCCGAACGCGCACAGGTTGAAAGAGCCCTTATTAAGGCGCTTGATGAGTGGGAGACGACGTTCAATGCAACAAGAGACGCGATTATGCTCGTCGATAATGAATTTCGGATTGTGCAGGCAAACGGGGCGGCGTCGTGTTTTTTGGACAGGTCTATCGGGGAGATATTAGGCAAGAAATGCAGCGAATTGATTTGCGAGAAAGAAACGCTCGACGAGCAGTGTCCACTTACGCGGGCGGCCAGTAGTAAAAAACGGGAAGAGAGCGAGCTTTACTTAGAGCAGACGGGACGGTGGGTTATGGTTTCGGCAGATCCGGTCCTGGAGGACAGGGGTGATATCAGGCGGTTCGTTTTTGTACTTCGCGACATCACCGACGGTAAGAAGAGCCGGAGGGAGCTGGAGGAGCTGAACACCCAGCTTCAGGACGCAGTGCATGAGCTTAGCCGCTCGAACACGGAACTGCAGGATTTTGCGCATATCACGGCCCATGATTTGAAATCTCCGCTTCGTGCAGTCGGGTCATTGGCGGGGCTGACTCTAAAAAAGGACGCCGATAAGCTCGACGAGCAGGGCAGAGAACGACTGAACGTTCTTGTGGGCAGAGTCAAGCGGATGAGCAGGCTTGTTGACGGCATTCTGCAGTACTCTGAGATAGGCCATGTGACGACGGCCAGGAACACGGTGGATCTGAACGAGGCCTTGACCGATGCAATTGCGGCAATAGCCCCGCCTAAGCACGTCAGGATAACCGTGGAAGGCCCGCTGCCCAGTCTGGTGTGTGAGAGGGTGCGTATGGCGCAGGTATTTCAAAACCTTCTCGGTAATGCGGTCAAATATGCTGATAAGCCGAAGGTTCTGATTACGGTGCGCTGCAGCGATGAAGGGCGTTTTTGGAAAGTCGAAGTTGCAGACAACGGACCTGGCATAAAGCAGGAGTACTTTGAGAAGATTTTCAGGATATTTCAGACGCTGGCACCGCGTGACAGGGTCGAAAGCACCGGTGTCGGCCTGACAGTAGTCAGAAAAATCGTGGAGATGTATGGCGGCCGGATTTGGGTGGAATCCGAGCTTGGAAAAGGAAGCAGCTTTTTCTTTACACTTCTCAAGAATCAAAATGGGGAACAAATATGAACAGGCCTAAACCGATACTGTTGGTTGAAGACGATGATGTGGATGCGGCAACAATCGAGCAGACGCTTGCCGAGTTGAGAGTCGCGAATCCTTTGATACGCAAGACTGACGGTGAAGAGGCGCTCGAATATCTCAACAGCACCGCCAATCCCAGGCCCGGTATAATCTTCCTCGACCTCAATATGCCCAAAATAGACGGCATCGAGCTTCTTCAGATTATCAAGGTCGACGAACGGTTGAGAAAGATTCCGGTCGTTGTTCTGACTGTCTCTCGCTACGAGCAGGACAAGGTTGAAACATTCAACCTGGCGGTTGCGGGCTACATAATAAAGCCGGTTGATTACGAAGAGTTCCTCGCATCGATGAATACGGTTGTCGAGTACTGGGAGTGGAACAACGTGCTTGTTCGAAAAATGACGCAGCCGGCAGGTCGCTGACAGAGACAATCCTCACGTTTCTGCTGCCCCACAGAGTTGCGGCCGCGGATTGCCGAGCTTGTATGGCGGCTGCTATGCCGCATCATTCCTCAGAGTCGCTGCTTACCTGCCTTTGCTAAATCGTCACGGTACCGCCGACGGCCAGAACTTTGCCTTGAGCCAGTCTTCGCCAAGGACCGCAAAGTCTTTGAAGTTGATTATCTTATCGCCTCGCGATTCAGCGTCGTATATATTCGCCTCCGACTCAAGCGGATAATACCAGTTTGCCGCCCCGTTTGTTGCAAGATATTTAATCTCGGAATCCCAGAGGGCTCTGTTGTAGATCCGCACGTCGTCGAGATAGCCATTAAAGTACTGGTCAATCTCGGGAGAATAGTACGGCGTGTGTCTGGCCCCGAGAAAGACGTTTGCTTCGTCCCACTCGGAATAATAGGGTGGCCAGTAGCACATATATCTTTCCATTTCGCCGTTTACGTATATCGCCACACAGTTCGCGTCGTCGTCATAGTATGCGGCCACGTGATACCATTGTCCGCTGTTTAAGCTGGTGGCAGAGGTGGTCCCGTATTCGTGTGTGGCAAAGTGCACAACCGGTGAGACGTGAAGCATTTGCAGCTTCCAGGCGAATTCACCTTTGGTTACGAAACAGCCCCACGGCTGGAATTCCGTCTGCTTGACCCACGCGCACAGCGTAAACGAATTCGGCAGATGTCCCCACGTCGCCGAGCCGCCGCCCCCACAATCGACATAGTCATTGGAGTCGTTCTGCGGCAAGCTCAGCACGTAACTTCCGCGCTGGCCGTCATAGACGATGCTCGCATTTCCGTGGGCTGTCCCGTCGGCTAGGCCACCCGCTATTGTGTTGTCGTTGTTGTCATAAGTCTGGTCGTCGAAGTCCCATTTTGCGACGAGCCCGCCGGTGCCCGGGTCAAAGAGCAGCTGGACGTAATCGACATAGAGCCAGTCCTCGGCCATAACCTCCAGGTCGAGCTCATCGACGACGCAGTCTCCGACGTTGTCATCGCCTCCACCTGCTATGTCACCGGCTTGTCTGTATGGGGCCAGACCTACGCATCTTGGGATATACACGCGCAAGTCATCGAAATAGACGCTGCCTTCACCACCCGCCGTGCCGCCCTGTGGGTTTCCGCGCACACCAAAACCAAGATAGAGCCGTCTTGCATGCTCGAGGTCCGCCTCGCACGGGTCGTTGAAGTCCCGCAGGTCAATGTTCCACTGTGTCCAGTTTTTGATTATCTGTGCATTCGGGTCGTGATTGAGCACAACCGCGATATTGCCTGCGGTGTCCTCGACCGCAACGTACATTCGGTCATAGACAGGGTCAGCCGCGTTTTCACTGTTGCCTTTGAACGAAATCGCCAGTGCTGCTGCATCCAGCAGCGAGTCGCCAAGCGTAAGGTCAACACCTGCGCCGGACCACTCACGGCAGCTCTCAGAGTAGTAATCGTCGCCCGAACCCGTCCCGTTGTTGTCGTATGTAAACTCCATCAGCGATGAGCCGCTGGCGTGGAAAATCCTTGAACCCGTCCCGTTATATACGCCGTCTGTCCATCTCGCCCACAGGTTGCTGTTGGATGAGTCCTCTTCAAAATCATCGGCAATCCTGTAGTTGGCAATGGCAAAGTTCCAGACCGGACCTTCCCACGTGCACGGGTCGTTTACCTCGTCTATACGCCAGTAGTAAGTCGTATCCAGCAGCAAATCCGTCGCCGTATAACACGGCTCGCTCACAGAGCCCTTGTAAACGCCCAGCGGATTGCCCGGCGAGGCACTTTCCACAGCGCTCTGGCTTGTCCCGAAGTAAACCTCATGCCCGTTCGCATCGCCAACGCGCAGCCCACCTTCCCACGTCAACGTCAGATTCGCTGCCTCGCCGACGTCGAACGCGACCGTCTCCCCCGACTCCGGACTCGGATTCGCCGCCTCCGGACTTGCCGTCGTAAAGCTCCAGATTTCGCCACGCCATATACATGGATCGCTCTCGTTTACTTCGTCGATACGCCAGTAGTACGTCATGGCCATTTCCAGACCGTCGAACGGTACGAATGAATTGGCGTCCTGCCTGCCGTAGTATGGGCTGGCCTTCTGCTTCGAATGCAGAGGCCATGTGTGTGTTGCCGAGATAACGTATGATTCTTTGGTGTGCAGATAAACGTCATGCCCGTTGACATCACCAATCAAATCGCCGGGCGTCCAGCTTAGTGTAATATTTGGATTGACGCCGCGTGTTTTGTCGCGAGGGAATGGATTTCTTGCAGTCTCGCTCGGTGGCATAAAGTTCCACTGGTAACCGCCCCCGCGGACCTGCATCGCCAGCGAATAGACTTTGTCCTGGCAGGTGATGTACAGCGTTTTTCCTTCGGGCCCGCCGAAGGTGACATTCGAGCAAAACTCGGAGATGGAAATCATTTTTAGAAGCTCACCCTGCGGTGATACAATCCAGAGTCCTCCCCGCCCCATCAGATAGACGTTTCCTCTCTCGTCTATCGTCATACCATCCGGGTCGTTCGTATTTGACGTGCTCGGATTGAAAAATACTTCGCCCGCACCAACCGTGCCGTCCGGATTGATAGGATAGACCTTCCAGAGCTTGTCTGTGCTGTCGGAGACATAGAGTTTCGTCCCGTCGTCCGAGGCGATGATGCCGTTCGGCTGTGTCATATCCGTAATCACCTCGCTGACGCTTCCGTTCGTGGCAAGTCGATATACCACACAGTCGGCGGCCGGCCACGATGGGCCCGTAAAATAAATGTCCCCGCGCCTCGTCTGGCAAATGTCGTTCGGCTGTTTGTTTATTCCATCGCTCGCGTCCGCAAGCGTCCGCGCATCTTCCGGGCCCGCCGCACCAATCTTGTAGCTGCCGATGCCCTTTGGGTCTTCTTCTGCCGTCAGCAGCCGCCCGTCCAGTCCTATGAACGTCCCGTTTACATTGTTGGTATCGTTATACCAGACCGTTGCACTGCCTGGAGAATCCAGCCGCAGTATCTGCATCGGTGTCCCGCGGGCCGAAAAGTACAGCTTGCCCGTCCCCCTGTCCCAGCTCGGCCCTTCGAAGAAAACGCTGTCCGAATAGACCTCCACCAATGAAGCCCCCGGCTCAACAAGCTGCTCCGAGACAGTAACCAGCTCGATACCCGTCCCGTTCAGCGGGTCTAAGTTGCGAGAATACTGCTTTAGATTCGGGTCGTTCCAGTGCTCGTGCACACCCAGACTGGAAAGGCCCGCGCCGTCGTCGTTCGGGTCGTAGAATGTCCCCGAAGGCGGCGCTTGAGCCAGCGCCGCCTCGTGCAGATAGTCGTCTGCGCCGTCGGAATTGGCGCCGACCGGATTATCGACCGTGCCGTCGCCGTTCTTCGGCCATTCTGCAAGAAGAAAATCGAAGCCCACCGAATCAACCGCTACCCCGTCCTGCGAGACAAAAATGCTCGAAGGCCAATCGTTATTGAATGGTTCCGTCTGCCATTTCACCGGCACCGCGTTCCACCATTCCCCCGCGAACAGCCCGTCAATCATGTACAGCAGTGTCTTTCCGCCTAATTCGGGATGCCCCATCAAATCCACGATCGCACGGTATTTCCCCATACCCGGTGACTCTTCCGCAAGGATTCGCGAGTGGTGCATATCATACCACTCGCTCGGGTTCGGCATCTCCCACGCGCTTGGATTGCGAATCAGCGAGCCGTAATGGTTCTTCCCACATAGCGTAATGCCCGACTGGCTGTGCGTCTTGAGCACTGGAAAGTTGATAATATAATCCGCTTCGAAGAAGGAAACGGGGATGTGGTCTGTTTCCGTTACACCGGCGAAGTGCGCCGAGCATGGGTCCGACCAGTTAAATGCCCTGCCTGACCATTGTGCCTCGGTCCTTCCCTTTCCCCCGGCCCGCGCCAGATACACCACGTTCGGACAGTTCGGCTCCACCATATCATACCAGTAGTTGGGCATAATTCGCCCCGGGTCGCCGATTGTGATATCACACGCATCAATCCCCACCACGTCCGTCAACTGCTTGAGAAGTGCGATGCTAAGCTGCGGCGAGTTGTCTATGTAGTTCATATAATCATCCCAGGGCGGATTCTTGTCCATAGTCACCGCATCCGAGCCGTGCGTAAGTGTAAAGTTGATTTTGATTGCTACCTTCTCACCGGCCGTGTAGCCGACGTCGCCTTTTCCCCGCTGTTGGTTGAAGTATCGAAAGATTGCGTCCCAGGCGTTTGCATCGATTGTCTCGTCGGCAAGTCCCCGAATGGCCCGGGAGACCATTTCATTTACCACTTGCTGGTCCGTGTGGTCCTGCTCGAACCAGTGCTCACTCTGGCTCTGGCTCACATATTCCCAGTCTGTTGCATTGGGGTCGTGCACCCAGACAACTCTGCCCGGATGAATCCCTTGCGCTGTACCCGTCGGCTCCAGTGCTGGCTGTGGCTGGCGCGGCTCTTCGGCAAGCGATGCCCTCTGACTTGAAGCCGTTATCGAAATATAGATAAAAGCGACACTGACAAAGATGCAAAGCATCGCCAGAGCGTAGCGCGCCCGCGCTAAGTGCCGTCTTGCCCTGTGATAGGCAGCGGCAGAGCCGGCCAGGCCGAAGAGCCATACCACAAAGCTCGATGCCAATGGAAACGCCACTCGCTGACAGGGATACGTCGCCCGTGACGGCTTCGGAATCACCCGAACCAGAAACCACAGCAAAGCCCCAAGGCCCGTCAGGGCAAACATGTACCTCAGCCACCCATACTTGAATTTCGCACGATTAGGCCTTCCGGTTTTTGGAGAGACGTTATGAGCGTGGTCGTTTTTTGGCGATTGCATTCCAACTCCTCCATACAGTTCGGCTGTCTGCTTCAGCCGCCTCTTCCTGAATACCAGCCGACGATGCAGCAGAAACATCGCCGCAAACAAGCACCTCTTGACCTCTTCCCCCCAAAGGCAGTCCGCCTGTTTGACTCACATAACACTATACGCCAATAATCTCCCTCTGTCAAGGCCTCGGGTTGCTGATTGCCCTCTCCCCCCAATACCGCCGGAAGACAAATACGCCCGGCAGGATTCGAACCTGCGACCTCCGGTTTAGGAAACCGATGCTCTGTCCTACTGAGCTACGAGCGCGAAACTATGTAACTGCTGTGACTATAACTACTTTGCAGGTCATCTGTCAAACGCTTTCCATCATCGAGAGCGGTCTGCAACAGGATTTGCAGCGGAGGCGAGGGGTTTGTGATTTTTGCCTTTGAGTTTTGTTTCTTTTCGGTTATACGCTATAGGCACTTTTTATTCGCTTTGCCACGGAGATAAACTGGCTATGGAGCAAAAGAAGCTCAGGGATAAACTCGCGGACAAATCCGGTTTTGTAGTGGTGGCCGAGCTGGTGGGTGGCCCTAACTTTAATTTCGCGCCCGTCGAAAAATTTCTCGATGCGTACCGCAGCGCGGGCGATTCTGCAATTGCCGACGGGTTTGATTTTGCAGGCATTACACTTCCCCAGAATCCCGGCGGGACAGCAAACATCGAGCCGGCTGATGTGCTTAGCCGCCTGAGGGCCAAAGACCTCCTCGGCCCCCTCGACGTCATTCCACATGTAAGCTGCAAGGACCAGAACGTCGATGCGATAGTAAGCTCACTGGCCGGCTACAGGGATGCAGGAGTCGAGGACATACTGGCCCTGACCGGAGATAAGCCCATAAAGGCCAAGGGTGTCTTCGAGCTGGATTCGATAGGACTGCTGGCCCTGATAAGGGATATGAATCACGAGGCCTACATCAAGGCCAGACCTGAAGGGCTGGATAATGTTCACCAGTTTTACTGCGGCGCTGCCGTCTCGCCCTTCAAATACACCGAGGCCTCCCAGATGCAGCAGTATTACAAGATGGCCAAGAAGGTCACCGCCGGCGCAAAGTTCTTTATCACCCAGGTCGGCTGGGACTGGCGAAAATCCCTCGAGCTTATTACCTGGCTCAAAGACCAGAACCTCGATGTCCCCGTCATAGGCAATGTCTATCTGCTCAGCACACTAACGCCCGCCCCTCGCCTGATGCACGATGTCAAGCTGCCCGGCTGCTTCGTCAGCGACGAGCTTTTCGCCAAGGTCTGCGCCGAGACCGTTGACGACCATATCGAACGCGCCGCTCAGCAGGTCGCAATGTACAAGGCCATTGGTGCAGCCGGCGTCGATATCGGAGGCGTCCACGATTTTGATATGTTCACAAGAATAATAAACAGGGCTGCCGAGATAGGCGACACCTGGGAGCGGTTCAAAGATAACCTCTGCTGGCCCGCTGAAAATCCCTTCTACCTCTATAACGAGCAGGGCAGGCGGGTTTCGCTTTCAAGGCCGAGAAAGAAATTCAAACAGAGATTCTTCAACTTTTTCCACAGAGCGGTTCTCGACCCCGACTATAGGGGCTTTCGCGCATTTCGCCGGGTGATGGCCGCCCTCGGAACCGAAAAGGGCAGCGGCGGCGTCTATAAGCTGTTCAATGCCTCGGAGAAGTGGTTCAAGTATCTCGTGTTTGATTGCGAGGAGTGCGGCGACTGCTACCTGCCGGAGAACTTCGCCCTGTGCACAATCGGCGGCTGTGAAAAGGGGATGGATAATGCGCCGTGCGGCGACTCGACCGCCGACGGCAAATGCGGCAATAATCTCGAGCGCGTCTGTATCGGCGAGCTGATTTACCAGGCCGCTGCCGCCGAAAAAGACGGCCTCCAGCAGCTCAGCCGGACGATTAACAAACCCAGGGACCATAGCTTAGAGCACAGCGCATCGATTCTGAATTATCTTTTTGCCAAAGACCATACGAGAAAGAATCTGCTTATCTCAATCGGCGAATCCATACACGCCTCGATTCCAAAGACCGGCAGAATAATGAAGGATTTGGCAGCCCTTGGCCCGCAGGCCTACAGCAAACAGAGCGGCCGGCTTAATTACATCAGGGCGCTGGTCGAATCGCAGGCGGCGGCGGGGGCGGATTACATAGCGATTAACGTCGATGCGTTCGGCGAGGACGACCCGCAGATTGCCGTCGATATGATGCGCGAATACGTCAAGCTCGTTCGCAACTGGGGCGGCGGCGTCCCTGTCTGTATGGATAGCAGCAACGACGACGTCCTCATAGCAGGGCTGCAGGAATGGTACAACACGGATAAGAAGGTGCGACGGCCCCTGATTAACTCGGTCAAGGTCTATACGATGGACAAGATGCTGCCTTTGAAAAAGGAATACAACTATGCGTTCATAGGCCTTCTGGTAAGTGAGGATAAGCCCACCGGGCCCGGCGGCACGCACTCGGTGGATGAGCTGTATTCGCTTGCGAAGCGGATTTATGCCGAGGCGCTCGGCCGGTACGCCTTCAAGCCCGAAGAGATATTCTTCGATTCGACGGTTTTCCCACTGGCGATTGATATGCCGATGGAGCCGAATGTCCCCGGATATACATACCGGGCGTTCGAGACCATAAGGAAGATAAAAAGTGACCCGCAAATGAAGGGGGTGCACTGCTCTTTGGGGGTTAGTAACTCGGTCAGGGACTTGCCGGGCCGCAGGATAGGCGTCTGCAGGGCGTATGTCGCCAAGGCCGTCGAGTACGGCCTCGACGCGGGAATAGTCAATGTCGCACATCAGTACGGCACCACAGAGCCGGCGCCGGAGCTGCTTGAGCTGGTCGATGCTTATGCAAAGATGGACGGCTCGGCTGAGGTGATGAACAGGGCTGTGGCACTGATGGGCAAGTTCTGCCGGGACAACCGCAAGCCGGCCCAATAGAAAAAGTGGCTCAGACGGCGGGGCCCGTCCGATACTATATGTGTGCGAGGGTCGGGCACTGAGTATCGGAATCAAGGATGAGAAACAGATTTCAGCGTCTCAACTCAATACTTCACTTTGTTGGTGAGCTTCTCCTGATATTCGGTTTCGTTCTTATGTTCCCGGTGATAGTGGCGATAGCTTACTGGGGACAGAAAGGAGACGGCTGGACGACGGTTATCGCCTTTATCGCCCCGGCGCTTCTTGCATTTGTCCTCGGCCTGCTGCTGCGCACCGTCTTCAAACCCACTACGTTCGGAACGGCTGGCTCGATGTTGATGTGTGCTCTGGGCTGGCTCGTCGCTTCTGCGCTGGGGGCTGTACCCTTTGTGATTGGAATCAAATCCGGCTATCTTGACGCCTACTTCGAGGCGATGAGCGGTTTTACAACAACCGGCATAACCGTCTATAGCGGGCTGGATGAGATGCCGCGAAGCATCCTGTTCTGGCGGTCGCTGACTCAGTGGCTCGGCGGCCTGGGAATCCTGTCTTTCTTTCTGATAGTGGTTTTCCGAGGCAGCGGCGCTCATCATATCTTCGGCGCAGAAAGCCACAAAATATCGTCGGGAAGGCCCGCACCCGGCCTTTTCAATACACTCAAGATACTCTGGGCGATATACGCGGGCTTTACGCTGCTTGCAGCCGGTGCCTATGCCGTTGAGAAGATGCCGATTTTTGATGCTGTCTGTCACGCATTGGCCACCTTGTCGACGGGCGGTTTTTCGCCGCACGACAGCAGCATAGATTTTTACCGATTGGCGGGCCATCCGAATTACCGGCTCATAGAATATACGGTGACGTTCTTTATGATGTTGGGCGGGATAAATTTCCTCATCCATTACCGCGTCCTCACCGGTGACTTCAAAGCCCTCTGGGACAACGTGGAGATTCGATACTGGTGGGCCCTGATAGTCGGCTTCCTCTTGCTTGTCATGCTCGACCATTTGCGTGCGAGCGGTTTGCTTGGGGCCCTGCTCACCGGCGGTGTTGCCCCGGCCGAGCTCGAGCGTACCTTCCGGTACGGCATATTTCAGATTATAGCGCTGCTTACCACAACCGGCTTTGGCACACAGGATATCGGTTCGCCGTTTTTCGGGGCGGCCTCGAGGCAGCTTTTCCTGGTGATGATGCTGATTGGCGGCTGTGTCGGCTCGACCGGCGGCGGGTTTAAGGTGCTGCGCATTGCGATACTCAACCGTTTGATGCTGCGAGAGCTTCTCAAATTCAGGGTCTCGCCCAGGGCCTCGACGGCCCTGGTCATCGACGGCAAAATTGTCCCGGAAGGGGAGGTTGACCGTGTAGCGGCCCTGTTCTTTACCTGGGTTGGCCTTATTGTGATAGGCGGTTTGGTGACCGCGCTGTTTTCGCAGCAGGGAGCGCTCGCGTCGGCTTCGGGAATGTTTAGCGCACTGGGCAACATCGGCCCGTGCTACATCTCCGTGCCGGATATGATTGATATACATCCGGTTGTGAAGGTGACTTACATTATCGGGATGCTCGCAGGCCGGCTGGAAATACTGCCCGTCCTTCTGATGTTCAACCCCAAGGCCTGGAGATAAACAAGCTGATATAAAAAGCTGCAGGGAGACCTAAAATGTATATCGTAGTCGCAGGTGGCGGAATGGTCGGCGGTGACCTTGCTCGCAGATTGCTTGAGAACAAGCACGACGTGGTGCTCATCGACGTTAACGAGGAGGTCTGTAACAAGCTCTACGCCGAGACCGGTGTTGTTGCCGTTCACGGCAGCGCAAAACGAATAGATGTCCTGAAGGAGGCACGGACGGACAAGGCCGATGTCCTTGTGGCCGCCACCCCCGACGACGCCGACAATCTCGCCTGTGCGATACTTGCAAAGAGCATGGGCGTCCCGCAGTTGATAGTGAGAATGCGCGACCCGGATTACGAAAACGCCTACAAAGTCGCCGGGGTGAACACGATAGTGCGTATGACGGATATGTTAGTCAATCAGATGCTGATAGAGATAGAAAATCCCGAGGTTCGCAGGATACACAGCATAGGCGGAGGCAGGGCGAACATATTCATGGTCGTCGTTCCGAAGGATGCAAAGGTAGCGGGAAAGAAGACTAAAGACATAGCCAAGAGCCACGATTTTCCCTCTCAGTGTATTTTCATAGCGGTCTACAACGTTGACACCCAAGAGTTTTCGATTCCACGAGGCGAGCAGGTGATAAACGAAGGTGATGAGATTTTCGCCATCTCTGTGGCTGAGGATATCCGCAAGGTTGTGGAGGTCTTGACTGCCAGGGCCTTGCCGGCCGAGGCTCGGTAATACCGCCTGTCCGCGCGGCTTTGACGGCTACCAGAACCACCACTCGCCGAGCAGGTAGAGGACAATTGTAAGTCCCGCCGCAATCGGTATCGTGGCAAACCAGGAGGTGAAGATGGCCCCCACCACTTTCTTGTTGATGGCTGTTATTCCGCGCGCCAGACCTACGCCGAGTATCGCTCCGACGAGTGTGTGAGTGGTGGAGACGGGCAAGCCGAGCTTTGAGCAGGTTAGTACCGTGGCCATTGCCGCTAAGTCCGCAGCTACGCCGCGAGATGGGGTTATTTCCGTCACTTTCGTTCCGACTAACCGCATCACGCGGTAGCCGAACATCGCCAGCCCCGCTACAATCCCGCCGCCGCCAAGAAGTAGAACCCAGAGCTGGACCGACACCTGCCGGGGGACGGTGTTGTTCTTTGCGATTTCGACGACCGCAGCAAGCGGGCCGATGGCGTTGGCCACGTCATTCGCCCCGTGCGCGAACGCGACCGTGCACGAGGTTATTATCACCAGCACGGCAAATACCTTCTCTACTTGCACGAGCTGCTTGTCCAGAGGCAGTCTGTCGGTGCAGTTGCCTGAGGTGGCAATGAGCAGTTTTGAGACGCCGGCTGCAATCAGTCCGCCGAGCACGCTCAGCGCCACAGCAGCAGGGCCGCTCAAATCCAGATGCAGATTGCTCAGCCCTTTGTATATGGTGGCGAGGATTATGATGGCAAAGGTGAAAAATACACACACCGGAACGCCTCTGCGCGCAGCGCCCGCGGGATTCTCAACCGATAGTATGTATCGCGATATAATTCTGAATATCACGTATGCGATGATTCCGCCTGCGACAGGCGAGATAAACCAGCTTGCGACGATTTGTCCCATCTTCGACCAGTGGATATGAAAAAGCCCCGCTTGGAGGATTCCAAAACCCACGACGGCGCCCACAATCGAGTGCGTAGTCGATATGGGCATTCCGAAAAATGAGGCGAGATTCAGCCACAGCGCCGCAGCCAACATAGCGCATACCATACCGCGCGCCAGCACAACCGGCTCGTTGACAAAAAATTCTGAGTCGATTATCCCCTTTCGAACCGTGTCCGTGACGTGAGAGCCGACTAAGACCGCGCCGCAAAACTCGCAGATACCGGCCAGAATGACGGCCCAGAATACAGTGACCGCCCCGGAGCCAACGGCGTCCGCCATAGAGTTAGCCACGTCGTTTGCGCCGACGTTCCAGGCCATATAGACCGCTATTACCACCGCTGCTACTACCAGCATCTCCATCCGTGCAGTGCTCCCCGCGGACAAGAAGGTTATCGTTGGCGAATTATGAGGCGAAGATACTTCGACGCCTTTTCGGCGGCGTTGGAAACGTCGCTCAGTCGCTTGCAGTACTTGTCAAGGAACATAATCGTAATGGGGTCGAGCTTATCTTCCATCGCGTAGAATTTCCGGGCGAACCTTCGTTCGAGACGGTCGGTCTGCCACTCTTCTTCCCCGATTTTGTCGATGGATTCGAGGAATTCCCTGGCCTCTTCGCCGGTAAACGCCGCCTCGGAGAGTGTGGCGAGCTTGTCCGCCAGCGCCATCATGTGCTCGCTTACACTGATGACATGGTCAACAAAAGTACGAAAGTCCGCCTTGAGCTCTTCCGGGATTCTGGTCTTTCGCAGCAGCAGGACAACCGCAAAATCCTGCGCCGTGTCGGCAACATCATCCTGGTAGGCCAGAAACCGGCTCAGCTCCGAGCGTCCAACCGACAGAAAGTACATCTTGCTTATTTTGTCGCGCAAATCCGTCTTTATCATGTCTGCTTCGTGCTCGGTCTTCGACATAACGTTGTGAAGCTCTTCGATTCTGTCATAGTTTTCACTCAGCAGCGCATCGGTAAGCGGCCTGAGCAGCTCGACACACTCGTGGACTTTCTTGGAGTGTTCGTGCAGTTGGACAAACGGCGACTGCGCGAAGAGTTTTTCTAAGACACCCATTGTGTTCTCCTTGATAACAGGATGACCGATTCGGCGGGAGTATACACAAACAATGTGCGCAAGGGAAGGACAAAAATCGCGTATTCCAGCCCGTGTTGGCACTTTTACGAGGTTGCATCGGCCGGGCCTTTGCTATATACTTGCCCACCGGTTAAGAAAAGCAAAAAAAATGGAAAAAAAAGCAGAATCTACGGAACACCTTGGGCATTTTCTGCATCCTTTAACAGGGCAGACGGAATTTGACAGGAGCAGCAGAGATTTGGAGCCGAAGCAGCATTTGCTTGCAGGACAGCTCAGACGCGGCGACCGACAGGCCGCTGCCCAGCTCGTTGACATATACTACAGGCCGATATACCTGTTTTTCAGGCGGCTTGGGCACAGCAGGGCCACAAGCGAGGATTTGACGCAGGAGACGTTCCTGCAGGCCTGGCAGCATCTGGGCCAGTTAAGGCACGCTGAGGCATTAACGACCTGGCTCTACCATATAGCGGCAAATGCCTCGAAGATGTACTGGCGCCGCCGCAAGGGCGCCAAAGCGGTCGATGCGGAGCAGCTTGAACTGACCGCTGCCGGCACCAGCGACAATCCGGCGGTGCAGCCCACAGGACGCCTTGCGACGCTTGAAGTGCTCGGGGTAGTGAACCGAGCGGTGGCCAATCTGCCGTTTAAGCTTCGCCAGGCCGTTGTCTTGCACTATATGCAGCGTTTGAGCATAGGCGAAGCGGCAGAAGCGGCCGGTGTTGGAAAAGGGACGCTGAAGAGCCGGCTGAACAGGGCTTTGGAGATGTTGAGAAAAGAGATTGGTTCATAAGGTTAGTTGAGGAAAATGGGCGAGCGAAACGTTGAAAATTTACTCAGACAGTTATCTGATGCCGCGGCCGAGCCCGTCCGAGCCGAATTAGCCGAGAGCATCAAGAGCCGGATTCCCGACCACCTCGGCGCCCACAGGCATGGCCTCGACACCATCAATATCATCATTGATTTGAGGATAAGCCGGCTCGCCGCCGCCGCCGTTATTCTGGGTGTGATGTTGTTGTTCGCCGTGCTCTTAGGTGGCCGCCAGCCCGCCAGCGAAGGGCTGGTAAGTGAGCTAAAATACTCTCTCGTTGCCGAAAATGCCGGCAAAGAACAGGTCCTGGCAAGCATGGGCAAGCTCTACGAGTATCTGGCTCGTCAGGGCAAAGACGTGACCTACTATGGGGACGTGGTTGACACGGACGACAGGGATGCGATGCTGATGCACTGGAAGCTGCCGGACGGCAGCTACAAGGTGATTTTTGGCGGCTATCGCCTCGAGACGGTAACGAGCGAGGAATTGATAAGGATTCAGGCACGTATGCTGCGGCGAAAGGGAGAATAGGGTGTAAAAGCGGCCGATAGAATCTTGGGTTTTTTGCTTGAACTAAGGAGTCCTGTATGGTAAAGTACGCAAGATTAGCAGGTGTACTTGGTTTGTTGAGCGTTTTATCTGATGAGGTAATGTTGGTGAATTGATGAAAGGGGTATAATTGTGGTCAAGAGAAAAGGCTTTACATTAATTGAGCTGCTTGTGGTGATTGCCATCATCGCGCTTCTGATGGCCATACTGATGCCTGCGCTGGCAAGGGCTCGCGAGCAGGGCAAACGGGCCGTGTGTCTCAATTCGCTCAAGCAGTTGATGTTGGCGTGGGTTATGTATGCAGACGATAGCGACGGTCTATTGGTCAACGCAAGTCAGGGTTTCGGCAAGGACACCAAGACTGGATACTATACCGGTGGCAGCCCGACGGATGCCTCCTGGCCGCCGTGGTGCGGCAGGATGTTTGAGCTGTGGCAAGCCGCCGTAGTTGACAAAGACGAGCTGTTGCAGGAGGCCCTGCTCAGGGGCCCGCGAACCAATACAGACGTCCCCGGCCAGGCCCAGCCCGTTCGCGGCACCAACCAGTTGTATAGATACGCCGAGGACCTCCATCTGTACAGATGTCCAACCGGCGAGCCCGGCGTGCTGATTAGCTACTCGATTGTCGATGCAATGGCCGGCGCGTCTACCAAGAAAGAGCACCAGGATTGCCACGAGCAGCATGGAAACTGCGAGCTGGGTCCGGCGATTATGAACACGCTCGAGATTCGCCAGCCTGCTATGCGGACTGTCTTTGTGGACGAAGGCACAATTTCGGTTGACAGCTACACCATTAGATGGGATGAGGCAAGGTGGTGGGACCCGGTGCCGTGCAGGCACGGCAAGGGAACAAACTGGTCGTTTGCCGACGGGCACTGCGAGTTCAAAAAGTGGACGAACCCGAAGACTTTGTGGCTCTGTTCACTCGGAGATGCGATATTTGGTTTGTCCCCTAGTCAACTAACCATGCCGGAGAACCCTGACCTATTGTGGATTCAGATCGCCTGCTGGAGCCAGCCGTTGGGCTACACCCCTCTTGCGAGTACTTTGGCCCAACTGTGATACTTATGCTGCTTGCGAGCTGAGAACGCGAGAAGCTAAATCAGGCCGGCCTTGAAAGGACCGGCCTTTTGCTCTTCTTGGGGCATCGACCGGGGCGCCTAATAGATTATAGAGGTTTGTTCTTCGATTGCCTTAAGGATTCAGGCGCGTATGTTGTGTGGAAAGGGGCAATAGGAAGCATAGACGGCCGGTGAAATCTTGGTTTTTTGGTTGAACTGAGGAGGTCTCTATGATAAACTAGGCAACATTGGCAAATGTACTTGGTTTGTTGAGCGTTTTATCTGATGAGGCGGGTTGGGTGAATCGATGAAAGGAGTATAATTGTGGTCAAGAGAAATGGCTTTACATTAATTGAGCTGCTTGTGGTGATTGCCATCATCGCGCTTCTGATGGCCATACTGATGCCTGCGCTGGCAAAGGCTCGCGAGCAGGGCAAACGGGCCGTGTGTCTCAATACCCTCAGGCAGTTGATGTTGGCGTGGATTATGTATGCAGACGACTCTGATGGCCTCTTGGTCAATGGAAGTCAGGGTTTCGGCAAGGACATCAAGACCGGATACGGTGTCTCCGGCAACGCGACCGATGCCTCCTGGCCGCCGTGGTGCGGCAGGATGTTTGAGTTGACCGACGCCGCGCAGCAAAAAGATATTCTACGGCAGGAGGCCTTGCTCAGGGGCCCGCGAACCACTACGGAGGATGTGCCCACACAGGTAGGCATTCAGGATATTCGCGGCACCAACCAGTTGTATAGATACGCCGAGGACCTCCATCTGTACAGATGTCCGACCGGCGAGGCCGGTGTTCAGATTAGCTACTCGATTGTAGATGCAATGGCCGGCGTCGCTACCTACAAGTTTAACCAGGACTGCCATGAGAACAATGGAGCCTGCACGCAGGGTCTGCCGATTATGAACATGCTCGAGATTCGCCAGCCCGGTTTGAGGGCCGTCTTTGTCGATGAAGGCAGAATCACGCCCGACAGCTATACCATTAGATGGGAAAGCGCCAGCTGGTTTGACGCGGTGCCGTGCAGGCACGGAAAGGGAACGAACTGGTCGTTTGCCGACGGGCACTGCCAGTTCAAAAAGTGGACGGACCCGAAGACTTTGTGGCTCTGTTCACTCGGAGATGCGATAGGTGGTTTGTCCTCTAGTGAACTGCTCATGCCGGAGAACCCTGACCTGTTGTGGGCTCAGGTCGTCTGCTGGAGTTCGCAGTTGGGCTATGACCCCATTATACCGGTTCCGGAGATCTAAGAGTTCGATGAATTGAATCAGGCCGGTCTTAATAAAAGACCGGCCTTTTGTTTTTCTTGGGGCCATCGACCGGACCGGCTAATAAATTATAGAGGTTTGTTCCTGAATTGCCTTAAGGATTCAGGCGCCTATGTTGTGTCGAAAGGGGCAATAGGAAACATAGACGGCCGGTGAAGTCTTGGTTCTTTGGTTGAACGGAGGAGGTCTCTATGATAAACTAGGCGACATTGGCAAATGTACTTGGTTTGTTGAGTGTTTTATCTGATGAGGCGGGTTGGGTGAATCGATGAAAGGAGTATAATTGTGGTCAAGAGAAATGGCTTTACATTAATTGAGCTGCTTGTGGTGATTGCCATCATCGCGCTTCTGATGGCCATACTGATGCCTGCGCTGGCAAAGGCTCGCGAGCAGGGCAAACGGGCCGTGTGTCTCAATACCCTCAGGCAGTTGATGTTGGCGTGGATTATGTATGCAGACGACTCTGATGGCCTCTTGGTCAATGGAAGTCAGGGTTTCGGCAAGGACATCAAGACCGGATACGCTGTCCCCGGCAACCCGACGGATGCCTCCTGGCCGCCGTGGTGCGGCAGGATATTCGAGTTGTGGACTGCCGCCGTAGTTGAAAAAGACGAGCCGTTGCAGGAAGCCCTGCTCAGGGGCCCGCGCACCAAGACAGACGTCCCCGGCAAGGGAACCGTTCGCGGGACCAACCAGTTGTACAAATACGCCGAGGACCTCCATCTGTACAGATGTCCAACCAGCGAGCCCGGCGTGCTGATTAGCTACTCGATTGTAGATGCAATGGCTGGCGTGGCTACCTGGAAAGAGCACCAGGATTGCCACAAGAACAATGGAGACTGCAAGATGGGGCCGGCGATTATGAACACGCTCGAGATTCGCCAGCCCGGTTCGCGGACTGTCTTTGTGGACGAAGATACAATTACGGTTGACAGCTACACCATTTTCTATAACAAGACGGAGTGGTGGGACCAGCCGGGGTGCAAGCACGGCAAGGGAACGAACTGGTCGTTTGCCGACGGGCACTGTCAGTTTAAGAAGTGGACGAACAAGGAGACTGTGGAGTTCTGTTCACTCACACCAGCACAGTGGCTAGGTTTGTCCGCTGGAGCGAAGAACCAGCCGGAAAACCCTGACCTGCTGTGGACGCAGGTTGTCTGTTGGGGCCAGCCGCTGGGCTATACC
Source organism: uncultured Pirellulales bacterium (assembly GCA_964514115.1). GTDB lineage: Bacteria > Planctomycetota > Phycisphaerae > Sedimentisphaerales > Anaerobacaceae > CAZEPI01. Next base: position 173,842 of record CAZEPI010000004.1, on the reverse strand, counting down.
CCCATTATACCGGTTCCGGGTGTGGATGATTAAGAGAAGGCGTGAAGTCGAATCAGGCCGGTCCTTTCAAGACCGGCCTTTTGTTTTTCTTGGGGCCATCGACCGGGTGCCTAATAGATTATAGAGGTTTGTTCCTGAATTGCCTTAAGGATTCAGGCGCCTATGTTGTGTCGAAAGGGGCAATAGGAAACATAGACGGCCGGTGAAGTCTTGGTTCTTTGGTTGAACGGAGGAGGTCTCTATGATAAACTAGGCGACATTGGCAAATGTACTTGGTTTGTTGAGTGTTTTGCCTGATGGGGTGGTTTGGGTGAATTGATGAAAGGAGTATAATCGTGGTCAAGAGAAATGGCTTTACACTAATTGAGCTGCTGGTGGTCATTTCCATTATCGCGCTTCTGATGGCTATACTGATGCCTGCACTGGCCAGGGCCCGCGAGCAGGGCAAGCGGGCCGTGTGTCTCAATACCCTCAGGCAGTTGATGTTAGCGTGGATTATGTATGCAGACGACTCTGATGGCCTCTTGGTCAATGCAAGTCAGGGTTTCGGCAAGTACCTCAAGACCGGATACTATGTCGGCCTCGGCTTTGGTGACCAGCGCGATGCGCCATGGCCGCCGTGGTGCGGCAACGGGTTCGACCTGTGGAGTGCCGCCGTAATTGAAAAAGACGAGCCAATGCAGGAGGCCTTGCTCAGGGGCCCGCGCACCGAGACAGACGTCCCCGGCCAGGCCCAGCCCGTTCGCGGGACAAATCAGTTGTATAAATACGCCGGGGACCTCCATCTGTACAGATGTCCAACCGGCGAGCCCGGCGTGCTGATTAGCTACTCGATTGTCGATGCAATGGCCGGCGCGTCTACCAAGAAAGAATGGCAGGAATGCCACAAGAACAATGGAGACTGCTCGAAGGGTCCGCCGATTATGAACACGCTCGAGATTCGCCAGCCCGCTCTGCGGACTGTCTTTGTGGACGAAGGCACAATTACGCCCGATAGCTACACAATCTACTGGAACGAGCCGACGTGGCGGGACCCCGTGCCGTGCAGGCACGGAAAGGGAACAAACTGGTCCTATGCTGATGGGCACTGCGAGTTCAAAAAGTGGACGGACCCGAGGACCTTGTGGCTCTGTTCACTCGGAGATGCGATAGGTGGTTTGTCCTCTAGTGAACTGCTCATGCCGGAGAACCCTGACCTGTTGTGGGCTCAGATCGCCTGCTGGGGCCAGCCGTTGGGCTACACCCCTCTTGCGAGCACTTTCGGTCAACTGTGATACTTATCCTGCTTGTGAGCTGAGAACGTGAGAAGCTAAATCAGGCCGGCCTTGAAAGGACCGGTCTTTTGTTTTTCTTGGGGCATCGACCGGGCCAGCTAATAGATTATAGAGGTTTGTTCTTCGATTGCCCTGACGAGTTCGCCGGTGTTTGAGGCGTCCCGCACACAGCCGTCGAACCCCTTTTGAAGTAGGGCGGCTGATTCCGATTCGGACAAACCCTCCGCCAACGCTACCACCTTGATCGCCTGGAGCTCTCCGTCCCGCCGTACCGAGGCGCAAATGTCGGCGGCGTCTATGTCGTCGGAACTAAGATTCAGCAGCAGCACGTGCGGCTTGAACTTGTGCGCGACGACGCCGGTCTCAAATTCGCTGGTCACGGTCTCTATTTCGTAATCGGTTTTGTCCTCAAGGGCTTCAGCCATCTGTTCGGCGGCCTGCTCTCTTGTATCGACGACCAGGACGCGGATTTTTCCGACTGGCAGCATACCGGAGGGGATGTTGTGTACCTTCATGAAACGGACAAGCTCGTTCATGGGTATTCGCCTGTCCTTGCTGCCCGGTATGCGGTATCCCTTTAGCCGTCCGCTGTCGAACCATTTGGAGACGGTTCGCGGCGCGACGTTGCAGATTTTTGCGACGTCACCGGTTGTCAGAACGCTTTTTCCCTTTGCCATTTTTTTCTTTCCGGCAGAGTATATTCGCACTACATCTCGGCAGTTAGTTCGGCCTTTTGGAAGGCCCTGTTTAGCTGCATAGCGACGATTCTGCGCTTTGCAGGTTTGAGCCGCTTTGTCACTGTATTCTACGTCCCATAACGGGTATCGGTTTTTCTCAAAGCAAAGCAAATGTCGAAAAGTCACCTCTGGCCGGGCTTTGTCGGCAAAGCAAAACAGAATCGGTTTGCTTTGCGGGCCTGAGAAGATAAAATGTCGGTGTAAGCACAAAATCCGGTCCGAAATTGAAGGAGGCAGGTATGGATATATACCTTTCCCGGCCTGACATCACGGACAGAGAGATTGAGGCGGTCTGCGAAGTCCTCCGCAGCCCCAACCTCTCGCTCGGTCCCAAGCTCGCCGAATTCGAGCAGGCCTTCGCCCATTATATCGGCAGAAAGCGAGCCGTTGCCGTCAACAGCGGTACCAGCGCCTTGTTTCTGTCTATGTCGGCCCTCGGCATCGGCCCCGGTGACGAGGTCATCACAACACCGTTTACCTTCATTGCCACTGTCAACGTTATTCTGATGGCAGGCGCCACCCCCGTTTTCGTTGACGTCGACCCCGTCAGCTTAAATATCGACCCGCCCCGCATAGAAGCCGCCATCACCGACAAGACCAAAGCCATCCTGCCCGTCGAGGTCTTTGGCAACCCCGCCGGCTTCGACAGAATCTGTCAAATAGCCGCTAAGCATAACCTGATTGTCATCGAGGATAGTTGCGAAGCCCTCGGCTCCGAGCTAAACGGCAGAAAGGCAGGCGCGTTCGGAAAGATGAGCACATTCGCCTTCTACCCCAATAAACAGATAACGACCGGCGAAGGTGGCATGATTCTCACCGACGACGACCAACTCGCCGATTTGTGCGTCTCGCTCCGCAACCAGGGAAGAGGTAAATCGGGCGGCTGGCTCGACCACGAACGCCTCGGCTATAACTTCCGCCTGAGTGACATCAACTGTGTCCTCGGACTTGTGCAGCTCTCACGCATCGACGAAATCAAGGTCAAACGCAAACAGGTCGCCGCCTGGTATCAGCAAATGCTCACCGGCGATAACCGGCTGATTGTCCCCACAGAGCCGCCCGGCTGCGACATAAGCTGGTTTGTCTTTGTCGTCCGTCTCACTGAAGATTTCACTCGCTCCCAGCGTGACGCCGTCCTGCAGGCCATGCGACAAAGCGGAATTCAGGCAAAAAACTACTTCCCGCCCGTCCTTTCCCAGCCCTACATCGCCGAGCGCTTTCATTACCAGCCGGGCCGGTTCCCCGTCACCGAGTCCGTCAGCCAGAGAACCATCTCTCTGCCTTTTTACAACCTCCTGACCAAAGACCAGGTGGCAATCGTCTGCAAAACGCTCAAAAAAGCCCTCGACAGCATTTAGCGGTATTTGCAGCTTCATCCTGTCCTGTCTGCAAAAAAAACGCCGCCGGGCCTGCACCCGACGGCGTCCGAATACAAACGGTAGGGCGGCAACGCCTTATCTTACGGCGTAATCCCTCGCCGGTATTATCGAATTGATAAGCGCAACCTTCACTCTACAAGAATGTCGATTACTCGTTGTTCTACTCTGGGAGTTCTTCCGGCAGCACATCCTCTACAGTCAGATCCCCGTAAATAACGCGGTACGTTTGCGAACCAGCCGGCTCATACCAGAAAACCGCTGTCTCAGCATCGCCGAGCGAAACACCATTCCCTGCGTATCGCCAGTTGTCGCCCTGCATATCCAGCATCTGCTGAAACAGCATACCCTTTCCAAAACTCATACCGACCTGCGTTGCTTCCTCTTCAGACAGATTCAACCCAATGATCCTCTCGGTAAGCAGGGGCATCTGCTGCATGGCACTCTCGGTTCCTATAGTTTCGGGAAACGTCCCGTCCCGTAGTATCTCAGCCCAGATACGCAGACTCTCAACAAAGTCCTGCTCCGTGGCTTCCGATAAATCGAGTGATTCCTCCTGTGATGCATATCCCTCCGGCACTTCCATGCTCAGCAATGATTCATCAAGCTCGACATCGAACTCAAAATTCTTCATAACAGCATCGATCTGGCCAATGCTAAGCTCTATCTGTATCGGATGTGCTGTCTCAGGATCGGCCCAGATAACCACATTTTCGTTAGGACCGCCTGCCGAAAACCCTACCGCCTTCAGGCCGTTGATCTCAGTTTCGCCAAGCTCTCTTATACTGGAACTTTCCTGTAGCCGCACTATCACGTCCCTGACAAACTCCAGGTAGTTCTCCGTCCTGTCCCGAACCGAACCCGTTATGTCCACATAGACGGCGCCTCTTGCTTCACTGTCCAGCACAAGCATTTCCCCACTGTCCAGATCAATAACTTGCGTCATGTTCGGCAGATTCGATATCGTTCTCCTGATGCGGCTACCTGAAACTACCTCATGCATCATCGTACCATTCTCTTCATCACCGATGATTATGTCGAAGATCATGGTCCGCGCATTGAGGATGGGCTCAACCACATCTGCAAAGGTCACACTTCCGCTAAACAACACATTGACGCCGACTAACACTGCAAAGATTATTACGGCCGCAGCCGCCAGTTTCGTTATTCTGCTCTTCATAATAATTCTCCAAATCTGGACAGTCTCTCCTGTCGGTTGGAGCCGATGTTTGGGAAAGCTGCTCAAAAGCTCGGCCTTGAGCTTATCGCGATGCTTCTCGTCCGGCGCATCGAAAGCAATATCCTTTACAAACTCTTCGATATATCTTTCGTTATCGTTCATCGTATTCACCTCCCGCCGCGGGCGCTGGTCTCGAGCTTCCTTCGCAGTTCCGCGGTCGCCCGCGACAACCATGTCCGCACCGTCGACGGTTTCTTCCCTAAACAAGCGGCTATCTCGGTTAACTTCATCTTCTCAAAAAAATGCAACGTGATGACAGTCTGATACTTCGGCTTCATACTAAGTAGCGACTTCTTAAGCCGCGCCTTCTTCTCGAGCAATTCCTCACTGCATGGGATAGCAAACTCGGATTCCGCCCGCGTATTTCTCGCGACCCTCTCAATCGCATCGGACCTCCTTCGAGAATCCCTCAGATAGTCATTAACGCAATTGGTCGCAATTCTCAGCAGCCAGTTCCGAAACCCTCTTTCACTTCCGTCAAATCGGCTCAGGTTATGCATAACCTTCATAAACACCGTCGATGTCACGTCTTCGGCGCTGTGACGGTCGAACAGCCGCCGTATGCAGTAGCCGAATACGTCCTTATAGTGTGCCAAATACAGTTGCGCAAAGGCATCCGGCTCGCTGCACGCCCTTGCTATCAGCTCTGTCCTCTCACCGCCGCCCATTGCCGTCTCTGTCCACCTTTGTCTCAGATTGTTATACTTGCCGACTGTCATCGCAATTATAAACGCACCCCCGCCCAAAAACGTCCCACAATTATCCCAAAAGCCCCAAAAAACCGCCCCCATCACCCCCACTTCCCCCCTTTATCCCCGCTTGCCCTCGGCCCAAACCCTGGCCGACACGATATCGATGTCGCCGCCCATCTGCTCACAGGCCAATGCATCCTCGGCCACGACACCATCACACTCCTCCCCCGCCCTGAGCAACCGGTGGTGAGCGAAGCCGAACCAAGTCGAAGGGCCCGCCCCACTCGCCACTGAACCTCGTAGCCTGCACTGAGTTTACCCGCCGCGCTGTTTGGCGGGTCTGTCGAACCGTCGAAACACCCCCCGCGTCAAATCCAAACAACCCCCAATTTTACCCGCCATCGCTTGCCCACCGTAGGCCGGACGCAATTTTACCCGCCGAAGCTCGAAGAGCGAAGGCGGGACGCGCAACGAGATACGAGGGCCGAGCCACGAGCCCCGGCTTTCGAGCCCCGTGGGCCGTGGGCCGAGCGACTGCCTCAGACAGCCCTACCCCTTAAACCCCAGAGACGCGATAGGTGGCATTGACAGGTAGTCGGCCTACCACGCGATACGCAGCACGCAGTATGGGCAACGAAGAAGGCCAGTCTCTCTCGGAACCGGCCTTCGTAAATTCCTGCCTGCCCGGTGCTGTCTGACGGGGCGATGACCTGCGTGAGTTTACCCTGAGTCTAACCGAAGGGCCTTTCGACTACCATCGGCCACACTCAAATCCCCGTAGTCCTTTTGATTAGGCTCTGTCTGAAAACTACGTGAATTGCCGATACTCCTAAGAAAACGGCATGGAGGTCGGCATTATGAAACGACACGAATTGACAGATGAACAATGGGAATTGATCGAATCAGTGTTGCCGAAACGCACCGCCACCACGGGTCGCAAGCCACGGGACCAGCGGCAAATGCTCAATGGCATATTCTGGGTGCTCCGCACCGGAGCTCCCTGGCGAGATTTGCCGGAGCGATTTGGTCCTTGGCAGACGGTCTACGATTACTATCGAAACTGGCGAGACGACAGGACTTTCGACCGAGTGCTCCGGAAACTTCAGATCCGTCTGGACCGCGAGGGCAAGATCGATTGGGATTTGTGGTGCATCGATGGTTCGTCGGTTCGAGCGTCCCGGGCCGCCGCTGGGGCTTCAAAAAAAACTCCCATCGGCACAGCGAAGAACCCGAAGACCACGCTCTGGGCCGCTCAAGGGGCGGATTCGGCAGCAAATTCCATCTGGTTACTGACGGTCGAGGGTTGCCGCTCGTGGCGGAAGTAACCGCTGGACAACGGCACGAGTCCACTCAGGGTGAGACGCTTCTGGACGGCATCGGCATTGCTCAGCCGGTGGGTCGCCCGCGTAAACGTCCCAAGAGTTTGGCTGGTGACAAGGCCTACAGTTTTCCGCACGTACGTCAGTGGCTTCGGGCACATGGTATCAAGCCGGTCATCCCCAGACGTTCCAACCAAAGACAAGGCAATTGCACCTTCGATAGCCAGAACTATAAGAGACGATGCGTCATCGAGCAATGCGTTGGCTGGTTAAAAGAATGCCGCCGGATTGCGACTCGCTTTGACAAACTGGCGGTCAGTTTCCTGGCTATGTTCAAGGTAGCTATGATTCAGCGATATCTTAAACTGGCGTTTTCAGACAGAGCCTAATCCAAAAGACTAGAGCCGCCTCCTCACGCCCACCTACCCGCACCCCCCCGAAAAAACACAATCCGTCCCACTCTTCGTTACTCACCATCTAAGGATTCTTTGTGTCTTGGTGTCTTCGTGGCAAAGAATTTTCCTCCCCTGTTCGACGTTCGCTGTTGAATGTTCCACCTGATATCCTGTTTCCCTGATCCCCGCCTCTTGGTTCCCTGATCCCCTGGCCCACCTTTTTGCTGTTCCCCTTCTGTCCTCCGTCCTCTGACCCCTGTTCCCCGTTCCCTGTTTTCTGATTTTTTACTTGACACACAACTTCTCCCATTGTATAGTGGTTGATGAACAATTGAAAACTAAATATGATACTCAGAATCCGGAGGACCCAATATGCGAGCCTCTCCTGAACCAAGTCGAAGGAACGCAATTTTACCCGCCGTAGGCGGGACGAAATACGAGATACGAACCCCGCTTCATGCTTCACGAGCCCCGTGGGCCGAGTCCCGAGCGCCGGCTTTTTATGCAAAACAAACCCAAAGTTAAGATAGGCAAAATGAATCTAATTCTTTATCATAAAAGGGCTTACGAACCAAACGCTGCCTCCGACCAGCGAAAAGCACCCGAAAACAAAGCCAAACAAAGCCAAAGTCGCAGCGCATTTATCCCCAAGGGAGCAACCATCCCTACGGGTGAGCACCGCCGAACCGCCTGTGGTGCCTGTCGTGAGCTTGTCGAACGGAAAAACATGGCAAAAAACAACCCAAACAAATACCATACGGCAGAAATCACGATGCTACAGGAGCTTTCGATGACTAAAACCTATGGCCTCATCTTCGATATTGATGGCGTAATTGCCGACACCGAGGCAGTAAATGCCCGCGCCACCGCTAAGGTCTTTGACGAGCTCTTGGGCCTAAGAGACGTCAAACGCAGAGACTTCGAAGCCGGCCTCGGCAGGGGGGCTGAGGAATATGTAAAGGCCGGCGCTCGCGCCCACGGCCTCGAACTAAACGATAAGCAGGTTCGCCGGGCAACCGCACTTCGCCAGGAATACTTCCTCGCCGTGTTGCAGCAGGAGCCCCTGCCGCCGTTTCCCGGTGTGCTCGACCTGATGGAAAGTGCGCTCGCAAGCGATGATTTCCGCCTGGCCATCGCAACGTCAGGCACATTGGAAAAATCACGTGCTGTCCTTGAGGCAACGGCCGTCCCTTACAAACGCATGGTGTACGTAAACGGCAGTGAGATTAAGAAGAAAAAGCCCGATCCGGAGTTGTTTTTAACCGCCGCCCGCCGTATGGGCATAGCCTCGCCCAGGTGTGTGGTCATCGAAGATGCACCCAACGGCGTCGAGGCCGCCAAGGCAGCCAGCGCAAAGTGCATCGCTGTCACAAACTCGACCTCAGCCGACAAGCTCACCCACGCCGATTTGACCTGCGACTCGCTCGAGCAGATTAGCATTGAGACAATCGTGCAGTTGATTGAGGGCTAAAACAGGCGGTATTAGTTGTTGGCAGAAAGGTCAATGACCTTCGCACCGGGCAGCCTGGCGTTTTTTATCCCAAAAATGGTTTGACAGGGGCTGCTCATCAGGTAGAATACCTCGTTTTCTGTAGGCAGCAGGAGTTGCTATGAAGACGTTTATGGCTAAGAAAGAAGATGTGCAGCGCAAGTGGTGGCTGGTCGATGCCGATGAGGCGGTGCTGGGCAGACTGGCAGCGAAGATAGCGCCGATACTGATGGGCAAAGCAAGCCCTACATATACGCCCCACGTGGACACCGGCGACTTCGTCGTTGTGGTCAACGCCGAGAAGGTCCGTGTTACAGGCAAGAAGTCCGAGCAGAAGGAATACGACTACTACACCCACCACGCGGGTGGACGCAAGGTTATCAGCTTTTCGGACATGATGGCCAAGCATCCCGAGCGAGTGGTTGAGCTTGCGGTACGAAGGATGCTGCCGAAGAATAAATTGGGCAGCAGGATGTTGAAGCGATTGAAGGTTTATCGTGGGCCGGAGCACGAGCACCAGGCCCAGCAACCTGAAAAGATAGAAATATTTTAAGAAAGATAACACGGTATGGCGGAAGTCAAAGAAGGTAGTGTAAAGACGGCTGGTAGCGCGGCGGCTAAAAAGAAGGCACAGAGCGGCGGCTACTATTGGGGCACGGGCAGAAGGAAGACGTCGGTGGCTCGCGTGCGGATACGCCCGGGCGAAGGGAAACTCTTAATTAACAAGCGCCAGCTCGATGAGTATTTCAAACGTGAGCAGGACCGAAAGGCGGTCGTTGCTCCTTTGAAAACGGTCGATGCAGAGAAGTCCTTTGACGTGTGCGTGAATGTCAAGGGCGGAGGGACGACGGGTCAGACGGGAGCTACGGTCCTCGGGATAGCCAGAGCGCTGAAAAACTACGACGAAGGATATCTGCATGCGCTTCGTGAGGGTGGATATCTGACTCGTGACCCGAGGATGGTCGAGAGGAAGAAGCCGGGCCAGCCGGGCGCAAGGCGGAGGTTCCAGTTCTCGAAGCGATGATTTGCACAACGATACTTTGTCAGTACAATGGCCGCCGACAGAAATCGACGGCCTTTTTTATGCGAAGGAGATAATATGATTCGAGTTGCAATAATCGGAGCAAGCGGATACACCGGCGCCGAATCAATCGAGATACTGCTGCGCCACAGCGAGGCCGAGCTTGTTTATCTAAGCGCTCTGCCGGAAGAGTGCGGCCGCGTCGATGAGATTTTCGGCCAGTTCAAAGGCCGATGCAAGCTTGAGATTGAGCCGCTCGACATCGGCAGATTAAGCCAGTTAGCGGACGTGGTGCTTTGCTGCCTGCCGCACAAGGTGTCGATGGGCTTTGTGCCGAAGATGCTCGAGGCCGGGCTGAAGGTGATTGATTTTAGCGCGGACTATCGGCTGAAAGATGTGGCAGTCTATGAGAAGTATTACGTGCCGCATACCGATAACGCGAACCTGGCCAAGGCGGTATTCGGCCTGCCGGAGTTATTTCGCGAAAAGATAAAAGGCGCGGATTTGGTGGCCAATCCCGGCTGTTTCCCGACTGGAGCTGTGCTCGCCGTTGCGCTGCTGCTCAGGGAGGGCCTTGTCGAGCCGGAGCTTATAGTAAATGCGGTTACCGGCGTATCGGGTGCGGGGCGGAATCCCTCGGCGAAGTTTCACTTTCCGAATATGAATGAGAATTTCTTTGCCTACGGGATAGGGACTCATCGGCATATGCCGGAGATAGAGCAGATAGCAAGCGAGATTGCCGGTGAGCAGGTGACGGTCCTGTTTCAGCCGCACGCCGGGCCTTTCGACCGCGGGATACTCTCGACGGTCTATTGCCAGCCGAAAGGCAAGGTTACTGACGAGCAGTTGGCGAAGCTCTATGAGAAGTTTTATGAGCACGAGCCGTTTGTGCAGGTGTGCAAGGGCAGCCCGAACGTCAAAGACGTTGCCCATACGAACTACTGCCATGTCTATGCAACGGTGGTGAAGGGTATGGTTGTCTGTTTTTCTGCGATTGACAATTTGGTCAAGGGAGCATCAGGCCAGGCCGTTCAGAACATGAATATCGTCTTCGGCCTGGATGAAACCTTAGGCCTTAAATAATCGCCACAGAGATTTGTTTTTACCACTAAGACACAAAGGCATGGAGAATTTTTGGACACTGATTCCCTCGACAAGCTCAGGACAAGTAACACTGTTTTTGCTCGGCTTGGCGGCCTTGTCGGAGCTTGAGCGCTAAGCGAGCTTGCTTACAAGCGTCCGACGGCGGCCGCTAAATCACTTGCGTGCTTTATTTATGAAGCCGAGCAAAAGGACACAGATTTAGGTTAGGTGCAGAGAAAGAGAAAATTCATTAGCCACAGAGGACACAGAGAATGATAGATAAAAAGACGGTTTTTGTTTTAGGTGCGGGGGCGAGTTGTCCCTATGGGTTCCCGTCGGGCGCTCAACTAAGGAGGCAGATATGTCTTGAGAAGCGGAAATACCTTCATTATTTGCAAACCGTAGAACCAAACCCAACGACAAGGAAGGATAAATGGAAGGTGTATAATTATTTTGCGGACACGTTCTTCAAATCGAGTACGGAGTCGATAGATCTGTTCATGGCAAGGAATCCCAAGCTGGCCGAGACCGGGAAGTATATTATTGCATATCAAATCTTAACTGCGGAAAGCACAAGCCATTTCCGTGAGGAAGCTATTGAGGAGCAGGACTGGTACTTCCATTTGTACAAACGATTGGTGAAGCGGCGTATTCAAGGGGATACGCTTCCGGATTTAACCGACAGGGGAATATCGTTTATAACGTTCAACTACGACAGGTCGTTGGAGCATTTTTTATTCGACAGTCTCAAGCACACTTTTACAGAGATTCCCCCTTACAAAGTAGCAGCGGCCTTGAAGGGATTGAGGATTATTCATGTGTACGGACGGGTTGCGCCCTTGGAATGGGAAGACCGAGAGAAAGGGATTGCATATCGCCCGCAGATTAACGACAGGCTGCTAATCCGAACTGCCAACAATATACGGACTATCTACGAAGAAAAGGAAAACCCCGAGCTGCAACAAGCACAAGGTCTGCTCAGGCGAGCCGAACAAATATTCTTTCTTGGATTTGGCTATGCGCCTGAAAATATGGAAGTTCTTGGACTACCCGAGATAATACCTCCGGGGAATTGTAGGTTCTATGGCACAGCTCTTGGATTGAATGAGACTGAAATCAAAAGAATAAAGGATAAAATCAGAAAAGGGTTAAAACCTGATTCGGTAGGTTTTACGAATCCAGAGAGGGTAGAAGGGATAGAGCCGGTGGATTGCTTGGACTTATTGCGAAATCATTTGTAGGCAATTCTCTGTGGTCTCCCTTCGACTTCGCTCAGGGCAGGCTGTGTTCTCTGTGGCTTAAATAAAAGTAAGGAAAAACTCTGTGGCTGGGAAGTTAAAAATTGCGACGTGTCAGTTTGCGGTGGGTAGGTCGATTGAGCGAAATGCCCGGCGGATTGTGGATTATATGCGCAAGGCCAAGAGGGCAGCGGCAGACATTGTGCATTTTTCCGAGTGTGCGCTTAGCGGCTATGTAGGGACGGATTTTCCCAATTTCGATGGGTATGACTGGGATCTGCTGGCGAAGAAGACGCAGGATATTCAAGGACTGGCTAAGAAACTCAAGTTATGGGTGGTCCTTGGCAGCACCCATCGGCGGAAGGGCGGGGCCAAGCCATATAACAGCTTGTACCTGATTAGTCCTGCGGGGAAGATTATCGATAGATACGACAAGCGTTTTTGCACGCCGGGTGATTTGCGTCGGCTGACGCCGGGCGGCCGGTTCGTCTATTTCACAGTCAACGGCGTGAAGTGCTCGCTCCTGATATGTTTTGATTTGCGATTTCCGGAGATTTATCGCCGGCTCTACAAGCAGGGCGTGAACTGCATATTTCAGTCGTTCTATAATGCAAGGCAGAAGGGCCCCAGTGTGCATACGCATATAATGCGGCAGTCGATGCAGTGCAGGGCGGCGACGAACCACTTTTGGGTGAGTATGGCCAATTCGAGCGGTTATTATTCGCCTTATCCATCGTGCTTCATCCAGCCGGACGGCGTGATAGTGCGGCAGCTACGGCAGAATAAAGCCGGTATTATGGTCAACACCGTTGATTTGAGCAGGAGGTTCTATGACCCGATGGCCGGCTTTCGAGAACTCGCCATCGCAGGCAAGCTCGATAACCGTTGTTGAGTATGACGCAGGGCATAAAGTATAATGCCGACAGGAGCAGATTATGATACGACGCTGTAGGAAGCTGGACGAGTTTGAGAGAAGAGAGCTTGCTCGCAAGGATATCACATACCGTGATAACCTCCGGATATTCGAGTCCCTGCGGAAAGAGGCGGTGGCGCTGGGTGCGTTCGACTCTAAAAATACATCTGAGAATGTAATGGATGAGCTTGAGGTTGTCCTGCGGATTGCCAGGGCTGTGAATGGATTGCGATAGTGGCAGAAGAACTAATAGCAAAGATTGCGCGTTGCCTTGACGAGGGGCGTTTACCTTATATAGTCACTGGCGGTTAGGTTTATGGAAGAAGCAATAAAGTGGTTGAGAACAGCCGATTCATCTAACACGACGGCTTATCTATTGTTCGCTGCCGCGACAGCATTGATAGCAAGTCTTGTCTTCATCAGACGCCTACGTTCCTTTCCTGTTCTTGCTATGCAGATCTCTGTCTTAGTAGTTGTCTATATCTGTCCCTACGTATACACATATTTCTCGTCTCTTCAGCGGCTCGGGGATGCAGACGTGAGCGAGCCGCTGATAGCGGTGCCCTTTGACACCCTTGCCCGGGCAGCCTTGTTTGTTACTGTGCCCGTTTGTTTCGTGGTTTGTTTGGTCTCTGCATTTTTCGCGTTCAAAAGGCGGGCCGCGAGGGAGCACGAATCCGTCACTCGCAGGCGTGGGGTGATAGGATTTCGATTTGTAGCCTGGTTTCTTGTTGCAGTCCTGGCGGTGGCTTGGCTTGTTGTAGCGGTCAAAGATATCTCGTCCGAGAACACAATGGTTTCGATTGCATTTCGGCTGCTGATGTGCAATGTTTATGGCCTCATAAGCGCAGGGCTATTTGCGTTTGTCTTTTACGTCTTGAGGCTGCTCGGTGTTATAGGTGCACCCGAAGGTGTAAGGGATAGAATGGATACGGTCGAGGCGTAGTTTTGGAGTTCCGCTAATATGGCCAACAACACTATAACGGGGCCGCGGGGGTTTTTGGCAGCGGGGGTGGCCTGTGGGGCAAAGGAATCGGGCAGGCCAGACTTGGGGCTTATTGTGTGTCCGACGGGCACCAAGGCGGCGGCGGTCTTCACGACGAACAAGATAGTCTCTGCGGCCGTTCAGGTCAGTAAGAGCCACATCAAGAGCAGAAGCGTTTCGGGCGTTGTCGTTAACTCAGGTAACGCAAACGCCTGCACGGGCAGCCGCGGCGTGCGCAATGCGATACGGATGTGCGCTGAGACGGCTAAACATATCGAGGTTGACCCGCACGAGGTACTGGTTGCATCGACGGGGATTATAGGTGAGCAGCTTGCGATAGCGAAAGTAGTGAGAGGGGTTGCCAAGGCGGCGGAAAAGCTCTCGGCATCGGCTTCGGCGGGCCTGGATTTTGCAAAGGCGATTATGACAACGGACACCAGGGCCAAACAGGCGTGCCGGCGAATCGTCATTTCGGGCAAGCGTGTCACGATAGCCGGGACGGTCAAGGGGGCCGGTATGATTGGGCCTAATATGGCAACGACGCTTTGCTTTATCACTACGGATGCGGCGATAACCAAAGCGCTTCTGGCAAAGGCCCTAAAAGAGGCGATAGACAATTCGCTCAACAAGCTGACTGTAGATGGTCATCAGAGCACGAACGATACGGCGATAATTCTTGCGTCGGGCTTAGCGGGCAATCGGCAGATAGTGCGGCAGTGCCCGAGATACAAGCGTTTTGAAAAGGCGCTGGCTGAGCTTTGCGATGATTTGGCGAGGCAGATGGCGCACGATGCGGAGGGGGCGACGCGGATATTTAAGGTGGTGGTGAAGGATGCAGCTACAAAAGCGGAGGCGGCGAAGGCGGCTCGTGCGGTGGCGAACTACGATTTGGTTAAGTGCGCAGTCAACGGCGGCGACCCGAACTGGGGCAGGATAATCTGCGCGGTCGGTTCATCAGGGGTGAAGCTGCGGCCTGAGAGGATGTCGTGCAAGCTCGATGGCCTAACTGTTTTTCGCAGGGGTGCACCGACGAAGTTCGACCGCAAGAAGGCAAGCAGAATAGTTTCGCAGTCGGAGCATACGATAACGGTCGATTTGGGTCTGGGCAAGGCGAGCGACTTCTGCTACGGCTGCGACCTGAGCAGGGAATACGTCACTATCAACGCCGACTATCATACATAATTACACCCGTTCAGCACCCCAAAAAGCGAGTCCCAGCAGTTTGCTGAAGGGACTCGCTTTACATATCTGATCGGGACGGATGCTACAAAGGAGGGGGGGCAATCCTTGGATTTGCAAATAATTGTGGAATTGATATGACCGCAGTGTTGTAAGTTTAGATTAGGTAAGTGGTTACGCTGTCGTTTTTGAACCTTTTTTATATGGATTTTTATTGACAGGGGGCGGAGCTTCACATATATATGTTGTTTTCAGGTCAGGGTGGACAAGGTGGGGGAGTCTGCCGCAGAAAATGTTGATGTGTCTCTCTCTGCTTATGAGAGAGCCGGTAACATTGTTTTGTTAGTTTGGAAAGGAGCAAAAATGAAAAGAGTGGCGTTGGTGTGTGCGATGATGTTGGTGTTGAGTTCCACCGGTCTGGCTATTGATTTTATGGGTTCACCGGTGGCTCAATACAAAGAAGGAAAGGTAAATGCCGGGTTTACATGGTGTATGTCTGAATTCGACTATGAAGTCGAGGGCTATGGAAAAGCAGATGACCTTGAGACCACGAAATATTACGGCAACATCGGATACGGAATCAACGATCAGTGGGACATATGGGCGCTGCTGGGACTCGGAAACGCCGAATATGAGGAGACGGGACTTTCATTTGACGGAGACAACGGTTTTTCCTGGGGACTCGGAACCCGCTTTAGCTTCTATGAACAGGACAATATGAGATGGGGCAGCTTGTTTCAGATAACCTGGTCGGATTCGGAAGACACAATCTCCGGTGTCGATATTGAATACGATGTCTATGAGCTGCAGGTTGCAATCGGCCCGGAAATAGATATGGGTGGCTGGAGACTCTACGGCGGCCCGTTCTTCTATAAGCTGGAGGGCGATTTCACCGTGGCTAGTCTGATTAGTGTGGATATCGAAGAAGATTCCAGTTTCGGCGGGTACATCGGTGGAGGTTTTGACATAGCAGAGAATACGGCTCTGAATGTTGAATACTCGCTGACCGGGGCCGGTTACGCCCTTGGTGTAAACATAGGGGTTGGCTTCTAAGCAGCGGGACTTCCGCGAAGTTGCAGACTCCGTTAAACAGAAAGGGTCCGTTGCCGTGTGTGTAAACACAGGCAGCGGACCTTTTTTTGCGTATAGACGAGGGTTGGAAGCGGAGGAGTGCTTCGCCTTTTTCTCTAAGTTTTGAGGTAGCGCAGGCGGATGTAGAGGGTTGCGAGGAGTGCGCCGACGAAGTTTGCGATGAGGTCGAGGGCGGTATTGAGATAGCCGCCTACGCCTGTTTGGGGGGCGACGGCGGTTGTCAGGGCCTCGACGATTTCGTTAAATGCGCCGACGCCGAGGCCGGCCATAACGAGGACGAGCGAAAGGGAGGCAAAGCCGCCGAGGTTTTGTTTGAGCAGAGGGCGGAGCAGGCAGAACATTGTCAGGGTGGCTGCGCCGAAGCCCCATATATGAACAAGCTGGTCGTATCGCAGGATGGGGTAGGTTTTCGAGAGGGGCAGCAGGATTATATCGTAGAGGCGTGTATCGTTTATGTACAGAGCGCCGCCGGCCATGTGCAGGACGGCCCATATCGTCAAGCCGATGAGGGTGGTATCGGTGTAGTGGATTTTCAGGAAGCTTACGGCTATGAGGATGAGGAAGAAGATAATGACGGCGACGTAAATGATGAACTCATAGTTGCGGTGAATGAGGAAGGTGCTGCCGAAGGCAAGAATGGCGATGATGTTTACGGCGAGCAGCGCGAAGTGCAGTTTTTTCAGGGGTGTTTTATCCCGTGCGGTTGGGATGTAGAGCTGGGTCATTCGGCAACAGTCCTGTTTTTGGGATATGGTATTTTGTGCCGTCGAAGCCGTCAAGCAGCGGCTGGTCGTGTGATTTTGGGCTTTCAATGAAAAAGACTTGAAAGGCGGTCTGTATCGAGTAAACTCCTAAGTCTTTACGTACGGTTGGTGCGATTAGGTTTAGCAAGAGCTTGAAGGAGCTGGAAAAGTGAAGATTCTCAGGACAGCGATAGTATCGGTTGTGTTGGTTTTTGCACTTTGCGGGGTCTCTCTTGCACAGTCCGGCGGGGATGCTGAGGCTGAGACGGCAGGGGCTGTGGGGACGCCGGCGGTGTGGTGGCTCGCGCCGATTGCATCTCTCATTGCGATGGCGTTTGCATATTTCTTCTACAGGAAGGTGATGGCGGCGCCGGAGGGCAATGAGACAATGGTTGCGATTGCCGGCCACGTGCGCGAGGGGGCTTATGCGTATCTAAAGAGCCAGTATAAGGTGGTGGGCTTAGTGTTTGGCATTTTGTTCGTGGTGTTTACGGCTTTGGCTTATGCAGGTGTTCAAAGCCCGATTATGCCGGTGGCGTTTGTCTTTGCAGGATTCTTCAGTGCGCTGTGCGGTTTCCTGGGAATGAAGACTGCGACGAATGCTTCGGCGCGGACGGCCCAGGGTGCGACACACAGCTTGAATCAGGCGCTGCAGGTGGCGTTCCGCTCAGGTGCAGTGATGGGGCTGGTTGTCGTGGGCTTCGGGCTTTTCAACATTACGCTTTGGTATCTGATTTTGGATAAGCTCATCTATACCGCCGAGCACATGCGGGAGGGGCTGAATATCCTGGGTCTTACGCTTGTCCCTAAGGGGATGAGTCCGGAATATAAGCTCGTCGAGATTACGAATACGATGGTGACATTTGCGATGGGTGCATCGACGCAGGCGCTCTTTGCCAGGGTCGGCGGGGGGATATACACCAAGGCGGCTGATGTGGGGGCCGACCTTGTGGGCAAGGTTGAGGCGGGGATACCTGAGGACGACCCGCGAAATCCGGCCACTATAGCCGACAACGTCGGTGACAACGTGGGCGACGTGGCGGGTATGGGCGCGGATTTATTTGAGAGCTATTGCGGCTCGATTTTGGCTGCTGCGGCGCTTGGTGCTGCGCTGGGTGCGAATGTGCTTGCCGAGCGCGGTATGAGTCCTGCCAAGGCGGTGCTTGCACCGACGCTTGTGGCGGGGATTGGCATTTTACTGTCGATTGCGGGTATATTCCTTGTTCGCTGCAAAGAGGATGCAACGCAGAAGAATCTGCTTCGGGCGCTGCTTGGCGGGACGTTCAGCAGCTCGGTTCTGATTGTGATAGCGCTTTTCATAATGTACAAGACGGGATGGATAAGCTTAGGGCTATTTGGCTCGGTGATTTCGGGTCTGCTTGCAGGAGTTCTGATAGGGCAGTTCACCGAGTACTATACATCGGATGAGTATAAGCCGACGCGGGAGTTGGCGGCACAGGCCGAGATGGGGCCTGCGACGATGATAATCAACGGCTTTGCAATGGGGATGTACAGTTCTGCACTTCCGGTGCTTGCGGTTGTGGCGTGCATACTGTGTGCGTTTGGATTTGCGGGCGGATTTAGTCACGTCGGCCTCGGTCTTTACGGCATCGGCTTTGCGGCGGTGGGGATGTTATCGACGCTGGGTATTACTCTGGCGACAGATGCATACGGGCCGATAGCAGACAACGCGGGGGGCAATGCCGAGATGAGCGGTCTGGGGCCTGAGGTTCGCAAGAAGACCGACGCCTTAGACGCATTGGGCAATACGACGGCGGCGACGGGTAAGGGATTTGCGATTGGCTCTGCCGCTTTGACGGCGATGGCGCTTTTGGCGGCTTTGCTTGGAAGAGTTCGCGTGTGGATTGGCAGGCTGGCGGAGGACAGCGCGGACAAATTCTATCACGTGGGAAGTGTCAAGTTCTTCAAGGGGGGCGTGGGTGATACCGTTGAGGGTGCAATCAATGTCACGACGGCGAGTGTAGCCGACTTTATAGCGGCTTATGATTTGAGCATAATGAATCCGAATCTGCTCTGTGGTCTGTTTATCGGGGCGATGATGGCGTTCATATTCTGCGCGATGACGATGAAGGCGGTCGGCAAGACTGCGGGCGATATGGTCGCGGAGGTCCGCAGGCAGTTCAAGGAGATACCGGGGATTATGGAGGGGACGGGCAAGCCGGATTATGCGAGATGTGTGGCGATTTCGACCAAGGGGGCGCAGAAAGAGATGATTGTGCCTTCGCTGTTGGCGATTTTGATTCCGGTATTAGTCGGCCTGGTGCTCGGTGTTGCGGGAGTGCTCGGACTGTTGGCGGGGGGGCTTAGCTGCGGGTTTGTCCTTGCGGTGACTTTGAATAATGCCGGCGGTGCCTGGGATAATGCGAAGAAGTATATCGAGAAGGGTGCTCACGGCGGCAAGGGCAGCGACGCCCATAAGGCGGCTGTTGTAGGCGATACGGTTGGGGACCCGTTTAAGGATACTTCGGGGCCGAGCTTAAACATCCTTATCAAGCTGATGAGTATGGTCGCGGTGGTCTTTGCGGGGCTGATAGTCAAGTACGGCGGCTGGATTGGGGCCGGCAACTAAGGTTCTGAAGGGTGAAGTTGACTTTGGAAGTATGAGAATGTAATGTTACAGGGTGGCCGGCCGGGCCACCCTTTTTCTTTGTTGGTTGCGGAGAGAAGTTGGCCAAGAGGATTAACAAACAGGCGAAGGAGTTTGCGTTGGCGTCGGCGAAGTTGGCCGAGGGGCGGCACTGCAGCGATATTGTGGTGTTGGATTTGCGCGGGATGTCGCTGGCGACGGATTACTTTGTGATAGCCACGGGCACGAGCGACAGGCAGATGCGGACAGTGGCTGATGAGATTTGCCGGGAAGCGCGTAATCGCAAAATGATGCGGTTCGGCAGGGCTGGCTACGAGCAGGGCAGGTGGATTCTGCTGGATTTTGTGGACGTGGTGGTGCATATCTTCGACGGCGAATACCGCGACTATTATGACCTGGAGCTGCTCTGGGGCGACGCCGAGAGAATTGATTAATGATAATTGATTATTGGAAAGCAAGTGAAATCGGTTGTTGAGATTTTGGAAGCGAAGGTCAGCGCCGTAATGGCTGAGTTGAGCGGGCAGGCCCTTCGACCAGGCTCCCCGGCCTACGACTTGCCGGGACAGGCAGGGCAGGCCCTTCGACCCGGCTCAGGGCAGGGGGGTTGTGCTGCGCTTGTTGGGGCGGCGACGGATGCGCGGTTCGGGGATTATCAGGCCAACGGTGTGATGGGCCTTGCGAAGCAGTTAAAGACCAATCCGCGCAAATTAGCAGAGCAGGTGGTTGAGAAGTTAGATGTTTCTGATATATGCGAGCAGCCGGAGGTAGCCGGGCCTGGGTTTATCAACTTTCGATTGAGGCCGGCCTTTGTCGCCTGGCGGCTCTTGGAGATAAACAAAGATGCCGACCGGTTAGGAATAGACAAAGTTGGCAGGAGCGAGACTATCGTGGTCGATTTTTCCGGACCTAATATCGCAAAGCAGATGCACGTTGGCCACCTTCGCAGCACCATCATCGGCGATTGTATATGTCGGCTGCTTGAATTCCTGGACCACAAAGTCATCCGCCAGAACCACATCGGCGACTGGGGTACGCAATTCGGTATGCTAATTGAGCGGCTTAAAGAAGAACTCGAAGAATTTGAGCATACGCCTGAGTGGCAGTGGACAGCAGGCCCCTTGGCAGATGTGGAGACTTTCTATAGGCAAGCTAGTGAGCGTTATAGCAACGATATTGAGTTTGCCAAAAAGGCGAGAGGTGCAGTAGCTTCTCTTCACAGCGGAGACAGGAAGTGTTTAGAACTCTGGCGGTGGATAGTCGCAGAGTCTACGAAGCATTACCAGCACGTATACCGCTTCCTTGAGGTGGGACTGAAGGGGAGTGATATTCGTGGGGAGAGTTTTTATAGGGATATGCTGGCGGATGTGGTGGGGGAGTTGAAGAAGAAGGGTTTGGCTGTGGAGTCTGAAGGGGCTGTCTGTGTCTTCCCTGAAGGGTTTAAGAATAAGGAAGGCGAGCCGCTGCCGTTGATTGTGCAGAAGAGCGATGGTGCGTATCTGTATGCGACGACGGATTTGGCGGCGATACGGTATCGGGTGGGCGAGCTTAAGGCGGAGAAGATAATATATGTGACGGATGCGAGGCAGGGGCTGCATTTTGAAATGGTTTTCGCGGTGGCGAGAATGGCTGGATGGGCAAAGCCGGAGACCGAATTAGTTCACGTGACGTTCGGAAGCGTGCTTGGTGAAAACGACAAGCCGTTAAAGACGCGCGAAGGTGAGAACGTAAAGCTAAAGGAGCTGCTTGATGAGGCGGTTGAGCGGGCGAGGGGGGTGGTGGATGAGAAGAATCCGGATTTGCCCGCCGAGAAGAAGGGGCGGATAGCCAGGGCGGTTGGGGTGGGGGCGGTCAAATATGCGGATTACTGCAACAACAGGACGAGCGACTATGTGTTCAGCTTCGATAAGATGCTGGCGATGGACGGCAACACCGCGCCTTATATGCAGTATGCATACGCGCGAATAAAGAGCATCGAGCGCAAAGCGGAAAGCAAAGACGTTGACATCGAGACCGAGCTTGCGGATGTAAAGGAGCTGGACCTTAGCGAGGCGGCGGAGCTTGACCTGGCAAAGCATTTAATTCGGTATGGCGAGGCGATAGGTGTGGCGGTGAGCGATTATCGGCCTAATTATCTGACGAGCTATCTTTATGAGTTAGCCCAGAGGTTCAGCGTGTTTTACACGAACTGTCCGGTGCTGGACGCCGGGCCGGGGAAGCGGCCGACGCGGCTTTTGCTCTGCGACCTGACGGCAAGGACCATCCGGCACGGCCTGGAGCAACTGCTGGGCATCGAGGTTGTTGAGCAAATGTGAGGCATGGCGATGAAGATTGTAACGAAGGATTTCGGAATCAGCACCAGGAGCAGAAACGAGCTGGTTGATATTACGGGGAAGGTCGGTTCTGTAGTGAGTGAATCGGGGGTGAGTGAGGGTGATGTTATAGTGTATTGTCCGCATACGACGGCCGGGATAACGATAAACGAAAACGCGGACCGTTCGGTCGTGCACGATATGCTTTTGACTTTGGAGGAGCTGATTCCGCGGGGGCGCAGCGGTTACAGGCATACGGAGGGAAATTCTGATTCGCACTGTAAGAGCAGCTTAGTGGGTTGCAGCGAGCAGATTCTTGTGAGGGATGGGAATTTGGCACTGGGGACGTGGCAGGGGATATTCTTCTGTGAGTTTGACGGGCCTCGGAGTCGGCGGGTACTTGTGCAGGTCCGGGGACAGTAGCGGGGGACGGTCGCGACGGTCAGGGGGACAAGTCCATAATCGTGATGGACCAGGGTCTTGCGCAAAAAACAGGCGAGGTGGTGGGACCGGCTGGGGGGGAAACCGGTGTGCCACGCTGCCTCGCCGAGGTTCGTAAGCTGCCAACGGCAGCATCATTTCTTTAGCATGTTCAACGAAACCCAATAAGTAAAAAGTTGCGAAAGAGCTGTCAAGAAAAAAACGGAAAAAATGTTGTCCTGACAGTTATTCCCCACCTATTCGACTGTAATCCAATATACAACGTGGGTGCGGAAAATGCAAGTTCAAAACGAGTTTTTCTAACGTTTTTTAGCTGGTGGTTTGCCAAAATGCCGCCTTGCGATGAAAAGTCTTGCAAGTGGGGGTTCGTTTGCGTAGATTATGCGGGAATTGGCCGAAAAAAAGGTATTGTGAGGTGCCGGGACACGGGGGTGTTTTGGCGTAAAGTGCTGCCTAAGTAAGGTGTATCCGGTGGTTTATGGCAGCGTGGCCGGTGCTGCCGCGGGTGTTTTTTGTATGTCGAAGATATCGGAGAGAATAAAAACGGTTAAAGGTACAATTGCCTCGGCCTGCGCGCGGGCAGGCAGGGACGCCGGTGAGGTGAAACTTGTCATTGTTACCAAGTCGGTAGGAATTGAGGCAATCAAGGAAGTGATACGGCTCGGGTATAGGGAGCTTGGCGAGAATCGGGTGCAGCAGCTTCGCCGGGTGTCGGCTGAGATAGAGGAGTTTCTCAGGCAGGGCGGTGGCGACAGCTCTGTGGCGGGACAGGTGACGTGGCATATGATAGGTCATCTTCAGCGTAACAAGGTTCGGCAGGTATTGCCGATATCTTCCGTGATACATTCTGCCGATACGCTTCGTCTTGCAGAGGAGATAAATTCGAGGGCGGAGAAGTTAGGGCTGCGTCCGCGCATCTTGTTGCAGGTGAACACGTCGCGTGAGCCGCAGAAGTACGGTGTGCCGGTGGGTGCGGCGACGCATCTTGCCGAACAGGTAGAGACACTGCCGCATCTGGAGTTGGCTGGGCTGATGACGATGGCGCCGCTGACTCGTAACAAGGATGTTGTGCGAGCGTGTTTTGTTCGGCTTCGCGAGCTTTTTTTAGAGATGCGTGGTGAGAAGATAGTTGGTCTGGCCTTTAAGGAGCTTAGTATGGGGATGAGCTCCGACTACGAGATAGCGGTGGAGGAGGGGGCGACAATGCTTCGGATCGGCTCGGCGATATTTGCGGGTTAGGGGGGTCGGTTCGGCTGTTCTGCGTGTTTCATTTCCTCAAGGGGCTCTGGTTGTACGTCCGCCGTGGCTGCGGTCTGGTCGTTGTGCCTGGGGATATGGAGGTTTTTTTCTCCCCGGAACATGAGCAGCGGGCAAGGTCGGATGCTGGGGGTTGGGGGTACGGATGTTTTCGGACCTTTTGGGTTGGTTGCGATAAGGACATCCTGGGAGGGGCAGCAACGAAAAACCAACCAAAAAAATGACGGGACGCCGATGGTGATAATAAGTTCATAAAAAAAGCAGAAAAACCGAAAGTGAAGTTGGTTGTGGGCCGAAGTTATTTAAGCGGCTTTCTGTAATGTATTGTATGGTAGGGCTCATCGGAGTTCTGCTGTCCTGGGTTAATTGGCAAGGGATAATCATATGGTTAAGTCAGAATTGCTGAGCGCTATTGAGCTTGAGAAGAAATTTACCGATGTTCTGTATCTTAGCAACGACGAGCAGATGCCTGCTGAGATAAAGCATTTGCTGAGAGAGCGAAATCTTTCGCATCGTTTGCTGCGTATCGACCACTTTTCTGAGGCTCGGGACAAGCTTGGGTTGGTCGGTACGGTAATTATAGACGCGAAGGATTCGGATTCTTCTCAGCAGCAGAAGCTTGCGCGAATAATCGAGACCCTGGAGATGGAGAACATCGGCGTGATATTGATAACCGACCGAGTCAAGGTTCCGGTGAAGAGTTTTTCTCTGGCGCCGTCGAAGGGCAGCTTTTCGATGGGCGGTACGACGGAGGCGGTATCGGTTGATGAGCTGTGGACGCGTGTGAGCGTAAATCTTGCATACCGCAAGCGGAGTGAAGGGATGGCGGTCAAGCCCGCTATTCCGCCCAAACAGGTGCAGACGATATACAAGAACAAGCTTGCCGAGCAGCTCAGTATGACGGGTGCTCTTGTGGACAATTTAACCGAGCAGCTTCGGCTTGCGGGTCTTGTCCAGCAGGATTTTCTGCCCACCCAGTTGCCTAATAGCGAGCAGATAAAATGGGGTGCTGTGTTCTTGCCCGCCGAGTGGGTGTCGGGCGACATATATAACGTTGTGCGGATAGACGAGCGGCACATAGGTTTTTACGTTGCCGATGTGGTTGGGCACGGAATGCCCGCGGCGCTTCTGACGATATTCCTGAAACAGGCGCTGGTGATGCGAGCGACTGTTGAGAATACGTACCATATATTTTCACCGGCGGAAGTGATGCGTAACCTTAATGTTCGAATGGCGACGCAGAAGCTTTCTGGTTATCAGTTTGCGACCTGCTGTTATTGTCTGCTGAATACGGAAACCCTTGAGATGACTTATTCTCGGGCGGGTCATCCTTATCCGATATTTATCAGACGAGGTGAGCAGCCGCAGCAGTTGGAGATACGCGGCTCTCTTCTTGGTGTTTTCAAGCAGGCCGAGTACACTCAGGAGACGGTAAAGCTTCAGCCGGGCGACAAGGTGCTGTTGTATTCGGACGGAGCGGAGCCGCTGATAGGCAATTTTGATGATATGACCGGATTTCGTTTCAGCGACGAGTTCTGTGAGATTGCAAACATGCCGATAGTTAAGCTGATGGACAGGTTCAATACGCTCGCACAGAATCAGCAGATTGACCCTGCCGAGGTGGATGATATTACGACTATCGGTTTTGAGGTTGAGGTACCTTAGAAGTA
Source organism: uncultured Pirellulales bacterium (assembly GCA_964514115.1). Lineage (GTDB taxonomy): Bacteria > Planctomycetota > Phycisphaerae > Sedimentisphaerales > Anaerobacaceae > CAZEPI01. Next base: position 148,781 of record CAZEPI010000004.1, on the reverse strand, counting down.
CTCGTTGGAATCGTCGCGCCAAAGGGATGATTTGAGGACGTGACGGCCGGCGGCACCGGCGGAAACTGGAGATGAGGGTTACGTCGGCTCCTGCGACTTACGTAGTGGAGGGTCTGTTTCCGGCTCTGGTTGGGTGCGTGGTTTTTTCTTAACCAGTTTGTCGGTTGTGTCGATAGGGTGGACGGACGCATGGGGGGGTGTTGCAAGGTTAGGAGAGTATGAATGAGTTTTCAAAACTGGTCGGAGAGCATCATACTTGCTGAGATTCCGCACGAGCCGCGGATGCGCAGTGAGCTGAAGACTCTGACGGAGCTCGTCCGGGACCGAGGGGACTGTGATGTCGTGATTGACTTCAGTGACGTTGACATAATGACTTCCACAAGCATCTCGGGGCTGCTCAGGTTGCGCAAGCTCCTGGCGGACTGCGGGCACCGCCTTGTGTTCTGCAACGTTGTCGCCACTACACGGGCGATTTTCAGTGTTGCGGGATTGGATGAGATTTTCGAGTTTTCGGACGATAGATTTGGTGCACTTGCACGTCTTGAATCGGGCGGTGGATGTCCGCTATGCAGTTAGGGTTTTACATGGGCTTGCCAAAGGCGGAAGGGCTTAGGATTCTATGGTTTGTAGGGTTAGAAGCAAATAGTATCTGATTGGAAGGTGGGGATTGCGGGTCGGCGACTGTTTGGGCAGGGAGGGTAATTTTGGGATTTGTTTTTTTTGTCGTATATTTTAAGTGGCTAAGCAAAGACCGTATTTTGTGCCAGGGGCGAGAAAACGGAGAATCTTCCCGCCTGTATTCGGGCTGGACGGGGGTCTTGTTACAGAGGAAAAAGGAGAGGAACATCAGTTGCCGAGCCGGTTCAATGATAGTATGAGCTTGCCATTTTCAATGCGCTAAGGGGCAGCGATGGAGTCCGGTGAGAAAAAGGCAAATAACGGCAAGGTGAAAACGACTCATCTGTTCGGAGAGTTTCTGGTCTCGAAGGGTCTTCTGACGCGCGTTCAGTTGAGCAAGGCGTTGGATGAGCAGCGTCGGTACGGGGGGCGTCTGGGTGAGGCATTGCTCCATCTGAATATGATGACGGAGCAACAGGTTACCCGTGGACTTGCAGAACATCTCGGGATGGAGTATTTCCACTTCGACGACATATCGAAGATAGATGTGAACGTAGCAAGGATGCTTCATGAGAGTATTGCAAAGCGGTTCTGCTTAGTTGCGATTGGCGAGATAGGGGAGAAGGTGGTCGTGGCCATGGCGGATCCGCTGAACGTTATTGCGATTGATACAATAACGCTGAAGATAAAGCGTCACATCAAGGTAGTCATCAGCTCTGCACAGGAGATACGTCGCGCGATAGAGGTTATATATCACGGCTCGGATGTTGAGGAGCAGCGTCTGCGTGATCTGGTTGAGCTCGAGGGAGACAGGGTGGAGAGCGGGGCGGACGAGCAGGTGGAATCCATTTTGGAGGATGCTGCTGACGGTGATTCCGACAACGAGGCAGCGGCGACAAAGGTGCCGGTTATACAGTTTGTGAATTTGCTTTTGAGCCAGGCGGTGAAAAGCCGTGCGAGCGACATTCATATTGAGCCGCAGGAGAAGTCGATGATGATTCGGATGCGAATCGACGGGGCTTTGCGTGATATGGTTCCGCCCGCGAGGCATATGCAGAGTGCGATAGTTACGCGTATCAAGATACTGTCGAATATGAATATAGCGGAGCGGCGGCTTCCTCAGGACGGGCGATTCAAGGTGAAGGCATCTAACAGGGCGATAGACGTTCGTGTTTCGTCGATACCGACGATATACGGGGAAAAGATAGTGATGCGAATTCTTGATGCGGCGGCGACGAGCCACGATTTGGACAAGCTTGGCTTTGGGCCGCAGTACCTTGAGCTGATGAAGGATTCGCTTTCGCAGCCGCACGGCATTGTCATAGTCACCGGCCCGACGGGCAGCGGCAAGAGCACAACGTTGTATTCGGCCCTGAACTACCTCAAAGACCCTCGCAAGAACATTACTACGGTGGAGGACCCGGTGGAGTACCGGCTTGCGGGGATTAATCAGATACAGGTCAAGTCGGAGATTGACTTGAATTTTGCGTCTTGTCTTAGAGCGATACTCAGACAGGACCCCGACATAATACTGATAGGTGAGATTCGTGACAAGGAGACGGTGGAGATAGCGATAAAGGCGTCACTGACGGGGCATCTTGTTTTGAGCACGTTTCATACGAATGACGCGCCGAGTGCGCTGAGCAGATTGATGTATATGGGTATTGAGCCGTACCTGCTGGCGTCGTCGCTGAATCTGGTTGTTGCACAGCGATTGGTGCGAAAGATATGCGACCGGTGTAAGGAGCCGGTAACGTTGAATGAGGAGGTTTTACAGCGATTGAAGATAAGGCCGGAGCAGATTGAAGGAGTGACGTTGTATCACGGCCACGGCTGCAATGCGTGTAATGGTACGGGGTGTTTTGGCCGTATGCCGATTTTTGAGTTCCTGGTGATGGACCAGGAGATGCGGGATGTACTTACGTCGGAGGGTGGAGAGGCCGAGCTAAGGGCGATTGCTCGCAAAAAAGGATTCGGCAGTTTGCAGGACAGCGGTGTAAGGGCGATGCTGCAGGGGCTGACGACGCCTGAAGAGGTTCTTAGTGTGACGTTCAGCGACGATGTGGGCGACATCAGGATTGAACAGGAGGAAATGGTCATGGCGGCGGCCGCGGGTTGACCGCGGACGACAGACGGGACAGGGAGGGCCAATTCGGACGTTGGCAAGTCGCCGACGCTCCATAGCTATGGCGACGGAGCGGGGATTTTTTGCTAAACCCCGTTTCTTTTGAGGTCGATGTCTTAGAGAACCTCGAGCGTGCAGGGAGGACAGAAGAGGGAAAAATAATCTAAGGTGAGCTAAATGAAGACATTCAAATACAGTGCCTGTGATTCTTCGGGGGCGCGGAAAGAGGGGCTTACGCAGGCAGATTCTTCAAGCGATGTAATCGGCTGGCTTCGGGAGCACGGTTTTACGCCGGTGAACGTTCAGGAGGTGATGGAGGGTGCTGCTGCGGCGAGTCCGAAGCGTCGTCGCAGGCGTATAAAGTCGGCGGACGTTGCGGCTCTTTGCTGGCAGTTGACTACGATGGTGGAGGGCGGGATACCGATTACAACGGCGATTGATACGATATCGGAGGATATAGAGAATCTGCAGCTTCAGGACCTTCTCAAAGACATAGTCGAGCGGATGCGCAGGGGAGAGAGTTTCTCGGACGCCCTGTCCAGGTATCCGCGGGTATTCGACCAGCTTTCACGGGCGATAGTGATGGCGGGGGAGACGAGCGGCAACCTGCCGGGAGCGCTTCGCAGGGTCGCCGAGCATTTTGACAACCGTGATAAGCTGATGAAAAAGGTGCGTGGTGCGATGGCGTACCCGGTGTTTGTGTTCTGCTTTATTATTTTGATAGTCATATTCATAATGACGTTCATAATACCGCGTTTCAGGGGCATATTTGACCAGTTTGGCAGTGAGCTTCCGGCGTTTACACAGGCGTTTATGGGTTTCTACGACGCGGTGTGCGGGAATCTGATTTACATAATCGGCGTGGTATTCATGGTGGGGTGCCTGCTGGTTGTGACGTCGAGGACGCCGAAGGGGCACTACGCCTTCTCGAGGATTGCGCTGAAGGTGCCTCTGATGGGCAAGATATTCAGCCAGGCGTTTATAGCGATGTTCTGCAAGACAATGGGAACTCTTCTTGCAGCGGGCGTTTCGGTTCTGGAGGTGTTCGACATACTTACCACGATGACGAACAACGACGTGATAAAGGATGCGATAATCAAGACCAGGGAGCACATTGTCCAGGGCTCGAACGTGTCGCTGAGCATGGCGACGTCGGGTTTTTTCCCAAATATGGTGGTTAAGATGGTCCAGGTAGGTGAGGAGAGCGGCTCTTTGCCGCAGGTGCTGGAGAGGACCAGCGACTACTATGAGCGCAAGGTCGATGCGACGATAACGACGGTTCTGGGTTTGCTTGAGCCGGTAATGATAGTGACGGTTGGAGGGATAGTGCTGGTTGTGATTCTTGCCCTTTATCTTCCGATATTCTCGATGTCGGCGAGTTAGCAGGAAGGTTAGGGCAGGGACGTAAAGTGGGTGTTGAAAGTGGCCGATTTGGAATGTGATGAATCGGGAGTAACGTAATTAAAACTTTTTTAGGAGAAACAGAAATGAGAAGCAGAAAAGGTTTCACGCTTATCGAGCTGATGGTGGTTATTTTCATCGTCGGCATCCTGGCGGCGGTCGCCATTCCGATTATGCGTGGCCGAATCGATTCGGCAAAGTGGTCGGAGGGCAAGGCGGCTGCAGGCAGCATCCGGACTGCCGCCCGCGCGTTCTGTGCCGAGAAGGGCCCGAGCTACGCCTATGCCGGAACCACGCTGACCGAGCTGGGCTTTAGCATCACGGTCGCAGCCGGTGGCGGCGACTTGGACGGCAAGTACTTCAGTGACGAGTGCTATGGCATCGTCTGGAACGGCTACGATGACTATGATATCACCGTTACTGCCGCAGCTTCTACGACCGGGGAGGAGCCGTCAGTTCCTGCCACGGTGACACTGAATGAGCTCGGAACCTGGGGGCCGTAGCAGGTCCGTAAGCCGGGTTCGAGTGTTGTTTCAGGTTACCTGAACTATCAGCCTATTCGGCCGAAAAGGTGGGGACGCCGGTGTCCCCACCTTTAAGTCTTTTAGATGGAAAGTACAGCAATGAGCACCAAGCTGGACAAGCCAAGACGGGGATTCACGTTGATAGAATTAATGGTGGTGATTTTCATCATCGGTATATTATCAGCCGCAGCAGTTCCTTATATGCGCGGCCGTATGGATTCGGCAAAGTGGTCGGAGGGCAGGGCGGCTGCCGGCACCATTCGGACTGCGGCGAGGGCTTACTGTGGAGAGAAGGGCGAGAGCTTCACCTTTGCAGGGACGGCGCTATCGGACCTTGGTTTTGTGGTGACTCCGCTTGCCGGGGGAGGTGACCTGGACGGCAAGTACTTCACCGACGACTGCTATACGATTCAGTTCAACGGATATAATGATTATCTTATCACGGTCGATGCGAGTAAGTCTCAAAGCACCGATGCCCCGTCGGTCCCATTCCTTGCCACCATGGACAAGGATGGCGTGTGGGACGAGTGATTTTTTCGCTGTTTGGGACCTATAATCATTTGGCGGGGCAGGGCGGGTTTTTGGATGTAATGATTTTTTGTCTTATACTCTACATAGTGAAATGATGAGGAAGGTGTGGCGTGTGTCATATCTGTGCCACGGGATGGTGGAGCGGCATAGGGCGAGAGAAGGGAGGTTTTCGAGGTACTATGGGGAGGACGGTCGGTATGATGGCTAAGAGGTTCAACGGCAGGGGGGGGTTCACGCTTGTAGAGGTAATGATCGCAACGGTGATATTCGTCATTGCGATTCTCGGCACATCTGCTTATCGGTACAGTGCGGCGTTAAGTGCGCGTCGGGCCGACCTTCAGACCGCCGCTGCCCGGACGGGACTGCTCCTCTGCGAGGGCTGGCGCGGGATGGCCGGCAGCGCAGCTTACGACCCGGAAAGTTACTTCCATTCCGAGCTGGACGTCGAGACGAGCACGGGGCCAACGGCGCCCAGCGGTTTTACGGCTCTGGGCAGCTATAAGATAGTATTAGAGGGGACGGATTATTATGCGACGCTGTCGTGGAGCGACATCAGCCCGGGCCTTAGAGCGCTGAATGTGGTGGTGAGCTGGGACCAGATGGGCAGAGGGACGGACAGTTTTCAGAACACCAATAAGTCGTTCAAACTCACAACCTATGTGGAGAAATAACCCGTAGGTTTGCAGGGGAAGGTAAAGAGATGCTGAAGAACAATAAGGTAATCCGGAGCAAGAAGCGGCGGTCGAACGGCTTTACGATAATAGAGCTGATGGTAGGCGCGGTGCTGGCCATTGTCGTGATTTTCGGCATCGGGATGGTGCTGTCGGACAGTCATCGCGGCTGGAACGCTATGTACAATCGCATCTACTCGGATGTGGTAACGGATAGTCACGTGGCCAGGCGCATGTTTGACGCAGTCATTCGCAAGTCGAGCAGCCAGGGGTTTCTGCTGGACGAAGATGGTCAGTGGGTGAAGATTTACTATTATTCCGACCCGAATGTATCCGTAGTGGATCGCTATGCGAAGTTCTTCAACAGCGGTGACAGCTTGTATGTGGAATACGGTCAGCTTAATCCTGAGCAGACACTTAACATAGAGGAGATTTGTGCGGACGTATCGAGCTGTAAGTTTATGGGGACGGGGCGAGCAATACAGATGCTGCTTACCCTGGACAACGGTCGTGAGCGAATCACGACGGTTACTTCGGCGGTTATGCACAATTAGCGGGTGAAAACAGAGAGAAGAAGGGCTTCGGGGCAGGGCGAGTATTTGCGTGGGTGATGTGGATGAGCAGGCAGGGGTCAGCAAGATGAGGCAGGTAAGAATTGTTGGTAAGAGGCGCAGGGGAGCGGTGTTGCCATTGATGATGATTGCGGTCGTGGTGCTGCTGACAATGGCCGTCGGCTTGCTGAGTCTTGGGTATCACGGTCGGCTGGCAGGGGTCAGAAGTGCCAGCGAGATAGCAGCGAGGAGCGCGGCGGATTCAGCCCTTGCTGAGGCAATCTGTCAGATGAATGTTAAGCTGCAGGTCAAGCCGTGGAGTGACAGCAGCTTACCTGTAACAAGCGGGCAATCTTTGCCGAATGCTGAGGCGACCTATGCGTATGTGGTGACCAAGGGGTCGGGCGGTGCTTACGAGGTCGAGGCGGTGGGCAGCTCCGGCAGCAGTACCAGAACGGTCGACAGTACGTTGAGACTGAAGGGGCCTTTTGATTTTGCGGTTTTCGCGGAAGACACTCTCGAGCTGAAGAACGGTTCGCTTGTGGACTGGTACAATTTCGATGCGGACGACCACGCCATGCAACTGGGAACCAACAGCACCAACTCCGGGGCCATAATTCTGAAGAATGGGACGACCATTAACGGTGATGTTGTGGTTGGTGCGGGAGGTGAGCCGGCCACCGTCATCGACCAGCATGCAGGCGTGACCATAACGGGAAGCACGTACGCGATGCCTTATACGCAGGTTCTGCTTCCTGTCAGCGTGCCAGTCGCTTTGCTGTCACTTCCTTCGGAAGGAATTATCGATAAATCAATGACTATAAGCAGTAACGCACACTATGACAGTATTGATTTAGGTAACAGCAAAGTGCTTACTATCGACGAACCGGTTATGCTTTATATCGCGCGGGATATCGAGCTTGGCAATTCCGCCGAGATTCGTATAGGCGGCTCGAGTGACGGTGATGACGATGCTTCGTTGATTCTGTATTTGGGTGGGGACCTTGAGGCCAAGAATTCGAGCGGGCTTAACAATCTGACTCAGGAAGCGGGGCGTTTTGAGCTTTACTGTCTGAGCAGTTGTCAGAGTATTGATTTGAAGAACAGCAGTGACTTTTATGGTGCGATATACGCGCCGAGTGCAAACGTGTTACTGAGGAATTCGGCGGACGTTTACGGTTCGATTGTAGCCGATACGTTTGAGTTGAAGAACTCGGCAACCGTGTACTATGATACATCGCTGCGGGACAGGAGTGAGAATGACGAGGCGGTTCGGGTTGTGATTGAGCGGTGGACGGAACAATAAAGGCCTGTTTGGCTTTAGATATTTGTGTTCGATACTTCCGGCTTGGCCCTTGAAGGCGATTTTAAGGTGAGAGGCCGGATTTTTTTGGTGGATTGAAAAACTGTTATTATTCATCAGGATGGTTCGGGAGAATTGCAGGTAAATTCACAAAATGGGTTGGAGGTAGCTAAGATGAACAAGGATAAGTCAAATGTAAAGAGCTGCGCCGGTGCTGTGATGCCGCTGGTTATGTTTGTTCTGGTGATATTGCTTGTTGTCGGTGTGGGCCTGGGGAGTTTGGAGTGGTATGGCCGAATGCTGGGGGTCAGGACAACCACAGACATCGCCGCCAGGTCGGCTGCCGATGCGGGCCTGACTAAGGCGGTCTTCGAGATGAACCAGAAGCTGAAAGTCAAGCCCTGGAACGAGGACGTCTTGCCTCAGGAAACGGACCAGTCATTGCCCAATTCAGAGGCCTTGTTTACGTACGGAGTCACCGGCGCCGGCGGCACCGAGTATAATGTCGTCAGTGAGGGCACCAGCAGCAAGGCCGTGCGCAAGATTTACAGCACACTGCGGCTCCGGGGGCCTTTTGAGTTTGCCGTCTTTGCAAAAGACACCATTGAACTCAAAAACGGAACCATCATTGATGGATTTAATTTTGACACCGATGACGAGAACCTCAAGGTCGGTACAAACAGTATTGCTGCCGGTGCTGTTACTCTGAACAATAGTTCCGTCATCAATGGCGATGTGGTAGTTGGTGTCGGTGGTGACCCGGCCGCGGTTATAGATATGGCCTCCGGTGTAACCATCACCGGAAGAACCTATGCGCAGACCCAGGAGAATGAATTGCCGGATGTTACTGTTCCTTCCTGGCTCGTGGCATCTCCGTCCGGGGGCGTAGTCAAGAATGCAACGACGATCAGCACAAGCGGACGGCTGGAGGGGATAAATGTCGGTAACAATGAGGTCATCGTCATCGATGAGCCGGTGACTCTTTATGTCACCGGTGACATAACCTTGGGCAACGATGCGTCGCTGCAGATAGGTGGTCCCGGCGATACGGACAATGATGCCTCACTGGTTCTTTATGTTGGCGGAAGCATCGAGGGGAAAAACTCGTGCGGCTTCAATAATCTAACCCGGGACGCGACCTGTTTTGAGATGTATGGGATGGGAGGTTGCACCAAGGTTGATTTCAAGAACAGCAGCGATTTCTACGGAGCGATTTATGCACCAGAAGCGGATCTAGTCCTGCGAAACTCCGGGGATGTTTATGGGTCAATAGTGGTCGAGAACTTCGAGTTGAAGAATTCCGCGAATATTTACTATGATGCGGCGCTTCGGGACAAGACACAGGACGACAGTCTTGTCAAGTTCGTTGTCAAGAGCTGGAGGGAAGAGTAAGTGAGCCGCATCGTGGGATGAAAGTGCATTTCCGGGCGTGACGGGTGAAAAGCGGCGAAACTGCAATGTGCCATGCAGCTTCGCCTTTCTTTCGAATAGCAGCTTGTGTCAGGCACGGGCTGTAAGTTTGCTGTTGAGCGCTGGTGGCAGGGAGGACAGTGGTAGGGTGGAATAGCTTGTCACCGTCGGCAAAGTGGTGCCGGCTTTATCGGTAAATCCAATGGCTTGAGTGTTTACAAGTTGGAGGGGGCTTTTGCTTTTCCCGGTTTGGACAAAGACCGATAATTCTGGGCCCCCTGTTTCCGGGCTGTTCAAACGGCGTAGATGCCGGGCGGATTGGCTTTATGTTGTGGGGCCAAAAGGGCCTGAAGGTGTTGCACAAACCGCTGGAAGTCCTGGAATCCGGTGTTTATCGGACAGACCGCAGGGCAGCTTGGGACGGGAGATAGGTGGGCAATGTTGTAAGTTCTACGTTAAACAGCGGGTTTTTTAAGCCGATTAATGTTGTGTGTTCAAAACTGAACAGTGCAGGTCTGTGCGCCTGTTGAACTGGTATCACAGTCTCAAGAGAAAGTGCGGTTCGAATGTTATGAAATCGCTCTGGGAACGAGTGCTTAAACTTAACCAAAGCCAGGTGGCCGGTCTGGATGTCGGTTCGTCCTCGGTTCGCATGGTTCAACTGGAGAAGGGCCAAGACGGGTACACGGTGATAGCCGCAGACATAGTGGAAATCCGAAGAGACAACAAAGACAAGGCGTCCGTGGAAGCTGACGTTGTTAATGCGATTCGCCAGTGCATGAAGACGAGCAAGGTCCGAACACGTAAGGTGGTTTGCGGACTATCCGGCCCGGAGGTGGCAGTACGACCTTTTTCACTTCCTCAACTTGGGTCAAACGAGTTGGAAGGGGCAATAATGATCGAGGCAGCGCAAGTCTGCCCGTTCAATATTGAGGACGGCGTGGTTGACTGCCAGTTGGCTTCTGACCAGGATACAGCCAAGGGGATATTGGTTGCGGCAACGAATGACGTGATAAGGAGAAAAACTCACGCTGCGCAGAAGGCTAGTCTTGATTGTGTGCTCATGGACGTGGACGGTCTTGCGCTGTTGAATTGTTTTAATGAGCACAGGAACGGCGGCAACGGCGAGCCGACGGCGGCAATACTGGATGTGGGTGCATCGAGTACGACGCTGGCAGTCATCTGTGATACAGGGCTTCCGTTTGTGAGGAACATGCCGTACGCAGGTAATGAAATAATTGCTCAGGTGGCAAGAGACAACAATGTCTCGACGGACGTTGTAAGACGCGAACTTTATGCGGGCGGTAAAATCCTGCTTGAGCCGGAGAAGTTGCGGGCGAGTCTCGAAGGGGCTTGCGAAAAGCTGATTAATGATGTTACTGAGACTTTGCGTTATCACACCGCTCAGCAGAAGTCCTCTTTCATAGAAGAAGTGCTTGTGTGCGGCGGTTTTGCGTTGGTGGAGGGCTTTGTTGAGATACTTGATGAGAGACTAACAGTCAAGGCAAGTGTGTGGAACCCGTTCGAGACGATGAACTGCAGCGTGGGCCGTCACTGTCTTGATGTTGTCCAGAAGAAAGGGCCGGCGATGGCGGTTGCTGCGGGTCTTGCGATGAGGTCAGTTTGATATGTACACAATAGATTTACTGAAGGGACAGGGAATACCGGAAAAGCCCAAGCCGCAGGGCGTCGCGCTTCTTGCGATGACGTTCACTGTGCCTGTGGTTGTGGCGATTTTTCTATTCGGCTACTACCTGCGCAACAGTGTAATCATAGAGATAAAGAATCAGAGCATAAAGTCATACGATGCGAAGATGCAGAAGCTCTCAACGGCAGTTGAGCTGCGGCGTTCTTTCGAGAGTGAGAAGGGCCAGATAAACAGTTGTTTGGCGGAGGTGGGCAGGACGATCAGCCGGCATGTTCAGTGGTCCGGCATCTTGACGGCACTGGTGGAAAACATACCGGACTCCGTGATTTTGACGAAGCTGGAGGTCAAGGATACCTCTGTCAAGAAGAGGGTTCCGATAGACGGTGACTCGAAAAAGATGGTGGAAAAGAACGTTGCCGTCAAGGCGCTGAAGATGAGCGTAAGCGGCAGGGCCAATTCGAACTGTGATAGGGATGTCAAGACGTTTCGGGACCGGCTTAGATTTTCGGATACGCTTGGGCCTAAACTTCAGGACGTCGTGATAGTTTCCCAGGGCTTCGGCACACTTGGTGACGATGACGTTGTCTCGTACGAAATAGAGTGCATATTCAAACCTGAGATATAGCGGGTTTTCCATGAAACTGTACAAAAAATATTTTGTGATGATGGGACTGGTTTGGTTGGGCTCGCTTGTTTTGTTTCTGGCGACCCATATTCTCCTGGTCGCTCCGCAAAACGCCAGGAAGCTGGAGGTTGCAGAGCGGCTTAGTGAAAAGGAGCAGATGCATCGGTCTGCTGTGGAGGCATCAAAGGAGGAGACGAAGGTCCGGCTGACCAGGGAGGTGGAGGAGCTGCGTAGCAAGCTGAGCGACTTTGTAGTTGAGGCGGCAGGGGCGGCAAGCATGACATTTGACATTGGTCAGCTTGCGAGTGAGCGAAATATCGAGCCCTTTAGTGTCAAAGCGTACGACCGGAAGAAGCTGTCACAAGAGCTGGACTGCAAACACATTGACGAGGATAAGATACAGGTCAAGTTCGAGGGCGATTTCAACCAGTTTGCGATGTTTTTGAACGCACTTGAGAGGCATCGGCCCGTGGTATTTGTGGACAGTTTCCGTATAGACCGTGCTCAGCAGCAGGATGCAGGGCACAAAGTTGATATGGATTTATCGGTCTTTGTTCAGAAAAGGCAAGACAGTTAGCGGCGGCTCGAACGATTTGCCGGGCAAGTAAGAACCATTTTATTGTCGGCAATTGGCCGGTGTTGAAAAAATGCGGATAATAGCGGTAGCAAATCAGAAGGGTGGATGCGGCAAGACGACGACGACGGTGAATCTTGCCGCTGCCCTTGCCCACAGGGGCAGGCGTGTCCTGGTGGTAGACCTTGACCCCCAGGGACACGCTACGCTTGGTGTGGGCTGTGCCCCGGATTCATTCGAGAAAACGATATATCATGCTCTTATAGACGTGGCATTTCCGATATCACGTGTGATAGTCCCTACGAAGATAGAACGTCTTGATGTCGCTCCGAGTAATGTGCTGCTTAGCGGGGCTGAGCTTGACCTGGCGGGAACGACGGGGCGGGAGTTCATGCTGGTTGAGCAGTTCAGGACGGTTGAACACAACTACGACTTTTGTGTTATCGATTGTCCTCCGTCTCTCGGTATTCTGACACTCAATGCGCTTGTTGCCTGCAGCGGTTTGGTAGTTCCTGTGCAGGTACACTACTACGCGATGGAGGGATTGAAACAGCTTTTTGAGACCTGCGAGATAGTTCGGGAGCATTTTCATCCCTGCGCCGTCAAGATTCTGGGCATTTTACTTACTTTCGTTGAGGAGCGTCTGGTTTTCAGCAGGCAGATACAGCAACAAATGCGAGAGTTCTTTGGTGACCTTGTGTTCGATACGGTAATCCACCGCGGGGTGAGACTTGCCGAGGCGCCGAGTGCCGGTGAAAGTGTGTTGGCCTATTCGCCGAACAGCAGGGGTGCAGCGGAATACCTGCGATTGGCCGACGAGATTGTTTGTGGCAAGGAGAAGGTCCGCCAGACGGATAGTGCGGACGATACGGGACAGATGGAAAACACCGATGATTTGGCAAAGGCAGAAAAGAAGAGTGGAGGGGATGCGGATGTTATTGCCCCGGAGGAAGTTGTGAAAGTGGTAGGTGAGGAGTGTTTATCGGAACCGACGGTGGAGCAGGGCTGCGGTGAGCAGCAGGCCGAGACAGCAGGCTGCGCTGCTGAGCAGGCGGGCGATGAGCAGAGCATCTCGAAACAGGGCCAGGCAGATGAGGTGTCGTCGGAGCAGGTGGGCACTCTCGGAGTTGTGGGCGCAGATGCCGAGAGTGCCGAGTTTCCGCCTGAGGAGGTAAGCAATGGCTAAGGATAGAATAGGACTGCAAAAGCGAATCTCGACGATTTTCACAGGGGTGCAGGTCCCGAAGGAAGAGAACCGTCAGTTGCATAGCTCGCCTGAGTCCGGCCCGGCCCAGTACATACTGCCCAAACCGATACCGCCGAGCCAGCAGAGTCTCGCGGGCCCTGGAACTGAGCGAACCGGCTCTTCGCAGACGACGCATGGGCGGTTGGCACCCGTACCACAGAGGATTGAGCCGAGCAAGCGCCCGAAGGTGAAGAGTGTACCCAAAGTACGAAGGCAGCCGGGCTGGCAGACGGTTTTGCAGAAGATACAGGCCAGGATTCTGGCGCCAAAGCCGGGAGTGGACCCACGCAGGCAGAAGCTGATGGTCGCAGTGATACCTGCTCTTGTGATTGTGCTTGCAGTTGTGCTGTTTCAGGTCTTCAAGAGTCCGAATGCAGGCGGTGCCGGAAAGCAGGCCGGGCTTGGCCCCTTAGGCGGTAAGAGTGTCGCAGACGGGAAGGTTGATTGGAAGATACCGCCGCCATATCCGAGCACGATGCGTGACCCGATGCAGTTTGGGCGCAGCACTCAGCAGGCCGATGAGGGGATGCGGCCGGTAATCCGAGGCATAGTCTATAGCGAGGAGAACCCGTCGGCCATTATCGGCCAGGATATTGTGTTCGAAGGTGGTACGGTGATGGGTGCGACTGTGGTGAAGATTAATCCGGACAGCGTGGAATTTGCAAAGGGTGACGAGAAATGGACGCAGGAAGTTGAGCGTTAGAAAGGATTACGAAACGAAATAGTATTGTTTAACGGTAATTAGAAAGGAACAGTTATGAAAAGGTCCGCAAAGTTCAGATGTCTGGTTTTCCTGGTGCTGCCGGCATTATTTGCGGCGGTGTGCGCCGCTCAGGATGTCGAGCAGGGCCAGGAAGAAGAGTCGGGCAAGGTAGAGGTACTGACCGGCCTGGAACAGAGGATGCAGAAGAGGATAAGTGTCGATTTCAGGGACACGCCGATAGACGATGTGATACGGATAATGGCAGAGCAGGCGGACGTTGACGTTGTCAAAAGTCCGAAAGTAACCGGCAACGTGACCGCCAAACTGACGAATGTCCCCCTGGAAGAGGCGTTGAATAATATCCTTGCGGCGCATGGTTTTGACTATGTGATGAGCAAGAATATGATAAGGGTTGCGCCGACGTCCGAGATCAGCGAAGAGGCGGAGAAACTGGTCAGCAAGATATACCGGATTACATACGCCGACATCAAAGAGGTTGAAAAAGCACTGAACAAGTTTATCTCCCAGCGTGGCTCGCTTTCTTCCAACCCCGGCACGAGCAATGTAATCGTCACGGACAGTGAGAGCAAGATAAAGGCGATAGACACGTTCATTGAGGAGATTGACCGTATCACGCCGCAGATACTTGTCGAGGCCCGTATCTACGACATCACGGCGAAGGACAAGCTTGACCTTGGCATCGAGTGGAATATGGGTCGTAACACAACTTACGACACTACGAGCGGCACGGGGACAATAGGCGTGAATCCTTCGGGTATTACGGACCCGTTTGCAACGGGCGTTTTCACCGGTGCAACCGGCAAAACCTCCGGAACCGCAGGTGCTTTCCGTCTGGGCTGGCTTAAGGACAGTTTGGACATCGACATGCTCCTGCGAGCACAGGAGAATGTGATAAACGCCAAGCTGCTTGCCAATCCGCGAATACTGGTGCTCGACAACGAAAGTGCAGAAATCAAGATTATCTCTGAGATACCTTATCAGGAGCTGACAGAGACATCGGGTGGCGGGAGTATCGGTTCGACCAGCTTTAGACAGGTTGGTGTGGAGCTTGCGGTGACTCCGCATGTGACGCGTGAGGAAAAGATACGCCTTGATCTGAAGCCGACGTTTAGTGTTAAGGTGGACACAGTGACGTTTAAGACCGGCGCGCTTGAGTATCCTCAGCCGGTTATTGACACTCGGACTGCCGACACGACGCTGCTGGTTGACAACGGCCAGACGGTGGTTCTGGGCGGCCTGAGGAAGAAGGATGTCACCAAGCAAATCAACAAGGTCCCGCTGCTGGGTGATTTGCCCCTGCTTGGGTTTATGTTCAAGTTTGAAGGCGAGGACACCATCAACAGTGAGCTGGTGGTATTCATAACGCCGTGGATTGTCGAGGAACCGGTCCTTACTGAAAGAGAGATGAAGCAGCTTGAGGTCACAGAGTTCAAGGGCCCCGATGTGGACTGGACAAGGGCGGAGGTGGACAGCGGCGACAAAGGATAATCTTTGCACAAGAGCGAGTTGGCAGACCCCGAGGTCTAAAGGCCTCGGGGTTTTCTTATGCGCAGATAATTGGCAAGGTTCCCTTAGAAGTTGGGGGCAGGGGCGGTCCGGGAAAATTGAGGCCTATTGCGGGACGGAAAAGTCGTTGATATCCGGACGCCGGAAGATAAACTTTTTGCCACGAAGACACCAGGGCACGGAGCATTCTCCCGCAAGTCCGCAGGACGCCTTGCGGCGGGATGGCCAGGCCATTTTTTGTTTTTTCCTTTTAACTTTTATTGCTCTGTTGAAAACATCATAAAACGTCATTTCGAGCGGAGGCCTCACAGAGGCCGGAGTCGAGAAATCTGTTAAAAAAAGATTTCTCCACTTCGTTCGCTTCGCTCACTACGGTCGAAATGACAAGTTTTCTACGGAGCAGACTTTTATCTTTTTCCTTTGTGCCTTTGTGCCTTGGTGGTAACGGTGAGCGAGGGGTGGGCAGCGAGTAAAGTCATTGGTGTGGGTTGCGGTGGCATCGTGGGTGGTTGCTACTCTGCACCTGCCGTCACGGTGACGGGCGGCTGGCTGCTATGCTGGTTATCCGCAGGTCTTAGCAGTTTCTCCATCTTGCCCGGGTTGGATGAGCGAGCGGTTGCCTCTTCCCTACTGATATATCCCTTGAAGTAGGCGTCGGCAATGCTGTGGTCCATGCTCTGCATCCCGAACTTGCGGGAGGTCTCGATGATGTTAGGTATCTCGTAGATTCTGTTTTCGCGGATGCAGTTTCTAACAGCGCTGGTACAGAGCAGAATCTCGATACAGGGTATCATACCGGGCTTGTCAACTCGCCTGAACAGCGTCTGTGAAATGACGGCCTGCAGGGTGTTTGCGAGCATCGTGCGAATCTGATTTTGCTGCCCCGCCGGGTAGATATCGATGATACGCTCGATGGTCTGCGCAGCGTTGATAGTGTGCAGAGTGCTGAAGACGAGGTGTCCGGTTTCGGCTGCGGTGACGGTTGAGCGTGTAGTCTCGAGGTCTCTCATCTCACCGACCATAATGATGTCCGGGTCCTGCCTCAGGATGCGTTTCAGCGCGGGGCCGAATCCGGGGCAGTCAAAACCGATCTCCCGCTGCTCTATTATGCACATTTTGTTTTCAAGTGCGTACTCAATTGGGTCTTCGAGAGTAATGATGTGTTTTCTGTACTTTGAGTTTATGCGCCCGAGCATAGAAGCGAGCGTCGTGCTTTTGCCGGCTCCGGTATGCCCCGTGACTACGACAAGTCCTCTCGGCAGGTCGGTCAGTTGTTTTGCCAGGGCGGGCAGGTGCAGGTCTTCGATGTCCGGTATCTGATTGGGGATGAGCCGGAATGAAATGGCGATGGTGCCCTTCTGATAGTGCGCATTAACTCTGAATCGATGGCCGTCGTCAAGCATTGTTGAGAAATCGGCATCTCTTTGGGTCTCAAACTTCTTGAACCTTTCGGGGCCGATCATTCCAAGAACCATTTCTTTGGCGTGCTCGTTGCTGACCACCGGAAAGTCCATATCGATAAGTTCGGTGTTCTTTCTGAGCACCGGAGACAGACCGACGTTGATGTGAACGTCGCTTGCGCCCTGCTCAATCGCCTTTGCCAGGATAGTTTTTACATCAACCATATCGCAGTATTTCATCGACAAGAAAAGGGGCTGGCTGAAGTGTTTTCCGGGGGCAAAAATGCAATTATTTGGCTGGTTTCAGGGGTAATTTCGCACCTGCCGATGGGTCGTTTTCTGCCGAGATTCCAGGAGGTAAAGGCCGATAAAGCTTAGCTTTGTTAGGTTTGATTACGGCTCAGGACAATGGCATAGAACCGCCAGATTTGCTCGAATTGTTTATGGGACATTCGGAGTCGTCCGAGGACCGGGTCTGCGAGAGTGACCATATCTTCCGAAACGTCGAGCACGGCGACGCAGTGGTCGAGAAGGAACGCGTCGCGGATGACAACCAGAGCGGCGGGTGCCTGGCGAAGCTGGTCGATGGATTCGAAGTATCGAAATTGGCAGTCAACTCCGGTATCGGCGTAGCGGCTTTGTATCGCTTTGTAGAGCGACCACGGCATAGTTCCGCCTATCGGGTTTGTGTGTGAGAGCACGGCGATTTCACCTTCGTGAGCGTGCAAGCCGAGGCGACGCAGGGCGGTAACCGCCGCCGCAGGGCCGCAGGTATAGTCGGTGCTTTGCAGACAGACGTCATCCGACGTTACGACGGTTGGTAGTCTCTTTAAGTCATTTCTCATCAGCGCCGGCAGCAGGAACGGCAGAACGGACGACCATATAACGACAGCCACCATCAGGATGGAAACCAGCATCTTTTCATATTGACGGCGGAGCCGGCCTATGAGTGTTGTTGAGCCGAGCGTGACCGACAGGCAGAGGATGATGAATCTGGTCCTACCGGCGGAAATCCAGGCCAGCAGGGGGATATATACCCGTAAGCTGATGTAGGTGGCCACCAGCAGCAGGGCTATCAAGGCCAGCGAGATGAAATATCCCCAGGCCCAGTGGGGCCTGCGGAGGCGTGAGATTCTGTGGCCCGCGAATATGCCAAGCAGGGCCAGAAGTACCACTCCGGTTGTCTCGAGCCAGGGGCTCATCCTTTTTCCTCCGTGCTGCCGTAAATGTGTCGGTTTAAGTGCGAAGCTTTGACACAGGAAGCAGTAAGTTGCGGCAACTTAATTTGCGTGTGAAAAGGTCCGGTTCTTCTCACTAACGCAGCTTCTCATCTGCGTTTGATTATATCAGAAAAGCGGTGTACAAATCAAGGAAATTGTCTGATGCGCGGCCAAATATGCTGGCATTTTTGACTGTCTGTGAGCGTGCCATCCAGCCGATAAATTCCACCATTACCGTGGCAAAATCGGCTTTGCCACAGCTTATAGTGGTTGTGGGTATGGTAGCGCTTAGACGGTCTGATAATTACACTGGTGCGATGCAGGAAACCGCCGGGGCTTCAGCCGGCCTGCGCGTCCTCGGAACGTCGATATGGTTATGCGATTGCTGTGACGGCTTGAACGACGCGTTCGACGCTGGGGATACTTGCGTTCTCGAGCGGCTCGCTCATCGGCGGCGGGCAGTCTGCCGCTGCGAGGTTGACAGGTGCGGCGTCGAGGTAGTCGAAGCCACAGGAGCCGTCGACGAATTTGTATTCCATGAATCTGCCTGTGATTTCCCTTCCCGTGCCGCACATACCGAAGCTTTCGGCTACCGTCATGAGCTTGCCGGTCTTCTTTACCGATTCCGCGATAGTGTCGATATCGAGCGGCTTTAGTGTGCGTACGTCTATGACTTCAGCGTCGATTCCGTGTTCTTCGGCGAGCTTCTCAGCGGCTTGGAGGGAAATCATTGCCATTCTGCTGTAGCTGACTATGGTGACGTTGCTTCCTTTTCTTTTTATGTCGGCCTTGCCGAGCGGGATGATGTAATCGCCGCCCGGCAGCGCGCCCAACTGGCCGTAGGTCGCCTTGTGCTCGATGAAGACGACCGGGTTGTCACTGCGGATAGCGGCTTTTAGAAGCCCTTTGGCGTCGTAGGGCGTCGAGGGCATCACAACGTAAAGACCGGGGATGTTCACAAGCCAAGGGTCGAGCGATTTTGAATGGTGGGCGGCGATGCACCTGCCGACCCCGCCTTCGGTGCGAAGAACCATCGGTACTTTTGCGTGCCCGCCGAACATATAGCGATTGAACGCGCCGTTGTGCATAAGCTGGTCGCTGGCAATGGTAACGAAATCGACGTACATAATCTCGGCGATTGGCCGGACGCCGCGTATTGCGGCACCGACGGCGGCGCCTACAATAGCGGCTTCGGAAATTGCGGTGTCGATGACCCTGTCGGGGCCGAATTCAAAGACAAGTCCTTTACTTGCCTGGTAGGCGCCGCCGTAGAGACCGACGTCTTCACCCATTAGAAAGACATTCTTGTCGCGTCGCATCTCTTCTGCCTGCGCGGCGATGACGGCCTGACCGATGGTTATAATTTCCATAGCGTATTTATCTTTAATCTGCTTGGCCGACTGCTCGGTTTTTTCTTTTTTCGTTCTGGCGGTGGAGGTGGCCATAGCTTTCTCGAACTCGGTAGTGGCCTCCAGTGTCTTGGCAGCGAGGACCTTTTCTTCTTCGACGAGCTTTGCGTCGTAAGACTCAGTGACATAGACGTCCTTTGTCAGTTCTGCGACATCCGGCCAGGGACTGTCGAGGCCGAATTGCGTTGCGGTTTCGATGGTGTTCCGGGCCTTATCCCTTATCGCATCGAGATGCTCTTGCGTGGCGAGCCCTTCAGAGAGCAGTTTTTCGCTCAGGACGGTGATGGGGTCTCTTTCGTGCCATTGCTGTTCCTCTTCCTTTGTGCGGTACTTTCTTGGGTCGGATCTGCTGTGTCCGTACCAGCGGTAGGTCTTTGCCTCAATCATTGTCATTGTGGATTCTTCGCGGGCGCGTTTTACGGCCTTGCTTAGCGCAAGAAAGACCGCAACCACGTCCTGGCCGTCCACTAGTATTGCAGGGACGTTGTAGGCGTGGGCCCTTTCGGCAATGTCTTTGATGTTGCTCGCGCAGCCGGCGTGCTCGACCTCGGGACCGTGGAAGGGGACGCTCATTCCATAGAGGTTGTTTTCGATGATGGCGACGAGCGGAACTTTAAGGACCGATGCCATATTCATTGATTCGTGAAATGAGCCGGTGTTTGTTGCGCCGTCACCAAAGAAAGACAGAACGACCGCGCCGGACTTTTTGTATTTCTCGGCCAGCGCCGCCCCGACGGCGGGGGGGATGTTTCCGCCGACGATGCCCGTCGAGCCGAGGTTGCCCTTCATAACATCGGCGATATGCATAGAGCCGCCTCTGCCGCCGCAGTATCCGGTCTGCTTTCCCATCAGCTCTGCCATCATTCTGTTCCAGTGCTGCTGGCGGTCCTGTTCTGTCTTGGCGTGCTTATTTCCGATGGCGCCGCAGTGGCCGTGGCCGCGGTGGGTCGAGCCGATGACGTCCTTTTTTGTGATTGCCGCCATAGCACCTGTCGCGACGGCTTCCTGTCCTGCGTAAAGGTGGGAGGCACCCTTGATGATGTTTTGGCCGAGCAGGTCGAAGACCTTCTCTTCGAAGAAGCGAATCTCGTGAATGGTTCTGAGCCAGTCGAGAGCATTGTCGAGAGTTATGGTTCCGCCGCCGATGAGGGGTTTTAGCTTTGGTGTGACCTTTCGGGTATCTTCTATTTCGTAGTCCATAGACTGTCCTTTCGAATAATCTGAACAACGTCGAGGTCCACAGCGAAGAAAACCGGCTACCGCTGGCGAGGGCTTAGCGCCGGTTTGCCTCAAGCACATCCACCTTACCAAAAATGCGGTTTTTCGCAATCAGAAAGGATTGTCTGGGCGTTGGATTTGTCGGCAAATGAACATAATCGAAACACATCAAACATTTTGTACTGGCCAGGTGTGATTTTCCGTGTTATATTAAGGATGACAAAAATGGAGATTTTGCTGTGTCGGCTGGAAAGTGTTTGAGACTGGTTTTGCTGTTTGTGGTTGTATTTGCGTTTGGCGGGGCGTCTGCGCTTGGGCGCTGTCCGGAATTTTACGGCGGCAGAAAGATCGGCTCGCTTGAGTCACCGCTCATTCGTGAGGCGTCGGGGCTTGCTGCCAGCCGTAAGAACAAGGGGGTGCTTTGGATTCATAACGACCGTGGGGATGCACCGCGAGTATTCGCGATGAGTACGCAGGGCAGGCATCTTGGTGTATTTCGGCTAAAGGGTGCCCGCGCGCAGGATTGGGAGGATATTGCAATCGGTCCGGGGCCGGAGGCGGGGACGGACTATCTCTATATCGCTGACATCGGAGACAACGACGCCAAGCGCAACTCGATAGTCGTGTATCGAGTAGCCGAGCCCAATGTGGATGTCAATGAGCAGGGCGGCAAAGTTGTGCTCGAAGGAGCGCAGGCCATTAAGCTCAAGTACCCGGACGCCGCGCACAATGCCGAGACGCTGATGGTGGACCCTCTGACGAAAGATATCTACATTGCGACGAAGGAAGGCACGACAAGGGTGTATCGTGCGGCTTATCCGCAGTCAACCGACGATGTAACGACGATGGAGTTTGCAGCAGAGCTAAGCTTTGGGATGGCGGTTGGAGGTGACATTTCACCGGCTGGTGATTTGGTCGTAATAAGAGGGTATTTTGCGGCGAGCTTGTGGGTCAGGGACAACCGCGTACCGCTGCACAAAGTTTTCGAGAGTGACAAGTGTAATGTTCCGTTAGTGCTGGAACGGCAGGGTGAGGCAATTGCTTTCGACGGTGAGGGGCAAGGTTACTATACGGTGAGTGAGAAGAAGCACCAGCCGATTTACTATTTCGCCCGCAAGTCAAAGCAATGAGACAGATTCGATGGGAGTCGCAGCGGAAATAAGGCACAAAAGGATTCTTGAGCAGCTTCGCTCGATGGGGAGAATCTACGTGAGAAAGGTCGCACAAGAGCTTGCTGTTACCGAGGTTACAATCAGGCGGGATTTAAGCGTTTTGCAGAAGAGCGGGCTTTTGAAAAAGACATATAGCGGAGCGGTCTTGAGCGCGCCGGATGTTAGCGTGTCGGTGCGATATCGCCAGACCAAAAAGGCAAAGGCCAAGCAGACCATAGGCAAACTTGCGAGCGGGCTTGTAGGAGATGGTGACATCATTTACCTTGAGGCTGGCTCGACGTGCTACGAGATAATTCCCTACCTTGCGAAGAAGAAGAATCTGACGGCGATTGTGAATTCCTTGTATTTGATGCGTCATCTTCACGAACAGCCGGGACATAAGGTGATAATCATTGGTGGCCAGTACCGGCCGGAGAGAATGGATATGGTAGGCCCGCAGGCCGAAGCTGCCATTTCGCAGTTGGGCGGCTTTAAGGCGTTCACCGGCGCCGATGATATAGCGATAGACGCCGGCATAAGCGGGGCCGACCAGGTGACGGTCGGCTTTGCAAAGATTGTGCTGCAGCGTGCGGCCGAGGTTGCGTTTGTCGGCGACCAGACAAAGTTCGATAAGCCGGCACTTTACAAAATCGCCGACATCGACCGTCTCGACTACATCGTTACCGACGCCAAACCCTCCGATGCTTGGCACCGCGCTGCGAAGAAAAAAAACATAAAGCTGATATACCCCAAGAATTCCGAGTAAACCTGCTTACCTTACCATAACCTGGCCGGAGTCGGCGACGAGGACCTGGCCTGTGATGCAGCGGGCCTTGTCGGAGCAGAGAAAGACGATTGCCTCGGCGATGTCTTGTCCCTTGATTTCCCGGTTAAGCGCGGTTTTGCTGACGTAGTATGGGATGACCTCTTCCGGTTTGATGCCGTATTTCTTTGCGCAGACCTTTATGTAGGCGGGATTCCAGATTTTTGAGCCCTCGAAGATGTTGCCGGGGGCGATGCAGTTGACGCGGATACCGTATCGGCCTAATTCGAATGCCCAGCCGCGGGCGACGTGGATTTCGGCGCCCTTTGTGGCTGTGTAGGCGGTATTGTTCTTGCTCGGCTCGAGCCCTGACTTTGAGCTGAGGTTTATGATATTGCCGCCAATGCCCTGTTGAATCATAATTCGCGCAGCAGCGCGGGCCATAAGGAAGTATCCGGTCAGATTGACATCCACGGCGAATCGCCATTTGTCGGCGGGCATGTCGACCAGGCCGTAGGGCGGGGCGACGCCTGCGGCATTGACGAGAATATCCAGCCCGCCGTAAGCGTCGAGCAGTTTGCCAAACGCGGCATCGATGCTTCTTTCGTCGGTGACATTGCAGTCTAAAACAATCGTGACCGAATCCCGCATTTCTTTGCTTATCCGCTCCTGTGTCTGCGCAGCCGCCCTGGTATCAATATCAGCCAAGCCAACGATTGCGCCTGCACGTGCGAGCCCGACGGCGATGCTCCTGCCCAGGCCGCTGCCCGCTCCGGTGACGACTGCGATTCGGTTCTTTAGCTCGCCCTGTCCGGCGGCGGTTGTCATCTTTTTTCGAAACGCCTCTGATTCCCAGTTGTTGATGAAGTCCTGCTCTCTCGGTGTCAGTGCAAGCACGCCGCCAAACTTAGAGGCCCAGCTTCGAATCTGCAGCGACCCGTTTGTAATCTCTGCAATGACCGGTGCCGTCTTGATATCCGCTGCTATGAAAAGCCCAAGTCCTTTGACGACGAATGCAGCCGACGGTTTCTGTCCTTTCTTGACCAGCGCCTTTAGTCTGCCTCCGATTGCATCAGCATCCGGCTTGGCTACCCACATCGCGGCCCCACTTGCATAGACCAGCTCATCAGGATTCAGGGCGGGCGTGTTGAGTAGTTTAGCTGCGTCCTTACGGGCCATAAAGGGGCCTATTGCACCACCGGCGCCTGCGTATTGAACGGGCAGATACCGGCCTGTTGCTTCGAGGACCGCCTTTCGAATAGCGAATTTTGCTTCGAGTATCCTGTCGGCGGGGGGGCTTATCCTGCGGGCTTTGGGAGTATCGAGCCGGGTCTTTAGAAGCCGAATGGCCTTGTGCACCAGCCGAATTGCACCGTCGGCGGTCGGCCCGGTGACGAACAGGCCGTGCTTGGCAAGAATCATGACGTTTGGTTTGCGGGAGTATTGCTTTTCATATCCGGCAACAAGCTGCGCGACTTTGCGTGCGAGCATAAAACCGGGGTCTGTGTATGGAATCCACAACGGCGGGTACTTCCAGTCGGCGAACAGCCGTTCGAGAGCCGCCTTGCCGTTTTTGGCGTTGACGTAAGCCGCGACGACAATGGGGTGGAGGTGGATGACGCATTTGTCGATAAGGCCGTGCAGGTGCGCCTCGACGGAGGGGCGGACGCCGCTGGTAACGTTGTCGTCACAGGCGAGCAGCAAGCGATTTACCACTTCAGGTTCTCTGCTGTTTGCCGGTAGTTTGCCAAGCTCTTTGTCCCTGATGACTTCGAGCACTTTGTCGATTCGCATTCTTCGCCAGCCGGCCTTGGCGCTCATATCCTTCAGGGCGGTGCCGCTGGCCTTGATGTACATAAACTTTCCATCGTCGGTCTTGACCGAGGTGTTTCCTCCGCCGCCCTGCACAAGCGTAGTGTCTTTGCCGGTTGTGTTCGAAATCTTTATCAGGTCAGCTAATGTCTTATCCACGGCTCATTTGCTCCTTTAGCTTGGTTGTTAATAGTGTCAGTGTGTACGGTAAACTGTGGTGTTGCCTTTTCGGCCTTATTTTTCATGATAATCCATAGGATGCTGAATGCGAAGTAAATGATAGTCATAACGGCGGTGACTTTCTTGAACATATCGAATCGCCCGTCATAGACGTCGGAGCCAGATATGGCCACCCTTACCGCCATAATGAATATCACGAGCAGTGAGACGATTGCTGCAAGTCCTGCCAGATTCGTCAGTGTATCCCGCCTGGGTCGAGGCGTTTCGCCCTTATGCTCCTGTGGCGCAGGGCTTGTTGCAGGCGAATCGTCCGGCAGCTCCGGCAGCTTCTCACGTGCGCCTGCGAAGTACGCAAGAACGATATAGAGTATGGCTGAGCTTAACCAGATAGGGATTATCAGAAAGAAAAGATGCAGAATTTCGGTTCGCCAGACCACCACCGCCCAGGCAAGCGTGATTGTCCACGCAACTAAAGCGGGCCGGTTTGCGAGCTTGCCTTTGCGCGCAGTCCAGTATTGCGTCAGGCCTATCTTCGGGAATATCCAGTGCTCGACGACCACGATGGCGCCGACCGGCATAAGCAGCAAACCATAGACGCCGACAAAGTCAAGCAGCTTGGTAAACACGAAAGGCGAACACGCGATTAGGGTCGTCAGCGCACCGGCTATCAGCGTGACGAACCAGCGGGGCCAGTTCGGTGTTGCAACCTGCAGCGCGAGGCCCACGCGATAGATGGTGGGGTTTGCAGTCGTCCAGCCGGCAATGACCACTGCCAGGGCACCTCCCATACCGAGGCCTGCAAGTGCGACCGCCCCGGCGTCGAGCTCAATCAGAGGGGTCTTTAGAACGGTGGCGGCTCCGGCGCCCATGATTCCGGCGCAAATCCAGGCGAGGTAATGGCCGAGATACATCCCAAAGGCCGAATAGAACCCATAGCTTGCACGTTTCGCATAGCGGAACAGGGCCATATCGGAAAGCCCGACGTGCATCCCGAGATTGGCTATCCAGGCGAATGACGCAATGTGCAGAAACCCCAGCGCATCTGCCTGTCCCGGTTGCGGCCCGGGCCATATCCGGGCGTCGGCTAATTGCCAGAAATCGTGGAAGCTTGTAATCGATTTCAGTTCCGGGAAGCTTGCAAGCAAGGTTGGTATCATCGTCAGTGCGCCGGCGATGAACATCAGGAACATCCAGGGTGCGCATACCTCTGAGAACTCCGCGAGTTTCTTGAAGCCGAGGATAGCCAGTGTTACAACGACCGCACCTACGCCGAGGACAACGAAGACGAATCGTATATCCGTCGGGAACCAGCCGAGCTGCACAGGTATTCCAAAGGCAAGTCGCACCGCCGAGGCCGAGACCGTGATGTGGGCGCCGGCGAGGATGCAGAACATCAGGGCGTTGAGGATGCTGTAGATAATCATCATCACCGGCCCGCCGATTTTGCGAAGGTACCAGTATAGCGTCAGGCGAGTCTGGACCGCAATCGGCGCACATATAAGTGCCCAGGACAGAACGGCCAGCAGGTTGCCGAGTATCAGCCCTACAATAACGTCGCACGTGTGGGCACCTTTGCTGACGAACAGAGCGCCGATGACGAACTCGGTTGCCGCTACGTGCTCGCCGGCAAAGACGCCTGCGAAATGTCTGCCGCCCTGCAGGTGCTCCGGCGTCACCGGGGCACGCTCAAACTCGTAGAGCTTGTCCAGTGCCTTTATGATACCGAGTTTCTTGTCACCGCCGTCAGCCATTTCTCCGGAGCCAAACCTTCACTGCCGTTAAGTTGAGCAGAAGCTCGGGCCACCGTGTATGGGCAGCCCGAGCCTTGATTACGCATGAATCTAACGCCGCAGGTTATTGCTGGCCTAGATGGCCGCTGTACGCTGCCATGACGAACGATGACACCAGCATCAGCAGCCCGAACACCAGCAATGACTTGGTTTTGCCGCTTGTCCCTCGCCACTCCCCAAGTACAGTGCCAAGAAGACTACTGAACAGAATTTGTCCGGCCATCAGAATCGCAAAGCCGATGTAAGCTGTTTTGCCCATGGCAGGCTCACCGGTCTTGAGGCAGATGAATTGTGAGCACCAGATAGCCCCGGCCACTGCCGCGAAGACTATGTTGGCCAGCAGCACAGACCCTTCCGGCCGGATGTAGTCACCCGACGTCTTATTTCTTAAATTGAGCAGCAGGCACCACAAAAAGTTGACCGTGAAACCGCCCAGCAGCACGACGACAAGCACCGGCATACCTCTCCATGTATGGCTTGTCAACGGAGCAGTCGTTACCGCGAGTTCTTCCATGTTGCTGCCGCCTTGGAGGCCGAAGTTCATCGCGGAGCTCATCAGGCCAGAGAAAATAGCGACCGTGATACCCTTCTTGAAGTTGAACTCCGCAACTGCCTTTTTCTTCTCTTTCTCGGGCAATTCGTTTTCCTTGCTCATACCCGCCATGCCGACCAGAATGATGCCGACAATCGAGACGAACACACCAGCGAGCGCGACGTTAGCTGCCGGCGTGCCGTAAAGACTCTGCAAACCAGTCTTGATCGCCTCACCCAGGGCGATGGTGGTTTCTGTCGTGCCGAAGAATTTTTCAAGGACGGGTCTGACAATAGGCGGTACGAGTGTTCCCGCCGAGGATGCCAGGCCGCAGCCCAAGGCCAGGCCAAGCCCGACGCCTAAGTAACGAATCATCAGGCCCCATGTGAGGCCTCCGAAGCCCCAGGCCGCTCCACACAAATAGCAGTACCATATCTCCCTGCTCGGTGTCTGCTTCAAAACCGCAATCACATTGGGCGACGTTGAAAGTGCGAGAATCCATGGGATAATCAGCAGGCCGACAACTGCATAAATCATCCAGTAGCTTTCCCATGCCCAGTCCTTGACCTTCTTGAAGGGCATGTAGAATACTGCTCCCGCCAGACCGCCCAGAGTGAACAGGAGCATACCGAGAGCAGGATTTGTACTCGCTTGGGCCAAAGCGTCCATAGCTTTCTCCTAAAGCACTTACCTTTAATCGCGTTTGCTCAGGACGTCCTTTTCGTACTGTTTCACTTCGTCCATCCACGCACTGCCGACCGGGACGTCGGACTTGAGACAGTAATAATCCCACACTGCTCCAAGCGGCATAGTCTTGAGCTCTTCGAGCATGGCGAGCCGCCACGTGTAGGCGCCGGTTCTTTCAAGCTGGCGCAGTGTATCCGTCGGCTCGAGTAGGGCAATCAAAAGCGCCTTTATCATACAGCGGGTCCCTATGGCGTAAGCAGCCACGCGGTTGATGCTCGCGTCGAAGAAGTCCAGGCCGATGTGCACTCGGTTGAGAAAGTTGCCGCGGACTATCTCGGCTGCGATGGCCTTTAGCTCGTCGGTCAGGATTACGACGTGGTCGCTGTCCCACCGAACCGGTCGGCTCACGTGCAGAAGTATTTCATCCAAAAACAGCAGCACCGATGAAATCTTGTCCGAAATAACCTCGGTCGGATGATAGTGACCCGCATCGAGACACAGCAATATGTTGTTCTTGATTGCGTAACCAAGATAGAATTCGTGTGAGCCGATGGTGCAGCTCTCTGCGCCTATGCCGAACAGCTTCGATTCCACCGAATCAAGCAGGTGCCGCCTGTCGAACTTCTGGGCAAATATCTGGTCGAGCGAATTCTTTAGAATCTCGCGCGATTTGAGCCGGTCCACGGGGATATCCTTGTACCCGTCCGGTATCCACAGATTGAGCACGCAGGGCGAGCCCAACTCTTTGCCCATAAACTCGCCTATCTTTCGACAGGCAATCGCATGGTCAATCCAGAATTTGCGGATACCCTCGTCGTAATGGGCCAGCGTAAAACCGCTATCGGCCTTGGGATGGCTGAAGAATGTCTGATTGAAATCGAGTCCGATTTGCTGACTTCTAGCCCAATCGACCCAGCCAGCAAAATGCTCGGGTGCGACCTCGTCGCGCTCCACTACCTTGCCGCCCGCCTCAAGATAATTCGCGTGAAGTGCAAGACGATGCCTGCCCGGCAGAAGACTGTAAACCTTCTCCAAATCCGAGCGGTGCTCTTCGACATTTCGTGATTTGCCGGGATATCCGCCGGTTGCAACACAGCCGCCGCCGGCGCCGCCGCCCTGGGTCTCGAAGCCACCGACGTCGTCCGCCTGCCAGCAGTGGAGCGATATCGGTATCGTCTTCAGCACTTCCATCGCCTTTTCCGTATCCACGCCAATCGCAGCATATCGCTCTTTGGCTTCCCTGTATGTGCTTTCTATTCTTTTGGCATCACTCATTTCGTGTTCAACCTCCTTTCAGGTCTTTGTTACCACCGGTATTATTCTTTCCAACCCACGCTAACCGGCCTCTTTTACCGCCTCGAACAGGGCGAATATGTTTTCGACCGGAGTATCATCCTGTATATTATGTGCAGGTGCAACAATATAACCGCCGCCTCTGCCCAGAATTTCCATCCTTCTTCTGACCTCTGTCTTGATTTGCTCAGGTGTTCCGTAGGGCATAAGTTGCTGAAGGTCTATGCCGCCGAAAAACGTCAGGTCTTTGCCGTAGGTATCCTTGAGGAACTTCGGGTCCATTCCCGCAGCCAGCGGCTGGATGGGATTGAGGATATCAAGACCGAGCTCAATGAAGTCGGGTATTATAGGGATTATCGAGCCGCAACTATGCCAGGCCAGTTTGATGTCGCTCTTTGCCGCGCGGAACTGCTCGAACATCTTTCTGATTCGGGGCTTGAAGACCTTCCGCCAGCTATCCGGGCTCATCACCATTCCGTTCTGCCCGCCGAAGTCGTCACCGGCCCATATCACGTCGGCTCCTGCCGCCGTCAACTGTCTGCCCACCTCCGTGTTGATTTCCATGACCTTATCGAGCAGGGCAAAGATGTATGCCTTTTCCATAGCAAGGTCCATCAGAAATTTTTCGAGCCCAACGAGATACCAGGAGGTCTCCAGTATTGCGCATTCAAGGTCGCCGAAGACGGCATAGTCTTTGCCGTACGTGACAACGGTCTCTCTGGCTGCGTCATATCGCCCTTCTGCGAGCGGGTCCGGAAACTCGTAGCTCTCGATATCGCTGACGTCCTCTGCACCTGCCAGCGGATATTCACAAAACTCGTTATACAATCCGAAGGGCTTGAATCTCATTCCCCACTCATTGACCATTGTCCCATCATCCAGCGTCTTCGTCGGAAAGATCTTCGGCGAACACGCCGCAATGCCCACACAGTCGTTGCCTAATTTGGTCAGCAAACCTGTATGCGATATTCTTGTTGAAAGCAGCGAGTCCAGCGGCGCTTCTGCAGGGACGCCCATTGCCTTTGCGAGCTTCTCAGCCGCCTGCGGTGTCAGCGTCGCAAAGATGGGACATCTGTCCGGCTGTTCGTGATTGATTGCCTTTAGAGCTCTTTGTTTTGAATTCATTTCGCCTGTCCCTGCACGTACAAACAGAATCAATCCATGTGGAAGACTTCGTTTAGCTCGACCTCGACCGGCGAGTTGTCGGGGTTTACCTCCATAATGTCAGCCATATAGTCCCACCACTTCCGCATTATCGCCTGCTTCGGCACATCTGCCGCTGTGTTGTCGTCGCTCAGCTTCTGGATGCCAAAAAGCGTCAGTGTCTCTTCGTCCAGAAATATCGAGTAGTCGCTTATTCCCGCCTTCGAAAGCAGGTCCGCCAGCTCGGGCCACATCTGGTCATGTCGCCGCTTGTATTCGGCTTCAAAGCCCGGCTTAAGCTTCATCTTAAACGCACATCGCTTCATATATCACATCGAATGAGAAAAGATCGGTTACTCAAACTGACCGATTTATGGTTAACAATTGACGTAACTGTTTATTTGACAAAATGTTCTATAACGCAAAAAAATCAATAAGATTAGCCATCCCGGCGCGCCGGGATTCCACAATTTTATCTTTTGCATTTTGATTTTTGTATTCTCAAACTGACCATCGGTCAGTTTGAGTTAGTTACTTGTATTTATCCAGCAGCTTTTCCTCGGCGTTTTTTGTCCAGAGTCCATCGGCGAGTTCAGCGGCTGCTTCGGGCATTGTCTCGGTGAGCTTGTCGAGCGGTGTCAGACCCAGGCCTTTGCAGGAAGGATAGACCACAATCTTGCCCGCGATTTGGCGGTTTTCTACGGCGCGTATTCCGTCACACGCGCCGTCAAGGCCGCTGACCGCGGCAACGGAGACATTCGTATCAAGCCGGCGGGATACCACCTTGGCCAGCACAGTTCTCATATCCTCGAGGACCGAGCCGCTGGTGCCGATGAAGTAGAGCCGCTTTTCGATATAGGCGTCGAGATTTATCCGGGCTGTGACAGTTGCAGGTATACCGGCGAAGATATTGATGATTGCACCCTCGGCCCCCGTTGCGACGGCAGCGGTAACAAGCTGCGGCACGGGTGCCATAAGTGCAACATAACTGAACGTCTGCTCGACGGAGTCCTTCGTCGGATTGTATATTCTGCACGGCACGCCATGTTCCTCGGCCACGGGGCCGGCGATATTCGCCAGGACAGCCAGCCGTTGGTCGTCCACGTCGCCCGCGAAGATGCTCACGCTTTCGACGCCTTGGCAGATGTTTCGTATGACGTGCATTAGTCCCATAGGACCCGCAGCACCTACGACGTTAACTCTGTCACCTTTGCGTATCTCACCGCTAATGGGGATATGCTGCATACTCTCTGCCGGGTTGCTGCCGGTCGTGCCTGTTATTCGGATTCCGCCGTAGTGGACCCTGCCGACCTGCGTGGTGACATCCTCGCCGAACCTGCCGCCACACTGGACGATATTGAATAATCCCTTTGCGCCGACCTTCGGAAACAACGACGCTGCCTTCTTTGCGTTGGAACCGAAGTAGATGATGTCGTCATAGGCCGCGTCAGGCAGTTGTGAAACATCAACGTCACTGCTGAGACCAAAATTGGCAAGCTCAGGTTCAGGACTTTCCCCGGCCCATGTTATGCTTTCGGGTCTCCCATACTTTGAAAAAAGGTTCCTCAGTGTGACTGCCTCCACCTCTACATCAGCCACAATCAGCATCTTTCCGCCCGCTTTTATCTGCCGGCGCTCCTTGCTCGCGTAGGCATCTTCGACACAGGCCCACGGCTCTATCAACCCGACCGCCGAGGCGCTTAAGTCCTCAGGTACCGGTATGAGCATTGATTCGCCCGCCGGCGAGGTGATGATGCGCTCGTCCATCAGGACGTATTCCTGCAGTGCACCCTCGAAGTTATATCCGAAAGAGGCGTTGGACTCTGCCGTAGGCAGCCAGCGATAATCGGTCTGGACTAAGAATCGCTGCCCAACTTTGAAGGTCTGGACACCTTGTCCGACAGCCGCCACCCGCACGACCGCCTCGTGTCCCGGCACGGTCAGTTTGTCACCCGGCATATAGCTCGGAATCTCGGCAAGTATCTGTGGGTCTATGCCGCTGATTATCTCCGCCTTGCGGGCATGGCCGGAAAACTGCTTCAGCAGCTTCAAATCTGAAAAACAAAGCCCCACCGCCTCGACTCGGCACGTTATCTGGTGTGGCCCGGGTTTATGAACTTGCTTTTGCTTATTCAGAACGGGCTTATCGGGCCCGACCAACTGCACCGCATATTGCGACTTCGGTAGTTCCGACATATCTGCATATTCCTTATGTAACACGGGCATCCGCCGTGAGGCGTCCTGCGGACTGCCTGTGTCACGGCCTTCAAGGCCGTGCTACTTCGGCTTTATCTTCGCCAGTATGTCCTTTGGGCCGGCACTGCTGCCGAGTCCTGCAAGCTCATCTTCGCGAGCCGGGTCGAGCGTCTCTCCGAGCTGCCGGAAGAACTCGTTTTTGGCCTTTGTGTTCTCGAAGTTTTCCTTTGCCCAGTCGCTTGTGTAACCCAGCCCGCACTGTCGCTGGAGGACCGAGTGTGCGTAAACGATATGAGCACCCTTTAGAAATGCCGGGACAAGCGGCGAAAGCGCGCCCGTTGCGAAGTCGTCGACGAACTTCTGGCCGGGACTGTTCATTTCTGTCCCGACAACCAAGACGAGGTCGCGCTTCTCGGCAAGGGCGACTACGTCGTAAAGGTTCCTGAGCTTCTGGTCGGTTTTTCCTGCGGTGTAATTGCGGTCGGGTACGACGTTCAGCGCGGCAGAGCCCGACCTTGCCGCCACGTCGAGCAGCTCTTCTTCGGCTTGTTCTCCGTCGCTTGTTCCGTCTAACCATGTAACCGTCGGGATTGCTCCTGCCGCCAATGAGAACTCGTCCACCTCGGCGAGTTTCGGAAACGACCCCTTGTCCGGCTGCACGTATCCGACACCGCCGCGCTTCATCGTCTTTTTCCGAAGCGTATTGAGAAAGTCCCTGCTTTCCGGCAGACCCAGCGATGCCGCGTTCGTGCCGAGCTTGTCCGACCAGAACTTCGCCAGCTTCGCGTCGTTCTCGAACATCTGCTTGGCTTTGCGAGCGTACGCCACGCAGATATGTCGCTCGGTGGGGTTGCCGGCGGGCGTCAGCGGTATAACGTCCTTTTCGTAATCCAATTCAACCGGTGAAAGATATTTGTTGACCCGCCCCAGCAGGTCTTTGTTTCGCTGCTGGGCCGTATCCTGGAGGCGCTTCTGAAATTCCTTCAACCTGCCGTCGAGCTTTCCGCTCGGAAAGCCGATGCCCATGTGGTAGGAGATGCCCGGCTCGCCCGGTGAGTTGATTACACGGCTGGCAAATTCGGGCACATATACCCGCGTTTCCATACCGGCCGTGCCCTTCAGGCCCAACTTTTTTGCAGCTTCGAGGAATTCGTCGGCGGCGTCAAGCACGTCGAAATCCACCACGCCGGCTGCTGCCAGGCCGCTCTTCTTAGCCAGCCATGCGAATTTCGTAGGGGAATAACCGTAAGCGTTGTAGGAAAAGAACGTATGGCAGTGAATGTTCACGTCTGTCCCGGCCGGCGGCAGCTCAATCTCGCCTGCCTCCACCTTCTCGCATAGTGCCTCGAGTGCCTCTGCCCTTTCCTGCCGGTTGAAGCTATCCAGTTTCTGTTCAAGTTCGTCTATCAGTGTCATTTTCCTGTTCACCTATCTGTTGCCCTTGGCTTTTTCAAGCTGCTGCTGCCAAAGTGCGACATCCTTCGGTTCATACTCTTTCATTTCAACCGAGTTGCGGATGATTTTTCTGGCTTCGGCAAGCGTGCTGACCTGTCCGGCGGCCTTTGCCTGCACAACGATGTTGCCGATTGCGGTTGCCTCAATGGGCCCTGTTACGACTTTCTTGCCGGTGGCGTTTGCGGTGAACTGGTTGAGCAGCTCGTTCTGAGTGCCGCCGCCTACGATATGTAGCACTTCAATCGTTGTCGCCGTCACCTCCTCAATCTTGTCCATTATCTGCCTGTATCTAAAGGCCAGGTTTTCAAGAACCGTCCGCACCATTTGCCCTTTATCGTCGATTGTCTCCTGGCTGGTCTGCGCAAGGAAGTCGTTTATTCGCTTCGGCATATCGCCGGGCGCAATGAAACTGCTGTTATCGACGTCGATGCAGGCGGCGAATGGTTTTGCCTTCTGGGCCATTGCCGTCAGCTCGTTGTATGACAGGTCTTCTCCGTCCTTTTGCCACTGCCGCTTGCATTCCTGCACGAGCCAAAGCCCCATTATGTTCTTCAGCAGCCGGATAGTATTCTCAACGCCCCCTTCATTCGTAAACGGAAGCGCGAACGTCTCGTCGGTGATTACTGCCTTTGGCACTTCGACACCCATTAAGCTCCAGGTGCCGCTCGATAGATATGCCCATTTCGTTTTTTCGTCGGCAGGGACGGCGGCAACGGCGCTGGCCGTATCGTGAGAGCCCGTTGCGATAACCGGTATCCGACCGCAGCCGATTTCCTTCGCGGTCTTCTCCGTCAGTGTCCCCACCACGGTTGCCGGCTGAGCCACCTTGGGCATAATCTCCATCGGAAGCGACATCGCATCGAATATGGGCCGTGACCATTGGCCGCTCCGCATGTCCATAAGCTGCGACGTGCTTGCCAGCGTGTACTCTGCAAACGCCTCGCCGCACAGAAAATACGAGACCAGGTCGGCAATAAAGATGAGCTTCTTTGCCTTCGCAAGGGCCGCATCGTCGGCTAAGCGCATCGCAAGGAGCTGATAGATGGAATTGAACTGCATAAACTGCAGGCCCGTGTG
Organism: uncultured Pirellulales bacterium; assembly: GCA_964514115.1. GTDB lineage: Bacteria > Planctomycetota > Phycisphaerae > Sedimentisphaerales > Anaerobacaceae > CAZEPI01. The sequence goes on along the minus strand of CAZEPI010000004.1, from coordinate 113,998 downwards.
CTCGTAAATCTCGCGCTTCGCCATCAGCTCAAAGGCCTTTTCCATCATCTCGTTGGTTCTGCTGTCGCGATAGTGGTAGGGCTGTTCGATGAGCTTGCCGTTTTCATCAAGTAGGCCAAAATCAACACCCCAGCTATCCACGCCTATACCCGCCACATTGTCGCCTGCCTGCTTCGCCGCAAGCCCGATGCCCTTCTTTATCTCTGTGAGCAGCTTGTTGAAGTCCCACCGCAAAGTGCCGCCGCTCTCGACAGGCCCGTTGGCAAATCGGTGTATTTGTTCGAGTGTCAGCTTATCGTCGCCGACAACCGCCAACATTACCCTCCCCGATTCCGCACCGAGGTCAACCGCGATATATCTTTTCTCTTCTGCCATCTCACACTCCTTAACTTGACATAATGACATTGTCTTTTATGTTCAGCAGCTCTTTCATCACATTACTCATTTCGCCTGACCAGCCCCGCACGCCGAAGGCATCGTGCAGCCGGTTGTAGAGAGCGTAAAGCTTCTCAAAAGCCCACAAAACCGGCCTGTAAGGCCGGAGAATTGGTTTTATACTCAAAAAGCAGCGGTTTTGCAAACCGAAAAATGCCGCAGTGGCGTTGCTGCCCGAGTGGGTGCCTATTGGCTTTTGAGGACTTCGAGAAGGGCAAGTACGTTTTCGACGGGCACATCAGGCGGGACGCGGTGGGTTGCGCTGCAGATGTATCCGCCGTCCTGAGCCATAATCTCGATGGTCTCTCGTACTGTGCGTTTTAGTTCTGCGGGTGTGACGAAGGGCAGCGTCTTTTGCGTGCTGATTGCCCCCCAGAAGGTAAGGTTCCTGCCGAAATCCTTCTTCAGCTTGGCGAGGTCATAGACTTCCGGCTGGACCGTCTGATATACATCAAGGCCGATGTCGATTAAATCGCCCAGTATCTCCGTGATGTTGCCGCAGCAGTGCAGGCAGACGACCTTGCTCCTGCTCTTTACCCGCTCGAACATTTTGCCAAGGCCGGGCTTTATAAACCGCCGCCACATATCCGGGCTCATCAGCATTCCCGTTTGCTGCCCGTAGTCGTCGGCGAAGTAGAATCCGTCGATGTCATATTCAGCAGCCGCGGCGATTATCTCCATATTGTAGTCGAGTATCCCGGCGAAAAGCTCTTCCGCAAACGCGGGATTCAGAGCCATATCCATCATCAGATTCTCCATCCCCCGCAGCGACCACGCCCGCTCGAAATATGTCATCCCGATTTTGCCTAACTTGAACGTGTCCCGCCGGAAGGCGTCCCTGGCGGGACTGCCGTTGCCCAGCACCTTCTCCGTTATCCGCCTGACCTCATCGACAGGGGGGCCGGGCAGCTCGAAGCCGGTTAGTATCGGCTCATTCAGCAGCGGTTCTCTGACAACCCCGATGTCTTTATCCAGTCCCGTGCGGTCCCAGACCACGCCGAACTCATCCTGCCAAAAGCCGGCGCCAATCTCTTTGCCGCCGATGTTGTAACCAATCTTCTCAATATGATTGCCCGCAAAATCGAAGTATTCGCCTTGCTCGATACCTAAATGCTCGCACACCTTCACTGATTCCGCACCCGTCAGCTCCACATTCCACGGCACAGCATCTGTTTCTTGGTGATTAACCGCCTCTTGTACTCTTTCTTTCCTTGTCATTCCTAAAGCCCTTCAGAAGTCGAAATCCGCAGCAATTATCACCCACCAGTCATTGTTTATCAATTCCCTTAATTTTTCTCTTGACAATTCGCTTCTTGGCCGTGTAGAATTCCCCGCAATAAAGGAGCGGCTTAGCAATGCCTCACACATCTGACATTATGCGCAAAGCGGGGGGGGGGTAGTGAACCGCGCATTTTCACACCCGAATCAAGCGCCGTTTCGCAGCAATAACCGCATTTTCATACCTATCCGCGGCCCATAAGGGCTTCCGTCCTCGGAAGCCTCGTTTCTTTAACCCTTTCTCAATGGTAATTTCATATTTAGGAGGACAGAAAAATGGACAGGCGCATAAGACCAATAGTGTTTCTTATCGTAGTGTGGCTGGTCTGCGGAGGCTCGACGGCTTACGCCGGAGCGATTGGAACAGCGTGGACATACCAGGGCCGGCTAATAGACAACAACGATGTTGCGCACGGGATATATGATTTTCAGTTCGGGCTGTTCGACAGCGCAGCCGATGGGAATCAACTGGGGGGCAATGCCAACCTGGACAGTGTCGAGGTCGAAGACGGCTACTTTACGGTCGAGCTTGATTTCGGAGAGGTCTTTGACGGAAATACCTGCTGGCTGGAGATTGGGGTTCGCCCCGGTGAGCAGAGCGACCCGAATGTCTTCACAACTTTGGTCCCCCGACAAGAAGTAACGCCGACCCCTTATGCAATTTATGCAGAGAGCGCGGGTAGCGATGGCGACTGGATGGTCTCTGGGAATGATATGTATTCAATTCCCTCCGGCAACGTCGGCATCGGAACGACAAGTCCTCAGTCCACTGTCAAGTTGGAGGTTAAGAATAGCGCAGACGCCGGGGCGGCTATTGCTGCTTATGCATCAGGTGACGATAGCAGTGCTGTTTTCGGGTGTGGTGCTTCGGGCGCCCAAGCTGCCATCCAGGGCAGCGCGAATGGCGCGGACTTCGCCGGTTATTTCGACGGTAAAGTTGCCGTGACAGGCGGTAATGTTGGGATTGGGACAATAAGCCCACAGGCGGCTGTGGAACTGGAGGTTAGGAGTAGTACAAGCGGCGGTGCTGCCGTTGCAGCGTATGCTACAGGAGAAGACAATTCTGCCATATTGGGCGTGAGCAGTTCCAATGGACATTCCGCCATACAAGGAAATGCTAATGGTGCGGACTATGCCGGTTATTTTGTGGGCGATGTGTATGTGACGGGAACTATGTCAGCGCAAACCGTAATTGACCGCACGGCCTATCCGAAGGATTTGCAGACCGCTTATGAGGCGGTGATGTCGATGGAACGGTTGCCGGATGGCGGGTATGATGAGACCGACAGGGAACATCAATTGGACCATTCGAAGCTGAGTGATTTCATACGCTCTGAACATGGTAATCGGGATCTGTCGGCGGCGGTATCCTGCCAGAATGAGGTTCTTAAGGACGTGGTGCGGCGGCTGGAGGAAAAGGATCGCCTTGTCGAGAAGTTGAGCGCGCAGAACAGACAATTGCAGGAGCAATTGACAGTGCTAACAATGAGGCTTGATGTAATGCAGAACAGAGGTCTTTGAGAGGGCAGGAAGATGCAAAATACGAAGTTAATGGCAGCCGGATTGGCGGTTTTAATGTTAGGATTGGCTTCTATGTGCTGGGCACACTATTCGCTCACCTCGTATACGATTGACGGTGGTGGCGGGCAAAGCAGCGCCGGGCCGTACGTTTTATCAGGCACAATAGGTCAGCCGGATGCGGCTTACTCGCAAGGTGGTCCGTATGAGCTGCTCGGCGGTTTCTGGCCGGGCGGGCCGATGTGTATTGTTGACTTCGAGGAATTTTCGCTATTTGCAGACTACTGGCTGGAAAGTGGCCCTGATTTACCCGCCGACCTTGACGGCAGCGGTACGGTGGATGAAGAGGACCTCGAGATGCTCGTGTATGACTGGCTGTGGTATTGTCCTTATGGCTGGTCGCTGAGATAGCTATTCCATTGTATTGGTCTGGGTGGTCGTTTGCTGAAATCCAAGACCGTTGTTGTCTTACGGTTAAGCTGAGCGTTGGCCGGCCCGTTGCAGGGGATGGGAGGGGGGCTTGACCGGGGCAACAGATTATGTTAACCTAAGCAAGACAGGTTAACCAAAGTTAACTAAAGCTAAGGCGATTAACAGCCGATACAAATGGTATAAGTCTTTGTGAAAAAGGTCTTTACGGACCTTGTCGGAGAGCCGTCAATGAAAGCGGCCAAGTATATCACAATACCCCAGTTGGCCAAGCTCCTGGGAATCAGCAGGGTGGCGGTCTATAGAAGGGTACGGGCGGGGCAGATAAAGGCGGTGCGCATCGGCAGGGCCTTTGCGATACCCACCGCTTACGTGGCGACTATCCTGGGAAAGCAACTGTCCGCCGACGACAAAAAGCGGATAGACGCCGCTGTGAGAAAAACCGTCAGGGAGTATGGCGAAACCCTCAGTCTCCTGGCCGGCGAATGATGAAAACCGTAACGGTTAAAGAGGTCGAGTACCTTGCCTTCCGCCTGGCCAGAGAGCATCTTGCCTTCGATGAACCGATTCCGGACTTTTCCAGCCGATTTCCCAATGCGCTGGAAAGCTGCCTGGCCGTGCCGTTCCAGAAATTCTCGCGCAAGTCGCTTTATCCGACGTTTGCAGCAAAGGCAGCAATCCTTTTCTATCTGCTTATCAAAAACCATCCGTTTCAAAATGGCAACAAGCGCATTGCGATGACCACACTGCTTGTCTTTCTCCACAAGAACGATAGGTGGCTCACGGTCAGTCCACAGGAGCTTTACAACTTCACCGTCTGGGTCGCACGGAGTCCGGCGGCGGTGAAAGACGAGACTGTCCGAGCAATCCAAAAATTCCTCAAGCTGCACATCGCAGGACTCGGCAGATAGCTTGCTTTTCTAATCGCTCGTGCCTTGTCATCGAACACCAGCAGCGCATATAATCTTGAATCTATGAAGGTTCTGATTTATGGAGCTGGTTCGGTCGGTCTGGGCCTGGGCAGTTGTCTGCTCAAGTCCAAAGCCGATGTTACGCTAATTGCCAGGCCGGAAACGGTACGGGCGTTGCGGAAGGCCGGATTGGTAAGAACGGGTATATTTGGCAAGTTTAGTGCGGCCCCGGAGCAGTTCAGCGCTTATGAGACACCGGCTGAAGTCAAGGCAGGTGCGTTTGATTTTATTCTTGTGTGTACAAAATCATTCGATTCGGCAACAGCAGCCGAAGACCTCTCAAGGTATCCCTCGCTCTTTGGCGAGAGTACGAAGATTGTCCTCTGTCAGAACGGCTGGGGCAACGCCGAAAAGTTCACGGCTCACTTTCCAAAGGAGCGTGTATATAGCGCGCGCGTAATTACCGGTTTTACGCGACATAAGCCGAACGAAGTTGAGATTACAGTGCACGCCGATGCGATTCATATCGGCTCGCTTTTCGGCCAGGATTTGTCCTGCGCCGAGCCGCTCGCCGAGGCCATTGCCAAAGGCGGCATAGCCTGCGAAACGACGGCTGATATCGAAAAAGACCTCTGGGCGAAGATGCTCTATAACTGCGCGCTTAATCCGCTCGGTGCCGTCCTTGATGTTCCCTATGGAGTGCTGGCTGAAGAGCAATACACTCGATATCTGATGGATGGGATTTGCCGTGAGGTCTTCGCAGTGATGTGCGCCGCCGGCTATAAGACGCACTGGACAACCGCCGAAGAATTCTTGCAGGTGTTCTACACGAAGCTTGTACCACCGACTGCCGAGCATAAGTCCTCTACCCTCCAGGACATCAGAGCCGGCAAAAAAACCGAAATCGACGCCCTCACCGGTGCTGTCCTTGAACTTGCTTCACAGCACGACATACCTGTACCCTACAATCAAATGGTTTATAGTCTCATCAAATTCCTCGAATCCCGCAACCGGTAGCCGACCTGCCGGCCCGGCGAGATGCGGTGTCTGCAAACATGCAAATCATACTTGCCTTTTCCAGCGTCCCGCGAGTACTTACAGCAGCCGGAAGTTTTGATACAATACAGCAATGAGAACGTTCGTAAAATTTTCATGCCCTTTCGTCACTTACTACCTGCTGCCGATCATGCTGTCCCTTACCCTTGTCTTTCCCGCGTTTGCTTCAGCGCCAAGGCAATACACAATCGAAGTTGACGGCCTTGAGCTTCAACTGGTGACGTTACCGCCCGGAAGCTTCATGATGGGCTCCGAATCGGGCGGCGGTGATGAGAAACCTGTCCACAAAGTCACCATCGATTACAGCTTTGACATCGGCAGGACGGAAGTGACGGTAGGGCAGTTCAAGGAATTCGCCGAAGCCACTGGCCACAAAACCGATGCTGAACTCCACGCAGGAGCGTGGCACTGCCCGTGCCCGGACCGACTGGGTTATGCTCGAGGCCGAAACTGGCACGACCCCGGTTTTGACCAGACCGATGAGTATCCCGTGGTCTGTGTAAGTTACAACGACGCAAAGGCCTTTTGCGAATGGTTATCCGAGCAGAGCGGCCAATATTTTCGCCTCCCCACCGAAGCAGAATGGGAGTATGCCTGCAGAGCCGGGACAACCGGCGATTATGCCGGTGATTTGCACGAGATGGCATGGTTTGATATGACCAGCAGCGATGGGACTTTGCGGGTGGCTTCGAAGAGACCGAACGGCTGGGGACTCTGCGATATGCACGGCAACGTCTGGGAGTGGTGCCAAGACATATACCACTGGCATTACAGAGATGCACCCGCCGACGGCAGCGCCAACACCAACCCGGATGTTCCTGCCGAAGCTGCATCTCGCCGCGTGCTTCGAGGCGGCGCCTGGTGCAGACCAAAAACCTCATGCACCAGCTCATCCCGATTTGGCGCACACAGCACCTTCAGAGAAACCGGCACCGGCTTTAGAATCGTCCGCTGCACCGAACTGCCGACCGATAAGACTGAGCCGGCGCTGCCCAAACCGGGCAAGCCCGGCAAATCATCGGAAAATGATGTTGCCGCACCGCCGCAAGTCGTGCTGACCGTCGGCGATGTTGAGTTCAGCTTCGTTCGAATCGACCCCGGCAAATTCGTTATGGGCAGCGACCACGTCGATGTCGACCAATACGGCTGGACGTATGAACTGCCCGCCCACGAAGTCGCTATCGACTACACCTGCTATATGGCTGCGACCGAAGTCACTCTCGAACAGTTCGACCTCTTTGTAACCGATACCGGCTATGTCACCGATGCCGAGAAGCACGGATTCGCCTTCGTCGCAGACGATACAGGATGGCATTACGTAATTCTTCACGACTGGCGCTTCTGCGGCTACGCACAAACCGATACCGAACCCGTCACCCACATCTGCTGGTACGATGCAATAGCTTTTTGCCGATGGCTCAGCGAGAAGACCGGCCGCAACATTCGCCTCCCCTCAGAAGCCGAATGGGAATACGCCTGCCGTGCAGGGACAACCGGTGATTACGCCGGCAATCTCGACGAGATGGGCTGGTGCCTCTGGAACTCTCAGCCCAGGACATATCCCGTTGCTCAAAAGAAGCCAAACCCCTGGGGACTCTGTGATATGCACGGCAACGTCTGGGAATGGGTCCTGGATTTGTGGAACCCTGAAACTGACGGCGCACCGACCGATGGCTCCCCCTGGCTCACGTCCCCGCGCCTCGACCCGCCAGGCGTTGTCCGGGGCGGCTCATTCGCAAATCCGCCCTGGCTGCTTCGCTCGAATACCCGAATGAGAACCCCCCTGGGTCACAGGGCCCATTTCAACAACGGCTTCCGCCTCGCAATGTCACTTGACTGACGCAACACCCGGCCGCTCGCGGTTGAGGTCAATGCACCTGCCGGCGGCGGTGTCATTTACAGTGTGAAATACGGCTATGACCTGGCCGGCCGGGTGACTGATGTGAATGAGCCGAAGCTCGGCTACAACAACCGCATCGCCGGGTTCGATTACGACGACAACGGCAACCGCTCGAAGCTTACGTATTATCTCGAGGCCTACGAGGGCGGAGACGAGGTCACTCTCGATTACACCTATAATCTTGATAATATGCTGACGGGCTTCACTACGTCAGGCGGGCCGACGTTTACGCTGAGTAATGTGGATGTCGATGGTATGGGCCGACTCTGGTCCGCCGATGAAACAATCACCAAAGCAGACCAGAGCCAGCGCCAGCACAGCTATGTGTACAGTTACGATATGCGCTCGCAGCTTCTCTACGGCAGCACGAGCAACGTCGGCTCTTCCAACTGGGTCAGCGATAGCTACTCCTACGACGATGCGGGCAACGTGCAAAGCCACGTCTATGAGACGTCTGCGCCTTCGTCTTCGACGACGTCTTATGGCTTTGTCGGCGACCTTATGGCCTCGGCCACTTCCGGCGACGGCGGCGATAACTTCACGCTCGGCTGGGACGACAACGGCAACCTGACGCTAAAGGATGAGGCCGTTGATACGAGTCTCATCTACAACTGGAATAGCAAGCTAAGATATGCAGATTACGACGGCCAGTCGATAGCCCTCAAATACGACCCCTTCGGCAACCGCGTGCTTAAGGATTCGAGCGTAAGCGATAAGCGTAAATACATTGTTGACATCTCCGGCAACCTGCCGACAATACTGTTAGAGATAGACCCATCGGACGACACTGTAAAGAAGACGTATGTATATGCAAACGCGCAAATTCTGGCGCAACACTTAGGCAAGTATAACGCACCCAGATATTTCTATCTGCACGACAGGTTAGGCAGTATTCGTATGGTCATTGATACCACCGCCGACGTGAATAACCACTATACATACGACCCCTTCGGGAAAATGATAGCCACAGAGAGCACAGAGACCACAGAGAGTCCCTTCAAGTTCACCGGCCAGTACTACGATTCCGAGATAGCCCAGTACTATCTAAGGGCAAGAATGTATGACCCACAACTCTTCCGCTTCACCGCCCGCGGTGGTCTGTGAATTCAAGGCCCACCACATTTTTGCACTTGCCTTTCGGCCGGTGATTGTCTATAGTCCGTCAACTATCAGGCGCGAGCAGCAGAGGGATTTTGTCTATCTGGCGCTTCCGGAAGATAGTCGATAGTTTTGTTACCCTCCGGGAGAATTGTCGCACTGATTCGCATTAGGCCTGCTTATGCAAGTTATCGAAGCTGACAGGATAAGAAAGGAGTACGGCTCGGTAGTGGCCGTTGATGATGTCAGCTTCTCGATTGAGCAGGGACAGGTGGTGGGGCTTATAGGCCCAAACGGCGCAGGCAAGACGACGCTGCTGCGGATGCTTGCCACGCTGCTTCGCCCGACGAATGGCACAGCGAGCATATTCGGCCATAATCTGACCAAGCAGTATCGGAATATAAGAAGATACATCGGCTTTATGCCGGACTTCTTCAATCTCTACAACGACCTTGCGCTCGCCGAGTGTCTGGATTTCTTCGCACGGGCATACGGAATCGAGACCTCACGAATCCCCGCCCGTATTGATGAAGTCCTGGACTATGTCGGCCTGGGGGCGTCGCGGGCCAACCTAATCAGAAATCTCTCGCGGGGAATGGTTCAGCGGATGGGGGTCGCCGCGCTGCTTGTCCACGAGCCGGACCTGTTCCTGTTGGATGAACCCGCGTCGGGGCTGGACCCTCGCTCACGCATTCAGCTTCGCCGTGTCCTCAAGAAGCTAAGTCACGAGGGCAAGACCGTTATCATCTCTTCGCACATATTGACCGAGCTTTCCGGTTTCTGCTCACACGTTGCGATTATGAACAAAGGCAGGATTGAGATGTTTGGCTCGGTGGAGGATATCGAACGCAAAGTCGCCGGCGCAAAGCGGCTCACCATCAAAGTCCTGGATGACTGCGCCAGGGCCGTTGAGCTGCTCAAAGGGCTTTCGGATATCAACGTGATGGCCGTCGAGGCAGATACGATTCGCGCTGAAACCACCAGGACAGGTGAAGGTATTGCGGAAGTCAACTCGCGTCTGGTGGCCGGCGGAGTCAGGGTGATGAGCTTCAGTGAAGAGAAAGCGGACCTGGAGGATTTGTTTATGAGGATTTCGGCGGAGCAGTAATGGCAGCACACGCAGGCAATAAAGGGCTTCTGTTCGGCAATCCGCTTCTTAGGCGTTATCGGCACAGTCTGCTTCGGCCGAGTCAGTTCTGGGTCTACGTCGTCATATATGCCGCCGTTGTCGGCCTCATCCTCTTTATCAATTACAGCATCGTCCAGTTGAAGAATGAGCCGATTGACTACGAGAAGCTCTGCGACCGCATCTATTATCAGTTTGTCGCGCTGCAGGTCCTTATCCTCGTCGGCTGGACCGCCTTGAGCTCACGAGCCGCCTTGCGTCAGGAGGTCACCGACAAGACCTACGATTTCTTCCGGCTCTTTCCCCTCTCGGCACTGCAGAAAACAATCGGGATACTGGTCGGCAGGAATCTGCCGGCTCTTGTCTTCGGTACCATCACGTTTGTCCTGATAATAGCGTTCGGCCCTCTCGGAAAAGCAAGCCGGGCGCTTCAGTTTCAGATTGTCCTGCTTCTGCTGTCTGCTGCGTTTTTTAGCAGCTCCACGGCCCTTCTTTCGTGTGGCGCAAGTCCGCGGCAGCGCCGAAAAATGAGTGTCGCCGTGTGGATACTCTTATTTGTTTTCTTTGGCCCTTTCTTGCTGCAGTTGCTGTTTCTGCCGTTCTTTGCGATGTCACAGATTCGCAAGGCCGAGCTCCTAACTGTTCAGTTCTACCGTTTCGAGGTTCGCATCCTCATAGCAATAAGCATTATGTTGTTGTATTTCGGCATCTGGAGCATACTGGGAATTCTGCGCAGGTTCACCTATGAGGGCCAGCCGCTTTTCAGCAGGATGGGGGCCTTGCTGTTCCTGCTTGGCTATGAACTGCTGGCCTTGGGTTTTTTCTTTCCTCATCTTCAGACGAATCGGATGGCAGTTTACGCCTTTTGGCTTTCTTCGCTCGCGCCGGCGTTGTTCGTTCCCCTCGGTTCAATGAACGCTTTTGAACATTATTTGGAGAGTTGTGGGCTGATTCGCTCAGCCGGACCGCGCATTAAGCGAGTGGGTTTGAAGTTGTTCTCACAAAGCAATCTTACGCTCGGCTTTTTACTTCTTGCTATGTGGGCTGCTTTTGCGGTTGTTGTAAGCAGAATGGCCGGTGTGCCCGGCCCGCACATTGCCGGAGGCATCTTGACTCTCCTTTCGTTCTGTGTGGCCCTGCTTTTGTTGGTTGAAGTTTACGTCGTTTACAGCCCGACTTTCGGCAAGATTGGGTTGCTGTTGTGCTTTGCTGCGCTGTTGTACCTGTTCCTGCCGATAATTCTCTGGCCTGCGTTGGATAACCCGAATCTCCGTTTCTACAGCTTGTTCGGCTATGGTGCGTTTCTTCTCAATCCCATGGCGACAAAACCGCTATCTGCAGGGCCGTATGTTGTTACCGTGAACATCGTTTATTGCGTGGTGCTGGCGGCCCTGGTGATCAGGCGATACATAGATATCTTCAGGGTCAGAGGCAGGATGTAATGTCCCGGTTGCCCCGCGGCAGGCAGGGTCTCCGCTTTACTTTTTGAAGGTCCGGCAGTGACGAAAAAAGCAGGACATTCCGCCGGAGTTGATAGCTGGCTCAGGCTAATACGAGCCGACGGTGTAGGGCCGATTACGTTCGGCCGCCTGTTGGCGAAGTTCGGCTCCGTCGATGGCGCCCTGGGCGCGTCGGTTGCTGAGCTTACAAAGATTGAAGGAGTCGGGTCCAGGACAGCAGAGCGGATTGCGGCGAGCAGGCAGAAATTCGACAGCCACGCCGAGCTCGAATTGGCTGAAAAACTCGGTGCCTGGATTATTCATCTTGACGACGAGCGTTATCCTTCCCTTTTGAAGCGGATATACGACCCGCCGCCCGTCCTGTATGTCAAGGGGACATTAAGTAATGAGGATAATTTATCTCTGGCGATAGTGGGTTCTCGCAGGTGCAGTATTTACGGCAAAGAGCAGGCATCCAGGTTTTCTCATATGCTCGCAGCGGCCGGTTTTACTATCTGTTCGGGAATGGCCTACGGCATTGACACCGCTGCCCACGCCGGGGCTCTGGCCGCGGGCGGCAGAACCATCGCCGTCCAGGGCTGTGGTCTTGCAAACGTATTTCCGCCGGAGAACAAAAAGCTTTTCAAGAACATCTGCGAGTCCGGTGCGTGCATCAGTGAGCTTCCTCTGCGGTACGAGCCGCTGAGCGAAAACTTCCCGTCGCGCAACAGAATCATAGCTGGTATGTCTCTTGGGACGATTGTCGTCGAGGCGGGTAGCAATTCCGGGGCGCTGATAACGGCTGAATGTGCGATGGAGAACGGCAGAGAGGTTATGGCCGTGCCTGGCAAGATAGACTCGCCCCTGAGCAGAGGTGCGAATCGGCTGATAAAGCAGGGAGCCAAGCTGATTGACTCGGTTGAAGATGTGATAGAGGCACTTGGATACGTCGGCTCGGGATTAAGAACCGAGGTTATGCAGGCCGCTCGCAACGCGGTGGATAAAATTGAGGCGCCTTTGTTTGACATAAATCGCTTGAAACTGACCGACGCCGAAAGAACCGTCTGTGACTGCCTCGGTAAAGAGCCGATGCACCTCGACGAGATTATCGCCGAAGCAGACCTGTCGCCGGGAAGCGTCAACGCCGCACTGGTTTCACTGCGTCTTAAAGGGCTGATAGGGCAGTTCCCGGGCAATATGTTTGCGAAGCGATGACCGGACATCTGCCGCTATTTGGCTTTGACGTGCACGACGTAATCACTTATTCTATTGGTACTGTTTGAGGTAAACATGTCGGTGCGTGGGACCGGCTGATGTAAGGAGACGCCGGATGTCGGACTTTGCAGCCGATACTGAAATTCTTGAACTGGCGATAGCAAGAGAAGTTGATGCGAATCGATTTTACCTGTCGCTGGCCGGCCGGATTACCAATCCTGAGATGCGCAAGATTTTTGAGGATTTGGCTGCCGAGGAGCTGGAGCACAAGGCCAAGCTCGAGCTTGAGGTTATGAAAGAAGGCAGGGTGGTCTCGCCCGAGCACGAGACAGGCGGGCTGCTGGAGAAAGGTGCCGAGGAGCTTGGTCAGGGGCGGATTGATATGAGCTACAAAGAGATGCTGGTTGTGGCGATGAAGAAGGAGGAGACGTCTTTTCGGCTCTATGTGGATTTGGCAGGGCGGATTACAGACCCGAACTCAAGAGAAACGCTTTTGGCCTTGGCGGAGGAGGAGGCCAAACACAAACTGCGTTTCGAGGTTGAGTACGATAATGCGCTGAAGAACGGCTGAGGGTCGTATGTGCGGGGGAAACGGTTGGCCTGGGGGGCAGATATTTACTTCTGGATAACCAATGAGAGTATCATTAAACTGCTGCACTGTATCTATGACCATTGTGAGAAGCGAAGGAGGGGTAGGAGATGAGCGACGCCGAACGGGCGAACGCTCTTTGGTTCACAGTGACTGTGAGTTTGGACCTGTCTGTCAGGGATTTAGCTCAACGAGAACAAAGCTGAAGTATGAAATGAGCAGAACGCCGTCGATAACGTAAAAACCCTCTTCGTTTTAAGGAGATGATTTGCATGGCTACGTTCAGCAATGCCGTATTTCGCCAAAGGGATAAAACCGCGACGACCTCAATGAGCGGCATTGCCGGCGCTGAAGTAGGATCGCCTCAGGAGTATGGCGGAAGCGCAGATACGCTCAATCCGGAGGAGCTTTTTGTGGCCTTAATCAACCATTGTCTTATGCTGGTATTCTTCCATTTCGTGGACAAATTCGGTATTGATGTTGGTTCTTACACAGGCACGGCTGATGGCACTGTCGAAAAAACCGCCAACGGCCTGCGCTTCACCAGAGTGGATGTCAAAGCGCAAGTCGCAGTCGGTGCCGGCACGTCCCCCGAGAAGGTCAAAGAAGCGGCACAACTGGCCGAGAAATACTGTCTTGTTTCCAACTCGCTCAAATGCCCCGTTACTTACGAGGTGCTCGTCAAGGATGCGCAGACATCGGCAAGCCGGTGAGCACGGATTGCAGCAGACGTCAAAAGAGGAGCTGGAGTTCAAATGGAACTGAGAGAACGGCTTACTGATTACTCGTTGAGGCATTATAAGTCTGTCACGGCTGTAATGGTGCTCTTTACACTTGCCCTTGGGGCGATGATACCGCTCATAAAGGTCGATACCGACCCTGAGAACATGCTCTCCGAAAACGAGCCCGTCCGCGTTTTCCACAACCAGACCAAGGACCGTTTTGCACTCTACGATATGGTGGTGGTCGGTATCGTCAACAACAAGAATCCCAACGGTGTGTTTAATCCATCTTCCCTGTCAAGGATTTACGAGCTGACGGAATTTGCTCGCACGCTTCGCTGGCCCGATGAGGAAGCCCCCGGCAAAGAGATAGGCGTTATCGAAGTTGATCTGCTTGCTCCTTCCACGGTGGACCACATAGGCCAGGGCGGCCCCGGCGTCGTTACGTTTGAATGGCTTATGAAAAAACCGCCCGCAACCGACCAAGAAGCCCTGGCAATCAAAGAAAAGGCAATGAGTAATCCGCTGCTGCTCGGCACCCTGGTCAGCGAGGACGGTAAAGCGATATGCCTGTATCTGCCCCTGACGAGCAAGGACCTTAGCCACAGGGTGTATAAAGAGCTGCAGAACAAGATTGCCACGTTTGAGGGAGATGAGCAGTATCACATAACGGGCCTGCCCGTCGCCGAGGATACCTTCGGTTATGAGATGTTCATACAGATGGCGTATTCCGCCCCGGGTGCAATGCTTGTCATCTTCATCCTGATGTGGTTGTTCTTCAAGCGGCTTGTCCTGATAGTCTCTCCGATGATAGTCGCGCTGGTCTCGGTAGTTTGCACTATGGGGCTTTTGATTGGCCTGGGTTATCCGGTTCACATTATGATCTCGATGATTCCGATATTTCTTATGCCCATAGCGGTCGTCGATTCGGTTCATATCCTCTCCGAGTTCTTCGACCTCTATACAAAGGAGAAAGGCAGACGCGCGACAATACTTGAGGTGATGCGGAATTTGTTTGTGCCGATGCTTTATACGTCCCTCACTTCCGCTGCCGGTTTTGCATCACTTGCGCTTACGCCGATACCTCCGGTGCAGGTCTTCGGCATCTTCGTTGCTCTTGGCATTATGATTGCATGGGTCTGTACGGTGACGTTTGTCCCTGCGTATGTGATGTTCATAAAAGATAGCTCGCTTGCGAATTTCGGCCTGGCTGCGGCGCGCGAGGGAAAACAGACTTGGCTCACTCGCATCCTGCACTCTGCAGGGCTGTTTACATATAACAGAGCCAGGGCGATTCTTGCGGTAACGCTGCTGATAACGGCAGTGGCCATCTATGGGATTACCCGGATTGAGATAAACGACAACCCTGTGAAGTGGTTCTCGAAAGGCCACCTGATAAGGCAGGCGGACACCGAGCTAAACGAACACTTCGGTGGGACCTATATGGCCTATCTCGTGCTCGATAGCGCCGAAGACCCCAACGCCACAACGGAGTATGTCGGCTGGCTGCGCGAACGGCTGCTGGCAAAGGCATCGCAGCTCAGGGGCGATTTTTCGAGGGCGATGGAGGTAACCGCAGAAGCAGAGCAGGTGCTGCTCGAAAAGGCCTCGGTCGAACAGAGCAAAGAGCAGTTCCTGGATGACTTAGCTGCGTATGCAGGGGACAAATCCGACTCGGCGGATGCCGACGCTGCCGACGTCTGGTTCGAGCTGGCCGACTTCTTTGAGCTTGAAAAAGAAAACCAGAAAATTTTCAAACAGCCCGAAGTCCTGCGATATATCTCGAAGCTGGAACAACATCTTGAGCGGTCGGCCCTTGTCGGCAAAAGCAACTCTGTAGCCGGCATTGTAAAAAAGGTCTATCAGGAGCTTATCGACGGCAAAGCCGAGAACTATCGAATCCCGGATACCTCGCCGGCCGTCGCCCAGTGTCTGCTCCAGTTCCAAAGCAGCCACAATCCCGATGACCTGTGGCACTTCGTCACGTACGATTATATGCACACCAATATCTGGATGCAGCTTACAAGCGGCGACAACAAGGATATGAGTAAGGTAGTCGCAGCGGTGGACGATTTTTTTGAAGACAACCCGCCTCCTGCGGTTCTGAAACACAACTGGGCGGGACTTACCTATATCAATGTCGTATGGCAGGATAAGATGGTCTGGGGGATGCTGCAGTCGTTTCTTGGTAGTTTCCTGATTGTCTTTATAATGATGGCCGTAGTGTTCCGCTCGCCGTTGTGGGGTATTGTGTGTATGGCGCCGCTTTCGATAACCATAGCGGTCATTTATGGAATCATCGGGCTTACGGGCAAGGATTACGATATGCCGGTTGCCGTGCTAAGCGCACTTACCTTGGGTATGGCGGTCGATTTTGCGATTCATTTTCTCCAGCGGGCAAGGGGAACTTATGCAAGCAAAGGTTCGTGGCAGGCCAGTGCTGCCGAGATGTTCGGCGAGCCGGCGCGGGCCATAAGCAGAAACGTTTTGGTTATTGCGATTGGCTTTTTACCGCTCTTGGCTGCGTCGCTTGTGCCATATAGGACGGTCGGGATATTCCTGTGTGCGATAATGGCGCTGTCGGGTGCGGTCACACTCCTGGTGCTGCCCGCCATTCTAAAGGTGATTGAACGGTTGTTGTTCGGGCGCGTTCGCGTTCCTGTAGGTGTTGGCTGCAACTGCGGCTTTTGCATCATAATCTCGGCCGCCGCTGCAGTGGTGGTGACCCTGAACTTACATCAGTACTGGGGGCTTGGCGTAGGCGCTTTGGCTGTAGTAAGCATTGTTGCTATTGTCGTAATGGCGCTTGCCTGCGGAATAATGTCACGCAGGCAGGCCTGCAGGAATCCGGGACACAATACAGACAAGAAAGATGAGGTGTGAAATGAGATATGCAATTACAGCGATTGTTGTTTTGTGCATGGCCGCGCCACTGTCGGCTGGCGAAGGAGCAGCCGCTGAGCAAGTGCCCACTGTTGACGAGATTGTCAACAAGGCAAATCTTGTCGCCTACTATCAGGGCAAAGACGGCAAGGCCCGCGTAAATATGACCATCACCGACAAGAAAGGGCAGAAGCGCCAACGCGAATTTACCATACTCAGAAAGGATGTTGCCGATGGCGGCGACCAGAAGTACTACGTGTATTTCTTAAGGCCTGCCGATGTCCGGCAAATGGTTTATATGGTGTACAAGCACACCGGCCTGGACGCGGACGACGACAGGTGGCTTTATATGCCGGCTTTGGATTTGGTCAAGCGCGTCGCTGCGAGCGACAAACGAACGAGCTTTGTCGGGTCCAACTTTCTCTATGAGGACATATCGGGTCGAAGTCTCGACGAGGATACGCATGAGCTGGCCGAGACGACAGATGAGTTTTATGTTGTCAGGAATGTCCCCAAACAGCCGGACACTGTTGAGTTTGCTTACTACAATGTCTCAATCGACAAACAGACGTATATGCCGATGAAGATGGAATTCTACGACAAGAACAACAAGTTGTACCGCACTATCCAAACGCTCAGAGTCGAGCAGATTCAGGACTATCCCACCGCAGTCAAAGCGGTCGTTTCAGATTTGAACACCGGCAGCAAAACCGAAATGGAATTCAGCGAAATCAAGTACGACATAGGTCTCGACGACGACATATTCACCGAACGATACCTGCGCAGACCACCATCTGAGGCAAGAAGATGATCTATAAGCGGGCAGATTCTCTGTCGCGAGCAGCGGTTTTGGGGCTCGTTTTGGTTTGCGCTGGTCTGGCCGCAGCAGCGGAAGGCCCGGAGCAAATGCAACTGCTGCCGAAGCCGGATGAGATAGATGTTCACGGCTTCTATGAGCTTCGCAGCAGCTATCGGCTCAGAAATGACGAATACGAAAAAGATATGTCGGTGATGGAGCAGCGTCTGCAGTTGGACCTCACCTCATTTACCGACTGGGCGGACCTGAAGGTCAAGGGCGATATTCTCGGCGACCTTGTCACCGAGCAGGCCGACTTCGATTTGCGAGAGGCGTATATCTTCACGATGCCGCTGGACTTCGTGGATGTGAAGCTCGGCAGACAGATTCTCACCTGGGGCACGGGCGATTTGCTCTTCATTAACGATATGTTTCCGAAGGATTGGCAGTCGTTCTTCATAGGCAGGGACGTTGAGTATCTAAAGGCCCCGTCGGACGCGGTGAAGATCAGCATCTTCGGCGAAGCTGCAAACCTGGATGTGGTCTATACTCCGCAGTTCGACTCCGACCGTTTCATAAGCGGCGAGCGAATCTCCTACTGGAATTCCACGCTCGGTCGGTTGGCAGGAGAAGATGCGATTCAGCACGTTGATAAGCCGGACCGCTGGTTCCGTGACGATGAAATAGCGGCCCGGCTGTATAAGAACATCAATAACTACGAGTACGCTGTCTATGCGTACCGCGGCTACTGGAAAAGCCCCGGCGGAGTATCAGCCGACGGCACGCGGGCGGCATTTCCGGATTTGAACGTATACGGCGCGAGCGTCCGCGGGGCATTTGCAAAAGGAATAGGCAATATCGAGTTCGGCTACTATGAGTCTGTGGACGACCAGAGCGGCAACGACCCGAAAGTCGATAATTCGCAGCTTCGATTCCTGGCCGGCTACACACAGGAGATAGGAAAAGACTTCACCGGCTCGGTGCAGTATTACGTTGAGCACATGACCGATTATGACGAGCACAAAAGCAGCTCACCTGTGGGGCTGGATAAGGATAGAGACCGGCACCTGGTGACATTTCGCCTGACAAAGCTTCTGATGAATCAGAACCTGCGCCTGTCGCTGTTCACATACTACAGTTGGTCGGATAAGGATGTTTATATGCGGCCTAATCTCAATTACAAGCTCACCGACAATCTGGCGTGGGGGGCCGGCGCCAACGTGTTCTTCGGCGATTATCCGAGCACGTTTTTCGGCCAGTTCCAGAACAACACCAATATCTACACAGCCGTCAGGCACAGCTTCTAACCCGGCGAAACGGCTGTTTTTGGGCCGGAAGGGGCTGCGGCGCCAAGCACCACAATCGATACTCTGCAGGATTTTTTTGTTATTTCCCTTTGACACGCCTGTGGCGATTTGGTATCTTCCGTGAGTAGCACGATTTCTAAATTGTTATGCGGATAGCGTGTTCCGGTGGATGGCGAAGAAAGTTGCCAAAAGATGGTGGTTTAGAAGGAGACGGTGATGAAAGTTGGATATCTGGTCTTGTTTGTGGTAGCGATGGTTCAGCCAAGTGTTTACGGTGCGGACCCGTGCACACCGGCGACGCATGAGCAGTTCCAAGCCGTAGATGAGGACGGCATCGGGACATACAGCGCGCCGGGCAAGGTCATCATCGAGGGCATTGTCCTGAATAAGCCGGGCGATATGACCGACCCGACGCCTGATTATCAAAGCGAACCGGTCGATCTGGGTGGCCAGTGGCAGGTTTTCATACAGGGTGAAGGCGACGACCACGCGGGAACAGCCGTTTACATGGGGCAGAACTATGAGTTGTTACCCTGGATCGACCCGGGTGGAAGCTATGACGATGCCAACTGGATTAGCGAGATGCAGCGGGTCAATGCCGCTCAATTTGGGCCCGGCGACAGGGTGCGCGTAACGGGGTATTACCTTTTCTACAAGGGCAAGACGAACGTGAATGAGCGTCATAAGAACGATGATGCCAACGACTTTACAATCGAGCTGCTCGAGCGCGGGGTCGGTTTGCCGCGTCCCGAAGTTGTGGCACTCGATGACGTAAAAGATGGCAATGATGATTTCATCTTTGACCCCGACCGCGAGTTCGGCTGTGAGTATTACCAGGGCCGCCTGGTCAGAATCAATGATGTGAACTTTGTCAATGCAAATAGCTGGGCCCCGGATGCCGAGTTGCTGATAACAGATGGTGCTAAGACATTCCCGGTCAAACTTGGTTTGGGCAGTGGTATTTATGCCGGGTCGAATAACCTTAGTGAGCCGTTCGATGTTATTGGAATCTTTGACCAGGAAGCACCCGGCTGGCCGCCGGACTGCAAGGTGGGCTACCGAATCTGGGTTATGGACTATGACGGAAACGGCTCTGTCTTAGCCAGCCGTGAGCATCGTCGGGCCGCAAGACCCGGTGATGTTCAGCCCGACGGCAGAGTTGACTTTTACGACTTTGCTGAGATGGCCGATGACTGGCTTGAATAAGTGGCGATTTTTTATTCCGCCACAAAGGACGGCGTGTGTATGAAGCAGGCGTTCACACTGATTGAGATGCTTGTCGTTATTGCTGTCATTGCTGCTTTGATGGCTATTATGGTCCCTGTTCTGGGCGGCGCGCGGATTCGAGCCAAGGTTGTTGCAGTCAATGCCGAGCTGAATCAAATCGGCTTGGCCCTTGAAATGTACATGATGGATAACGACGGCAATATCCCGCCGACGCGGGTGAACTGCATGATGAAGGAGAACTACTTCCAGCTCCCCGAGGAGCTGGCCAAAGGGAGATATCTGCCTCGTCCGTCACAAGCCGAACAGTGGCGCGGCGTCGATATGGAAGACAGGTTCAACAAGGGTTTCTCGTACAAGTACACGGCCGCCGGAGAGCTCGTCATCAATCTGTATACGACCGCGAAGAACAAGATATGGGTCCCCGACGGGTTTCCGCGCAAAGACAGCACTGAGAAGGGCGGGTATTACTCCGGAATCCACAGGTCTCCGGTTACATGGGCTGTTTACAGTCTTGGACCGAAGTTCGACGAATATGAACTCAAGAGCATGCACTATCCCGTGCCCGTAAAGACATGGTACGACCCGAAAACCCGCAAAGGTGTGATTGTCCGGATGCGCCTGAAGGAAGGCAAGCACATTGGCTCATTTAGTCCTCCTGAATCAATGGTTGACGTCGATGCGAAAAACTGCCCATAGTCATATCGCTGTGGCCGTGTTGCTCTCAACCGCCGTTTTGGCATCGAGTTGCCACCGGCGTCCGGCTGCGGAGAGCCGGCCATCGGTTGCGGTAACGAATACTTACCTTGAATGCGTCGTGGCGGATATGACGGACGGCAGGATGCAGGTCTTGTGCCTCGCTCCGCCGGGGATGTGTCCGGGCCATTTTGACCTTTCACCCGGACAAGTTCGCCAATTGGCTGATTGCCACCTCTTGTTCCGTGCCGACTTCCAGCATCGCATCGAAGAGTCGCTGACCCGGATGAAAGAAAACGGCCTGAAGGTCATCAGCATCCCATCGCTGGCCGGCATGTGCATTCCTGACAATTACCTTGGCACGTGCCGCGACGTGGCCGACGCGCTCTGCAAATATGACAACGGTACCTGGGCCGCGTTATGCCAAAGCCGCCTGGTCCTGGTGGAACAACGCCTTGCCCGGCTCTCCAAGCAGATTACGGCGGCTGTTGACGAGGCGCAGTTGCGCAGTGCTCCGGTCCTCGCATCAGACCACCAGGCCGACTTTGCGCGGTGGCTCGGCCTTGACGTTGTCGCTACCTTCGTCGGCAGCGACATCGAAACCGCCGCAAATCTACAGCAGTCGCTGGAAAAGGCCCGCCGGGGCAACGTCCGTCTCGTTATCGCAAACAGGCAGGAAGGCACTGAGCTTGCCCATGCACTTGCAGATACGCTTGACGGGCGGTTGGTTGTGCTCAGCAACTTTCCCGAGATGCAGCCGTACCGCGACAACTTCGATGCACTGGTGATGAGCAATGTCCGGGCCCTTCTTGATACGGGGCGACTATGACCGACGGCAGTATTCACCTCAGGGATATTAAGGTTCATCGCGGAGGCCGCCTTATTCTGGATGTTGAACGACTCGACATCCCTGCCGGCTGTTTCGCGGGTGTCATTGGTACCAACGGAGCGGGCAAGACGACCCTGCTTCGGCTTTGTTGCGGTCTTATCCACCCCCAGAGAGGCGTCGTTATGCTTTCGGGGACACGGCTCGGCTCGATTGGCAGTTGGCGCGGGACGAATCTGCGCCGTTATGTCGGCTATGTCCCTCAGCAGGCCGAGTACAACGCTGATTTACCATTTACTGTCCGCGAAGTTGTTGCTATGGGCCGCGCAAGTGCCCGTGGACTCCTGCGGTCGCTGAGACGCTCGGACTACGACATTGTAGCTCAGTGGCTCGAAAAGCTGGGTCTGGACCACAGGGCCGGCCAGACCTTTGCCTCTTTGTCCGGCGGTGAACAGCAGAAGGTTTTGATTGCGCGCGCAATGGTCCAGCAGCCAGCCATACTTATGCTTGATGAACCGGGGTCAAACCTTGATTTCAACTGGAAATTCGAGTTGTCGAGAATAGTCGAAACCGTATTCGGCCAGACCGAAACCACTGTTGTAATGGTTTCGCACGAGACAGGTCTGTTGCCGCCCGCCTGTCGGCGTATCATTCTGCTGCATGACGGCAAAATTACCGCCGATGGCACGCGCGACGAGGTACTGAACCCGGACGTCCTGGCCCAGGCGTATCAATGCGGTATCCGAACTGTTGATATTGCCGGTCGTCGCTACACGGCCGTCGAAGAAAAAGTGTGAAATATGAGTCCATACTTTTACTTGGTGATTGTCGCAGGTGCCGTTGCCGGCGCGAGCACCGGTCTGCTCGGTGTCTATATGGTGGGGATGCGAATGCCCCTGATAGGTCCTTGTATCTCACACGCGGCGATGGCCGGGGCCGTTTTCGGCACCCTTGTAGGACTCGGCCCGACTGCCAGTGCGGTAATAGCTTCTGTGGTGACCGCCGCCTGCCTGACTCCGGTAAAACCCGGTCGCCTCCGGCTGGATACCAACGTCGGCCTGGCGATAATCTTCTTTCTGTTGCTGGGCCTGACCTTTCTCGGTATGGGACTGATGCCAGGCAGCCGGTCCGAAGTGCTCGGCCTGCTCTGGGGCAGTATTCTGTTCGTGCGAGGCCAGACTGTCGTGATAATCGCTGTTCTTGCGCTGGTTTTGGTTGTCTTCATTGCTTTTTTCAATAAAGAGCTAAAGGCCGTTCTCTTCAGCCGTTCGATGGCTGCTATGACCGGCCTGCACGACAGCTTTGTCTATTGTCTCTTTCTCGGTTTGTCCGGTGCTATCCTGGCCGTTAATCTCAAAATGGTTGGAGGGCTTATGATTTTCAGTCTCATCACCAACCCCGCCGCCGCCGCATACCAGATTTGCAGAGGATACCGTAGCGTGGTTGTCTGTTCCACTTTCTTTGGGGTTCTAAGCGCCGTTGGCGGATTTGTCGTCTCGTTCTATCTGGACCTGCCGACAGGGGCGTGCATCGTTATCGTCAGCACGCTGATATTCGCCCTTGCCGCCGCGTATCGCGCTTTGTCAAATTATCGCGGATGACCGGCAAAAGCGGACGAGAAACGACCCGAATGAAATACCGAATCGAGTTTTAAGGGTATCTTAATGATGGAGCGGAACATAGAGGTTATTGAACTAAGGGACAGCGGCGAATATCAGGAGCTGCTCAGGGGCAGTCCGCAGACCTGCGGCATGCGAGCCGGCCGCGTCTGTCTTCAACCCGGACAGGACTGCGGCCAGCATAGCACGCAGGCGCACGAGGAGATGCTGACGTTCCTTGCCGGTTCAGGCGTGGGCTTAATTGGCGATGAGCAGGATAAGTACGAGGTTGCCGCTGGCAAGATTGCCTATATCCCTCCGCATACTACGCACAATATTAAAAACAACGGCAGCGAACCACTCGTGTATATTTACTGTGTTGCACCGGCAAGTGTCGGCCGTCTTCTTTGACCTGCCGAAAAAACGTCACTGCCCCTGCCGCGACTTCGACAGAGTGTACCGCAGCTTCGCGAAAATTGCCACCAGGAGGAGCAGAAAACCCAAGCCCAACGCCACGGCAGGGCCAACCGAGAAGTCCAAACGATACGAGAAGAGCAGCCCCAACAGCGAACCCGCCACTGCCAGACCCCACGCAAACAGCAGTTGAACGGCTCGCCCTGAGAATAGAAGCACCGCCGATGTGGCAGGGATGATTAAAAAGGCGAAAACGACTACCACTCCCGCCACGCGCACTGCCAGTGTGATAACGGCTCCGAGAAGAAGGTAGAAAATAAAATCCCACCAGATAACAGCTATCCCGTCCTCGATTGCCTGACGATAGTTGAATGATACCTTATTAAACCGCCTGTGAAACAGGGCGAGACAGCATCCGGCCGAGACCGCCAGCACAATACCCCACAGCACATGTCCCAATGTAACCCAAAGCAGGTTTCCGGCGAGCATCTCCTGCGTGTGAGCATGCCCCGGTGCGACCCCCACAAGAAACAGAGCCGCCGCCGCAGTGATAGCGAACGAAATCCCGATAATCGCTTCTATCGACATCTGCGTTATTTTCCTACGTACTATGGCGTAGAAAAAAGCCATAACCGCCACACATCCAAAGGCGAAGATGTACCCAAGTACTGAATCTTCTTCTGCCTCGAATGCCAGATGAGCCACGATAGCTCCGACCGCCGCAACCTGAGCCAGTGCAATATCGATGAAAATAATCTCCCGTCTGAGTACCTGGAACCCAAAGTAGGTGAGAATGATTCCAAACACTACACAGGCCAGAAAAGGTAAGCCCAGTATTTCAATCATATCCGATACCTTTCAGGAAACCGTTTTTACCTGACAAACGCGCTTTTGATAACGATGCCGCCGACAAAGAACAGGCCCAAGTAGAGTACTAAGGTCGGACCGTACGGAAAGTTGAATTGATACGAGGTTACCAGCCCGAGCAGACACGCCGCGAATCCGCTGCTCCACCCGATGATCACCCCTTTTCCCCATCGTCTCGTGAACAACACCGCAATCGCAGCCGGAATCATCAAAAAGGCATACGCCAGCAGTACCCCTGCTATCGGTACAATCAAAACTGTGATTATCCCCTGCGAGGCAAAGAACAAAAAGTCCCACAGCTTCTCATATCTCAAGGTGCCCGGCTGCTCAGCCAAGGTAATGAATCGACGGCGATATACATAGTGGAAAACTAATAGAAGCACATAGATACCGGCCGTAACGACCACTAAAGGCCACGTCACCCACAGAAGGCATCCCGAAAGTGTTGTTGTCACCAGTGCCTCACCACCCGGCAGCTTGTCGGTGAGCAGCAGAGAGGCCACCAGCGCCATCGCATACAAAATCCCTATCACCGCCTCTCGCGGAACCTTGCTGTTCTTGGGCTTTAATACAGCCAGCAGAAGCGCACCCAACATAACAGCCGCCAGGGCCAATGCATAAGACAGCGGAGACGCGTATCTGATATGAAGGCCAATTCCTACCAGCGCGCCGAAGGCCGCAAGCTGGTCAAGCACCAAGTCGGAGAATATAAGCGTCCGCCGGATAATATGCAGCCCGATATATGTATGAAGCACCAAAACGACCGCAATAAGTAACACCTGCAGTCCGAAAAGCCGAAGCGTCTCTGACATTCCATCCTTCTCCCAAAATCAGACCAATCTACGGGCTGAGCCGCCTAAAACCTGCGGTTCAACGGGCCTCAATTTCTTTGACTCCCTCTACCAGATTGCTCGTCCACAGGTCCACAAGGCCAAAGTAGTCCTCAGTGCCGGGGGCCCCGCCTGCGAAGAGAGGCACAATCACCGCTTCGGCGCCTGTTCGCTCCGCGACGATATGCACCTTCCGCTCATCAAAGTAATTCGCGGCCAGAATCAGCTCGACGTTCTGCTCGCGCATCATCGTCACCAGATTTGTCACGTGCCTGGGGGATGGGGGAATACCGGGCTTGGACTCAATCGTGGCCACTTCCCTGAGGCCAAAGAGCTGGATCAGATACGACCAGTTTTTGTGATAAACAACAATCGGCTTGTCACGCAGAGGCAGCATCTTCTTCATCCATCCACCCAGGTGGTCAATCAGCGGCCTTTCCTGGTACTCGTTTTCGTTCAGAAAGGCAATCAGCTTGTCTTGTTCGGCCAGGCGGCACAGTGTGTCACCGCCGATCATCTTCACCAGAGTTTCGCCGAATAGCCGCTCATCCAACTCGTCCTGAAGCTTCTTTAGGTTTGCCTCATAGAATTCCTTGCCTTCAGGGTCGTTCTTGACTAAACCCGTTGCGATATTCCTCGCTATCCTTTTGGCATTGATAGGGCTGGACGTAATATGAGGATTACCAAACACGTGCACGTCCCCTTCAATCTGGGAAATAACCTTAGGTTTCTCAAGCAGCTCGATCCCCTGCGCAACGGCGACATAACCAATCTCACCGCTGCGAATTCTCTTGTTGCCTGATTTGTTGACTACTGTTGGCAGCCACAATTCAAGGTCCAGACCCGTGGTAATGATTACATCCGCATCACGAACCATCTGCACAAACGACGGCTTTGGGCGAATATGGTGCGGGTCCTGTATGCCCCGAACAATGTGCTGCACGCTCACCCGCTCTGCTCCGATAGCTCGTGTCAGGGACGCGTAGTCGGGTAGAGTGGTCACCACCTGCAGCTTGCCTTCGGCATAAGCCGTACCCGGTAACGAAATGCTCGCGCAGGCAAGCAATATGACGAATGTCGATATTCCTGCTTTCATTGTTATCTCCTCTTGATACTTTCCTCAATAACGTTCATGCTTGTGCGGCCCGACGCTAAATAGTGCTTGGAACCACACCGTATGCGCCGCATTCTCAAGCCCTTTGCCGTCGGAATAGTCATACTCAAATCTATACTTTACGAACTCACTTTGCCACCAGGTCAGATACGGTGCGAGTTGCCACCGATAGGCCCCGCTTTCTGTCACCGCAAGAGGCGACAACGAAGCGTTTGAAACAGCCGCATAGTCCTTCGTGTCGGGCTCGTACCAGTCACCACGCATTCCGATTGCCAGCTCTCGTGCTACCTTTGCCTGAAGGTAGCTGTAAGCCCCCCAGGTGCTGAGCGTATCCCGCCCGGACCCGTCCGGAGCCAGCAGGTTGCGATTCAACAAATACAGCTCACTCCGCCACTCGAGATTGCGGTACAGCGCCTCGCCCGGCGGTTCCCACACAACCGACAGGTCCGCACCATACACCTGTGTCCCCAGGGCATCGTACTCTTTGACTAGCGAGCCGCCTCTCATCACGTCCCATTCGTCACTCCAGCCAAAAAGACCCGACAGCCCGAATTCCAGATACGTCTCCTCATCAAGATCCCTGTAGTTCTTGTAGTGGAACAGCATTGACGGTGTTCCAAGAGTGTCACCGCCGAACAGCCGTTCGTTCTCCGTATTCGTCACCTGCAAAGTCAGGTTCTGGTAGGCCTTGCCCCAGTCAGGCAGTGACAAGTCAAGTGACGCGCCCGTCTGGTTAAGACCTTCATTGCCGAAGATATTCCTCAGGACCAGCGGATACTGCACCTGGTCCAGCGCATCCTCATGCCACCGGTTCACCACACCAAACTGTTGACGAAACCTGCCCAAATCAAGGTTTGCACCCTCAAAAACTGAGAAACGCGTCATGTATGCTTCTTCCACATCCACCCCCTCGTCACTGACATGCATCGTTGCCTTCATCCGCGAGAACGGGTCCAGATATGACTGCACATTAAGCTCCACGCCGCGAATCTCTGCGTCCGTTCGCTGCCGTGTCTCTTTCTGGTCGGTGTAATGTGCCAGCATGTCCACGGAGGCGCTGATTTCAGGGTTAAGCGTTTGGAGACTGAGCCCGCTGTACTTAAAGACCGTCTCCTCCGGCTTTTGCTCGACTTGCTTCTTCTCGCCGGCCATGCTCTCAGCTAACTGACGCAGAAATGCGGCTTCATCCTCACGTTTTTCCTCTTCGACTGTCGGGCCCATCTTTTTGAGATTTTCTATTTCATTCTTCAAATCCTGAATTTCTTCCTCGTGCCGTTTTTCCATCTCCTCCATTTGCTGCTTTATTTCGAGGAGATAACTTCTCAATTCCTGTATCTCACCACTGCCTGTCTCTTGTGCCGTCGCTGTGGCTGCGACTAATACGACAGCCAAGATACAGACAGTCCAATTAGTGATTTTCATACGCATTTTGTCTTCTCCTTTGCAATAGATGGTTCTGCAGAAACCCTTTGCACGGTAGACAAGCGCTCTCTATCGCATGTAGTCGAGTTGTATTTGAAACCACGTCAAGTTCTCTGCCACATCTATAGCAGAGGCCCTACTTTGTGCGACTTGTCCAAGTCAGGATCTGCAGATGGAAGGAGGGGCACGGATAGAGGCGCAAAGAGCGAACTCGCAGTGGTCCGGTGTTGACGAGCACGGCAGGATCTGGACAAAAAGCAGCGCTGCGAATTCGAGTTGCGGTGTGCAATCGGGGTCGGAAGAATTCGCCCCGGCCTTGAATAGGCATGCATGGCAACCGTGCACGGAAAGCAGCCCATCTGAATGGCCCGCATGGCCGGTACGAAACGGACAGTCGTGAGCATGCAGAAAGTCAACCCCTGCGAATACGAAGAGGTAAAGCAACGCAGCACTGCTGCACATCAACCGCCGCAGCCGAATGCGATTGTTGCCAACTACTCCCGTCACAGTACTGACCCTTTTCTTTTGTATTGTCCACTCAGGTATTGCCGTGCTAAAAGCTATAACCGAATCTGGTCGCTTAGCTGCTCGGAGTATTTTAGTTAGACGCCCCCAACTTTGTCAACGATGTTTCCATCGAGGGGGACGATAATAAATCACGGTAACTGTTCGGGCGGGTTCGTCAAAGAACCGAACCGTACGTCTGTCCGAATCCGAATGCTCTCTTACCTCTTATGCCAAAAGCACTTACGACTACTAAAACACTTTTCGCTTGATTTTTACAGCCCTTCTATGTACAATTTAGGCACTACGATAGTAGCGCCCGAATAGCATAAGGGCGCCAATTTGTCGTCGAGAGTGTGGCTGCAAATTGCACAGTCCGGGATACTCATCTGACAGAAACATTTAGTTGGGAGGTAGGAAATGAAGAGAGAGGGTTTTGCAGTGTACATGGTTATGGTCCCCATAGTGGTTTTCCTCGCCATTGCCGTAGCTCCAGCCCAGGCGCAGCAGGCAAGCAAACGCGAGCGACTTCAGGAAATCGAGAATTATATTGCCAACCGTCGACAGGCCATGAACCGCTACTATCAGAACCAAATCAATGAACTCACGCTACGAGCAGAGAAACGCTCGAAGCAGCTCGAACAGGCCGAAGAAGACCGTCTGGAAAAAACCGACCTGTACAGAAAAACCAGGCACCTTGACGAATATGGATTTGTGCCGGAGCAAACCCTGTTGTCTGACGAGGAGGTTGCGCAGTCAGAAACTGATGGTGTGCAGAGAAACAAGCAGGTAGCGGTGCGCCTTGAGATGGGTATCAACGACCTCGAAAAATGCAAGCAACTTACGTTGCAGAGACTGCAGGGCCTCGAAGAGCAGTTAAGGGACGATGTGCTAAAGCCCGAGCCCGAGCCAACTTATGGAGTGGTGACTGGCATTGTTTATTCTGATGAGCAGCCACTGGCTCTTGTTGATGGTCAGGTCGTTCGTGAAGGGCAGACTGTGCATGGGGTAAGGGTCGTCAAGATACTTCGGCGGACTGTCGAGTTTGAAAAAGGGGATACCAAGTGGGAACAGCGCGTTCGCCAGACCGCCGACTCCCGCTGGCAGTGACATTTGTGACGCACGCTTCACGCACAGAAACTACAGCGATTCGGTCTCGACCCGCGAAATCGAAGCAACCTCGTGGAGCTGCTGAGCGGTCTTTCACAAAGCTTGATAATAGCAACGTGTAATATGGATTTCGCCGCATCGGTGGCTGACTATGCCGTGTTGATGGACGAGGGACGAATCATTGCACAGGGCTGGGCTGCCGACGTTATGGGAGATTCACAACTGATGCGCGGGCATGGCCTGGAAGTGCCACGCAGGTTTTCGTAGTGCGGGACCGGTGCAATCTTACCTTCTGCGGCGACGCATAACGAGAAAAACCACCAGGACGGTAACAGCAACTATTATCAGCACTTCGCCCTGGCCGAACAGTACTGCAAGCATTGAGCTGTTTCTCCTGGTTTTCTTAGAAGGTAATTTTGAAGTCGTTGCATCTGGGGTCTGCGGGGACCTGTTGGATTTCTGTGTCTTTGACGTAGCCGCTGAAAGAGTCCTGGATGTCCCGGATGCACTCGTTGATATCGTCCGAATCACCCTGAGCAAGCATCTCGACCGTGCCATCAGGCAGGTTGCGGACGTAACCGGTCAGTTGATACCGGCTTGCCATGTTCAGGGCCGTGAACCGAAAGCCAACGCCCTGGACGCGGCCGCTGAATGTGATTTGCCGGGCGGTGTCAGGCATTTCTTTCCTTCATACAGAAAACTAACGACTCAACAATATCATATTAACCGCAATGTCTCTGCCTTGCAAGCCGGTCCTTGACTCGTAAATAGATGTTCATAACCGCTCGAAAGTGAAGTATAATCCGTTGTTCTTGTCGAGACGGTTGGAACACTAACCGATGCAAAGCGTAACCTGCGTTATGGCCAAGAGAACGAAAAAGCAAATTGAACGGGACGAGCAGATATACCAGTTGACAACACTGGTAGCGGGGCAGTTCTCCCTCCAGGAAGTGCTGGACCGGCTTGCCGAGGCGGCGGTCAGGATAACCGGCGTCAAGGCCTGTTCGATTCGGCTCTTGGACGCCGAGGCCGGCGACCTTAAGATGCGCAGCACCTATGGGCTCAGCGAGGAATACCGCAACAAGGGGATAGTGACGAAGGATGACCCTGTTGTGAAGGCGGCCTTTGCGGGCGAGGCGGTCGTTCTTGACGATATGCGCGTGGACGGCCGCGTTATGTATAAAGAGGCGACCATCGATGAGGGTCTGGTCAGCCAGTTGACCGTGGCTATGAAGTTCAGGGACGAGCCGATAGGCGTTCTTCGGCTCTATAGCCCCAAGCCCAAACATTTCGACGAAGACGACATTAACCTTGCCAGGGCTGTTGCGTCGCAGTGTGCGGTAGCGATTACCAATGCCCGGCTCTATCGCGATGCGATTGAAGGAGCGAGAATTGCCGAACAGATGCGCCTGGCGGGCCATATTCAGCGTAGGATGATACCCGAAAAGGCGCCGCAGGTGGCCGGCTTTGACGTCGCGGCTACTTATATCCCGTGCTTCGACGTCGGCGGTGACTTTTATGACTTCCTCGACCTCGGCGGCGGAAGGGTCGCCGTTGCCATCGCCGATGTCATCGGCAAAGGCATGCCTGCGGCAATTATGACAAGCTCGTTTCGAGGAGCGCTGCGCGCCTACGCCGAGTGTGAGTGTCGTCCCGGTGGTATTGTCGAAATGGTAAAGAAGTTGAACAAAATGGCCTGTGACGAGTGCCGGGTGGGAGAGTTTATTTCTCTTTTTTATGCGGTGGTGGATGTCGAACGGCGAGAAATTGCGTACTGCAATTGCGGACACGAGCCGACGGTCCTCATAAGAAACGGCAAATGCACGGACCTGGACCAGGGAGGTGTTGTTCTGGGGGTTGTTCGTGACGCTTGCTACGAAACGCAGAAGGTCAAGCTCGAGGCAGGGGACTGTCTGCTGTTTTATACGGACGGGTTGATTGATGCGACGAATTTCGACGGTGAAATCTGGGGTAGGCAGAGGATGCTGGAGACGGCGAAGATTTGCTGTGTCGGCTCTGCCGACCAGATGGTCGGGGATATTCTCAGATACAGAAGGCGTTTTGTCGGGCTTGCACGGCAGGTTGACGATACGAGCATAATCGTTGTGAAGGTGGGCAAACCACAGCAGCGCCAGGCGGGAGCTTAGCGAGCAGGTCGGTGGCAGAGTTGGTGATTACAATTGATGGCCCGGCGGCAAGCGGTAAGAGCACGGTTGCTCGTCGGCTGGCGGAAAAACTGGACGCAACCTTTCTCGACACCGGTGCAATGTACAGGGCAGTTACGCTGGCGGCGATGCACGCCGGGGTGGATTTGGCAGACGAACGGGGTCTGGTTGATGTTCTAAACCAGACTCGATTTGAATTTGAGGCCCAGGGGAACAAAATGCATGTGGAGATGAATGGGCGGGATGTCACAGAGCAGATACGGGCCGAGGAGGTGACGGCCAATGCCCGGTATATTGCTTCGTCGCTGGCGGTAAGGCAGCGACTGGTTGAGATGCAGCGCCGGTTTGCGGCAGGTCACGAGCGAATCGTCACTGAGGGCCGCGACCAGGGGACCGTTGCATTTGCCGATGCGGATGTAAAATTCTATTTAACCGCCGACCTGGATGAGCGAGCAAGAAGAAGGCAGGCGGAGCTGGATGCCAAAGGGATAAGACAGTCCTTTGCGCAGGTCAGACGAAGTATCGAACGCCGTGACATCAGCGACGAGAGCCGCTCGGTCGGCCCATTGAAGCCGGCAAACGATGCCGTAATTGTGGATACGACCAATCTGACTATAGAACAGGTGGTTGAAGAGCTCTTGGCGTGCGTGAGACGAAAATGCTCAAAGAAAAGCTAAAGGCGATATGGTACTGGGTTGCCTGGCTGCCCTGTGCGTTTTTCTGCATCGTTTTCTTCAAGTTTCGTGTTTACGGGACACACAACATTCCCGCCAAGGGTGCGTTTATTCTCGCCTGCAACCATCAAAGCTACCTTGACCCTGTTTTCTGTGGTGTGGGTTTGAAGAGGCGGCTTTGCTATGTTGCAAGGGCCACGCTATTCAAGAACCGTTCTTTTGCCTGGTTAATGTCGTCGGTGAATGCGATTCCGGTGAGGCGCGGTGCGGCGGACATTTCGGCAATAAAGATGGTGATAGGAAAGCTTAAGCAGGGCCAGGGTGTGTGTCTTTTTCCTGAGGCGACGCGCACAAGCGACGGCAGGATAGCGGCGTTTCGAGGCGGCTTTGGCCTTCTGTGCAGAAGGGCCGCAGCGCCTGTTGTGCCTGTCCTGATTGACGGGGCGTTTGAGACCTGGCCGCGACACAGCAGGATATTCACGCCCGGCCGGAGGATTACTGTCTGGTATGGCAAGCCGATAAAGGCCGACAGAGCCGGCCGGATGGATGATACGGCCCTTGCCGGGGCTTTGACTGACATGCTGCGAGCTATGCAAACCGAGGTGCGGGCAAAACTGGGCAAACAGCCGTATGATTATGTGTAGGGCTTGACTGTGAAGGCGGCTGGGTGTAACCTGAGCTTCACACACGTGCGAATTGTTTTACGTACTTTTGTCCAATGGCGAGGAGTGCAAAATGGCAAATACAAAGAATAAGTCAGCTTCCGGCGCGAGGAGCAATCGAATCAGCAGACGTCGTTTCGTGGCCGGGGCAGGTGCCGCAGCACTTGGCTTTACAATAGCCAAACCCGGCCTGGTCCGCGGGACGCAGGCCAACTCAAAAATCAGAATCGGCTTTTGCGGCTGCGGCAGCAGGGGTACGTGGATTGCAAAGTTGTTCATGCAGCATGGCGGGTATGATATTGTCGCCGCGGCGGATTACTTCCAGGATAAGATGGATAAGTTCAAGGCGGAGGTTCGGCTGCCGGGACTGAAAAAGTATTCGGGGCTTTCGGGTTACAAACGTCTGCTTGACGCAGGCGGTGTCGATGCTGTTGTCATTAAGTCACCGCCTTATTTCCATCCTGAGCAGGCAGCGGCCGGCGTCGATGCCGGCTGCCATGTCTATACCGCCAAGCCCATCGCCGTTGATGCGCCGGGCTGCAAGAGTGTCAGGGCCAGCGGTGAGGCGGCTAAGGAAAAGGGCCTTGCATTTCTGGTTGATTTCCAGACCCGTTCTCAGCCGCTTTTTATCGAGGCGCTGAAGCGAGTGCACGAGGGAGCGCTGGGTGAAATTTGCTTTGGTGAGTCGAGCTATCAGTGCGAGGAGTATTTCAAGGACAAGTATGAAGACTGGTGGACGCGGGCGGATAATCCGGAAAAGGGGCTGCGTGCGTGGCAGTTGAGCAGGGAGCTTTCGGGAGATATTATCGTCGAGCAGAATATCCACACACTTGACGTGATGAGCTGGATAATGGGGGATAAGCCGCCGGTGAAGGTGACGGGGACAGGGGGAATGAAGGCCCGCAAGAATGTCGGCATCTATGACCATTTTGCGCTTGTTTATGAGTACCCGAATAACGTGGGTGTGGCGTTCGATTCGTGCCAGATGGACGCGTACGGGTCGCCGGAAGGGATAAAGAACCGGATGTTCGGGACTGCGGGTGTTCTTGAGACCGAGTACGGCGGACAGGTACTGATTCGCGGTCGCGGCGATAATTTTTATCGCGGCGGTAAGACGACCGATATTTATAAAGAGGGAGCCGTCAACAACATCAAGACCTTCCACAGTGACATAACCAGTGGCAACCCGAGCTACCCGACGGTGGAGCCGAGTGTGCTTAGTAATCTTATCTGTGTTATGGGGCGGACGGCGGCTTATACACACGAGAGCGTGACCTGGGACAAATTCATAACCAGTGACGAGAAGTACGAGTTTGACACGACAGGGTTGAAGGATTAGAGCGAACAGGTAAGATTATTTTTGGAGACACAGATATGAAACGATTGACTCGTCGTGAGATGATGTTCGGTTCTGCGGGTGTTATCGCCGGGATTGGTCTTGCAGGCTGTGCTTGTCCCGGTGACAAGGGCGGTTGTTCGGCGAAGGGCTTTAAGATAGGCGCGTGCGACTGGACCTTGGGCAAGCAGGCTGACGTCGCAACCCTTGAACTGGCAAAGCGCATCGGCATCGACGGCGTGCAGGTAAGTTTGAATACACTTGACAAACCCGCGCACCTGCAAAGGCCTGAGGTTCAAAAAGTCTATCTCGCCGCCGCTGAAAAACACGGTATTGAGATACCATCTGTCGCGATAGGAGAGCTCAACAACGTCCCGCTTAAAGGCGATGACCCACGAGCCGAACAATGGGTCTGCGACAGCATTGAAGTCTGTAAGGCAATGAACATCAGACGTGTTCTGCTGGCGTTCTTTATGTCCGGTGACATTAATGGTGACCCGGAAGGAACGAACGTCGTCGTCGAGCGGCTAAAGAGAATCACCCCCAGGGCGGAAAAGGCAGGCGTTGCACTGGCTATCGAATCGTGGCTAAGCGCCGAAGAGCATCTGGATATTATCGAGCGTGTCGGCTCACCCGCCGTCAAGGTCTATTACGACGTGGGCAACTCGCAGTTGAAGGGTTACGACATCTGCAAGGAGATTCGTATGCTCGGCGACCACATCGTCGAATTCCACGCCAAGGATTACGACGATATCTACGGCAAGGGTTCGATGGATTTTGCTGCGGTTCGGCAGGCGATGGACGATATCGGCTATCGCGGCTGGCTCGTTATGGAAGGCGTCAAGATGCCCCTCGGAACTGAAGAGACTAACAGATACGACGCCGAGTATCTGAGGAAAATATTCCCGAAACAGCTGTAGAGGCGGATACTGTCCCTGTCCCTGTGGACGCGGACTCTTAGCCAACGGCGAGCACGTCGGATATTACCGCATTGTTTTCACTTTTTGAGGCGACCTGCTCCACAAACGCCTCAAGCCGCGTTGTAAGGGTTGCGTCCTCCTGCCCGTCGAAGCTCAGGTTCAAAATCGGCATGTTGTTGCAGTTTGCGCTTACCTGCTGGGTCTGACCGCTGACGACGGTTGACGGCATACAAGTGAACGGCATGACGTTGACGACCCCGCCGAAACCGTTCTTGTGGTATTCTATCGTCTTTCCAATGCTGAGTATCGCCTCGCCCTCGAAGGAAGGGTCCAGATATGGTTCAGCGAGTTCTATGGTGTGTTTTACCGGGTGCTCGGCCAGCGGGCCGAACCTTTTCTCTAACGGCTCGGCAAGGGCCCGCTCGATTCTGTGCTGGAAGAAATTCTGCAGGATGTTGGTCAGATAGTCTCGCATCTGTCCTCTGCGTTTTGCCATTCTCGCTCTCGTGAAGTTCGTGTAGTAAATCCATTCTGCGATTGGGGCAAGGTCGCACGCCGCGCCAAGCTGCTCAAGACGCGCGACTATCTCCATGTTGGCAAAAGGGTGGTTTCGGACATAGATCTCCCCCACTACTCCGATTCGCGGTTTCCGGATTTGCGGGTCGAGTTCAACCTGCTTGAAGTCCTCGGCTATCGACCGCATCAGTTGCTTCATCTCCGCAAACCGCGGTCGCCTTTCCAATGCCTGCGCCCAGCGTTCAAGCGAGCGGTCATACACGCTCTGGGCCTTTTCCGGCTCCGCTGCGAAGGGCCGGATTCGCAGGATGACTTTGTGTATTAAGTCGATGCCGATAAGGGCCACCCAGATGTCTTTGACGAAGCTGCCGACCATAGAACCATCAAAGCTCTCGACAAGGTCGCTGTAGAAATTGCTGTCCTGGTTCGGTGAGATGATTCGGACATGGTCCATGCCCGTATATTTCAGGATTAACCTGTGCATACAGTTGTACATCCCGAATCTGCACGGTCCGGAGGAACCCGGCATAAAAAAGGCGCACGTTTCCGACGGGACATCCTCACGACCGAGTGTACTGAGCATTTCTCCGGTCGTTATTGTGCAGGGCAGGCATTCTTTCCCTGTGGTAAAAGCCCTGCCTTTAATAAGTGCCGTCTCGTCGGCAATCTGCATTACTTCGGCCGGCTGGCCGTAACCTCGCATTGCCGCCGCTAAAGCGTACGAGTGGTCGCCCATATAGGGGATAAACAAAGTGTGCCGTTTGCCGACCGGCTGCTTCCGGACCGTCGGCTTTGCCACGGCCGTTTTCTCCTTCGCCGGCCCGGGCGAGTAGTTCTTCAAGCTCTCAAAGAAGGCCTCTAACCGCGTAATTACACCGGCGTCGGCGGAGTGCTCGTCAATCTCAAGCTGCAGTGACGGTTTGTCACCCATCAGGTCCTTGAAGAACGTCATCAGGAAGGAATCGGGGCCGCAGCTAAAGTTCGACAGGTATATCGCGAAAAGATGCGGGTCTTTCCTGATGATTTCCGCCGCCCTCAAAATATTCTGACCGTACGACCAATAGACGGCCTTGTGAAGCGACTCGTCGCTAAGCTCCGCTTGGTCAAAGTCGAGCATGTCCATAGGTATTACGTTGACGCCCAGCTCCGCTAATTTCTTTGGCAATTGCAGGTTCACGCCCTCGTCACAGCCGTTGTATGGACGCGAGACAAGCACGAAGAGCTTCTCATCTGGAGCTGTGTTGTCGAGGATTTCACGCCCTTTCTCTTTAAGGGCCTCGTCAAAGGCCTGCTGGGCCCGAAGCGATTCAGTGATTGCCTTTCTAACGCTTGAGCTGGAGCAGTTCAGTTGTCTGCCGAGGTTGATAAATGTCTTCCGCAACAACTTGCTGCCCTCACCAAGACGAAGCGGTGCTGTCAGTAATTTTGTTCGGCCAAGTTTGTGCTCAAAGGCCGTCCGCGCCTGATATGGTATCGACTGTACGTAAGGGCATAGCTGGTTGTGCTTGTTGATGGGATAGCTGGCCGTCATCGATACGATACTTGGTAGGAAAATGTACTCCGGTTGTCTTTCGAGTAGCTCAGCTATGTGTCCGTAGGCAACCTTGACCGGAAAACAGGGCTGAGCCGTGACGGACTCGACCCCTCTGCGAATCGTCGTCTTGCTTGTTCGACCAGACAGCTCCACCTCAAAGCCGAGCTCCTTGAAGAAGCGGCTGAATAACGGCAGAAGCTGCCAGAATACCAGTGCCATTGGAATAGTGATTGTGGGCCTGGATGTTGCTTGCCGCGATTTCGGCTTGACCAGGGCCGACCTGGTCAGCCCGGCAGAGTCCAGCAGTTTACCGAGGCGAAATTCGAAGGCATCGAACTGTTCTTTTTTGCGGCTCGCTTTTTTCAGATTGTATCTGTCGCACCGTGAACCGTAGTAAAGGGGTTCTGCATCCGGCAACTGCACCTTCTTGATTTCACAGTGGTTTGGACAGTGTTCACAGGTAAAGGATTCGACCGTGTAGTTGAGCGAAACTAGATTGTCGAAGCCCCTGAATTTGCTTTGGGGCTTGCGGTCTGCTTCTTCAGCGAGCTTTGCCATATGTTCCGCAGCGATGGCCGCAGCACCAAGCGCGCCGGTAACTTCATGGTGGTCGGGGACCATAACGGCCTTGCCGATGACCTTCTCGAAGGCGGCCCAGACGCCCTTGTTAAAGGCCGTACCCCCCTGGAAGCATACGTTGTCGCCGATTCTGCGCCTGCCAACCACCCGGTTCAGGTAGTTGGCAACTATTGAATAGCTAAGACCCGCTACCAAGTCCTCGGTCTTTGCTCCCTGCTGCTGATAGCTCAAAAGGTCCGACTCCATAAACACCGTGCACCGCTCGCCGAGTTTTATCGGTGCCTCGCTTCTAAATGCCAGCTCGGCGAATTCATCCTTGATGCTTATGCCGAGCCGCTGTGCCTGCTCTTCGAGAAACGAGCCGGTTCCCGCTGCACAGGCGTGATTCATTTCAAAGTCCACCACCACGCCGTTGTTGAGGGAGATGTATTTGCTGTCCTGTCCACCTATCTCGAATATGGTATCGACCTTTGGATTTACGATAGCAGCGCCTGTTGCCTGTGCGGTGATTTCATTGATAACGACATCTGCTCCGATGAAGTCCCCGGTAAGGTATCTGCCCGAGCCGGTGCTCGCAGCCCCTTCGATTCTGACCTTGCCGGCCACCTTTTTGCCCACGATGTCGAGTCCCTGCCGAATTGCCTCGATGGGTTGTCCCGCAGTCATAAGGTACGCCTTTGCAAGGATGCGCTTCTCCTTGTCCATCACGACGACGTTGGTGCTCAGCGAGCCGACGTCAACTCCAAGATAAGCTTCTATCGGTTCATCGGCTTGTGCCAAAAGCTCCTCGTGGACCGGGCTTTGAGGCGGCGGCAGGATGGGCTTGGCTAATCGCTCACGTCGCGGTGCCTTCTGCAGGGCAGAGCCGTGACGGCCCAAATGGCCGTCTATCTTTGTAAGCAGAGCCGCCGCATCGAATTCGCCTCTCTGGGCTCTGGTTCTTACAATGAGCACTGCGCCGACGGCTCCGGTGAATAAATGCGTATCAGGCACAAGCAAACCGCCCGCTTCTAACTCGAAGACCTCTTCAAGCGCCCTTACGACACCGATATTGGCAGCAACGCCTCCCGTAAAAATGATGGGCTTGACAAAATCTCTGCCACAGCCGAGATTGCTCTTCAAATTCCTGGCCAGAGCAAGACACAGCCCTGCGAGGATATCGCACATAGGTGTCGCCTGCTGCTGGAGGTGAATCATATCGCTCTTTGCGAATACCGAGCATCGCCCCGCCATCCGTGGAACGTTCTTGCTCTCCAGCGCTAATTGCCCGAACTGCCCTTCAATGCTGATGCCGAGCCGGTCGGCCTGCTGGTCGAGAAATGAGCCCGTCCCCGCGGCGCAAACCGTGTTCAGGGCAAAATCGCGGATTCTGCTTTGCCCGTCTTCCTTAGCTAAGAATATGAGTTTGCTGTCCTGCCCGCCCATCTCGATAACGGTGGCCTGGTTGAACTGGGGGTACAGGGCCGAGACAGCGGCGGCTTGGGCGGGGACCTCGTTGACGAACGGGATATCCAGAAGTTTGGCCAAGAATCTGCCTGCTGAGCCGGTTGCGGCGGCAAGGACGACGTTGTTGCGGGGTATTCGGCTGAGCATTTCGTCAAGCTGGACGCGGAGCGTTTCTACCGGCCTTCCCTTTGTTCGCTTGTAGTCGGAGAATATGATTCTGTCGCCGTCATCCATGACGACGACGTCGCTGCTGGTCGAGCCGACGTCGATGCCGACATAGAGTCTGCGTTGGCTGCGCAACGGCTCGGTGCGACGAAATTTCGCCTCACCGCTTGCCGGTGTCTGTGACCGGGTCGTTTCGTCCATACCTGCCTCCTTGCCTAAGCGCTGGTTACGGTTAAGAATCGTCTTCTCCGGTGACGACCAATCGACCAATATAACGCATTTGATGCAAAGAGCAAGTAGTTGGACGGGGTAGTGGGCCATTTTTTTGCAGTCCGCCGGGGAAAGGGGCCGCGTTTGCCGCGGGAAGGTCACCACCAGGTTTTGTTGGATTATTTCCGTACTCCCCGCTACAATCGCTCTTTGCGCACACACGCGTTCTATCCCGACATGGTGACAGAGATATTATGGAAGTGATTGTTGCCGAGAAGTGCGGATTTTGTCCAGGGGTCAGAAATGCCATCAGCATAGCTGAGAAGGTCCTGGCCGAGAAGGATGAGGTCTACTGCCTGGGTCCTATCATTCACAACAAGGATGTAGTGGAGCGACTGGCGAACAAGGGTCTAAAGACCGTGGATAATGTCGACCAGATACGCTCGAGGGCCACGGTTCTCATCCGCTCGCACGGCGCTGCGCCGGAGCAGATAGCGCAGCTCAGAGACAAGGCGGTGGAAATCGTCGATGCGACCTGCGTGCTTGTCAAACGGGTCCAAAGAATCGCTGCTCAGCTTGAAAAGGATGGCTATAAGGTGGTGATAATCGGCGACAGGAATCACCCGGAGGTCAAAGCCGTTGTGGGCTGTGTGGACAGTGCCCTCGTTGTGGCATCCCAGGCCGACCTGGCCGAGATTGGCGAAGACCACAAGGTGGGCGTTGTCTGCCAGACGACCCAGAGCCCCCGGTTCTTCCGCGAAATGCTCGGTGCAATCGCAGCAACCAACTTCGATGAGCTTAGGGTGGTCAATACCCTGTGCAAAGAGGCCATAAAGAGGCAGCAATCCGCGGTGGAATTATGCAAGCGGGTTGATATAATGTTCGTGCTGGGTGGGCTTCAAAGCGCCAATACCAGAAAGCTTACCGAGCTTTGCAGGGAATATAACAACCAGACGTTTCATTTGCAAAACTGGCAGGAATTTGATAAAAAGGTGTCTTTACGCAAGAGCGTAGCCGGCGTGACCGCCGGGGCCTCGACACCTGAGTGGATAATAGCCGAATTTGTAAAGAACCTTGAAGCTCTGGATACCGCGTCACAGTTGAAGTGATGGATTATTATCAGAGAGAAAACCTTGGGTGAAACCTGGGTCTAAATATGAGATTATTCGCTTCTCTCAGAATGACGAGAAGGAGAAAGAAAATGAGCATGAAAAAATCTGTCTTGTGGGTTCTTGTGTGCGTGCTGGTGTTTCCAGGCGCTAGCTTGCTCGAAGCAAAGGTGGCCGAGAATACAAAAATATATACTATATTTGTTAACCAGGGTTGTTCTTGCCCTGCTGGAGGAAAGCCCAAAGGCCTTATAACAAACGAAGAAGTATTGCATAAACTTCAAAACGAGTGCAGCGAAATAGATTTTGTCGCAAGGGACTTAACAAAACCCGGCACAAGCATTGAATCGATTCTTGAAGAATTAGAGGGTTCGAAAGATGATTTAGATGGTGTGCTTATAATTGGTGTTTCAAGAGAATATAAATTAGCATTCACCGGACTGCCTACAATAGTTGTGTACAACCTTTTCGAATGGATGAATATCCCCTACAAACTTTACTATACGGGAAAAGAACCGGACAGAATACTGGTGGGAGGCCCTGAGTACGAGGGAGGAAAAATCTTAACTGCCCAGTTGGACAGAAGAAACGTCTGTCGCCCATCGGTTTCTTCGGCTATGTTTGAAGATTTAGTGGAAAAGGTCGAATTAATTCAGGCTCTAAAGAAACTGAAAGAAACCAGAATATTGGTTGTGACACCTTATAAGCATCTTGCTGAGGTAGATTACCAGGGGGATAGAAATAAGCATTTTCCAGCGGATTATAATAATACCTATATTCGTGCATTAAAAGAGTCATTAGGAGTGGAACTTGTAAGAGTAGAGCCTAAGGAATTTTACGAAGCGGTTAAAAAAGTTGAAGAAGGACAAGCAGAAAAGATTGCAAAAATGTGGATTGATGAAGCTCAAGGTATGAAAGATACTACAGAATCGGAGGTAGTAAAAACCGCTAAGTCGTATCTGGCTTTTGAGGCATTAAGAGAAAAGTATAATTGCAATGCAGTCTCAACTCACATGAGGACACTCACCGAAAGCGGAAAGTTGCAAGATAGCTTCGCCCCGGGTTTGGGTCTTATGGAGTTTCAAAAACGTGGCATACAGGCCATTTGCCAGGAGTATGAAAATATAATGGTCACTCATCTACTTGGGTACTATCTTACCGGCAGGCCCAGTATGCTTGGCGACCTTATGATAGATACTTTTAACAATATAACGCTGCTTATGCATTGTGGAGCTCCACTTAATCCCTGGGGAGACGATAGAAGGATTCCTTATATTATATGGAGTCACGCAGAGAGTCCTGTAAGAGGCACTCTAAAACCTGGTTCACGTACTGGTGCGCAAGTAAACTACCCTGTAAATGAGCCCGTTACAATATGGAAAGTCTATGTGCTTAATAAGAAAATAGGGCTTCATACCGGCAAAACTGCCGATGGCCATTCTCTCTATAAAGATTTTGACGCTATAATGTGTAGAACAAAGTTAGTGGTGAAGGTTGATGATGCAAAGAAGATACAAAGACTCGTTTCTCCCGATGAATACGGAATTCACAGGGCGGGAACTTTAGGTGACCTTAGGGAAAGAATCAAAGATTTGGCCACTTTAATTGGTTTTGAAGTTATGGAGGAGGATAAATAGTTTGTTTTATTTTAAAACAAGACTTTTGGCAAAATGTTAAATGTGTGTGATTTGCATTGGCTGCGTTGGCCAATGAGTTTTATAAATGATTAACTAAAATGGCACTTGTGCAACGTTGCACAGAAAGCTGCTGGCGTAAATGTGGGGCGCCAACAGGTTGCGAGAAAAGACTCCATACAAGGAATTAGCTTTTATGGTGGACAGAAATATCGTTAACAAGTTGGGTCTTACGAGCGAACAGCTCGACCAGCAGGTCAGTGAAATGTTCGGCCAGGAAGAAAACCAGTATCTCGAGGAGGTTCTGCAGCAAAAGGTCGATTCCCATCTTCCAGGCACTATCCTTAAGGGGAAAATCGTCTCACAGTTGGGAAATGATGTTATCGTCGAGGTTGGCCTCAAAAGCGAAGGCGTGGTTGACGCCGGCGAATTCGACGAGCCGGAGGAAATAGAACCGGGCAGGGAGATAGAGGTCCTCCTTGAAGACGCCGACTCTGAAAGCGGCCTTATACTTCTGAGCAAAAACAAGGCCGACCGCATCAGAGGATGGGAACGCATAATCGACACAAAAAAGGAAGGGGACGTTGTTGGGGGCAAGGTCATAAGGCGCATCAAAGGAGGGCTGCTTGTAGATATAGGGGTGCCGGTCTTTCTGCCAGCCTCCCAGGTGGATATAAGAAGGCCGGGTGATATCAGCAGATTCATCGGTAAACAGGTGGAGTGCGTTATTCTGAAAATCGATATCGAGGGACGAAACATCGTTATATCCAGACGTAAGCTCATTGAGGATGAGCGGCGCATCAGCAAAGAGAAGATACTCTCCGAGATCAAGGCCGGACAGATTCGAAAAGGCGTGGTCAAAAATATCGCCGATTTCGGTGTCTTTGTTGATTTGGGAGGTCTGGACGGCCTTCTGCACATCTCCGACCTGAGCTGGGGAAGAATATCCCACCCGTCGGAGGTCGTGCAGCTTGACCAGGAAATAGAATGTGTTGTTATTGGCGTTGACAAGACCAACGAGAAAATATCCCTTGGCCTCAAGCAAAAGACGCCAAGCCCGTGGGAGACTGTTGAGCAGAATTATCCTGTCGGAGCACGAGTAACGGGCAAGGTTGTCAACATTATGAACTACGGCGTGTTTGTGCGGCTTGAAGACGGTATCGAGGGGCTTGTTCATATAAGTGAGATGAGCTGGACAAAGCGGCTCGGTCACCCCAGCGAAATGGTGGGCCTTGGCGACGAGGTGGAGGTTGTAGTCCTTAACGTCAACAAGGAAAAGCAGGAGATTTCGCTCGGTATGAAGCAGACCGAGACCAACCCCTGGGCCGTTGCTGCTCAGAAGTACCCGCCCGGCACGATTGTCGAGGCGACGGTACGCGGTGTTACAAACTACGGTGCCTTTGTCGAGATAGAAGAAGGTATCGACGGCATGATTCACATCTCAGACCTGAGCTGGACTCGCAAGTTCAGTCATCCTAATGAGGCCGTCCAAAGAGGCGAAAAGATCAAATGTGTCGTCCTGGATATTGACCCCGACAAGCAACGGGTATCACTCGGTGTCAAGCAGTTGACCGAAGACCCGTGGGCGAGGGCAATACCCGAAAAATATATCCCCGGGCACATAATCAAAGGCAAGGTGACGAAGCTGACGAACTTTGGGGCGTTTGTCGAACTGGAGCCGGACCTTGAGGGTCTGCTGCATATTTCCGAGCTGGCTGACCATAAAATCAAAAAGCCGCAGGAAGTTGTCAATATGGACGACGAGGTCGAAGTCAAGATTCTTAAGGTTGACACCGAATCACGTAAGATCGGGCTGAGCCTGCGAAGGGCGCAGTGGGCGGCGGAGGAACAGGCCGCCGAAGCTGTCCAGAAGTCGGCCCCTACGGGTGTTCAGACCGTGATTTCCGGCGGTGAGGCCAGGACGCTTGGCGGCAGCGAGGCAGATTCCACGAGTGACGAACCGGACTTAAAGACCGAAGCCTCGACCGGCCAAGAGCAACCAGCGACCAGCGAGCATGTGCAAGTAGGCGAGGAGAAAAAAGCACAGGACAATGCCGAATCGTCCGACCAGCAGAAGGATATCGCAAGCCAGGGCGGCAGCCAGGCCGCGGAAGCTCCTGACCGGGCAGATACCGAGGCATCAGAGGCATCCAACGAAGAGGGAGAGGGAGAGGTGCAGGACGATGGGGATCTGTCTGAGCAGGACAAGAAAAACGCCGGTGAGGGCGACGGTGAGACCGCAGAGGCATCCGGCGAAGAGGATAGTAAGGCCAAAGATGCTGTCGCAGATGAAACTGCCGAAGAGC
Source organism: uncultured Pirellulales bacterium (assembly GCA_964514115.1). Lineage (GTDB taxonomy): Bacteria > Planctomycetota > Phycisphaerae > Sedimentisphaerales > Anaerobacaceae > CAZEPI01. Next base: position 69,435 of record CAZEPI010000004.1, on the reverse strand, counting down.
CCGATAACAGCGATACTGAGTAGTCCTGTGGCAGCTTAAGCATATCAGATTGGCTCATTTGGCAAGAACCCGGCAGTGGCAGGCAACGTCGCTTCTGTCGGGTTCTTAGCTAAACCCTCCCCTATTTCTGGCCGATACCTACATCAGGTTCATCTGTCCCGGAGGACGGCTCCTTTGTGAAAGATTAAGCGTCCAGGGTGTAGGTTTTATTGGCCCCAATAGCCGGAGTCGAAAAGCTTCGGTGGGGCGGGAGGCAGACATAGTCGTCTTTGATGCTACCATAAAAGATTACCTCAAAGAAATCGACGAGGCACCGCTGCTCACTGCAGAACAAGAGCGGTACCTCGGCAGATTGATACTTGAAGAAAATGACCCGCTTGCCAGAGAACAGCTTGTCCGCAGCAATCTGCGCCTTGTCGTCAATATTGCCAAAAAGTACGCAGCCAAAGGGCATATGCAACTGGCGGATTTGATTGAGGAAGGCAACCTTGGTCTCATCAAGGCCGTTGACTATTTTGACCCGGAACGGGGCACTCGGTTCAGCACTTATGCCGCGTGGTGGATAAAGCAGAGTATCAAAAGCGCCCAGCTCGCCGACGTCAGGCCCGTCCACGTACCGAGCTATATGATAGGGCTGATTAGTCGGTGGCGACAAACGGTGGTCGAGATGGAGAGCAAGCTTGGCAGGAGGCCGTCTCTGGAGGAGATGGCAGACGTTATGCGACTGCCGCTCAAAAAGGCGCGTATCATACACGAGACCGTCAAAATCCTCACCTCGGTCAAGGATAGCTCGGATGTCGATGGCTCGGATGAAAATCAGACATTCGAATCAACCTTCAGAACTCAGGACGAAACGAGGCCCGAAGATGAGCTTGTTGCTGTTGAGCAGAAGCAGAAAGCCGTGCGCCTGCTTGCTGAAGTTGACCCTCGAGAGGCGATGATACTGCGTATGCACTACGGCTTGGGCGCTCACGAGCCGATGACTCTAAAGGAAATAGCCGCCAAGCTCGGCCTGACGCGTGAGAGAATCCGCCAGATTCAGCACGAAGCCCTTACGAAACTCTATGAATACATGGAGGAGCAGTAGGGGCTGCTCGTTGATACTTCTTGCATTTCGTCGCAAATCTGCTAACAATTGTCTGCTGCAAGCCGGGATATATCCCTCTTGTGCGATGTTTGTCGAGTTAAGGACCTGAGAAATGTCGAGCCGGACCATTGACCTTAGAGAGTATATTCGGGCGGTGCCTGATTGGCCCAAGAAGGGAATATTGTTTAGAGATATCACGCCGCTGCTGGCCGATGCGCAGGCCTTTCAGGCGGCTGTCGATGCCCTGTGCAGGCCTTTCGAGCAGCAGCCTATGGACTACGTCGCCGCCGTTGAGGCCAGGGGCTTTATATTCGGCGCTGCCGTTGCGGCAAAGCTCTCAGCCGGTTTTGTGCCGATTCGCAAGAAAGGCAAACTCCCATACCGAACCGAGCAGGTCAGTTACGATTTGGAGTACGGCACCGATACGCTTGAGGTGCATACTGACGCCGTAAGTTCAGAAGCGCGCGTATTGATGGTGGATGATTTGCTTGCGACCGGAGGGACGATGGCCGCCGCGTGCCGGTTGATTGAGAAAATAGGGGGCAAAATCGTGGGCATCGCATTTCTAATCGAGCTGGCCGAGCTTGAGGGGGCCGGGCGGCTGACCGGCTACCACATCGAAACCATCCTTCGCTATTGATACCTATCAATAAGGATATGCGGACTGTTATCGCGATGGTCGAGGCGATGGATAAAGCCCGCCTCGGCAGGGACACAATGGTCCTTGCTCTTGGCGACGAAGAGCGGCTCTACCGGGGTGGCGGAACGGTCTTTCTCCGGCAGACTGCCAGCCGGTCGCACATATTCTCGTCCTTCTCAATGCTGATACCGTCAAAACGCCCCGCCTGTTCGAGGAGCTGCTGAACGTCTGAACCTTGGTCGTACCCGATTTCGAGCATTAGCACAGATTCGTCTTTCATAAATTGTCCGGCCTGGGATATGACCTTTCGGAGGATGTCCAGCCCGTCAGTGCCCCCATACAGCGCGCTGCGTGGTTCGTGGTTCCTGACGGTTTTCTCCAGCTTCTCATAATCGACCTGGCTGATATACGGCGGATTGCAGACGACTAGGTCAAATCTATCGGTATCGAGTTGGGGGACAATCGGCTCAAACAGGTCGCCACAGAGTAATTCAATACGGCTGGTCAGGCCGTGTGCTTCGACGTTTGCAGCGGCTATGCTCAAAGCGGCTTCGGAGATGTCGGTGGCAATCACGCGGGCCTTGTCGAAGTTGCTCGCTATGGCGATCGCCACACACCCGCAGCCCGTGCACAAATCACAGACAAACTGCTGCCCATCTCTTGCTCGCAGAAATTCGACCGCCCGGGCCACAAGAAGTTCCGTCTCCGGGCGGGGTATCATGACGTCCGGTGTTACCGTGAACGCAAGTGAGTAAAACTCGCACCTGCCCGTCAGATACGCAATCGGCTCGTGCTCGGCGGCGCGCTTCACCAGTACATGCAGCCGGTCAAGGTCGGCCTTAGCCACCGGCTTATCGAAGTCTGTATAGAGCTCGATTCGCTTTAAGCCAAGGACGTGCGAAAGCAGAAGCTCTGCACTTAGCCGGGGCGAGTCGATACCTTTGTCGGTGAAGTACTGCGTTGTCCAGTTCAACAGTTTTTGTATCGTCCAGACTTCCATCTGCGCGATTATACAGCAGCGAGGCCCTGCGTAAAATGCAGGGCCACGCTGGAATCATCGCTCAAGCCAAGGTCCGGTCAGGTTCGGCTCACTGCGAGATACCAAAGAGCTTCTTTAGCTCATCCATCGACGGGCGGCGGCCGTATTCGCAGACCTCAAAGGCCTCGGCATGTCTTATGCTCTTGCCCTTTTCTTCCCCGTATAGCTCAACGAGCTTGTCCCTGTACTTGTCGGCTGTCCTCTTGTTGCGCCCGATGAATCGCTGCTTAACATCCCTTTTGCGCTTCTCGCGCTCGGGGCCGTCCTTTGGCACCGGCACGACATGCTCGAAATCGCCCGTTGCCCACAGCGATTCAATCTGCGATTCGAGCTGCCAGAGCGCGTCGGCCTTGGCATCCATTGTATCATCGATTGCAACTACGATATCGGGCTCGAAGGGATTCGGCTTTTGGAAGCCGTCTTCACTGTAGAGAAAAATGGGGTTCTTGTTCAAGGCGGGCACGTCCGGACAGAGGTGCGGCACGATTACCATAAAGGCAGCATCCTGCACTAATATTCCCGTGTAGCGATGGTCCGGATGGTAATCGTTAGAGCGATGTGAAATCACGACATCGGCCTTCCACTCGCGGATGAGACGCACGATTGTCTTTCGATTCTCTAAGGTCGGCATCAATTCGCCGTCGTGGATATCCAGTACCTGGCTCGTTATGCCTAACATCTCATCGCACTTCTTTACCTCTGCCGTCCGGCGCTTGGCCAGGGGACCGCCAGCCTGCGTGGCATGGCCCACGTCACCATTGGTCGTCGAGACGAATTTGACGTGATGTCCCTGCTTTGCCCAGATGGCCCCGATGCCCCCTGCGTCTATCTCGCAGTCGTCCGGATGCCCTCCAAAAACTATTATCCGCAGCTTCCCGCCATCCTCTGCCTGCACAGGCGATGCTGTCGCCAAAACCATTACCGCCAATAAACCAGTCAACCATAATCTGCCGTTCATAATTTGCCTCCCATGATTAAAATTTACCATTTATTCATCCAATCCGGCCGCCCAAACGCGCGCCCGGAACCGTCTGCTCGGGGATGAGTATAAGCAATTTTCCCCAGGCCGCAAGCAAGGGTAGCCGGCTTCGTCCCGACTTGTCGGGACTACGCCGGGCCAAGTGCCGCACGGCGAACCCGCCTTCGCTATCCTCCTTCGCCGAGGCTTCGGCGGACGAGAAGCTGCGGCGGGCAGCGAGGCGGGAGTTACGGTGGAGGGGGTGATTTGTCTTGCCTTTGGCGGGAAGGGAAGGGGAAATAAATTCCGCATAGGAAAAAGTTACCTGACCGCTTTAACAATACGAAGAAAACAAGTAACTGTTCATATTAGTTCCCATCCACAAATCGTTAAATAATGGGGCCGTCGTGTGGAACTGGCTCCCCCCAGAATATAAGCCTCTTGCGTCTGAAATATGTCTTGCGATTGTATTTTTGGTTTTCATCGTCCCATGTGAAAATGTCGATGTATTCACCATGTTTTCTTGGTGGATTCGAGCGATAAATACTTTCAGTGCGCACCACCTGTCCATCGCGATCTCGGATTTGTTGGTACTCGATCATTCTGCCGCCAACGTATTTCCATACTTCTGTGTAGGTGCCTTTGGTGTCATTTAGGCCGTAATGAATCTTGTACTTAGTGGTCGCGCCATATCGACCAACAGCTATTTTTACGCCAGGGAAAAGTGAGTCGAGCCGGATGCGTACAGACGCTTTCGAGTCATTTCGTTGTATGATTATTTCTTCCATAAGCTCTAACATAATGCCATACAATACATAGCAAAAAATAACCTATCAAAAGGGGAATGTCAATGTTGAAACCGCGGAACAGCCGCCAACGACCCCGGTACAAGTTTGCCATAGAGGGGCCGGTATGTGCCATCTGTGAACAGATTGGTTTCTCTGCCGTGGTTGATGGATTCCCGCTTTCGCGGGAATGGCAATGATTGTCTCTGTGTTTGTGTGGGCTCTATGGCAAAACAAAGAAAACAGTGTCAATCAGTGTCTTAAAAAATTCTCTGTGGCTAAATATAGACTTTGTCCATCAGTCGGGGGAAGGCGATGCACTGTCGGATGTGTTTTTCGGCGGTGAGCCAGGCGACGGTTCTTTCGACGCCGAGGCCGAAGCCGCCGTGGGGGACCGAGCCGTACTTACGCAAATCCAGATACCAGTCGTAATTCTCTTTTTTCAGGCCCTGCTGTTCGATGCGCTTCAGGAGCAGGTCGTGGTCGTCTTCTCTGACGGAGCCGCCGATGATTTCACCGAAGCCGGCGGGGGCGAGCAAATCAAAGTTCTCCACGACCTTATCATTAGCTCTGTCGGTCTTCATATAGAATGCCTTCGCCGCCTTGGGATAGTGCGTGACGAAGACGGGCTTGTCGTGCATCAGTGATATAATCGTCTCATCCGAGCCGCCTAAGTCCTTTCCCCATTTGAACTCTGCAGCTAATTGCGCGTGCTTGGGGTTATTCTCGATTTTTACGTTTACCTCATCGAGCTCGCTCCGCAGCTCGATAAGCTCCGCTGCGTTTTTCTCCTGTTTCCATTTCTTGATTTGGCCTGCGTTTTCCTTTTCCAACTGCTCGATTCTTTTTTCTATTTTGCCCTTTTCCGTTTTGAATTCGTCGAGCTGTTTTGCGAGGAACTGGGTTGTCCTTTGGCCGGTGAGAATCTCGACGGCCTGGGTGTATGTCAGGCGATAGAAGGGCGGCTTGATGTTCTCGAGGGCGGGGATATCGGCACCTAATTGCTCTAATTCACTGCGGTTGTCACTCAACGCCCGCTGGACGATATATGAGACGAAGTTCTCGGCCAATTCCAGAAGCCCCGGCAGATCTATGAAGGCGACCTCCGGCTCGACCATCCAGAACTCGGTGAGGTGTCTGCGGGTCTTGCTCTTTTCGGCGCGAAAGGTGGGCCCGAAGCAATAGACCCTGCCGAAGGCCATCGCGGCTGCTTCGAGATACAACTGGCCGGTCTGCGTCAGGTAAAGCGTCTGGCCGAAGTAATCTACCTCGAAAAGTATCTGCTCCTCCTCGCCCGCAGAGGCCATGAGTATCGGCGTGTCGATGAGCGTAAAGCCGTTGTCGTTGAAGAATCTTCGGATGGCGTCGATGACGGTATGGCGGAGCCGGCTGATACACCACTGCCGTTGCGAGCGCAGATGCAGATGCCGGTGCCTGAGGAGAAAATCTACCCCGTGGGCTTTGGGCGTAATCGGATAGTCATTTGTCGCGTGGACAACCTCCGCAGCGGTGGCTGCTAACTCATAGCCGCCCACGCTTCGCTCGTCGGCCCGCACGACGCCGCTTATCTGAAGGGACGACTCCTGGCCTAAATGCCTCAACTGCTCGAAGGTCTCATCCGGGACGTTAGCCTTTTCAACGACGCACTGGCACAGTCCCGTCCCATCCCGCAATATCAAAAACTGCACCTTCCCGCTGCCCCGCCTGTTATACAACCAGCCCTGGAGCGTTACTTCGCTTTGAACGCTGTCTTTTAGCTCATTTATCTGCGTCCTGCTACCGCTGGTCACTATCGTCTCCTTCCTCTGACTTCCCAGGGGGCTTCAAACCTTTGTACAATTTGGGAAACCTCTCCGAGTACAATTCCCCGCGCATGACCAGTTTTGCGTCATGCCGGAAGCCCAACACCCAGGATGTAATTCCGCCTGCGACGAATGGTGCTGCGTCCAGGCACGCCTGCCGGACTTCAGGCCAACTCCAGCCCACTCGTGCAAGGAACGCGATAACGCCAAGAAACAGCAAGCTGGCAGCAATTTGGAAAAGAACCCTTCCAAATCTAGAACTTTCCATGCGGTACGTCTTCCATACCTTCTTCCCTCCGTCCCCCGTCATTTTAGGCTCACCCTGTGCCGTCAACTGCTGTTCGGTGCTCTGGCCCTGGAATCTGGCCGCGGCCTCTTGAAACATCCTTTTCAGTAGCATCCGCTTTCCAATCGCTATGATAGGGCCGCCTACTAAATTAGCCGCAGCGAAGCTCGCTGGTACGAGCCACAACAGGTGCATTTTAGACACACCCCTTCCCACAGTCATATATAGCGACCCCACGACACCTCCAAGCGTCAGTGCTTCAAGCAGGAATGCTCCCATGCTCGCTTTGTACGGGGCTGCTACCTCCCCTCGCAATTCTCGCACTGTGACCCTCAGAATCACGGCTGCAAGGACACACGTGAGCCCCCACAGAATCCATCCTACGATGAACATTATACTTGGACCTTACCTGATTACACTATCTTGCATTTCCTAGCTCGTGTGGGGATTCTCGAGCCGAACCGCACGAGCCATATCAGCATACATATCTTCTTTAATCGGCGCAATCGCCCTTTTCGTGATGGGCCCTTGGTCTTTCGAAGAACTTGAGGAGCCCTTTTTCAAAAAGCCACATTAAGTCATGGATACCGACGTTTGTAAATGTCGTTTTCTTTTTCCTGCGAGATAACACGGGGTGATTTCCAAATTCCAGTACCATCCTCGCCTCATGCATGAATTCTGAGCGGATGTGATAGAGAAGCTTGGCGAATTCATTTATGGTCAATTTTTCTTTGTCGCCGGACGTTAGAACCTGTACTTTGCCCTTCATTCTCCGCTCCCAAGGGTCTTCTACTCGGCGAAAGAACGCGGTCGTTTTTTGTGTGGCGCCATATCGTTTCTTGTAGTTCTTGTAGTGTTCACATAGCTGCTCGGTGCTATGAATAGGGAATTCTATGTTGTTATCCTTCCCCACGAGAAAATGATAGAAGTCTCTGTACCCCTTAGAGTCTAAAGACTCAATGAGTGAAACCATGGCTATGAATTTCAGGGTATTCGATACATAATCTATGTCGTTATTCACGCCGGGAACGGTATTTGTGATAGAGCACTGTTTGACAAAGAAAAGATAGAACGAGCATGTTTTCAAGAAGAGACTCCTGTCCCTGTCCGTCTCTATGGAGCCGTAGAAACGTCTGAGCTCACCTTCCGTTGTGAAGTGGTCTCTTAGGGCTTGAAACGCGTATCCCAAAAATTTTTCGTCAGCTTGGACGTACCTCCTGTCATCCATATCAGAGCGATCCTTCGGCTTGCGTATTCATATTCCCCTGGGCCTGGTTCTCAGTTTGTTGAGAAGCTGATTCGTTCCCCGGGTTCCACCGGCGGTTATCCATGGCATTACTCTGCTGAAAGGACCTGAACACGTCCTGTAGTCGGTTGAGTATGCCTTCGTTCCTTCAGGCGGGGATTGGCAGACAGGGCCAGGTCGGTGAAACTGCAGAAGACCTCTATGCGCTCGGCGATGGATAACGACCGAAACCATCGTGTCTTGGCCTCCATAGTCTCCTGCTGCCTGTCGTGCGAAATTCCTTGTTTCATACTTTATATTTTACCAGATTACGCCACAACTCGCAACGGAAGCTTTCTTCAATTCTCCGTGCTCTCTGCGTCCTCTGTGGCTAATCGAGTTTTTCGCGGAGGTGTTCGCGGAGTTTGTCTGTTGAGATGCGGACTTGCTCCATTGAGTCTCTTTCGCGGACGGTGACGGTGCTGTCTTCGAGGGTCTGGCCATCGACGGTAATGCAGAAGGGAGTGCCCGCCTCATCCTGTCTGCGGTAGCGCCTGCCGATAGCGCCTTTTTCATCGTAGAAGGTTGTGAAGTGCCTTTTGAGGTCATCATAAATCTTGCGTGCGACCTCCGGCAGACCATCCCGCTTTACAAGCGGAAAAATCCCGACCTTTATCGGAGCAATAGCCGGAGAAAAACGCAGCAGGTTCCTTTTGTCCCCGCGAACCTCTTCCTCATCGTAGGCATCGACCAGGAAGGCAAGCGCGCTTCGGTCAATCCCGGCACTCGGTTCAATCACATAGGGGATATATCGCTTCTTCTGTGTCTCCTCGAAGTAGGACAAAGGGCCCTTAACGTAACCGGCTGACTCTTCTTTCAAATCAATCTTCGACAAATCCCCCTTATTCTCAAACCAGTCATTCAGCGTTCGCATTCCGCGCTGGTGCTGCCGCAGGTCGTAGTCGGTGCGGTTTGCAATCCCCTCTAATTCCTGCCAGTCGCCCGAGCCGAAGGGGAACCTGTATTCGACATCGACGCAGGCCTTGGCGTAGTGCGCAAGCTCATCGGCGTCGTGCTCGCGGAATCGCAGATTCTCCTTCTTTATCCCCAAGTTCAAGTACCAGTGGAAACGCTGCTGCTTCCAGTGCTCGAACCACTGGTCATCTGTGCCCGGCTCGCAGAAGAACTCAAGCTCAGCCTGCTCGAACTCCCGCGTGCGGAAGATGAACGCCTTGGTGGTGACCTCGTTTCTAAAGCTCTTTCCAATCTGGGCGATGCCGAAGGGGATTTTGACGCGCGTTGTGTCGAGGACGTTTCTGAAGTTGGCGAAGATGCCCTGGGCGGTCTCAGGCCGAAGGAAGAGCGTCATCGAGTCATCGACGTTGGCGCCCATCTGCGTCTCGAACATCAGCTTAAAGGGCATCGGCTCGGTGAATTGACCGACGGTCCCGCACGCGGGACACACCTTGTTGGTCAGGTTATGTGCGGCGGCCATCTCCTTTTCGATATCCACGTGCTCGGTATGCTGCTCTGTCTGCAGTTCTTCCTCTGCTTTTTCTTTGAGATGGTCCACCCGCGTCCGCACGTTGCACTTTTTGCACTCTGCAATCAGGTCGGCAAACTTATCCGCGTGGCCGCTCGCCTTCCAGACCAAAGGGTGCATCAGGATGGAGCAATCGAGGCCGACTACGTCGTCGCGCATCTGTACGACCGCCTTCCACCAGGCCCTGCGGACGTTATTTTTCAGCTCGACGCCCAAAGGGCCGTAGTCGTAGCAGCTCGCAAGGCCGCCGTATATCTCGCTCGACTGAAATATAAAGCCCCGCCGCTTGCACAGCGACACGATATCATCAAGCTTCGCCAACTTCGCCATAGCATCCTCTAATCAAAATAGTCCCCAAACCTGCGAAACGCCCATTATAGGGAAGCGCCGCCGAATTGCAAACATCCGGCGGGGCGGATGTTTTCTTCGTCAGAGTGACTTTCTTTGCTGCACAGTTAAAAGAGCGTATATTCAATCTTTCTGTATAATATCTTACCGCTCTCCACCGGCAAATTTGCCCCACTCAGCATTTAGCTGCCATTTACTCAGCTTGTATCCCATATCCAGACTCTTCAAGGCCCAGCGCACGGTTAGGGCAGCTTCATTCGGGAATCGTCATTCCAGTTCAATGAGCACAACTCATCTACAGTTGCTCTTACGAACCTCATTTGACAATCATTGAATAGGATGTTGCACCCATCTCCCTCGTGGTTTGAGAAGCTCAGAAGCTCTTGTCCACCCACTCTATTCCAGCCGTCAACATTCCAAGAGGTCCTGGCCTCAAACAACAGAACTGTATCGGGGGATGAATTAATGTGACAATTTGGGTTGATGGCGTAAGCACACCGCAGATTCTTATTCCCGGGGCATCTGAACATTTTCTCCGTCACGTCTTCGCGCTCCAGCAGAAGATCGCACCACTTCTCAGGTGTTGGATAGGTATCATTATTATCAGCCGCATACAGAAGTATCGCTTTGCCCAACCCGGAAAGGTTTGTACCACAGACCATTCTTGGGCTTATGCTTCTGATCCTTGGTATGCCAACGTAATATGTCCAAATCCCTCCCGCCTCTGCAATCATTATAGCCAGCACGGCAATTGCCGCTCCCTTGAGTTTACCCCTGCTCCTTTGGATTCTGAGGATACTCACGACTCCCAAGACAACGGCAACAGGCGCGGTCGCAAAAACGCACGTTATTCCAACCAAAGCGAGAACCAAAGCGGCGAATGCCAGTTCACATGTCTTAGCTTCCTCCTTTCCACGATTTCTAACCCACCCGAACGTGTATATGACTGCGAAGTAGAGTCCGCCCCCACCTTCGACCTGAATTGAGGCGCAACTTGCCCGCTAATCAGTGGCCACGCGTAGTAGCATGTAGCCATAGCCGACAGCACCACCGCCGCAATCGTGAAAATCCGTTGGCGCTTCATCGCTAACTACTCTCACAACATCTCATCACACACGTGTGTATTCACTTAATGTAGTCAATTTTTTCGTATGGAATCTTTCCGCTGACGACCTGGCAGAAGGGCTTTCCATCCCTGACGCCGACGGTGCCGTATCCGGTTGCGGTAGAGATAAACGTCCTGAAGTCGCCTTTGACCGCGGGTTTTAGGTAGAGGACCTTGTCAACCGCGTCGTAGCGAGCGCCGCTGAGCGCAGCCAACAGGGCATAGCTGGACATGGCCCTTGCATACCAGTGGCCGCACTCGTATTCGTTAAACGGGTTTCGTGCCGTCCCGTCGTAGCGGTCTCTGGCGATTCGCACAATCTCCAGACCCTGCTCAAGCTGTCCCTGCAAAATCAGATGTGAAGCAACCTGATACTCAATTCCCGTCCAGACCTCATTGCTATAGACGAAAGGCAGTGACAGCTCGCCGCCTTTGGGCCAGGTGCAAATAAGCAGCCCGCCGTCGTTGCCCATCGCATAGCCCGGCCGTTGCGGGTTTGCGTGCTCACTGAGGTCTTTCTTAAGATTGTATTTGTGGATGCTGCGCAGGTGACTTGTCACCTTCTGCTGGTCGAATACGTCGCCAACGCCGGCAACCTTTGCAAGCCACGCACCCAGCACGCCGTCGGCCAAACAACCCTTTCCGTACTGATACTTCGGGCCTTCCTTCTTCAACAGCTCCAGCGCCTCAGCGCTGTAATTGCCCTGCATGCTCCTGAACTCCGCGGGGTCTCTTGCACGAAGGCCCTCAGTCTGGATTTGCTGATAGAAGTATTCCCCGTTGAAATGATTATTGTTTATGTACTCCTGTCCTTTCTCAAGCAGTTCCTTGTAGAGCGAGACATCTTCGCCGAGTGCCTTGCCCATCACAGCAGCGGCCTTCAATGCACCGATATAGAAGCTGCTGCACATCGGCTCAGGCCCCCAGAACTCAATGTCATACGTGTTATGGTGCGGTTCGGAAAGCACTCCGTTGTGATTCGGGTCCCACGCCTTTATGCAGTAATTGAGACTGTCCTTCACCTTCGGCCAAAGGGTCTTCATCCACTCGGTATCGCCGCTGATTCGCCAGTCGCGATAGACCTTAATCACACAGCCGAACTGCCCGTCGCTGGCGGCGTGAAAGCCGTGGTCCGGCTCGCGTATCGGCAGGGGGCAGCGGAAATTCTGATGGCCCCTCTGGTTTTGACAGACGCAGTACTCGGTTTCCCGCAGTGTTCGCTCCAACGACGGGAACAGATGCGGTATCGCCTGCGCATAATTCCAGACGTGCGTGCACGAGCCGTGACAGCAGCCGGCCCCGTCGAAACAGCCCTCCCAGGACCACAGCCGACCATCCGGCTGGCGCAGAACGGTGGGCGACTTGATTATCGTCATATTCGCAGCGACCGCCTCAACGGCCTCTGCCGGCAGCGTGGTATCGTAGAAGCAGTCGCTGAATGTCTTGCTCCTGTCGCGCAACTGCTGATAATTCTCCCGCCAGTATTCTATGACGCCCTCAACGTTGGCAAACGCCGTTGTATACCACGGACGGTAGGCATCTTCGGCTGACTGGATTTCGCCGCCGCCTGCCCGAACGTCGCTATAGGGAGCATACCAGCACATCATCAGCCGAACGGTTTTTCCTTCGCCCGCCTTTATCTTCAACGGTACAAACAGTGACGCACCCGGCGCAGATCCGCCCTCGGTTACCGGCTCGCGGTCATAACAATTGCCCTCGGCCACGTCCTTCCACGCCATCGTCAGCGAATCCCACCAGCCGCCCCTGAACCACGCACAGTTTACCTTTGTATCCGGGCTGTCGGCAAAAACTGCCAGATACGCCTCATCCCACTGCTTGAGATTGGGATTCGGCGGCTGGGCTAAGATAAAGCCGCCCTTGATTCGCTTGACGGCCCCTTTGTCGCCGCCCGCGGCCATAAAATTCTCGGCGTTGAATGAGAAGACGGCATCTATATCTTCGCTGCCGGCATTGACGAATTTGTATTCAAGCCCAACGACGGGCAGTGAGGAGGCGTCGGCATCGGGCGGTGTAAAGGGACTCCAGCCGGTAATCTCAACCCTCAGCGGAATCTTCGCATCTTTCAGTGTCACCGTCGCGAAGGGAAACCGTGCCTTAAAATTCGCCTCTCGAAATCGCGGCAGCCCGTAGGTCGTCTCACCGAGGCCGTTGCCCGGCCCGCCGAACTGACCCGTGCCCGGATGGATCGCGAATATCTTCCACTTCGGCACAGGCCCTTCCAGAACCCTGGCGATATTCTTTTCACCTTTGACGCATATAGCGGCGAAGACCTGATGCTCGCTGAAGATGTCAGGCCGATTCCGAAGCGACCAGTGGCTGAGCATCCCCGTCCCCTCGAGGCATATCATCCCCGCTCCGATACCGCCCATCGGGAAAGCTACCCTGTCCAGGTTCGCCCCCGTATAAACGGCGTTGTACTGATGCGCCCCTAACGCAGTACCGGCTACGCACAGCAAAACAAGCGAAACAAAGAAACGCGCTGCTTTCATTGACATCATTGCCTTTTCCTTTCCTATTCTGATTTTGTGTACGGATGCAGCTAAATCCAGCGCCGCACCTTTTTCTTATACTGTCGATACTCCTCTGCGAACGTTCGTTCCATAGCCGCCTCCTCGGCGGGGATGAACAGGCGGTCCATCAGAATCGCAAAGGCAACGGGAAAGATAAATGTCACCAGTGACCCTAAGACCACGGCCACGCCGAACAGTATCAGCACCATCCCCAAGTACATCGGGTGACGGCTGACGCTGAACGGCCCGGACGTCTCGAGCGTGCTGGGCTGTTCGCCCGGCCGAACCGTTGTCCGTCGTCGCTTGAACAGAACATCCGCCCATATATTCAACACCGCACCTGCTACTATCGCAATTACCCCGTAATACGTGCACGGCGGCGTTATCAACCGCCGTATCGGCAGCACGAAGTGCATCACCACCGCCCCGACAATCGAGATGAAAAACCACATCGGAGGCAGTATCTTTTTCATCGCCGCGGCCTTTTAGTTATGCAGGACTTTCGCCTTAAGAAAGCTTCATTATATTGCCCGTCGTGTGGCTTGCAAGAAAACTCGAAGCCGGATACCTAAAGCCGTTGCAAAACCCCCGCCATTGTGGTATAATTGCCTCAATTGGGGGAAAACGGAAGAAGCAGTGTTGGAGGAGCAAAATGAAGTGCCTGACACACTCAGAGGCAAGTCAAAAGGAGGAAGTTAAAGGGCGAAATTGCAGGGCGGGATTCAAAGGGTCTCTCCTGCTGCTCGCTGCGGTAGTCACTCTTAGCTCAGGGATCGCAGCAAAAGCCAAATACTCCGGCGGCACCGGCGAGCCGAACAATCCCTACCGCATCGTCACAGCCGAGGACTTAAACGACATCGGCAATCATTTCGAGGATTTCAACAAGTGCTTTGTGATGATAAACGACATAAATCTGTCGGCTTATACGGGGATGCAGTTTAACACAATCGGTTTGTATGTGGGGTATAATGACCCATGCAATGAACCGTTCACTGGTGTTTTTGACGGGAACGGTCATACGATCAGCAATTTCATTTATGACACGGGTGGAGAGGTAGATGGGATCGGGCTTTTCCGATACGTCGAGCGAGAAGGCATTTCCATACAGAATCTGACATTGACAGATGTGAATGTGTTCGGAGGGGCGCGGGTCGGGGCTTTGTGCGGCCGCTTACATGCGGGAGTCGACAGATGTGAGGTGGATCGAGGAACGGTCAAAGGGGATTCGGCTGTAGGCGTTCTGGTGGGACTAAATTCAGGCGATATCGGCGCCAGCCACGCAACGGGTGCAGTTACTGGCGCTGATGATCTCGGCGGCCTCGTGGGATATAACAGTTATGGGAATGTGAGCAATTGCTATGCTGTTGGATTAGTGGCGGGCGAGTTTAATGTTGGGGGGCTTTGCGGGGTGAACCGGGGAGAGGTGGCGGATTGCTGGGCGGATGCAGATGTTTCGGGCCAGAGCTTTAGTGGCGGGCTGGTCGGAAATAACATTTCTCCGTTTGCTCTGATTGTGGGGTCACACGCATTTGGGTTCGTGAGTGGTGACTACGGGACGGGCGGATTAGCGGGCTTGAACGACGCTGGGACGGTGCGTGACAGCTATGCCGGGGCTGAAGTGAGCGGAGGCGATCAGGCAGGTGGTCTGGTTGGAGGGAATACGTCGGAGATAGCACGATGTTACAGTATGGGCAAAGTTTCGGGCAGCTCTTATGTCGGGGGCTTGGTGGGGTATAGTGTTGAGGGTGGTACTGTGTCGGGGAGTTTCTGGGACGTTAATACTAGTGGTGAACCCAATAGTGCCGGCGGGACAGGCAAGATGACTGCCGAGATGCAGATGCGAAGTACGTTTGAGGATGCGGGTTGGGATTTCAATGATGTCTGGGCGATATGTGAGGGGACGAATTATCCGCGGCATATCTGGTCTATACCGGTGGCGGATTTTCTCTGTCCGGACGGAGTGAACTTCATCGACTATTCCTTCTTCGCCGATTGGTGGCTGACCGATAATTGCGCTGATGCCAACGACTGCGAAGGGGCGGACATTGACCTCTCGGGCATTGTTGACGAGGCGGACCTTAGGAGCTTTTCTACCTACTGGCTAAGCGGCCTTAACTGACGCCTGTCTCGCAGCCAAGTTGCCGCCCGGCCATTCTCTTCTCGGCACAGCCCGAGCAAAAATCGCTTTTAGGGCCGTCCCTACGGGCACGGATACCAGCTTGTCTCATCAAGCCAGTCCCGAGCAAACTGCTCGAGGTCGGCCAAATCAATTACCCCGTTATCGTCCAGGTCTGCCCTGACGTATGCACGCGACCTCCAGTTTTGCCCCAGCAGTATGTAGTCGAAGATATTGACAGTGCCGTCGCCGTCGGCGTCCCCGAACAGTGTGTCCAGCTCATTGCAGTCTTCATCGCATCCGCACCACGGCGGGTCACACATCTCGCCTTCTTGTTCTTCGATTATGGCGTTGCCACAGAACTTGCCGGGAGAGGTCAGTTCCGGCCCGCTGTACTCGCTGCCGAAGAACTCCAGCACCGAAGCAGCACGCATCCGCACCTCGAATGCCTCAACACTATTTGGAACATCCACGCTGATGCCTGCAAACGGACTGTGCGACTCGACTCCGAAGCCGCCGTTGGCATCGTTGTAGTCCAGCGCGTTTTCAATCTCATATTCAATCGTTGAATCGTACAGCCCCAACATCGGATTGCTCACAAAATTCACGTCAAGCGTCGGCGTGTTCCCGTCGGCCCCGGCGTGCGCCGTAATCCTCGCCCTGAAGAGATTCTCATACTGCGGCAGCGTTGTGCCTGCCTCAAGATAATAGACCGACACCGACCCGTTGTGAATATCGGCTCCTCTCGGCATCTGCAGATACGTATTGCTCGCAAGGCCAAACTTAAGCTCCAAGTTCTTCGAACTGTCCCAGTCGTTGTACACGATGGGGTCAGCGACCGCTGCCACGGCTCGTGCTCGTGAATTCACGGGGTACTCAGTGAGGCAATCCGCATCCGCAAATACGGACAGCCCGTAGTAGAGTTCAAAGTCGTCACCAGGCGGACAGTTCGGACACTCGCCCGTTATCCACGCCTCCGCCAGAGCCAGGCCGTGACCGATGCTCATCGCAAATGCATAAGCAGTGTCACTCTGGCACAGCACATCATTTTGCCAGATTGTTTCCCAGTTCCACCCGTCTTGGTTAGCATTGCCGCCGGTCGCGTATGCGTAGGCATAAGCACCGGCTATCTTCTCGTCCGGACAGCCGTCTTTTACTTCGGCAGGGGGCGGTTCATTTGGGCCATCCTGCTCGCCGAAGTTGCGGCAGGTGGCGAGTGTCATCGGCCAATCCGCACTGGCCGCATCAATCTGCTCGTCACCTGAAAACGCCGGATTGATATTGACGGCCATTTCCGAATTCGTCGCGTCCCGACAGCACCGCATCGGCTGGTCGCAGGGCCCGAATTCCACCAACTGACCCGGGACGAAAATATCCACATTGTTGCCGTCCACCATGTGCACCCGCACGCCGTTCATCCCTATATATTCTTTCCAGCTATACTGACCCGGCAGCGCAGTGGTAGCCAGTTCATCAGGACGAAGTATATTTCCCGCATACACCGCGTCGTCTGAATAGTAGATAAAGCCGACACCCAGCAGGTCCCCATTAAACGAATCGGGCATATCCGCCCGAGGCGCAGGAAGCTCCCACCGGGTATGACGCCCGCCGAGAAGAAACTCCATGCTCGGCTCGTTCGTCTCTACGAAGTAACCCAGAAATGCCCAGTTCCATCTGAGCTTAAAGCCCACTGCCACGTTGCTCATAGGCAGCGACCCTTCAGGAAGGTCATACTCTGCCACTCGCCCCACAAATAGCCCTGCTATTACCTCATCGGTCACCGCGACCGCATTGCCGATTACGTCCCCGCTGCGAATCGATGATACACATCCGCAGCCCCCGGAGTGCATCGTTGTCCCCGTCAACGGAATTTCGCCTACCCGACCTACTACTATCCCCCCAAAGGCCGGCTTGCCCGGCGGTCCCTCCGGATAGGGCGACGTCCAGAACAGGCCTTCGGTAATATTGCCCACATTCAACACCGACCCGCCGATTATTGGCTCGTTGAACTCCCAGCACATAGGGCCGCCCGGGTTCCACCCGAAGAAATTCCCGTTCGGTTCAATTTCCGTCCAACCGAGCGGCCCAAACGGAACAGGCGCAAGACCGCAATCAACCACCCCACCGCAAGGTCCGTCCTCGCCCGGCTGCTGACCATATAAAAGCGGGCCGCCTACAAAAACCGCAATCCCTATCACTGACGCTAACCACGGCACTGCGAATCCCCCCGGACCACGGACTTTTCCTTCACTTGGCAAAGACTTCATTATTATCCTCCTCAAAAGAGCCCACCATTTATCCAGACAATTGCCCCGTGTGCGCACACAAAAAGCGGTAACAATACGGAATGCCGCCCTAAGATGAACGCCTTGTACCTCCTCATACCTCCAATTATTACGACCATCTCCGGAAGTGTCAAGGAAATTCCCTGAATTTATACGGGATTTGACAGGAATACACCACACTAATCTCCCCGCCGCGTAACGTCATCGCGGGGTCTTTTCCCTCCCAAAGAGCCAGCCCAGGGGGTCGAACTTGCTTTTCGGCTTTTCGAGCCGCACCGCGCCATTGCCTATCGTCAGCTTCAGCGATTCGCCCCAGTTCTCCTCTCCCGCCTCTAATGACCGCAAAAAGCCATATTCGGTGTCTCCGGCTTTGTAGAAGAGCTGCTTTCCGTCGTAGCGGTCGCCGGGGACATATTGGCCGATGACCGTAGCCGGATACCAGTACCGGGGGAACTCATGGTCCTTCAGGCCCGGCGTGATGTCACTGATATCCACATTTTGAGCGTGTGTTAGCAGCCGTTCAGTGACCCTCATGGTCACATCCTTCGTAAGATAATGGTCCGCCCAATAGATAAAATTCGGCTCGTTCGGCATCTCGCCGAGCTCGGCCTCGGCCCAGCCGAGAGGCACGTACGCATCGAGAAACGTCAGGTGTATGCTCGCGTCAGTCTCGTCTGCTATCCGTTTGGCCGCTTCACTTATCGCCCACGACCCCGCCGAATGCCCTATCAAATGCACGTGGCGCGGCTCTTTGGACACCGCCAGAATCTGCTCCGCCAAAAGCTGCCCTCCCTTATCGCGTGCATATTCCGCCGCATCCCTTGGGTTGATGACCCTTGCCTGTCTTCGCCAGTCGAACCAGCCGCAGAGCCATTCATTGGCATCGACCTTGTCTCTTATCGCCAATGCCAGGACCTGCGGCCAGGGCTCGTGCTCAAACCAGCCGTGAGTTGCGACCACAATCTTCGGCTCGGCGCCGACCGGTATATTGGCGTCGCTGTATTTGGCCATCGCAGGCCCGTTCGGCCCTGCGACGGCAATAAACAGAGTCGGCTCGGCGGGCGGGATATTGTCGCCGTAGAACATCTGCTCCAGATCGAACGAGCCGAAACAAACCGACGCGAGCAAAAGAACAGGCAGGACTGAAGAGATTCTGTTTTTCATCGGATTTTGCATAGAGTGGCTCTTGACTGCAAGCGGCCTTATTGTAGGAGACAGCGTCTGCGATTTCAAGCTCGCCGCTTTGCCACCCCATCCGCTGGTCGATGTCTGTGATTCGGGAATTCGCTTGAACTTGCCTCGTTTTTCGGGTAAACAAGCCATTCGCGGATGAGCAATGTCTTGACTCCTTGAACTGTTGGAAAGGAACTGCCATGCCGAAATCGACCGGCAACAAAGGCAAACGAAACCAAAGGTCAATAGCGACCAGAGCAGTCCACGCCGGCGAACCAAGAACAAGATATGCCGACTCAATAACCACGCCCATAATCCAGACCTCAACCTTCACCTTCAAGAACACAAAGGCAATCGAGGACTACACCAAGAAGGGCAAGATGCGCTACGAATATGCCCGCTACGGCAATCCCACGGCCACGATTGCAGAGAAGCGTCTTGCCGACCTTGAAGGTGCCGAGGACTGCGTCGTTTTCTCATCGGGGATGTCGGCCATCACTACCACCATTCTTTCACTCGTTCAGTCCGGCGACCATATCGTCATCACGGACGACAGCTACAAGAAGACGCTCGAGTTCTGCAAGAATTACCTCAAGCAGTTCGCTATCGAGTGCACGATAGTGCCGTTCGGTGACTATGACGTTCTGGAAAAGGCCGTCAGGAAGAACACGCGGTTTATTTTTTCCGAGTCCCCCACCAACCCGTACCTTAACATCTTCGACCTTGCGAAGATAAAAAGAATAGCCCGAAGGCACGGAGTTTTGACTCTGATAGACAGCACATTTGCGACGCCATATAACCAGCGGCCGATTGAATTCGGGATGGATATAGTCCTTCAGAGTTGTACGAAATATCTGGCAGGCCACAACGACATACTGGCTGGTGCCGTGCTTGGCAGGCAGCAGCTCGTCGACAAAATCAGGGACCTGCACAAGTCTATGGGCGGAACTATCGACCCGCACTGCTGCTATCTGCTGCTGCGCGGGCTAAAGACTTTCCCGCTTCGAGTTGAGAGGCAAAATGAAACGGCTTTGAAAGTCGCCCAATGGCTCGAAGCGCACCCGAGAATCAAGAAGGTCTATTATCCCTTCCTGCCCTCACACCGGCACTATGATGTTGCCGTCAGCCAAATGAAGGGCGGCGGAGGTGTCGTCACTTTCGATATCAAGGGTAACCTCAACACCGCAAAAAAATTCCTTGACCGACTGCGTCTCTGTTTCATTGGTCCTTCGCTCGGCGGTGTTGAGACGCTGGTTACGCACCCGGCGCTGGTGAGCTACTATAACTACACGCGGAAGCAGCGCTATGAGCTGGGCATCACCGATACGCTGTTTCGCCTGGCTGTGGGCGTAGAAGATGCAGACGACATCATCGCCGACCTCGACCGTGGCCTGAGGTAATAGAATCATCGAGCGGTTTGTGAACAGCGCTACTTACGCACCACGACGGTGTCGCTGCCGTAGATCTTCTGTCCGGTCTTCAAAAAGGCGTAGACCTTCAATTCTATCCGTCCGTTGTCGGCCAAAGCGGCGAGCTCGGCCTTGCTGAACCCGACTATCAAATATCCCCAGCCACCTGGTTGGCCGAAGGTCCTGACCCACCGAGATTTAATGTTGAGCGGTTCGGTATATGCCGGCGTGTTCAAGTCGATGTCGTCGGCGGTGATGCCACCGCGGAGTCGCAGGAATGCCCACAGCCATCTTGCTTTGCCATGGACTGTGATAAAACGCGGCATTAGTCGCATTGGAAGTTCTATCGGTTCTGGAGCTGCCTCATAGACGCCCATATCAACAATTGGCCAGGGGCCGTATCCGGCGTCCGGTGAATTCGGCTTATCGGCAAAGCGTGCATTTCTCTCAAGGTCGTAGGGCAGCGGCTCGTTTGTGTCACCGTCTCCATCGAGGTCTGTTATGTCAGAGGCAACGGCCGCACTATTGCCGGAGTCGATGCACGGTGAACCCCTTAGTAGATGATAGTCACCATCGACCCAGATATTGCATGGGTCGTAGTACCCGGCCTCTACGAAACAAGGGTCGTCGCCGAAGTTTCCCACCCCGCCGAGCAATCCTGTCCAGCCCTGAATGCAGTTGTAGTTTGCCAGCACGCTGCCGGACGGCACAAATAGCTGGGCCTGCTGGTCTGTTCCGCTTATGTCGCTGTTGTTCCAGAAGATGCAGTTGCTTACCGTTATCTCACTCTGCGTTGTAGAAGTCTGGCTGCTAATGATTCCTCCAGTCGTGAGAATAGCAGAATTACCTGTCAGTGTGCAGTTGATGACGCTTGATTTGCTCGTTCGGTTATAGATTGTGCCCCCCACGTATGCGGCGTTTCCGGCCAGCAGGCAATTGGAAATTACTGGATTGCATCTGTACTCTGTATATATGGCCCCGCCGTAAATCCCTGCCGAGTTGCTGCTGAACCTGCAGTTTGTAATGTGCGGGTCGCTTGCTATGACGCTTGCCGCAGCGCCTCCGATGGCCGAGGAGTTGCCGGTGAATGAAGATTTACTTATCGTCGGGCTGCTATAGATGTTATCGACGGCTCCGCCTTCTCGCTGCGATGTGTTGTCTTCGAAGTTGCAGTCGATTATGGTTGCATCGCACTGGTAGAAGTTGGTTATTGCTCCGCCGTAGTCGGCTGTGTTATTGCTGAATGTGCAGTTGACTATTTCCGGGCTGCTGTTTATGTCGTTGTCTATCCCGCCGCCGTAGCCCTCAGCGTGGTTATCTGTAAACGCGCAATTGGCAATTATTGGGTTGCTCTCAAAGTTACTTATCGCTCCGCCCAGAAATTCGGTGTTATTGGCGGTGAACAGGCAGTTCTTTATCGTTGGGCTGCTGTACGTACACCACACAGCACCGCCTCTTAACGCATAACCGTTTATGATAGTGAACCCCTGCAGGATACTTTCGGCCTGTTCACCCGAATCGAATACGAATCCGCGATGCTGCTGCTCTTGGTCGGCGTTGCAGTCGATGACGCAGTATTCAGGGCCGTTGATGCTTGTGACGGTTATGGCCCTGGCTCTAAAATCGATATCACGATTCCCGTTTTCCGTATAAGACCCATCCGCCACCCACACAGTCCCGCCGTCCCAGCTATGATAGATTGCTTCCTGTATCGTGTTGTAGTCATACGGCACGTAAATCGGCCCCGGCCCGTCGGTGGTGAGTCGATAATACTTGCCTGAGTTGTCATCGACGGTCACGTTGCCTGCAAGGTCAGCGGCCTCGACGACAAAATAATAGCGAGTCTCCGGCAGCACCGGCTCCAGTATTATCGTATGCTCGACTGACGCCGAATTTGTGTCGCCGACGGTGTGATGTAATTTCCAACGCCTCCTTCCAAAGTGGACCTTGCCTGCGGTCTGCTCGTCGGTGGCAAATGTGACGGTCGGCTCCTGGCCAAACGGGTCAATTTCGACACTGGCCACCGTCGGCGGCTGGCAGTCTATAACTGCGGATGCAACAAGGTTCTGTGGGCTCCCTAACCCGTCGTCGTTGTCCTGGTATGTAACTGTGATTGCTTGGTCGTGAGCAACTTCGAGCAAGCCGTTCCCTGGTGCGACCGTCTCCGCTGTGGTTGCGATTTGGCCCGCGAAAACACCCGTACCGCCGTCGAGTTCTGTAAGCGTAACCGCTTCCAAGTCACCGCCGCTGGTTGCAGCTATCATCTGCAAGGTCCCGCCGCCTATACGGCCCGAATCCAACAGGCAAATCCGCACCAGGTCGCTGCACATATAGTAATCTCGGTCGAGAGCCATATGGCCGTGCATCAGTTTCGCTGAGTTGAAGAGATTGAGCCGGCCCGAAGTGCAGATTCCCGGCGAAATCGCGTCGGTGCCCTCTGCGAGCACCTCGTAGACCTCTGTGGGTGTCAGCGTCGGATTGACCGACAACAGCAGCGCACTGGCGCCTGCAACGTGGGGACATGCCATAGATGTTCCCGACGCCACCGTTGTGTAGTCGTCGTAAATAGTTCCCGCCCCCGTCCCGTCTGCCAGTAGCGACAGGATATCCACTCCCGGTGCCGCTATGTCCACCCAGTCGCCGAAGTTTGAAAACGGCGCCTTCTGGTCATTTGAGTTTGTGGCGGCGACGGCGATTACGCCTTCATAATATGCGGGGTACTGCGGGATGTCCCAGTTGTCATTGCCGGCCGCTGCGACAACAATTACGTCCATGCTTGCCGCGTAGGCGATGGCCTCTTCAAGAGCTTTCGAATACGAACCGCCGCCCCAACTGTTGGAGATGACCCTTGCGTCGTTGGCGACGGCGTAGTAAATGGCGGCCACTGCATCAGCCGAGTAGCCCGAGCCGTCGGCATCCAAAAACTTAACCGCCATAATACCTGCCTGCCGGCACAGGCCGGATATGTCCAGACCGTTGTTGCCGTCCGCGGCTGCTATGCCTGCACAGTGTGTGCCGTGGCCGTTGTCATCGCGCGGGTCGCCGTCTCCGCCTGTCTGGATGTATCCGACAAAGTCGTAGCCGAATATGTCGTCGATGTAGCCGTTATTGTCGTCGTCGATGCCGTTTCCCGGCACTTCATCGGCGTTAATCCACATATTGTGTTCCAGGTCTCTGTGTGAGTAATCTACGCCGGTATCGATAATGGCAACGACAACATTTGAATCGCCCGCTTCTATCTGCCATGCCTCCGGCGCGTCCACGTCGGCATCGGCGGTCCCCGGCGGGTCGTTATATCCGCCGCTTGCCGGGTACATCTGGCCAGTGTTGTTCAGCGCCCACTGCAGCGGATAGAGGGGGTCGTTTGGTTCGGTGTAAATCGAAAAGGTGTAATTTAACTCAGCGTATTCCACATCCACGCATTTGCTGTATGCCGCGACGGCATCGTGGACGGATTTGCCGCCTTTGAGGTCAAGCTCGAGTTTGTATAACCGGCCCAGTTCGATTGGGCGCTCGCCTGCTGACCGTGGCGGGGCTTGTCTTGTGCGGTGTTTTTGAGCGGCAAGGGGGCTGTCGGATTGTGTTTTAGGCAGCTTGCCGGCGCGGCGGCCTCGGTTGGAATCGGGGCACAATCGGCCGATTCTCTTTAATCCGAAATCGGCGTTCAGGGCGTTCAGCTCGTCTGAGAGCTTTGCCTGCCCGATGGACCGCCCGGCTTTGGTCTGCTGGGTGAGCATATCAGCTGCAGGGCCTTTGAATTTGACGATAATCTCATCCGGTGCGTAAGGTTCGCACCTCCTCTCGTAGCCAGCCCGGACGGGAATCGCCCAGGCCAAAACAACGAAAAAGCTCAAAACCACCATTCTCAGCGTCGATTTGGCTCGAGGGGATATTGAACAGGTGTCGGCTGAAAGATGTGAGCGGATTACTTGCACACCCTGCGCTCCTTTATAGGCATAATCGGCCCGGCGGTCTCTTGTCATTGTATCTTTTCGGCAAGCAGAAGTCAACCAGTAGGCGGGATGATGTGGCAGCGGCGGCGAAGGATACTGGTAATTTCTCTATTTTTTGCGATAGCGTGGTTTGGTTTGTTGACAACACGTTGGTTTTCATTTAATATGATAACGCAGTAGTTTCTTTAACCAGTTACTGCTGCCGGGAATCTCAAGCGTGAAACTGATTGCCTGTATTCCTGCTCGTTACACATCGACAAGATTCCGCGGAAAAGTTCTCGCCAAAGACACCGGCAAATTCCTCATCCAGCATACCTACGAACGTGCCTGCTGCGCAAAACTGCCCGAAAAAGTCATTATCGCCGCCGATGATGAGAGAATCGCCGACGCCTGCTCCCAATTCAACGCCGAGTGCATTATGACCAGTGCCGACTGTGCCTCAGGAACCGACCGCATCGCACAAGCGGTAGGGGAGATGGACGTCGATATCGTGATAAACCTTCAGGCCGATGAGCCCGAAATCGACCCGGCAAACATCGACGCCGTGGCCAAGCTGCTGCTCGACAATCCCGACTACCCAATGGCGACCTTAGCCGCCGACTTTCAGTCGAGAAGACAGGGTGCCGACCCGAATATCGTCAAGGTTGTTGTGGGCAGGGGCGGTCGTGCCCTTTATTTCTCGCGCTGGGCAGTTCCGTACGACCGAGAGCAGGGGGGTATTGGTGCGGCTGAGAATTATCTGCGGCATATAGGTATCTACGCATATCGCAGGGATTTTCTGCTGGAATTGACGTCACTGCCGCAGACACCTTTGGAAAAAATCGAGAAGCTCGAACAGCTTCGCGCGGTCGAGAACGGATTCGGCATACTTGTTGCGAAGGTCGAGCACCACTGTGACGGCATCGACACAGCCGCTCAATATGCCGAATTCGTGAAACGCTACAGAGCTGGCCACAGAGAAGACAAAAATCGTTTAGCCACAGAGGGCACAGAGAACACAGAGAAATAAGTAGATGAATATAAAAGGATGGATAAAGCGGTTCTGGCTCAAAGTGCTGAATAAGATTGAAGAGCGGCTTGCGGGTTTTATGGCGGGTGTCATCATTCTCGTGGGCTTGGTGTTATGCGCGATTTTCTGGGAGTGGGCAAAAGCCAAACATTCGCTTGAGGTTTCTGGATGGGTTTGGCTGTTGTTGTGTCTCATGAGTCTTTTTCTGCTCCTTCATTTTGTTTCAATCGTGTTCGCTAAGGTTAGAAAAATTAAAGACCCCGCAGACATAAGAAATGTTCTCTACAAATGGTGGAGACACACTAAGGAACGGTGTCCAGGCCAAATAGAGTTTACACTGTATTTCTCGTCAATTGACAAAAAAGAACGATTGGAAAAAGGTAGTGCCAAAAAACACCTGCGACAAGTCGTTACGAAAGATGGAAAGTGGGGTGTGGTCAGAGAAGGCCCGGATACTCTGATGGTGAGACGGGATCCTCCAGATATGCCGGCATATACGGAGTAGCAAAAATGGGGTATAGATATTCTGTTAACAAGGCGGCCTCAATCCCCGAAAGCAGAACTTATGAATTCGATAATTAAACCAATTCAACGGTGTTAATCTGTGTTAATCAGTGTCTAAAAAAATGAATTCTCTGTGTGCTCTGTGTCCTCTGTGGCTAAAGAAGGAACGAATATGACAAAAGACAAGGATTTGTTAGCGGCGGTGAGCGGGGTATCGGCGGACAATGAGTTTTTCTCGCCGGTTCCGGCTGGCTACAAGGCGGGCAAGACGAAATACGTCTTCGTTACGGGCACGGTGATGAGCGGACTGGGCAAGGGGATATTCTCTTCGTGCCTTGCCAAGCTGATGCAGGATAAGGGGCTAAAGGTCTCGCCCATTAAGCTCGAAGGCTATCTCAATGTCGATTCGGGCACGCTTAACCCGTTCCGGCACGGCGAGGTGTTCGTCCTCGACGACGGGATGGAATGTGATATGGACCTCGGCACCTACGAAAGGATGCTCGACCAGGGCCTCTCGCGCGAGAATTTCTGCACATCAGGCCAGATATTCAGCTCGGTTCTCCACAAGGAGCGCCACGGCGACTATCTCGGCAGAGACGTCCAGATGATTCCACATGTCACGGGCGAGGTAAAACTGAAGCTGCGAAATCTTGCACTCAATTCAAATGCGGATATCGTCTTTGTCGAAATAGGCGGCACCGTCGGCGATTTGGAAAATGCCTACTTCATCGAGGCAATGCGTGAGCTTGCATACGAGGAAGGGCCTTTCAGTTCCTGCTTCGTGGCGCTTACGTACATCCTCGAGCCGAAGACACTCGGCGAGCAAAAGTCAAAGGCCGCCCAGCTTGGCATAAAGCAGCTTATGCAGTTCGGCATCCAGCCGGACATCATCGCCTGTAGGGCCGCGTCACCCGTCACCGAGACCGTGAGACAGAAAATCAGCGTCTATAGCAACGTCCCCTTCGAGCGGGTTATCTCGCTGCCTGATTCGGCGAGCATCTACACCATCCCCGCCATGCTCAGAGACCGAGGTCTGGATTTCTCGGTTGCCCGGCTGCTGCGAATCGAAGACCGGCTTAGCTTGCGGCACGAGCGAAAGGCCTGGGCCAAATGGTCCGATTTCACCGACAAAATCGACACCGCCACCCGCCCCGTGACCATAGGCGTAACGGGAAAATATACCTCCGTGCGGGACAGCTACGCCTCGATAATCAATGCCCTTGAGCACGCAAGAATCGCACTCGGCGCAAAGGTGGATATCAAATGGATTGAGACCACCGACGACAACGCGGCCGAGAAGCTGTCGGATGTGGACGGGATTATCGTGCCGGGCGGCTTCGGCACACGCGGCGCCGCGGGAAAGATTGGCTGCATCAGGTACGCTCGCCAGAACAACCTGCCTTATCTTGGGATATGCTTCGGCTTCCAGACGGCAGTAATCGAATTCGCAAGAAATGTCTGCGGATTGAAAGAAGCCAACAGCACGGAGATTGACCCCAATTGCATTGAGCCGGTTATCGACATCCTGCCGGAGCAGAAAAAGATTGAAGGCCTGGGCGGAAATATGCGCCTCGGCGGTTACGACATCGAGATGACAAGCGACACTCTTGCGGCAAAGCTGTTCGGCAATGCAAAGACCATACGAATGAGATTCAGACATCGCTACGAAGTGGATCCCCGCTACATCGAAGCGCTCGAAAACGCCGGCATGGTCTTCTCCGGAAAGGCGCCGAATCAGCCGATTATGCAGATTCTCGAAATCCCTTCGCATCCATATTTCATCGGCACGCAGGCCCATCCGTGCCTGACCTCCCGACCGCTGAGGCCCCAGCCGATGTTCGTCGGCCTCGTTGCCGCTGCCCTCCAAAAACGCTATCCCGATGCCGGCACGGCCGACAGCGTTACCGCCGCTTGTAAGCTCTGCAATCAGCCGCGCTGACCTTACTCCTCGGCTTGCGGCTCTTCTATCAGTCGCGGCTTGACGGCCGTTTTATCTTCAAGTTCCTTGAGCTGCACTTTTAGCTGTTCAATCTCGGCCTGGAGCTGGCTGTTCTTCTCCATCACGCCGGATAGTATCCCCTCGGTTGCCTGCTTGACCTGATTTTGTGCTTTGTCTTTCCACTCCAGTTTTTCTGATTGGCACTGCTCGACCTGCTCGGCCAATCTGGCTATCCTCTTATCTTGCTTGGCCATATCAGCTTTGAGCCGCTCGTTTTCGACTGCGATGAGCCGGTGTTTTGTGACATCCGACGTGGTTGCTTCCTCGCAGCCGGCTGTTGCCAAAAGAAGCGCGAAGAATAATGACAAAAGGACGTACGCGGCAATTCTTCTCATCTTCTCAACCCTTTCGAAATTTAGCTTTCAGGGACTTTGCAGCTTTTGCAGCAATATACCAATGATATGTTCGCTGTCAACAGCGATGCTTACTCAAACAGGATGCTCAACTGCTGTTTCCGCGCTTCGCTTATCTGTTTTTCGTCGGTCCAGACGGCAAGGGCCAAGCTCTTTCTGCAGCCGCATTCGTCACTGCTCAAAACCCGCTCGCTTGCGAAGACAGATTTAAGGAGTCTTAGACAATTGTTCGTGGCCGTCTGCAGGTTGGCGATAATCTCCTTCAAAAGGGTCTGTCTGTCTGCCTCTTCTTTGTGCGGGCGCCAGCAGTCGTAGTCGCTCACAAGCGCTATCAGCGCATAGCACATCTGTGCCTCTCTGGCTAATTTCGCCTCCGGCATTGCCGTCATGCCGACCAAATCAGCTCCCCACTGGCGGTGCATAAGTGATTCAGCCCGCGTGGAAAACTGCGGGCCTTCGATGCAGGCATAGGTCCCCTTCGGATGCGTTTTGACCTCTGCGTGCTCTGCTGCTGCGGCCAGGGCCTTTCGCAGACGCCCACAAGTCGGTTCTGCCATCTCGCAGTGCACGGCCCCGTAGCCGGCAAAAAACGTGTGCTGCCGTCGGAACGTCTTATCTATGAACTGGTCGGCGAGCACAAGGTGGCCGGGTTTTATCTCACTTCGCAGCGAGCCGACCGCGCCTGTGGCTATTATTGTGCGAACACCCAACTGCTTCAGAGCGAAGATGTTGGCAGCGAAAGGAACCTCGCCCGGCGGTATCCTATGTCCGTCGCCGTGCCGGTTTACAAAGGCGATTTTTCGCTCATTCACTTTGCCCACCATAATACTACCACTGGGCTGGCCGAATGGCGTGTCAACTTCGTGGAACTTGGCTTCCTCTATGTTTTTTGCCAGGGCATCGCCAAGCCCTGTGCCGCCGATTAGACCAATCAAATTTTCCGACATCGAAACATCTCCTTTTTGAGGATATCGGCTCCGATAAAATCGCCGCTATGGTAACCGGCCTGCAATTTGTTTGCAAGCAGCGGCCCCGTTGGGCATCCTGTCCTGGTTGATTTCTGTGCGGAACTCACAAAAAACTTGAACCGCCGGCTGCTTTCTGCTAAAATATTGATTGGTTCTTTCCTGCATAAAATCGACTCTGGAGGTTTGGGCAAGGACACAAAGCAGTGAGACAGCTCGGCGACAAAAGTGCGTCGCGAGCCGGAACTGCAAACGGGGGCGGCGATTCCATGTTGAGGACTATACTCTCGGTACTGTTCATTGTCTGTCTTGGTACAGGTGTTGCCTCGGCGCGGGCGACGAAAGTCATCGACCTGACAGACCCCGAAGTTCGCAGCCGGCAGGTGCAGCGGCTTGCGGAGCGAAGCCGGCAGCGAAAGGCTGCCGCTGTTGCCGCTGCCCGCCGCCAGGGTCGGCCGGTCAGGGAAAGCATACGAGGTAAAACTCTCGAGCTTATGGCGATAAAGGACGGCAGAGTATATGCTTACACAACCTGCAATGAGGATGCCGCCATTTCCATCGCCGCAGATATGGTCAGAAACACGCCTCCTTACGACGCAAACGGCGTGGGACTTGTGGTTGGAATTTGGGATGCTGGCAGCGCCCGCACAACGCACCAGGAGTTTGTCGGCAGGGTAATGGTGATGGATGGAGCAGGCGCCAACGACCACTCGACGCATGTTGCCGGCACAATTGCGGCTTCTGGTGTCAGACCGAGCGCACAGGGTATGACGCCCAACACTCTCATTGATGCCTACGAGTGGAACGACGATATCGCCGAAGTCACCTCACGTGCGATGGCCTATCCGAACGAGCCGAATAAAATCCAGGTATCGAATCATTCTTACAGTTACATCTGCGGCTGGGAAGACAGCTACTCACCGCCGCGCTGGTACGGAACCTGGCCGGGGCGCGAGTGTGACTACTTCGGCAGCTATGACTCGGAAACGGCCCAGTGGGACCAGATTGCTTACGACGCCCCTTATTATCTGCTCGTAAAAGGCGCCGGCAACGACCGAAATGACGAAGCGCCGCTCGAAGGAGAGTGGTTTGAGTATCTTAAATACCCGCCTGGGGTGTGGCGGAAGAAGCAGTATGACCCCGCCACCGACCCCTGTGACGACGGCTGGGACAACGGTGGTTTCGACACCATCCCCTCCGATGCCGTCGGGAAAAACATCCTGACCGTAGGCGCCGTTGAAGATGCGGTAACACTCGGCGCGCGCGACGTGAATCAGGCGACAATGACGTACTTCAGCAGTTGGGGACCCACCGATGACGGACGCATCAAGCCCGATGTTGTCACAAACGGCTGGGGTGTTTACTCGCCGACCGCCGGCAGTGACACCGACTACTCGACATACAGCGGCACGAGCATGGCCACGCCCGGTGCGGCCGGTGCTGCGATGCTCCTTGTCGATTACTACGACCGCCTTTGGCCCGGCGAGGCAATGCGCGGCTCCACCCTAAAGGCCCTGCTGATTCATACCACCGACGACCTGGGTCAGCCCGGCCCGGATTACAAATTCGGCTGGGGACTCATAAACACAAAGCAGGCCGCCCGGGTCATCGCCGACCACAATAATTATCCCGATGCCAATAAGATAACTGAAGCTGTATTGGATGATGTGAACAATCTGCATACTTACGTCTTCGAGTGTGACGCAACTGGCCCAATCCGAGCAACACTTTGCTGGACTGACCCGCCTGCTGCCGGACTGACCGGACTGGATAATCCATCACCTCGGCTCATCAACGACCTTGACCTTCGACTCACCGACCCGAACGGTTCTGTCTATTACCCCTACGTACTTGACCCGAATAATCCTGCTGCTGCCGCCGCGGCCGCTGACAATGTGCTCGACAATGTCGAGCAGGTCAACATCGCCGCCCCTAATATGCCCGGCACATACACTGCTGCGGTAAGCTTCAAAGGTACACTCGTGAACGGCGAGCAGTACTATTCGCTGATTCTTTCTGTCGAGCACGTTGACCAGACCGCCCCCGAAGATTTCAACAGCGACGGCGTTATTGACATCAACGATGTGGACGTCTTTGCAGACAGTTGGCTCACAAACGACCCGAACGTTGACATTGTCCCCGATGGTGGTGATGGGGTCGTCAATTTCCTCGACTTTGCAGGCTTTGCCCAAAGCTGGCCGTGAGCCGGTCGGTACAACAGCACTTCGGCCGACATTCGCTTCTATCTTATCCCCATCTATGATACAATCCCGTCTGCCTAATTTGATGCAGTATGCTCGTAATGAAAGGGATTATGATGACAGATAACAAATTCTCCCGGCGATCGTTTATCACTGCGGCGGGGACTCTGGTGGCCACAGCCGCAACAGCGAAAGTGTCAGGTGCAAGTAACGGCGGTAATGAATCGAGCTTTAGCTACTGTCTGAATATGGGTACAATACGCGGGCAAGACCTGAGCATCGTCGAAGAGGTTGAGACAGCTGCCAAAGCCGGCTACGATTCGATAGAGCCGTGGCTCGGCAAGGTAAACGAATTCGTCGCTGGGGGTGGTTCGTTATCTGAACTAAACAAGCGCATCGCAGACGCCGGCCTTACCGTCGAAAACGCTATTGCCTTTTCGTCCTGGATTGTTGACGATGATACCGAACGAGCCGCCGGTCTTGAGCAGGCCAGGCGCGATATGGATACGCTCGCCAAGATAGGCGCAAAGCGAATGGCGGCACCGCCCGCAGGAGCTCAGCGCGGACCGTCGCTCGACCTGCAAAAAGCCGCCGAGCGTTACAGGGCCCTTTGCGAAATTGGTGACCAGATGGGCGTGACGCCCGTCCTTGAGCTTTGGGGTTTCTCCGCGAACCTGCATCGCCTTGGCCAGGTTGTTTACGTCGCCGTCGAGGCGGCACATCCCGGAGCGGCCTTGTTGCTTGACGTTTATCACATCTACAAAGGCGGCAGCAATTTTGTCGGCCTAAAACTCCTGAGCACCGCTGCCACTCCCGTATTTCACATAAACGACTATCCGGCAAATCCGCCGCGAGATGAAATCTCCGACCGTGACAGGGTCTATCCCGGTGATGGTGTCGCACCTCTGCCCCAGATTCTGCGTGACCTTGCTGGCGCAGGGGGCCATACCGTCCTGTCGCTGGAGCTTTTCAATCCCGACTACTACAAGCAGGACCCACTTGAAGTTGCCAGGACCGGCTTAGCCAAGACCAAAGCCGCCGTCAAGGCTGCTTTTGCATAAAATCGGACTAACCTTTTCAGGAGACAACCTGTGAACGAACGTCTCGCTCACCTCATTCTCTCGACACTCCTCTTTGTATGTGCCGGTTGCAGTCAGGACGCATGCACCGACAGCCCTGTCCCCGCCGAGATTAACCTGTTCAACGGAAAGAACCTCGACGGCTGGTACACCGTCATCGACAAGCTGGGAGTCAACAAAGACCCTGAACGCATCTTTACTGTCCACGACGGCCTGCTGCATATCTCCGGAAAAGCATTCGGCTATCTCTGCACGAAAAACGAGTACAAAAACTACCACCTCATCGTCGAATTCAAATGGGGCGAAAAAAAATGGCCCCCCCGTGAAAACGCCAAACGTGACAGCGGTGTTCTCTATCACTTCCCCGGCGACAAACGCGATGAAGTCTGGCCCTACTCTATCGAATGTCAGATTCAGGAAGGTGACTGCGGCGACATCTGGCTCGTTGGCCCTGCCCTCACGGCCAACGGCCAAAGATACGTCGAAAAATATGACCGCATCATCAAGACCGCCGACGCTGAAAAACCGAACGGCCAATGGAACACCATCGAAGTCATCGCTGAGCGCGACAGGATTACCCACATCGTCAACGGTGTCGTCGTCAACCAGGCAACGAACGTCAGCGTTCAAAAAGGAAAAATCCTCATGCAGTCTGAGGGCGCTGAAGTTTACTATCGAAAGATACTTCTCATCCCATTAAGGTGATGACAGCCGC
The DNA here is from genome assembly GCA_964514115.1 of uncultured Pirellulales bacterium. Classification (GTDB taxonomy): domain Bacteria; phylum Planctomycetota; class Phycisphaerae; order Sedimentisphaerales; family Anaerobacaceae; genus CAZEPI01. Next base: position 36,325 of record CAZEPI010000004.1, on the reverse strand, counting down.
ATGCTCTTAGTGGATGACATCAAGCAAAAAGCGCTCGACCTCGGCTTCGACCTTGTCGGCATCACCGATGCGGCTCCGGTTCCAGCAAAGCAAGCCGAGCGTTTCGCCGAATGGCTCGACCGCGGCTATGCCGCCTCGATGGGTTACATGCACAACCACATCGACAAACGGCGGTCACCTGCCAAGTTGCTGCCGGGTGCTCAATCAGTCATCGTCGTCGGCCTCAACTATAAGCCCCGCCCCTCGCCGCCGAATTCGCCGCCAGCCGAAGATAAGGCCGAACCCACAGGCTGTGTCGCCGCCTACGCCCGGTATGAGGATTACCACGTGTTCATAAAAAGGCAGTTGCGCAAACTCGCCGAGTTTATTGTTTCGCTGACGACAGACGCACTGCAGTTCAGGATTTGCGTTGATTCTGCGCCCGTATCGGAAAGGGCGCTCGCCCATCGGGCGGGCCTCGGCTTCATCGGCAAAAGCCATATCCTCATAAACCCGCGTCTTGGCCCGCAAATCCTCCTCGGCGAAATAATCACAAACCTGAAACTCCAAACAGATACCGCATCCGACACAAACTGCGGCGACTGCACCAAATGTATCGACGCCTGCCCAACCGGTGCATTGAGGCCCGATGGCCGATTCGACACGCGCAGGTGCATAAGCTATCTGACGACTGAGCACAAAGGTGATATTCCTGCAGAACTCGCGGGGAAAATCGGCGACCGTCTCTTTGGCTGTGATGAATGCACCCTCGCCTGCCCCTATCTGAAAGACGCTCCCCACTGCGCAAATCCAGATTTCAAGTTCTATCCCGACAGGGCCGCCTTGAATCTAAAGGAGATTATCGATATGACCCTCGAAGATTTTGAGGCCAAATTCGCCGACTCACCTCTTCTTCGCCCCGGCCTCCAAAAACTAAAGAAAACCGCCCACCTTTGCCTCCAGAACACAGGCTTACCTTGATTTTTAGGATGTTTTCCGCACTTCTGCCTCGGGCTTGCGGCAATTCTTGACATTGTCGCCGATTTGCCGACAATACTGCCAGTCAGAATAATACGAACGGGAGAGCACCTGCATGCGTCTCGATTCGACCGCAAAAGATCCTGTCCATAGTGTGCCTCAAAGAATGAACCTCTGGTATTATCTCAAGCGTCCGCCATGGCGCACAATTCTGCTTCTGCTTGCGGTTCTTGCAATCATGGCTCTTGCATATCTTGCGTGGTCTCCGGGCAAGCGCATTCGTGATGGCAGGCATGATCACAGGTCGAACGGAATCTGGATCCAGCACGGCTGGCTCGGAGATGATTCATGGTTTTCTCGGAACAGCGCCGACAAGTCCATGTTCCGAACTGACCAGGAGATACAATATCTTGCCGATTTATTCGCCAGCCACGGTATAGAGTATGTCTTTCCTCATCTCTGTCCCTGCAATCCAACAGGCCCCATTGCCCCAGTTGACTACAACCAAACAGAGCGATTTCTCGACCATTTCCAGAACTTCAAAGTCATCCCGTGGATTGGCGGAGTTCTCGACCTACACTGCTTCCCAGAGTCCCGGCAGTGGCGGACCAACTTCGTTGGCTCCGTTATCGATCTGCTACACTCACACCCTCGCCTAGCAGGTGTGCAAATCAATATTGAACCCATGCCAACGGGCAATTCACACTTCCTTTCTTTACTAAAAGAACTCCATCAGGCAATGCCTGATGGAAGGCTTCTATCGGTGGCGGCGTATCCACCGCCAACCAGATGGCATCCCTTTCCTGACGTACATTGGGATGAAGACTACTTCAAGCAGGTTGCCCGACGCGTAGACCAACTCGTACCGATGATGTATGATGCCGGAATCAGGATCCCCAAGCTTTATCAACACGTCGTGTCCAGATGGACAGCAGAGGTGCTTAATTGGGCCGGCGATTCACAAGTCTTACTCGGAGTCCCCGTTTACGATGATGCCGGTGTTGGTTATCATTTTCGCCATGTTGAGAACATAGAGAATGCCTTACGGGGCATTCATGCAGGACTGGGTGGCGTCAGTGTGCTTCCTGAGAACTACGCAGGGATTGTCATCTACTGCGAATGGGAAATGGACCAACAGGAGTGGGATTACCTTAAGAAAGAATTTGAGAAAAGCCTTGAAGGGCCGCCTCAAAATCCCTCGATTGCAACAGAACCAGGGAAATAACACTACGCCCAGCACCCTTTTTGCCTCCCCAGTTTTTTTGATGCCCAGTTACCTTTTTGTATTTAACCCTAACTCGTGGCGCAGTGAAGATCCGGCATCTTCTGACCTTCTGACCCTATGGCCTCTTTCCTTCTCCGCGTTCTGCCCCCGGCATAGCTTGCGCCGCCTGCGCTCTTGCTTGCACTTGTCCCGATAGTGTTTATTGGGGTCCCGGCGACTTCTGTCTTGGCCGACCAAAACTGTGCAAATCTGCGTAAATCTGCGTCTAAAAAAATCTCTGAGCTCTCGGTGGCAAAATAAACAAAAAGATTGACAACCGAAAAGGGGGCTGTTAATTTCAAGTTGTGAAGACGGTCGCTGTTTCCGGCCGTTACGGTAGCACAGGAGAAAACGCTTTGTAAGGAGGCATAAAGATGAGCTCGCGTACCAAACTCGCCGTTATCATTTCTCTTGCAGTTCTCGGCTTGGTGAACGGTTTTCAGACCGGCCTGGCAGCCGCCCAGACGACAGAGACACCTGCCGAATCACAACAGGGCCCGGCCTTGCCCTACATCGCCGAGATAAACGCCGACGACGTCTATATTCGCTCCGGACCCGGAACAAACTACTACTTCTGCGGAAAGCTCAACACCGGCGACAGGGTCAGGGTCGTCGGCACCAAATTCAGTTGGTCACAAATCGTTCCGCCCGAAGGCAGCTTCTCCTGGATTTCAAAGCAATACGTCGAGGCCGACGCCGCGGACAAAGCAACGGGCACCGTCACCGGCGACGCCGTCAGGGTCTATGCCGGCTCGGACGCCGTCGAGCCGATGCACTCCACCACCATGCAGCTTAAATTAAACAAAGGCGACAAGGTCAAGCTGCTCGGAGAGGAAAAGGACAACTACTACAAGATAGCACCGCCTCAGGGGGCGTACCTCTGGGTAAGTACAAAGCACACAAACCCCGTCGGTTCAATTGCCACGGCGCCGCAGCCGGCAACTGCTGAAGAAAAGCCCGAACCCACACCCGAAGCTGACAAGCCCGCCGAAGCCGCACCATCCATCGTCCCCACTACCGTTTCCACCGAATCGGATAAGCTCAAAGAATATGCCCAGCTCAAGGAGAAGGTCGAGGCCGAGCGGGCAAAGCCCATCAGCCAGCAGGATTATACCGATTTGAAAAAGGCGCTTGGCGAGATTGCAAACGACAAGCAGGCCGGCAAGGCCGCCGACTATGCCGAGCACGTGCTCAAACAGATAGCACGCTACGAGCTTGTGCAGGAAGTTGCCAGGGCCGTCAAGCTGCAGGATGAACAGTTTGTGAAAACCACACAGAGAATTAACCAGATGCGTTCGGCAAAGCTGGACGGTATCGGGGACCTCGGCAGATACGCGGTAATAGGGACGCTGCAGACATCAACCATTTTTGCCGAAAGGGCCGAGGCCAAGTTCTACCGCATCGTCGGCGACGACGGCACCGCCATCTGCTACGCCCGACCGACAGGCCACGCCGAAAGTCTCGATGTCGAAAAACTCATCGGCAAAAAGGTAGGGCTGGTCGGCTCAATCGAACCATATCCTGAAATCGGCGGCGCACTGGTCAGATTCACCGGCATAACCGGGCTAAAATAACCAATCAGTATTAGCCCTTGATGCAGACCAGCGGCTCGAGCTTGGCGACCATCTTTGAAAGCTTTGCCTCGTGCGGCGCCTTTACCACATCGCTCACATCCTTGTAAAGCCCGGGGTTTTTCTTAAGCCGGCCCTGCATAAAACGGCTACTCGTGACGCAGCGCCACAATGGGGTCAACCTTCGCCGCGTGAATCGCAGGATAAAGCCCGAACAGAATCCCAATCGCCATACTGATTAGCAGCGGCAGAAAAATACCGTACATCGTGATGACCGTAGCCATCCCTGAGAAAAACGTTATCATGACCGGTATCAGCACACCGATGCCAAGCCCTATCAGCCCGCCCGTCGTTGACAGCACAACCGTCTCAACGAGAAACTGGAACACAATCTGACTCCTCTTTGCCCCGATGGCCCGCCGAATACCAATCTCACGCGTACGCTCGGTCACAGAAGCCAGCATAATATTCATTATCCCGATGCCGCCCACGAGCAGACTTATGCCGGCAATTGAACCCAGCACGATATTGAACGTCCGCTTCGTCGCCTCGGCCTGCTTGAGCAATGCAAGCGGAACGCTCACCGCGTAGTCCTTTTTCTTATGGAACAGATCCAGCATCCTCTCGATACCCGCCGCCGTTGATTCGACGTGGCGCGTGTCGTCCACCTGGACAAGAATCTGGTGCAGTTCGATTTTCTCCCGCTCCTCTGTACCCGATGTTCTTCTCGTCACAATATCACCGAAGTATCGCTGTGCCACTTCCAGAGGAATATATGCGTCGATTTCCTGGTCGGGAATCTGAATGTTGCCTGCCTGCCCGCTTTCGCTCTTGACGATGCCGATGATTTCAAACTCATCGCCCCCGATCCTGACGGTCTGGCCGATTACGGCCTCGGTCGCCAGGATTTTGCGAGCCCCGAACTCCGTCAATACCGCCACGGCAGCGCGTTTGTCCTGGTCGGCTTGAAGAATAACACGCCCGGCGATTATGTCACGCGGCACTAAGTCGAACCATTCCGGCGTCGTCCCCACCACCCGCAGCTCCATAGCCCGCTCCCGCAAACGTGAGTCTTTGCGCATCAGCTTCACCGGCGCCGTTTCCCTGATATTTGAAAAACCCTCAGCGATTCTCCGGTGGTCGTCGTACGTCAGCCCGTAGATGCTCATGTGCGAGTGCTCGGTACTTGTCTGTTCCTCCTCGGCCGACTTGATTGAGGAGACAATAATGTTGTTGCTGCCGAGCTTTCGGATTTGTGACAACGCCTCCTTGCTGGCGCCCTCCCCGACCGACAGCATCGCCACCACGCTGCCCACGCCGAACACAACACCTAACATCGTCAGAGACGACCGCAGCTTGTGAACCAGCAGGTTCTCAATGCCCAGCAGTATATTTCGCGTTATCTTGGTTTGCCGCATCGCTCCTCACTTCAATCCTGTCAACGTTACCGTCGATCATGTGCAGCCGGCTACGGGCGTGGGCGGCGATGTTCGCCTCATGTGTGACCATAACGATAGTCTTGCCCCGTTCGTTCAGCTTGCACAGCACTTCCATAATCTGCATGCCGGTGACTGAATCCAGATTCCCCGTTGGCTCGTCTGCAAATATCATCTGCGGGTCGTTCGCCAGCGCACGTGCAATGGCCACCCTCTGCATCTGTCCACCTGAAAGTTCCGTCGGGCGATGGTGCAATCGGTCCCCCAGACCAACTTCTTCTGCAAGTTCCCTCGTCCGCTGTGTGCTGCGGACGGCATCCCAGCCCAAGTAGTACAGCGGCAATTCGATATTGCGCTGCACCGTCAACTGCGGGATTAGATTGAAACTTTGAAAGATGAACCCAAAGTACCTCAGCCGCAGCTCGCTGAGCGAATCATCGTCAAGCTGGCTGACGTCCTTGCCTTCCAGATAATAGGAGCCTGAGGTCAAACGGTCAAGGCATCCCAAGATGTTCATCATCGTGCTCTTGCCCGACCCGCTCGGCCCCATGATCGCCCAAAAATCACCTTTCTCGAACTTCACGTTCACACCGCACAGTGCGTGCACCTGCTCTGTCCCCATCTGGTAAACCTTGGTTGCGTTATCGAGCTTGATTATTTCTTGTCCGTTGCCCGACAGGGTCGCTGCGTGCATTTATTCCTCCCTTTCCGTTCGCTGCTCCGCCGCCGGACCTTGAGCTTCATTTTCACCCCGGCGTCGGCCCTCTGTTCGGCCTCGTCCGCCGGACGAGCGTTGACGCATCTGCTCTCGCTCCTCCGGTGACATGCTCTCAAAACGCTGCCTCATCGTTTCCCTTTCCTTCTCCCGCTCTTCAGGGGTCATGTTTTGCCATCGCTCACGCATCTGCTGCATTTGTTCATCTGAGGGTCTCTCAGAGCTGCCGGCAGCGGCAGCCTGTTCGGGCTCACTGGTGCTCCGTTCCATGGCCAGCCCGGGCCCCTCCGGCTGTCCAGCTTCAGCGTCCTCGGCCGTGCCTCTGCCGGTTTCGGTTCCGTTGGCTGCTCTTAACTTCTCATTGATTTGCTCGGCCATCGTGTCGTCGCCGTCCGACCTGCCGGTCGCTAAGAGCTTCTCTCCGCCCTCAACCGTCGCCGCCTTCAGCGGAGGTGTCAGCAATACAACTTCCCCTTCGTTCAGCCCGCTGCTGATATTCACCATCCTGTTATTATCAAGACCGATCTCCACGTTCCTCGCCTCGACAGTGCCGTCTTTGACCACGTAAACCGTTGGTTGCCCGCCAGCCCGAATAACAGACTGAACCGGAACGTACACTACGTCCGGATATTGTTCGACGATAATCTCCGCCTTGCAGCTCATCCCGCTTCGCAGCGCCGGATCGGCACCCTCCAGATCGATATCCGTGTTATACACCTTCAGGTCGGGATTCATCCACATGCTCTGAGGGTCCGGCAGCGGCGCGATGCGGGCTACCGTCCCGATGAACTTCTTGCCCGGCATCGCATCAACCGTGATGACCGCAGGAAGCCCGGCCCTTATCTTCTCAAGACTGGCCTCGTGAATATCCACCTCCGCCACCGACGATGCGGACTTCGGAAGATATATCAGTTCCTGGCGTTCGAAAACCTCCACGCCATCATCCAGCGGACTTCGGTCGCCGCGCCAGCGCCCGCTTCGGGCACTGGTCGCATAGACTACCATTCCTTCCACGGGCGCATAGAGCTTGGACTTACCAAGCTGGTCTTTGATCTTTTCAAGCTTGGCCACCTGCCGGTCATATTCCTGCTTTCGCGCGTTCAGCTCCGCCTCGGCCTGCACTACATTGGCTCTGCCCTTAGCTGTCGTGCGCTCCAGTGCCATCTCCGCCTGCCGAACATCGCTCGTAAGCTGATCGATTTGTCGCTGCTTCGTGAAGTTCTCCAGCAGATTCAGGTCGTTTTTGGATACCGTCAGATTGTTCTCGCTCTTGGTCTTGGCCAGCTTGTCGGCCATTAACTCTGTCTCGGATATGTACTTCTCATCAAAAAGCGTCTGCGACCACTTCAAGGTTTCCAGGGCCCGCGCCAATACCTCTTCCGCCTCATTGACCTTGTTTTGGGCGGCTGTGACCAGGTTAGGGTATTGCCCCTGCAGATACTGCTCGAGGTCCTGCTTGGCGAATATTAGAGTCAGTTCGGCCTTCTCGATATCGCTCTGCGCCTGATTCTTTATGATGTCCAACGTCTCTTTGGAGTTGATGTACGAGGCCTCGGTGTTCTGAACCCGAATCTCCTGGTCGATTCTGTTGTCTTCCAGGTTGCTCGAATCGAGCTCTACCAGCAAGTCTCCCTTCTTGACGTATGTTCCCTCGGGAACGACAAAGGTGATAGACGTCCTTCCCTCGAGTTCGCACCTGATGACCTCCTGGTCTTTTGCTTTTATGGCGCCGGATTCGAGGACACTAATCGTCAGAGGCCCCCGCCTGGCGGCGAATGTGGCATAGCCGCTCGTCGGATCCTCGTGTGCTCGGACCACCTTGAGCCACACAACCGCCGTGCCTATCAGTACGACAACGACCAGCGCCGCGATAAGCCGAGTTGTCCGGCGTTTAGCCAAACGATTCTTCATACTGTTGTTTTGCTGTGCCATTATGAATCTCCTCGGGAGGTAGCTCCCGCCACAATCCCTTTTCGTTCACTTCCAATACGCCCATGTCGCGCTGAATCTCCAGCTCCGCTATACGGTAGCTTACGACCGCTGCGGTCAGAAGGTTCTGTGCGACCAGCAATGCGTCTTGGGCCTCCAGCAGGTCACGTATCTCGGTTCTTCCTGCCTCCAGAAACAGAGAAACGCTTCGCACGCGTTTCTCGGCAACCAGGACCGACTGCGCCTGAATCCTTAGACTCTCCCGGGACTCCAGCAGCGTCCGAAGCTCTCCGCGAATATCGAGTTTGATTTCATCCTCGAGGGACTGAACACTCCGCACGGCCCGCTCTAAGTCTATTAAGCTGTTGCGGTAGTCGTTGCGCTCCCTGGTTCGCTCGATGGGCAAATCTAGCGTCAGCAGGGCCCCATATTGCCCTCCGTCAAAGCTCAGGCGCCCATCGTCGTCGCTGTCGGCAAAGCCAGCCGAACCACCTAACGTCAGCTCTCCTCGCAGGGCATCGGCCCGCACAATGACCTCTCGCTGCGCGTCGTATACCGAACCGATAGCGACTCGCAAGTCCATACGCTTATCCAGTGCCAGCTCGACGGCCAGTTCCTCGTCAATCTCGTATGGGCCCGCATCTTCTCTGTTGGCGGGCACAAGCTCGACCGGGGCATCTGCCGGAGGTGCCGTCTCAGCCGCTTCAAGCTGCATAGTCGAGCGGATCTGCTCGACAGTCTTATCCGCCCGCGCACGCAGCTCCAATAGGTCGTTCGGATCTAATTGCAGCCGGGCGTCGGTAGGCAGCCCGAGAGTCCTCTTGAAAGAGTCCAGACGGCTCTTCAACTGCTCCTGGGCGCTAATCCACCCATTGCGTCCGCTCAGCTCTCGCTGGACCGCCTGGTCAACTTCGACCTCGGGTATTCGACCCGCGTCTGCGCGACGCCTCGACCATCGGGCTGACTGAATCGAACTTCGGTAGTTGTCCTGCGCATTCTTAACCGAGTCCATCTGACGAAGAACACCAAAGTAATCCCGGGCGATACCGACCGCAAACGTGTGCTTGTAGCGCTCGAATTCCCACATTTTATAGACCACGTCTCTCTCGGCCTGGGTCAGCGGCTCGGTTACGATATGCCAACCGGCGCCTCTGAGCAGCGGAAGTGACACACTCGTGTCGGCGCCTATGCCGATAGAAGACGCCCCGCCCTGCGTCAGCAGCTTCGCAAGGTCAATCGCCAGCGCCGCGCTCAGGTCCATACCGTTCTTCAATGTCCGGCTCACGCCTGCGGCCCCGCTATTCGTCATGGTGCTGACCGTGCTGTCGCCGGTTGTATCAATATCAACCTGGCTTGCCGCCTGTGCCGCAAAAATGTTCCGGAAGTTGTTGCGCTGCAGGTCGAGCGCCAGTGCCGACCGGAAAACATCCTCTTTCCGTGACTGGTACTCCGGGCTGTTGCGAGCCCCCACCTGCAGAGCGTCTATCAGCGACAGCCGAAGCGACCTGTTCGGCTCAATTACGACATTGGCGTCAGCGCTGGCCGGTGATTGAGGATATTTGTCCTCCGGCCAATGCTCGATTCGCTCCAGCCGGTCCGTCCCTAACGACGCCTCACTCGAATAGGCTAGCGCCTGCTCTTCGAGCAGGCGACGCCGAAGTATATCGCTCGGCCGTTCTATGCCGAACGGCTCCGTCCTGCCCAGAGCTTTGTTCTGTTTGGCAGTGATTATATCCGCCGCAACGGCATCGGCATCCTGCCGATATTCAGACGTACTCTGACAGCCGCTGATCAACAGACACGAAAGCAAAACTGCCGCCAATGCTGCGGCACGACCGTTCTTAATCACTATAATCCACCGCTTTGATGTCATCACCTGTTCCACAAAAAAATACACCCTCCGCGCTCATACTCACCCACGCTCAACGATTATACCAAATCCTGCCGCGTTTCTGATAACTTGCCCTGGTCCAATATGCTACCGCACCTTACAAATGTGGGCTTAATGCCCATAGGGCCTGCTTTTACGCATCTCTACCGTAACCAAAAAGACGTCTCAAACCTTGCTTTTATTGCAAATTATTCGGCCTCTATCCTCTGCCGACTGCCCGACTTACTACCTCTGCAGCCGATGCAAATCTTCGAAAAGCCGTTTTCTTGCTTACCCCGTTACCCCCGAAAAGTCCTCCTCGACGCCGATGCGTCCAGCCCGCTTAACCCTTGATGCACACTATTGGCTCGAGCTTGGCGACCATCTTTGAAAGCTTTGCCTCGTGTGCCGCCTTGACCACGTCGCTCACGTCCTTGTATGCGCCCGGCGCCTCTTCAGCAACACCACGAAGCGAAGGACTGCGAATAATCACGCCCTGCTGAGCAAGGCGATTCGTGACGTCTCTGCCGTGCCACCTCCTCTTGGCCTCATTGCGGCTCATGCTCCTGCCCGCCCCGTGACACGAGGACCCAAACGAAAGCGACAAGCTCTCCGTCGTGCCCGCTAAGATATACGACGCCGTCCCCATAGTCCCGCCTATTATCACCGGCTGGCCCACCTTGCCGAACTCCGCCGGCACGTCGGGATGGCCCGGCCCATAAGACCGCGTCGCGCCCTTGCGATGTACGAACAGTTTCTCTCTCCACGCAGCGTGGCCAGGTCCACCGCCGTCAACCTCATGCTCCTCGAGCTTGCACGTATTGTGAGAAACGTCATAGAGCAGAACCAGCCTGGCTTGCGGAAACATCTTGACAAATGCCTTGCGCAGAAGGTCCGTCAGCACCTGACGGTTTGCCAGTGCGCAGTTGATACCCGCCCGCATCGCCCCTAAGTACTGCTCGCCGACCGGCGATTTGATCGGTGCGCACGCCAGTTCGCGCTCAGCCAGCTCAATCCCATACGACTTGGCCGCATTAATCATCTTCTTCAAGTAGTCCGTCGCAATCTGGTGCCCCAAGCCGCGCGACCCGCAGTGTATGCTCACCGTTATCTGCCCCTTGACCAGACCATAGACGCCCGCAATCTCCTCGTCGTAAATCTCCACAACCTTCTGCACCTCTAAATAGTGATTGCCCGAGCCGAGCGTGCCCACTTGCTTCTCCTGGCGTTTCTTTGCGTGGTCTGATACGTATCGCGGGTTGGCTCCCTTCGCCTGCCCGTTTTCCTCAATCCGCCTCAGGTCCTCCCTTGTCCCGTAGCCCTGTTCGACCGCCCAGGCCGCACCGCCGGTGAGCATATCATCCATCTCTCTTGAATTGAGCCGCAACCTGCCCGTGCTGCCGAGGCCCGCCGGTATCGTCCTTGCAAGCTGGTCCGCAAGCTCTGTCTTGACCCGCTCGACTTGGGCTGCGTCTATCCCCGTCGTAAGCGTCCGAACGCCGCAGCTAATATCAAACCCCACACCGCCCGCCGACACCACACCGCCTTCGTCCGCATCGAACGCCCCCACACCTCCTATCGGAAAACCGTAACCCCAGTGCGCATCCGGCATCACGCAGCACGCCTTGACTATCCCCGGAAGCGCCGCCACGTTACACGCCTGTTCATAGACCTTCTCATCCATCGCCTTGACCAGTTTCTCGTCCGCGTAGATTATCACAGGCACGTGCATCTTGCCTCTCGGCTCAATGACCCACTGATAAGGCGTCCTTTTTTCCAACCGCTTCAGCTCCATCTTACACCTCCGCTGCTATTCCAACGACCACTCGCTTGTCCTCATAATCTTCACACGTCCACCACGCACTGGGCTATCCATTTGCCTTCATCATCCTGCCGCACGCTCAATTCACTGTATGTAGCCGCCTTGACCTCCACCGTCGGGCTGTGTCTGGCGGCGTCTATCTTCTCTCCCCACGCCGTCGCCTTTAAGTTGCCGTCTCTGATTTCAACGTCAAACCTGCCGAACAGCATCCCTCGCGTACTCATCTCATACAACAGACTGCTGAGCCACTCTACAAAAAGCATCTCATCGTCCTCGCCGCTGCACTTCACCTTGACCGCGGTCCTGGCCTCGACTTGTTCCGGCTCGGTTATCACAGCGGTCAAGGCCACAGCCGCCTGTGCGAACGCCTCGGCCTTGCTCCTGCCGAAGCCGCGTATCCCCACGTCCGCCTTATGCTCGAAATGCTCCCATCGGCATTTATCTTCGCAGTTGCTCATAATTCCTCTTGGCTCAAAACTGCCGCCAAACAATCCCACAGACACTTCTGATTATACCCGATCGTTTCACCTGTGCAATTCAAAGCGATGCCCGCCGCCGCACTGGATGTGGCTGGATTTTCCGGCAGCGGTTTTTCCACCGGCCATAGGCACTTGGAAAGGTCATCTGGACCGCAGCGGGGATGCAGTTGGAGTGGACCGTTGCAGGGATATATGTTTGTCATTTCGAGTGGAGCCACGACGAGGTCGGGGCGGAGTCGAGAAATCTATCGAGTAAGTGATTGTGAGATGTGTATATCACTCAAACCAGTCGGCGCTCAGGTCCTGCCATTTTGGATTCTGTGATTGTATGAGGGCTATTTTCTTTTGGCGTCGCCAGTGTTTGATTTGTTTTTCTCGTTCGATAGCCGAGAAGGGGTCACCGAATGTTTCGAGGTAGACGAGGCGTTCGCAGTTGTACTTGTCGGTGAAACCGGGGATGAGATGGCTCTTATGCTCGTGGACGCGTTTGTTAATGTTGCTGGTCAGGCCGACGTAGAGCGTGGTGGTTCTGCTGGCCATTATGTAGACGTAGTAGGTTTTCACACAGACATTTTAGATGGATAGCAATACTTGGGAAAATGGAATTCTGTTGATTCTATGAGATTTCTCCACTTCGTCCCGCCCAGTGCTGGGCGGGACTCCGGTCGAAATGACAAGTTTTCAACAGAGCAGAATAACAATGAACGAAGTGGAAACTGAGATGTGAACCTATCAAAGGTCCGTGTATTTGCCGCACAATCGCCTGCTTGCGCAGCCGGCGTCTTGCACGCTGGTCCGCGGCCTTGTAACTCGTATGCTCAGTTGCCTGCGGTCTCAGCCCCTAACGAGGCCAGTGCGGCGAACCGGTCGTCCACGACCTCAAATATCCCCTCAAGAGCCGTCACCGAAAAGATACCCTTCGTCGCAGGTGATACACTGCACAAAATCAGACGATGCTCACAGTCTAAAAGCACCTTGCGAAGCTTCAGAAGCTTCGACAAGCTCGAAGAGGTGATGATGTCCACCTGCGAAAAGTCCAGCACTATGTCGCAGTTGCCTCGCTGGCGCACGACCTCGGTCGTATCCTTCAGCACATCATTCAATTCCGGCTCGCAGGGAAGGTCCACAACAACAGCACTTTCCGATAAACTCCGGATTCCCATAACAGCGCCCCCAAGAAAAAAGCCGATATCACTTGCCTTCGGTCAATCCCGGCGGCTCACGCAGTATCGTGCTTGCGTTCTTCTATAGCCGTCTTGCAGCACCTGTCCCGGGTTGCACCCAAAGGCCCTTGCTTGCGTTCACCCCCTAAAACGCCCCCATTCAAGTGTAAGCTACAATTGCCCGGTTGCTAATATCCCGGTGTCTATTTTTCTTTCGGCAATTTCTTCGGATAGGTTTACTGCAACCGGCCCGCTGCTGCAAGCGTCAAACCCAAATTCCTCACTTATAGGACCTGCCCCGCCCCAATTTCGGGTCCCAATTGGTGCGCCAAAAGCGGCCCACCTGTGCTGTTCGGGTCTTACGCGAGCCCTGACGACTCACAGACCGAAATTGGGGCGGGGCCGCTATCGCACCAAGTAAGACTTGTTCCCCGGCGCGCGGTATCGTCCGTCCCAGTTTATAACCACGCCCTCACCGCTGCTGTGAACCCAAATCGATTCCGCGATTAACTGGGTCCCTACGGAATAGCCATCGCCGCCTACCTCTACGAAATTGAAGGGGAAGTATAAAGTACCCACGAGCAGCAAATCGCTGGTTCCTATAATCCGCGCCGGGGTAATATTATACGGGTCCTGATAGATTAACATCCCTTCGTAGGGCAGGATTGTCGAATCACCGTCCCACGGAACAAGCTCAGTCATATTAAGCTGCGCACCACCACCGATATCAAGGCTTCCCCCCAGAATATAAAACATCACCCCGTCACTTGCGTCGATAGTTCCCCCTTTGAGCTTAAGGCCGCCTGTTGCGTTGATGTTGTCCTCTATTTCACCGTCCACCACATAAATCCCCGGTTCAAAGCGGACGTTAGCGGTTGAAGTTGTCACCCTGATTCCGCCGGAATAGTATCCCGGCGTTAACACATTTAGAGTTAAACATGGGTCGGGTGTCCAGTACGCACCCGGTGCCGGCGATAAATCGTTGGTTTCATCGTAAGAAGGCGGGGGCATCAGACAGTCGTAATCCGCATAACATCCAAGAGGGTCGTCCATATACTTGGCGTCCTCAACAATCGGTACATCAACCTCTGGACCGCCATAGCATCCCACAACGTTTATCTGGAGTGCCTCTATGTCCGCATTTCCTCCACCGCTGACGGCCGGCTTCGGATGGTCACAACTGCTGCAATTGACCTGAATCTCACCTTCTTCCTCGCCGCCGCTGACATCAATCACGCTTGCGCCTTGTATCCTCAGTCCGGTCCCGATTGCGCTGTTGGGGTCCATAGGGTCGCCGCAGCCCAATGCTATCAATCCTGCGCCCGTTCCGCCGGAGGCCATTGCAATCGCGTATCTCGCCACGTTCGATGTCTGCACGTTTGCAATCGGCCCGAATGTCAGAGGGACAGGGTCATTCAAAGAGCCCGTCGTCCGCCTGGCTACGACCTTGACCGCATTGGCGGCATCCAGCCGCGGCTCGAAGAATCTCGTCTGTGGATAGTACCTGCCTATTACAATGTCCCCATCGGGGTCATTGTCCAAATTGAGGTCAAGATTAACCGTCTCGCCATGAGCATAGTTCAGCCCGCCGATATCTTGTGCCCAGGTGCGCGCCCCGACGGGATTCATTTTTACTATCTGCGCTCCCGCCAGAGCCGCTGCGTCCGCGGCATTTTGAAGCTGATGGGCCACCAAAAGCACCTTGCCCGTATCGAGCGCAAGGCCTATCAGTAATATAATCAACGTCAGCAGAATCGCCGTCCAGACCAGCGCTATTCCCTTGCACCTGCGTTTCGCCGCGGCACGAATCCCTCCGCGATTGTCTGCGTCCACTATATTTTCCGCCGCTTTTGTTTTGGACACCTTAAAGGTTCTCATTGGCTAACCTCCCATATTGGGCAAGGCCCGTTTTTTTTCACGGCCTGCAAGGACTATCTTGGCGTAATCGGCACAAAAAATCAAGCTTTTTTTCTTTGTATGGCCATTGACACTCCCCCACCCGTCGCTCTATACTGAGCCAAATACCTAAACGCCTGTGTTATAGGACTTTAGACGTCATGTACGGATGTAAATTTTTTTTCTTTTCCCTTGACTTTGACCCTGTAGATGTTGTACAACTAATCTGTCAATTCCATGGAGGGATTAGTGGTACGTACGATGCTGGTGAATTAGTGCCCTATGGCAGCCGTGAGTTGCATCGTCGTAAACGTGTTGTGAGGGACAAATGTGAAAAATGATTACTGCCTGTGGGCTGGTTGCTTGTCGGCTCTCCTTGAGCCGGGCGAGCACGAAAATAAACGTTGTTTTTCGGAAAAGCTAATCGTAAGGGAGAACACAATGAATTATCTGAAGAGATTCATCAGAGACGAAAGAGGTCTGGAGACGGTTGAGTGGGCGGTCATCGCAGCACTCATCGTCGCCGGTCTGGTCCTCGTCATTAAAGAGTTGGGAACCAACGTTGAGGCCAGATTCGGGGACCTGCGGGACGCTACCGTCAAACCCGGCACGTAGTAGTGAAGTTCCTAAAGTTCGGCTTCAGGGATGAACGATACGGTTCCTTTGTTCCGGTGGGGCATCGTAATAGCCGCGTCACTAATCGCGGCTGGTTATGACTTGCGCGCAAGGCGAATACCGAACATCCTGACCTTTCCGCTCGCCCTAACCGGGATGCTTTTTGCAACCTGGCATAACGGCATCGCCGGTCTCGCTGATGCAATGGGGGCGGGTGTCCTGCTTGCGCTGCCATACATTATCCTGTTCATCTTTGCAGGCGGCGGGGCCGGCGACGCCAAACTTATGGCAGCAATTGGTTTCTGGCTGGGCTTCGAGCAGGGCATTGTGGTCCTGCTTGCCGTCTCGCTGGCCGCTGTCGTGCTCGGTCTGGCAACGGCGCTGTTGAAAAAATGCCTCAGAGCGACGCTTACGGGCATATTTGTCAAAATCTACACCTTTGTAATTTTTCTGTTTTCCGGCCGGCTCAAAGAGCTGCTTAAGCCCAGGCCGGCCGCCGCTGAATTTTCTCACAGCGGGCAGTTGACTATGCCCTACGGCGTTGCTATTCTTATAGGTGTGTGCGCTGCAGCCATTTATTGTCTCTTATTTTGGGGTGGGAAAAAATGAAACGTTATAAGGGCATGCTGACGGTCGAGGCCGCTATTGTCTTTCCGCTGCTGCTGCTCATCACCTTCGGCGTCATTGAATACGGCTGGCTCTTCTTAAAGGCACAGCAAATCACAAACGCCGCCCGCCACGGCGCCAGGTTGGCTGTCCTGCCCAACACCACTACGACAGAGGTCGAAACTGCAATAGCTAATTTGATGAGCCAGGCAAACATAACGGCATACGCACTCACAATTACTCCCGACGATGTGGGCTTCCCGGAACCCGGAGAACCTATAAAGGTGACAATGACCGTAAACACCGAAGATATCGCCGTTATCAAATACGCATTGCTGCCGTTGCCCCCACAGCTCGGGGCTTCGGTCACAATGGCCAAAGAAGGTCCGGGCTAAAGAAGGTCCGTAAGAAAAGCATTGGCTCAAAACTCAAAACTAAGAAATCAAGACGCTCTGTTGAAAGGTTGTCATTTCGACCGTAGTGAGCGAAGCGAACGCAGTGGAGAAATCTGTTTTTCTAATAGATTTCTCGACTCCGTCCCGACAAGTCGGGGCTCCGCTCGAAATGACGTCTTGTGATCTTGTCAATAGAAGGAAACTCAAAACTAAGAACCCAAAATCTGCATTAGCGGGGGCATGTTTATGAAGTGGACAATTGTTACACTCGTGTTTCTCGGTATGTTAGCGGCCTTTTGTGCCTCACTGCTCGTAGGGGCGCTGCGGGCCGGCGGCAGAAGAGGCGCTGCAGATGAAGTTGTCCTTGCTAAGGCGTCTCTGCCCGCTATGTCCGTCGTCAGCTCCAGACATATCGAGAGCGACAAATCACCGAGGGATAAGCTGCCCGAGGGCTACCTGACCAGTCCCATCCAGGCGATAGGCAGAGTCTTAGCTGTGCCGGTAGTGGCCGGCCAGGTCCTCACTGAGTCGTCCTTTGTCACAAAGGGCACCGAGGCCCAGCTCGCCGCCGCTCTGCCTTATGGTATGAGGGCTGTAAGCGTCAGCTTGTCGCGACAAGCCATTAGTGGAGGCCTGTTGTATCCCGGCTGTGTCGTCGATGTCTTGGCCTCTTTCCGGCTGCCCTCCTCAGAGCGAGCAAGAGGACAGGCCATCTCCACCACGCTGCTCCACGGCATACAGGTCCTTGGCGTCGAAGGTGAAACCGTCGTCTCTGAAAGGGGCGCTGCCGAAAAGGCCACCCAGGCCGGCCGCTCAAGCGGCCGAAACCTCACCGTTACTCTTATGGTCGATTCCAGACAGGCAGAGGCACTCCAGTTGGCCCTCAGGCACGGAAGCGTATCATTGGCCTTGCGAAATCCCCTCGACAGATATCCCGTCGATCTCGATGCAACCATACTTAGTGAGGGAAGGTTGGCAAAACTCGGTACTACTCTCACGCCTGCCGTCCTCGCTGCCGCATACGACAGAGACAGAGGACTGCTCGACGCCAATGACCTTGCACGGCTCATAGCCGCCGACGCCAACGACCCAAACCACCCCTTCGCATTGCCATCGCCGGCCTATTCTGCTGATAGTCAGATGCGGATGCTCGATGCCGTCTTCCAGGGTTCGCAATCACCGCCAGGATGGCTTGTTACCGTTATTCGGGGAAGCAAGGTCGAAGAGGCCGAGGTCGATGTCACGCAGGAGCCGGCTCCTGCCGAGTAGCAGCGGCTCGCTTGCTGATGAAAACTAATTCATTATTTTAAGGAAGGACGCTATTATGCACGCCAAGCGCAAAGCAAACAAAAACACTCCCCTCAAAAAATCTTTCGTACTGTTCCTTGCTCTGGTCGGCGCTTGCGCCCTGCTCGCCTCTGATGCCCTTGCCGCCGGCTCCAACGGAGCTAACGGGGCCGGAACGCAAACCGTCATCGTCGGACAGTCCACCGTCGTAAATACGCCCTGGCCCACGGTACGTGTCGCCGTGACCGACCCCGCGATTGCAAACGTCCAAGTCCTGACATCAACACAGGTCCTGCTCCAGGGCTTGGATGTCGGCTCCACCGACCTCATCGTCTGGAGCCAGGACGAAACAGAGGTCCGACAGTGGAAGGTAAAAGTCGTCTTTGACGCCGAGCACTTCCAGCAACGGCTCAATGAACTATTCCCGCATTCTCAACTGCTGGTCAGCGAGGCCGATGAATCGCTCGTCGTCAAAGGACTGCTCCGAACCGCCGAACAGGCAAAACAGCTTGACGACTATATGACAAAGTCCGGCGTCCAGTATCTTAATATGACTTCTCTGGCCGGGGTCCAGCAGGTCCAATTGCAGGTTCGCATCGCCGAGGTCAGCAGAACCGGACTCCGCGCCCTCGGTATAAACGCCTTCATCGCCGATGAGCGTTTCTTTGGTGCCAGCAGAACCGGGACCGCCAGCGGCGGAGCAAGCAACCCCACCATCGCCATCGGACCGGCGGCAGAAGGTGTCGCAGGTGCTGAAAGCTATATCTTCCCCGCAGATGTAACTCCTTCTTCGGCGGTGACCGTCCTTGCCGGCTTTCCTAAAAGCAATATGGAGTTTTTCCTGCATGCCCTTGTCGAAAACCAGTATATGAGAATCCTTGCCAATCCCACACTGGTCGCCCTGAGCGGCGAGGAGGCAAGTTTCCTTGCCGGCGGTGAATACCCCATACCCGTCGTCCAGGGCACCGGCGGTGGTGCCGGCGGCGGTACCTCCATCAGTATTGAATACCGGGAATACGGCGTCCGCCTGCGATTCAAGCCCACCGTCCTCGGCGACGGCACCATTCGCCTGCACGTTTCCCCGGAAGTCAGTGACCTCACTGATGTGGGCGCTGTTACAATCGAAACTTTTGAGGTTCCCGCTCTGACCACCAGAAAAGCCGAAACGACACTCGAATTGAAGAGCGGACAGACCTTCGCGATGGCAGGTCTCATCAAACACAACATCGACGCCACCAACTCACGCGTCCCCGGTCTCGGTGACGTGCCCGTGCTCGGCGCCCTGTTTCGCTCCACAAGATACCAGGAAAGAGAAACCGAGATGGTTGTCCTCGTCACCGCTTCGCTTGTTGAGCCGCTCTCTCTTGCTCAGATGCCTCCGCTGCCCGGCTTCCTCCACGTCCGGCCCGACGATTGGCAGCTTTACCTCGAAGGCGGCATACAGGGAAAAGAGCCGGCGAAAATCGACCAGCGAAATGCCGAGTGGTTAAAGGAAATAGGGCTCGATGAGCTTATGGGACCCGGTGCCTGGGACTCTTATCAGCAGCAGGCCGCCCCCTCATCGATCGAAACCACCGAAATGGAAGTGGCTCAGCCGGATGAGGCCATTGGCTGAGAGCCGACCCAAAATCTGATTGTCGATTACTGAATAGATTGAAAATTTCTTTCGCAGAGGACCGCAAGTGACAGCACGATATAATATTCTCCTCGTAACACAGGACGACAAGACCGTCAAGGCGGTAAATGGTGTCGTTGAGCAGACCCCCGGAATGATGCTCGCTGATACCCGGCAGGGCATCTCCGACCTCAACGCCCACTTGTCCGACGGCCAACCTGCTGTCCTGCTCGTCGATATAGACCCCGCGCCGCCGGCTATCCTTTCCAAACTCGAGCCGATTGCAAACAGATTCCCTGAAAAGAAAATCGTCGTCCTCAGCAGCAGCCGAAATCAGGAACTCATCCTCAGAGCAATGCACGCAGGAGCAAGGCACTTCCTCCGCAAAAAAACCATCGATACCGAGCTTGTCCCGGTCATAAGACAGCTAATGCCCAAAGGGGGCGAGAAGCCCAAAAAGACCGGCTCTATTATTGCTGTCTACTCCACGGGGGGCGGCTGTGGTGCTACCACCGTCGCTGTTAATCTTGCCAATGAACTGCGAATGGCCTCCTCAGAGACCGTTCTGATGATCGACCTCGACAACTACTACGGTACACTGGCTACTTATCTCGGAATCACCGGCGAGTACGGCATACAGGACGTGCTTGCATATAAAGGCCCCATCGACAAAGAGCTTATCGAGTCAAGCTCGCAGAGATATATGAAAAATTTCCACGTCCTGGCCATACATGATACCCAAAACTCCTCCAAAACTCTCGCCCTTGACTCCGGCAGGCTTGTCGATGCCGTCAATGCCTGCAGAGAAAACTACCGCTACACGGTCATCGACGCCCCAAGATTGGAGGAGAAAGTTCGGCTGGAGCTGGCCAGATTAAGCGAACTTGTCGTCGTCGTCTTTCAGGTCACCGTCAAAGACGTCAGATACGCCCGCTCGATGATGGCGTCCCTGGTCAAAGCCGGAATGCCACCTAAGAAAATCATCCCGATGGCCAACCGGTTCCAAAGACGCGGCCTGCTGATGAGGATTGAAGACGTCAAAAAATCCCTCGGAGTTGATGACATTTGCAGTGTCCGGAGCGACTGGCGAAAAACAACCAGCTCCATTAATCAGGGCAAACCCCTCGCCGACGTCGCCCCATGGTCCGGCTTGCGACGCGACTTCCAGAAATTCGCCGCGCATATAGAGGAACAAATAAGCAATAGCAACGGCAAGAAAGCGAAGGAAGACCGATGAAACCGAACAACCAGAAGAAAAAGCCAGACCGGGGTGACGACCAGGTCCTGCAAAAAATAAAGATTAACGTTCACCAGCGCCTTCTCGAGCTTCTTGACCTCAACGAAGCCCGCCGAATTCCTATGGAGAAACTCTACGAGGAATGCTCACGGAAAATCGACGTGCTGCTTGCCGAGCAGCAGTATCCGCTCTCCGGACCCGAAAAAAAGCATCTGCTGCATGAGGTTATGGACGAAATCTTTGGGTTTGGACCCCTCGAGCCGTTCCTCCGCGACCCCGCCGTCAGCGACATCCTTGTTAACGGACCCCATCAGATTTACATCGAGCGATTCGGGCAGCTCGAACTCACCGACACCTCCTTTATCGATAATGACCATCTCATCCGCGTTATACGCCGAATCGGACAGAACGTCGGCAGAAGAATAGACGACAGCAGCCCGATGCTCGACGCCCGTCTGCCCGACGGCTCGCGCGTCAACGCAATCATCCCGCCTTTGGCACTCGACGGACCCGCCCTGAGTATCAGACGTTTCGGCGTAAATCCAATCGATATGCCGCGACTCCTCGAGCTGAATTCCATCACCGAAGATATGGCCTGCTTCCTCGAGGCATGCGTTCAATGTAAAATGAATACCCTCATATCCGGCGGAACAGGGACAGGAAAAACCACCCTTCTCAATGCCCTCTCCAAATGGATCCCCCAGGGTGAGCGAGTTCTTACAATTGAGGATGCCGCCGAACTCCAACTACAGCGAGACCACGTCGTCCGCCTCGAAACTCGCCCACCCAACATCGAAGGCAAGGGCACCATCACGCAGCGCGACCTGCTGCGAAACTCGCTCCGTATGAGGCCCGACCGAATTATCATCGGTGAGGTGCGAGGCGGTGAAACACTCGATATGCTCCAGGCCATGAACACAGGCCACGAGGGCTCTATGACCACCGTACATGCTAATAACCCCAGGGACGCACTCCGACGACTCGAGAATATGGTCACTATGGCAGGTATAAACTATCCCATACGCGCTATCAGAGAACAAATGAGTTCCGCCCTTGATATCCTTGTCCACATTGAACGTCTTGCCGGCGGAGGCAGAAAAGTTGTCAAAATCGTCGAAATCACCGGTATGGAAAGTGAAACCATTTGTCTCCATGATATCTTTGCCTTCAAACAAACCGGTGTCGATGAGAACGCAAATGCAAGCGGGCACTTTGAGGCCTGTGGTGTCTGTCCACAATTACTTGACCGGCTCAAAGCAAGGGGCGCAGAGCTGCCCCAGAATATGTTTATGCGTAGAGTGCTTGCTAATTACTCGCCTGCTGAGGCGGAAGACCAGGTTGCTGAGGAAGCTTGACCGCTGAAAACTGATACCGACGAGCTTCGGCTTGTCTGTGCTAAGCTGACAGGCACGTATCGCGGCTCTAATATGGGAGATATATAGACCTTATGAGTTCCGGCGAAGTCCTAAACCTCCTTATCGTCGTAACCGTCTTCGGCCTTATCTTGTCCGTCTGGTGTATCTGTGTCGTCGTCTGGCTGATGCGATACCTCTCTCGCATAGGCACACTCCAGAAACGCCTTGGCCTTGCTCAAAAAGAAAGCGATGAGTCCAAGACACTTCGCCTCTGGCGCGACCTTCAGCAGGAAGCACTGCCCAAAACAAAGCTCGAAAAGCCCACCATCGCCGAGCGGCTTGAGGAGCTTGGGAGAGAACTCGGCTGGCAGGCACCCCTCCTCGTTGTCTTCGGCGGAATGCTTGGTGTTACCATGCTCGGATTTGTCGCCGCCTACATCCTCCTCGAAGATATAGTAATAGGCATAGCCGTCGCTCTTGCCGTCATGATGCTCTTCTATACCTACATCCGAAAACGCTTTACCGCACGACAGGAGCTTTTCGAGAGACAACTGCTCGACGCCCTCGCAATTGCCGCCCGCGCCCTCCGTGCCGGACACCCGCTCGTCGGAGCCCTGCAACTGGTCTCCGAAGAAATCGGCGACCCGCTCGGCGGCATCTTCTACCGCATATGCAGAGAGCAGGAACTCGGCCTCGAACTCAGCGACTCCATTCACAAAGTCGCAAAAAGAACTCCAAATGCCGAACTCAAACTCTTCGGAACCGCCGTTGTTATCCAGTCCCAGACAGGCGGCAACCTCGCCGACCTCATGGATAGTCTCTCCGCCATCATAAGAGCACGTGTTCGCCTTAACAGACGCGTACGCGTCATTACCGCTCAGACGCAGTTCAGTAAGAAAATCCTTATTGCTGTTCCAATAGTCGCCTTTTTAGGGCTGCATATCTTGAATCCGCAGTATATGCAGCCGCTTTACGATACCCACACCGGCCGAATCCTCATCGCAGTTATGATATTAAGTGTCGTCCTCGGCTCCTGGTTGATGAACAGAATGTCTGTTATTCGTTACTGAATTACGGTATCGACGTCACGTTTTGGCAGGAAGCGAAAATATGAACTTCACGGGCTACGAAATACTGATACCTGTGCTTACTTTCTTAGCCGTTGTGGCAATCGGTGCTTCCATCATCATCTCACGCACCGAAAAAAGAAAGGTCATCGAAGACCGGCTTGAAGACCGCCTCCGCAGAGGAATCGTCCCCGGCGACCAGGAAGCCGACACCGACGACAGAAAAGCCCAAATCCTTCAGTTCCTTGAAAAGGTTGGTAACGTCGCTTCCCACGGCAATCCCAGCACAAATCTTTGGGAGCAACTCGTCAGAGCCGGCTACTACAACACGACCGCGACCGCCATTTACACCGGAGTAAAATTCGCTCTCTTCCTCATCGGCCTGGTCGCAAGTGCTGCATTGCTTACCGCCGTCAAAATGCCCCCCTCAACCAAAATCACTCTCGTCCTCCTGACCGCCGCCATACTCTTCTTTTTGCCCAACCTTGTTGTGCTCAGTCAGTTGAGGAAGCGCCGTGACGAAATCCGCCGCAATCTCCCCGAGGCAATCGACCTGCTCGAGATATGTGTCTCCTCCGGACTGGGCCTCGACATGGCGTGGAATATCGTCGCCGATGAAATCCAAAACGTAAGCCCCGTCCTCGCAAATGCTATGGCACTTGCTAACTTCGAAATGCACCTCGGAATGAGCCGAGTCGAAGCCATGCGACACATGTCAAAACGTACAGGCGTAGATGACTTGTCGTCGCTTGCTGCAATACTTATTCAAACCGACAGATTCGGAACCAGCATCGCCGACACCCTCCGCATTTTCGCACAAAGTATGCGGGAAGAGCGAAGCTACTCTGCTCAGGAAAGTGCTGAAAAAATGGCTGTCCGGCTCTTGATTCCTATGATTCTCTTTATTTTCCCCGCGGTTCTAATTACAGTGGTCGGCCCCGCAGTTATCAGTATGGGAATAGCACTGACCTCTGGTGTTTAACTCAAATTGCTTAAGGAGACTATCGATGAAAGTAAATGTCCTGCTAACACTCATCCTTTGTTGCATGCTCTTTGCTGCAATCGCCTGTGAGGAATCGCAAACCGCTGTCCAGCCGCCCCTCGACGAGCACCTCATCAACAGTGAGCTGGTCAGCACCTACAACGACATGGCCATTCAAAACGCGATTATCTCGCAGCAAACCTTATACCCCTATCATTTTGTTAATAACAGCGCTGAGCTCAACGAGCTGGGCCGGCGGGACCTCGCCGTCCTCGCAAAACACCTTGCCGAAAACCCGGGCCGGTTGAATGTGAGAAAAGACAGTATCTGCCTCGAGCTTTATGAATCCCGCGTCGCAAACGTCCTCGACCAGCTCGCGCAGGTCGGCGTGGACACTAACCGGATAAAGGTCGAAGATGCTATGCCCGGCGGTGCCGGTATGAGCTCCGAAACAGTCATCAGCATACTCGAAGAAGCCGCTGAGGAGCAAAGCTACGGCACAGCCACTTCCGCTACTAGAGGCGTAGGCATGTCGAGAGCCGGAAGATGAACAAATTGTCGTTGCAACGGCCTCTCTTAATCCCGGCCTGCGTCTTCGCCTGCGCGCTGCCGCTACTTCTCTCTTTGGCTGGCTGTCAACACAGCGCGAAAGCACCCGAAAGACCCTACACCGCCGAACACGCCACCCAGACCGACTTTGAAAAGACCGGTGACAAGCCGCCTTCCGCGCACACTCTCTACGCCGTTGCCGAGGTCCTCGCCGTCCAGCAAAGAGACGCCGAGTGTCAGTTCGTCCTTAACAAAAGCATTGCCGATTACCCTGAATTCATCCCCGCCTACAACGCACTCGCCGAGCTGCTCATGCGCCAGGGCCGAGTCAACCAGGCCATACAGGTCCTCTCTGCCGCGCTCGAGATGCAACCCAGAGACCCCGTCCTGCTAAACAACCTCGGTATGTGCTGGATTGTCCGCGGAAATTATCAAAGGGCGCTGGATTTGTTCTCCAAGGCCTCCGGCATCGTCCCCACAAAAACAAGATACCGCGCCAACATGGCCGCCGCGCTTGGCCTGATGGCAAGAGAAGCCGAAGCAAAGGCACTCTATGACCAGATACTCTCCGAAGATGATACCGAGAAAAACCTCGTCATCCTCCGTAAGGCCCGCGAAACCATCGAGAAGATGGCTGCTGCATCCAAAGACTAAACCGCAGCAGCCATCCCAACCCGTAATTCTGCACTCAATCATCGGCCCTGCGGTTTACCCCCCCCTTTCCTGCGAACACCCGGCCACGCCGGCTCGTAGTCTAATCAAAAGACCTTGCAAAACCTACGCGGGGGCAGACCTCTCTCGCTCCTCCTCTTGCCCCCGCTTTTCTTATCCAAACCCCGCCCAAGACGTACTGAAGGTTCTTGCGCATTTTGGTACTTCGCCGCAATGACGCCGGACGCAGTATGAGTTGACCGCGCCCGGCAGGACTCGAACCTGCAACCTTCGGATTCGAAGTCCGCTGACCACTTCTTCTAACTCCAACCCCAAAAAAGAGTTACAGCACCAGCGGTCGAGCGCTTACAAACCAGCTTACAAAGACAATCCCACGATGCCACCTGATCTGGCTGGGGTAGTCTGCGCTTGGCCAGACCTTCCAGAACACATCAGAGCCGCGATCAAAGCACTAGTTGAAACACAGTCACCTGGAGGCCAATCAAATGACAAAGAAAAAGGCCACGCGCAGGGCTAAGCACTCCAAGGAACTCGCGAAGCGGGAACTTACAGAGCAGGAAAAGGAGCGTATGGCCAACTACCAAGAGCGCCGCAAGACACCCCCTATCAAATTCAAGAGCTGGCAGAGTGAGTCAGGTGAGTTGGGAATAACGCCCATCGACATTGATGATCCCATGGTCGCGGTAAAGATGTCTGAGGCCTTCGGCACAATCGATGCCGACCTACAGACGCGCTTGCTCAATCAGGTGCTTCAGACTTTTGGGGATGTGGCGTCAACTGGGGAAGCAGACTATGAGCAAGCTGCGGTTGCTGCAAACCGGGCAGTGGCGCTCTTAGCTGGAATAGGGCCTCGGGACGAAATAGAGGGGATGCTGGCTGTTCAGATGGTTGGCGTACAGAACATGGCGATGCAGTGTCTGCGTCAGTCCGTCCGATCGCGATGGGTAAATCAAATGCGGGATTACTTGAATGCCGCTTCAAAGCTGATGCGAACATACGCCGTTCAGATGGGAGCCTTGAAGAAGTATCGCAGTGCCGGTCCGCAGAAGATGGTGGTCGAACACGTCAGTGTCAGCAAGGGTGGGCAGGCGATTGTGGGCACAGTGAACCAGCGAATCGAAAAAACAAGTGACCCAAAGCATGTAGGAAACGAATAGAATCCTTGATGATTTCGGCAAAAACATGGCGGAGCATGGGTAGATACTACTGGGACAAAAAGGGCGTTGTAGAGGACTGTACCGAGTTGAGCGTATTCAAATTGAAGGAGTTCGGCCTTCTCAACGGGTGCTGTTCAAGCACACTGACCTGGACACGCCAGTCGTCGGGGCACAAGAACTCGATTGGCATATATGTCAATGTGATTGACGAACCCTGCGCCAGGGTTAAGTACACGATAACCGACAGGCAAGGCGAAAAGACCGACTATGACTACCAGATACAGATGACGACAACGCCCTGTCACCTGGCTGGTGTGCGATACTGGTTCATTTGTCCGCTGGTCACGAATGATATACCTTGCGGCCGAAGGGTGGCAAAGCTGTATATTGCACCGGGAGCAAGGTACTTTGGCTGCCGGGACTGTCTTAACCTGTCTTACGAAAGTCGAAACGAGCCTCGTCTGGCGCGCCCAGGTGGCATCGGCTATCTACTAAAGCTCGACAGGCAGATTGAAGACCTCTCTGGCCGGACCAAGCGGTGGACGTATGGGGGTAGACTAACGCGAAAGGCAAGAAAGCTACGGACGCTTGAGCAACGCATCACCAAATATTTCTGAAAAACAGAGATTCGACCCAACGCACAGCATTGCCGATATGGCGAGGATGTTAATTTAGGTAAGATTTCACGGACGACACATTCTGTCACTGGGACATTGTTGGGCGTTAAGATGGGCAAGACGGCCTGCAACTGAAACGCGCGTAGTTTAAGACTCGTTGAGCACTCATAAAGCACAGTTGAGATAGGCAAGGCGTGGATGGATGGAAGGACGTTTTGCTGAGGCGCACGTGAGGGGGCAGGGTCCGCTACCGTGAGCGGTGTCATTTTTGGTGTCAGTCGCCAGTGGTAAACCTGTTGGGGCTTCACTTGTCACTGACTTGGTAACCAGTTGCAAGTCTCGTGAGAGGCCCAAAACCGCATTGCATGTCCTTTATTGACAGGGGCTTACAAGTGGCACTTTGGATTGGTGGTCCGACAGTCCGTCGCCGTGAGCATAGCATGCTGGAAACATGTGCTCAGGGGTCGCACAGATTATATATCCGCTTGCGGCCCCCCGATTTCAGGCTGTTAAGGAGCCTTAGCAGACATCACTACTATTTGTACTGGAGTGCATCTCGTTTCGATTGACAGAGCACGTCTTGGAACCTCTCATGAAGCGTATCCGGCCAGGCGGGCCCCTCGAGCTTGGACGGAAATGCGAACATTATCTGGTATGCCATTGATTTCGAGCACCTTTCTCTTGTGCTTGGTAAAGGGGGCGCTCTATAATCATCGTAAGATCGTCCGGTGCTGGAGTTGGGAAAGGTTATCTGAGAGACGTCAGTTGAGAGTCAAATCCAGTCGCACATTAAACGAGAGTGTCATGGTTTAGAAGCTACGAGTGACGCCGGTGCGCTGGGCTGTCGTCAGCTGGATGAAGCTGCGGTGTTGACGAAGGGTGCCGAAGTCAGGCGGGAGACAGTTGCACCCGCCAGAGCGTCCAGGATGAGTTGGTCGCACTGCCGCGGCAGTCAATCTGCAGCCGTTTGGGCGGTTATGAGGATACGCATGGTGCGGAAGCTTTAGCGGTTGTGCCAGCAATGCGGCACGTGACAAGCGGCCAAGCGATAGCGTGGGCAACGCTAAGCCACATCAACAGAAAGACGAGGACTTCATCATGAGGCCACAATAGACACAAATCGGCCAAGGAGGTTCCTATGATTGAAAAGACCTTTACAGATTATTACCGCTCTATCATCTTGCGCGGCGGAGGTGGTTTCGGGCAGAACGTGGCGGGGCCGCAGAGCAAGGCCGTTTGGAGCCACCTGCTCATCCCCATCCCAGCCTGTGTGCTCTTGCTGTTCTTTGCCATGACCTGCGTTTCTGGAGCGGCGGGCCAGATGTCCAGCGAAATTCCCCAGGCAGAGCACGGGGCGGCGGCCATGGATTACCAACTCGGTCGCTTTGACAGGCTCGTGTCGGAGGCCAACGTCGAGGCCGCCCCGCCCGGCACGGATCCTGTCGTGTGGGCGGCGTTCATCCCACCCGATAACAAGATGACGGCACAGCGTGTGGCCCTCGGCAAGAAACTGTTTTTCGACAAGCGACTGTCGAAGGATGGCACGGTATCATGCGCGACCTGCCACGACGTGACTCGGGCGTTCACGGACCAGCGTCCAACCTCTGAGGGGATTGGCGGCACGCTCGGACGACGGAACGCGCCAACGACGATGAACACAGCGTTGCTGCAGACGCTCTTCCTCGACGGTCGCGCGCCAACCCTTGATCACCAGGCCCGATTGCCGATCATCAACCCGATCGAGATGGGCATGCCCGACGGCGAAGCAGCCACTAAGGCCATTGCCGGAGACCCTGAATACGAGCGGATGTTTCAGAGTGCTTATGGCCGTGCTGTGAACTACGAGGACATCGGCCGGGCCATCGGTGCGTTTGAAAGAACGATGGTGTTCCTCGACTCGCCCTTCCACCGTTTTCTTGAGGGAGACGCGGAGGCGATGTCGGCGGACGCAAAGGAGGGCTGGCGTCTGTTCAACGAGAAGGCCCGGTGCGTCAGTTGTCATCACATGAGCCTTTCCAACCCACTCGGCACCGACAACCGTTTCCACAACATCGGCGTTTCCGCGCGCCACCAGGACTTCGAGGACCTCGCTCGCAAGGGTCTCAAGGTGCTCCAGGAGGATCCCTCCGAGGCAAAGCTTGAGGAGCTTGCTCTGGCAACTGACATGAGTGAACTGGGGCGATTCATGGTTACAAAGAACCGTTCGGACATCGGAGCATTTCGCACCAGTATGCTCCTCAACGTCGGCATCACGCCGCCGTATATGCACGACGGATCCCTCGAGACGTTGTGGGATGTGATGGACCACTACAACAAGGGCGGTGAGGCCAACCTGTTTCTTGACGGCGGTACGGAACCGCTGGCTCTGACCGAGCAGGAGATCGATCAGGTCGTGGCGTTCCTGTTTGCCCTCACCGACGACAGGTTCGCGGAAGAGAACCGTCAGCAGATGGCGGCCCAGCACGCCAAGGCACAGAAGAATCGACCCTTCCGGGACGAGCAGATGGCCAACCGAAAGAAACTGGCCTTCGAGGACCGGATTAAGCAGTGACAGGAGCCATCCCATGCAACCGAAACAAAAAAGCGTTGAAAGCAAGTACAGGGAGGAACGCCTGGGGTTCTACGACGACCTGAAAAGGCTTGATCGGCGATCCTTTTTCAAGGTCTCGGCAGCAGCCTTCGGGGTAGTGGCGGCCAAGGGTCTGATGCCGCCGACCTCGTTCCAGCCGATCAGCCTGGCGTACGGTGCAGCCGCGTCGGGTGAGGCGAAGTCGTTCCGTTTCGCTTATATCTCCGACTCCCACCTCTACGAGAAGCACATCAACGACCGCTTCGTGCGCTCGCTGATGCGGGCAGTGGACGACGTGAATAACCTGGACCCGCAGCCTGACTTTGTTTTCTACGGCGGCGACCTGGCACAGCTCGGCCAGCCGAAGGAACTCGAACTGGGTGCGCAAATCCTCAAAAACCTCAGGGCGCCGCTTAAGATCATGGTCGGTGAGCACGACTGGTACCTCGACATGGGCGAGAAATGGCGTGCCCTCTTTGGGGAGCCCACCGAGTCGTGGGACCACAAGGGCGTCCATTTCGTGAAGCTTCTCAGTGTTATCGAGGAGGATTTCTGGACCGCCCGCCAGATGACGCCGATGGAGCGGATGAAAGCGGTGGCGGGCCTTGACAACGGCGTGCAGAAACCGTTCACGGTTGGCCCCGAGCAACGCGAGTGGCTGAAAAGGGACCTCCAGAAACTTGGCGATGATAGTCCCTTGGTTGTCTTTTCGCATTCGCCGCTGTACAAGCTTTACAAGAACTGGAACTTCTGGACCGACGACGCTGACGAGGTACAGGCTCTGCTCAAACGGTTCAATAACGTGACCGTCATCCATGGGCACACTCATCAAATGTTGACCAACCGCGTCGGCAACATTCACTTCCACGGTCTGCTGGCCACGGCCTGGCCCTGGCCCTACGCACCCGAGGGGATGCCTGAACTGACCATTGAGATGACGCGGCCCGATCCGTTTAATCCCCAGGACGGCTGCGGCGATGGCGAGGTCTGTGTCCACCCGGACGGGCTGGTGGACAAGATCTACAACTTCTGGAACAGAAATCCAATCACTGTGGCGAAGGCCTATACGTCAAGCTGGGGCAAGCAAGCGGTGCCGCCGAAGCCGAATCGGCCGGCGTACTGAGATGAATAGAGGAGAACGGCAATGAAGACAGTAATACAAATCGTCCTTCTGGTGGCCATTTGTGCAGCCGGTGTAACAGTCCTGTGGACCAGCTACAGCTACAGTGTCACTGCGGAATGCAGCGATGGTGCCACGGAAAGTGACATTGCGGCCGGGAAGATCGCCGGAAAGCCCCTTGCGGACGCTCACATGGCTCAGTGGAAGCGCAAGAACCCGGACCGGGCGGAAAGCTGGGTAGCCGAGGAGAAGGAGCGGCATGCCGTCAAGCCGCCAGCCGACAATTCAGACCTGCTCAAGGGCGGGCAGGGCGAAGGACATCAGTACGGCCAGTACACCGAGATAGATATCTTGATCTGGGCCCGCGAGACGGAGAAGATGGTGGTCGATGGTTCGCGCATTTTCCACGATGCCAATGCCCTGCGCAGTACAGTGGCGGTCTCATGCGACATGTGCCATCCCGATGCCAGCAACACCCATCCGGAAACCTATCCCAAGTTTCAGGTTCAGATGGGTCGGGTGGTGCTGCTGCGCGACATGATCAACTGGTGCATCGAGAACCCCGTGCGCGCCGAGAGACTCGAGCCCGACTCTCCGGAAATGCGCGCGCTGGAAGCCTACATCCTGGCCCAGCGAAAAGGAATGCCGCTCAACTACGGAAAACACTGATCTCTTGGGCCAACAAAAGGTACCGGAGGGCTCGGATCGGTCTTGCCAGTTTTCCAGTTCAGTGCGCGCGCACTGAACACGCCAGATTCTGCGGTTTTCCACGCACAGCTGAATTCTGCCAGCATGCATAAGTTCCTGTCTTTCAGAGCCTTAGGAGAATCAACAATTCTGTAGAAACCGCGCATTCGCACTATTTGTTCGAAGGTCACAAGCTGTCCTTTGTGAGCCCCCAAACGCCCGATATGAACATCAAACCTTGTTTTCACAAAAAAAGACCCGAAGTTATCTCCAGGTCTTAATAGCGGGGGCATCATATGGGTATCTAGAGATACTGTATATGAGCTGAGTATTTGTAAAAGCACGCCGTAAATGAGTGGCGGATTTGTCGGTCGCCAGAACTACCATGCAACCGTAAGTGTTTATTTTACAGAAGCTTACGTTATGTCGCCTATCTGCACCCCGACAACTCTTAACAAGACAGCTGTTCAGACATCCTTTATGGCCTGATGTCATCTTCAGGAGCGTCAAAATGCATATAATCTTTGTACCCCACCAGCCATAGCCCTCTTAATGTTGTCAACCACATTTCTGCTGACGACGTACGGTTGAGATTTGCGGCGATCAAAATGGAGGCCCGCGGGGTTTTATTCCCGCGGGCCTGAGAAGTTTAAGCTTCTAAGTGGGTATCAAGTTGTCAGCGGCTGAGGCTAGTCGGTGTTAACAACCACATTCACATAGTCGATGTTCAGACTTTGTGAGGACGTGCTCTCGTAAACACCCCAGATCAGCGTTTCGCCTGATACATAGTTGCCAATGTCTGAAGTTATGCTTCGAGTCATTGTTCCATCGGAACCCGTAGGGATGCTCTGAGTGGTTCCTATCTGATCCCATTCACCGTTAGCCACGTCTCGAGCCCATATACTGAAGGTCGCGGAAGAGCCGCTGAGGTATCCTTCAAAGGTAAGGTCGATACTGGTGATGCTGCCCTCAGTGACGGAGTTTTCCAGCCAGAGGAAGACCTCGTCACGAGAACCCGGGTCTGGTGTCGTCCATCGACTGTTGTCAGAGCTTGCAATCGCGTCGTACTGAGCACTTGTCGCCTCGGTCTTCGAGTTCAGGTTGCCACCAACGGTCATCGGCAGCGAAGATGACATGCGGTCAACGTCGCAATAATAAGCCGTTAACGTTGGTGGTGGCGGTGCTGATTCGGTAGTGAAGCTCCAGACGACACCGGTAGTGGTTCCTGCCGCGTTCTTCTCGTCGATTCTCCAGTAGTAGGTAGTGAGCTCGCTGAGCGTACCAGGGTCGTATGTGGTACCGGCCTGGTTCTGGACGAACGGCGGTGAGGTGGTCTGGCCGAAGTAGACATCGTGGCTGGTTGCGCCTGAACCTGCCGTCCAGCTAAGGTCGGCATTGATGCTTACACCTGTCGCTCCGTTGGCCGGACTCGGATTAGATGCCTGTCCCGGAGGCTGTGGCGGCCCAGTTGGAGTTCCTGTAACCTCGATATCATCAATGGCTATATCACCTCTGTAGCTACCGGCCGCAACAGCTCTGATCCTTATCTGAATCGTCCCTGAGTAAGCACTGAGGTCAACTATAGCCTGCGTATAAGCAGCACCTGATGAGCTGTGCTGCTGGCCGCTGAGGCTCCAGACGCCGTTGTGCCACGAGCCATCATAAACATCAACATTGAGGGTGCCGATATTTGAGCCATACATATGGTAGTAGAAACTCAGCGTTATATCGTAGGTGGTCCCATCATAATTGGAGCTCTCCAGAATAACCTCATCACCTGCTGTATTAGCATAGCCCGATGAGGTCTCCATATATGCGTACCAGCCGGTCGCATCACCGATAGTGTTGTCATGGTCCGGGCCGGTGCTGCTGGAAGGAGTACTACCCTGATTTCGGTACCAATCGTCATCGTCTCCCGTGACATTGCTCCAATCTCCAAAATCGGTTTCAAAGTCAACAGAGCTGAGTGTCACAGGCCCAGCCGCTTCTCCAGTTACAAAGCTCCAGACAACGCCTGTCGTGGTGCCGATGGCGTTCTTCTCGTCGATACGCCAGTAATACGTGGTGTCATTGGCCAGCGTACCGGGGTCAAAGGTTGTGCCCGTCTGGTTGCCCTGGAAGGTTCCCGGGCTTGCCGTGCCGAAGTAGACATCGTGACTGGTGGCATCGGAGCCGGCAGTCCAGCTCAGGTCGGTTGTAACGCTGACATCCGTTGCACTGTTGGCCGGGTTGGGATTAGATGCTTGTCCCGGAGGCGGGGTCGCCGCTTCGGTGGTAAAGCTCCAGACAACACCGGTAGTCGTACCGCCGGGACCTACTTCGTCGATACGCCAGTAGTAGGTGGTGCTGTTATACAGGGTGCCGGGGTCGTAGCTTGTGCCGGGCTGGTTGCCCATGAACTCGCCTGAATCGGGCGTCGAATCTGTGCCGAAATAGACATCGTGCGAGGTTGCACCGGAACCCGCCGTCCAGCTCAGGGATACGTCGATGCTTTGATCTGTTGCGCCGTTGGCAGGGCTCGGATTGCTCGCCTGTCCGGGCGGCGGTGGTGCAGTTGGCTCATAGAGCTGGCTCTGTGGAATGACCTCTCTTGCCTGGCTTGGGCTGGACCATTCGAGTTGCGCGACTGCACCGCCGCCATTCTCGTAGAAATCCATCTGGATGTCGTACTGCACGCCGGCGGTCAGTGCAATCGTTCCACTGTCTTCGGTGGGCCCATGGTCGGTCCAGTTGTCGATAACAGCCTGGCTGTCCACCCAGAGCCGTACTCCGTCGTCGGAAGTTGTGTAGAACGTGTAGGTCTCTGAGTAGAGTGGCTCGACGAAACCCGTCCATCTTACAGAGAACTGATCGGCTCCGATGGATGGGTCAGGTGAGCCGCTGCCCCAGTCGAAGTTGACGGTGGCGTCGGTTCTGGTAAGGACATAGGCCGTAAAGTCTATGTTGTCATAGTAATCGCCGTTCAGGCCCGTTCCTGTCCCAGCACCTGGAGCGGTGGTGAAGCTCCAGACAACACCCGTAGTAGTGCCGCCTGCACCGACCTCGTCGATTCTCCAGTAATAAGTCGTGCTGTACTCAAGGGTGCCGGGGTCGAAGGTTGTGCCTGCCTGGTTGCCCTGGAATTCACCGGAATCCGGCGTCGAATCGGTCCCGAAATAGACATCGTGCGAGGTTGCACCGGAGCCTGCCGTCCAGCTCAGGTCGGCATTGATGCTCACGCTTGCCGCACCGTTGGCAGGGCTCGGATTGGATGCCTGGCCCGGAGGCGCCACTGGTTCGGTTGTAAAGCTCCAGACGACACCCGTTGTGGTTCCGCCTGCGTTGACTGAGTCGATCCTCCAGTAGTAGGTGGTATCGTTAGCCATTGTGCCGGGGTCAAATGTAGTGCCAGTCTGATTGCCCTGGAACTCGCCGGAATCAGGCGTCGAATCAGTGCCGAAATAGACATCGTGACTGGTCGCACCTGTCCCCGCCGTCCAGCTTATATCCGCCTCGACACTAACATCCGTCGCACCGTTTGCCGGGTTCGGATTAGAAGCCTGCCCCGGCGGCGGCGGACCGGCACCCTGGACCGTGACGTTATCTATCTCGGCTGTACAAAGTGTTCCATCGTTGTGGGCGGTAACCGCTAAGCCGATATAGACATCGGTCGCCATTGAAACGGTAGCTGAGCCTACTTCGCTCCAGCCGCTGCCGTCACTGGATCGATAACCTGTAAGGGTGTCACCGCTTCTGACCAGCCTTACCCAATAAGGCGCTGTAAAGCCATCACCCGGTGTGGTGTGGTCGCTGGAGCCGTCGGTGGAAGTCCTTCGCTGGAAGGATGTGCCGTTGCCCGGGGTGACGACCATTATTGCGTGCTTTGAGCCGCCGGTGAGGGTCTCGCGAATCATCACGCCCGCCTTTGCCCAGCTATCGGTGTTCTCAACACTGACGACACGGGCGAGCGCCTCACCGTCACCAGACAGCGACTGATAGACGTAGTGGAAGGCATCGGCGGTGCCCCAGATGTCCCATCCGCCGCCTTCGATGGTCCACAGGCCGGCTGACTCTGAGGCGCTTCCTGCCTGACCCGGACCGCCAACGTCCTGGTTCAACCAGACACTGGGCGGCGCCGTTGTGAAGCTCCAGACGACACCAGTTGTAGTGCCTTGGGCGTTGAGCTCATCGATCCGCCAGTAGTAGGTAGTGTCATTTGCCATGGTGCCCGGATCGAATGTAGTCTGAGTCTGATTTTGGACAAACGGCGGCGGGTCAGTGGTCCCAAAGTAGACGTCGTGGCTGGTGGCATCGGAGCCGGCTGTCCAGCTCAGGTCGGCATCGACGCTCACGCCCGTAGCCGAATCTGCCGGATTGGGATTACTTGCCTGCCCCGGCGGCTGAGGTGCTGCCTCGGTGGTAAAGCTCCAAACCACACCAGTCGTAGTGCCGTTGGCATTGACCGAATCGATTCGCCAGTAGTAGGTTGTGCTGGCGGCAAGGGTGCCGGGGTCGAAGGTTGTGCCGGTCTGGTTGCCCTGGAACTCGCCGGAATCGGGCGTCGAATGGGTGCCGAAATAGACATCGTGGCTGGTTGCACCGGTTCCCGCCGTCCAGCTTATATCGGCCTCCACGCTGACACCGGTTGCACCGTTGGCCGGGCTGGGATTGGAGGCCTGTCCGGGCGGCTGGTTGGGCTCGGCGGTCAGGTCTC